>NZ_CP062310.1:0-1200000 GCF_014876775.1 Infirmifilum lucidum | reverse complement strand
AGCTTCGCTCTCTCCTCCCCGCTTAGACCTTTATACTGCGGGTTCTGGTTTACCATCTGCGCGATGGACATCCTGATGTCTCCAATCACTATCTCGTCGACCTTGCCCCCCATGTTCGCCACGAGAATGGTGGCGTAGATAGCTATTACCACTGTAAGGTAGAGTACTATGAACCTCTTAACAACGAATTTCACGAACCCTAGCGGTATCATCGTGTTCACTTCTACGTTTTGAAGATATCACCCTCAAGTCCTAAAAAACTTTATCATGAATAAGGGCGAGGCGAGGCAGAGAAGTGTTTTATAAAAAATCAGAGAGGGGTTCAGAAAAACCTATATTTTTACCTTTTTCAGGCTGTTAATATTAGGGCTTTACTTGAGTGCCCTCCTTTGGGGCTTCGGTCTTGGGCTTTCTGAGCGCCAACGCAAGGGCGACTATCGCTATTACCAGGCCTATAACGCTGAGCGCTAGGGCAGTGTTCACCGTGGACTCAAGGGATCCGACCCTCGCCGTCAGCGAGCTGACCTTGTTGTTGAGGTCAGTTACGCCTGCCTGCACAGAGCCAATCTTGGCCTCGAGCGAGCTCTTTGTATCTGCCAGGAGCGTCTGGAAGTACGCTATCTGCGGGATCACCGTGAACGGCTTCTCCTGTATCGACGGTATTGCAACGTCCTTGCTCAGCGCGATAACCATTATCCTGTAGCCTCCAGGCATGAGCTTGCCCGTGTCCTCGCTGCTCAGCTTGGCGACCCAGACACCATCTGCCTGTGCAGTGGCAACGCCTTTAGCGTAGACGTTGCCGGCAGCGTCGAGTACAATGTACTTCACGAAGTCGATGCGCTCTGTGGGGTACGGCTTGCCGGCAACGTTGACGTTGATCGTGAACGTTGCCTCAATACCTGGTACGACTGCATCGGGAACCTTGACGCTCAGCTCGGGTATCGGCGGCGCCGCTAGGAAGGCCCACCTGTCAGCCTTGTCGACGTAGTTCCTGTTAGCTTTGAGCACTGCTATGTGGGCGTTGTAGTCGGCCTTGTCGAGGTAGAACGGCCCGTTCCCGACCCAGAAGTGGCCGTGATCCTTGAACCAGCTCTTTAGCGCGTTGTACCTCGCCTTAGCCTCGTCGACGCTAGTGTACTTGGACATGAACTCCTTGAACGGTATGTAGCCCTCGGCGATGGACTCGTCGAGCATCTTGGATAGTATGTCCAGGCTTGGGCCGCCAATGTAGTTCATCCACTCGACGTTCTTAGCCGCAGCCTTGTCAGAGCTAAAGGCGAGCAGGCCCTTCTCCTCGGCCCTGATGCCTATAGCCAGCATGTGCCACGGGTTCCCGGGCCAGCCGGCGAAGCTAGCGACGATGTACTCGGCGTCGAGGTTTGTGTAGTTAACGTAGTACTCGATTACGAGCGGGCTCTGGCTCACAATCCTCCAGCCTTGGAACATCTGCCTCCACTGCTCGAATGGAGGCACAGCCGACTCGTCGTAGAGCGGGCTCGACTTGTCTACTCTGGCAAAGGTTAATGGCCAGCTTATTAGCCAGTCGGCAAGAGTCATCGTAGTGCCGTCGTGGTACTTTATCTTGCCCAGGACGTCGCCGTAGTTCACGACGATCTTGACCTGGGCGTACTTGGCCCCAGCCTCGCCGGACGTCACGACCTTGCCTGTCTTCACGTCGTACGCGTACCAGGCGTCAGGCGGGACTTCAACCTTGTCCACGAATGTGAGCTTCAGCCAGTCGCTGCTGCTCGCCGTGACGAGGCCCTTGACGGCGTAGACCTCCGCGCTCACGACCCTGTTGGCCATGTACAGGCCGTTGTACGGGTTGCCTCTGAAGGCGTAGTCGTTAACAGCCCAAATGAGCACTGAGTCGTAGACCCAGTTCGTGCCGGCGACCGGGTTCCAGGGGTCTACGAGCACTTCGCGCATCCCAGCCTTTATGACTCCACCTGTTTTGCCGACGAAGCGTATAGTCACGGGCCAGAGTGGGTTGTCGAAGCCCGCCGCGAGGTCTGCCGCCGCGTCGACCTCCTTCCTGTAAACCCAGGGGGCTATCTGGTCAACTAGCCACACCCTCACGGAGTCCTTTAGTGCGAGCTCTGCCGCCTTGGCTAGGAGTGAGAGCCTCTCTTCAATGGACTTGTACTCGTTGTTCCACAGCTTCGTACACACCTCGTAGAACACGGGGTCGGGTTTGTACGCCGACCATAGCGGCCCCATTGCCCCGAGCGGGGTGTAGTAGAAGCCGAAGTCCGAGCCCTGGTCTCTCGCTATGAGCGTGTATATCCAGCCGCCCGTGTAGACGTGCCATTTCCCGTCGGCGGGGTTGCCCCTCACCCAGAGTGGGGCTAGGTCTCTGCTCCTGCCGTACTTCCTTGTGACAGTGAAGCCGAGCTTCTCGAGCTGGTCTGCAACGTAGTCACCTATCTGCCTCCGCTGATCCTCCGTCCTTATGAGGAATATTATCTCGACGGGAGAGTCCTTGTAGTACCACTTGCCGTCCTTGTAAGTCGCGCCGAGTTTAACCATCTCCTCGAATATCACCGTCTTGGCTTTCTCGAAGTCGTAGCTGTACTTCGCCTCTAGCAACTTCATGACATCGGCAATTCTGGCGTAGTCCGGGAAGCTTGTGAGCAGCGGCGTCCACTTCGGCGCGGCGAGGCCGCCCATTATCTCGTTTACAATGTAGTTCCTGTCTATGAGCCAGTTCACGGCCTCACGTATCCTGGGGTTGCTGAACGGGTTGAGCTTCCCCGTGGCGGGGAACTCGGGGCCGACGGGGTTGAACGTGAGCTCGAATATGAGGCCGTAGGAGTACTTCATCGCGAGGTTGGGGTCGCCTTTAATCTTCGCCATGAGTGCGGGGTCAGCCCTTATGTCGCTGAAGTATATGTGCATGTCGCCCTTGCTGAGCATGTCTACGACTTTCGCGTAGTCCCTCTCAGCGAAGAAGTCGACCTCGTCTACCCAGGGGCCCTGTGGCTGTGCCTGGAGTAGCGGTAGTAGTGCCGAGAGCGCTACTAGGAGGAGTATTATTAATGCTACCGTGTTTTTCATGCCGGTCGTTAATAGATAAATAGAATAAAATATTTTAACTTTGCGTTGCACGGACAGCTGTTGGCGATAAGCACTTCCTCCCTGATAAATGTAAAGTTTATACTAAAAAATATTTAGATGAAGCATTATATCGGCTCCTGCCCTAGCCGTGTATTGATGAAGGCCAGTACATGCGCGCTCTTGCTGGGGTTTTTGTTAAGTGTCCTAGTTGTGGCTTCGCCGCTCGGAGACATGGGGAGGTACTCCCCTGTTGAGGGGGCGCTTCTCCAGGGTAGCATCTATGCTGGCGGATATGCTGGCTCTGTTTTTAGGCCTAGTCCCGTCGCCTTGATTGTTAACAGCTCGAGGGCTGTAGTTTACACGTGGAATGCTAGTGGCATGGTCGTGTCTGTTAGGGCTTCGGGGAGAGGTGCCATTATGAGCGGGTTTATAAGAGGCGAGGGGGGCGTGTCCGGCCTTGTCTCGGTCTTCCAGGATATCGGGGTTAGAAGTTTTGCCCTCGAGGGGGACGCGGACATTTACGTGGCTGACGGGATTTTAGACAATGGCTCTCTGGTCGTTGCCGGCTACTTCTCGCGCCGCGGCTCCCGAGACCTCGACGTTTTCGTAGCTAGAGTTACTCTCGAGGGGGGCATCGCAGGGGTTAAGTGCTATGGAAGCCCGGACTACCCTGACACGGCCAGGCGCATTATTGCTGGAAGCGATGGTTACTACGTGCTCGGGGAGACATGGGCTTACAACGTCTCGCAGAGTGATGTGCTCCTGCTGAAGCTCGGGCGGGATTTAAGCCTCAAGGATAGTCTTAGTGTGGGGGGTGCAGGCATAGACACAGGGGAGGATCTCGCTATAACGCGGGACGGGGACTACGTCTTCGTGGGGGCTACTGAAGTCGAGGGGGTAAAGCTGGGGTTCGTCACGCGCGTGTCGAGTGTGGGCGGGCTCTTGTGGCTTAGGGGCTACAGAACCCTAGGGGACACATTCTTGAAGAGGCTGTGGCTGGATCCCAGTGCTGGTAGGGTCTACGTCATCGGGTCTGGAACCTTCGAGGAGGGTAGGAGAGAGCCCTTTGTCCTTGTGCTTGACGAGCTGTGGGGCTGGGTCTTCAATGAGAGCCAGTTAGTAGTCGCCAGGACAGAGCCCTTCCTGAGCTTGTCAGGTGATATAAGTGGGGGTAGAGTTATACTCTTCAGGAGCGGTGGAGTCTCGCTTGTAGGGCCGGGTGACAGGGCTACCGACTACGTCTTCGGCCCTACTTCCCTGAATAGGACGCTTGTACTGGACGACACGCCAGAGCTACCTTACTACGCTAAAGCCATCTATGGCTGGAGGGTCTTGAAGGGGGTTGTTTCTAGTAGAGTATGCCCGGAGATAAGCGTCAGGAGGATAGATCCCTCTGTCTCGACCATCAGCATAGAGTATAGAGAGCTTGTAGTCGAGAGGAAGCCCTTTGAGAGGAGGCTCGACGTAGGGCTTGTCATAAGGAGGTTCGTCGAGAGAAATATACCAGTCTTTCTCCTGTTGCCAGTTCTCGTAGCCTTTTTAGCTATTGTTTACTCCACTCTGCGGTCAACACCGTCTGCGAGGAGAGCTGGGACGCCCTCTCCAGGTTGAGGAGGAAAGCCTTTGCAGCGACGCCTAGAGCGTACCCTCCTATCCATCCCGTTGACGACACCACCCTGTGGCACGGAACAAGTATGAGGACGCTGTTCGACTTGAGCACCATTGCTACTGCTCTGGGGCTTGTTGAGAGCTTGAGGGCAATGTCCTTGTACGTGGTCGTCAACCCATACGGGATTTTGAGAACCTCCTCTAAGACCCTCCTCTTGAAGTCTGGCCCTGATAGCACGGGTCTAAATGTAAAATCCTTCCTTGACCCCTCGAAGTACTCGCGCAACTCCTCCTTGAGGGCCAGGGCGTTTTCCCCTAGCCGTAGCCCGACGGGCTTGACCTTTTCTCTAGAGTGTAGGGCTAGCACCTCTCTGCCATCAACTATGAAGCACAGCTCGCCTATAGGCGTGTCTAGACAACCATACTCTTTCACATGTTCCCCCCGAAGTAGATTTTAATCACGTCCCCGACTACCATAACCTTGTACTTAGACTTTAGGGCTTTAATCGCAGCCGTGACTTGATCCCGCGTGAAGCCGTAGGCTTCGAGCTCGCCTATAAGCACTCTACCCACCCCGTTGTAGACGTCGCGCCGAGCTAGGGAGAGTATTATCTCGATAATGTCGCCCTCCAAGCCGTGTCCCACCCTCGCCTGGATATACGCGAAAACGATTTATTAAGGGTAGTTTTTCCGCATGTGTGCCGTCTACTGGGAGGCTTCGTAATGCGCTCGCTGACTTCCAAGAGCTAGTATCCGTAAGTGTTGTGATCCCGTCATATCGTGGGGGCGAGAAACTTGTAAGACTTGTAAGAGCTCTAGCTGAGAGTAGCTACCCGAGGCTTGAGATTATTGTCGTGGTTGACGAGCCGTCAGAGGAGGTTGTCTCTGGGCTAATGGGTATAAAGGGAGTCCATGTCATAGCTAATGGCAAGCGGTTAGGTAAGGTGAACGCTCTAAATACTGCTCTGAGGTTCTCACGTGGAGACATAGTAATATTTCTTGACGATGACGTCGAAATTAGGGATCCTCTTTTCGTCGAGAAAGTTGTCAAGGGAATTAGTGGGTGTGATATAGGTGATATTAAAAAAGTCGTCATCGGGGGTGGCATTCTCGGGCGGATGGTCTACATAGAATACGTCGCCGCGAATTTCGCCAGCAAGCTCATGGCCCGCCTAGCCGGGAGGACGCTAGCAATGAACGGAGCGGCTTTCGTAATGACTAGGAAGGCCCTCGAGGAAGTTGGGTTTTTCAAGCCAGTAATTTCTGAGGACTTCGACTTGGCCATCAGGAGCTTCTTAAGAGGCCATAAGTTCACATATATCGACAGCACAGAAGTCTATAACTATGCCCCGGAGTCGTGGAGCAAGTGGTACAGGCAGAGGAAGAGGTGGGCGGTGGGTTTAGCTGACTGGTTGCAGAGGTACTACATGGAGGGGCTTAAAGCACTAGTCAAAATACCACATGCCGTTGTCCCAGCTCTGCTCCTCCTACTGCCTTCTCTAGTGACTACGGTTACCCCGTTTCTCCTTCACAACCACACGGTCATGAAGGCACTTTACTTGACCTTGCTTTCAATGTCCTCCCTAACCGCACAGTTCGTACCGTTTACGACTATTATTTCGATCAACCTGCAGCTCGTGTATACTGTTCCGGTGCTGGCTTCTCTCCTAGTGTTTTCAGCCTGGCACTGTCTTGCCTCGAAATACGTAGGGGTGAAGTCCTACGCGTACCTGTACCCGCTGTACCTTTTCGTCTACCAACCTCTCTGGTTTACGATACTCCTAGCTGGGTTTATTAGAGTGTTAGCAATGGGCAGGAGAAATGTAGAGGACTGGGTGGTCTAAATTCTATTTTTCGACTATTGTTGAAGTAGAGATCGGCAAGGCTTAAATACCACGTGGAGCATTAGGCTTCTCAGCCGGTGTACAGCTGTATGGCGTTCGTAGTACAGAGAGCATATAGAGCCCTCCTCTCCCCACACCCGCTGGCATCACGTGACAAGTTTGCTCATGCTGTGTCTAATGTGCTCTCGCTTAACAGCCTTACGAGCCCTGCGTTCGAGCTGCGGGGTGGCGAGCTGGAGCTGGCGCTGAGAGAGAAGGCCTTGCTGGCGGTAACCGGGGACGTTGAAATTGTAGCAGATGGGAGGAAGGTAGAGCCTTGGGCCGCGTTCAACGCCAGCGAGAGTGTAAAGGTCAAAGCCAACGCTACTGCCTACGTCTCTGTTAGGGGTCTTAAGGCCACGACTAAACGCAGGCTCCCCTTGAAGAGTGGTATAACCTTTAGCTTTGACGGCCTAGACGGCCTCAACGAGAGGAGCCTGCGGGCCCTGCGCGTCCCCCATACTCTACGCGTGGTTAACGGGGACTGGCTCGAGTCTGTAGCTAGAGTTCAGAGGCACATAGGCATGGTGCTTGAAGCAATAAAGAAGGGGGCCGAGCAGGTTAAAGTTAGGGTTGGCGGGAGAGAGTTCGAAGTATGGGTTCTCGAGCTCTCTTAAGCTAGCCGGTGTCCTAAATGGATAGGAAGATCGGCGAGCTACTTGAGAAGAGAAGGCTGACGGACAGCGTCAGCGAGGAGGCCGCGAGAAAGCTCCGCGAGCAGGGAAGGCTCACGGTTCACGAGAGACTAGGCCTCTTGTTGGATCCCGATTCCTTCGTACCCCTGGGACGTTACGTTCAGCACAGGGCTGTGGGCTTCGGGATGGAGTCGAAGAAGGCCTACGGAGACGGCGTTGTAGCAGGTCTCGGAAGCGTCGACGGGAGGCGTGTGGCAGTGTACGCCCAGGATTTCACCTTTATGGGTGGCAGCGTCGGCGAGATGCACGCCTCAAAGATAGCAAGGATCATCGAGCTCGCAGTGAAACTGGGGATCCCTGTTATAGGTCTCAATGACAGCGGCGGCGCGAGGATCCAGGAGGGCGTTGACTCCCTCAAGGGCTATGGGGAGATTTTCTACAGGAACGTGATGGCGAGCGGGGTTGTCCCGCAGGTCGTCGCCATCATGGGCCCATGTGCAGGGGGGGCTGTGTATAGTCCTGCTCTAGCCGACTTCATTATAATGACCAGGAAGAGTTACATGTTCATAACAGGACCTAAAGTCGTGAAGGCATCAATAGGGGAAGAAATAACGCCGGAGGAGCTTGGGGGAGCAGGAGTCCATGCGTCGAGGAGTGGCGTCGCCCACTTCGTGGCAGAGGACGACCGCGAGGCTATAACCATCATCAAGAGGCTCCTGAGCTACCTCCCGAGCAACAATACAGAGGATCCTCCACTCGTTGAGACAGGTGACGACCCGCTTCGGGAAGACCCTTCCCTCGAGGACATCGTCCCCGACGACCCCGTGAAGCCATATGACGTCAGAGAAGTTATTCTCCGCGTGTTCGATGAGGGGAGCTTCCTCGAAGTCCACCAGCACTTTGCTCAAAACGCGGTCGTGGGTTTCGCGAGGCTCGGCGGGCACGCTGTCTGCGTCGTAGCCAACCAGCCCGCAGTCATGGCCGGGAGCCTTGACATAGACTCCTCCGACAAGATCAGCAGGTTCGTCCAGTTCTGCGACGCGTTCAACTTCCCCATAGTGACCTTCGTCGACGTGCCGGGTTTCCTGCCTGGTAGCTACCAGGAGCACCACGGGGTTATCAGGCATGGGGCCAAGATAATCTACGCCTATGCCGACGCCACTGTTCCCAAGATTACGGTTATCCTCAGGAAGGCGTACGGTGGGGCCTACATAGCCATGGGTAGCAAGCACCTAGGAGCAGACTTCGCGCTGGCATGGCCGACCGCCGAGATAGCCGTGATGGGGCCTGAGGGCGCGATAGAGATAATATACAAGAAAGAGCTGGAGAAAGCTGAAAACCCGGAGGAAATGGCTAAGGTCTTTGTCGAGAAGTACAGGAGCGAGATAGCGAACCCGTACGTGCCCGCAAGCAGGGGGTATGTGGACGACGTAATACTCCCCCGCGAGACGAGGCCGTACCTTTACAGGCTCCTCCTGTTCCTCCTGGACAAGCGCGAGAAGCAACCCAGGCCCCCACGCAAGCACGGAGTACCCCCGGTGTAAGACGTGGAGCCCGGGAAGCGCGCCGTAGTCCTAGCCGCAGTGATAGCCTATATCCATTCTAGGAGGAGGCGGGAGAAGAGCCGGGCGGCAACTCCCGGTTACCCCGTTAGGGCGTGGAGGCTTGCACGGCTCCTGGATGCGGCCGAGGAGGACGTGACGTGCCAGGGGTGAGCGCGTGAGGAAGAAGTTCCTAGTAATCCTGGACGGGGAGGCTTTTGAAGTGGAGGTAGAGGTGGAGGAGGGTAAGAGCTCCCTGGAGACTGTCCTCTCTGTTCTGCAGACAGGCGTCGTCAGAAAAGTCGAGGCGCCTCCGCTCGGCAGGGGCGTCATAACCTCGCCGATAACGGGTAGGGTGTCCAGGGTTGTGGCTAGGAAAGGAGATGCCGTGAAGGCTGGAGACGTGCTTGCAGTCATAGAGGCTATGAAGACCCTCGTGGAAGTGAGGTCGAACGCGAGCGGGAGCGTAGAGGAAGTTTACGTTAAAGAGGGGGATGCCGTGAAGCAGGGAGACCCTCTCTTCAAGATAGCGTAGGGCCAGGGGAAAGCTTATATCCCGTGCCGCCCCCTAACTATTGTGGGATCGGTAACATTCCAGGGGGTTCTCATCGAACACTTGAAACACGCCACCTTTAGGCTGTCTGCTGGAGGAGTCACAGTGTACATCGACCCCTTCGAAGTAGAAAGTTCCCCAGGAGATGGCGACGTAATAGTGTGTACACACGACCACTACGACCACTGTAGCCCGGACGACATCTTGAAAATCGCTAAGAAAGACGCCGTTGTAGTCGCAAGCGTGAATTGTAAAGAAAAGGTTAAGAGGTTGGGGCTCCAGCACCACCTCCTCGAGCCCGGCGGCAAGGTGGAAGTAAAGGGTGTGGTCGTGGAGGCAGTGCCTGCCTACAACGTAGGAAAGAAGTTCCATCCAAGAGAGTACAAAGGCATCGGCGTTATCGTGTCCCTTGAGGGAGTCAGAGTGTACCACGCTGGGGACACTGACTATATACCCGAGATGAAGGGGCTTAGAGGCCGGGTAGACGTCGCCTTGCTCCCTGTCAGCGGAACGTATGTGATGACAGCAGACGAAGCCGTGAAGGCGGCACTTGACATACAACCTAAACTTGCCATCCCGATGCACTACGGGGTAATAGTCGGCTCCCAGAGGGACGCCGAGCACTTCAAGAAGGAGTTGGAGAACAAGGTACAGGTAGCTATAATTTAAGGAGCGGCTTAGCAAAGAAGAGGGTTTTTCTCAGTGATGGAAGCCTACCCAGTAGTGGTTAACGGTTCTGTGGCAGGCTTCATTAGGACGTTCGGGGACTACGTAGAGCTGGTGAAGAGTGGCTCAAGAGACCACTACCTATGGTGGGGTGAGAGGGGGTTTTACGTAAGGGCAAAAAGCCCTTTCTACAACATTGTCTACGAGGACGCGTTTATACCCCGCGTAGAGCACCGGGAAAACTTACTCAGAGAGCGAGTACTGCAGGCTGTCGACAGGCTTAGGGACGCCCTAACGGGGAAGCTTGTTATGGCGGATCTGAGCGGAGGGAAGGACAGCACAGCGCAGCTAATCATTCTCTCAAAGCTCCGCGAGTTCGTAGACTTCAGGCTTGTAGCAGTCTACGTCCACGTCCCCTACCTTGAGCCCCTCGAGAACATAGACTACGCCGAAGCCACCGCCGAAAAGCTGGGAGTAGAGTTCTACTACACAGAGGCCAATAGGAGAATGATGGAGTTCTACCTCCTACGGGAAGGGCTCCCCAGACGTGGAGTTAGGTGGTGCACCTACCTTAAGACGAGGGCTCTAAGAGAGACGCGGAAAAAGCTGGGCGCCGACTTCGAGGCTAAAGGAGACCGCATGCTCGAGAGCGGGAAGAGGATGGGCAAGCTCCAGGCGCTCGCCAAGAGTAGTGGTTTTATACAGGGCCGCACCTTGAACCTCGTATACGACTTCTCGGCTCTAGACACAGCCTGGATAGTGAAAGAGCATGGACTGATTCACCCCCACTACCGCTCGGGGATCCCTAGAGTCTCGTGCCGCTTTTGCCCGTACCGCGGGCTCTACGAGCTCGAAGCCGCTAAGTGGCAGGAGGTTGAGGACATGGGCCTAGTTGAGCACTCAGCCATGCTCATGTACAGGCGCTATTACTCAGGCGTGACAACGTGGGACATGTTCTGGGAGCTCAGCCTCTGGCGCTTTCAGCCCACGCTAGCCAGGATGAGAGTGGGAGAACTGAAGAGTATTGACTACTCAAGGTATATAACAATAGATAAAGTTAAGGCCATGTTTCGTAGCATGTGGGAGTAGTAAGATGGCCTCTAGAAAAGGCTTCTGGACGGAGACACTTGCTTTCTACGTCCTCGAGAGCATGGGCTTCGAGCTCGTATCCTACAGGCACAGGATTGTGAAGGATGGAGTAGAGGTAGCAGAGGTCGACGCGCTCGCACGAAAGAGCGGTGAACTGTACGCGGTTGAAGTGAAGTCGGGGAGGATCTCGACTACGGATATAAGGCAGGCAGTGGCGAACGCACAGCTCTTGGGGGCGAAGCCCCTCATCGTGGCTAGAGGGTTCTCCGACAAGAGCGCCGAGGTCTATGCTAGAGAACTGGGCGTTGAGGTCGTCCTCCTACCCGACTACCTCCACTTCGTATCTACAGAGGAGTTACTCCAGCTCTTAGAGGACGCTCTCATCAGGACTATAGACAGGTTGCTGGACAGAAACATTGAGAGTCTCAGCGAGGAAGAGTTAAGAGTGCTCAGAGAGATAGCGAGTAGTCGCGACGCGGACGAGGCGTGCAGGAGGCTCGGCGTAGACAGCAGGAGTTTCTCGCAGTTGCTAGGCTCGCTCAGGGAGAAGGGCGTCATATCCGGGGGCTCGTTTGAAAAACTCAGGGTGCAGGCGCGTATAGCTCTGATTCTGAGGCGGCTCGTCGCTACTTGATTCTCTCGAGGACTATTGCTGGACAGACCTTTTTAACTCCCTCCATCCCCCCGATCTCCTCAATTATCCTCATTAGATCCGAGCCAGTCCTAGCCCAGACCTCAGCCATTATCATGTGATCCCCTGTTGTCACAAACACAGACACAACGAAGTCGCGTTTCGAGAGCTCGTGGGCCACTGAGAGAACCTTGTCGGGCTCTGTGTCTACGCCTACGAGGGCTACGCCGTTATAGCCTATCTTCTTTGGCTCCACGACGATTGTGTATTTCTTGATTACTCCATCCCTCTCCAGCTTCTGCACTCTCTTTTTTACAGCTACGTCTGTTATTCCGATAATTTTAGCTATTTCGGTGAGGGGTGTACGTGCATTGTCCATTAGTACTCTCAGTATAGTGACGTCTTTGTCGTCCATGGCTAGGTAAGCTACAATACCTGGTAATATAAGGTTTTTGAAAAGTTTGGATTTAGAATCACAGGATTCTGGTTCTAAACTTCTGTACGGAAAGCTTTGTCGACTTCATTGACTATTTCGAGCACGACTGTTTCAAAGCAGGTGCCGCTCGAGAGTTCAACAGCTTTTCTCCGTGAAGTCTCGGCAATTTCTGCTGTTCTCCTGTACCCAGTTCCCATATATCTGAGCGCTTGGAGGTAGGTAGCAATACTGTCTGCCACCCGTGCAATCCTCGACTCAACGGAGACCCCCTCCATCCACTCTTCTAAGAGTCTCTCTATTGAGGCCTCAAGACCCAGCTCTTTCAGCGCCTTCCTCTCAATGCTATTCTTCAAGTCCCCCATGGAGAGGCTCGTGTACCTCGGGATATCACCTAAGAAGCCTTCCAGCAGGTCGTGAACCAGGCCTAGCGCTGCAGCTTTGTGGGGATCCACATCAGAGCACGCGGCCTTGGCCCTTGAAGCTATCACGAACGCTATTATCCCGGCCTCCCAAGAGTGCTGTGAAACAGTCTCGGCTATAGATGCTGGGACACCTCTCATCATCCAGCCTGTGCGGGCTAACCACTTTGCAGACTCCAGGAGGCTCCACGGCTTCACAAGCGAATGTTGTGCTCCGCAGTATTAAGGCTACCGCCCCCGCGAGAAATATATCCACCGATAGACATAACGAGAACGTATGCCTGTGCTTGTTAGTTTCTGGGGTAAGGGGGGTGTTGGCAAGACAACGCTTTCTTCAGCGTTGGCGGCAAAGTTAGCCAGTGAGGGTTATAGAGTTTACCTGCTCTCGACAGACTTTATCCCATCCCTACAGGACGTCTTGGGTGTAGAGCTACAAGGGGGGCCAAGGGAGGTTTGTGATGGACTTATCGCCGAACAACTTACAGAGGAGAAAATTATCCAGCTCTGGAAGGAGAGATTCGGAGAAGAAGTCTACAGGGTGGCTTCCAGCCTATTTCCGGTGGATAGAGAGATCGTAGATTACGTTGCAGGGGCTCCAGGCATAGTAGAGGAGTTCACGCTCTACTATGTCTGGGAGAAGTTCCACAGAGTAGATGCAGACTTCATAGTTTGGGACACTATGGCAACGGGAGGGGGTATAAGAATGCTACGTATCGAGAAGGAATTCTACGAACATCTAGGTGAGGCGGCTAAGCTCTACCTCAAGTTAAAGGGTTTCTTCGACAAAATTAGGACTGGAGAGGCAGAGCCGTTGGAGCTCATCGAGTCTTGGAGGAGGCTAGCGGACAACATAATCAAGTTCCTCCAGTCTGACACTCACAGGGCCCTGCTCGTATCGAGACCACTCCCTGTAGATTTTTCCGTCGTCCGTAGAGTTTACTCTGAACTAAGCTCAATGAGTATTCCCGTGAGAGCAGTAGTGGTAAATATGATGGGCTACTCGCAAACAGAAGACAGAGTACTAGAGATGTTCATCCACGAATTTGAAGGAAGGGCGCCACTAGTCCTCGTGCCCCACGTGTCTCCACCGCCGAGTGAGTGCGAGAAACTAAAATCCCTCATCCCAAGCGACCAGATGAAGAGAGTCCTTAGAGTAATTAAGTGATGATAAAGAATTTGTACTCATGCGTGCTTTTCTGGAGGACTCAAAGATGAATAGAGAGACTCCCTGGCACGCCATCCAGGTAGACGAGGTCTTTAAAGCCCTAAGGACGACGCCGCAGGGGTTAGACGAGGAGGAGGCGGAGAGGCGCCTTAGAACTTATGGGCCGAACAGGATCGAGGAGGAGAAGAAGACTAGCCCGCTGAAGCTCTTTCTGGGCCAGTTTCTCAACCCCCTAACAGGCTTGCTACTCTTTGCAACGTTTCTCTCGCTTGCTATAGGCGAGGCCCTCGACGCTATAGTCATAATCATCCTGGTTCTTGCGGGTGCAGTTATTGGGTTCTATCAAGAGTATAGAGCCGAGCGGGCACTAGAGGCTCTCAAGAAGATGACGTCTCCTCAGGCAACAGTCATCCGCTCGGGTAAGGTAAAGACGATCCGCTCGGAGGAGGTTGTTCCAGGAGATGTGCTTGTACTGAACGCCGGAGACAGGGTCGCCGCCGATGCTAGAATCTTTGAGGCTGTAAACCTCAAGGTTGACGAGTCGATGCTCACTGGCGAGTCCGTCCCTGTTGAGAAGACGGTGGGGGCTCTCAGTGAGGACACGCCTCTCGTCGACAGGACGAACATGGTCTTCTCTGGGACGGTCGTCGTGTACGGAAAGGGCAAGGCAATAGTCGTCGCGACTGGCAGAAATACAGAGCTAGGCAGGATTGCGGAGTCTATCCAAGAAGTTAAAGCCGAGAAAACGCCCCTCGAGAGACAGTTAAGTGCTCTGGGGAGGATGCTCCTCATTCTAATGGTTGTTATCGCCTCTATAGTCTCAGTAGTGGGCATGTCCGTGTGGGGGTACAAGCCACTGCAGATTCTGCTATGGGCTCTCAGCTTGGCTGTAGCCGCAGTACCCGAAGCGCTTCCAGTAGTTGTTACTAGCTCGTTGGCTATAGGCGTCTACAGGATGGCGAAGAGAAATGCCATAGTCAAGAGGTTGCCAGCCGTCGAGACACTGGGCTCTACGACTTACATCTGTAGTGACAAGACAGGTACCATGACTAAGGGAGAGATGACTGCTGTTAAAGTCTGGGTGTACGACGTCACGTTTGAGGTCACGGGAGCCGGCTACGAGCCAACCGGTGAAATTACACTTGGAGGCAGACCGGTAAATGTCGCTCAAGTCAAGCCGCTGGAGCTCCTTCTCCTAAACGCGTATAACAACAACGACTCCGAAGTTATCAACGAGGGAGGGAGGTGGATCATAAAGGGGGACACGACAGAGGGGGCCCTGAAGGTTCTCGCCTTAAAAGCTGGAGTGTCTTCATCCCTGGGCAGATTGGGCGAAATACCCTTCTCGTCTGAGAGAAAGAGAATGAGCACGTTGCACCTTCTAGGCGGGAGAGCAGTAATGTTCGTGAAAGGGGCGCCGGAAGTCCTCGTGCCTCTCTCGTCTAGGATACTGACGCTGGACGGGGAAACGCGTGAGATAACAGAAGAGGTAAGGAGGAGGATACTTGAGGTGAATGATGCGCTCGCAAGGGAGGGTCTCAGGAACATAGCGTTCGCGGCTCGGTTCTTCGATGACGGGAAGAAAGATATTTCGGAGGAGGACGAGAAAGACCTTGTTTTCCTCGGCATAGTAGCCTTAATAGACCCCCCGCGCCCGGAAGTTAAGAACGCGCTAGAAGTCTGCAAGAGGGCTGGAATAAAGGTCTCGATGATCACAGGTGACCATAAACTCACGGCTGTATCCATTGCAAGGCAACTCGGCATGCTCGGAGAGGGGGATCTTGTCGTCACGGGTTCAGAGCTCGAGAAAATGAGTGAGAAAGAGCTTGAGGACAGTGTTGAGAGGATACGGGTCTATGCCCGTGTATCTCCTGAGCACAAGCTCCGGATAGTCCAAGCTTTGAAGAAGAGAGGCCATGTTGTCGCGATGACGGGAGATGGTGTCAATGACGCTCCAGCCTTGAAGGCGGCAGACGTCGGTGTAGCTATGGGCATTACAGGCACTGAAGTAGCGAAGGAGGCGTCGTCCATGGTGTTGGCCGACGACAACTTCGCGACAATAGTGGAAGCCATCAAGCTTGGACGGGAGATCTTTGAGAATATTAGGAAGTACCTCGCGTACCTGCTTTCAGCAAACATCGTGGAGCTAGTGACCCCCCTATTCTCTACCCTGCTAGGGCTCCCCATACCGTTCACGGCTACGCAGATACTCTGGGTCAACCTCGTAACGGACGGCGCGCCAGCGATCGCCCTCAGCCTAGAGCCTGGAGAGCCAGACCTACTAGAGCGTAAGCCGAGGAAGCCCAATTCTCCACTATTCTCCAAGGCAGAAGTCGTGGCGTTTTTCGTAGTTTTCCCCCTCTTGTTCGCGCTCAGCCTAGTCTTGCTCTTCAAGTCGCTCCTGAAGAGTGGACTCCCAGTCATAGAGGCTAGAACCACTCTCTTCACGGCAATGATCCTCGGCGAGCTGGTCTTAGCCTACTTGTTTAGGTCGCTTCGAAGCCCAGCCTACAAGCTTCCACCTTTACGCAACAAGGCTCTTCTACTCACCCTGATTCTCTCGTTTGTCCTGCAAGTACTGGTTCTTTTAATTCCGCCGATCCAAAGCGCATTGGATATTTCTCAGATATCCCTAGAGGACTTCGAGAGAGCGATAGCCATAGTATTGGTAGCAGCTGTCTCGCTTGAGGTTTCGAAGTTCATTGTTTCGAAAAGAGAACAACAAAAGCGACTAGGGGACTAGATAAGAGGGATAGAACTCTACCCTTGCGTTATAACCTGTCTTCTAAAGAGTTTCCAGCATTAGGAGACTCTAAGCTTTGTAATTACCTTTTCGATATAACCGCGCGACCTTAGCCTCTCGACGACGAGCCTCCCGGTACCGAGAGTAATACCTAAGGCTTCACATATCTCTTGAAGAGAGCGCCTGCCGTCACACATCGCGAGAATTAACCACTCAAGTGTATCCAGGTTCTTGGGTTCGGGAGCCTTGCTAGCTGGCACAGGCACCTCCAGCAAAGAGTTAACGATCCCCTTCGCTGGGGCGCTTGACCATTCTACGCGGACTACGTGTCCTTCGGCGTCTACGAAAACTATAGCCTCATGGTCTTCATGGGGGATGAGTATCGCCGCGGTTCTTAGAGGGTTTTTGCGTGCTAGCAAGATTCTCTCCTGGCTTATCTCCACATTAAATTTCCTTGAACACTTGGGGCAAGTGATTTCCGGCATGTACGTTATTAATGGCTTTGATGCAGTAGAAAAAGTTTACAGTTTCTTGCCATAGTGACTGAGCAAGCTATGCCAAGAGTTATCATACAAAATTATTCAGGTACAATTATAAATAAGCCTAGCATAGTGGATCATATATGAAGGTAACAATATCTCTTATTAAGGCAGACATCGGCAGCATCGCAGGACACGTTGTGGTTCATCCAAAACACGAAGAGTTGGCTAGAAAAAAGCTTCAAGAAGCCAAGGAGACAGGTTTAATACTTGACTACTACGTATTCCATGTAGGCGACGACCTTCAACTTCTCATGACTCACCAGAAGGGGGAGGACAGCCCCGAAATTCACAAGCTCGCATGGGACATATTTGTCGAAGCAACGGAGAAGGTTAGTAAGGTATACAAGCTCTATGGTGCGGGTCAAGACCTCTTGAGCGAGTCTTTCTCGGGTAACATAAGGGGCCTCGGCCCTGGAGTTGCAGAAATGGAGTTCGAGGAGAGGAGGAGCGAGCCGGTACTCGTCTTCGCGGCGGACAAGACAGAGCCCGGCGCCTGGAACTTCAAGCTGTACAAGATATTTGCGGATCCCTTCAACACCGCCGGGCTGGTCATCGACCCTGCAATGCACGAGGGCTTCGTATTCGAGGTCGTAGACCTACTAGAGGGGCATGCCGTGAAGCTGAAGGCCCCGGAAGAGGTCTACGACCTCCTCGCGCTCATCGGGACGACCGGCAGGTACGTGATCAGGAAGGTCTGGAGGAAGATAGACAACGAAGTGGCTGCCGCTGCCTCCGTAACTAGGCTTTCGCTGATAGCCGGCAGGTACGTCGGGAAGGACGACCCTGTCTTAATAGTCAGGGCACAGCACGGTCTGCCTGCCACAGGAGAGGTACTCGAGGCTTTCGCGTTCCCCCACCTGGTCTCAGGCTGGATGAGGGGGTCGCACACAGGTCCTCTAATGCCGGTAAGCCTCCGCGACGCGAAGTGCACCCGCTTCGATGGCCCGCCTAGGGTTGTGGGTCTAGGGTTCCAACTACACAATGGCCTGCTCGAGGGGCCTGTCGACTTGTTCGACGACCCGGCTTTTGACCACACGAGGAGGATAGCAGAGGAGATAGCAGACTATATGCGTAGGCATGGTCCCTTCATGCCTCATAGGCTCGGCCCCGAGGAGATGGAGTACACTACTCTTCCACAAGTCTTAGCCAAACTAAAGGAAAGGTTTGTGAAAGTAGCGGTAAAGTAGTGACTATAGTAGTAATATTTAAATAAACCATTTTTCTAACCCTGCCTCCTCTTCAAAGCTACTCGGATTCACCTTCTGGACGCCTAGTAACCAGAGCTTATCACTCAAGCTCTCTACTTGTGTGAGGACGGATATCTGCTTCTCGTGGGGGTTAAAGCTAGTTATGACGCCTATGCCTTCACAGTACTTCTCCCGGCTCATGAAGCCGACAACACTGTGTACAAGCTCAAAACCACTAATTATCCTTGCGTGTCTTACACCAAGGACGTTCTTTGCAAGCTCAACAGCCTGCTGAATGGGCTGCGACAAGACGACAGCTCCTAGGTGGTCGTCCGACCTCTCGGCATACAGTACGCCTACCCCGAGGATGCCCTCGAGTTTTGCCTTCTCGGATGGCGTCAGAGGGAAGCCTGTGAAGGAGAACGCGTACGCCATGTCTATGCTTTCAATGTCGACGCTTTTTACTGTGGCCCTGGACAAGTACTTCGAGTACATCCACCTCCTGTACTCTCTTCTGTCCTCCCTTCTCCTCTCAAAAACTGCACGAGGCCTGGGGACGCGAACCACCCTGAACAACTTCTTCAGTGGGCGCTCTATCTGTGCTAGTGTCCTAGGGTCGCCTACTAAGACTACGAGGTCAGGCTCGGTGAGAAATGCCTTGAAGAGCTTGAGTTCTCTACCCTCGCTGTCCGTAACCCAGCCCGTCGTGTCTATTACTGTGAAGTCGGAGAGCTTTTCGGCCTTCCGGAGTAACAGTGCCACGCCAGTAAGGCTCCTGTGGAGGATCCCCGAGGGAGTGTTAGAGCCTATGAAAAAGGCGTCGTGCATTTCAATGCTTGTCAGCGTGTACACTTGCCTGTCAGTTACGCCTAGCCCTACTGTCCCAGGGGGGCCGATGCTCTTCTGCCCAACATCTGCATCGATCACTGCTACTCTACGTCCTCCACCGGCCAATGCATTTACCAGCAACGTTACAAGAGAAGTCTTGCCGCTGTCGACATCTCCAACAACAATTACTCGCCTCAGCCCCTCCTCAAGTATGGTCTCGGCGAGGCTATACCACTCCCCCGGTGTAGTGTCTCCCTCAAACAGAGAGAAGCTACCCGTCTCCACGTGGAGCTTAGTATTCTCGGTGGCGTGCAGGGGTAAGGATCTTGTAGGCTCGGCAAAAGCTTCGCTCCCAGCGCCGAGTGTAGCGCCAAAAACATGCACAGAGCCCTCGAGTACTCTTACTCTAGCCGGTCCATGTGCTATTAGAGTGTACCCTCTGGATAGGCTTATCTCTGGCATAGCTGCGCCGGTTTTTTATAGCTCCTCAGAGGTTAAAAACTGCTATGGACGCCTGTTTTAGACTCCGTAGGGTTCTCGTTGAGCTTCGAGAAGGTGATATAACCGAGGTGGAGGCCGACGCCATCGTCAATGCCGCCAACAGTTACTTGAAACATGGAGGAGGAGTTGCACTTGCAATTGTCAAGAAGGGCGGTGACATAATACAGCGCGAGAGCGACGAATATGTTGCTAGGAACGGGCCTGTCCCGGAGGGGCAAGTCGCCGTGACTAGTGCCGGCAAGCTGAAAGCTAGATATGTAATCCACGCGGTGGGGCCGAAGTTCGGCGACCCATTGGGAGACGAGAAGCTCTTCAACGCGTTCAAGAACTCTCTCATCAAGGCTGACGAGCTCGGCTTAAAGAGCATAGCTTTCCCAGCGATATCAACTGGGGTTTACGGCTATCCCTACGAGAGGTGTGCCGAGGTTGCCGTGAAGGTGCTTCTGAGCGTCGTTGGCGAGCTTAGGAACATCGAGAGAATAATTTTCTGTCTCTACGGGGCGGAGGCGTATAGGAGCTTCCTAGAAGTCTTCGGGAGGGAGCTGAGGGGCTACACTTCGTCGTGTTGAGAGATCGACGCTCGGCTTCGTAGAGAGATGAACCAGGAGGCAAATAGTGCCAGGAATACGAGGACGTAGAGTACGAGGCGCACGTCCGAGACTATCTTCAACTCCATGGTTATCATCTCGCGGACTATGAATATGAGGGCGGCTTCCAGGACTACTATCACTGATATCTTCTTCTCAACTATGCCCCCGACTAGCGTGCGCATGAGGTCGACTGCTACGATCATGAGGAGGGATTCGTCGAGAAACGTCACGAAGTGCTGCCTGTCGAAAGTAGCCTCACCGGCAAGCTTTGCAGCCTCCATGCCAAGCTTCCAGAGTGAGAATATTACGGCTACTGCTAGAATCACTGTTATTAGAGCCTCGAGTACTACTATAAGGCCGCCCGCAAACCTCGCAACATATCGCTCCATGAGATCTCTAGGGAGGCGGAACGTAAAAAAGCGTTTCTGTCGTATTTATTATTGTAAAAGGTGTAGCTTTTGGAACTCGTCGTACTCGCGGGCGGTGCCGGCAAGAGGCTCGGCGGAGTATACAAGCCTCTAGTGCGCGTCTGCGGAAAGCCACTGATACTCATGTTGCTGGAAGAGGCGTCCAAGTACTTCGGTGAGATCACCATTGTAACGCATAACAGGCAGCAGGCGAGCGCTATCTCCAGTATCCTGGGCACGCTGGGGGGCTCTGTAAAGGTTGTAGAGGATTTGCTAGAGACTCCCTCACCTCTAACTGGCTTGTATACGGCCTCTCGTACTGTGAACAGCGAGACATTTACAGTAGTTCCCGCGGATGCTCCCTTTATAAGGGGTGGGTCGCTGGTAAAGCTCCGCCAGTACCTCACCGACGACTACGACGCCGTAGTGCCCCGGTGGCCTAACGGCTACATAGAGCCACTCATAGCAACCTACAGGCGGGGTGCTGTAAGGGATGTCCTAGGGGGCAACGACTTTCAGAGAGCCCGTGTTGCATGGCTGCTGGAGAGAATCAGGACAAGGTACGTGGATGTGACAGAAGTATCAGCAGACCCACATTACGAATTTTTCAATATAAATACGCTGGAGGATCTTGAGAAGGCAAGAGAACTATGTAACAACAAGCTCTAGTTCACGTAACTCGGACTCATAGACCCACGCTCTGACGCCGGTCTTGGATTTTATGACCCAGACCTCTCCTGGACACTCGGCCATTCTACGCGCGTCCAGCGGCGAGGGAACCGGAGGAGAATTTGCATGAAAGTGTATTAAACCGATGTACTCGAGCCCCTTCAGCCTGGCACCCTGTATAGCTCCGGCCCAGTCCCTAAAATTTATCTTGAATACTCCGTGAACATATGTACCTTCAATCCTCCTCGCCTCCTGGACGCGGTACTCGCCTCCAACCCTAGTGCCGAGCAGTATGGCTATGCACTCCCAGCGGCACTCTTGCTCGAGTTCCTCGAGTATCGAGTTCGGGACAACAACCCTCCTGACGCCGGGGCCATCAAAGTACAAGCTTGGGGAGACTTCCACATCCGCTATTCCGAAGGGGCCCTAATATTCTTTGGTTGAGTCAGCGTACTAATTCCGGGCCTCGTTTACTCCCACTACCTGGAGGGACAAGTGTGTCTTCCTGCCAGGTTTTACGGTATTCGAGGCTTTTACGACGAGTCTCTAGGCTTTAAGTGGCTTTCCCCGTGCTTGAGCAATGTTATGCAATAGCTACAGATAATCTCACTTACATACTCTAATATTTAATTAAATTTTTTCTCGATATTTTTATCTAGAAATTTCGTAAAACATTTTACCGTGGACGGGTATAATATTTTTGACCGCCAATGAAAGGCGGATACATGGGAAAAATTCTCTTCGTGAACCTCACTGATGAGACAATAAGGACAGAACCTGTAGACCCCCAAGTAGCCGAAAAGTATATTGGTGGTAAAGGGTACTCGCTGTACCTGTTCTACTATAGGTACCTAAAAGAGTACATGAAGAAGGGGATCTCCCCGAGAGACATTGACCCCCTCGGCCCCGAGAATGTCCTCGTCTTTGGCACTGGGCCTCTAACAGGTGTAGCCGGAGTACCCTCGCCCGGGAGACACTACGTCATGACGCTTAGATCCCCCTTAACAGGCTCTGTGGGCAGTGCGAACAGTGGCGGCGAGTTTGGAGCGTACATGAAGTTTGCCGGATACGACATGATAGTCGTCGAGGGGGCCTCTGAGAAGCCTGTGTACCTTGAGGTCGTAAACGGGCACGTGGAGATAAAGAATGCCTCGGATCTGTGGGGGAAGAACGTCTTCGACACGACTAGAGTCCTAAAGAACAGGGTTAAAGCCAAGAATGTGAGCGCCGCGTGCATAGGCCCGGCGGGCGAGAACCTCGTCCTCTTCGCGAACATCATGAACGACGAGCACAGGGCTGCCGGCCGTACTGGAGTTGGCGCAGTCATGGGTAGCAAGAAACTTAAGGCTATCGTTGTGGCCGGCGACGAGAAACCCCAGATCGCCAAACCAGACGAATACCGCGAGCTATCCAAGAACCTTATCGAGCGGATCAAGAAGAACCCTGTAACAGGAGAGGGCTTGCCGAAGTACGGGACAGCAATCCTAATCAACATCATAAATCAGGCTGGCATGCTGCCGTACAAGAACTGGCAGTTCGGCTACAACCCCGAAGCAGACAAGATCAGCGGGGAGACCTTGGAGAAGACTTACCTTATTGGGAGGAGGGCGTGCTGGGGCTGCCAGATAAGTTGTGGCCGTGTAACTAAAGTCCCTTCAGGCCCGTACCAGATCCTCTACAGCGAGGGACCTGAGTACGAGTCGACATGGGCTCTCGGCAATTCAACTGGCGTTATGGATCTGGCCGCTATCGTAAAGGCTAACCACCTCTGCGACGAGCTGGGCATAGATACGATTTCAATGGGCTCTACGATAGCCGCCGCGATGGAGCTCTACGAGAAAGGCTACATACCTGAGGAAGACCTCCAAGGCCTAGACTTGAGGTTTGGGAACGCTGCTGCTCTTGTCGAGGCAGTGTGGAGGACGGCGTACAAGGTGGGCTTCGGTGCCAAGCTGGCCCTAGGTAGCAAGAGGCTCGCCGAGCTGTATGGCGCGCCGGAGCTCTCAATGAGCGTGAAGGGCCTGGAGATGCCAGCATACGACCCACGCGGCGCCAAGGGTATAGGCCTGAACTACGCCACAGCGAACAGGGGCGGCTGCCACGTCACGGGTTACACTATCTCCCCGGAGATCCTCGGTATCCCGCAGAAGATTGACCCGCTGACGCCTGAGGGGAAGGCACAGTGGGTAAAGACGTTCCAGGACTTCACGAGCGTGGTTAACTCGGCTGTGAACTGCTTGTTCGTGACCTTCGAGATAGGAGTCAAGGACTACGCGGATCTATTCAACACTGTTGCAGGCTTTAACTTCACGGCGGACGATCTCATGAAGATTGGCGAGAGAATTTATAACCTCGAGCGCTACATAATGTCGCTGTACGGCTTCTCGGCCAAAGACGACACTCTACCGAGGAGGCTGACTCACGAGCCCATGCCGGAAGGCCCTGCGAAAGGCCAAGTCGTTGAGCTCGACAGAATGCTCAAGGAGTACTACCAGCTCCGCGGTTGGGTTGACGGCGTTCCCACAAAAGAGAAACTAAAGGAGCTCGGAATAGAAATTTAAAATCCTTAAAACAAAGTTTTTCTTTCACTTTTTCTACAGTTATAATTGTGGCAAGAGTTAAGATCCTTTTATTCGCCACCCTTCGCGACAAGTATGGTGTCAAAGAGATAGAGGCTGAAACCAGCGGTAGCCTTAGGGAGGCCGTAGAGAGTGCCGCGAAGAAACTTGGAGAAGACTTCGTAAATGAGGTCTTTGAGGACAACAGCTACAGGAACGATAGGATCATCCTAGTGAACGGCAGACACATACAGTTTGTGGGAGAGGCTAGCCTTAAAGACGGGGATGTGATCGCGATATTCCCGCCTTTAGCTGGTGGATGAGTTGCCTAGAATATCTGTTAGAGCTAAGGTTTGGATATCAATAGACGGAGAGCCCTTGCTCGGCGAGGGCGGCTACAGGCTTCTTAAGAAAATCGAGGAAACAAATTCCCTAGTTAAGGCGGCCAAGGAGCTTGGCGTGTCTTACAGCTTTGCGTGGAGGTACATGCACCGCATCGAGAAGCTTGTAGGGAAGAGGGTAGTTGACACGTACAGGGGTGGCACGAGGAAGGGGGGCGCTACTCTAACCGAGGAAGGCAGGCTTCTCATCCGCGTATACGAGGAGGTGCGTGACCAGGTTGATGCAATCATTAAGAAAATTGAGGAAGCCAACCTCCAACTATAACTTTGCCCAGCACGGCCTATGACGAAACATAACTCTGCCTAAAGGTTTTGATTTAAATTTATTTTGAGAATTCTTTATATTAATCCTTAAAGGCTCTCCTCTGTGAAGAAGATTTTAGTCATCGCGCTCGGGGGTAATGCTCTCATTCGTAGAGGGCAGACGGGAACCTTCGAAGAACAAGTCGAAAATGTCAGGCATATTGCCCCCTCAATAGCCCGGCTTACAAGCGAGTACAGGATCGTGCTAACCCACGGGAATGGCCCTCAAGTCGGCAACCTTTACTTGCAGCAGGAGTGCGCGAGAGAGATCCCGGCAATGCCGCTACATGCTTGCGTGGCGATGACTCAGAGCCTGATAGGGTACATGATCCAGACTGCTTTTAGCTTGTGCTGTCCTGGAATCCGCGTCAACGTTATTCCAACGAGGGTTCTCGTAGACCCTGACGACCCCGCGTTCTCCAACCCGTCTAAGCCGATCGGGCCTTACTACCCAGAGAGCAACGTTGAAAACCTCGCGAAGAAAGGGTGGAGGCTTGTATACGTGCAGAGCCGAGGCTGGAGGCGTGTTGTCCCGTCTCCTAAGCCTAGGGGTATTGTCGAGCTCGAGCAGATAAAGGCATCAGTCGAAAACTCTGAAATCACGGTTGCCGTGGGGGGCGGCGGGATCCCGGTCGTAGATAGGGGTAGGGGGCTCGAGGGCGTGGACGCCGTGGTCGACAAGGATCTCGCTTCTTCACTCCTGGCGGTCTTGCTGGACGCAGACCTGTTCGTTATTTTGACAGACGTGGAGGGCGTCTACCGTGAGTACGGGTTCCCAAACCAGGTACTTATCCGCGAGCTGTGCTGCAAGGAAGCCAAGAGGCTCCTCGAGGCCGGTTACTTCCCTCAGGGCAGCATGGGGCCTAAAGTCGAGGCGGCAGTGTTTTTTGCTGAGAAAACGGGTAGGAGAGCCCTGATAGGTAGCCTTGACAGGCTTGAAGAAGTTATTAAGGGGGAGTCTGGTACGGTTGTCCGTAGGTGTGTTTATTAGTAACCGGGGACATACGACTCTTGATGGAGAAAAGTTTAGGGGTTGCTGTCCTCCTCATCCTGTTAGCCGCGGTACTCCAGTTACCGGCCGTTGGCTCGTCCCGCGGCGTGAACACGGGCGTCCAGGTAGCGTACACGGTCAACGGGCGCTTCCTCCTAGTGAACAACAACAACGTTACGGTCAACGATTACGTGTACATCTCTGTTCCCCAGAACACGAGCTTCCAGAAAAGCTTTATTGTAAAGATAGAGCCTACGCCTATAAGGCTCTTGAGAGACGAGGACGGGAATACGTTCGCCGTGGCGCTAATCACGGCTAGTCCGCGGCAGAAAGTCTGGGTTAACGTCACCTACAAGGTTATCGTCACGTCTTACACAATAGACGAGGCTCAGAGCAGGGGCTTGTGGCCGACAGGCGAAATCCTGAGGAGGTACACGAGGTCTACGAGGTACTGGAACATCTATAACGTGACACTGGTAAAAATTGCGTACGACACTGCCTATACCGATACGCCGCTCCAGACTGTTAAGAAGTTGGCTAGCTGGGTTGTCAGCAGGGTCAGGTACACGGTGAATCTGGGGCGGAGCGGTAGCGACCACGCCTTAGTGTATACTGGTAGGGGCTACGCGATAGTGGGGGACTGCGTCGAGGTAGCGGACGTATTCATAACGATGGCCCGCTCGCTCGGGGTTCCAGCGCGCGCCGCTTACGGTTTCCTGTTAAGGAGCTACAGTGAGCACATGTGGCTTAACATGAGCACAGTAGAGTCAGAGGGCGATGCCATACTGGAGCACTGGGGCGGCCACATGTGGCCTCAAGCCTACATCGACCCGTACGGCTGGATTGACGTAGACATGTTAGACGGGATGGCGCCTAACGTCGGGCAGTTCAGCGCCAGGCACGTCATCTTCGGCTTTGAAGAAACAAAGTATTACGGGTCGTCGCTGACGAGTAGCTGTATCCCGAGCTACATGACTCTAAGCTACATAGAGTACTGGTTTAACGGTGAGATCACATGAGAAGACTCCTCCTGTTACTGGTACTCGCTATGGCTTTATCTGCGGGCGTAGCTCTGAGGGCCCAGCCGGCTTACTGGGTAGCGTTGAACTTCAGGGTCACCTTCAACGCAGATGGGACTGCAGTCGTAGACGCCAAGCTACACCCGTTTACCGTCGACGGAAGGAGCCTGCTCGAAAACAAGGAAGTCGAGGCTAGCATCAGGAACCAGACCATGCAGACGCTCAGCTACATACTACTGATGTTCTCCGACAACCCTAGGTTGCTACGCTTCAGCGTCCTAACACAGATGGAGAAGAGGTACGGCGAGTACGTCCTGTGCGACGTAGCTGGGACAGGCAGGATGACGCAGTTCCAGGGGGCCTACGTCTTCTCGGTTAAGGTGTACCTTAACACGAGCAACTACATCAGGGTGCTAAACGACTCTGTATTCGAGGTTAAACTGCGGGACAGCTTCACGAGCACGGATCCCAGGAGCTGGATAGACGTCCTGGAGGTCAGGTTTAACGGCACTGAGCCCCTCGGGGTAAGCTGGGAGCCCCTCTTCGCCCACGGCCCCGCCGTGAGGGAGCGGGATAGACTGCTGTGGATGAACTTCAACGAGCAGGAGGCGCCAGACGTATACACTTTCATCCTCAGAGTACCCGGTTTAAGGTACGTGGGCGAGCCTCCCGAAGTGACTGCTGTGATCTCGGGTGCAACCCTAGAGGACAGTGTTCTCCGGGTGAAGGTCAGCAACACGGGAAGCTCCAGCGGCTACGTGTACGTTTACGTTAGGGGCGGCACCGAGCAAGCCAGAAAGATATACCTGTTCTCTAGAGAGGAAAAAGAAGTAGTGTTCCCCTATGTTGCGTCTCGGGAGGTCACGGTCGAGCTGTACTCCGGGAGCAAGCTACTTGACGCGAAAAACGTTACCGCCGCAGAGACTGCCCAGCTACCGGCCTTTAAACGACTCAACTTGTATGGTGCGGTCGTAGTAGTTATAGCCGTCTTCGTGGCATCCCTCTTTGCATTCATTATCCTCAGGAAGAAGGAGCTGGAGAAAAAGAATACTTAAGGTTTAGGCCGTATGCTTCGATGTCCCAAGGTCTTTTACGAGGAGGTATGGCGTGCGCGTCGGTACGTCCACCTCCCACCAGTACATGTCGTAGGGCGTGTCTCCGAGCGCTACAATGTTTTGGAGTAGTCTTGGAAACGAGTCCGCAATCCTAAGTTTCCTCGCGGCCCCCGCGATTTCCCCGTCCTTTACTATAAATATTGCGTCACGTGTTATTGTGGAGAAAGTTCCCTCCACGTAGTTCTGGAGCCTTGTGTACCAGTTGTTGGTGACAATGAGGCCGTTCTTCATCTCTTCGAGGAGCTCCTCGAACTTGTAGTCGCCGCGCGGGACATTAAGTGCCCATAACCTCGGGAACACTAGCCCCGCGTTACCCGTTGTCTTAGCGCCGAATTTTGTAGCTGTCTTCGTGTTGTGAAGCAACGTCTTAAGTACGCCCTTCTCTATTATCGGCTTGTTGTACGTCGGAACCCCCTCGTCGTCGAACGACGTGGATCCGGGGAGTTCTACAAGGTTTGGGGCGTCCTCGAGCGTGAAAACTTCGGAGGCGACTCTGTCTCCAGGCTGTTTATTCATGAAGATGGAGCTCCCCATGAGGACGCTGTGGGCTAGAGCCATTTCAGCTACGTAGTTTAGCAGGTTGCCGGCGACCATCGGCGAGAGGAGTATATTGTACCTCCCGGGAGGGACGTCTTCCTGAGCCCTGGAGCGGTAGGCGAAGTCCGCAGCAGTTTCGGCGACTTCTTCGATCCTCCTGATGTCAAGCCTTCTAGAGCCCAGGGACCACTGCCCAGAGCCCTCGCCTGCGAATGCCCGTATATACATTTTAATGTATGTCGACTCCTCCTGGAGCTCCGCACTCTTGCTCGTAACCAGCGCTTTTTTGTCGTGTGAGACTTGCAGCATTCCCGCGAAGTAGTCTATTTTGTAGCGGTTTACAGCCTCAACTACAGCTTCCGATATGCCCGAGGGATCACTCACGGCTTCGACAAGTTTTTTGTCTACTAGGCCTTGAAGTGGAGATGGTTTCCCGGGCTCGGGAAGGGGGGCGTAGAGCATGCTTGGCGGCAGCCGCGAGTGCATGTTGTAGAGGTTTTCGAGGATTTTGTAAGCGTCCTCTAGAGAGCTAACGGGAGCGCTTGTCCCGAGGATTCTCTGGTTCTTGGCAACGTAAACGTTTATCTCGAGGGAAGCCCAGTTCTGGACAACGCTAGGCTCACTATTTGCGAACTTGACCATTACACTGTTGCTCGAAGACACGCTCACGGCAACTTCCTCGAAGCCTATTGAAAGGGCCCTCTCCTTAACCTTCCTCCCGATCTCCACTAACTGGCTCATTGCGCGATCACCCTTAACATAACATTACGTATCCTAACGTTTGGGCCTCCGAACCAGACGGGGACGCCCTGCATCGGCTCGCCCTTACCGCAAGTGCCGGCGTAGAACTCCAGGTTTTTGTCGGCCGCGTCAACACTGCTGTAGAATGTCCTCGTCGTGAGCTCCAGGACAGGGTTCCTCACAAGACCTTTCAACTCGCCGTTTTCGATGAGGTAGGCCTCCAGGCCGCCGTACCTCTGACTCCACCGCTCGTCGTCGATGTTCCACTCCATGTAGCTCTTGATGTACACGCCGAACTTGACTCCTTCAAGCAACTCATCGAATGTGTAGTCGCCTGGCTTGAAGTACGTGTTCGCCATCCTGATGATGGGCTCGGACTCGTGGTTCATCGCCCTGGACGCGGCGTTGCTGTTCACCCCGAAGAGCCGGGCTGTCCACCTGTTGTGCAGGAACTCGTTGATCCTGCCTTCCTTGTAGAGGTACCTCGGGCGTGCTGGGACGCCCTCGTCATCGTAGAGGTAAAAGCCGTTGCTGCCCGGTATCGTGGGGTCGTCGATCACCGTGGCGTACTCGCTGCCAATCTTCTCGCCCAGCATATTGGGCTTGATGAAGCTCTTCCCAGCTTGCGCGGCTTCACGGCCGAGTATCCTGTCAGCCTCGCTCGGGTGGCCGCAGCTCTCGTGAACCATTAGCCCTACGATCTCGCTCCCTACTACCACGTCTATGGGTCTGTCCGTGGGCGGCGACTTGGCCTCGAGTATTATCTTCTCGAAAGTCTTAGCGTCACCTGGGAGGTAGCCGATAACGTTCCACTTGCTTAGGAGCTCGTAGCCGCCTGACGCCCCATGCGAGAAGAAGCGCTGAATAGTCCCCTTCGCGGGTAGAGTCACTACAATGTTATATCCTATGGAGAGGCGCGGGATCCTGCTCCTTATGAACGCTCCATCCGTGTTCGCGACTATCTTCTCCTCCGTGCTCTCACCCATCCACGTCGTCAGCGTCGCTACGCGCGCTGCTGAGGTAGACGAGCTAACGTGCTTCCACAGGTCAGACAAGTATGAGACTTTTTCCTCGACTGTAACATTCCCAAAGGGCTTCGCCTCGTTGACCTCGTACGTTACTCTTCCGAGCCTCTCATGGGAGAACTCGATGGGCCTTTTCATCAGCTTGCCGTGGGACCGTGCTTTTTTCACAGCGTCTTCAACTGCCTTTCGAACCCCTTCGTCCGTGAGTAGGTTCGTAGAGGAGAACCCGAGCGCGCCTCCCGCAATTACCCTTACAGCTATCCCTTCCGCAACGGAGGACTCCGCCCCAATGACTTCCCCGTTCCTCGAGAAGATACTACTCCTCGCGTGCCTGTGGTACCTGGCCTCCACGTACTGGGCGCCGAGACTAGACCCTATGTCCAGTGCTTTCAGAACGAGATCTTCGTAGTTCCATGGCATTTTAGTCAAAAAACCATGACTAGTAGGTAAATAAATTTTTAACTGAAAAAGCCCGTGAAGATAGATAGACAGGGATATAAGGCTCCGGCTTAACCAAGCTTTAAAAATATTACGCACCTAGAAAGAGCTGGTGGGAGGATGAAACTTGTATTTATAGGTCCTCCAGGGGTGGGGAAGGGGACGTACGCGCAAGCCGTGAGGGAGAAGTACGGCATCCCGCACATATCTACTGGGGATATTTTCCGGGAAGAGATCAAGAAGGGGAGCGAGCTGGGAGCGCGCGTAAAAGAGTACATGGATAGGGGCCTTCTAGTCCCGGACGACCTCGTAATCGAGGTCGTAAAGAGGAGGTTGCAGGAGGAAGACTGCAAGCGGGGTTTTATACTGGACGGCTTCCCCCGGACACTCCCGCAGGCACTCACACTCGAGGAGTTCGCCAGGCCGGACTTAGTTCTAAACTTTGTTGCCAGAGAAGAAGTCATAATAGAGAGGCTGAGCGGCCGCAGAGTATGCTCTGTGTGCGGGGCAATATACCACGTGAAGTACATGCCTCCCAAGGTTCCAGGGGTCTGCGATAAGTGCGGGGGAGCGCTTATCGTGAGGCGTGACGACCAGCCAGAGGTGGTTAAAGAGAGACTGAGGGTCTTTCGTGAGCAGTTCGCCCCAATCATACAGTTCTACGAGGAAAGGGACAGGCTTGTAACTGTAGACGCAAGCGAGCAGGCTCCAGTAGTAATCCCCAGAGTCCTAGAGATCCTAGAGAAACGCTTCAAGGGCGTTCAGTAGTAGCGTTGTGAACGACGTAGAGGATTACTAAAATTGTCGCGCCGAGCAGTACTGCCGGTATTTTTCGCGGTAATAGATGGAGCCACGGCCAAGCCAAGGGTATCAGTAGCAGGGCAAAGTAGAAGGGCGTATACCAGCCTAGAATGTAGCGCGTACCCGACAGAGCCCCCTTAGTCAGTATCTCCAGCGAGTCCCGCAACAGCAATAGGAGAAGGGCTATGAACATGGCCTGGACTGCGCCTAGCTGGTCAAAAGCCACTAGAGTGACCAGTAGCAGATACATCGCAGAGGCTGAGACCTCTATAACGTCCTCTCTCGACGTCGAGTAGCCTACAGATGCCAGTGCTAGGAGTACGACAAGTGTAGCCTTATAGGCCACGGGGAGCTGTAAGAAGAGTACTGCGAGCACGAAGAGCAGGAGCAATGCGATGGCTAACACGTCTTTCTCACTCATGAGGCTCCACCACTACTACTCTCCTCCCCCTACGCGGGAGTGTCTCTAGAATGCCCTGCATCCATACGTCTGACAGGAGGGCGCTTGCCCGCATGTGCCGAAGCCTCGGGCCGGCGAACGGGTTAACAGCAACGCAGGTCACGCTATAGCCCATTTTCTCGGCCGTGGAGATAATGCTAAGAGCCTCTTCCTCGGTAAAGGGCGAGATCACGATGACGGAAGAGCCTACTGGAGAGAGCACGTGTGATATTCTCTTGAAAACCTCGCTGTAGTCGATTATTTGTCTCGTTGGAAGGTGCTTTACGTCGGCGAGGGCCGATAAAAGCCTAAGTAGATGCCTCTTCCCGGATCCAGGCTTAACCCAGTCTCGGTAGTTCCCGACGACGAGCAGGGAGACTCTATGCCCTGCGGTCAACAGGCTGAAAGCTATAGATGCAGCCAGCCTAACTAAGGAGTCTGTGTAGCTTTCTACCTCTCTGCCAAGGAGTCTCTTACCACTAACGTCCAGGACTAAGAGCACGTTTGTAAGCCTCCCGGACTCAAAGACATTCACCATCCACTTCTGGGTCTTAGCGGTAGCCTTCCAGTTCACGCGGCGTAGAACCTTGTCCTGGGCTTCTCTGACCTCTAGGAAGTCGCCGCCCTCTCCTGGGCTCTTAGAGGCTATTTCGCCTGGCCTCGGAATCGTGTAGAGTGCACTTAAGCTCATCCTGTACCCTTTCACCACGCGAGGGAGGAAGACGACTTCGTCCGGCTCATACGTGAGCACCGGCTCTCTCCAGATGAGGAAAGGGTCGTACGCTTCAATTCGGGTAGGGCCGACAGCATAGTGCCCGCGCTTTGTGGACGTCACCCGGTAAACAAGTTTCTTGAGCTCGCCAGGCTTTAAAATAACTAAACCCTTGTTAGACCCTTCTACGAGTCTCAGGGGCTCTGCCAACTCGTCTTTTATGCCCAGTATCAGTGTTGACTGAGAGGCATTTCCTACCGTGACTTCTACTGAGAACTCCTCGCCCTCTATAAGCCTCGACCGTGAAACTCTCCGTTGCACGACAACTTGTCCTGGGCTGATGGGTGCCTGCCGTCTGCCGAGAACGAGGGGGTATAGTAGGGGTAGAGTGAATATGAGGAGGTTCCACTTCTGGACGGCTATACTGAGAGATAGTATGACAAGCGTAGAGACCAGCGTGGCCCAGCCTTTCGCCGACAACACGCCTCTAGCCCCTTATCTCCTTCGGAACCTCAGTCCTCTCTAAGACACGGTTAATTAGTTCTTCGGCCGTAAAGCCCCTAGCAATGCTCTCTACCTTGAGTACTAACCTGTGCGCGAGAACAGGGACTGCTAGCTCCTTAACGTCATCCGGTATCACGTAGTCTCTACCGCGAATGAAGGCAAGCGCCCTGGACGCTTTCATGAGGGCCTCCGCCCCCCTCGGGCTAACGCCGACTTCGACTTCCTTCAGTTGCCTTGTGTTCGAAACTATCCTGACAATGTATTCTATGACGCTCTCGTCAACGTACACATTTTCAACCTCTCTCTGGAGGGCGAGAACCTCGTCCCGCGACATCACTCTACTTATCTCCGGCCTATCGGCCTTCCGCTCAATGCGCTTCTTCAGGATCAGCTTCTCCTCCTCGAAGCTAGGGTACCCCATCCTAACCTTCATGAGAAAACGGTCAAGCTGGGCCTCTGGCAATGGGTATGTCCCCTCTAGTTCGATCGGGTTTAAAGTAGCAATGACGATGAATGGCTCATCCAGGGATATTGTCGTCCCGTCTATTGTGACCTGCCTCTCCTGCATAGCCTCCAGGAGGGCACTCTGCGTCTTGGGGGGAGCTCTATTGATCTCGTCTGCTAGGAGAATGTTCGTAAAGACGGGGCCCCTCCGGAGCCTGAACTCGCCTGCTTTGGCATCGTACACGTAGCTCCCCGTTATGTCAGAGGGAAGGAGGTCTGGAGTGAACTGGACTCTGCGGAACTCGAGGCCGACAGCCTTCGCGAAGGACGAAGCTAGGAGAGTCTTCGCCATCCCCGGGTAGTCCTCAATCAGGATGTGGCCCTGGGAGAGGAGCGTGACTAGGAGCTTTTCAATAACGCTTCTTTTACCAACGATGGCTTTTTCGAGCTCGGCAAATAGCCTCTCGAAGCGCGTAGAGTCAGACATTTTCTCAACTCTTTGAACTAGAGGTAGTAAATATTTATTGAGTGACTGAGAAAACCCTCCTCCTGAGAGCCTGGAGTGAGGGCTCCTGGCCCTTACCCAATGCTTCCTCGACTTCAAATACGAGCCCCTGGTATTCGTCTCCCTGAGCCCTGCTAGCAGGGCTACGGCTTACACTGCTCACCAGCTTGGCGACTATACGCAGAGTGACTATGGTGGCTAACAACAAGGAGAATACCCACATGAGCCCCCAGGCTATCGGTATGGAGTACAGGTCGTAGGCGCCGGCCGAGCAGAGCATCCCAAGCGATAGTGCTATGAGTATACCTTTTCTTATTGCCATTAAACAGCCCCCAGGAAGTCGATGAGTTCCGTCAGCGCCTTCTCGGCGCGGTTCCGATCCTCCTGGCCCATGGGATGGTTGCTGTAGAGAGCTTTTTCAAAGAGGTACGTCAAGTCTTCTAAAGGCTTCTGGGGAATACCGGGTATCAGGTTAATGGAGAGGTGCATGATTTCACGGGCTGTCATTTCCGCGGATGCCTCGACGTGCTTCCTCCTCAAGGCCTGGCAGAACGAGTTGTAGAGTTCAACTATTGCTCGCCTAACCTCGGCGCTAGACCTTGTCATCTTTAGAGCCCGCCTGGATTCAGCGAGTGCATGCGTAAGAGCCTCCCGGGTTTCCGATGCTGTGTCTTGTGGCCTCTTGGGGTTGTGCACGAGGGCTAAAGCCACAGAGGTAAGTGCAAATGCAATAAGGGCGAGGACTATCCATTGCACGTAGGGGTATACGAGGCTATTCACTGAGGTAGGTGCTGAGGAGAGGGTAGTATTAAAGTACCCGCCAGTGGAGCTGTAAGTTGGAACCGTCGAAGAGTTAGGCTGAAGCACCTGATACTGGGTAACACTTGCTTCCTGGTCGCGGACACCTCTTCTGAATAGAAGAAAGACTGCTAAAAGTATCACCAAGTTGAAGATGAGCGAGTACACAAAATCTGTTTTCCTGGCCTTAGCCCTCCCCCTGCCTCCCTGGAAGAGCTCTCTAAGTACGCCCGCAATCTCGTGCCTGGCTATAAACGTAGTTAATGCGAAGAAAAGCACAAAACCGGTAAAAATCAGGGAGAAAGCGTCCTGCTCACTTACACTTGGCAGGTAGACTTCCCGGGGTTCATGGTACGATGCCGCAAGCACCATAGCCGTGAGTGTTGCCACCAGCAGTACTTCTTTCATCCCCACTAGTAGCTCACTCGTTTCAAAATGCCTCAATAGGTATTTAAACGAAATTACCGTGAGTGGCGTTGATGTATGCGAAGACGTTCCGCTACAGGGTAGAGCCGGAAAAGCTTGGGGAAGTGATTAGCCTCGTTCGCGAGATGGATACTCGCATGCTGTCGTACAACGTAGCATTTAGGAAGTACACCCTAGTACGCGAAAACATGGGGGAGGTTGAGTTCTTGGAAGTATACCTTTTCGATGGCTGGGAAGACTGGCGCAAACTCATGGAGCATACGCGCGGCGACGAGAAGCTCGAGCACGCGTGGCGGGAATTCGAGTCTGTAGTTAAAGGGGTTTTCTCGGAAGATGACTGGGAGGTTGTAGGCTATTTCTAGACGTACCAGCTTGGCAGGCCTTCCTTTTTCTCTTCGGCCCGCTCTATCCTCTCCAGTTCCCTTCGCAACTCCTCCTCTCTTGTCTTCTCCTCCTGTATCAGCCTGTCTAGGCCTTCTAGGCCTATAGTGATCTTCAGAAGGCTCGCGAGGACTCTAACTACTTCCCTGGAAGAGGCGAGGTTTGGCTCTGGAGTATGCGTGCTACCCATTATGACGAAGCCTTCTAACCCCCGTAGCGCCGCAAGTGCAGGGAGGAGGCCGCATGCACCGGTTATTGTACCGCCGGCGCTCTTTTTTAGCCCAAGAGACTCGAGCTCCTGTGCACGGCCGGTGTTGGCGATGGCGTAAACCACCTCCACTGAAGGTGTGTCAGAGCTCGTCCCGCACACGCCGACTACAGTCTTCCCGCCTATCGAGGTGAAGAAGTCTAAGACGCACTCTGCGACGTCGTACTGCGCCCAGTTGACTGGTTGAACCTCGCTTGTCAGGAAGAGTACGTCCCTTTCCTCGCCAGTGTACAGGTAGAACTTGTACGAGGGGGGCCTTAGCACGCCTGCCTGGTCAACGAATACCCCCGCATTCCCAACGGGCAGGAGCAAGCCCGGGCCAATCAGTTCAGCAACTTTCTCAAGTCCAAGCGTGTCGACTATGTAGTCCACCGCGATTTTGCCGACGAGCCCTATTCCTGGCAACCCCTGTACGAGTACCCCCTGTCTCAGCCTCACGTCTTTGTAGATGAATACTTTGTACCCTCTATTTTCAATCGTATACACGTGTTATTCGTTGTTAAATGTGATAAAAAGCTTAAGCCTTTCCTTCTAGCTCCCGCAACAAGCTAGAGCGTTATTCGGGCCTCATCCTCTCTCGGAGTACGAGGCTGGAAAAGAATTTAGCTAGAGGCTAGCACTTTCATCTCGGCGCTGATGAACACCTGCGACACTGAGAGGTGATGATTACCAAACCGCCTGAGCTTCTCCCCAGTGCTCGAACCGTACGCTCTCAGGGGTGTAACACTAAGAAGACGGGGTTCGGGGCCTTTGCGCATGCACTACCGGGGGGAATCCGCAGGGTAAGTTCCCCTCATCCATCGGCACCGGGAGTACTCTTCACCACGATAACATGTTGGGCCGTGTCCTTATACTTTTCTCTCCCAGAGCGCTTTAAAGTTCTCAAATATTACTCTCCTCAACTGGCCTTCGGTTACGTTCTTCAAGCCTGCTATCTCTGCGACGAGCTCTGGGATGAGGAGCGGGTTGAGGTTCAGTCCTCGGTAGTTGTATGGCCCGTCGCTCTCAGTCAGCATGGACTGGAGGGGGGTTGCTAGTACTACTTGCCTGGCCTTCCGCTGTACCTTCAACGAAGCGTTTATGGAGACTAGGAGGCCAGAGGAGATAATTTCCCGTAGGAGGTCTAGAGGCCCGGTGTACCAGTGGAAAATAGCTCTCTTTACACTCCATGCTCTGAGGAGCTGTAGAGTCTCGCGCCATGCCCCTGCTGAATGGATGTTTAAGGGCTTCTCGTATCTCCTAGAGAATTCCAGGAAAGCCTGGAATGCCTTCTCCTGGAGAGGGTACGTGTCAGCTGTAAACTTCAGGTCGAGCCCAACCTCTCCTATACAATCTGCCTCGGGGATCAACTCCTCTATCGCTTCAATTTCTCGCCGCAGGGCTTCTTCGTCCTTGATGTTCCACGGGTGGATCCCCACGCAGGCCTTTATTCCTTCAGGGTGCGAGTCTCTTATCTCCAGTGTCCTAATGGAGGAGTTGTAGTCTTCTGCGACAGCGATTAGAAGCACGCGCGACGAGAGGAAGCGTTCTATCTCCTCCTCCTTGAACTCGTGAAGATGTAGATGTGCATCAACGTAGGGTATCTCGTCGTCCACCGAGCATCTCCTCGAATTCTATATTTAGTGCCTCCCGGAAGACCTCCTCGAGCCGCAAGCCCAGCTTCTCTGTGGATGCAGCTAAAATTGTGAGCCTCTCTCTGAGGGATATCGCCCCGCGTCTATCTAGCCACCCCCTAACCTTTACCCACGCACCGGCTTCGCGCGCGATTAGAAGGGCAGCAGCTATGTCTATGACCCTCATGATCCCCCAGTAGTCTATGTAGGCGTCAGCGCCGCCTGACGCGACGAAGGAGAGCTCTAGGCTTGCGCTCCCCAGGCTTCTGGCGATACCGCCTCTAATCGTTATCGCCAGCGCGTAGGCTTGTGGCAGGAAGAGGGCTTTGGGCGTAGCACCCACAAATACTAGTGCGTTGGCCAGGTCTTCCTGAGAGGTTACCCTTATCTTCCTGCCGTTAAGCCACGCTCCCATGCCTCTTATAGCAGTGAATTCCATGTTCAGGAGAGGAGCGTAGACGGCCCCTGCCACGATGTCGTCTAAAGTCTCTCCCTCCGCTACAGCAATAGATATCGCGAAGAAAGGTAGACCGCGCTTGTAGTTCCTGCTGCCGTCAATGGGGTCTATGATAAAAGTGTACCTGGGAGCACTTCCAAATGACCTTTCGCCCGACTCCTCTGAGACTACCCTCAGTTCTCCAACCCTGGCGCGGAGATACTCTATGACAGCTTTCTCGGAAGCTACGTCGCCCGCGAGAGAGTAGTCGCCTCCCATACCCCTGCCTAGAATGTCACCAGCCGTTCCAAACCTAATAGCCTCGAGCGCGCTCTCAGCGCCCTTTTTCGCTGCCTCTCGGATAACATCGAGCAGCTCCGCGTAGTCCAAGGACCACTACACCTCAACTAGCTCGACAGACATCTTTTCGAGGTCAACAAGTGCGAAAGTTCTGGCCGGTGCAAGGTAACCCGAGAGAGGCCCCGGGTTTACTACAAGAGTCTCTCCGACTTTCCTGACATCTACCCTGTGGGTGTGGCCGTAGACTACAAGGTTGAAGAGCCCGCTCCTGGCTAGAGCCTCGACTAGGCGCTCGGTTCTGTCTGGAGTAAAAGCCCCATGGACTACGGCGATTTCCCGCCCGCTAATATTCAAGAAAAGGGGGGCTTCCTCCAAAATCAACCCGAGGCTATCTGCTGTTTTCTTGAGCAAGAGCTTCTCGCCATCGTTGTTGCCGTAGACAGCATAGAACTTGAAGTCTTTAAACAGTTTTAGCGTGAAGGGGGAGACTATGTCGCCGGCGTGGATTATTGCCTCCACCCTCCCTCTAACTTTCGAGAGGAAGGAGTTGACGGCTTCAAGGTTGTCGTGCGAGTCAGATACTACTGCGATGTAGACCATACAGGCTCAAGGTTAATAAGCAGGATGGGATTAAAACCTACCGTAATGTCTGCTGATAATGCAGTCGAGAATAAAGAGGCTACGACGCGGAGAGAAGTCCCCCTAGACAGGATGATAGCTAGGGCAGCTTGGCTACTAGCCGAGGGGCGTGTAGTGAAGATCAGCCCCTACCTATACTACGTAATGGGTAGAAACGGCAGGCACCTCGTGAAAGTTGAGGGAGGGAGGTTAGTGTGTACATGTAAGGGTTTTCAGGAGAAAGGCATATGTTCGCACGTTATCGCAGTTTCAACGCTGGCTGGCATGAAGGATATCGATAGCTTTCTCAACGAGAGAATTAGCGAGAGAGTCAGGAGAGAGCTCCGGGAGATATACGGCTAGAGTTTTACGAACGGGAACTCTATCCCGTACTCTTTTGCTATCCTATTTATGGTCTCTTTGATCCCTTCGAGGTTCTTCTTCGAGAAAATTTTCCTCGAGTAGTACATTCCTATGGGGTATATGAGCGTAAGCGTGACGATTATTGTCACGCTCCTACCGATTAGTGCAGCTACGACGGCTCTCTCCTTCGGAACCCCGAGAACAAGGTAAAGTGTTATCAGCGCAGCGTCCACGCTCCCAATCATGAAGGGCACTCCTATCGACACCAGCGAGAGCGTTGAGAGAATAGTGTAGCCTGGGGCTATTAGTAGGGGGTTTACATCGATGCCCACGCATTTCAGCGAGAAGTACGGCGTGAGAACCCCGCTTATCCACTGGCCCATTAGGGCTAGGACGGATAGCCACAGGTATAGGTTGTATGGGGAGAAGTCTCTAGAAGTCTCAGAGACATAATCTAGGAACCTGCCTAGATCCCTTATCAAGGTCTGCTTGTTGCCCACTGGGAGCCTGGACACTAGCCTAGCAGAGAGCCTCTTTACTCTCTTAGTGTCGAAGATGAAGAGCGCTATGACGGCTGAGCTTAAAAGCGCGAGCACTACAGCTGAGATGTAGACTGCCAGGTAGTTTGAAAAACCTATGTACACGTTCAAGGCTAATAGGGAGGCGGCGAGTATGAACACAGACAGTGTAATGTTAAGCAGGAAGCGGAAGAAGAGACCATAGCTTATTGCCTCGGCCCACTCGCCGTACTGTTTCAGGAAAACTATCCTCACGATGTCTCCCTCGATGAATGCGCTGGGTAAAAGCAAGTCTACAAGCCATGCAACCATTGTCCCTCCAATGGCGTCTTTTACTGGTACTCTAAACCTCCTGTAGGCTAGTGCCCAGTACGCCAGGGCGTGTGTAAGGTAATATGCTATTTCGAAAAGAACAAGATACAGCAACAAGTGAGGGTCTATTTGAGAGAACGCTTGCAAGAACTCTTCGACGTCGAAACCCCGGGCGATGTAAATAGCGAGAGCCAGTATGAGGAATATCTGTAACAGGAGTAGTGCGTGTCTCCTCATCCAGCTTCTCAGAGATCCCCCCATACTATAAGCACGAGAATTTGAGGAGAACTGTTCCTAATAAAGATACCTAACTGAAACATTTTGCATTCTCGACCCCTAGCGTTTTATCTCCTCAATCTCTTGTACTCAGGCGAACAGCAGCACGCGGTACGCGGACACTGCGGCGGGCTCCCAATGTAGTGCCCGCAGCGTCTCCGCTATGTCCCCGCTGTAGAGGGCCACCGCTGTGAAGAGCCTCTCCTAGTTCTCGTCGACCCACTTGAGTAGCCCGAGCAGCTTGTAGGTCTGGAGGTCGCTGGAGGCCCCTCCCGTCAGCAGTGACAATGAGGAACCAGCCTGCCCCGAGCCCAGAGCCCAGACGAAGAGGGACAGAGCCGAGCAGTGACTAGGGCCCTGCCCGGGGGCGGCCAGCAAAAGAGGGGGCGGTCACAGGCCTAAAGATAAAAAAAGGCCTTATTGTCGATTCTACCGTGAACGATTGCATGAAGAGCGCGAGTACTCCTCCTAGAGTCAGCGTCATCGTCGTGAACTACAAGTCGTACGAGCCGTTGCGGCTCTGTCTGAGGAGTATTCTTGAAAGCGACTACCCTGACTATGAGGTTATAGTCGTTGACTCGCTAACCCAGAACATAGAAAGTAAAGTTAGAGAAGAGTTCAACGACCCTAGGATAAAGGTCATTCATTTCGACACAAACATAGGAGCCTCGGCGTCCCATAATATTGGAGCACTGGCGAGCGACCCTAGGTCAAAGTACCTAATATTCATGGACAACGACGTTATCGTAACACCGAGTGCAATCAGCCAGCTTGTAAAGTCTATGGAGGAAAGACCCCATATCGGCGTCCTGCAGGCGAAAGTTGTCTCGAGGAGCAATAACGGCAGGATGGATCACACGGGTCTAGGACTGGATGTTGCCGGGACTTGGGTGACAACATACGGGCATGTAGCAGAGGCCTTCTCCAGGCCTATGGAGATCTTCGCCGCTTCCTCCGCCTTCATGATGACTAGGCGTGAATTATACTTCGAGGCTCTAGGCTTCGACGACACTTACTTCATCTACGACGACGATACAGACTACAGCTGGAGGGTTAGGCTTCAAGGCTACGCCGTGGCCTACGAGCCGCGCGCCATTGTATACCACGAGGACAAGTTTGAGAACAGGCTCCGCTATGATAAACTCTACTTCGGTTTCCGCAACAGGCTACTGAATGTCTTAAAGAACCTTGAGGCCGGGAACATGATTGTAAGTATAATGTCTATTCTCTTCCTAGCCTACCTGAATATACTAATGCTGTGTTTATCGCTCAGAGGCCGCGAGGCGTATGCCTACCTGAGAGCTACAATGAACATACTTTCAACCATACCCTGGCGCCTTACACAGAGGAAAATTGTTCAGAGACGAAGACGAGTGAGTGATAGAGTGTTCTTCAAGAAGGGACTCCTGCGCAGGGATCTCCTGGGGACTGTGATTATGCTGAGAGCACTCCTAGCCAGGTATTTCGCCGAGAATAGATCCTCTAACGCTAGAGGACAGTGACAAACAAGACGAATTATTAAAAATAACTGGTAGAGGAGGAGTGCGGGAAGAACGACAAGTATATTACAGTGGCAACAAGTAGGAGTGTTGCGCCTAAAAAGGCGACACGAGAGGTATAATGTATAATACGGAGACAAGAGAAGTGAAAATAGCTGATATAACTCCAAGCACTAGAAGGTTCTCGGTAACTTTCAAAATACTGAATGTTGGGGACGAAAAACAGATTACCTCTAGACGCGATGGTTCCGAGCACCGAGTGGCTGATGTTCTTGTTGGGGATGAGACAGGCGTGGCCATACTTACAGCCTGGGATAGTGAAATTGACCAGCTACGCGGAATGGTCGGAGAGACAGTATCGCTCGTAAATGGATACGTATCGCTGTACCAGGGCAAGCTCAGGCTAGGGCTCGGGCGTTTTGGCTCAATAAAACCTTCCAATGAGAAAATCGAGAACGTGAATTCTGAGAATAACATATCCGAAAGAGAATTTGAGGAAGGAAGATTTAGAGGTAGAAGAGGCGGCAGACGCCGCTTCTAGCTTAAAAAATCATTCAAATTAATAATTAATTTTTTACATTTCGTAATCTTCAATAACCGCTACGATGAAGTCATTAACGTTTGTACCAGTATAGCCTGTTTTAATGTGGCCTCCGATAGCTCTAAAGAACTCGTAGCTGTTGTTTTCTACAAGGAACTCTTCGGGTTTCAAGCCCATGGCAACGGCCCTATCATATGTTGACCCACCAACAACTGCTCCTGCAACGTCCGTGGGGCCGTCACGGCCATCACTCCCTATGCAGGCGACAGCAACGCCTCTTAACCCCCTTATACCTATAGCTATGCTCAAAGCGAGCTCCTGGTTTCTCCCACCGATCCCCCTCCCCCTCACGGTGACTGTCGTCTCGCCACCAGCCAGGATAACGAGGGGTGGTGGGAGAGGCTTCCCTGACTTCCTAACCTCTCTCAGTATCGATGCAATAACCTTACCTACTTCGCGGGCCTCGCCCTCCAGCATCGAAGTCAGTATCAGCGGCCTGTAGCCGAGGTTTTGCGCCTTTGTAGCCATCGCCTCTAGGGACTGCATGTTGCTGGCAATTACCCGGTTTACCACTCTGGAGAAGACGGGATCGTCTGGCTTCGGCGTCTCCGGGGCAGCCCCCCTTAACCCCTTCTCTATATACGCCCTGACCGACGCAGGGGCCTCCTCCCAAGCGGAGTATTTCTTAAGGATGTTGTACGCGTCCTGGAACGTTGTTGGGTCTGGGACTGTCGGGCCGGAGGCTATTGTATCCATTCTATCTCCCACGACATCGGATATCATTAGCGCGAGCACCCTAGCTGGCTGGGCGTGCCGGGCTAGCCAGCCCCCCTTGATGCGCGAGAGGTGTTTTCGCACGGCGTTGAGCTCGAATATATCGGCTCCTCTCTTCATGAGTAGTATGCTGAACTCCCCTATTTCGTCTATAGTCACACCTTCAACGGGGTATTCGAGTAAGGCGGAACCCCCTCCTGAGAACAGCGCAATTACGAGATCGTCTTCTCTTAGGTTTGTTAGCGTCTCTAAGACCATGCGTCCCGCTTCAACACTCTTCTGGGAGGCCTTCGGATGAGTTGCCCCGACTATCCTGATTTTCTTTGTAGAGTATTTACCTACAAGCTCCTCGGGGACAGATACTACGCCCCCTGCTATCTTGTCTCCGAGTATCTCTTCTATGGCCTGAGCCATGCCCCCAGAGGCTTTGCCGGCGCCTACGACGTAGACCTCCCCTCTAACGGGTATCTCTGTGCCGTCTCGCAGGACTAGTTTCTCCCCGCTTCGAGTCAAGTAGTTTTTCACGGCGGAGCGCGGTTCGGCAGATCTTATGCCTTCGAGCGCTAGAGTCAGTGCAGTAACGCGGGCCTGATCTTCTCGCTCGTCCACAAGAGATAGAAGAAAAGAGTTAAGAAAAAATGTTTATCGTGATTCCTCGCTACGTGTGTAAATATCACGGAGTGGTTGCTGGGAGCACTATCCTGCCGGCTTTGATGACGACCTGCGTGTTCTCGTGCGATGGCGTGTACACGGGGACTCTCCTGATGGTCTTCGGGTTGAGAGTTACTTGGGCCTCATTCTTGTAGTTCCTGGACTCTACGTGTATCGAGGCAGTCAGCGGGTAGGGGGAGTGGTTCTCCAGCTGGATCACTACGTGATTGCGTGTCCTGCTTACTACGGATACTTTCAAGTACCTTTTGACGAAGTTCTCGGCGATTTCGATGCTCCTCTGTGCCCACTTCTTTACAAACTCGCGTTCCTTTTCTATCTCGCCGTACCAGTAGAAGTCGCTGTCGAAGGCTATTGCGAGGGCCTTTAGAGCCCTGTAGAATTCAGACTCCCTGTCGTTGGACAACTTTGCCGAGGCCTCTCCTAGCACGCTATACAGGGAGGAAACTACGCCTAAGGCCTTGAAAGCCTCCTCCCACACGCTGTCCTTAACGCCTCCAGTCCACTGGGCTTCAGTTAAGTTAATCCACGACCCGTAAGGAACGTATGTGAGAACCCTCGTGGGCTCGTGGTCTTCTAGGTACTTCTCGATCGATGACAGCCTTATGACCTGGCTCTTCTCGATCAGTTCGATTACGCGTTTCAGAAAGTAGGGGGCATACCTCCTGTAGGAGGGCATTATCATCCAGTTCTCGCCGTCCAGGGCTATTACCACAATTCCTCCAGGAGCTCTCTCCCTCCTCTTTGCAAGCTCGATAACGAAACGCCTTGCAGAAATGTCTGCCTCTCGCTCGTCTCTAAAGTCCACGTTAAAGCTCACCCAGTTGCTTAGAGCTAGGTCTCTGAAGAAAACTATAAGGGTGCTCGAGGTCACTGGGTCGCGGAGGATGTACGGCTCGTAGATGGTGCCTTTATCACCCCCTGCTTTCGCGAAATGTTGCTCGCAGAGAATAGTATAGAGAATCCCGTGGCGGTGGTATATGTCGACAAGCTCCATGCTCCAAAACATTTCTGGAGTCCAGAACCCCTTCGGCCTTTTTCCGGTAATCTTTTCCACGATTGAGAGCCCTTGTTCAATCTCCCATGAGATTAGCAGCTTCGCCTCCTCTACTAGACCCTTCTCGTGTGCCTTCCTTAAGATGAAGCCCAGAATTGTGTGCGCATAAACGCTCCCTAGAGGTTCAACTCTCCCCTGAGCGATGAGTTGTCTTATCGTCTCCAGCAGGGTCTCTATCTCCTGCCTCCGCTGGATGACCTCGGGAGGCACTCCTACAGCCCCAGTTACGGCCATTTCCCACTGCTCAAGCAGGGAGGGTGAGAAATGGTCGACGTCGATAAAACTTGGATATTTTTTGTGAAGGGACACGTGTATAGAGTACGGGCCCCCCTCGAAGCCTTCAAAGCGGCCTTCGAAGACGTGCTTGTAGGCCCAGAGATCCTTAAACCTGCCATCTGGGTAGAACTGCGGGGCCTGGTGGTGGTGCCAGACAAACGAGACGTAAACCGGCTCGCCCTTGCCGGCTACGAAGACAGGATATTCGAGGCTTGCTACAGGCCCTTCCCTGGCCTCAAAATAGAAACCTAAAGTGCCTTCACCTGTAGCCCCAGGCACCTTGAGTGTAGCATTGTATGTCTTCTGCGACTGTGGGGGGATTTTCTCGAAGTCGAACACTATGAGTGTTTCCTGTTTGCCGTTTACCCGTAGAGAAATGTAAGGCCTTCCTTCGAGCTCTCGATCTCCTCTGTTCAACAGGGTAAACGAGAGCTCTACTTTCTCATCAGCTAGGAGTACAGCGTTGTCGAAACTGGAGGTTATCTCGAGCATGTAATTCACAGCATGAGAAAAATGGTTAGAAGAGAATATTCGGTCTTACTCTGTCCTTACGAGTTCGATCTCTATTGTCGAAACTGTTCTCTCCTTGCCAGGCTCTCCTACCTTCTCGCTCCCAATCTTTATGTTGCCGTAGCTGACCTTTCCTCCTAGGAACCTCCTGACGAGCTCTGCGGCGTCAACAGCCCTTGAAATAGCACGCCCTCTCGCTTTTAGTATTACGCGCTTGCTGCCGCTTGTGAACTGCGTCACTGCTGCTAGGACGTAGCTGCTCACTGGCTTGTTCCCGACGAAGACTGTTCCTACTTCTGCCATGTCCATCGCCTGTTTTGTTGTTATGCGGGTAACTCTATTTTTGATAAACTTATAAACTTTTTTATTCTCTGTCCTCTTTCTCCTCTACTACTACGTAGTAGTACTCTTTCAAGACTTCTCTCTGGTATCTATCGAGCCAGGAACCCGGCTTGTTTATCCTAGGTCTCCTAGTCTCGGGATCCCTCCTAAACGTAATGCCCATGTCCTTGAGGAACATGTTCATGCCTTTCCTCATGTCACAAGGAGATGAGGCTTCACCCCTAATCCCCGGTTGGCCCCTAAACACCATTATTGTCATCGCGAGGAAGTCGATAGCTACGATGTCGTGCTCAACGACTATTGTCGCCACGCCCTTCTCGGCGGTGAGACGCTTTACGACTTTTGCAACAGCGTACCTCTGCTCTACGTCCAGGTACGCCATCGGTTCGTCTAGGAGGTATAGGTCAGCGTCCTTTCCTAGAGCTGACACGATGAGGACTCTTTGAAGCTCGCCGCCGCTGAGATCGCCCATGTTGTGGTCAAGTAGGTTGTGCACGCGGAGCGGCTTGAGCAGTTCGGCCTGAACGAAAGTTGAGGAAGTGTCGACGCTGGAGGCCTGGAGGAACTGCCTGACTGTCCCGTCGAAACTGATCTCACCCAGGAACTGGGGCTTGTAGCTGAACCTGATGTCTTGCAGCCTCTCAATCCAACCCTCGTCTGGGTCGAGCTCGCCAGCGATCATCCTGACAAAGGTAGTCTTCCCAATACCATTGGGGCCCAGAACTCCTACGACTTCCCCTCTGTGTACTGCACCTTCCTCGACTTGCAGTGAAAAACCATCTAGCCTCTTAGACAGGTTACTCCACCTAACCATAATGCTTTCAGTAGGCCACTCCACAGACGGTGGCTTTTCATGGAACTCTACCCTATAGTCCCTGAACCTCACGTTCTCCTCGCGAATATAGCCTTCAATATACGTGTTTATCCCGGCTCTAGCGCCCTTTACTACGCCTACAACTCCGTAGACGCCGGGCTCACCGTATATTATCGATACCAGGTCGCTAACGTAGTCCAGGACTGCGAGGTCGTGCTCAACAACGATGATGTATCTCCCCGGAGCCACTTGGCTACGGATCAAGTTGGCTACGCGGAGCCTCTCGCGAACATCTAGGTAACTTGATGGTTCATCGAGTAGGTAGGCACTAGCATCCTTCGAGAATGTTGCCGCGATTGCCACTTTTTGCAACTCTCCTCCGCTCAAGTGCTTTAAAGGCCTGTCCCTTACTTGCGAGAGCCCGAGGTAGTCGATCAGCTCTCCCGCGATGCCTCTCTCGTCTACTTTTTTAAGTGCCTCTTCCACAGTTATGGAGTACTTTCTCAGCGCGTCTATGGCCTGGGGCTTAAACGATACTCTTAGCTTGCCGTCTGCTATTTTCTCGAAGTAGGGCTGAAGCTCGGATCCCTTGAAGAAGTCTATAATTTCGTCCCAGCTGGGGGGAGACTCGTACCTCCCGAGGTTCGGCTTTATAACTCCTGCGAGTATTTTAAGCGAGGTAGACTTCCCGACGCCGTTGCTACCGAGAATGCCCAGCGACCTGCTCTCCCTGGGTATTGGGAGCCTGAAGAGCTCGAAGGCGTTTGGGCCATAGCGGTGCACAAGGCTCTTTGAGAGCTTTTCTGGGAGGTTGACTATAGAGATTGCCGAGTACGGGCACTTCTTGATGCAGATCCCGCACCCTACACACAGTTCCTCTGATATTCTGGCTTTATTCTCTGACTCATCTATCCAGACACACTTAGACCCAGCTCTGTTTACTGGGCAGAACCGGACACACTCCAGGTTACACTTACTCGGCTTGCAGAGTGCCTTATCGACTACGGCAACTCTCATCCTCTACCCCGGTTCTTATTCCTCGGAAGACCCTTCCTGCTCTTCGAGCGTCTCTAAGAAGACCTCGTACATCTCCCGCAACTGGTCACGCTCCCCCTCGTCCGCTCTAGCGCTTTTAACATCGAAGACCGAGACTTTAGTCTTCTTTTCCTCAGAGACACTCTCACGTGTCAAGTAGCCTTTCACGTCTTTTGCCTTCATCTCGTACCCACAGTTCGGGCATACTAGGTAGACCTCGTTCTGCCTCTTCTTGGGAACCATCAGCGTGCCGCACTTAGGGCAGAACTCCATCTATCACCACCAAATGTAGACTAGGGGTATCGCTAATGAAATATATTAATGTTGCTGGAGTATAGCTAGGAAAAGCCCCTATGCTAGACGAATTCAACCTGGTTGTGGCAACTTACAGGCAGCGCGAGAACGACTGCATAAGCGAGCTCTGGTTCTTCGCTAGTGAAATAGGGGACAAGTCCCTTGATGCCAGCAAGACTGGTCTCCCCTCTCTCGTTGTCGCAAAGACGAGCCTTGACCCAGAAGTATTCACCGAGAAGATGAGAGAGAAAGTCCTAAACAACCCGTGGTTTTTCAGGTATATTTTGAAGATTACGCCTGTGCACGTCACTGTCCCCGCGACCGTGGAAGAGATAGAGAGAGCAGCGCTGAGTCTTGCCACAGCGAAAATCTCGCCATCTGAGACGTACAAGGTAGACGTCCACATAAGGCTCTCTGAGCTAAGACGCGAGGAAATAATCGATGCAATTGCCAGCCATCTCCAGAATAAAGTAAGCCTCGAGGAGCCTGACAAGGTCATCGTTGTAGAAGTCATAGGCGATAGGGCTGGAGTGGGAGTTGTGAAGCCCTCGAGCATAATTTCCATTGAGAAGCTCAGGAGAGAGGCGCGCAAGCTCCGAGGGCGCTCACAGAGTGAGGGTGAGGAGGGTAGCCCTAGCCCTGAGAACTCTCACTAGCAACTCCCTCTCCGGAGGCACTCCCAGGTAGGCCGAGTAGCGTTCGACCCAGCAGTCTTCGTTGAATCCCTCTTCCACAAGTCCAAGCTCTTTCTTAAACACCTCGAGAGTATTTAAGACATAATCCCGGCCTCTACTGCTCATACATATATAGCCTATATTTTCGCCCTCTCCGCTCGCAAAAAACTCCGTAGCTTCCCTGATATTCCTCACCCCTAGGATGAAGATCAGTAACTCGTGCACTAGGTTCTTAGATATCATCTTACCGCTACTGTAGTTCCTCAGAGAGTGGAGCAGAGAAGAGACAATTACTCGTTTATCAGGGATCTTACAACAATCCCGCAGAAGCACAAGCCACGGGTCACTTCCTGCGTTTCTCCTAGCCCAGTCCACTGCGGCTTGGAACTCCCCGGCGTCCACGCTCTTCAGGCACCCGTAAACTACCCTGTACTCTTTGCCGTTAAACACGACCGAGAGCTCCACAAACACTTTAAGACCAACCCCGGGATAAAAAGGTGTGGAGCAATATGGGTGAATTAGCTAGCCCCGTAAACCTAGTGGCCTTCATGTCGGATTTTGGGAGTAAAGACTACTATACTGGAGCAGTTAAAGCCGTCATCAAGCGTGTATGCCCTAGGGCTGAGGTAATCGACATCACTCACGAAGTAGACCCCTGGTCAACACTCGAGGCAGACTACCTCCTTTCCTGCTGCTTTGACGACTTCCCCCCTGGGGCAATCTTCCTGGCAGTCGTAGACCCCGGCGTCGGAACCGGGAGAAGGCCTATAATCGTGAGGACAAGCAGATACTGGCTCGTGGGGCCGGATAATGGCGTCTTCTCAAGCGTTATCGAAAAAGATGGGCTTGTTAAGGCCTGGACTATATCCCGTGTTCCGTACCAGTTGAAAAGCTCCTACACTTTCCACGGTAGAGATATTTTTGCGCCCGTAGCAGCATACCTGGCCTGTGGCGGCAACGTGGAGGATATTGGCTTACCTCTCGACAAGCTTGTACGCTTGGACAAGCCTGAGACAACACTCAAGGATGGAAGGCTCCTAGGGTACGTCGCTCACATCGACAGGTTCGGCAACGTAGCAACGAGCATAGACACCGCTCTCCTCTCAAAAGCCGGCATAAGCTATGGCTCAGAGCTGGAAGTTTTGGTAGGGGAGAGTAGCTTTAGGGTAAAGTTCGTGAAAACCTTCGGAGACGCTGGAGAAGGCGAGCTTGTAGCTCTCGTGAATAGTTGCAAGGTTCTTGAATTTGCAGTAAATAAAGGCAGAGCCTCAGAGTATATAGCCGCCAAGATCGGGCACCGCGTAGAAATTGTATTGCCTGGCATGCACTCACGGTTTTAAATCTGTCTACGGCACAAAGCCGACTCCCCTCACTCTGACCTTAATGCCATCGGGGTATTTGTCAACTCTGTACTCAGAGCCAAGAATTTGCCTACACAACTCAAGAGCCGTTTCGAGGTGTAGCGTTGACTCAGAGGTCTCGAAGTACGATTCTCCACTAGCCAGGGACATGTAAATTACGAGGTTGTCGGCGGCGTGTGGATCTACAGGGACTCTCAACCTTAAGCTTTTGAGTAAGCCTTCCGCGGCTTCTGCTCCGACTTTTTCGGCAGGTTTACCCTTTTCGCCTAGAGAGTCCCCGCCAACAACGCCTTCGCCTACTCTGGCCCAGAGCACTATGCCTGTCCCCCTCCCAACCGAGGGCGTGTCGCAATCGTGCACTATTTGCCCAACAGGATAGCCCGAGCGCTCTAAGACAGCCTTAGCCGAGCTAGCCTGCCTGACAGCAATCTCGCAAGGCAGGTTCCCGACGTACGATACCCCCTGAACTGAACTGATATCCTCGCTCTTCTCGAGTCTTAGCGGTTGGAGGGGGTATGAGGGTTCAACTGCTACCTGTACTACGCCTCCGCCCTCTGGGTAGAAGCCGTGCCTCACTAGCCGCGAGGAGGTCTTTACGCCGGCTTTCCCGAAAAGCGGCAGTAGCACTCTTTCAAAATAGTGATATGGGGGGCTCCATCTCACGCTAGTTCCTCCCCTAACCTCTAGCCTGAGCTTCTCGCGTGCAGCCGCCAGAACAGGGAGCGTTGCTTGCAGGAAGAGGATAACAGATCCTGCGGTGCCGATATCAACTGTATATGTGCCTCCTTCGAGCCGTTTCCTCGTCGGTCGGAACACTATCTCTGTGGATCCGACTCGGAGGCCGTCGACTTGGGCTTTTACGAGCTGGGCTATGAACTTCACGGCCGACAGGTGCTGGGGCCTCAAGCCTGGGTTACCCCTCTTGGCTCTAATGTTGTATACCCTCACCTCCTCGCCGAGTAGCGCCGCGAGAGCAACGCTGTACCTTAGTAGCTGCCCTCCACCCTCGCCGAACGAACCGTCGATCTCTATCAAGCGTCGTCACCTCCCTTGAAGCCGTCTGTGAACGTGTAGTACTCGCTGTATAACTGTTATCGCTATGAGCACTAGCAACAACATGAAAAGAGCTCTAGAGAGAGCTATGCTGAATGGGTAGGACAGTAAGATCAACAGCGTGATTATAAGCCTTTCTGCTCGCTCAGCGATGCCTACACCCGACATCTGAACGCCCAGCGCTTCGGCTCGGGATCTTGTATAACTCACGAGGAAAGCACCGGTCACCGAGGCTACGAGCTCGTCTGCAGACGCTATGCCGTATAGATAGAGGAGGTAGAGGGATATTGTATCTTCTACTCTGTCGACCGTCGAGTCCAGGAAGGCGCCGAAAGGCGTAACTTTGTTCAGCGAGCGGGCAATGTACCCGTCAATCCCGTCAGAGAGAAACATTATGAGAAGGAGTAGTAGCATAGTGGGGTATGACTTGTGGAAGTACAAAGCCAGGACTCCAAACAGCAGACCGGAGACTGTGACCAAATTAGAGTCGATGCGAGCATATGCGATGGGCTTCGCCAAGACGGAGAACACGACCTGAAGTCTGTCCTTAATCTTATTCAACATACATTTACAAATAGATCGTCTCTGAATATTTCAACTTTAGCTGCAGAAGTGGAGTGTGAGACATTATGAAAAACATAAGCCCGCTACATGCCATGTTTTTTAGCAGATATCAGCAGGATGGCCTTCGCGAGGTCGCCTTTGCTCTCCAGGAGAGCCTGACGGGCTTCCTCCGGCGTTGCACCTGTCTGCGCTACGACGAGTTGTACGTCCTCCTCTGATATCTCTATGGGTGCTTGAGCTGGAGAAGTACCGGCCTCTTCTTCGCTACCAGAGATTTGGTATATTCTCCCACCACCCTTTATCTCTAGAACTTGTACTACGGGGTTTCTTATCACGATGACTTTGTCTTTGAGCTTCAGCATGACCTCTTCGACTCCAGGGAGGTCGCGCAGGCTTAGACCCATCCTTTCAAGTATCCTGCGCTGCTCCCGCGGGCTTAGTCTCTTCATGCGCTACCTTATCTCTATGACTGAGGTCGGTGATATAACTTTTCCTAGCGCTCCTGCCAGGTCGAAGAGTGTGTTTACACGGTCGGCTATGACAGAGTCGCTCGAGGCTACGGGGATACCGGCCTGCGCTTGCTCGATTATTGTCTTGTCAGCCTTGTTGGAAAGCAGGACGGTACATTTGAGGGACAGAAGATCGCACAGCTCTCTCAGGGTGCTAGCAAAGTGTCTCGACCAGCTTATCTGTGAGTCCAGCACGATAATAAGCTCGCCCTTGAGTAGCATGCCTGCAAACCTAAGCAAGAGGTAGAGAGATGAGACGTAGAGTGGGCAGAAGGTAACTCTTCTATTCGTAGCGGCTAGATCACGTACTAGCCCGTCTGTGGACACCACGAGGGTGTCTCCAACGAGCGCCGAAGCTACCGTACTTATCTGGTTAAAGCCGTCTACGATTAGCTTGCCGTGTTTTTGGAGGGCGTCCTCCTTTATTAGCTTCCTCCTGCGGAGGTCGTTTACCGTGGAGGGGAAGACGCTGCGGTAAAGGAGGAGCCTCTCCACTCTTGAGAGTTCGTACCTTGACGTTACGATGTCTAGGACAAGCCTCCTGTTATAGCCCCGGTCGAGCAGGTAGTAGAAGTCTCTTATAGCCTCAGACAGTTCGGGCCTTGGAGATACCAGGATTGGAGAGATCTCCCTACACTCCTCAATCGCTGAAAACATCCTCGATGGCCTTTCTAATGTTTGCAGTGTCAGCGATACGGCCCTGGAATAGATCCTCGACGCCTCCGCCCTTCCCGCCTAGCTTTTCGCTGAGCCTCCTGCCTATTTCTCTCGCGTCGTAGTTCGCAAGGGCCTTTTCGCCAACTTTTATCGCGACCCTACCCTCCCTGTTGTACGCGACTATCACGGCATTTGCCTTCTGCTTTCCTAGGGTCGTTGCCACCTCGCGTGGCTCCATGTCGGCGCTGTCGATGAGGTAGACCTCTATCTCACCTTTCTTGAGCACTGGTGTTGCAACCTGGAGAAAAGACCCTGTGAGCATCTGCTCTCTGAGTTTCTTCACTTCTTTCTCGAGCTTGTCCACGCTGTCTACGAGCTCCGACACCTTCTGGACAAGGGTGTCTTCAGGGGCCTGTACTAGCTCTCTGAGTGACGATATTAGGGTGTCAAGGTTCTGGACGTGCTTGAGTGCTTGCTCGCCGGCCTTGAATACTACTCTTATAACCCCGTCCTGTATCTTCTCGAAGCTTATGATTTTTATGAGGCCTATTTCTCCCGTTCTGTCAACGTGCGTTCCCCCACAGGCCTCTGCGTCCCAGCCCTCAACTTCGACAACCCTAAGGACTTTCTCGGGAACAGCGCCGCCCTGGTATAGCGTGAAGCCGTACTTCTGTTCAGCCTCTGTTCTGCCTACAAACTGCTTCTTAACAGGCCTGTTCTCCCACACTACTCGATTAGCGACGAGTTCTATCTCTCTGGCTTGTTCCTGCGTTATTGGCTTGTGATGCGTGAAGTCAAACCTCACGTACTCCTCTGTCTTTAGGGCGCCTGCCTGCCACACGTGTCTGCCTAAAACCCTCCTTAACGCCCCCAATACAACGTGGGTTGCCGTGTGGTGCCGCATGAGGTTGAGGCGCCGGTTCATGTCCACAGTACCCTTCACGGTAGTTCCCGGCGGTGGTATTTCCCCTGAGCACTCGTGCAGTATTACGTCTCCGACTTTCATGACGTAGACGACTTTACAGCGACCGCCGTTGAACTCGAGGTAGCCCGTATCAGCGAGCTGTCCGCCGCCCTCCGGGTAGAACGCTGTCTGGTCGAGCACTACGTACTTACCCTCAACCACGCCTAGAACCCTAGCTGTGAACTCGTAGAGCTTTTCATCCTCATAATACAGTTTCCGCGTTGGAGGGAAGTTCTGTACAAGTAGGGGGTCAGCTTTCAACCTTATAGCTTCTCTGGGGGCCTGCGAGGCCTTACTCTTGATTTCAGCGAGTTTCGAGTAGAAGCCCATCGTATTGACTGCTAGCCCGTACTGGGACGCCTTCTCTTCTAGTAGCTCAGGCGGAATGCCGTACGAGTCATACAGTCTTACTAGGGTATCTCCTGAGATCTCCTTGAGACCCTTGCTTAAGCTGTCCCGGACAATTTCATCGATTATTTTCTCGCCTCTTCTCACAGTTTCCCTGAACTTCTCCTCCTCGTAGTCAATAATGTCCAGTATCTCGCCTCGAACCTCAAGGTACTCGGGAAAGTCGCTCTTCCACCTTTCTATCTGCCTGGCAACGATTTCGCTGAGTTTGATTTCAAGCCCCATCTTCCACAAGTACCTTAGACTTCTTCTTATTAGGAGGCGCGCAAGGTACCCAGCGCCTGTGTTGCTCGGTACGATGCCGTCACCTATCATCCACATGAGAGAGCGGGTGTGGTCGGCTACGGCGTAAATAGCCTCGTACGGCTCTAGGTACCTCCTCAACTCCTCTAAGCCCATGCCAAGTGAGAGGGCTATACTCGAGAGGGTCTCGTAGGCCTCCAGGGGCTTCTTGTAATCCAGCCTTCCGCTCTGTCTGGCAACCGCGCTCATAATTTCGTCCTGAGGCTTCTCTAGGCCACTCTGAATCCTCAGGTACTCAACTATGTCCGGGAAAACTGCCTCGTAGACGTTGTACTTGCCCGTTAGGAGCCAGAATATTCTCTCAAGGCCGTATCCCGTGTCTACAATCCTGTTGCTGAGCGGTACTAAGTCGCCGCTCTCCGTTGTCCTGTAGTGCATGAACACGAGCGTCGCGACCTCTAGTCCCCGAACCAAGACCTCGTAGTCCTCTCCGGCATTCCCGCCCCCACTCCACATGTCGTATATGAAGGTTATTTCCTCAGGCTTAATCCCGTAAACCTTCGTGAACAGCTCGTAGGCAAACTCTACTGTCTCATTCGCCCAGTAGATGTTGACTCCCGGGAAATTGAAGGCGTGGTGGGCCATCATCTCGAAGCCTGTGAGGTGCCTGCTCGTCTTCCCAACATTGTCGACGTCGGTTAGCCTTATACTCGGCTGAGAGATAACAAGGGGGTTTGCAGGGGGCTGGACGAGCCCTTCAGTAACCCATGGCTGGAAATCGTAGATTGAGGCACCTACGAGGTACACGTCGTCCCGCCATCTAGCTACTACGGGGTACCTCTTTACCGGGGTATGCCCCCTCTTCTCGAAGAACTCTATAAACATTCTACGGACTTGAGACACCGACTCGACGCTTGCCCCAACCTTCTCGCCGATGAACGAGTAGGTCTCGCATGGTTGATCTCCACAAGTCTCCCTGTTAGGGTCTAGGGTCCAGAAGGTGCGCCCACAGACTGGGCACTTCTTCTTTATCCAGCCGTTTTCCACGAAGAATGGCAGGTTGACAAAGTCCTCCATCCTGCTCACAAAAGCAGGAGGGATCGACAATATTTAGTTTATGCTTTAGAAGCTCGGGTTCTTGGACTTAACTAGATTGTATATGGCGAGGGCAGCGCTGTGGGCCCTGGCTAAGGTGTATGGGAGAGTGCTCTTGTCAGGTATGCCTGCCTCCACAGCTACAGCCATGGCCTGTAGGTACGCCTTCGCGACCAGCATGCTTACTATCTGAGGTACGGGGAGCGCCGCGTTGAAGGCCAGATTGAAGGCTTGGGAATACGCCACTCTTAATTTCTCAATGGCGAGGTTTGGGTCGAGCTCGACGTCTTCAGGCTTGACTACTCTGCCGTCGATGACGATAAGCTTTATGTTAAGCTTGCTCTCTATGGGCTTCATCCCCAGTTTGTTCAACAGGTCGGCGAGCTCAGGCGTGACTACGTCTCCCGGCTTGGCCACCACCGTGTCCTTAGTCACCCATATGCTACCCTCCTGTACCCGTATCGGGATGTTGAGCTTGTTGAAGAGGCTAATAGCGGGCCCGGGAGTGATTCCGGTATTACCGGCTGGTATGAGTATCTCCCTTGTAGCTACATCCCCGGGGCGTGCCTCGCGAAGAATTTTCTGCTTGTCCAAGAAGAGTATTACCTCGAAGGGGTTCTCGTTTGTGAAGATTACAGCGTTTTGCCCTTTCAGGGCATCCTTGAACTGATCCGAGTATTTGCCTACCTCTTTAAGTGCAATTAGGAAGAGAGTGTTTTTTATAACCTTTAGAGCTGACCCCTTCTGGTAGAGTAGCCTTCGGCTTCCCTTGATGACTGACGATGGTAACCCTGTTGTCCCTGCCAGCATGAAGTACCTGTAGTTTCGGAGGTATTCCTTGAGTTCTTCTACAAGTCTCGCCTTGCGTGCTCTTGCAGGGCTCATTTTACTGGTCTGCAACACTACAGTTTGGCTCACTTTGCACCACCCGTTTTCTCGAGTTTTACTGGTCTACCCATTGTGAGCTTGAAATATATCCTATCGATGTTGTAGTGCGTGAATTTCTTCAGCAACTCGTCTAACACGGCTTTCGCGTTAGCCGCCAGGTGCTCAACAGGTTGGTCTTCAACGCCGATCCTGCACATTACAACGGGGTCATCCTTGATCCTTATTCTAACGGATTTTTTGAACCTGTCTATTAGAGGGGCTACCGGCACGTTGGGGGGTATTGGTTGAGGCATTTTGCCACGGGGGCCTAGATACCTACCTAGGGTACGCCCGACTTGAACCATGAGATCCGTCTGGGCCAAGAAGAAGTCATATTTCTTCGCCAGTTTCTTGATAGCCTTCTTATCGCCTGAAAGTTTCTGGAGCTCATCCCTGTCTATCACCAGGTCTGCTCCCGCTTCCCTGGCCTTCAAGGCCACATCCCCGGTCGCTATCACGACAACCCCGGCGAGCTTAGATGGAGGGGGATACGGCAGAGTCACTACAGTGTTTATCCTGTTCTCTGGCTTCTTTAAGTCAACGTCTCTCAACGTGATTATCATCTCGACACTCTGCTTGAAACGCCTCTTTCTGGGAGACGCTTCAAGGGCCTTCTTAATTGCTGCTGGAAAGCTGTTAACGATACTTGTAATCGCAACGCTCACGAGGCTTCACCCTCATGTTTACTTATGATGCCGTCGTACAAGCCCTCCTCAACATCCTGTATAAATTGCTTTGGAGGCTTTCCATCAATAGTTACACCCATGCTCTGACATGTTCCAGCAACAGTTTTGACCGCTGCTTTGAGCGTTTTCACACCCATATCCTTCATCTTGATCTTGGCAATTTTAATTACCTGCTCGACCGTGAGGTTCCCAACCCACTCTTTAGTTGACTGACGCGCTCCTTTTTCGATCTTGAGCTCTTTAACGATCAATGCAGCAGTGGTAGGGGTTCCAACTTCAACCTCAAATGTTTTCCTCTCCGTGTCTACTATAACTTTTACAGGGACACGCATTCCCGCGTACTCCTGCGTAAGCTCGTTGATCTTCTTGACGACTTGCATTACGTTTAGGCCTAAGGGGCCTAGGGCCGGGCCTATTGGCGGTCCAGCCGTTGCTTTGCCTCCCTCTACGAGAAAGTTAAATGTTTTAATATTTTGAGACATGGGAAAAACCACCTTTACTTCAAGGCCACAAACATCGAGGATCTTGTAGCTTTAAGCCCGGGTTCTCCATGTTCGACTTTCTTCGTCGTTGGGGCAAACTCGCCGAGGAAGTGGCCTATGCGCTCAGGGGTTATCTCCACCGGGACAAACTCCTTGCCGTTGTGGACTTGAATCACCAAGCCCACCATTTCCGGGAGTATCACGAAGTCCCGGAGGTGAGTCTTGATAACGGGCTGTTTCTTGCCTTCTTTTAAGAGTTTTCTCGCACGCCTTATTTTTTCGAGTAGCTTTAAGTGTTCCTCGCTAGTACCCTTTATCAATGTCCTAGTGACGCTCCTGCGCTGTCTTGAAGGCAGTAGCTCGACGAATTTCTCTAGGGGTAGCTGGGCCAGGTCTTCAAAGCTATACCCCCGGTAGGTAAACTTGCTCGATGACTCCATTAATTGCACCTGCCTCTCTTACCTCCTCTCAAATTTAAGCTTTTTTCCACCGATGCTGTTTCGACCCTATCTGGTGCTCTTCGGTTATTCACGGTTTACTGCACAGTGTCCTATAAGGGAACATCACGATACCTTTACTGTAGAGTAGTAAGAGCTACGGGCATTGAGAGCCCACTACAGGGCCTGAGCTGCTTTGATCTGTATAGCCCCGAGCTTGGAGATCTATAAGACTGTAAGGCATCCTCTTCCAGTCTATAGTAACAACAAGGTTTACTTAAGAGAGTATATGATTATCGAATAATTGACACTTCTTGGTATGGCTAAGAAGGTAGTAGTAATTGGAGGAGGGTTTGGCGGTTTTTACGCTATAAAAACGCTCAAGCAGGCAGGGGAGCCGAGTTCTTTCGAAGTAACATTAATAGATAAAAACGACAGGTTCGTTTACCTGCCTTCGCTGCCGTACCTACTCTCGGGTAGGAAGACTGTTGAAGATATAACAGAGCCTTTCGAAAGGATTAGTAGGCGCCTCGGGATAACTTTCGTCAGAGGTGAGGTGGAAGGGGTATCGTTGAAAAACAAGCAAGTACTCATAAAGGGCGGTGGAGCCGTAGAGTTCGACTACTTAATTCTCTCGGCGGGAGCACAGACGGAATATTACGGCATACCGGGAGCTGAGAACACAGTTCCATCTTGGCGACTAGAAGACTACATCGAGCTGAAGAAGCAGGTTGAAAGAAACCCAGAAGGACAAGTGTGCATTGCCGGCGGCGGGCTCACGGGAGTTGAGGTTGCAGGCGAGCTTGCTGAGAAACTTGGGAAGGGTAAAGTCGTGCTCGTAGAGAAGATGCCTCACCTTCTTCCCACTCTTAACAGCCCAAAGGCCAGTGAAGTTGTTGAGAACTTCCTGCGTACAAGCGGAGTCAGGGTAATTAAGGGCGACGGTGTTAAGGGGGTGAATGACAACAGACTTATCTTGGAGAGCGGTAGCAGTCTCGACTGTGCTGTTATCGTCTGGGCTGTAGGCGTCAGAGCCTCCAACATCAGCTTTGACGTGCCGGTAGAGGTAAAGGGGAGGGGCTGGCTAGTCGTAAATTCGAAGTTACAGTTGAAGGGCTTCGAAGATGTTTATGCAGTTGGCGATATCAACCACTTCGACTACAACAGTGATTCTGTAATGAAAATGGCAGAGGAAGCAATACTCCAGGGCAAGACCGCTGCCAAGAACATACTCAGGCAGTTGGACGGAAAAGACCCCGCCTACGAGCACAAGCCGATATTTCTGGCTTCCAGGCCGAAGACTCTCTGCTCTGTCGGTTTTAACAAGGCTATAATGGTTTGGGAGAACAAAATCCTCTTTGGGAGGACGCCGTACATAAGCAAGATGTTCATAGAGAGTATAGTCATGCGGGACGTAAAGGGCAAGATCGGAGGAGGAGTAGCCACAACCCTAGAAAGCAAGATTCTTAGAGCTATCAGCAGAACCTAGGACTGTCCCGCAGTCCAAGCAGGCCAAACAAGACTAGAAGAGACAACTCGCTCCCGGTTTATGCCACGTAAAAACTCCTTACTCTAGGCATATTCAAAAGTAGAAGTACACAGGGATTATAAGGGCCTCCTGCTTACTTAGATGTTTTACTCGCTCCCTTCTTCCTCCCTGTTCTGCGCGCGGCAATGTGGCCAACCTTCCTCCCTGGAGGCGCATTGCGTGGTGCAGGTGTTAACCCCTTCGGGTGATGCCCGCCGCCGGCAGGGTGTGCGTACGCTGACATGGCCTTGCCTCTTACAGTCGGGTACTTGAAGGATTTGGCACGAGACCAGTGATATTTCTTGCCTGCCTTGAGGAACGGCTTCTCGGTGCGTCCGCCTGCAGCAACCATACCGACTGTTGCGCGTGCATTGCTGTCCACTTCTTTAACCTTCTTCGAGGGGAGCTGTATGAGAGTCTTGCCGTTGGAGTGCGCCAGGATTAAAGCATAGGCCCCGCTACTCCGCGCAAGCTTGCCGCCGTCACCGGGGCGTATTTCGACATTCGAGATTATTGTCCCCTCAGGGGCACTCCCCACTTCTATGATGCTTCCAAGCACGATAGGAGCCTTAGCCCCGTAGTAGATTTTTTGGCCTACGGCTAGACCCTCAGGTGGGATCATCACCATCTCTCTGCCGTCCTCGAACTGGACGATGGCAAGAGGAGTTCCCCTACCCGGCTCGTGAACGAGCTCCTTAACGTAGCCAACAAGCACCTTATTCTTGAACTCCTCGGCGTTGTACTCGAGGTACCGCGCTGGAGCAACACGCTTCCACCCTGGGTTTCTGAAGACAGACCCACCACGGCCCCTACGCTGGACTAAAATTCTCTTACCCATTTAGACCACACCCATGCGTGTTGCAATGTCTGAGGCTGAATACTCCTTTGCTAGCCGCACATAAGCTTTTTTGTTACCGTCAGTAGTGTTTAGCGTTCTAACTTTCTCGACTTTTACGTTGAACATCCTCTCAACCTCCTCCTTTATCTGCTTCTTCGTGGCACGCCTATCGACAATAAAGGTTAGAGTGTTCGCCTCTTCTATTAGCCGTAAAGTCTTCTCGGTTAAATGAGGTCTAATAATAACGCTTGTAGGCACGCCCATTAATATCTCACCTCTACGTCTTTAAGCCTCTCTTCTAGAATCCTTAGAGCCTCCAGGGTATAAATGGTAAGCCGCCCTGGCACGCCGCCAGGGGCTAGGTGCGATACAGTGAGGTTTCGGGCGCTCACGACCTCAACGCCTGGCATGTTCCTAGCAGCCTTGGACAACTCCCTAGAATTGCTCGCAACGATTAAAACACTTTTAGGCTTCTTGTACTTGCGGCCACGCATTTTGCCTTTGCCTGCCCTAACTCTGACTCTCTCTGCTGCGCGTTCTACGTCACCCCATACTCCAAGCTTCTTGAAGATCTCGCGTAGCTGAGACGCCTTGTTTACTTTCTCTATCTCGTCGACGACAACTATGGGCAACTGCTTCTCCGGGACTACGTGGCCTCGGCGCACCACGAGCTCCCTTATTGCAGTTGCCGCTAGAGCCGATGCAAGTGCGAGCTTCTTCTCCTTCTTGTTAATGTTCTCCTTCAGTTTCTTCTCAACTTTAGGCGGGTGGACACGCCTGCCTTTGACCGCCTGGGGTACTCTGGCTGCCCTCATCCCACCCTTTATTCTGGCAACGCGAGCAATTCCATGGCCAACGCCAAGGCTTTCGGCAGTAGTTCTCAAGCCGGCTAGGGGATCCGTCCCCTTAGGCTGTAGTTTCGAGGTAAAGATTGCTAGGAAAGCGCGCCTGATCAGGTCAACGCGTACTGGGCTGTAGAAGAAGCTCGGTAACTGCGCTTTGCTCGCCTCGTTTCCATCCAGGCCGTAGACGGGAACTTCCCTCAAGACGAGTTCGGTGCTACTCATCTATAGTCACCCTACAGCTTGGGGCCACGGCTGGGTACTTACGTATACTACTTTTGGCGCCTCAACTGCCCTGTGCAGTCTTATGGGTATTCTGAGTTTCACGAGCCTCTTTATAGCACCTGGGACGCTTCCCTCAATTAGTATAAATTTTGTCCTGATCAGGCCGTAGTGTGGCCAGCCACCCGGCGGGTTAATGTTCTCAGAGCTTATGTCGCCTATCTTGAGAACGCGCTTATTATACTCTGTTCTCTGGTGGAAGCCTGTTTGGCCGGGGAAGGGTGTATAGAACATTATTGCTGGGCCTTGGGGACCCACGCTCCCTATCCTCCTGTGACCCTTGCGGTGCTTGTGCCAGCGAGGCATTTCTTTTACGCCGAACCTCTTTATTACACCCTGGAACCCTTTACCCTTGGTCACGGCTATTACATCAGTGTAGTCGCCTTCTTTGAACACTTCCGTGATGTCTATCTCTTTACCCAAGCGCTCAAGCGCGAAATTAAGCGCTTCAGACGGCGGCCCGCCAACAGCTATTTCGAAGACCTCAGGCTTCTTCTTTCCGAGACCAGTAACACGAGGCTGGGTAGCGACAATCAACCGCACTTCCTTAACTTTACCCCGGATTTCCTCTATCTTCCTCTTCTGCTCTTCGAAGTAGTTTTCCTTCCCTGGGACGGTAAAAACTCTCTGTAGCTCCTCGGGGAGCTTCGGAGCCCATACTTCACCTATAGCCTTCAAGCCGTAAAAACTCGAAGCATATACTCTGACGCCTACTACTCGCAATGGAGGAACCTCCAAGACGGTTGCGGGGTATACTCTCTCCTGTCCGTAGAACGGGCTGTTCTTATTCATCTCGATACCTACTACGTGAACCATCCCGACTTTATAGCCTGCAAAGCCTAGGGGCATGACTTTATCAATTTTGGGCCAGCGGCGAACCCTGGCCACGATGCTACGGGCTCTTTTCCTTGGGTAGTATGCGCGTGACCCTCTACGAGGCTTATGACCTTTAGCCATTTGTCTCCACCGTTACTCCTAAGATGCACCGCTTCCGTTTTATTACGCTAGGCTTATTAAATTTACTCTAAAAGAGGGGGGCTACCTATGGAAGGGCTATATTTAGGAGCGAAAGCGTTGCCAGTACAGCTTCTTCAGTTCTGACCGTACGGGTACCCTGACAGGGAATAGTGTTCAAAATGAAGTCCGCTAGATCTTCGAGCTTCGTGCCGTGCTCCTTCGCTATCTCGTGTAGCCCTTTGTTCCAGCTCCCGAATAGTATCAGTAGCCCGTCAAGCCCCTTATTCTTCACATCTGTGACAAGCGAGCTTAAAACCTCTAAATTCACTACTTCGCCGCGGCGTGAAGTTGCGATCACCAGGTACTTGTTCCTCCTGTAATGCTCTACCAGTGATACCATGTCCTCGAAACACAGTACCCTAAAACCCCAGTACAGCTCGACGTCATCCGTAGAGACTAAAACCCAGGAGCCCCTCTCCTTCTTCAGAGTTACTCTACTCCCGGTTTTCCTCTCTCCATCCACTTCAACTAATGCATCTAAACCAATATCTACCAGCAATCTCCCCCTCTTCCTAGCTACTACGACACCCTCTCTAAGCCCGTAGTCTTCATGCCTTAATTGATGAGAAGGTATTGCGAGTGGAGGAACCAAGCCAATATACTTCAGAGCGGGGCTCCTAGGAACAAGTCTTCTCCTGAGATACTGTGGAGTCTCGATAGCTTCGAGAACCTCCTTAATAGCACTGCACGGATGCCCATCATGCAGGTAAATAGCCACCTCCTCAACTCTGAAGATCGCCAGCGCTCGTGCTAGTTGTGCTATGTGGAACGTCCGTGCGGGTTCACGTAGATTGGAGAAATTCGAAGATGGTAAGGCAACAACCCTCTTGTATTCTGGTTTAGGAGGAGGGTAGGTGCAAGTACCCATTACTTATCCTACTTCTCTGACTCTTTTTCCTTTGCTTTAGCAACCTGGGCTTTCTCTCTGGTGAGTTCCTTCTTCTTCTCCATGAAGAGAGACGTTCTCTGCCGCCCTCCCATTTTCTACACCCATGTGCCTAATTATTCAGTAGTATTTAAAGACATTTCCAGGACTACTCTACAGCAACCCAGTACGCCATTTTCCCTCTTCTCTCCTCTTTAACTTTCCCCTCCCGTAACAGAAGCCTCAAGACATAGAAGACCTGGCTATGGGAGAGCCCTAAATCCTTCACTATTTCAACAGTGGGTATAGGACCGTGCTTCTTCAGGTAGTCGTGTATGAGCTTTTTCCTCTCAATTATCTTGTCCGTGACCTTCCTCGGCATTTTATTTCACCAGATTTCATTGTTTATCCGCGTATTAAAACTTTATTTTGTCAAACGATTGATTGATTTTGTATTCATCGTTTTACAAACAGAATTAAATGTAAGTTTATTAAAATGAGCTCTACTCGCCTAGCAAGCGTGAAAGCGCCGGGTACATCTCTAAAGCGCGCTCGCTTGCCAGTATTGAATAGTACTGTATTGTTATACCGACGAGCAGTAAGATCCCAGTGCCCCCTCCCATGACTCTTAGTAGGTCGCTTGTTACGGCGATTAGGCCTATCAGTATGCTGCTAAGAATGGTCAGGCTCCATATATAGCGCCTGAGCACATTTGCTATGATTTTCTCGCTCTTTCTGAACCCGGGTATATGGAGTTGAGCCTTGACGAGCTGCTCAGCCTGGCTCTCGGGATCCATGCCAGAGGTTACTATCCAGGCAACGCCAAAGAGAACTGCGAAAGAAATGTAGAGTAAAGCGTATACTGCCACGTGTACTGGGTCGTAGAAAACCGAGAATATGGATCTAGGCGGAGTGATGTAGTAGACTAGACTGCCTGGTAACGGAACTGGGCCGTTTTGTGTGTAGTTAAACTTGGCGATAACGTTGAGATAGGGGTTCGTGTTTCCTGGATTCAACCTAGGCCAGAGTGCTTGTGTTATCATTACTATGTTGGCATAGAGTGCGCCAACTAGTATCACGGGCATTACAGACACGTACAGGAGCTTTAGGGGTATCCGCGTACGCATGCCACTAAACCTCGCGCTGGATACCGGTATTGTGACTTTGGTGCTCTCAAGATATGCTAGGAATAGTAGTAGTGCAACCATTGAGGCAAAACCTACTAGATCTGGATAGCCTGTGGGTCTGAGTATTGCATAGTGTAGCAGGGTGGCATTCCCCGTCGTGACAAAGTTAACGACTCCCACTATTAGAGACGGGAAGAGGCCGTAGTAGAGTCCATCGGCGAGTGGCCCTATTGGGCTAAATAGTTCCCAGAATATTTGCTGTGCTACCCCGGCGGCTATGAAGAGACTTACTGCGCTCCCAACCCCCCACCCCTTCTCAAGCATGTCATTCATTAAAATTACGAATATGCTCGCAACAAACAGCTGAATGAACACTAGGGCTTGCTGTGTAGGAGTAAGGAATCCGTAAACACCGCCGTAGATATACGCGAAGGCTTCAAGCGCAGCGAAAAGTATAGCCGTGAGCTTTTGAAGGCCAGCAAAGGTTCTCCTTCCCTCTCTGCTCGTTAGATCTATGTTCACAATCTTGCTACCTACTAGTAACTCCCAGATAATTCCAGAAGTAACTATCGGCCCTATACCAAGTTCTATTAGTGTGCCTCTCTTGGAGGCCATTACTATGCGTAAGAACTCAAGCGCCCCGATAGTTCCCTGAGTCTGCCTGGGTATGCCATAGAGCGGAACCTGCCCCATCAGGAAGTATGCAATTAACACCAGTCCAGTCCAGAAGAGCCTCTCCCCGAGGCTCGGCTTCCTAGAGGGTCGTTCCACCTCTGGGAGTATCCTGAAGAGTACCGATAAACGGTCGTAGACGCTCAATTGGCTTCACCAGGTCTTATGACTTTACCCCCGGCTGCAACGATCTTGGCTACCGCTTGCTCAGTCGCTTTGTGAACAGACACCACTATCTTCTTAGTCACCCTTCCTCTCCCTGTAAGCTTGTTCACGCCTAGGAGCGCAAGATCAATGTAGAAGCCGTCTTCGCTTTTAGTGGCAAGACCTAGCTCTACCAGCTTGTCTATCTTTTCGTCTAACTCACCTACATTCAGGGATGAGTACCTTGTAACCAGAGATGGGTGGCGGGTGAAGCCGTGCTTACCGTACCAGTCTGGAGCATTCTTTAGGATCCAGCTCCACTTGTGCTTGTGGTAGCCAACACGGCCACGCCCTCCTTTTCTCCCGCTTCTCCTGTGTTGGGCCACACGACCCCAACCGTGTGTCCTGCTACCCCGGTAGTACTTGCTCTTCTTTTCGCGGCGTCTAACCAACTCGACACACCTTGATGGATTTTATAAGAGCCTTTTTTAAGCCTATCTCTACATGCTCAGGGTGCAGTAGATGGAAAACCTGTTCCTAGAGCACCTACAACATTCTAAGTATGAGGTCGTTTACAGCCTCTCCTCTGTAGCCTGCCTCTCCTCCAGCTTTAAAGTTCTTTTTTATTGTCCCTTTAAAGCCGCCAGAGGGTGGGCGGAGACGGAAGACAGGTTTAAGCCCAGGCACCTCGTCCAACTTTACCCTGCCTTCGAGGAGTGCGTCTGCAAGCGCCTCGAAGCTCTCATATCCAATACTCTTAAGGTATTCAAGCGTTAGCCTTTTATTCCCAGCAATTCTTCCTCGCTTCTTGAGCAATTCCACTAAGACGTCTCTTCTTATCTCGCCGTACGTGACTGCGCTGTTAAGGGTCTTCTCAAGCATGCCTCTAATGGACGGAGTGTCGGGCACGAGTGTTGCGTGATAGGTTTTGTGCAGCCTCAGAAGCCCTAGCGCCTTTTCCTCCTCAGGTGCTCGATCAGGTCGTCCTCTCAACCTTATGACAAACAACAAGGCCATACGTCTCACCAGTTGTCAGGCGAATGGAACTTATACGTTTGTTTTAATGCCTCGTATACAGCCTTAGCCATGTTGTGTGTAGTACGAGTTTCCCCAAAAGATCTGGACCACACATCGCTTATCCCGGCTAGTCTAAGCACTGTTTTAGCTACGTCAGAGGCTACAATACCGACTCCCTTTGGAGCTGGTAAAAGTACAACACGCACACTGCCACTTTTACCTTCAACCTTAAAGGGCACGCTATGCAGTTCTCCGCACAAGCACTCCCAGCTACCACAGCCTCTTCTAACGGGAATTATGTTTAGTTTAGCTCTCTTTACAGCCTTGTCTATAGCTGTACCTATATGTCTCGACTTACCCATGCCTACTCCTATATAGCCGTTTTCGTTCCCGACAGCCACAGTCACTTGGTACTGGCTTACTTCACCCGAGTCTGTCTGCCTCTGAACGAAATTAACGTTTAGAACTTCGAATTTGAGGTCTGGAAGCAGGGTGTCTATGATCTCGACTTCCCTTATGGGGAGATTTCTGGCAAATATTTCATCTATCGACCTTATTTTACCCTCTGCTACCATTCTCCCAACTTGAGTTCTGGGAACCCAGTTGCCAATCGACACTAGAGTCACCTCTAGACACCTATATTGGATGCATTAAATACCTTTTCATGAAAAAGCCCTTAGGATGTTCTCTCTTACTTCCTCGAAGTGTCTAGGTAGATCTTCAGGACTAAGACCCTTCGCGAGGTACTCTGAGAAACGCCTGTGATATTCTTCAGGATCCTGTTCCCGGAGTAGTCTTGAGTATAGAGCTATATGTTCACCCTTTATTCTATCGTCTCCTGGGAAAATCTCTTCACTTGCCGGAACGCTAAGGCCTGCATCGATAGCTCCCTTAGCTGCCGCGAAAACTCTACCCCCTCTTGTCGGTCTGTGCAACCCTATATCTAGCACTGCCTCGTTTACGCCATTCTTCTTGGCCTTCAAAGCAGCAAGCATGCCGAGCAGGTATACAGCCGGCGTGTTCTTTAATCCCCCCTTCCAGCCATATTTTAGTAATTCTCTTGAGTGCGCGGAAGCCAGAGTTATGTCTCCCCTAGGATCAGCCTTTATGACCTGGACAATCGCGGTTCGTGAGAGAATCCTGACGACAAGCCGGGGCTTCCTGGAAAGTATGAGCTTCCTCCTTTTGTAGTAATTTGTTTTACCTTCTCGACGCCGCTTTAGCGGAACCTTGTATGTTGATCCTCTAGCCACTCTGGTTCACCTTTATTAGCTTGTGTTCAGAAAGGTACAACTTGAGGTGTGCCACGCTTCTAAACACTCCGCCCTTTATTAACTTGTAAACTCTCCAGAAATTTTTGCTGTCAATCAACCCTTTGCTCTTCAGGGCTTTGAGGAATCTTCTCTGAGCTCTCACCCTTGCTATCCACACTCTCTTCTCATCGACTCTTGGACCTTTCCTACTCCCTGGACCCCTACCCCTTTTCTTTTTAAGCCTTCTAAGCCTATGCCTGCCACGGGACGGTGTGGATGGTGGTAGGGCTTTTATTATACCTTCTTTGATTAGCCGCCTAACATCCTCTCGGCTTATGGCGGCAGCTACGTCGTCTAAGCGCGTAGGGTCGACCCAAATCCTGCTCTCCCCAACGCCGAGCACCTCTGATGCAAGCCTGCGGGCTACACTTACATCCATCACTACGCACCCCCTGCATTAAGTATGCGGATACCCTTTTCCTCCGCCTTTTTAATTATTTCGATTCTCTTACGCCTAGCAACAGTTGACGCAATTCTAACGGCCTGCCTGGAGGGGTCTATTTTCTCGAGCTCTTCTACCGTGTGCACGATAACCTCTTCGAACCCAGAGGGGTGCAGGCCGCGCACCACAGCTGGACCACGATAGCCAACCTTCACAAGTGGCGGGAAACCTTTTCGCTGCAACCTTATCTTGTTGTCGAGGCTTCGCCTAGGGCTACGCCAGCTATCCTTAAGTCTTTTCAGCCTCCACGAGTTCATGCGTATGAACCTGGGCCTTAGGCTGTTAATCTCTGCACGGAGTTTAAGCATCTTCCGTTCTTCAGGGGAAAGGGCTGGCTTTACCTTCTTTGTTTCTCTCTCAGCACCAGGCTGTTTCTCCTCGCTCATTTCCTAACCCCCTTCAGTACACATAGGCGAGTAGCACTCCGCCTAGACCCCTGCTCTGTGCCTCGCGGTGGTTCATCACGCCCTGTGGCGTTGAGATAATAAGTATGCCGACGTCCCTGGAGGGCAGGAACTGTTGCTCCCACTTTACGTATTCATCCTTCTTGACGGAGAACCTCGGCTTAATGGCGCCGCATTTGTTTATCCTACCATGTAGCTTCACAACTATTTTTCCGCCTCTCCCGTCGTTAACGAACTCGAAGTCCTCGATGTAACCACTCTGTTTCATGACGTTGAGTACACGTGCTATTAGTTTCGAGGCAGGGTATACGACGCACTCGCGGTGACCCTTGACCTCGTTATTGTAGATCGTCGCCATAGCATTAGCAAGTGTATCCATCATCATTGTAAACCACCTACGAGTACTTCTTGAACCCTATTTCTTCGGCCACCTCGCGGAAGCACCTGCGGCAGAGGTTTAAGCCGTATATTCTGATGACCGCTTCGTGAGTCCCGCACCTGATACACCTCCTACTACCTTTCCCGTACTTGCGCTTTTTTGGAGGGTGAAGCTTGGCCATAACTAACTACCCACCTCTTTTTGCCCTAATAACCTGCACTCCTAAAACTTTTTCTAAGTATGCTATCGTCTCCTCCCTAGTAACTCGGTGCCTATAACCGATCTTTGATCTCTTTCTTCTCCTCCGCGCTATGCGATAGCCAGGCCTCTCGAGTGCAACTATCACGTCAAAACCGAATATTCCTACTTCTGGATCGTACTTCACGCCGGGCAGGAGTATGTGTTCCTTGACACCAAAAGCGAAGTTGCCGTGCTTATCGATGCTCCTCTCATTTATCTTGTAGTCGACTGCTGCAAGCGCCCGTTTCAGGAAATTTATTGCTTTTTCTCCTCGAAGTGTGACCATGACAGCAATGTTTTCACCCTTCTTGACTCCAAACTCTTTGATAGACCTCCTAGCACGTCGTAACGACGGCTTCTGGCCTGTTAATTCCTCAAGGAGCTTTGCCGCTTTAGCAAGCCTTTCTCCGCTCTCGCCAACACCTATGTTGACTACAACCTTACCTATAAAGATCCTACGCATCAGATGGCCAGCCTCCATGACGGGGACACCCTTCATACGCATCACCCAATAGTCACTAGAGGCTTTTCGGTGCCTACAGGAAGAATGTACTCAAGCTTGGTTCTTGCCGTCTCTCCTTGATCATTCTTTAAGACCACGAGTGCGTCTTTGCGCTTAAATACCTGTTGTATGGATTCAATCCTACCGACAAAACCCACGTGGCGCCCATCGGTTACGGCTGCGAGCACGCCTTCCCTGAGTGGAACGTGTTGAACGATAGACTGTTTAGGAATGGTTATTAGTAGAGAGTCAAATGTCCTCACGTTAAGGCCCCCTTCACCTGGCTTGGGTAGTAGGATGTTTCTCCCATCGTGGAGCGTGAGCTGGATACTGCCCCCTCTTACTGACTGTTTTCGAATGACTTTTAACAGCTTGTAGCCAGCTTCTTCCTGTGGTATTTCAACAAGTTTCAGCTTCTTTATAGCGTCAGGCACTACTCGGTAAAACTTTCCTTCAGGGATAACATGAATAATATCCATGAGGCCTACCGGGAACTTGTAGTCTGTAATGACACGCCCATCTATCGAGATCTTTCTCTCGTTCAGGATTCGACGGGCTTCCCTCATTGAAGTTGCGTAGCCCAGGATATCCCGCACTACTATGCCGAGCGGTATGCTCTTGAAGAGGGGGTGCGGGCCGGGGCTCGGCTTAACGGTCCACGCGTGCTCCTTCCTGCTTATAGGCCAGAAGGGGGGCGCGATGGATCTTCTCAGATGTCTGAGCGAGCTCCTAATCTTACGCGTCATTGCCCACCACCGACTTTACGTTTCTCAACAAGCTCCCTTCTACGTTTATCCGATAAATCTAGCTCCACGACAATGACCTTAGATGGATGGATTGGATAAGGAACCTCTGTTCCGTCAGCCTTGCGCAACACAGCCCCCTCAACGTATATACGTTCTCTCTTGGTGTTGACCCCTGTGACTCTCCCTTCATGCCCCTTAAAAGAGCCGCGAACGATGAGTACTTTGTCCCCTTTCCTCACCCGTATCCTCTTTATGCCAAGCTTTTCCTGGAGCTCTTTTGAGAGAGGCGCTACTATCCTCTTAGACCTAACATGGAGCGGGGCATTGTACACTTCCCTCTTTCTCACCTTTGAGGGTTTCGATGAGACGGCACGTTGCATACTATCCCAGCTAGCTTATCAAGATGTGTTTATAAACTTTCTCAAACAGAACGCAATTAGGGCGACTCCAGCTAGTGCGCGCTTCTGAGCTCTTCCTCTATCGACTCTTGTAGAACCTTCTTGAGGACGTCTAGCGGTACCCTGTTTATTCCTAAGTACTCGACCTCAGGTACCTGGGGTAGTGCTATTTGGGTTGTTCTGCCTTTCCCGTCCATGCTACTGACCCGCGTGTCGATCAATCCCTTGTTCTTCAACACTTGAACCCTCTCCCAGATGCTTGTGTGTTTCAGCGGCTTAATGCCGTAGTTGTTGCAGAGGTCTTCGTATTCAAATTCCACGTCCCCGATACTCACGTAGGCTTTATCTCTCTCCATAAGTAGGATGTTCGTTATTGCTAGGAGTAAAATCTTCTCGTGCAATTGGAGTTTCTCGATTTCTTCCTCGTCGAATGGTGTGGGCAATATACCCTGGTTGAGAACTTCGCGCACATCCTCTGGGAGAACAACTCCCCGACCTAAGTTCTCTGCCCTCAAAGCCGCGTAGTATAGAGTCTTTAGAGCCATTCGGGCGTCCCCCCAACCCCCTCGTTGATGATCGTACCCAAAGGTATTCGCGATCATCTCAATTACTTCGCTACCGACAGCCCCAGGCCTCATAGCTCCTTCCTTCTCTACCCGATACCAGAGAATATCGGCCAATTGTTTAGAGCTGTAAGGGTTAAAGCGTATAACAGTAGACGAAAGAGAGCTCCTTACACCTACATTGGATATACTCTCAGTACTCACCTGGAAGTCCCGGAAAATTACAATTAGCCCTATTCCCACATTTACATCGCTTAGGAGTTCCCCCACCCTAGTCAAGACGTATAGAACTTCCTCGCCTTCCTTCTGCCGAACAAGCATATCAGCCTCGTCGACTACGAGAACAAGGTTTGACCCACTCCTGGAGAGAGTTTGGAACGTGTACGCGATTACCTCGTGTGTGGAGAACCCCTTCCGCGGGAAACGCAGGCCGACATCCTCCCCGATCTTCCTGAAAACCGAGAACTTGGATCTAAGCTCGTATGCATTAACGTAACTCGTCGTAAGCGGGGGAAATTTACCCAAAGAGGCATGTTCGCTAAGCGACAAGAGTATTCTCTTTGCGACAGCAGTCTTCCCGGTTCCCGTGGGCCCGTCATAAATAACCGTCTTGGTTAGGCCCTTCTCCCCCCGTATTATCGGGTAGAAATGCTTGAGAGTCTCTTTAACCTCGCTCTCCCTGTGCGGCAAGAAAACCGGAACATACTCGCTACTCATCTTTCTGTGATCCAATACGATTCTGGATAGTGGTGAATGCCCTGGGCCATGCATAGCGTCCTCCGGTTACAGTAGAACACACTCATCGCCCAGAATTAAGCGTTACTTTTTCCCGATTCCTCCTGTATGTTTACGCGCCTCATCAGCACAACATTTTATAAAACTAGGGATCAGAATACCTTGAGAGTTAAAACAAGTATACCGTTGAAAAACTCTATGTACGCGTCAGCACTCCCTCCAGTGCACTCCTGGAGACACTCCCGTATCAGATAGTAGTATTCTTGGCGCCAGCCCTCACGGGACCTTAACCTAACAGAGACCTTTCTGAACCTAATATTGCTCCCACACATCCTCGAGCAAAGCCTTTTAAGGCCTTCCTCAAGGTTAGGCTTTGCTTCTTCACTTAGGAGAACATAGCGCGCTGAAACCAAGTTTCTTACTGGGAATCTCCCCAAGATCCTGCTAACGGCATTCAGGTCTAGAGTCGTTTTTATACAGATCCTGTTGTTAACAGTGCTGTAGTCAACGCTATTATCGTATGGGAAGAGTAGATCCAGTAGATCGCGCAAGACTGCCCTCTCATGGCCCCTTGCGGCCGAGACTATGAGCCTGCAACCTACTTTGCCATGCTCCATTTTTCTCTGCTCATCTTCTCAATACTGTCAATTAAAACTTCAACTCCCAGTCCTGGGCGGCTTGGGACTTCAATCGTCCCTCTAGCTGTTAGGATCCATGGGGGCTCAACTATGTCCTCTTCCCAGTACCTGTCACTTGCCGAAATATCATTTGGGTAGTTTACAGCCGCATGAGAAGCGAGAGCCACAAGGAAGGCTCTACCTATACCAGTCTCGAGCATCCCTCCTATCCACGCTCCAAGTCCTAGTTTCGGTGCAGCCTCAAGGATTTCCCTTGCAGCTATGACGCCCCCCACGCGCGAGGGCTTTACGTTTACAATCTCTAGAGAGCCAAGCATCCACCCGACTACTAAGTCTTGTAGCGATTTAATGCTCTCGTCCAGGCAGATCGGCGTTGAAATCTTTCGGGAGAGTATACTGTGCGCCAGGAGGTCGTCCCAGGCTAGTGGTTGCTCGATCATCAGTAACCCGTGCTTGTCTAGTTCCCGGAAGAGCCTGATGTCCCTAAGCGAGTAGGCGCCGTTTGCGTCGACTTGAAGTGGGATATCCCCAAATTCTCTCTTAATGGCTTCGACAGGCTTGAGGTCAAACCCGGGCTCTATCTTTATCTTTATGCGCTGGTAGCCTTCTTCCACCCTTCTTCTCACTTCACTTAGGAGTTCATCGATAGTGGGTTTTATCCCAATACTGACTCCTGACACTATTTCTCTCCTGTCGCCACCGAGAAGATCCGCGATAGGAACTCTCCTGAGACGGGCAAATAGATCTACTAGGGCTTCTTCAACCGCTGTTTTCGCCATGGGATAGCCTCTCACGCGTGATACGATTCTCTGAAAGTCCTCGGGTCTTTGGATCTCAGACTCGAGGAGCAAGGGGATGATGAATTTCCTCAATACTAGTAGAGAGACATCGTATGTCTCGTAGCTGTACCACGGGCCCCACTCTGCGACAAGTTCTCCCCAGCCCTCCTCTCCGCCTTTCTCCTCGACTCTGACTAAGACGACTGGACGTGCGAGGAGAGAGCCGAAACTGGTTCTAAACTCTCCTTTAAGCTTCATTTCGAGGAAATACACGTCAACTTTCCTTATCTCCAAGGGTACTCACCTCTAAGTATCTCTTCAAGAGGGCTCCTGGCGAGTAAGTAGAAGTTATGTCTCTCCCCCTCCTCTACGAGAGGTACATGCTCCACTACTATGTACCCATTCCTTAAGAGGTTTTGGATAGCTTCGCGGAACATGATCTTCCACTTTAGGGCACACTCGAAACACTTAGCCCTGAGAGCATTTATGTCTCCGGGGAACTCGAGGAGGACGAGATCCTTCGAGAAGTCCTGGAGAATCTTGAGCGGGGTAATTATGCCCTCCCTCTTTTCCGTGGCTATAAACGGGTATGCTACATCCTTTACCTCGTCGTATGTCGGGGGCCTGTCTCTCCCGCTTATCCGACCCTCTACTCTCTTGCTCGTTATCCACCACTCAACCTTGAAGCGGTCTGTGGGTAGCCCAATGTTTATTCCATCTGTTATTTCTCCATAGTAGTTCTCGTAGAACTTTCTGGAGATAACTCCAAGCTTGCCGAAGTTGAAGCGTGCATTCAAGCCTTGGTGTGGGTCGAAAGTCCAGACGACAAGATTGTAGCCACGCTTCATGCTCCACTCTCTTTGATGGAGCTTTAGCTCAAACGCAATGTTCTTGCCGCGGTACTCCTTGAGGACGCCTAGCATGTGCGAGTAGTGGTAGTACCCGTACTCTCGGTCGTAGCCTATGAAGCCCAGTACAAAACCTACAACGCGCCCATTGTGTATCGCGACCTCGAGAAAACCTCCATTGTCCACTATTGCCTTCATCACGTGAGGGGGCACAGCCTCTGTGTAGTCCGGCATCGACCACGCGTCCTTCATGACGTCCATAATTTGTCTAAAAAGGGAGGGGTCTGAGGGTACTACGAACTGGATACCTCCGTTGCTCATCCAGTTGTACTCTTCGAAAACTCTAAATTAAAAGGATATTGCCTCCTGCGTTGGATGGGAAAAGGGAAGTCAAGCCCTGACGATGTCTTTATATCTCTATTTGAGACTTTTCCAGCTGAGAGGCCGGGGTGGCCGAGTGGACCAAGGCGGCGGACTTGAGTCTATCCCAGGAAATCCGTTGCCCTCCTGAGGGTGCCCGGGTTCGAATCCCGGCCCCGGCGCTCAATTTGCTTTTAGCCGATCACTGTTTTCGTAGAAAGAGCTGATGGGGTGGGGCAGCGTTCCTCTAAAGCTCTTCGAGCTTGTTATCCTCTTGCCTACTAGAAAGCCGACCTCTTTGGCGAGCTCTTCTAGCGCAGTAACAGGCCCCATGGCTTTCCCGACTCTCAGGCTCGCTCTATCCAGGGCTTGTAGGAAAACGAGGTGCCATTGTGTGTAGCGAAAAGGCTCCAACTAGCGAGAATGATGGATGCGGGCTATGAGGATTTTTAGAGGGTGGTGATGGCGAAAAAGATATTTATTTCTGCCTTCTTTACCGCACAGGTCATATGTCTAGTGAGTTCCGGTACATTGTAAGGGTTGCAGGAGTAGACTTGCCGGGTGATAAAGCCCTAGCTTATGCTCTAGCTGACATAAAGGGAGTGGGCGTAAACACGGCCTATGCAGTTTTAAGGAAACTGGGTTTTGATCCCCACAGATTACTCGGCACTCTCACAGAGGAGGAGGTCGAGAAGATTTCCAATGCGCTAAAAAACGTTGAGGCGCTAGGTTTGCCCGACTGGATGCTCAACAGGAGGAGAGACCCTATCACAGGCGCTAGCAGCCACTTAATAACCTCTGATCTTCTGCTGACAGTTAGAGGCGACATAGAAGCCATGAAGAAGATTAAGAGCTACAAGGGCATTAGACACATGTTGGGTCTAAAGGTTAGAGGACAGAGGACGAGAACAACAGGCAGAACAGGCTTGACAGTAGGAGTAAGGAAGGGGGCTTCGAAAAAACAGCAAGAGAAGAAATAGGGGTGGTCAAATGGGCGATCCTAAGAAGCCGAGGAGAAAGTGGCAGGGACCGGGGCACCCGTGGAGGAAGGAAGTCCTAGAGGAGGAAATGCGCCTCTTAGGTGAGTACGGCTTAAGGAATAAACACGAGTTGTGGATTGCCAAGTCGTTACTTAGGGAGATTAGGGCTAGGGCAAGGAAGCTGTTGGCCTTACCCGAGGAGCAACGCCTCCCCCTTGAAAAGCCCCTAGTAGCACGTTTGTACAGGATGGGGCTGCTCCCCAGCGAGGATGCCTCACTTGACGATATCCTAAGCTTGAACGTACGACACGTGCTGGAGAGAAGGCTACAAACAATAGTATACAGAAAGGGCCTGGCGTCCAGCATCTACCATGCTAGGCAACTGATAACGCACGGCCACATAGCAATCGGCGGTAGGAGAGCCAGGAGCCCTGGGTATTTAGTGCCGCGAGACGAGGAAGAACTTATAGGCTTCTACCCCTTATCGCCCTACGCTAGACGTGTTGAACAAGTTAAGTCTGGTGAGTAAGTATGGCGGAAGCTGAGAAGGAGCAGAAACCAAAGGAGCAGAGAGAAGCGAAGCACAGAAGCGATGTTGGCATTGCTTGGATCTACGCTAGCTACAACAACACAATTATTCACATCACAGACATCTCCGGATCGGAGACAATAGCCATAGCATCCGGGGGGCAGGTCGCAAAGGCCGATAGGGACAAGCCCTCCCCCTGGGCAGCCATGCAGGCAGCAATGAAAGCCGCGAAAATCGCACTAGACAAGGGTATAAGGGTTGTACACGTCAAGGTAAAGGCTCCTGGAGGTTATGGTGCAAAAACTCCAGGCCCTGGAGCGGGGCCCGCAATCCGAGCTCTAGTGCGTGCTGGACTCATTGTTGACCGTATTGAGGACGTCACCCCGCTGCCGACGGACACTATTAGAAAACCGGGTGGGCGTAGAGGAAGAAGAGTGTAAGGAGCTCAGACCGGAAACCTTTTCTTCACTCATCAGAGCTGCAATGGTTCATCATGTCCACTTTTTCAGAAGCACGATACTAGAAATTCTTTTTGGTGGCACAGCGCTATACTATTTAGTAAGCATGGCTTAAGAATTAGGTGGAGTAGGCTTGCCGTGGCTTGGGATAAGAGCTGAGTGCACAGCTGAGGAGGAGTTTGAGCGGTACCTCAAGGAGTACGGCTACAGTTTCACGAAGAAGTTCGAAATAGAGGTTTTAGTGGGGGGTACGTGGGAAAAATTTAAGGTGTATGAGGTTCTCGGCTTCGTCGAGAGCGCTGCGGAGATACTGGCAGAGGCCTTTAACTGTCCTGCTCTAGAGAGCGGGCCTCATCTGGTTTTAGGCGAGGTCTCAGCTAAGCTCTGGGACGAGGCAGTGAAGATAGCCCTACCTGATGGGAAATCCTACGTAGTGCCTGTTTACACGTATGATGGATTTCTCGACCTAAGAATGCCTACATCTAAGGTGAGAGGACTAAAGGGGCAGATCATTGTAGGAGGAAGAGTCTTTGAGCTACCCCTTGGCGAGGAGGACTTTCAGCGGATAATGTTACTAGATAAACGCGTGCGGGAAAAACTCGAGAAAGCAATAGCAATATACGGGTATGAGAAAGTCATCGATAGAAAACTCCTTGAGAAGCTTAAAGAGGAAAAAGCAGGAAGAAGTAGGGAGCAGACTGTAACATACGAAGTGGACTGGGATGCGGGAACAGTGTTGTGCATAGTTGATGGTAAGCTAACCTCTATGAACCTAACAAGGTTCGCGGTACTGCTGGCCCAACGGGAGCTGTACGGTGAGCTCGAGAAGTTTGTATCCATGCTAGACCCTGACATGCGTAGAGAAATAAAAGAGGCCCTAGAAGAGTTCTTTAATATTTTCAAAGGCTCACTGAAGTCTCCTGAAGAGCTGAAGAAAATTCTAGAGAAAATATAACATTGTCTATTTTCATGCTTCCAAAATGCAGGGTAGTATTTAAAGTATTGCTAGAAATCGATAAATATATGAGAAGGAATAATTAACTTGCAATGCCTCGGTTGGCTACCCGCACTCAAACAATAGTGAGTTCCCCGATAAGGAGAATAGCTGCCTTGCTTGACGAGGCAAGGCGTAAAGGAGATATAATAAGCTTTGGCGGGGGGGCACCGAGCCTACCTCCCCCGCAGGAAGTTGTCGAGTATATTGCGGAGGCCCTTAAACGCTACCCTCAGAAGACTGTGGCTTACGGGAGCACGCGTGGAATGATCGAGCTTAGAGAACTAATCTCGCAGGACTTGAAAAAATACTGGGGTGTATCGTACGATCCTCATGAGGAGATAATGATCGTCAACGGTGGAACAGAGGGAATATACCTGGCTCTTGGAGCCATTCTAGAGCCGGGAGACGAGGTTATCCTAATAGACCCGACGTATGTTGGTTATAGTGAGCCTATCCGGCTGTTCGGAGGACGCGTGAGGTATGTCCCCGTGCGCGTGGAAGAGGGATACCAGCCAAAAATCGAAGACTTGGAAAAAGTCGTCTCCCCCCTGACAAAGGCTTTCATCCTCCTATCCCCCGATAACCCTACTGGGCGAATAGTAACCGATAAATTCGTAAGTGACCTGGTAAGACTTGCCAAGGAGCACGATTTCTGGATCATTTTCGACGCAGTGTACAAACACATCACGTACGGCCGTCAAACGCCTTGGGTCGACGCCTACCCTGGTGCAAGGGAGAGAACGATAACTATCCACAGCTTTAGCAAGGAGGCCTCCATTCCAGGGTTTAGGCTGGGCTACGTGACCGGCCCACCCGAGGTAATAGAGGCGATGGAGAAGATTAAGCAGTATGTTTCGTTGGCGCCCGATACTCCCGGGCAGATAGCAATGATAAAGTTCTACGAGAACGGGATAAAGGAGCGCTATCTAAACGAAGTAGTTATACCTACGTATAGGAGGCGCCGAGATTTCATGTACAAAGCAATCCAGGAGTACCTGCCTGAGGCTAAGACAACGCTCCCAGAGGGGGCTTTCTACTTTTTCGTTGATCTAAGACCATACCTAGAGGCCATGGGTAGAGACGATGAAGAGTTCGCCAACCGCTTGCTCTATAGGAAGAGCGTCGTAGTGATACCTGGCAAGTATTTCGGTGAGATGGGTAAAGGGCATGTTAGAATGACTTTTGTCAGCGAGAGCGAGGAGAGAATAGAGGAAGGACTTAAGAGGATGAATGCCTACATTACTAGCTATCTCTAAGATATTCTCGCTTCCAAAATCTTCTTCTTTATTTCCTTAAGCGTATAAAGAAGTACTCCCAGTCGCGTGTCTCTACTGAATAGAACTGCCATGTAGCCTACTTCACCGAGTTTAACGTATATTATACCGGAGCCGTCAGGAGCATAAACAGCGATCCAGTCTGCCTCACCCTTCCCCAACTCTGTACTGGCTCTGTTACCCACTTCACTCAAAACTGCCGTCAAGGCAGCGACCTTCTCCTCTAAATCCTTGTCAGACAGGCTACTTAAGAGAGGTAGGCCATCGCTCGTGGCAACAACGAACCCTTCGAATCCTGCGACTTTTGTAACCGGCTCTATAAGTCTCCTCAATGCTTCGAGGTTTAGGCTCATTCAAACCACGATGATTTCCTAGCTTTAACAAGGATATATTCTTTTCATTTAAAAAAAGGTTGATCCGTGGATTCTCTCACGATTTCTACTATACGTTTTAACACCGTCAGGGCAGATGACCTATCATGTGTAACCAGCGGCATGACGCTCCCGGGACTAATCCCGAAGAGCTGGGCCACGATGCTGGGCTTTACACTATTTGGGAGGTCTTGCTTGCTCACGGCCACGACATGCGGGTAGTCTCCTAGACTCTTCATATACTCGTAAACTGCACGTGACCGCAATACGTGGAGCATAGACGTACCATCTACGATGAATATGTAACCATGCATGCCCGCCGAGAGAACCCTCCACATGAACTGTAAACGCGTCTGGCCAGGTGTACCAAAAAGGTACACATCTACACCATCTACGTTTGTCTTGCCATAGTCGAAGGCTATAGTCGTGTACTGTTTTACTTGTGACTCATATAGCGTAGATACAGGAACTTCCGTCGTCAATAAACTGCTAGTTGCAACGGTTTTTACAAAAGTTGTCTTCCCACTGGCATAGGGACCGCTAACGAGTATTTTTAGGTAGTTTCTTCGCGTCGACATAGCCGACACCGGCCATCCTTACGACGTCGTCCTCGTACTTCCTCAGGACGAGATGTATCAGTCCTAGGTTGGGGCGTGGCGTTGTCGAGAGCGCAATGAAGGAGCCGTTAACGGATGATATGATGACATGGCCTCCATTCTCAAACTCCACGTCGACGCGCTTAACGCGACTACCGAAAATGTCCCCGAGAGCGTCGAGGGATCCCAGCGCCGCGGCGGAGGCCACTGCCAGGAACTCGGCTTGAGACTGGTCGGGGGCTATGAAAGACACGGGTATTCCGTCCCGCCACGCAAACACTATCGACATGATTGCATCGTGCGTCTCCTTGATTATTTTCCCAAGGACACCTCGAATTTCGGTCTCCTTGTCCAGACTCATAGGTTCACCAATATTTTATTGTGACTTTGAAACAACACTCCTAAAATATCTATTTATCGTTTCTTTTATCGCCTCAAGCTTAGCCTCATCAATGCTTACACTGTCTTCGATTTCCAGTATGCCGTAGATAGAGAGGTCTTTCACGTCCCCAAGATAGAACACTTCAAGCCTCCTATCCCCCCTTATAAGTGAGACCCTCGGCGTACCAGAAATCCTTAACACTTCAAGCATCTTAGGGGGTTCCTCGCTAGGTTGGCCATAGCTCTTTACAACATACCCCTGCGACGTGATTATTCCAGCATACCTCACCTCGGGGAAGTGGAGTACAATCTCATTCAGATCCTTTATGGTTGCTGCCTCCACTTTCGCAAGTTGGGAGGGCCTGGGGTAAGAAACTGTACGTGCTGTCTCTCTCAACTCTCTGACCCCTCTCCTCTCGAGTACCGTTACTCTGCTTTCAAGGCTTGTTAAACGGGAATCTACACGCATCAAGCTCTCCTGTAAACTCTTCACTGAAGCACTAAGCTCGGCTACACTCGAGGATAGACCTCCTTGCGAGTCCTCTAGTTTCTCGGCTTTTTCCTCCAAGTGGCTAAGCTTCTCTAGAACCTCTCGAGGTGTACCGCCGTGTTGTATCATGCGGATAATGTATATGAAGGATATGAGGACGCCTATAGAGATGCCGAGTGAGAGAAAGGAGAGATAAATCAGTGGAGCCAGATAATCCCCCATGACCTGGGCTGGCGACAACAGGGCCTGTAGGTGACTTAACATGAGCGACACTAAATAAAAGAGCAGTGAGCCTGATAATTATTTTTTGTCAACCAATAGCCCCGCGGATAATCCTCGCAGCTTCCTCTGGCGCCACTCTAGCGACGCGTACCGAATCTAGGATCTCTATGCCTCCAATTCTCTCGAAAGGTATAAAGTCGATGAAAAGGTGGAAGAACGAGTTATACCCGAAGGGGTTGCTATAAATCAGTAGATATCTGTCTCTAATAATGCCTACCTTGTCCATTGCCTGCGAGACTGTAATAATAGTGTCTACAAGGCCCTGGATTTCGCTTTCGTCGAGATCGGTTATCCTCTCTAGGTGACGCTTCGGCGCAATCCTGACGTGGAAATTACGGCGAGGAGCAGAGGTGGCCCACGCTATCCAGGTATTGTTTTCGTAAACAATCCTCCCGTCATGCCGAGACGAGCAAAGGTGACACTTGCTTTTCGAGTAATCGAAGGCTTGTAAGAGGTTCTCCATGAAGGTGCCATGCCCGTCCTCGTTCAAGTCAATATACGTCTGGGCGTGTAGGCGTGGCTGGCTGCCTCCGGCCATCTTCCCAATATTAAAGAAGACATACACGGGTAATAGTCTGTGCCCGTGTTTCTGGGCCTCTACTACGCTTGACTTAATAGCCTGTATGAGCGACTTGAAGACACAAGCTAACGAATCCGGTGGCGCCTCGCTGAACGTCTCGTAGTACGCGTCAACTGGGAATGTCACTAGGTTTATGCCGCGCGCTATCCTAGTGTGCTTGTCTTCTAGTTTTGAGCGTAGATACCCCTCTAATTCAGGATCCAGGACTCTCACCATAGCGGGGAACCTATTTACTATCGTGGCAGCCTTAGTATTTGAGATCTCGACAGCAATAGGCTCTACACTGAAGACAGAGTCATAGGGTTTATCATCAAGCGCCACGAAAATTGCGTAGTCTTTCCCGGAGATTATGTCCTTGAAAACATCTCTAGGCTTACTATCACTGTCCTCGCCAGGTCTTAAGCCCCGGATGGGACTTATATACGAGAAGTGCCCTTTCCACTTACCTATCGGCACGAGACGCCCAGAGGCATCAGGCAGTACTATAGGCGCAGAAGATAGAGGATCCCATCGTTTACGCGGTACTAGGTGAAGCTTGTCAGGTGAGAAGTTATAGCGTGTTATGATGCCCCAGTGCATGAAGGGTATCTCCTCCAGTTTTAGGTACATTTTACTCGACTGGAGCACTGCTTTCACCTTGCAAAGCCTACAATCTCGTAAGTTACATATATTTTTTCTAGAGTTTGTATAAATTCCTCGTTTAATTCTGGCTCTACCCTACTCATCACAGAGTCAAAGGCTTTCCTGGCACTTACACCCTGTTTTATAAGCTCGTCTATTTCCTTTGAGAGATTATACAGCGTAACCCGACTTATACGCTTGAGTTTCTCCAAGTACGGTTGCACCAGTTCTCTAATTGTTTCTGCATCAAAACCCGTCAGCTTTGAGAGCATGGATAGAGCTGTCTTCTCGTCCAGTATACGGATATAGACGACAATAGTCTCATTGGGTGGAAGGCTTAGGAGTTTCTCTAGACCTAACTCGTGGAAGAAAACAACACTGGCAGCACACTTCTTTCCTCCAAGAACATGCTTCACAAATAATTTCTCCTCGTCTTCGCTGAGACCCAGTATGACGATTTTCCTGCCGGGAGGGAGTGTTTCGCATAGTAGCTTCAGCTCCCTTGCGGTTGTTGCCACGTCGGTGAACAACACCGAGTAATCACTCCTGATTTCTTCGCGGCCTCTCTTCTTGAGTAAGTTTCTCAGGGCGAGTACACGAGGATATAGACTCACAGACGCCTGCTCAGCGACATGGAATAGGCTACTGGTTCCCACAGATAAAACGAGTCCAACAACGTCACTTGGCATCAGCCCCCCGATTAATGGTGTAGTGCTTAAGAGGACAGTTTGAGGGGCAATGAGTGAAAACATGTTTTTTCCCTCGAACAGCGATACAGCGGCTAGCGATGAAACTAGCACTATTGCCTCCGCAAGTAGCTTAGTATCGCTAAAAAGTCTGTTCGCGAAAGTAGAGTAGAAAAGTGCAGCCCGGCTAATTTCATTTCCCGTGGCTTGGAAACCTCCGGGTAGGAGTAGCAGAGGTATTCTTGTCTCGTATTCTTTTAAAAGCAAGAAGGAAATGACGAAGAGGTTAGCTACGAGGCTTACGCCGGTAAAAACAGCTTCTCTGGGTTTTTCTTTAAAGGCCAGGTAATACAGCATGCCGAGAACTACTCCAGTTACCTGAGGGTAGATTACTATTAAGGGTGTTAGCACTAGGAGGACTAGAGATGATGCCCAGCTGTGAACGTTCTTCAGGAGTATAAATAACAGGAATGGTAAAAGAGCAAGAAGTAGGAAGAGTTCTTCTAAGCGGTAGAGCTCTAGGAAAAATATTAGGACGAATATCGGTGCACCAAGAGAGGGTACGACTAACGCAGAGACCGCTGGGACAATGTAGAGCATTAGGCTACTAGCGTTGTTGAGAAATAGCTCAGAGTACATTACCGATACAACAAAGGTACTCGTAGTAGCGAGCAGGCGATCCCTTATCTTTGCGCCCATTACTCAAACATAGTGTCGAACGCACACCTCCTAAAAGCATTGTCGCTCCTAGGTTATCAGTACAAAGCAAAACAATATATTTCGCATTAGGAGCATGAACTCACGTGGAACCATTTAAGAGCCATGTTGAAAGGCTACTAGGCATACTCTCTAACAAGAACCTTAAAGCGGCTCTCATCTTCTCACCGGCTAACATTTACTACTTCGCTGGAACGGATGCACCGAGCCTAGCGATAGTCCTAGACAGAGGGGATGTTCTGTTACTTTCAAGCAGACTTGAATACCTGAGGGCTGTCGAGGAGCACGTTATTGGCGATGTTTACGCCTTCTCTCGTCAGACGGATGTCGCAGAATACGAGAAAGTGATTAGAGGAGACTTGTACGATGTCATCGGAAAACTCCTAGAGGGACTACCCCCCGAGAAAATTGGCATCGGCGGCGCGGGGCTTGAAACAAAGAAAAAGCTCGCCGAGAAACTTGGAGCAGAGCCTGTTGATATTACGCGGGATGTTGTAGCCCTTAGGAGACAGAAGGACAAAGTCGAGCTCGCTATAATTAGGGAGGCGGCCTGGCTTGCTGAGCAAGCCATGAGAAGGGCAATTGACGCTCTTGACCGCGGAGTGACAGAGCTTGACGTCGTCACAGCAGTGCTCGTAACCCTCCTCAGAGGTGGAGCGCGCCCCTCGTTCGACCCAATAGTCGCATTCGGAGAACATGCTGCACAGCCACACGCAAAGCCGACGCAACGCGCACTGAAAGAGGGAGATGTCGTCAAGATAGACCTTGGGGCAAGAGTCAAAGGCTATTGTAGCGATATAACGCGGACTCTGATCTTTGGCAAACCCTCTCAGAAGCAAGAAAGGATATTAAAAGCTGTCGTGAGAGCGCAGGAACGCGCGATGGAAAGTATCCAGGCAGGTAAGGCTGCTAGGGATGTCTATTTCATTGCGTACAAGGCGCTCCAGGAGGAGGGACTACACCTCTACTTCAACCACGGCCTCGGGCATGGGGTAGGCATTGAAGTCCACGAAGAGCCGTACTTGAATTCTGAGAGCGAGGCTTTACTGCTCCCAGGCGACGTCGTAACCGTCGAGCCCGGAGTCTACATGGCTGGGTATCTGGGAGTAAGAGTAGAGGACATGATCCTGGTCGAGGAGGGCGGCGCAGAGCTACTGACATATTTCCCTAGGGATTACCTTATCTAGGGCTACGGCCTTGCAGTTCACGAAGCCTGCATTCCGCGTACTAGGAATGGCCGAATGCTTTAACAAGAAACTGAGGAAGTCCATATTGGCAGCTGTATCATACAGGAGGGATGGAATAGTAGACGGAGTTTATCTCACATGGTTGACTGTAGGCGGACTCGACGCAACAGAGAAGATAGTTGAACTCGTAAGAAACACGGGTAGGCAAGACATCAACGCTGTAATGTTGAACGGATGTATAATAAGCTGGTTTAACATCGTAGACATAAAAACTCTTTACAGAGAACTGGGCATACCAGTCGTGTGTCTAAGCTACGAGGAATCGAGCGGCCTCGAGAAATTCTTGGAGAAGTACTTTCCAGGCGATGAGGGGCGCCTAAAGATGTACTCTAATCTTGGCGAGCGCCGACTTGTGTACATAAGCAGCTCTAGGAGCTATGTGTACGCGCGGTACGAGGGCATCGGAGAAGAGGATCTCAGAGAGTTGCTCAACGCTGTTACTAAGCATGGAAAAGTCCCAGAGCCACTGCGCATAGCACAGAGTATCGCTAGAGCCATTTATTTGTTCCTCGAGGAGAACGATCCTTCATTCCTCCAAAAATAATTTATCTTTTATGCCGTAGAGATATAACTTATGCTAAAACTCCCGAGAACTATTGAGTGGAGAGACGGCGTTGTCCGCTTAATAAACCAAAAGGAGCTGCCAGAGAACTTAGTCTATATAGAGACGACCGACTGGAGACGCTTGGCCAGGGCAATTAAAGATATGGAGATTCGAGGGGCTCCAGCCATAGGTGTGGCAGCTGCCTTCTCTATGGCACTTTTCGCCTGGCATTTTAACGGGGACTCTCTTGAGAGCTTCTTAAAGGAATTAGCATATGTGGCAGAGGAAGTGAAGAGAACGCGCCCCACAGCAGTGAACCTCTTCTGGGCCGTTGAGAGGGTGCTCAGTAGAGCTAAAAGCACTACAAGCATTGAAGAGGCCAGGCGTATCGTCATCGAAGAAGCTTTGAAAATACAGAAGGAGGATGAGGAGGCTAACAGAAGGATTGGAGAGATAGGCGCCGATCTAATCGAAGACGGGGATACCATTATAACTGTTTGTAATGCAGGCTCGCTGGCGACTAGTTACTGGGGGACGGCGACAGCCCCGATGTATGTAGCGAAAGAAAGGGGGAAGAACTTCCGGGTAATAGCACTTGAAACCAGACCCTACCTCCAAGGGGCCCGGCTAACAGCGTGGGAGCTCGCCCAAGCAGGCATCGACGTCTATGTCGCCACCGACAACAGTATCGGTATCCTTGCCATGAAGGAGAAGATTAACCTCGCGATAGTCGGTGCTGATAGGATTACTAAGACAGGTTGGGTTGCAAACAAGCTGGGAACATACTTGCTAGCGCTGGTTTCACGCGTCCACAATATACCGTTCTATGTAGCAGCGCCAACCAGTTCTTTTGACCTTAAATCGGTGGGGCCCAACGACTTCGAGATCGAGAGGAGAGATCCCAGCGAAGTCCTGTACATAAAGGGCTATAGGATTGCCCCCGAAGAGGTTACAGCAATATACTATGCGTTCGACCTGACCCCTCCGCAGCTGGTCACCGGTATCATCACCGAGAAAGGCCTGATCTACCCTCCCTTCGAGAAGAGTATCCCCCGACTTCTCGCTTAAAAACTTAATCCTTTCTACTTTCATGAAATGCGTGGGTCTTTTTAGTCGCATCGAGATGTCAGAGTTGATGAGTGATAATGACAGCGAAACTCATACGGCTTAAGCGCCTGATAGATCTCATACATGTGTTAAATGTTAGTCAGATACCACTGGTACACCACTATCAACTGAACAGCACACACGTCTACTTTGTACCTGTAACGCTTGGAGGAGAGCCTAGCGTCATATATTACTACGAGACGGCGCAGCCCCTCCAAGGGGGCTATATCCTGTTTAACAACTTTACAGGTGAGGTCTTGGTCTCGAATGCCTGGGCATCGGACAGTAAATACTCAATAATTCCGATAATTGAAGTGGAGCACCAGAGCTTCTTCTCCGAGAAAGAACTACTCAGTGAGATAATAAGACATAGACGCTTGAACAAAAAGGAGAAGCTTGAGAGCGCTGTAATCAAATAGTTCTAGCAACAGGCGCGCTAAGTCTCCAGAATGTACTTCGCCGTTTCTTCATTTATCCCGAGTGAGGCGAGGATTCTCCTTGCCTGCTCTGGGTTATACGAGTTTATGAGCCTTATATACGGGAGGAACTCTGTCCTGAATGTAGATGTAGACACGTGGAGCAGCCTGGCAGCATTACGTGTTGCTTCCACGAACTTTTCACGCTTAGTTTTTATCCTTGAGAGTATTCTGAGTTTCTCGGGAAAACTGTACTTCACGAACTTGAAAGGAGGCCTCTCTCGCGCGCTGGCCACTCCAGCTGTCATCAGCTCTAAAGCGTAGGGCAAGAGTGCCCAGATCTGCTCGCGCTTCATCCTACTAAGATAAATATCTGCCATGGACAGGGCATCGTAAGCGTCAGCAATCGCCCTATAGCTTGGCGTATACTGGGCGACGATGTTTTCGCTAAGCCATTGGATGAGCATTTCGTAGTCGAGTGAGGGTAACCGCGTAACAGATAGAGCTTGTTCCGGGGTCTTAGCTGTTAGGACGGTTCTCACAACTTCAAACATGTTCTCCTGTTCAGCCCTTTCACCCAGGATTTGGAGGTCTGCGAGGCTTATGGTCTTGCGTCCCATGGCAATCGTCTGCAAGTCGTTTATTGCAGCGCGAAGATCCCCCTTAGCATTATCTGCGATAGCAGACAGTACATCACGGTCACAGTGTACTCCCTCACGAGAGCATATGTCCTCTAATACCCTGATTACATCGCGTTTTCCGATTTTCTTAAATTCTATTAGCTTGCAGGCTTCACGCAGATCCTTTAGCTTAGGATCCCAGGGATCATTTGCTGTGAGAACTACCGGATACCTGGACTTACTTATCAGCTCTATGATAGCGTCCATCCCCCCCACGTCTTCACGTGTCCATACACCGTCGACTTCGTCGATGAGTATGATTTTGCCTGAGTACCCGTAGATGGAGCCCGTCTGTATGGCAGGGAAGACTCGGCTCTGTATGGCTTCCCTGGATCTAACATCGCTGGCGTTTATTTCAATGAGCTCCCAGTTGTACTCCGACGCCGTAGCATAGACGATGCTAGTTTTACCGCATCCAGGCGGGCCGTAAAGCAGAACTGCCTTGTGCGAGGGTTTTCCGCGGATCCATGAGTTTAGCCATGCAACATATTCCTTCTTGGCCTCCTCGTTCCCGACCACATCTTGTATACGTCTAGGCCTATACTTTTCGGCCCAAGGAATGAACCTCGCTGAGGACATTACTTCCCGCCTGGGGGTTGCCTCTGGGCTAGTAAGGCGAGTTTTGACAGGAGAGCCATGAGCTGTATCTCGTCGTCTGACCCCTCAACGATGCGATAATTAGCCTCAGCTACTAGGGATACTAGCTCTGCTAGAGTCGCTGTATCCAGCCTGACTGTTTTCCTCACTGAGAAGATCTCCCTGTGTATGAAGCGGACTATATCGATGCCCGATAAGCCGTAATTGTAGAGCAGGGCTCTAAGCTTTTCTCGGGCCCCTACGAGATCCCCTTTCAGTGCACTCTGAATCATTTCTTCAACTTCCCTGGGCCTGATTTTTCCCAGTGCCTCGTATACCACTTCTGCAGTAACATTTCTTTTTATAGCCGAGGCTGCCTGAAGAGTATTTATCGCTTTCCTCAAATCACCCTGCGCCTCTTCCCAAATAACGTCCAGTGCTTCCTCGCTGACGTCAACTCCTTCCTGTGAGGCGATCCACTTAAGCCTCTCGATCGCCGCGCCCTTCGGCAACGGTTGAAAGCGGAAAACTGCACAACGGGACTGTATCGGTTCAATTATCTTGGAGACGTAATTCGCAATTAGTATAAAGCGTGTATTCTTACTGAAAAGCTCCATCGTCCTCCTGAGGGCTTGTTGCGCATCGCCTGTCATGTTATCTGCTTCGTCCAAGATCACGAGCTTGAATGGGACATCCCCGATGGGTAGCGTCCTGGCGTAATCCTTTATACGGCTCCTTATCACGTCTATTCCACGTTCGTCGCTAGCGTTCAGTTCGAGAGTGTTGTCACGCCAGTGGTCACCGTAGAGGTCATGTGCCAAGGCTAGAGCCGCTGTAGTCTTACCGGTACCAGGGGGGCCTGCAAAGAGTAGATGCGGGAGGCTCTTTGTCCTGACGAATTCCTTGAGACGCCGCACTATTTCCTCCTGGTCAGCTATCTCATCAAGAGAACGGGGCCTGTATTTTTCGACCCATACCTCGACGTCTGACATGTACACCACAGAATGGGAGAGTAACTGGGAATTAAAGCTAATGGGCAAAATTTACCGCGACGCTAGAGCAATCCTCTCTATTTCTTCCTTCTTCCTCAGCGCATAGCTGTTCGAGTCGCCGTATGCAGCGGCAACGATTTCGTCTGCCAGGCACTCCTCGATAGTCTTGGGGTTATTGAAAGAGCAGGCGCGTGCTCCTTCAGTTATAAATCTAAGGGCCAGATCGACACGCCTTTGGGGCGATACGTCTACTGACACGTGGTAGAGAATCCCGCCGTATATAACTCGTGTAGTTTCCTCTCTTGGGGACGCGTTTTCAATTGCCCAAACTAGGACTTGGACAGGGTTCTTCCCTGTTTTGAGCTCGATGATCTCGAATGCTCTCTTCACAATGTTGAGCGCAAGTATTTTCTTGCCGGCATTCCTCCCAGGCCTCATTAACTCGTTTGCGATTCTCTCCACTATTGATACGTTTGCCTTTCCGAAGCGCTTCTTAGCATGTCTCCCTTCTGAGTGCGGGACAAGCACCGGCTTTAGCGAGATATACCTACGTAGGCTTTGGTCTCTGATTTCTACGTCTAAGAGACTCCACTTGCCAAACAGTTTTATTTCCTCTCCACTCAGAGTCTTCAGCACAGTGGCTCTAGCCTCCTCCGACATACCACTACTCTAACAGCATACAGTATAAATTGTTTTCTTACCCTTTGACAACCGCTATCGGAACCATTCTCACGATTTTCTTTGCTATGCCGACGGCATCGGCCACGAGCACAACTCTGTCCACGTCTTTATATGCGTCTGGAGCTTCTTCGGCAACAACGGCCAGGCTTGCTGCTCTCACCACAATGCCCCTGCTCTCAAGCTCGTTCTTTATCTCCTGCCCTCTAACGCTACGCCTCGCCTCGGCTCTGCTCTGCACCCTGCCCGCGCCGTGCGGCGAAGATCCAAACGTCAGCTCCATGGCCTTCTGCGTCCCGACCAGTATATAGCTGGCCGTGCCCATCGAGCCCGGTATAAGCACGGGCTGTCCAATGCTCTTGTAGTCTGACGGTATGTCTGGATGGCCTGGCGGGAAGCTACGCGTAGCCCCCTTCCTGTGTACGTATACTTTTACCCGCTTCCCATCTATTAAATGTTCCTCTAATTTTGCAATGTTATGGGCCACGTCGTAAATTACACGTAAATCTATAGTGTCTGGATCTTTCTTGAAAACAGAGCGGAAGCTTTCTCTTACCCAGTGAGTGATGACCTGCCTATTGGTCCATGCAAAATTCGCTGCCGCCTTCATTGCGGCGAAGTACCTCTGTGCTTCTTCACTTGTAGCCGGAACAGAGACTAGCTCTCGGTCGGGCAACGGCATCTTGTACTTGTGAACGAGCCTCTCCATAATCTTGAGGTAGTCGCTGGCGACTTGGTGTCCAAGGCCTCTACTCCCCGTGTGAATCATTACAGTTACCTGGCCCTCCCTCTCAATACCAAGGACTTTGGCTATTTGGGGATCATATATCTTATCTACCTTCTGAATCTCTAGGAAGTGATTCCCGCTCCCAAGCGTGCCGAGCTGATTCCTACCTCTCTGTTTAGCTTCCCTTGACACAGCATTGGCGTCTGCGCCTTCCATCCTCCCGCCTTCCTCGATGTGCTCGACGTCTTCCTTCCAGCCGTATCCACGAGAAATTGCCCACTCGACACCTTCCTCGAGAACTCTATCAAGCTCGCTGAAGCTCAGCTCGAGCCCGCTAGTGCTTCCAAGTCCTGAGGGGATCTTCCTGAACAGTGTTTCAGCGAGTTCTCGCAGTTTAGGCCTAACCTCAGACTCCATAAGGCTTGTCCGAAGCACCCTTACTCCGCAGTTTATGTCGTAGCCGACACCCCCCGGACTGAGGACTCCTTCCTCGGCGTCGAAGGCTGCTACGCCACCTATCGGGAAACCATATCCTTGGTGCCCGTCTGGGAGTACAATAGAATACTTGTATATTCCTGGCAGGAAAGCAACATTGGCTACTTGCTCTAGAGTCAGATCCTCCTTCATTTTAGCTAGCAGGACTTCATCAGCAATTACTAAGCCTGGCACTCTCATTCCTGGTTTGTACTTTTCCGGTATCTCCCATAGATACTCTGTAATTCTTCTCAATGGAGGAGCCATATGTACTCGCTTATCACATATCTCTTCATGCTCAAAAACTTTATTATACTTGTAGGATAATTTTCTCATGAAATGATAAAGGTCTTTATTGAGAGAGCACTGACACCAGAAGACCTCATAGAAGCAAGGAGAATAGCAAGGCTTAGGAAGGCTTACCTGGAGTATGAGGAAGAGGGAGAAGAGCCACCAATGTGGATTCGCGAGGAGGTGCCGCTTGAGGTGGCACGTAGGCTACTAAGCGATAAAATAGTTGAGATTGTAGAGGTTTTGTCGTCGAAGAAAGAATATAACATCACGAAGCTGGCTGAAGCCGTACACAGGTCGCCTCCAAACATCCATAGAGACCTTGTCTTCCTCAAGAAGCACAGGCTCCTGACGTTCATCGACAGGGGACGTGAGAAGATCCCTGTGCTACTCTTCAAGAGAGTAGTCATCGAGGTGCAGAGCCACAGCTAAATGTCCACTACGTATTGGAGATACCACTTGCCGTCCTGGATCCAGATCTTCATCAAGTGGTAGGTAGCGGCCTTTATAAGGACTCTCGACTCGTGTTTCTCCATGTTGAATTTTTCTCCGGCCAAGACCGCTTCCACTCTCTTGTTATTCTCATCCTCTGTGTATGTGAGCCCTTCAACTCTTGAGGCAATGAAGGCTTCCTCATCGAACAGTACTACTAAACTCTCGATGAGATTGTAGAGCATGCTCTCTAGATCGAATCCCTCTGCTCTGACTGTCTTACGCTCTACGGAAGTGACCTTGCTGGTATCTGTCATGACCTCATAGAAGCCCAGTATCGCATATGACAAAGCTTCTTCGAGGGTATCTCCCCAGGCTTTTACAAGGACGTCAGCTGTATGCGGGAGGATCTCAAACCCCCCCATACTCCCACCCTGGAACCCGCAGTCCTCTCTGCTTCACCCAGTGTAGGAGATCCCCAAAGATGACTATTGGGGCGCTCCGCAACTCGTTGAGGTTAGAACTTCCAGTTAGGAAGAGAGTGACCCGGAGCTCTTTAATTACCTGTTCGAGATATTTTTCAGCCCTTGAAAGCCCCCCTTCGTACAGCTCCTTAAGTATAGGTCTTGCTATTCCGGCGAAGTCTGCTCCGAGCCTCAAAGCCTTTGCCGCGTCAACGCCACTTCTAATACCACCAGTTGCTATCAGTAGCTTGTCTGGGAAAATTTCCCTAACTTCGAGAATACTGGCCGCGGTCGGAACCCCCCAGTCCGCAAACGTGCTCGCCACTTTCTCCAGGAGATCTCTACCGTAGAAGCGCGACCTCAGACCTTCGATCACCGCGAAGGACGTTCCTCCAGCTCCTCCGACGTCTATGCCTTCAATTCCAATTCCACGTAATTTGCTAGCAGACTCCCTCGAGAGGCCTTCTCCGGTCTGTTTGATTATAACCGGCACAGGGGACTCCTTTACGAATTCTCCTAACTTCCTTACGAAGTCCCTGAAGTCTGGTTCCCCTTCTGGCTGTAAGACTTCTTGTAGCGGGTTTATGTGCACGGCGATAGCATCCGCTTGTATCATCTCTACCAGGTACAGGATTTCCTCCCTACTCACTCCGGCAGCGACTTGGCTCTGGCCTATATTCGCTATTACTGGGACGTCCGGGGCGTTTTCCCGCACTACCGAGAATGTACGCGCAAGCGAGCGGTCTTCAAGTGCCGCTCTCTGGCTACCCACGCCTATTGGTATTTTGAATTTTTGGGCTAGCCTGGCTAGTGATTCGTTTATAGCCTTTGCAAGATCGGTTCCTCCTGTCATGCCGCTAATGACTATGGGTGCTTCAACAGCATGCCCCAGGAAGCTCGCTGAGATATCGACATCGCTCAGCGATGTTTCCAGTATCGACTGGTGGACAAACCTCAGGTATTCGAACCAAGGGGAAGTTCTCGAAGAGACATCCTCCTTGACTGAAAGTACTATGTGGTTGTCTTTGCGTGAGGTCGTCCTGAACTCCACACAAACCCCCTACTTTGCAAAGGAGATAGAGGCGTATGCCACGACTTCGCTCTTATCGCCTGTTATGTCGCCGCTATCGGCGTATTTCAAGAGGCTAACTTTCGTAAAGCCCGTGAGCCTTGCAACCTCCATCAGCGTCATAACGGGGCCGTAGCCGCACATAGATATGTCCTCCTCAATTATAGCATTGTACAGTCCGTCTACGTCAAGCATTTTTATCTTCTCGATTGCCAGACTGTCCTTCCTGCTAGCAACCCTCGCGTCCACATAGTGGCTCATGTCGGAGCTGGCAACCACGTAGAATTTTACGCTATGTTCCTGCATCACGCTTACTATTGCCCTAGCCACCCTCCTTGCACCCTCGGGCGTTTGAAGCATCATCGAGATAGGTATAAGCTTGAAGTCACTCCCGAAAATGAACTGAAGGAACGGAACCTGAACTTCTATGGAGTGCTCATACATATGAGCGGCTAGGTCGAAACGCAGGAGCGGCTCCCGTGAAGCCATTTCCTTCTCGAGCTCAACATCGAGCTCTACGTCCCCTAGAGGTGTCGTCCAGACCTCATTCTCGTCAAACGCCACTGGAGCCCCCAGGGCGTGGTGGTTTGGCCCTAAGACCACAACGACTTCTGGCTTGCCAGCCTCTGCCAGTGCAAGGTAACCGTGTGCGGCAACATGACCCGAGTAAATGTAGCCAGCGTGTGGCGATACAACGCCGATTAGGTTACCGGTGAAAGATGGTGGTTGGGGCGGAAGCTTTCCGGGCCCTAACACATGGAGGAATGTTTTGGTTATCGCATCTCGTAGAGCTTCCAGTTCTTTGGGATAAAAGTAGCCTGCGTGTGCTGGGTACCTCTTGGACATAATACGCCAATCTGTTAGCCTATATGCGTGGATAAAAACTTTCGCTAGACTACTTCTCCAGTTGTTAGTATCTTCGCCTCGAAGTCGGACAGGGGGACAGGGAGCTCGCCATTGGGAGGTAAATCTCCGCGGGCCCTGAGAACCTCTCTCGCCAACAGCCAGTAAACTAGGGCTAGGGCCTTTCTACCTCTATTGTTCGTTGGGATTATGAGGTCGACGTTAGTGATCGGCGAGTCGCTGTCACACAAGGCTACTACGGGTATTCCTACTTTCCCGGCTTCGATTATAGCCTGCTCGTCGACGCGGGGATCCGTCACCATCAGTAAATCAGCCTCGGTATAGTGTGCCAAGGCAGGGTTTGTGAAAGTTCCAGGTAAAACCCTCCCGAGAATGGGCTTACAGCCTACGAGCCCGCAGAACTTCCTGACAGGCCTAAAGCCGTACTGCCTGCCAGATACAGCGACAACCCGGCTCGGTTCGTAACGAGCTATGAAGCGAGCAGCTATTCTAATCCTCTCGTCGGTCTTCTTGACGTCGAGTAGATAAAGGCCGTCAGGCCTAGCGGCATAGATGTAGGGCTCCATAAACTTGCTCTTCATCCTTGTGCCGATACGAATGCCTGCCGTCAAGTACATCTCTAGCGGTATGAGTAGCTCGCCTTCCACGGTCTTCAGCTCGTCCAAGCTCACCGTAACGTTCACCCCGTGAGACAGACTAAGACTCAACTCTTTCAATATTTTTAAATATTTCTCTTTGAAGAACTCCAGTCGCATAGTGGCCCAGGAAAAACCTAGTCCTGAAGTAGTGACCTGTCAAAGGATAGATCTCAGCAGAGAGCTCGGGCCTGAAATTCGAGCCTCTAACCAGCTTAGAGCAAAAACTTTTATAACATTACCATGTATCAGCATGAATGTTAGGGCCCGTCGTCTAGCGGCTAGGATGCCACCCTGACAAGGCGGCACACGCCGCCTGAGAACGGTGGAGGTCCCGGGTTCAATTCCCGGCGGGCCCATTTTTGTGTATTTTAACCGGATAACCGCTTTTAAACTCCGCATCACTCATAGATTCCTCTCTCCTCAACGCATCTCTCCACCTACCTCCTCGCTTTTCCAGGCAGACTCCGTGTTCACTGGCTCTACTTTTTCCTCCTTCTAGTCAATACAGTGACGATGAATACCGCTCTGATGCGTCTCGGGGAATCTACGTAGACTCGACCCTCCCCTCTGCCCATAACCTTGTCCTTAGAGTAGTCTACACTCTCAAAGTCGTCAAAGACATCCTGGATTAGAAATCCTAAGAACATGTCTCTTAAAGCCAACCTTACACAGCTCCCCTCGTCGTACCAGTCGCTCCCCCCTATGAAGTAGCTGTGGGGGTCTCAGCCACCACATAGCACCGCTTCTTCCACTCCGCAACTACTCTCTTTGGGGAATCCGTGAGTACGAGGCTTGAAGTCAAGTTGCTTCCACTCGCGTCTCCACTCCACCCAGTGAACACGTGCTTTCCCCCTTCCCAAGTTGCATTACCCTCCATGTCCGTGAAGCCAGTAGCGGAGGCAGGTTCCTGGCTTCATATCCTGATTAGATTCATATTTTGCTTATTTTAGCTGTTTATTTAATAACTGCCTCTTGCTTGATTTTTTGTAAAATAGAGTTTTGACTCTGATGGTCTACAGCAGTTATCTCAGAAGGGTATGTCGTAAGTGTACATAACGGTGCGCCCTTGCTTGTCCAGTGCGAGAGTGTTGGATCTGTTGGCGACGAGGAATACAGGTTTCACGTGGAGGTTAGTGCTCAGAATCCTATTGAATACCCTCTCGTTGAATACCTCGCCACAACTATACAATATTAGCGCTTTACTCCCTCTTCCTGAGTGCTCGTAATTCAGTGCTTCAGTAAGGATTGCAGCAGATAGAGCATCTTCCGGGCATTCTACGTTGTGCTGCCGGTTCTCGTTATCGCATGTAAGCCTTCTAGAGAATAGGAGAGCATTGAGTATGCTTTCTCTACTAGCACTCCATTGCTCTGATGAAAGTACAAGGTATTTCGATATCAGACCCCCAAGCGTCTCGATATCCTTATCGAGCAGTGCGTGGGAGAAGGGGTCAAGCTTCCTGAGGAGCCTCCTTAAGGCGTGAAGAAGACTGGTTTCTGAGACACAACAGCCTTGACAGAGCCCTCTCGAGAAGACATACATGGTTAAGCCACGCGAGGAGGCTATTCTCGTTATCGCCCGGATTATTTCTCCCTCGTATCCAGGAGTGGTTCTAATGACGATTGGCCTAGTGAGCTGTAACTCGTTTACTAGAGAAGCCTCATCGAGCCTAGCCACGCTATACTCAAGCAGTACCTAAATATCTAGCTTTCGGGAGCATTAAGAAAATACATTTAAATAGGCGAATTAGTGAAACTTCTAGCTCAGCGTGTATGGATAGAGGGTGTTAGAGGAATGATATTTCCCATCAGGTGCTTCACGTGCGGTAGTTTAATTGGTGATAAATGGCATGAGTTCGCAACTAGAGTTCAGAGCGGAGAAGACCCCGAAAAAGTTCTCAATGAGCTAGGTATTAGACGCTACTGCTGCCGGAGAATGTTTCTCTCCCATGTTGATCTCGTTGACAAGATATTGGAGTACGGGACTATAGAGGAACTGTACCTACCCTATAAGCCCTAGCGGTAGCTCTTCTGTCTCTTCGCGCGTGCAGATCTTCCATGCGGTTTTTTCGGCTCTGCCTGCCTCGGATCCTCTACAAGCAGGTGTCTATCATAGGCGAGGTATAGTTTTTTCAGCTCCTCGCTCCCGCTCCACTCCAGTATAGCCCTGGCTATGGCTGTTCTGATAGCTGAGGCTTGCCCCATGATGCCTCCCCCTCTGGCCTCAGCATGAATGTCTATGTTCTTTACGAGGTCGCCGGCAAGGAGTATTGGCTCCATTATCTTCAGTCTCACAACTTCAGGCTCTAATATCTCTAGAGGCACGCCGTTGATGAATACCCTGCCCTTGCCCTCCTTAACTACAACTCTAGCCCTCGCCGTCTTCCTGCGCGCAGACGCTAAAACAACCTTCATCTCTCGCCACCCTCGAGAACTCTATTCGATAATCTGGTATAGATGTCTCCAAGCGTGAGGTAGGACACGAAGGGGTTCTTGAACAGTGCTTCATCTATCCTTGTTAATTGTGCATTGCGGTACTCTTCGGGCACACCTACGAAAACTTTGAGCCTTTTTAATGCTTCACGCCCTCTAGGCTTATCGCGAGGTAGCATTCCGCGAACCATTCTCTTGAACAACCTATCTGGCGTTCTGTGGTATTTCGGCCCTCTCTTCTCAGGGTTGTAGTATGTCCTCCATTCGACCCATCTCTTGAGATGATGGGCAATTATAGACTCCGACTTGCCTGTTACAACTATTTTTTCAGCGTTGACTACAACGATACTCTCGCCACGCAGAAGCCTCTTTGCGACTACGCTTGCGAGTCTACCTGCAACATGCCCAGTTCCATCAATTACAACAACGTTGCTCAACACCCTCACCCCTATGTGATCATCTTCACATTACTCCCAGAGGGGTTTCTCCTGAGAAGCTCCTCAATGGTTATTGCCTCCCCGACTTTCCTTATTTTCTCATACGCACTACGCGAGAAACGCCAGGCGGCAACGGTAACCTTACGGGACAGGGTACCACTCCCCAAAACCTTCCCTGGAACAACTATCACGTCGCCATCCCTAGCATGCCTGTTAATCCTGCTAAGGTTGACTTCTACCCGCTTCCTGGTAGGTCTTGAGAGGCGCTCGGCAATGTCTCGCCATACTGGTGCCTTGAACTCCCTGCTATACTTCTTCAGAGTGTGTATCAGACGCCTCAGGTAGATGTTCGTAGACATCGTCTGCCGCATACTTGAAACCCCGCTCTACATCCCAAGCTTCGGTTAAAAACTTTGCCCAGAGCCTTCTCTGAGTGAAGGTGCAAGGTAGGCATTGACAGCCTCCGATACTTTAGAGTGAAACTTTTCCAGCTTCCCGATGAGAACGTCTAAGGCCACATCAACTATTCTACTCGGAGGCAAGCCCCCCAGTGATTCTATAGTCATTATGATCGTGGAGGGGTCGCCCTTCACGTCAACAACTTCTGGAAACTTCTCGGCGCACTCGCGGCAGAGGGAGCAGGAATTCTCGTTGATTACTACCAATTTACCGTCCCTGTACCCGAAAACTCTCCGAGGGCAAGTGTTGACCAACTTGGTAGCTAAATCCTCCGGAATCTCTCTCTTCAGAATATTTACCACAGGTTTGTATTTGTACCCGATTGCGGATACAGGTTGCCACTTAGCGTGTTCTCTGCCGACACCCATTCTGGCAATTGCCGTTAAGGAGAGACGCTGTCCCTTGGCAAGCTTGATAATTGGTATGTACTTTGAGGTGGGTTCTATGGCCAAGCCTTCTTTAAAGGGAATAACGCCCTCAATGCCTTCAAAGCGCAGGTGCCCGCTCATAACAGTTTTGGGTCGCTCTATAGCTTCTTCTGACAATGAGAAAATTACCTGGCAGTCGTTGCCATGATTCTCGTAGCAGTCTCTCAGAGCGTCGTAGAGTTCATTGTCGACCCTAAGCGGGATCAGGCCTAGCCTGTGTGCTATCATCTCGTCCCAGAATGCACTTGTATTCGCCGCAAAGATGACTTCATCAATAGCGAGTGTAGGGACTTCGGAAAGAATGGCTCTCCGGATGCTGTTAGCGAGTGCTGGAGTTACACCCTCAAAGACCAGAGTGAGTGTATTCCCCTTGCTCTCCAAGACAATGACGCGTGGGGCAGAGGGAGAGGTCATATACCTACCTCGTAGGCTTCTGCTTCCGCCCTCGCAGTATTTCCTTCAGAGAGACGCCATTTACTTTAATTACTTTCCACCTTACACCCGGCAAATCTCCGTAAGCTCTTCCCTCGGGCCCGCCTATCCCCTCGATGACTACCTCGTCGTGCTCGTTGACGAACAGCAAGGCACCGTCACCGGGGAGGAAGGCGGTGACGACTTTACCATTTTTAATTAACTGTACTCTTACACATTTCCTCACAGCACTATTTGGCTGTCTACTTTCAATCCCGACTTTCTCTATCACTATCCCCCTCGCCATGGGGGCGCCTTCTAGCGGGTCAACTTTCTTCTTCAGCTGCAGTACTCTTCGCTTGTACTCTAAGTCACTCCACCGGAATTTTTTCCTCTTTAGTTCAAGCTTTCTTGCAGCAAACATGCCTCTAGGTGACTTACTCCCAGGCATACTCCCTCACGTATTGTAAATCCCTATTTAAAAACTTTTAGGCTTGGCCATCAAGACTCAAAGTTAACTATCCGAAGGTCTGTCACACCAAAATACCGGGATAGTAGGAGCTTCGCCCTAGCGGCATTCCTACCGTTCCTACCTATGGCGAGCCCGATCTGATCGCGCGGAACAGAAGCGACCACGACTTTTCTGCCCCCCTCGTTCTTAACGGACACATCTACGACTCTTGCAGGGTACAGAGTGTTCCTTGTTAGCTCCTCAATGCTCTGACCGTCCTCGACTATCTCGACGTCGCGTTTAAACATCTCCCTTAGTATGCGCACTTTCGTGCCACTTCTACCTACAGCGAGGCCTGCAAGGCCCTTATCCACAACAAAGATTAACCTATTAAATTGAGGATCTAGAATACAGTCCTTGGGGGGAATGTTTGTTACCTGCTCAAAGAGGCTCATCATTTGAAGTTCTTCGTTGGTAAGCCTTCTGTTGCTTGTACTTGAGCTCATGTGGCTCCCTGTGCGTACAGCAAGATGTTACTTTCACCGGGGTCGATTATCGCTATTGAGGATACGAGGAAAGGCTTGTTGCAAGCAGCGCCAAGCTCGCGACTACTCCCATTGAAGACATAGACGGGTATTTGAGCCAGAGAAGCGTAATATTTTATTTCCTCCGAGATGACTGCTGGGGCATTCCGCGCCAGTACTACCAGTTTGGCTCTGCCGCTTACTACTGCCTTCAAAGTGCTCCGATACCCTAGCGTGGCCTTCCCAGTTTTCAGGGCTGTCTGCAACTCTCTCACGAAATCAGCACTACTCATTTATTTCCACCCTCATCCTTACTAAATTCTGAGTACCTCATTTTAAGCTTAACAGCTCCAGTGCCAATCGGGATAGGCTTGCTTTCAATTATAACGTTTTCTATTACTCCTTTGAGCTCGTCCACCTCCCCTCTCATGGCCGCCTCGACGAGGTTCTTGACCGTGACTTCGAAGCTTGCACGCGCCAGTATGCTTCCCTTTTCTCCGGCTACACCGTGGCGCCCTACTTGGCGTACCTTCCCGGTGTACGTCATGGCGTCGGCGACCATTAGGATGTGGCGATAGTCGACGTCTAGGCCGTGCTCGTCTAGAACTTTCTTTATCTCGTTTATTATCGCGGCACGGGCAGCCTCTATTCCGAGAACTTCGTATATCTCGATAACATTGTTTGTCCTCGTTCTCCTGGCGTCAACCCCTTCAAGTGAAAGGACGGCCTGGAAGTTGCTTCCCTCCGTTAGAATGACGTATTCTTTTAAGCTTCCATTCTCGTCCCTAATGGGCTTGACTATAGCATGCCTTATGCCTTTTATGCCTTTAACCCTCAAGTTGAGGACTCTATCATACATACGCCGGAATTTGATGAGATCCTCTAGCCCCGTGTAGAATGTTATCGTATACCCGTCCTCCGAGACTTCAATTCTGCCCTTCTTGCCTTTTACCTTGCTTAGAGCCTTTACAACGTCATCAACAGTAACATCCCTGTTCTCTAGCATTTCCGGGTCGAGTTCTAGGATGATGCTTTTCTCATAGTAATCCATTACAATACTCTTGCAAAGAGTCTCTACGGTTGTCAGCTCTATTTCCCTCGCAAGCCGTAGCGCCTCTTGTTCATTCTTGGCTATCTCAGGTTCAAGGTATATCTCCATAAGAGGAGTAGAGGGTTCTCGTCGTAGATCTACTATCTCGATCAGCCTCGGTAGCCCTAGTGTAACATTGAGTTCTCGGACACCGGCGAAGTGGAAAGTTCTTAGAGTCATCTGCGTAGCAGGCTCTCCAATGGATTGGGCAGCAACCATCCCAACTGCTTCTCCAGGGGCAACAAGGCTCGAAAGGTACCTCCTAATGGCCTCTTGTATAACGGCAAGAGCCTCTTCACGGCTAAGCCCATACTGTCTTATCTTCTCGAACAGCTCCCGGCGTAACGAGTATGGGAGGGTGTCGTGGTATTTCTCGATCTCGCTCCAAAGCTCATCCTCAGATATAGGCTCCCTCACTACACTTCACCCCTGAGTGCGACCACCCTCTTAACTAGTTTTTCAACATCAACGGGCTTGCCGTGATCACTCCTGGCCGGGTCTACTCCGTCCTCTCCATACCGGAATTGAATCACTATCCCCTCACTGTTGCGTACTGTTCCGTCGTACGCCACGTAAAAGTCCTGTATCGCACTCTGCAGGCGCCTGTACATGTATCCGCTCTGGGCAGTCCTAACGGCAGTATCTACTAGACCCTCCCTACCAGATATCGCGTGGAAGAAGAACTCTACCGGTGAAAGCCCCTTCCTAAAGCTGCTGTACACATAACCTTTAGAGAGAGGCGATAGATCACCCTTATCGAAGTACGGGAGCGTCCGCTCGGTATACCCGCGTTCTATCCTTTTACCCCTAACCGATTGTTGCCCTACGGTTGCAGCCATCTGTGTGAGGTTTAGCATGCTACCTCTCGCCCCAGTTTTTGCCATTATGACTGCATGGTTCTTCATTCCTAGAAATGCTCCAGCTACCTCGCCTGCTCTACTTCTAGCCTCAGCTAGCACGTTCATTATCAGATCCTCAAGCGTCTCTTTCCTAGTTTTCCCTGGCATGGGTTGCAGCTCGCCTCTTCTGTACTGTTCTATTAGATTAAGAACCCTTTCCTCCGCGTCTTGCAAGACCTTCCTAATCTCGCTCTCTGCTTCAAGTGGTATCTCGACGCTATCTACACCCATCGTAAAACCGTGCATGTCTAGGTAGACAACAAACATCTTGAAGAGCCCATCCATGAGCTCCTTAGCTTTCTCAACACCGTACTCGCGGACAATCTCATGAAGCACGGTTCCGTGTTTTTCTGCTCCTACAGCCTGTTTGTCAAAGACACCTAGCAGTAATTTGCCCTTTTTTATCAGTATGAAGCCATCATTCTCGCAATACTCTTGATCACATTTACCCGATGCTGGAGCCACAGTAGCTCTACCGATATAGTCCATGTCGCTTGGAAGGAAGAGACTTACAAGTTGCTTTCCCGTCCAGTAAGGGCCAGGCTTTAGGATGGCCGGCTCGGGTAGTGGCCCTTTATAGTTAGCACTGTACAAGAGTAATAACGCCTTGTGCTTGTCGAAAATGGCGTCCTTCCTGGTTAAGAGGTATGCTCCGGTTATGTAGTCGTGTATTGCACCTACTATTGGGGCACCGTATCTAGGCGTCATTATGTGCTCCTGCACCAGCATTAGGGTTCGCGCTTCTGCTTGCGCCTCCTCGTTCTGTGGGACGTGCAAGTTCATCTCGTCGCCATCGAAGTCAGCGTTGTATGGAATCGTCACCAAGAGGTTTAGCCTGAAGGTCTTATAGGGTAGAACTTTTACGACGTGCGCCATTATCGACATTCTGTGTAGAGACGGCTGTCTGTTGAACAGGACAATGTCGCCATCTTGTAGGTGCCTCTCGACAATATAGCCTGGCTTCAGCGACTGCGCGATCTCCTCCCTATATTTAGCGTAACGTAGGTCTATCCTTGACCCATCGGGCCGGATTATGTAGTTGGCCCCGGGCCAAGTCTCCGGGCCATTTATTACAAGTTTCTTCAACTTCTCGATGTTCCACGGAGTGACTTTCTCGGGAACAGTGAGTATTTTCGCGATCTCTATTGGGACGCCTACCTCGTTTATACTGAGGTTCGGGTCTGGAGATATAACCGTCCTCGCTGAGAAGTCTACGCGCTTGCCCGCTAGACTGCCTCTAAAGCGGCCCTCCTTCCCCTTCAGTCTCTGCGCCAGTGTCCTTAGCGGGCGTCCAGATCTATGCTTAGCTGGGGGGTTCGCGGGCAATTCGTTGTTGAAATACGTTGCAACGTGGTACTGCAGGAGTCCCCAGAGATCTTCGATGATTAGGGGTGGAGAGCCGGTTTCAATGCTCTCCTTTAACCTCTGGTTAACCCGCACGATGTCTACAAGCTTGTGAGTAAGATCGTCTTCAGATCTATCTCCCGACTCAAGAGTTATTGAGGGCCTGACAGACGGGGGGACAACTGGTAGGACTCTTAAGACCATCCATTCGGGTCTCGCTTCCTTTGGGTCTAGCCCCAGGATCTCTAGGTCTTCGTCGGGGATCCTCTCGAGACGTTCTCTTACTTCCAGAGGTGTAAGTTTGATTAAGCCGCCTTCTCGCTCTTCGTAAAACGTGTAGGGCTTCTCTAGCTTAATCTTGTACTGGACTCTACCGCAGTGAGGGCACTTCTGCGCTTTTGCCGCTTCCTTCATTACGGCCTGCGCGTACTTATACCTCAGCGAGGGCCAGTGTTTTGCAACAGTATTCATTCTCTTCTTCCAAATCTCTATTTTCTCCTGGGGTATCTTTACTCTGCCACAGTGCCTGCACGTAGCCTTTAAAATGCTGGCTATATACGGTGCAAACTCCGGGTGAATAACTGGCCTGGCTAGTTCTATGTAGCCGAAGTGTCCAGGGCAATTGACGGCTCTGTTCCCACAAGTCTGGCATACTGTACCTGGTTCAATCGACCCCAATCTTCTATCCATTAGTCCTCCAGGTATCGGAAAACCCTCCTCGTCGTACAACTCGGAAGTTTCAATACGCATTACAGCGAGCTTCCTAATTAGGTCAGGTGATAGTATACCGAATTTTACTCCAGCCACAACTTTAGATGCGCTCATCTACCACCACCTCATGCCGTTATTTTATCCTTGAGAATGAGGCGAACCGCTATCCCTAAACCCGTTAGCTCTTGGAGAAGAAGCTTGAACGCGTATGAAACTTCAACTGGGTGTAGCCTCCCCTTTTCACCGCAGACTGGGCACACAGGCATATTCCTCCTAGCATCATACCATCCCACGAAGCCACAGTTTTCGCAAACCCATATGGTAGTCCTGTCAGAACTCTCTAGAAGGCGCTCACGCAACAATAGTGCGGCTCCATGACCCACCAGGCAGTCCTTCTCCATTTCACCAAACCTAAGACCACCTTCACGGGCTCTACCCTCTGTGGGTTGCCTGGTTAGTATCTGAACCCTACCACGTGCACGCGCATGCATTTTGTCTGCTACTAGGTGGTGTAACTTCTCGTAGAATACTACTCCTATAAATATCTCGGCTTCCAACTTCTCGCCAGTTACTCCATTATACAGGACTTCTTTCCCGTCGCTCCTGAAACCATAGCTCCTCAAAATCTCTCGTATCTCGTCAAGGCTTGGAGCCTCAAAGGCTGTTGCATCAATGCGCCTACCCGAGAGAGCTGCAGCCTTTCCAGTTATCGTCTCTAGTAATTGGCCAACAGTCATCCGTGAAGGTATAGCATGCGGGTTTATTATGAGGTCGGGCGTAATCCCATCCTCGGTGAAGGGCATGTCTTCCTGGGAGACTAGAAGACCTACCACGCCCTTCTGCCCATGCCTCGAAGCGAATTTATCGCCTATCTCAGTGGGTCTCAAATCCCTTACTCTTACTTTCACGAGCTTCACGCCCTCAGGGCTCTCCATTATCAACACTCGATCTACTATCCCCCGTTCACCATGCCTCAGAGTAATCGAAGTGTCCTTCCTCTTGGTTAGAATTCTAGGCTCATATGTTCCGGTGTAGAATCTCGGTGGGCTTGTCCTACCTATTACCACCTGTCCGCCTTTGAGTTCGCTCTCCACGTGTGCAATGCCATCCAATTCATCGAGAGCATCGTAGGCTTCGATGGGTTTAAGGTCTAAGAGCTCTTGCTCAGGTTTAGGTTTCTCAAACCTATCCTCCATACCGCCGGGATATCTACGTTCATCAGCCTCGTATGTGCGGAAGAATACCGAGCGCGTCATCCCGCGCTCTACAGCTGCCTTGTTTATTATCACAGCGTCTTGGATGTTATAACCTCCGCCTGTTAGAACAGCTACAACCATGTTCGTTCCGTAGGGCAGGTTGTCTATTGGTAGCAGGTCATAAATCTTGGTCTTTACTAGTGGTTTCTGGGGATAATACATTACATGCATTCTAGGATCCATACGAAGCCTGTAGTTTAGGGCAGGTATCCCGAGAGACTGTTTAGCCATAGCCGCTTGGTATGAGTTCCTGGGAGACTGGTTGTACTCAATGAATGGTATGGTCATTGCTATAACCCCTAGGATGGCTGCAGGGTGTATTTCGAGGTGTGTATGTCTAGGAGTTAACTTTTCTGGGGAATCTGCTATTAACGCGTTCTCCTCTTCTTCTGCATCTAAGTATTCTACAATACCGTTCTGGATCAGGTCGCTCCACGTCCAAATACCTTCGCGAAGCATCCTTATATGCTGTGGCCTGAGCTTGGGCTCCCCATTCTCCACAACAATAAGCGGCCTCCTAATCCTCCCAGCATCACAGTTCACATAAACCTCCTGTATATCCCCTCTCTTGTAAATCGCCACATTTATCTCGTGACTAATTCTCCCCTGTCTCCTCAGATTCCTCAGGGTTGATACGAGTAAATCGCCATCCTCCACGAAACCAATTAGCCGCCCGTTAAGGTACACGCGCGCTCCCTTGACGTTTACACCCAAGGCTCTCTCCAGTGGGACGACATTTAGCCGGGAAACTAAGAGGTCATAAACCTCTTTTTCATCGTAGCCGTTTGAGAGAGTGGCCAGAAGGGCTAAATTCTTTACAAGGCCACAGTTCTGTCCCTCAGGCGACTCTACTGGACATAGCCTGCCCCACTGCGTGGGGTGCAGTTCACGTGCTTCAAAGTGGGGCTGGGTTCTAGAGAGAGGCGACACGACTCTCCTCAGATGGGAGAGTGTCGAGAGGTAGTTTGTTCTGTCGAGAATCTGGCTGACGCCTGTCCTCCCGCCAACCCAATTGCCGGTGGCTAGGGCGTGTTTCAGCTTGTCTGTAATTATGTCCGGCCTAACAATACTTATCAAGTTTATCTCGCGACCCTTCGTCATGTGACGTTCTAGAGAGTACGTCATCTCGCGTACAAGCTGTCTAAACGCAGCTCTAAAGACCTGTGCTATGAGCTCTCCAGCATGGCGTAACCGCTTATTAGCAAGATGGTCTTTATCATCTGGCTCTCTGAGGCCTAGCTTCAATTCTAGCAGTCTGGAAACCATTTGCCCTACAAAGTAAGCCTTTGCTAGGCGTGCAGATTTCGTGCGCCCAATATGCGGGAGGAAGTTCTCGTCCAGTACCTGCTCGGCTCGTGCAATCCTCACATCTTTGGGCTGGCCTATAGCCACACGTGATCCGATGTAGTCTAGTGCCTCCTCTACTGTTGGTGCAATCTTTGACTGCTCGAGTATTACCGGGAAAAACTCGCGCTGAACTTCTTCGTTGTTACTTATAGCATATACAATGTCTCTGTCTTTTTGAAGTCCGAGGGCTCTCATTAGAACAACTACTGGAATCCTTTGAGGGACTTGTGGAAAACTAACGTAAATCATGCCATCCTTTGTTCTCTCAACGCTGACCGGCACTCTATACCCTGCAGCAACAGAGAAAACCTTTGCTGTATGTGTAACAGAGCTACTGGCACCGCCATGGTCTACTAAAACCCTGTTCACAGATAGATCCTCCTGCATTACTATAACTCTCTCAGAGCCGTTGATAATGAAGTACCCACCGGGGTCGTGGGGGTCTTCGCCAAGCTTAATCAAATCCTCCTCAGAGGTTATGCGGGAGAGAACGCACTTGCTACTCCGAACCATGATAGGCAACATTCCAATGAAAACTTTCTCTGTCTTCCTTTCCTCTCCGTCTACGTACAGCGTCATGTTTAGGTATAGCGGTGCAGCATACGTGATATTCCGCAGTCGGGCAATCATTGGAGTTAATGTTATTTCAGACCCGTCAGCTTCCTTGAAGACTGGCTCGCCCACCTCGATTTTGCCGAACCTTATCTCGACGCCGTATGCATCGAGTTTTATACCTCCGGCTTCGTTTACTATCTCCTGTAAACCTCTTTCTAGGAAGATATTGAAGGAGTCTAGGTGTTGCCTCACTAGCCCAAGTTCTTTTACATATGCTTCCACGAGCTCCCAGCGATCCTCATGGCTTAACATTGCTTTCGCCACCGGGATCACCCGGGAACAACTAGACGTAGAGCTACAGCCTCACCTGCAGTCGGGCTCTTCCTTATAACCATTATTACATCTCCGGGTTTAGCTCCCAGAGCTTTAGCGACAGGATCTGTAGAATAGATCCAGGGTAGTTCAGTTTTGCGGAGCCCAATTATTCTGAGTAGTTTTTTGGCTTCATCCCGCGAGAGTAGGATGTGCTTCGGTACGAGTTCATGTTCTAGAACATTAAATTTACGAGGCATAACAACTCACTTTTAGACTAAAAACAAGCCTTGAAGCCTCCTTTTTAAATATTTCGTATGGGAGTAATGCCCTTAGGAACCTATTATTAGCTGTGGGTACAATCCTCCCGAATGGGGTTAGAGTATAGCTAGGGGAGACATGTTTTTAGCAATCTTTTTCTACCAGCCCCTCTCAAGGGCTTAGAGGTGGATGGCGTGGTGAGTTCAGGGCAGGCACCGAGGGAGGTCACGCTTGACGACATTACCGAGTTGTGCGCCAGGAGGGGGTTCTTCTTCCAGACAGGTAAAATCTATGGTGGGCTCGCCGGTTTCTACGATTATGGCCCCCTAGGCGTTGAGCTGATGAAGAATGTACTTGACGACTGGTGGTGGTACTTCGTAGAAAGAAGGGAGGACATGTACGGGATTAGCGGTAGTATAATCACTCACCCCAAAGTGTGGGAGGCTAGTGGGCACGTCGATAGCTTTATCGACTTTATAGTGACGTGCCAGAAGTGTGGAGCTGAGTACAGGGCTGACCACCTGCTCGAAGACAGGGGGATAAAGATAACCCAGTACACACCAGAGGAATTGAAAAACCTCATCCGCGTAAATAACATCCGCTGTCCAGCCTGTGGTGGAGAGCTCAGCGACCCAAAGGCTTTCAACTTAATGTTCTCGTCGACCCTAGGTCCCAAGAAAGACGTCCCGTTCACGGTCTACCTCAGACCCGAAACTGCACAGCTGATATTTGTGAACTTCAAGAACATAGTTTTCAGCATGGGCGCAACGCTCCCATTTGGCGTGGCCCAGTACGGGAAAGCCTTCAGGAACGAGATCTCGCCGCGAAACTTCCTTTTCAGGCTGCGCGAGTTTATACAAATGGAGATCGAGTACTTTGTAAACCCAAAGAAACTCAACGAGTGCCCCTATTTTGACGAAGTGAAGAATGTTGAGATTAGTCTCCTCTCTGCAGAGGATCAGGAGAGGGGTGTCGAGCAAGCCAGGAGAGTTAGGATAGAGGATGCTGTTGAGACGGGTCTCATAGGCTCCAAGTGGCACGCATACTGGGTTGCAGAGTCTCTTAGATGGCTCTGGCGTATTGGTTTATCACCGGAGAAGCTAAGAGTAAGAGAGCATGTGAAAACAGAGCTAGCACACTATGCCAAGCAAACATTCGACATTGAGTACTATTTTCCGTATATGGGCTGGAAGGAAATAGAGGGGATTTCAAATAGGAGTGACTACGACCTGCAGAGGCACCAGGAGTTTAGCGGGGAGCCTCTACACATTATAGACAGTGGAGAGAAAATTGTCCCCTATGTTATTGAGCCTTCTTTTGGTCTAGAGAGAATAATACTTGCTATTTTGACTGAAGCATTCACGGTAGAGAAAAATAGAATTTACCTTAGTCTTAAACCGCGGATAGCCCCCTACAAAGTTGCTATCTTCCCGTTAGTCAAGCGAGACGGACTGGACAGGCTGGCCAGAGAAATCTACAATGAAATTAGAGAGCATATAAGAGCCTACTACGATGATGATGGTAGCATTGGAAAGCGTTACGCTAAAGCAGACGAGATAGGTGTCCCGTTTTGCGTGACTGTTGACGGGCAAAGCCTCCAGGACAGCACAGTAACCGTACGCTACCGCGACACAAGACAGCAAGTTAGAGTTCATAGAGAAGACCTCCTTGATTTTCTCTTAAAAGAAATACGCTCCAATTAGAGAAAAGTTAATATCCAAATCTGCAGTTGCTAGAAAGCAGCGGGCCGGTAGCTCAGCCAGGAAGAGCGACGGTTTGCCTAGCTCTGCTAGGTGGGTCGAGGCTTTTAACCCGTAGGTCCCGGGTTCAAATCCCGGCCGGCCCGTGTTTTTATTTTTCATAAAAGAAGATCTATGACGTTCTGCTCTACGCGTTCGATGGAAGCCATGACACTCTTCTTTTATTTTTTCAAAAGCCGAACTCTTCGGCGAAGTTTTCTAGCAAAGCGCCTGGCTCCTCGATATAAAGCCCTGCATGTTTATGGTTTTCTGCTCGAGACAAACCTCACCTTGTTCTTGGGTTTCCTGCCCATTAGCCTTATTTCAAACTCATCCTGTAAGCCTTAGAAAGCGTTTTAACGCTGGGTATTAAGGGCATATTTGATGATGAATGACTTGCCGTCTGAGTAGTACTGCTATGAGGAGCGGCAGTCAGTCTGAAAAAGGCTTTTATTCTTGAGTTTCTGTATAGAGGCAGGGCCCGTCGTCTAGCGGTTAGGATGTCGCCCTCACAAGACTAATATACTGAGCCGCCTGAGAGCGGCGGAGGTCCCGGGTTCGAATCCCGGCGGGCCCATATTCTCTCCCACTTTAACTGGCTAGCTGTGTTTAGTCGGCGTGCCTGCAGGGTGGGGGCATTCTAGCGAAAAACTGATAAATGCCTAGTGCTGTGTTTTCTCCAGCCCCGGTAGCTCAGACTGGTGGAGCGTCGGCCTTGTAAGGCTTAGAGTAACAGGGGGTTCGAGAAAGCCGAAGGTCCCGGGTTCAAATCCCGGCCGGGGCTTAACTCTTTCTATTCTTAGCTAATCAACATATTGACTCTGTGCCCTGCCTCTACACTTACAGTGGAGAGGGGTGGCGCCTCTCTTCTTCTATGCGGAAATGCTTAATAATTAGGGCTATACTGAGTACTCGTGTCTTCGACTAGTGTTCACTTCAAAGCAAAAGTAACGCTTATCCAGACTATTGATGCTCCGTTCGGGGAGAGAATGGTGAAAATAGAGTTGACGGAGGAAAGGGAAGTTCCCGAGCCTATTTTCATCCGATCCACAGACAGCGAAATAAGCAGAGAAATAGCACCAATTATCTCGCAGATCATGAAAATGCTTCCCGGCGCCTCGCCTGGAGTATTGAGAGTGCCAAGAGTGACTATAATGCTGTCCGAGGACGAGTGGGAAAAATTCGTTACAAAGCCGAGTATTGGCGATTTCTTCGAAGTTATAATTACGAACGAAAGAATAGAATTGAAGGGAGAGGGCTAGGGAGGGTTCAACTTTAAATACTTTATCGGTATCTCCTGGAACCTGCCCTCCGGCGTCCACCTGACGATTATTATGGGCAACACACCCATTTCTAACTCTTTTTCTGCTATTCTAATAGAGTCCAGATTCTCCACCCCCTCTAGGGGGATAAGCACTGGTGCACCCAGCGAAATCTGCAGAGCTCTAATGCCTACTATTCGAGCTTTTTCAAAACGTGTCAGCCACGGTGGGCCGATTTTTACCTGAAACTGTCTCTGTCGTAGTACATTATTACCAGACATAAACGGGTAAAACAAGAGAAAGAGTATTTAAATTTTTTTAGAACGACTCAATCAACTCATTTCTAGTCAAATTCCGATTCTCCTTTTTCTCCTTTCTCTTTACCTTTCTCCTTACCCTTTGGAGGCTGTGCCGCAATGATGTCGTCTATTCTCAGGATCATTATTGCAGCTTCTGTAGCAGACTTGAGCACCTGTTTCTTGACGATAGCAGGCTCTATGATCCCAGCTTTGAGCATGTCCTCTATTTTACCGGTGTACGCATTGATGCCAGCCCACTTCTCGCCCTTAGAGTGTAGACGCTTGAGGTCTGCAAGTATGTCTATGGGCTCTACGCCCGAGTTTTGCGCTAATATGGCAACGAGGTTCTCTAAAGCCTCCGCGTACTTCATTACGGCAAGTTGCTCCTTGCTTGGCAACGTCCTAGCGAAATCTCTTAGCCTCATTGCAAGCTCGATCTCGACGGCGCCGCCTCCAGCTACAATCTTTGGCTCCTGGATTACATTTCTTATTACGCTCAATCCGTCGTGTATTGCTCTCTCGGCCTCGTCAACTATGTGCTCAGCGCCGCCTCTCACTAGTATTGTCACGCTCTTGGGGTTGGGGCAGCCCTCGACGAACACCATCTTCTCGTCTGCTACTTTCCTCTCCTCCACGAGCTCCGCCGTGCCCAGTGCCTCGGGCGTGACGTCCTCGACTCTAGTCAGTATCTTCGCGCCAGTAGCCCTGGCGAGCTTCTCCATGTCGCTCTTCTTCACCCTCCTAACAGCCAGAATACCAGCCTTAGCCAAGTAGTACTGGGCAACGTCGTCAATACCCTTCTGGCAGAAGACAACATTAGCACCACTCTCCTTAATCTTCTCCACTTTCTTGCGGAGTATTTCAGCCTCCTGATCCAGGAACATCTTCAGCTGTTCGGGTGTTGTAACGTTTATTTTAGCAGTCCACTCTGGCTTCTCTATCTCCAGTGGGGCGTCTAGCAGGGCGATCTTCGCTTTCTCAACCCTCTTGGGCATAGCGGGGTGGACAACCTCCTTGTCGAGCACTATGCCTTTCACTAGGATAGTCTCGGTTATGCTCTCGCCCTTCTTCTTCTCTACCTTGATGTCGTCGAGGCTGAGCTTGTAGCTCCCATCTCTCTTCTCTACGACTTGAAGAGCGGCGTCTACCATGATCTTCGAGAGGAACTCCCTGAATTCCGCAACTACTTTACTCGAAAGAGCTGTTTGGGCAATCTTCTCGAGCACGCTCCTGTCGAGGGGGTCAACTTTCTCAGCAACCTCGTCTATTATCCTTGTAGCCTCTACGAGGGCTTTCTCGAATCCCTCAGTGATCACTGCTGGGTGCACATCCTCGTCGAGAAGCTCTTCCGCCGCGCTTAAAAGCTGTCCTGCCAGAACAACTACGCTCGTTGTGCCATCTCCAACTTCGTCATCCTGAGCCTTTGCCACCTCCACGAGCATTTTCGCCGCAGGGTGCTGGACTTCCATTTCTTTTAGTATTGTAGCCCCGTCACCCGTTATTGTAGCATTGCCGAAAGAATCTACTAGTAGCTTGTCCATCCCTCTAGGCCCTAGCGAGCTCGCTAGAGCTTCAGCTATCACTCTAGCAGCGTAGATGTTGGCCTTGCGGGCATCCCTACCCGTGGTTCTCTGTGTACCCTCCTTTAGTATTAGAACGGGAATTTGAGCCGTTGGCTGGGCCATTAAACTCACCCTCTAGCGTCTCAAGAAAAACATCGCTTCTATAAAAACTTTGCTTTAGGGAAGAAATAAATAACCAAGTGAGGTATCTTGAGCCCGTGCAGGGAGAAGGTAAAGAGAGAGTTATTCGGGAAAACGCTACGCTCATCATAGCACTACTTGCTACAGTGATGTTCATTTTCTCCCTGAACTACTTACTCAGAACGCAGGTTCCCCTAGCCGTGGTATCGAGTTGGTCCATGGAGCCGACTCTCCACGTAGGAGACATCGTCATAGTAGTCGGTTCAGAGTCGTACTCTGTAGGCGACATCGTGGTATACGAGTCTCCTTCCGGCCTAATTGTTCACAGAATAGTTGGAATAGTAGGAGATGCTTACGTAACAAAGGGCGATGCGAATCCTTTTCCTGATAGCACCCACCCGTCACTTACATCCATCAAGGGTAAAGTTGTGTTCGTAATACCGTATATTGGTGCTATCAAACTTGCTTTTGAGAGTTTGGTTAGAGGGTAGAGCACTCTCGGGCTAATTCACGTGCGTTCTCAGGCTAGTTATAAACTAAGCATTTATATACCCAATAACAGTATTTATAAGGCTGGAAAACGGGGTGGTTACAATTACAAAACAGCCTGTATATGAAATACAGAACGTCGTAGCCTCGGTTACTCTGAACCAGCGGCTAGACCTAGAGAGGATAGCAGAACGCATACCCCATGCAGAATATAGCCCGGAACATCCCAGGTCTCCGGACCTGGGATCCGAGAGTTCCCGGGGCTAGTGCTACGGCTAAATAGGCCTAAGACAGCTACACTGATATTCTCTAGCGGAAAGATGGTGTGCACTGGTGCGAAATCTGAAGCCGAGGTCAGAAAAGCTGTGGGCAGTATAATTAAGCTCCTAAAGCAGCATGGCATCGAGATCAAGAACGAGCCCATCGTGGAAGTACAGAATATTGTTGCTAGTGCGAATCTGAGAGTAGGCGTGGATCTTGAGAGAGCAGCTTTCCTGCTCGAAAATGCGATGTACGAGCCAGAGCAATTCCCAGGCTTAATATACAGGATGTCGGAGCCAAAAGTCGTCTTGTTAATTTTCAGCAGTGGGAAAGTAGTGTGCACTGGTGCCAAGAAAGAAGAAGAAGTCAAGGAGGCTGTCGAGAAGATCTACAACATCCTTAAAGAACGGGGAGTCCTCCTAGAAGAGGAGTAGCCTGAGCAACAAAGATAAGAAAACCTTTTGTTTCTCTGAAGTCGGGGGTGCACTCATACGGCAACGAAGGAGTATGTAATCAGGGAGGCACGCTACGAGGATTTGAGCGATGTTATAAAAATAAACAAGGAGGTCTTACCGGAAAACTACCCAGCATTTTACTTTGAGTTACACCTGAAGAACTTCGGCAGAGCTTTCCTAGTAGCAGAGATAAACGGTAAAGTCGTCGGATACATCATGTGTAGAGTAGAGTACGATACGCTGTACACTAATCCTAATAGAGTTGGAAAGCGAGGACACATAATCTCGATAGCAGTCCTCCCCTATGCTCAAGGGAAAGGTATTGGGACAGAACTTATGACGAGAGCCCTAGAAAGCATGAAGAAGTACTACGGGGCAGAAGAATACTATCTTGAAGTGCGTGTTAGCAACGAAGTTGCCCTCAGGCTCTACAAAAAACTCGGATTTAGTGTTGTTAAAGTCCTACCCGGATATTATCTCGACGGTGAAGACGCATACTTGATGGCCAGGCCCGCCTAAACTCTTGTAATCGTATCGGTCTGTGAACTATAGACTGCGATTTGTGTCCAATTATACCCCGCCGGGGTCTTAATTACAGCCCATATTGCGTAGTCTCCTGCTGCTCTGTCTCCTGTTTGGTCTAGTGCTGTGTTCCCTGTTACTCCGTAGTAGTGCTGGGCGATTGTCGGGAGTGCCCTGGCTATCGCCTCGCCGCTGTACTGGCCTGTAGCCATCACAGACAAGGCTATAAGCCAGGCAGCGTCGTAGGCGTTCATTGCGTAGGAGTGGGGATATTCCTTGAATCTAGACTTGAACTTTTCAATGAATTGTAACTGTTGTGGGTTACTTGCTGGTTGGAAAATTGTGCAAGGAAGTCCTCCCAAGGCTACTAGTTGCTCGCCAACCTGGTCTGATAGCTTTGTTGACAAGGCCACGCCGTCTGTCCCGAACCACTTGAGCTTTGACAGTGTTGGGTTTTGTGCTGCGGCCTGTACTACTCTTATGCCGTCGTCCTCGAAGCTTATGAGTACTACTGCTGTCGCCGGGCCTAGCTTCGAGGCTATGTCCGCGAGCCTGGCTACTTCGCCTGAGACGTCCTGGGCGTTGGGGTCGTAGGCTACGCCCTCCACTCTGCCCCCGAGCTCCCTGAACCTGGCGGAGAACGCGTCGAACAGCCCCTTGCCCCAGGCGTCGTTCCTGTATATCACGGCCGCGCCCCTAAAGCCGCTGTCGAAGACGAGCCTAGCAAGAGCACGCCCCTGGTAAGCGTCGTTAGGCACAACACGGAAAATATAGTCGCCGGCAATGGAGAGCGAGATTGCCGTAGAGCCTACACTAACCACCACTATCTTGTTCGCGTCTGCAAACTGCTTGACTTGGCTCACCTCACTACTCGCTTCAAGACCAGTCACGGCCTGTACTCCTTGTGCTGCTAGTGCCTGTATTTTCGCCCTGGCCTGCTCGGGGTTTGTGCCAGTGTCCTCTACGACGAGCCTGAACCTGAAGGGCGACCCAACTTGCTCGGCGAAGGCGTTTATGTCCTCAACAGCGAGCTCGAGAGCACGCTGGTCTCTCTTCCCATATGATTCCAAGTCCCCCGTAAGTTCCACTAAGGCCCCAATAGGTACTGTGACTGTCTTCTGAGGGGCTACCTTTTGTTGGGACGGTATAGAGAGGAAATACCCTAGAGAGACTCCTACGAGAAGGCCGACGAGAAAAACAGCCACTAGCCTTATACTGTCTCTCTGTACTATGCTCTTGGCGTTGTTTCTTTGCTTTGCTGTCACGAGGCGATTTGGACAGTGCCTTTTTTAAAGGTGGTGATACTTTTGCTTTCTAGCAGGATGCACAGTCAGGCGCAGGTAAATTAACATTTTAGTAAAACTTATAGTGAGGCAAGCACGCTTCTCAAGCAAAAAGGTTATAACTGTTTAGCTCATTCCGGTGACCTGGGGTATCTATGCCTATTAGAGACCCTGAGAAACTCCAGCTAGCTCTGGATCACCACTTTAAGGTAAAGATATGTAGAAAATGTAATGCGCGCAATCCCTGGGAAGCTGAAAGGTGTCGCAGGTGTCACAGCCGCGACCTTAGGCCTAAGCGGTACAAGAAGTAGAACGTTTTCTATTTATTTCTCCGGGTGCTTATATTCAAATTAGTGCAGTAGTATGGGGCGCGTTAGCAAAGGGGTAAAATGCTCCGTAGAGGGTTGCGATAGAGACGCTGTAAGATCAATATCGCTTGAAAACTTTAAGAAGAGCAACTCCCCCTTTAAGCTGAAGGAGGGCTCTAAGAGAGTATACCTCTGTAAGGAGCACTACAAGGAGTACAAGCGGAACTACAGGAAGAGCGCGTGGAAAGTGGAGCGGTTCAGCTGGTGAGACTGTGCTGTACCTATTCTCTGTTAGGTATTCCGGAGCAGAAGGAAGAGCCGTAATGTACTTCTACGACGATGAGGGCGGAACATTGAGGGCTGTTCCTGACCACAGCGGGCATAAACCCTACCTTCTGACAGAACTTCCACCAGAAGAACTCCTAGAGAAGTACCCCGAGGTAGTGCGACACCCGGGCTTTAATAAACTCGACGTAGTCGAAAAGTACGACGCGCTAAGCGACCGCTGGGTTAAGATGACAAAGGTAGAGGCTCTAGACCCATTGTCAATCGGGGGGTCTCCTAAAAGCATCCGCGAGGTATTAAGAGGGCACACTTGGGAGTCAAAGATCAAGTATCACCACTGCTACATCTACGACAGGCAATTGATTCCAGGCATGCCCTACGTGCTGACAAACGGAGAGCCTAAGCCCGTTGAAGTAGAGGTTCCAGAGAGTATTAGGAGGCTTGTCAAGAGTCTGAGCGAGGACAAGATCCAAGAGGAGGAAATGCTCGAGTGGGCCAGGTTGCTGAATGCTCCGATACCCAAGATCCGGAGGATAGCTATAGACATCGAAGTCGAGTCTGAAGCTTTTAGAGTTCCCAGCCCTAAACTGGCAGAGGACAGGGTCATTGCAGTTTCCTACTACTCTTCCGACGGTAAGAGAGGGGTTCTGCTTCTGAGGAGGCGGAGTGAAGATGAGGAAAAATCCATAAACATCCCAGGTGCAGAAGTCAGGTTCTTCGACAATGAAAAGGATCTCCTACACGCTGTATTCACTCTCCTCGACAGCTACCCCGTCGTCCTGACATTTAACGGCGACAATTTCGACCTCCCCTATTTATACAGTAGGGCATTAAAGCTGGGTTTTAAGAAAGAGAACGTGCCTATAGTATGGAGTGAAAAAGCCGAGTATGCAGAGCTCCGCAACTCAATACACATCGACCTCTACAAATTCTTCACCAACAAGTCGATGAAGGTGTATGCTTTCGGGAACAAGTACAGGGAAGGGCAAACCCTCGACGAAATAGCTCTAGCACTCCTGGGCAAAGGTAAAGTTAAGCATGAGGATACGATCCCGGAGATGAGTTATGAGAAGCTAGCCGAGTATAGCTTCCGGGACGCTGAGCTAACGTACGAGCTTACAGCGTTCAGCGACGACTTGGTAATGAAGCTGATAATCCTGATGATGAGAATTTCAAAGCTACCGATGGAAGACCTAACACGGCACAATATTTCTGCCTGGATACGCAACATGTTTTATTTTGAACACAGGCAGAGGGGATGGCTCATACCTAACCCCGAAGAGATAATCCAACAAAAGGGAGAGACTTCAACGAAAGCCATCATTAAGGGCAAAAAGTACCTCGGAGCCATAGTCATAGACCCCATACCCGGCGTGTACTTCAACGTTTTAGTCGTAGATTTCGCCAGCCTGTACCCGAGCGTGATCAAAACAGGTAACCTAAGTTACGAGACGGTTCGGTGCCCCCACGAGGAATGCAAGAAGAACATTGTGCCCGGAACGACCCACTGGGTCTGTACGAGGAAAAAAGGCATGATGTCATCACTCATTGGCATCCTTAGAGACCTACGTGTATATGTATACAAGAAGGTAGCCAAAGAGAGCAAGGACGATGAAGAAAAACAACAATACGAGGTGATCCAGTCAGCGCTAAAAGTATTCCTGAATGCAAGCTACGGCGTATTCGGCTCAGAGGCCTTCCCGCTCTACTGCCCACCAGTAGCTGAGAGCACTACAGCGCTAGGCAGGTACGCAATTTTGAAAACCATGCGTAGAGCCGTAGATCTAGGGATACCAGTCCTTTACGGGGACACAGATAGCCTCTTCCTGTGGAACCCCACGCAAGAACAACTCGAGAAACTCCTCCAGTCTATCCTGGATGAGTTGAGAATAGACCTCAGCATAGACAAGGAGTACAAATGGGTTGTATTCAGCGAGAGGAAGAAGAACTACCTGGGGGCTCTCAAGGACGGAAGAGTAGACGTTAAAGGCCTTGTAGGGAAGAAGAGGAATACTCCAGACTTTATAAAGAACCTGTTTACAGACATTACATCCGCTCTCTCCCAGGCCGAGAACATTACGTCCTTCGAGGAGAGCATCGAGAAGATAAGAGAAGATATAAAGAGAGCAATAAGACTCCTAAAGGAAGGAGAGATACCACTAGACCAGTTAGCCTTCAACGTTGTTCTTACCAAAGACTTAGAGGAGTACAACAAGACAACACCGCAGCACAAGAAAGCCGCCCAGCAGCTCCTAATGGAGTACCGGAAACTGTACGGTAGCGTACCAATGAGCGTCACCAGGGGAAGCCTTGTCAGCTACATAAAAACTAGGGACAAGCAGGGCGTGAAGCACTTGCAACTAGCGAGAATCGATGAAGTAGATGTTGAGAAGTATTTGGAAGTCATGAAGACAACACTGGAGCAAGTCCTAGACGCGCTAGAAATCAGCTTCGATGAGCTACTGGGAGTCTCGCCAATAGACGAGTTCCTCAGACCCCAACAGAAATAGCAGAAACTATCCTAAAGCCTCCTCAATTTTCCTCCGCGCGGACTCAAAGTCCGGTTGTGTACCAACTACTGGAACCTTCGTCAGCACGTGTTTAACCCGCCCATCATCGTACAATATAAAGACTTGTGGGATATCTGCTCCCCCAAGCTCGTCCTTCTCTCCATACTTGGTTAGGAAAACGTAATCTTCCTCTCTCTCTTCGAATTCTAACCCCCTGGTTGCGGCTACTTCCTGGCATATCTTCTTTAACTTGTCGTTAAAACTAGCCCAGGACGCGCCGACAAACACTATTTTCACAGGTTTTCCCATTTTTTGTTCACCACAACGCAGGAACTATTGCCTCAACCTCTATTTATACCCTCTGTTAACCCCTGTCTTACTAGCCTCACTGTTTCAGTGAGAACGCGGGGGCAAACCCTCTGACGTTAACACAGGCAGCGTCGTCGCGGCCGCTCGGAAAGCGGCTGTAGTCGGTTCGGGCTCGAAAAGCGAGCTCTCTCATGTGTTGAGTAATGCGAGAAAACCTTACTCCTCTTCTTTCAGCACGTCACTGATGCTTTTTACCTCCCCGCCCTTCTTGTACACAATCTTTGTCTCGAGCCTAATTGGGAGACCAATTTCACTAAACACCCAGTAGACTGTCTCTGCATCCATTCCACCCCGGAGACGACCCAAGTAGTACAGTCTTCCAAGCTTCTCACCCACTTTCCTGGCAGTTTCACCGTACTGTTTGATCGCCTTTTCAAACATGAGCTTACCATCCTCTGTTAAATGCTCCATGAAAAGCGCGTAGTAGTCTGGCTCAGCTCTTTTGACCTCCTTCTCTAGCATTTTCCTCTGTATTTCTAGCAGCATTCTCCTCTTAATCATCTCAAGGTCAGCATCACTGCCCATATGTACCCTACCCCATTCTCTGAATAAAGAATTTAATTGTTTACGCCTATATCTATACAGGCCGGGTGGCAACGAGGTCGCCGCTCGAGGCGCTTGCGGGCACGCTATGAAAAGCGGCAACCCACACCCGGCACACTAGCCCCACTTCTGGCACTCCTCCTTCCTGCCCATCTACACGGCCGTAACCACCATCGTTGGTTACATGATTCTCGTGCTGGTGACTTTAACGGCAGAGATCATAGGTAATAACCACTGGGCTGTCCCGCCACATGTGTAAAGAAGGTACACAGCAATAGACTTTTTTACAAAAAACGTCCCGGTTAAAATTGGTAAAAAAAAGTGGGCCGGCCGGGATTTGAACCCGGGACCCCCCGGTTATCAGCCGGATGCTCTACCTGGCTGAGCCACCGGCCCCTGTCATACCTCCAGACTAGACCGGGAATATAACTTTTGCGCAATTTAAAATTATTCGCTCCACAATGCTTCACAAAAAACGGCCAGCCGGTTGAAATACGCAAAAATACGCCCCGGCCGGGATTCGAACCCGGGATCTGCGGCTCTCTGTCGAGACTTAGCCCGTCGACAGGCCGCCACTCCAGGACTAGGTCTTCCTGGGCCACTAGACGACCGGGGCTCTAGTGATGATTCCATGGGGGTGCTTAAAAAGTTTTGGCTCTGGACAATATGCGTAATAGGGCCGGCTTCCCGTGAACTCTTGTTTCCATTTTTGTTGTACTAGAGGGCTACTCTTGGCGATTTTCGGCTCAGAGTCAGGCGAGATGTGAAGAGCGGGAGACGGCAGTTATGCCTAGAGAAAGATTTATGTTGACTTTTAACTCTTCAGTAGTGAAGAGGGCCGGTAGCTCAGCAAGGTAGAGCGGCGGTCGATTAAAGGTAGGCCGAGGCTCCAGACCCGTAGTCGTAGTGTGCGCGCCCTCGCCGTAGGGCGTCGCTGCTCGGCGGAAGTCCGGGGTTCAAGTCCCCGCCGGCCCATAATTTTTTCATTTTAACCGGGTAACCGTTTTTTGAAAAATGGGCTTGTTAGCCTGCGTCAGTTCTAGATGTCTAGTGAGAAGGAGCGGCCTTCCCCCGCCGTGGAGTCCGTCCTCTTAGAGAGCCTGTCACGAGCTCAAAACGTTCAGCTTTCAGGAGAGTGTATCTAGCCTGAGCTCGCCGCCGACGTTGGTGGCATTAGCCACCTGGCCCTTCACGGAAGGCGTGTAGGTGGGCGGGGCTTGTACCGCAGGCGTACGGGTTACTTAGCCTGCTGAGACACATTGAGGGCCAGGAGGGGCTCCTCGCTACAACACTACTCTACACTGGTGGCACAGATGACACGCTACGGGCACTGCGCTGGAAAAACCACACTGTGCCAGCTCCCTCTACAGGAGGCTCCTGTCTGCGTGAACTGCAGGATATCGAGAGTTTCCAGGGTTCAGATTCCCGCTTGCTATTCTTGAATACTCTAGTTCCTAGAAGGGCATTTAGGTGCCTTCAATTATGTGTTTTAGGATTGTTTCATTTGGATAGCGCTGGGACGTTGTTGTGAAAATAACTCTGAGTCGAGTGCTGGTGTTTTTGAGTCCCTCTACGAGATCCCGCCTGATGTCCCTAGCGGCCTTACTAGAATGGATGGCTATAGTCCTGCCATCGATGTAGCCACTCTTCCTTATGACTAGTGAGCGAGAGTCTGTAAAGAGAAGGCCAGGCGACCCTTTGGCAGTAAAGTAGTCGAAGAGTCCTGTGCCCGGTATGAGCAGTATTACTACGAGTAGGTGCCCCCTGTGTAGAGAGTCTTTGAGCTCCTCCGATAACTCGCTAGCGGACTTTGTTGCCGAGACGCCTAGTATGCAGTCTCCCCGTGGCGTAAGTGATTTGTCCTTCGTTATCTCGAGAGTAGATCTGTGCGTAGCCCTTATGTTTGGGTGCCCATAGGCTTCTAGCTCGTCTGTCGCAACAATGCCATCGATCAAGAGGCTAGAACCCGAACCAGCTTTCTAATGACGCCTGTTTGAAGAATGTCTTGTAAGCCTTCTCTAGCCTCTCGAGGGCGTTTTCCACCCTGTTTATAGAGAACTGGTGTTCGTCGACTAGGAACTTTATCACCTTCTCTTTGTCCGGCTCCCTCCACTGTAGCGAATAGTTCTCCGTAACCTCGGGCTCGAGGAAAAGTTGCATGATCACGTCTGGAGGAGTTTCGAACTCCCAGGGTATAGCCTTGAAGACTTTTACAGGGTCGCCGAGCTCCTTGACGAGCTTTAGTGCTTTCTTAACGCCATAGCCCTTGACACCTCCAGGGTTGTAATCTGTACCTACTAGTATGCCTATGACTACTAGCTGTTCACGTGTTATGCCGTGAAAAGACAATAGTTCCTCGAGTTCGACAACTTCAGGCTTCACCTCCACGTATACTTCCTTTCTCGGCAACTTCCTCTTCCCTGTAATCGCTAGATTGCGGACAAGCCTAACTGACCCAAAGAGAAGCGAGTCGTAATCCTGGCTTCCCGACGCCCACACATCGCCTCTCCGCGTCATGAACGCGGCTTGAGCCTCACCCTCGCTGGGTGCCTGAACAAAGGGTATACCCATGTATGTTAAGAGCTTTTTAGCGTCTTCTACCATAGAACTCGTAAGCCGACTTGTCTGCTGGGCGTATATGCGGGCTTCTTCTAAATCGCCCCTCTCAAGGGCTTCTAGGTACCTCTTTTCAGCCTCGGCTTTCACCTGCTGCCGCCTCTCAAGTTCTCTGAGCTTTACTTCTGGCGGTTTACCGTCAAAGACATAGACAGGTCTAATGCCATTCTCTACGTAATTGATTGTCCTATAGAAGAGCCCATTAAGGTGGCTGGTGATGTTCCCCTGGGCGTCCATGAGTGGAGTTCCATCTTTCTGCCTGATCGTCGCTAGAAACTGGTAGAGGCTGTTGTAAGCATCTATAGCTACAGCCTTGCCCGTAAGCAAGTTTAGCTCGACTTCCCTAGCAACCGGTTCAACGAGCTCCTTTATGTCAACCCCCACCTCCTTCACCCTGGTGCTGCTTTTCCCGCAAGTTTCCCTGGATTAATTGCACCGCCCTCAAACCCTTCTTAATGTAAGACACTCTTACGAACCCACGTATCTCAAGAATCAGGAGTATTCTGTTGAATTCTTTAAAAGTAAATTCTAAACCATTCTTGGATTCTAACGACCTGGCAATACTTTCGTAGAGTTCTTTTTCGTTAGCCTGACCACCTCTTCGCTGCAGCTCATCTAAGATGAGAGGAATAACCCTGCTCATCACTGTCACACGTAGAACCCTGTCACAGTTAGTTGCTGTTTCGAAACCCTCCTCGCCCTCTCGTTCCAGGACTCGTAGAACTTTATGATGTCTGGCGTAAGAGACGGACGAACCTTCTTTAAAGCTTCCTCGAAGTGTCTCATGTAGACCTTCGTAGTATTGACGTCCTCCCTCAGAGCTATAAGCCCAGCTTCGCGCACCAAGACTTCAATGTCTGCTCCCGTGTATCCTTCTGTCCTCCTCGCTAGTTCTGCTAGGTCTACGTCTTCTGCTAGCGGCATCCTCCTCGTGTGCACTCTGAATATCTCGAGCCTGGCCTTCTCGTCGGGTGGCGGGACGTAGATGAGCCTGTCGAACCTCCCGGGCCTGAGGAGCGCGGGGTCGATTATGTCCGGCCTGTTCGTAGCAGCAACAACGACAACACCCTCAAGCCTCTCAAGGCCATCCATCTCAGTTAAAAGCTGGCTGACGACGCGTTCTGTCACTCCAGAATCTGATGAAACAAGGCCTCTCATTGGTGCCAGGGCATCTATCTCATCGATAAATATAACGCTTGGAGCCACCTGCCTTGCCTTTCTAAAGAGCTCTCTTATCGCTCTCTCGCTCTCGCCGACCCACTTGCTGAAGATCTCAGGCCCTTTTATGCTAACAAAGTTTGCCTCGCTCTCCGTGGCAACAGCCTTGGCGAGCAGAGTCTTGCCAGTACCCGGAGGGCCGTAGAGCAAGATGCCCTTAGGCGGGTCTATGCCAAGCCTCCCAAAAGACTCTGGGTATTTAAGAGGCCACTCGACGGCCTCGCGCAGCTGCTGCTTAACGTCCTCAAGCCCACCTATGTCGTCCCACCTCACACTAGGTACTTCGACTTCTATCTCCCTTAAAGCGCTCGGGGTAATCTCCCTGTAGGCGTTGAGGAAGTCTTCCATCTCAACCTCGATTGTCTCTAGAACCTCTAGCGGTATCTCTTCCTTCTCCAGGTCTATCCTAGGCAAGACTCTTCGCAAAGCCTTCATAGCCGCCTCTCGGCATAGAGCTGCAAGGTCTGCCCCAACGTAGCCATGAGTCATTTCTGCAAGCTTCTCGAGGTCAACGTTCTTAGCGAGCGGCATACTGCGGGTGTGAACCTTGAGAATCTCAAGCCTCCCGCGCTTGTCAGGTATCCCGATCTCAATTTCCCTGTCGAATCTCCCAGGACGCCTTAGAGCAGGGTCAAGCGCGTTGGGCCTGTTTGTGGCGCCGATAACAATTACATCCCCCCTGGCCTCTAAGCCGTCCATTAGTGCTAGGAGCTGTGCTACTACTCTCTTCTCGACTTCGCCTGTGACTTCCTCCCTCTTCGGGGCTATGGCGTCTATCTCGTCGATGAATATGATGGCCGGGGCGTGCTCCTTTGCTTCCTCGAATATCTCGCGGAGCCTCTGCTCGCTCTCGCCGTAGAACTTGCTCATTATCTCAGGGCCATTTATGGCAATGAAGTAGGCATCGGTCTCGTTGGCGACAGCCTTGGCGAGCAGAGTCTTGCCAGTACCCGGAGGGCCGTAGAGCAAGATGCCCTTAGGCGGGTCTATGCCAAGCCTCTTGAAGAGCTCGGGGTGCTTGAGTGGGAGCTCTACCATCTCCCTGATCTTCTGCTTTGCCTCCTCAAGGTCGCCTATGTCGTCGTAGGTTACTCGAGGTATCCTGCCAACGTCTACTGGCCTTTCAAGGATCTTGAGCTGCGTCTTCTCAGTAACCACCACAACGCCTTTTGGCTTTATGCTGACAACGTTGAAGTGAATCACCTGCCCAAGTACAGGAATCTGTATGATGTCCCCCTCTATGATAGGCCTGTCTAGGAGCCTCTTCTTGACGTACGCGACAAAGTTTTCGTCAACAGCTAATGTCATTGACACTGGCGCTAACCTAACCGTCAGAGCAGGTTTTACTTCGGCTTTTCTGACTTTCACCCTGTCCCCTATGCTCACACCGGCGTTCTTCCTAGTCCATCCATCCATGCGAATAATACCCTTCCCCTTGTCTTCAGCATAGCCTGGCCATGCAATAGCAACAGTCTTCCTCTTACCCTCGATCTCCACTACGTCGCCAGCACTTATGCCCAGAGCCTCCATGGCGTCTTCATCTATCCTAACTCTGCCCCTCCCCGCCTCGTGTTGGCGGACTTCGTAGACTTTCAACTCAATCTCGTTTGGCTTCTCCTCGCTACTCACGCAACACCACCAAAAGTAGCTACATCCACTAACACAAAAGGGCATATAAAAACTCTGTCACTTGCCTTGCATCCTATCCTGATCTGGGGTTACTGGATAACTGCAGTCTTGGACTTTCACACAGAGTTGCTGTAGCGGCGCATAGGCTTGGAGAGCAAAGCTTATAGCCTATGAACAGCATACCCCCTGAGTCAGGATATGAGCTCGGAGGATAAACGATTCGTCCTAGTTAACTACACAATAAGCATACTGGATGAAAGTGGCGAGAAAATCATAGAGACCACGTTCGAAAACGTCGCCAAAGAACACAATCTTCAAACACAGGGCGTTTTCGAGCCAGAGCTTGTAATAATTGGAGAAGGCCTTCTCTTCAAACCCGTCGAAGAGGCACTGAGAGAGTTGAAAGAAGGTGAGTCTAAAGAGGTTATTCTCGAGCCGTCTCAGGCTTTCGGCGAGAGAGACCCAAAGAACATTAGAGTAATACCGGCACGCGAGTTTACCCGACAGGGAGTTGTACCGAGAGTTGGTGAAGAAATTGAGGTTGGAGGGCAGAGAGGGAGGATTATAAGAGTTGGAGGGGGTCGCGTAACTGTAGATTTCAACCATCCATTTGCCGGGAAGAAGGTGAAGACTTTTCTAAAACTGGAAAAGGTAATTGTGAGCGACGAGGAGAAGATTAAAGAGCTTTTCCATAGGTGGTTTAGAGGAATTCCGCGAGAACAAATAAGTGCCGAGGTAAAGGATGGTGAGGCTACTATAAGCGTCCCAGCTGTAGCTTTACTCCACGAAAACTCTTATCACCTCATAAACGCGTTTATAAGAGACGTCGAGAAGTATCTCCCTCGTATAACGTCTATAAATCTGGTCTTCGGGTTCAGGATAGAACGGAGTCAGGCAAGGGAATCTACTCAGACCGGTGCCCAGCCTTCCTCCCAAGAAACTTCTGCTTCGCAAGAAGCCAAAGCCGAGGGTGAGGGGGGTCAATAAACTCTACTTCGACGACTGACAGCTCGTTCCCTACTTTCTCGATCTCCCTGAGTATTCTTACGCGCTCTCTTTCTTCGACGAAAACAGGGTTACATCCCTCTACTTCTTTGTCGCAGTCAGGCTTCTGATAGTACACAACAGCTCCAGGCATCACATACCTAGAATTCATCACCAACCGGGCCGGCAATTCTTCAACTTCGACAGTAACTAGGTCTTCGGAAAGTGCGGGGCAATGCACAACGTGCTTCCTGAAGCCAATTACCCTATAGCTCACGAGTGGTCGCAAGTTCCCAAGACAGGCATTGAAATACGGACATTCCAGGCATCGAGAAGTGATAAGAGGCTGGAACACTGTGCCAGGTTTAGCGAATAGAGGTGTAACCATTGAGACTGTGCGACGAGGCATAGTGCTCTTTTTATACCTCATTGAACCCTTTATTTTTGCATTATTATGCTCGGAGGAAAACTTCCAGTAGGCGCCCTCAAGGGGACAACTACTGTCGGGATAGCTGGGTCAGACTTCGTCGTGCTAGCAGCTGACAGGCGGGCCACTAGCGGGTACTTCATAGCTAGCAAGCAAGTTTGGAAGATTCACGAAATAGACTCGCATGTAGCCGCAACAATCGCGGGTGCAGTAGGCGATGCCCAGCAATTGGTTGATCGGCTACGGGCAGAGGCAAGGTACTATAGAGCTACGAATGGTGAGGGCATAACCATAAGAAGCCTGGCCACCCTCGCCTCCCTGATACTCTTCAGCTACCGTCCGATTCTAGTCGTCCAGATGCTCATTGGCGGTATTGACTCTGAGGGGCCCTCACTCTACTCGATTGACTGGCTGGGAACAGTTACTCGTGAAAAGTTCTCAGCTACAGGCTCCGGCTCTCCCTTCGCAGTATCCATGCTTGAACACGAATACCGCGATAACCTGTCGCTAGACGAGGCTGTCCAGCTTGCAGTAAAAGCGGTAAGGATAGCTCTCTCGCGAGACCCCGGTAGTGGCGAAGGAGTGGACGTTGCAACCATCACACGTAGTGGTATTAACTTCCGCCGCATATAGAAAAGAATTTAAATACGCAGAGATCTTTGAGAATGCATGTCTGTTCTTCTTAAGGGTGAAGGTTTTTGGAGAGTGTGACGTCTATAGCTAGAGAAGTTCGAGAGGCAATATTCAGCAATCTCCCGCCCAATGCGGAAATAACAAAGATAGACTTCGAAGGGCCGAAAATAGCCATTTACACCAGGAGGCCGCAGATTTTCCTGGAGAACGACGGTGAGCTGATAAAGAGGATTGCAAAGACCATAAGGAAGAGAGTAATTGTAAGAGGAGACGAGACATCCAGATTGGACGAAAAGACAGCCAGCGAAATAATAAACTCCTTGATACCAAAGGAGACCGGACTTAAAAACATCTACTTCAACGAGTCGATAGGCGAGGTAGAAATAGAGCTCCTCTACCCGGAGAGAGTCGAGCAGGCGATTCTAACTAGGATATTCGTCGAGACACTGTGGTACCCGCGGGTTTTACGCAGACCTCCAGTAGTGAGCAGGAGCGTCCGCGAAATACGAGAAATATACCACGCCGAAGTTGAAAATAGGAGAAGGTTTCTGAGGGATCTAGGCGACAGGGTGTACCGTAAACCTATCTTCAAGACGGATCGTGTGAGGATAGCCGCTCTGGGAGCCTTCCAGGAAGTGGGGAGAAGTGCCATTCTCGTTCAAACGCCAGAGACCAACATACTCCTGGATGCGGGCCTGAAACCAACAGGTAACTCTGATGAGCTGCCGATGTTCGACCTCCCAGAGTTTGACGTAGACTCGCTGGACGCAGTCGTAGTAACACACGCACACCTAGACCACATCGGCGCCCTGCCTCTACTATTCAAGTATGGATACAAGGGACCCGTGTACATGACTGAGCCTACGTTGCACCTGGCTAAACTTCTCTTTGAGGATTATATCAAAGTCTCTGAGAAGGAGGGAAAACCCCTATTGTTCTCGACGCGTGAAATATCTTCAGTCATCTTACACACATACACTCTAAACTACGGGGAAGTTACAGACATCGCGCCTGAGGTAAGATTAACGCTCTATAGGGCTGGGCACATACTGGGGTCAGCACTAGTCCACCTTCACATAGGTGAAGGGCTGATAAACTTAGTCTACACGGGCGACTTGAAGTTTGCGCGAACAATGCTTCTAGATCCAGCACATACGAAGTTTCCGAGAGCCGAGGTTCTTATCGTGGAGTCAACCTACGGCAGTAAAAACGATATTTTACCCAGCGAAGAAGAAGCGCGCCTCGAGCTAGCCAAAATAATCCTCGAGACCATTGAGAAGAAAGGCATCGTGCTAATACCAGTCCTAGCTGTCGGGAGAGCGCAAGAAGTCTTGCTAGCAATACTGGATCTTATTAGGAACAAGATTATACCTCCTGTCCCAATATTCATCGAAGGCATGATAGACGAAGTTTCTGCCGTCCACATGACTTTCCCAGAATACCTGTCACTAACTGTTAGGAACCAAGTATACAATGACCAGAACCCCTTCACCTCCGAAAACATTCACGTCTACCGGGGCGAGAACAAAGAAGAAGTTACAAGCACGAGGCCTGCCATAGTGTTGGCGACTTCCGGTATGCTCACAGGTGGCCCTGTACTCGAGTACTTAAAAATACTAGCTGATGACCCTAACAGTAGCCTTGTATTCGTAAGCTACCAGGTTGAGGGGACGCTTGGCAGAAAAATACTCCAAGGCCTGAGAAAACTAACGTTCTCCAATGAGGGGGGCAAGACGATCACAAAAGACTTGAAGATGGGCGTGTACAGGGTCGAAGGCTTTTCAGGCCACAGTGATAGGAGGCAGCTAGAAGCCTTTCTGAGGAGGATGGAGCCCACACCCCGTACTGTGATTTTAAACCACGGGGAGAAGAATAAGATAGAGGAATTCCGATCCTATCTCTTGAGTGACTGGTTCAGGAAGAAGACGCGTCTAAGCTTCAACGTGCTAGCCCCGCAAAACGCTGAAAGTGTGAGAATTGTCTAGCGGGAAGATAGTTCCCAAATTTCGTCGCCTAAGTAGTGCAATGTCCTGATTGCTTTACCCTTCTGCGAACTTTCCACTTCTTCTTTTGACATCAAGCTGACACCTATGGCGATAACCCTTCCTTTATCCAGTTCTCTCACTATGACTTTCTCCCCAACGTGGAAATAGCCCTCGATGGCTTTTATGCCTGGAACCATCACGTCAGCTCCGTTTAGAATCCGCGGCACAGCCCCCTGGTCGACAAGCACAGAGGGATAGTTAGGGACGACGCCCCTCTTGTAGATAAGGTACAGGCTGGGTATTAGGCCTACGTTCTCGAACCTCGCCAGTGCAACTACTCCATCAGCGAAAAAGAGATCTGTTAAGCCAGCATACTTCACCTTTGCCACCTCTACGTCTTCACTAGAGTCAATAATCTTCGCTATCTCAGCTCCTACTTCCCTCACTGCTTCATCTACCAGTGCCTTCTTGTCTTTCTTGCTCAACTTGTATCTCGTCACTATCTTCAGCTTCTGGGAGTTCACGTAGGACACCCTCTACAGTGTAATATGATATGACACCCTCCTTATCAACTATTGCTATCACGAGTTCCCTATCGCTCTCAAGAGCCCTACGAAACATTTCCTCGAACTCCTTGAAGCTTATCTTCGAGCCCTCTTTCACGACCCTGATGAGATACCTTTTGACTTTATCCTTTCTCTTCCAGTCAAGAAGGAATTCAAGAGCGTCCACACCCGGGAGAGCCACCAGGGCGCGGTTCCTCAAATCTGAGTAGACATTAAGCCTCACCCAGAATTCTCTGTCTCTCTCGCCTCCAATCGAAACTATAGAGTTGAAGTCCAGCATCCTGCCCGACTCATCCTCTATTACGAGGAGCCCCCTATAGGCAAGGTAGGCCGCTTCGAGAAGCGTTAATCTGATGCACTCTTTTTCTCGAAAGCCGTAACCTCTCTCGCTGAGAAAAGAAACCGCTTCTTCACTACAGACAGTTACATGACCTCCTCCCAGCTTGCCTTTAAAGGCCTCTCTTACAACCTGGCCCTCAGATTCCACAAGTGTACACTAGCCGACTTGCCAGTATAAAATATTTCCCAAGATATACCGAGGCCAATGTTAATATAGCTAGGCAACATGGAACGCTTACTGGTATGAGCGAGCAGCACAAGAAAGAAGCCTTGAAAACAGTAAAATTCGCGTTCGTTACAGTTAGTACCTCGAGGTACGGTGCCCTGCGGAGAGGAGAGGAAGTGAACGACATCTCCTTCCGAAAAGCCAGAGAAATTATAGAGAAATCGGGCCACATCCTAACCCGCTACATTCTCGTCCCAGATAGCCCGCGTCTAATCCTTTCAGCTATCGATGCCCTGCTGGACGAGCACGACGTCGACGCAATAATTGTTAGTGGAGGAACAGGTCCTACACCAGACGATTTGACCGTTCAGACTCTAAGGCCTTTGTTTGAGAAAGAGCTAGAGGGCTTCGGGGACTTATTCAGGCTTGTGAGTAGTAAGGAGGTTGGCTCCTCGAGCTACCTCTCCAATGCAACTGCAGGGATAATAGCCGGTAAAGTAGTCTTCTGCCTGCCCGGGTCTCCTGGTGCCGTTGAAAAAGCTCTCAGGGAGCTGATTATACCTGAAGTAGGCCACATTTTAAGCCTAGCGAGGAGAGTCATATGAGTGGAGAAGTAAGGGTGAGTATGGTTGACATTACCGAGAAGCCTGTAGTCTACAGAGAAGCTACGGCTAGGGGCTTTATACGTCTCAGAAAGGAGACCGTCAACGCCATACGTGAGGGGAAGGTTCCTAAAGGGGACGTACTTAATGTAGCGCGTATAGCGGCAGTACAGGCAGTAAAGAGAACCTGGGATTTACTTCCTCTATGCCACCCCATCCCCATAACATCGGTGAGTGTGGACTTTAACGTTAGAGAAGATGGCGTCGAGGTAACTGTCACTGTGAAAGCCACATCTAAAACCGGTGTCGAGATGGAGGCTTTAACAGGTGCTTCTATCGCGCTCCTAACAGTGTGGGATATGGTGAAAGCATTAGAGAAAGACGAGAGAGGGCAATATCCCTACACGTCGATCCAGGAGATAAAAGTTGTGGAGAAAATTAAGAGAGCCTAGGAACCCTCTTCCTGTCCCCTATAATCCAGTACTCGCCATCCTCTCTTCGCTCCAGCTTCCACACGTAGGCCTCGTGTTTTACCCGCTCAAGAACCTCTCTCAAGGCTTCAAGCGCCTCTCTTCTCCCCTCGGCTGCAACGCCTATAAATAGCACAGGTTCGCCCGGCTTTGCAGGCCCCCTCTTGTGGTATATCGCCGTGTAGAGTAGCATATGCTTCTGTGACTCCTCCTCACCTATTTTTGCGAGAGTAGATGTCGATAGAGGTTCTAGAGTCTCGTAGTGGAGCTCATTGACAATCTTTCCGTCAACGACTCCCTTGACTCTCCCAATGAATATGGCGACTGCCCCGGCTTTATCGTCTAAAGCTTTCAACATGCCGTCTAATAGTGCAATCGGATCCACTCTGTCGACGAACGCGAAGTGAGACCCCCCGGAAATTGGGGGCATAATGATAACCTCGTCTCCCTCGCGTACGCTATCGTTTGGCTCCGCGACTTTGGAGTTTACAAGCACTACGAACTCGCCACTGCTGATGTATTCCTTGAGGCGCGGGTACTTCTCCGAGATGATGGACAAAACTCTACTTAGCGTGTTCTCGGCTTCTGGAACCTCGAGAACATCGTCACTATGCCCTACGATATCGCGGAAAAGAGAGATAAACTTTACCTTTACCTGCATGGCTACGTCACGAGGAGGTTGAGCATGAACCGCTTGAACATTTCTAAGTCTTCGACGTAGACAAACTCGCCCTCAGAGTGGATATTAGTCCCCTCCCTTATGGTTCCAAAGGCTACCACGTCCATCCCGTAGAAGTCGAAATGCGTGCCGTCGTTGCCACCAAGCTCAGCGACAACGCTGGGCTCGCCTTTAAATCCGACATCCCTGTACGCCCTCTTTGCGGCCTCCACGACTTCTCTCACGAAGAGCTCGTTCTTCGCAAACCATCCCGGCTGGCCTGTAATTACTTCGACAGAGGCATTGACTCCGAGCTTCGCGACAGCGGATGAGAAGAAGGCATAGAACTCGCCTAAAGCCTCGTCTACCCTCTCCTCTGGTATTAGTCTCATGTCGAATCCAGCCCAAGCCTCACCCGGAATCCTGTTGTGCTTCTCTGGCTCAGTCTCCGGGAGCTTGAGAACAGTTATTGTAAAGCGACCCCATACACACGGTACAGGGCTACCGGGAGGAGATGGGAGCTTTGAGACTTTCTTACTCCTAATAGACTTGTACTCCTGTAACTCCCATAAGAGCTTTAGAAGGTCTTCAACAGCGTTACGTGCCCCGTGGGGATATCCAGCGTGGCCAGACTTGCCCTTTACCTTAATCCACCCGTGGATTACGCCGCTAGCACCCACCGAAACGTATTCAGAGCCCGAGTCAACTATTATCACGCGATCCCACCTGAGACCCTGCTCGAGTAAGGCTTTAACACCTGTTCCCCCCACTTCTTCGTCTCCCGTTACAACGAGCATAGGATTGTAGCGGAGTCTATCCTCGGAGCCCTTGAGAGCAATAAGGCCTGCCAGAGCCGCCGCGATAGCCGACTTATCGTCGGCCGCTCCTCTGCCATAGACCTTGCCGTCTTTCACGACCGGCTCGTACGGATCCATCTGCTGGCCGTCAACGATCCAGGGACCTTTAGCTGGGACAACGTCATAGTGAGTTACGAAGGCCAGCGAGGGCTTGTTTTTTGGAGCGCCAGGAAGGCTAATGATGAGCGTGGGTATCTCTCCGCCGAGCAGGTCAACTCTCTGGACGGAGAGCCCGTTGTCTAAAGACGCACCCTGTATGAGCTCAACGACTTCCCTGTAGTTCTTCCGAGTTATAACGTTACCCTGGTAGCCTGACTCGCTAGGAATCCTCACCAAGTCGGTCAAGAACTTGACCATGTCGAACTTTTCCGCCATCCTTTTTCTGAGCGTAGAAAGAGGGAAATATACTTTTGGTTACACTACATCTCAGGTGAAATAATGCTAGGCCTAGAGAAGACCCGTCTACTACGCGAGATTGAGGAGATAGTATTAAGAGCTAAGAGGGAACTCGAGGAGCCGGGTACTATCACTAGCAGTAGACAATTGAACTCGTCTTGGTTCATAGATGGAAGCTATGCAATAAGCGAGAGACAGGGGTCATTCGTATCTGCACTTTCGGTCGCGTCTCTGGGTGTTGTCTCGAAGAAGCTTGTAGAAGGCTTGCCGGGAGCAAAACACCCCCTGCTCCACATCCTCATACCGAAGTTCTACGGTGAAACCAGAGCATCGTCCATCATGGGCTCTCTTGAGCTCATTGAGGGAATAAGAGCGTTGAGAAGAAATATAGAGGCTGTCGTGTTCGACGGGAGCTACCTTGCGTCCTTGCTATCAGGTTACGGACCACTGTATGATAGCATCGCGCAACTACAGTCCAGGCTGAAGAATCACCAGATAGTGCTCCGGGAGATTCTCGAGGGAGAGAATGTCGACGAGACAATTAACAGTGCTACCGACGCGTTCATTGAGAAAGCTTGTAAAGAGGCAGAGTTGTCAAAACTCTACAAGATAGCGCATGCATTCTTGCAGAGTATATACGACTTCGCCGACTCGATATACTCATCTCTTGTACAGCACGGCGTAGACATGTACGTAGACAAGCAGCTCCTGATAGACTTCAGCACGGCCTTCGTTGAGAATAACCTATACCTGCGACTCCTAGCCAAACTCCTCTTATCAGCAGAGGAGAACAATGCCACTCCAGTGTGGGTAGCAAAGGAGACGGCGAGCCGCTTCCTATCGGACAAATTGAACGTGAGGAGTTGGCTCAACGATACAGTCCTGCTCGAGTGGGTCTGGCATAACAGGGAAAAAGTGTACCTCGTCCTAGACGAGAGCTCCCGGTTGAAGTCGCTAAAGCCTGTAACTCCACCTCAAGTGCCAGTAGCGTCGCAAGACACCATCGAGCATGCCTACAGGTTCAGCAGGTTTACTGTCGTGTACTTCAAGCTGTCGAAGTTCGGGCCTGTTCTGCAGATGACGTTCCCCTCTGACCTCGTGGCTAGGGACGTGCTGGAAGACGTGCTGGCGACGATGTCTGCGTTTGCAGACGAAAGAAGCGGATACCCGAAGCCTCTTAGCCTGGTACACCACAAGGCCTTGATACAACAGGGCCTCGTAGACGTTCTCGCCACCAGGCTCTGGCAGAACTCGAGTGGAGTATTCAGAGCTATTCTGTCTCCACTGGGACGCGAGTTCGTTCTCTAGAACCGGCAAAGACTGATTTATTAGCGCAACGCCTTTTAAACGTGGGCTGACGCTTGATGGAGGAAATTGGGAAAATTGTCAACGTCTTCGGGCGGAACATACTACGAATAGCCGTCCCAGACACGGCTTTCGAGAAAATTTCCAGGCCGGGAACATACGTCATCTTCCGCTCCTCTAGCGGGATCCAGCACCTGGCGCTCGTTACGGGCTACCTCTTAGTAGATGAACTCTACAAGAGGGGTCGGGTTCTTGAAGAGCTTGAGGGTTATGAGGATATAACTGTGATACGGAACGAGGTAACGGCAGTGGTGGTCGGGTACATCCGCGAGGGGAAGATATTCAAGGGGGTTGAAAGCCTCCCAGCCCCTGGCGAGAGAGTCTTCCTAGCAGACCCGGAGCGACTCAAGCTCCTCCTATCAGCATACGATGTCGATGTCGGGACACTAGCCTCGACTTCCGACGTCAACTTTACTATCGACTTGAACATGCTCGCGTCTAGGCACTTCGCTGTTCTCGCGATGACAGGCTCTGGGAAGTCAAATACCGTTGCGGTGGTAGTCTCGAGGATACTTGAAAAATACCCAAACCCGCGGATCGTGCTCATAGACACGCATAGCGAATATATTCCACTAGCCAAAGTCTTCAAGGAAAGAGTACGAGTATTTTCTCCTGGTGGCCGCCTCTCGGAACTAGTAAAGCTAAGGTACGGGATTGAGCCCATTCCGCTGGAGGTGCCGATGTGGACTCTTGGCTTCGAGGAGATAGCAGAGCTCTTGAAGCTCGACAGCCGTGCAACGAAGCAGTTACTCTACCTCCGCGAAGCCTTGCTATCGGTTCGCCGCGAGAGATGGCCCCACGCCGCTCCCGACGACCCTATATACTTCAAGGCTAGGCAACTCGTGGAGAGGATCGGATCAAAGGGAGGGCGTGACGATTCCGCGATTGACCTTAAGCTTAAGCTTTCGAGCCTCCTCGACGACCCTGATCTCTCCTTCATAACATCTCCTGTTATGAGCGAGAAGATATATGAGAAAACTTCGGGAGCAGAACCGGAGAGGAGCGGGCGTGCCTACACGCAACTCTACAAGAGCCTCTTCGGCGAAGGGCTGAACATTATAGCACTTGGGGGTCTGCCGAGCGAGGTCCAGGTGACAACCGTAGCAACGATTCTTCGTGCATTGTGGAGAGTCGTATCAGCACACGTGCAGGCCGGGAGCGTGCTCCCGACCCTCGTAATAGTAGAGGAGGCGCATGTCTACGCCCCCAAGGACCGCGATGTCCCGTCGCGCCAGATACTTGAGAAGATCGCTAAAGAGGGGAGGAAGTTCGGAGTAGGGCTCGGAATAGTAAGCCAGAGACCGAGGGAGCTGAGCCAGACGCTACTAGCGCAATGCGGCACACTAATCGCGCTGAGAACTACGAACCCCGAGGATCAGCGCCACATAATGCTCAGCGTGGAGGACATAATTGGAGAATTAATACAGGGGCTTGCCAGTCTAACGGTGGGGCAAGCACTCATTTCCGGGGCAGCCGCTCCCGTCCCTGCAATTATTAATGTGCACAGCTTTACTCGCATTTACTCGGCCGAGCTTGGAGGCAAGGATGTGGATTGGTCTAAGGCATGGGCAGAGAGCCCCGAGTTTATCGACATTTCAAGACTACTTTTCGCTCACAGAGAGAGAAGTATAGAGAACACCGGGCCCGGAGAGGCCCGGGACAGGGCGGCGAAGCTAGAGAACTTCCTCCAATAGGAGCCTTAACTCGTCGACAACTGCAGGCGTGACTGAGACTTTAGACACCGGGGAAGGTACGGTGTCTGTTGCAACGACCTCGCTTACACCTGAGAACAATAACAAGTCGAGGGCCCCCTTGACCATCACAGCGTGCGTACAGGCAGCGTAGATACTCCGGGCCCCCTGTGCAAGTACAGTTTTAGCTGCTAGAGCCATTGTTCCGCCGGTGCTAATAATATCGTCTACGATCAGGACATCTCTACCTGCTACGCTGAGTGTCTTAGTTGAAACCTTGACCTCCCCTGTTACGCGGTCGCGCTCCTTAACCAGATGGTCGTAGTCTGCTCCGAGGTGCTCAGCGACCCTCCTTGCCCTCTCTAAGGCACCTGCGTCAGGAGCAAGGACTAGAGGGTCTGAGAGCCTGCCCCTAAAGTAATCTGCTATTAGCCTGTCAACGAGGACGTTACGGTAGGGCCTGCTCCAGTACTCCGCTAGAACAGACGGTTTGTGCATGTCGACTACCAGGAGCCCGTCTAGTCCAAGGTTTTTGAGGGTTTCCAAGACTATCTTCACGCTGATCGGTTCCCCCTCGAGGAACCTCTTATCCTGCCTGGCGTAAGCCATGTAGGGTACTACCCCTACTATGACGTCCTGGGTCATGTGCCTCAGGGCCTCAATAGCCATGAAAAACTCGAATATCCTTTTATCAGGATTGGGGTACAGTGATGCGACAAGCACCGCTGGGCCCTCGGGTTTTTGAGGTACTCTGATGTAGCTCTCCCCGTCGGGAAAGAGCTTGTATTCGAGCTGGACGAGTTTATCCCCTACCGCCCTGGCTATGCCGGCTGCAATACCGTAAGAATTCTCGAAGGAGTACACAGTCACGTGTGCTTTTAGCTTCGCGTCTTCTTATTTGTTTTTCGCGAGAAGAAAACTGCAGCAAGCCCCTTACTCTTAACCTCGTCCACCAAGCCCTTGACCCCCCTCTCACCGAGCGTTACCAAGACCCCCTCCCAGTCAATCAGCGAGATTACCACCATTACAACGATAAACAGGACTATTGAGGCTGTAAGTTCAATCCAGAATTCTCCTCCAGTAATTTCAGCTACAGCCATGCCCGTGTAGGCCGTCAGTATGCTAATTACGACCTTACCTGCAGTAACTCCTATGAAGAATTTCAGAGGGTTATACCCCATTAGCCCCAAGAGTACTATTATCACGTCGTCTGGACTAGGGGTAGCTGCAAAAAGAAAAACAGCTATTGCGCCCCACATGCCTAGCATTGAAGACAGCCTGGAGTATCTTTTACGGGTATCCTCGCTGAGAACAATGTGCGAAACACCGCGGCTGGTAAAATAAATCAAGAGCTTGCCAAAGCCTGCCCCTACTCCGCTGACAAGGCCTAGGAGTATGGGGTTGCACCCTGGTATTAGCGCGGCGTAGAGGTACACTGCGACCAGGTACGGAATTGGAATAAACGGGATTAGGTTACCGAGGACTGAAATTACAAATACGCCAAGGTAGCCCCCGACACCGCTAGCTATCCTTAACAGCCAGTCTATCATCGGATACATAACCTGAAAGTTGCCAGGGGTATAATGAGTGTTGCGATGTTCCCCTCCTGCTCTACCGGGGAATGGTATTTTTAGCTGGGGATTCGTGGAACAATAGAAGGAGGGCGCATGTAATGATCGACACAGGCGAAGTCTTGAAAAGGCTTGGAGTAGAGTTTTACAGCTTCGCGGAGGGGGGTGTTGAACCCGAAACAGCAAACATTACCTTCGGCGAGATCCTCGGAGGCCTCCCGGGGACGCCGAGACTCTCCTACCTTGCATCAAAAAGGCTTTACCGGCACCAGTACGAGGCTTTCGTGGAGTTGTGCAACGGGAAAAATGTGGTGCTACGTTCTGGAACTGGTAGCGGGAAGACTGAGGCATGGTGGCTCTATGTGGCCAAGGAGAAAAAGAAGGCGCTCGCCATCTACCCTACGCTTGCCTTGTCCTATGACCAGCTGTCGAGGCTCGAGGAGTACTCCGCAGGCGTCGGTATGAGAGTGTTCCCCGTTGACTCGACCACTAGGCTCAGGAAAACCGGCAAGAGCTTCGGGCAACTTAAGAACGAGGTAGCAGGCTCCGACATCGTCGTCACGAATCCCGCCTTCCTCCTAATGGACGTGAAGAGAATTGCTGTTAAGCCTTCAACAAGCCTGCTCTTGGGCTTCCTAAGCAAGATGGATCTGTTGGTCGTGGACGAAATCGACTTCTACAGCCCTAGGGAGCTATCGCTCCTACTCTCACTCATCCGGATACTCTCCGAGATCAGAGGGGGTCTCCAGACCGCCGTCCTGACAGCCACTCTTTCAAATCCAGAGGACATGTGCGCCGTACTCAAGGAGTACACAGGTAGGGAGTGTAGCATCATAGACGGAAAACCGTTCAAGCGTCCAGATAGGGTGTTCATCGTGCTCGGAAAGAACCTACGAGAGGAGTGGCTTAAGCTTAGAGTATACAGAGACGTGGTGGAGAGGCTTAGCAGTGGGAAGGAGATAGCACGGGCTCTAGACGACTTTGACGAGTTTAAGAAGAACTACTTTAAAGTCCTGGAGGTTCTCCAGTCGCTCGGGCTAGAAGTCTACCCGGCCCGGCTCGACCCTGTTGACGTCCTGCGAGAGTACGTGAACGATGAGTACGCTACGCTTGTATTTACGAGGAGTATAAACAAAGCAGAGGAAACTTACAGGAAGCTTACGAGCTCGCTCCCAGAGAATAAGAGGAGCCTTGTGGCCCCGCACCACCACTTGGTGAGCAAAGAAAGGCGCCAGGAAATCGAGAAGCTCATGAGAGAGGGCCATGTGAAGGTTGTGATTTCGCCTCGAACTCTCACGCAAGGGATTGACATAGGCGTCGTCGCGAGAGTCGTGCATATAGGGCTCCCCGATGACGTGCGCGAGTTCCACCAGCGGAACGGGAGAAAGGGGAGGAGGGCTACAATACCATACACGGAAACCGTGATATTCCCCGGGTCGAGGTGGGATCGAGAGCTCCTCACGAGGGGAGTTGAGGTCTTGAGGAAATGGATCGAGAGCCCCGTTGAAATAACACTGTTGAACAGGGATAATAAGTACGGGTTACTCTTCTACGCTTTGTACAAGGTAAAGTCCGGAGGCAGGCTTTCGAGAGACGAAGCAGAGTTCCTGGAGAAGCTAGGGCTATTCAAGCAGGGCTCCCTGACCAGGAGGGGCGAGAATGCGTGGTACTACATCAACTTCTATGAGTATGCACCTCCCTTTGGCGTTAAGCGGGTATTCGTCGGCGAGGAAGGCGAAACCTACCTGGAGGATATATCGTTCTCAGACCTCGTTGAAAAGTTCCAGGTGGGCAGTATAGACTACTCCGTGGATGGAATAGTCACGGCGATCCAGCGGGGCGGGGAGACAGGTAGGTCTGTGAGGAGAATCGTAGTACAGCCGCTCAACGAGCACGTGTTGCTCAAGAACGACTCTCTCGCGTACGTCTTAGAGGAATACCGTAAGGTTAAGGCCAAGTGGGGGGAGCGCGCCAGCGTCTTTCAAGATTACTTGAGAGGGCGCCTCCTAACAGAGGTGGTAAGCAACGTCATACCGCCGACCAGCGGGTTCGGAATGTACCATAAGTACCCTTACAAGACCGTGTGGATTGTTGAGAGAGAGCACGGCCGGCCCGTTGAGACAGAGGTCGGATCGATAGTTGTGAAGGATAGGCGAGTCATAGAAGTCCCAGCCCTCACTGCCGGGAAGTACCAGGACTACACCTACGGGAAATTCGTCGAGCTCGACCACAGTGAGGACATGAGGAGGATCAGACTTGGCCTCGCCTTCCTAATGGTCTTCCTGCGCGAAGCGTACAGGCTCCCTCTCTTCACTTTCTCGTACTCGCTCTCAACTCTCGGAGGGCGCAAGTCACTGGTGCTCTGGGAGGAGGAGTGTGCGGGTCTCCTCGAGAAACTCGCCTGGGAGAGGATATACCAGGAGTTGGAGGCCTACACTCCAAGCGAGGTCGCAGAGGTCTTATTACTCACGCGTGACGAAGAGGCCCATATCGAGTGGATAAGCCTTGGGGCCAGGTGGAGCCTCGCCAAAGACCTGGCCCGTCGTGTCATCGAGTACATACTCACATCGGATAAGCTCGTGCTCACATTTAAGAACAGAAAGTTCTACGTGCCTAAGCCTGGTCGCCACCTCAAGCTGGCATCCCTTGACGTCCTTCTAGTACCACTGGACGACAAAGGCGATATAATATACGGCTACATAGCCTTGTTTGACGGAGAAGAAGTGGTCATAGAAAAAGTAGTGAGGGAGTTCTATAGGGTGGGCTCCACGGGAGAGGTTCATCGTAGGCTTGAAAAACTGCTGAACGCTGGCTTTAAAGTCCTTGTCTTCGGGCTCGAGCGCATACGGGAGGAGATGCACTCACTGAACCTCACGTACCAGGCAGCACTACTCAGCGGCTTGATACACATGAGGCTTGTCGAGGACGTCAAGAGTAAGGCTACAGAGGCTCTCGGCCTTGAGGTCGCAGGCCTCGAGAACGTCCTTTCAAGCCTCCCAGAGAGCGAGAGACAGTTTATTGGAGTCACTGAGGCTGTAAGTCTCTCCGACGTGGAACGGGAACTAATAAACATCCAGAAGAAGCTTGGCGAGAGGCTCTATAGAGACCACGATAAAGCCTCGAGCTTTCTGGACTCCGTAGCGAGGAAGTACGTCGAGGCCACCTCGCGACTCATCTACCTCCTAGGACTCGTGAGTGGCTCTGGGCTCCCGTAATCTGAGAGATGTAAAGGGGCCGCAACCTATATACTGAGAGTTAACTTTGCTGTATAGTGGTCTGATGTCTACGCGTAAGACCAAGATCATAGCAACCCTCGGGCCGTCCTCCTGGGATGATACTACGCTGAAGAGGCTGTTCTGGGAGGGGGTCGAGGGCTTCAGGTTTAACTTCTCCCATGCCGACTACTCGACCTTTAAGGAAATAGCCAGGAAGATAAGGAGTCTTGAGACACCCAGCCGCCCGGTAACGCTCATAGCGGACTTACAGGGGCCTGTTGTACGCCTCGGGGAGTTCGAGCCCCTATATGTCAAGGCAGGTGATAAAGTCATTTTCTCGTACGGCGAAACGGGAAAGGGCATACCCGTGCCCGCTCGCGTTCTATTTGAGACGGCTACTGCTGGAGACTTTCTCTACGTCGAGGGTGGCAGGCTGGCCTTTCGCGTGGAAGAGAAACACGGAGAGTATATCACTGCCGAGGCGTTAATGGACGGGGAGCTCAGGCCCCGCAAAACTGTAGCCATTAAAGGCAAGGAGTACCCACTACCCTCCCTCACAGAAAAGGACGTCAATGACGTGAAGTTTGCCGTCGAGAACGGCTTCGACGCTATAGCCTTGAGCTTCGTTAGAAGCGAGGAGGACTTGAGGAGACTCAGAGAATTATTGTTTGACCTTAAGGCAGAGGATATCAAGATAGTCGCCAAGATCGAGACTAGGAGTGCGGTGGAGAGACTCGACTCTATACTGGCGCTTGCAGACATGGTGCTCGTAGCAAGGGGCGATCTCGCCAACTTCTACAACCTAGAGGAGATTTATAGGGTTCAGGAGGAGATACTCAGGAAGGCCAGGGCGAGGGGTAAACCCAGCATTGTGGCGACGCAGCTCCTAGAATCCATGGTGAATAACCCGGTTCCGACGCGCTCCGAGGTTGTCGACGTAATCACAGCGGTGAAAATGGACGCCGACGCGCTTATGCTGGCAGGTGAGACAGCAGCCGGGAAGTACCCCGTAGAGGCTGTAATCTGGTTGAAGAGAATAATAGCCGAGGCAGAGAGACTTGAAGGTGACACGCAGGCTAGCTACGAGCCAGAGGATCTCTTCGAGGCTATAGCTAAGGGAGTCACGCTCCTCTCTAACATCATAGGCAGTAAGATCCTGGCCTTCTCCGAGAGGGGGAGCACGGCGCGGAGGCTCGCGAAGTTCAGGCCGGGAGGGGAGGTAGTTGTTTACACAAACTTCCCACCAACTGCACGTTACATAAACCTGTTAAAGGGGATTAGGGCAGTCTATGATCCCACGCTCAACAAGAACTCCCCGAACTTATTCACGGAGCTCCTAGACAGGGCTCTGAAGGCAGGTCTCGTGAGCGTGGGCGACATTGTCGTCTTCACAGCCGGCAGGCGGAGGGGGTCGACCGACCTCATATCTGTTGAGCGCGTCGGCGGCTAGCACACTGAGGGTAGCTTCCCCTCTCTCGTAGCCCTTGCCTCGTCTTCTTCGAGTTCCTCCAGAATGTACCTGACTTCCTCCTCAGATATTACGACAGAGCCTCTTTCAACGGGATACGAGTAGGGCAAGTATACTTCGACGTCGCCGTGCTTCAGCCGGAGACCGTTCCTAACGCTGAGTTCCTCAAGGGTAGCCCCCCTCGAAACCTTATATGCAACGTATATAGCTCCGTCTATCGTGAACTGTCCCCGGCCAATACTGCGCTCCAAGCATCTCCCTGTCAACTTCTCCGTCAACTCCCTCCTGGTTCGACCGCGTGGTGGATGGTCGCCCATTATACCTCCAACGACGACCAGCGTTCTCCCGGTGAAGTCCCGGGGGCTTAGGGGCTGAGACGCCGATGGATCGAGGACTAGTGTGTTGAATTCCTTACTAAGCTCCTCACCTAGTGACACAATACTCATCCGTTCTACGCGTGAAGCTATGCTGGCGAGCACTTCTGCTTCACACTCGCGCCTAACGTTGAACACCCAGAGCCTATCCCTCCCTACTATCCGCGAAGCGTGGGCGAGCTCGATGAACATCCACTTGCTCACGAACGGCTCCAGGATCTCTACGGCGAAAAACGTCTCAGTCATAGGCATCAGCTGGGTTCGACTCTTCACCTATCTGCCCTTACAAGGGTCATCATTGTAATATCTATCTCTTATTCCGGGTTAAATATTTGTGTGCCTGCACTAGAGCCGCATTACCGGAGAAGCCGAGGCTCTTGATGAGCTGCGACGTCAGTCTTGAAAGTTCCCTGTCAACAGTCACCCTGAACTCAGGCTCCTCCTGGTAGAGTTCTATTATTCCGTCGCGGATGTACCTCCTGCCGTCCCTCCTCAGGCTCAGAGCTATGAAGGAGTAGTGGCGGAAAAGGGGCGTGTCAACGAGGCGCTTGCCCCGAGACTGGCTAAGCCTCAGGTGCTCTTCATATAAGCTCTCGAGAGTTCTGTCATATAGCTCCCCTCTGCTCTGAACTTGGCGCTCGAGGAAGGAAAGAATATCCTCATACATCTCCTCAAAAAACCTCCTGACACGCGGAGAGCTATGTGCAGACATTAAGTGCACGAGGAGCTCGAAGTACACGCCGGAGACCTTGTACTTGAAAAGCCCCTCGGTGGCCTCCCTAATAGCATTGTGTACTCCTGGGCCCTTCATCGAGAAGGGCGAGCTTCCGCTACCGCTGTGAAAGGAGAGGAGTATCCCGAAGAGGCTCGAGATTTTCGAATATGTTTTTACGCGGCTATAAAGCCCTTCCAGGTCACCTTCATAGTCCTCCCTCTTCTTGAAGCCCACGTTCGGGGCAATGAAGTCTACAGGTATGCCTCGGGACGTTACCTCCTGAAGGACGAAGAAGAGCTCCCTAGGGTCTGTGGTTTTAGGGGTCTCGTCGAAGGCTATCTCAACCCCAAACTCCCAGGGCACTTCCTCCTTAATGATCCTGTAAACACGCTCTACAGCCTCAATGCTTCTATACAGCTTGAGAGCAACCCTCTTCGCGTCCAGCTCGCTGAACTTCAGCCGAAAGCCTTCGAGATCTACGTCTACACTAGTGTAGCGGCCTACTATGCTGCTATCGCCGATATAGTCCCTGAATAGGGTGTCCACCTCTTCGTCGCTTAGCTCGTCAGCACCGTAGTCTATCAAGTCGCATGTATCGATCGTGAAGAAATTGATACTGCGAGTCTCCGCCGCTTCTCTAATCTCGTCCCGGATATACTGTAGAGCTTTTGAAAGATCATCGCTCGACAGAGTTCTCTGAGGCCCTCCCCCTACTATCCGCCTAACAGCTTCAGTGCTGGATACTGTGACTGAAACGTGGTCGGCCTCCACCTCTATAGCTACGCCTTTCTCCCTAGCTCTGGCCACACTGAGCTCAATGTACTTTCTAATAGACGTTCCCGTGTGACCCCTAGTAATCTCATAAGTGCCCGGAGGGGCATTTATCACATACTCTGGAGCAGTCTCGCGGTGGTAAGAAAGCATTACGCCGCCAATGCTCTCCTCTTGCTTGAACCCCTCCAGGATGCCCTCGAGGAAGATCTCTGGGATTCTAACACCTACAGACAGGTGAGGCATCTTCCCAAGGTAGTCAGGTATTCTGGACATTACACTCAAGTAGTGATTAAGGTCGGCGTTTTATGCTCTCCGCTTGACAAGGCCTCTCTCCTCGAGGCGCCTAGCAACCTCGCGCAGAACGCCTCTAACAACGGGCCTCAGCTTTATGTCGCCGAGCTTATATGCTGCCCTGCGGATGCTCCCCTCTCTTGCTACGAGGATCAGAATATTCCTTTCATCCCCGTCCAGCTCCAAATGTTGAAGCGCAATTTTAGCGACTTCCCGTGGCGTTTCAGCGTAGGGCCAGGCTTCTAGGTGCTCGTCGACAAAGCTCTCGAACTTCTCGGTGAGCTCGAACGTGACGAGGTAAACGTAGCTCTTTTCTCCCAGGTATTGGTAGTGTTCGCGCAGGGCCTTTGTCAGCTCTTCTGCGCTGTTAAAGCCGTCCAGTCTCGCGATCTCGTCAGTAATCTCTCCGAGCCTCAGCCTACGCACCTCCTTTATTACCGCCTTCCCGATTATCTTCCCGCCGGCATGTATTAGGATGACGTCTCCGGGTTTCACGCCTGGAGAGGTTGCCCTTATCGTGGCTGTTTTCCTGCCACTGAGTATCAGCGGTATATACTTCTTGGAGAACATTAAACGCTTGATCATTTCTCAATATCGAGGGCTATGTCGGGGTATTCTGGAACTTTGCGCGAACCATTAGTACCCCTGTGAATCACGACGCTGTCTGCTCTAAGAGTCCCCTTCAGGTCTTCGGCGAACATCGGAAGAATCTCGTAGTACTTCTCAGAGTGAAGGTGTATTGCCTTGATTGGGGCCCCAAGGGCTATGCGGGCGTCGTGCTTTGCCCTCCTGGCCTCTGCTATTGTGGCAATTATCATGTCTCCTATCCTAGCCCTCTCGCTGTCAAACACAATCTTCTCGGGCCAGGGAGCTGTTGTTATACTCTCGTATTTCTCGTGCGGCCTGTATATGACGTCGTATATTTCCTCGCTTATATGTGGGGTGAACACGGAGAGTACGTTAAGAGAATAGAGAAGTACCTTGTACGATACATAGAGTGCGCCTGGATCGCCTCTTGCTAAGCGGTACTTTATCGCCTCAAGGTAGTGGTCGCAGAACTTATGCCACATAGTGTCGACTATTAGCTGAGATGCTCTTTGGAAGTCAAAACTCTCGAGAGCGTCTCTGGCACCCTCAATCATGCTTGACGCTTCGCGGAGCATCCAGTGATCCACCTCGGTCAGACTCCTCGCGTGATCCTCTGAGGGTTTGTAGTCCCTGAGATGTGGATGTAGTAGTCTTGCGGCATTCCAGATCTTTACGAGGAAGCGGTGGGCGAAGTCCACGCCCTCCCACGAGAACCTTACATCCTGCCCTGTCGAGGCTGCCGTGGCAACCCAGAGCCTAAAGCTATCTGCTCCGTACTTCTCCAGAACTTCATTCACAGCGACGTAGTTTCCGTAGCTCTTGTGCATCATTCTCCCATCAGTGCCCCTAACCATCCCGTTTATCAGAGCAGTCTTAAACTGGGGCTTGTTGAAGAGGGCTATGCCTCGGAGTATCAGGTAGTAGTCCCATGTCCTTATTATGTCGTAGCCGTTGGGTTGGAGGTCTGCTGGGAATAGCCTCTCGTCGAAGTTATCGGGCCACCCGGCATGCACCGCAGCTGTTATGCTAGAGTCCATCCAAGTGTCCATCACATCTTTCTCGCCCACCAGGTTCGTAGAACCGCACTTCGGGCACTTCTCGATCGGCGGTTTGTCGAACCTGGGGTCTATCGGCAGGTGCTCTGGGTCTACAACTATCTCGTGGCCGCAGTCCTTACAGTAGTAGACGGGTATCGGCGTGGCGAAAAGTCTCTGGCGGGAGATGACCCAGTCCCAGTCAAGGCTTAACACCCAGTTCTCCAGGCGCTTGTACATATAAGGCGGAACCCAGCGGATTTTAACACCTTCCTCTAGTACAGGTTTATTAAGCGCGCTAGACTTGACAAACCACTGCTTCTTCGGTATGATCTCCACCGGCGTGTGGCACCTCCAGCACGTTCCAATACTGGTCCTGATGCTCTCGACTTTTACTAGTAGGTTTTTACTCTTGAGAGCCTCGACGACCTTCCTCCTAGCCTCCTCGACTGGTAGTCCCTTGAGAGGCCCTGCATTCTCGTTCATTAACCCGTTCTCAGTGATAGAGATTATGACCGGGAGGGAGTACTTCTTCTGCCACTTCACGTCTGTCTTGTCGCCATACGTGCATATCATGACGGCTCCTGTGCCGAAATTGGGGTCTACAGCCTCGTCTGCAATAATCGGGACTTCCCTCTCATAGATTGGCACAACTGCGTGCATGCCCACGATTTTCTCGTAGCGCGGGTCTTTGGGGTTCACGGCCACTGCCACGCATGACGGAAGGAGCTCCGGGCGTGTAGATGCAATGATCAGATCCTCGCCTGTCTCCTTGACCTTGAACTTAAAATAGTAGAGGGGGCGATCTTTCTCAACGTACTCAACCTCAGCTTCTGCTATCGCGGTCTCGCAGCGGGGACACCATATCACGGGATGCTCAGCCCTATATATGAGCCCCTTCCTGTACATTTCTACGAAACTGAGTTGTGTCCGGCGCCAGTAGTCAGGATCCATCGTCATGTACTCGGTTGACCAGTCGATGCTCAAGCCCAGGCCCTTCAGGGCCCTTCTCATCGAGTCGATCCATTCGAGAGTATACTTCTTGCATAGGGCAATGAACTCTAGTGGCTCAAACTCGCTCTTCCGTTTACCAGTTATCTTCTCAACTCTAACCTCTGTTGGCAGACCATGGCAGTCCCAGCCTTGCGGGAAGAAGACGTTATAACCCTGCTTTCTCTTGTACCTGGCGACAAAGTCAATGTACGAGAAGTTCAAAGCATTCCCAACATGGAGCTCGCCGCTCGGGTATGGAGGAGGAGTGTCTATGCTGTATGTGGGCCTAGTCTTGTCGTGCTTGTCGAACCTGTAGATGCCTCTCTCCTCCCAGTATTTCTGCCACTTCCTCTCGATAGCCTTGAAGTCGTATACTTTGGGAAGAGTACCCTCCATAATATCGTATACCCAACAGAGGATAAAATAAAAACTTAATCCCAAGCGAGCTGTTGCTAATGGTGATGGTGGTGTTCGTGTTCCTCAACCTCTGACACCGTCTCTTCAATCCCGATTCCAGCTATGGCCTCCCGGAGCTCTTGCGGTAGTTCTATACTGTAGGCCTCCAGTATTTTCGCAACAAAGTAGGGGTCTGGAGCCGCTCCCTCAAACTCTACCCTGTCTTCGCCGTTGACCTGTATAACGTTCTTCGGCACAGCGTAAACCCCGTACATGTCGGCTAGGTCGCTGAACTCTAGGGCTTCTATCATGTCACCGTATATGTTCTTGTTGACCATTGCGAACCTATGCGAAGCCCTCACGGCTAGGGGGCAGTAGGGGCACGTGGGGGTGACGAATATCATTATTCTCGTCGGACTAACGACGTATTTATTTAACAGTTCAGCTAGCTTAGGATCTATCTCGAGTTTACCTGTCGAGGCGTCCAGTATGTCCTCCACAAAAGCCCCGAACTCGTAGCCTGCGGGTATGCCGAAATACCTTATGTTCCATTCGTCAACCCCGTGAATTAGTATTGCGGGGAACATGGGGATGTTATATTTCCTGGCTTCGGGGTCTCTGCTCGAATACTTCTCAATCTTCACCTTCCCGTTAGATGTCTTATTCACTAACTCTAGGATCTGCTCTGTGTCGTCACAGTACATGCACTCTGCCTCAGGGTCTCTAAAGTACCTTATGATGACTGGGTTCTTGAGCCCAGCAAACATCCTGGTGAGCTCGCTCACTAATTCTTCATCGTATTCAACCGGCATAGTACTTCCTAGCCTCTATTCGTGTTAGGTTTTTAAGCTTATTGGATTATGTGAACGCCGTCCCTTGCCCCAACGTATATTCTCGAAGGCCTCTTTATCGCGAACACGCCGTTTGCTACCACGCCCGGAAGCGTCATGAGCTCTCTTTCCAGGTTCTCTGGAAGGAGGACGTCCGAAAAGACAGCGTCCACCAGGAAATTTCCGTTATCGGAGACCACTGGGCCTATTTTGCCTTTGTCCGCAACTCTCAGCGTCGCAGATTTAACCCCCTCAAAGTTCCTCAGCTCGGCTAGAACCTGGCTGACGGAAAACGGGTGCACTTCTAGTGGGACTGCCACGTCACTGGGTGTACTTTTAAGCTTGCCTTCGTCTACGAGTATCACGTACTCCTTAGAGTAGTAGTCTACTATCTTCTCCCTGAAGAGCGCGCCGCCTATGCCCTTGACAACCCACTTACCCGGGAAGACGGCATCTGCACCGTCAAAAGCTATGGCTGGTTTCTCTTCGAGTAGAGGTCTCTCGAGCAAGCCTAGCTTCGAGGCCAGGAAGCTCGTATCATACGACGTTGACACAAAATATACTTCCAGGCCTTCTCTCCTAACTCTCTCGGCCAGTTTCTCTACAAAGAGCCTAATGGTAGTCCCGCTCCCGAGCCCTATAAGCATCCCATCTTTGACGAGCTTTAAGGCCTCCTCTACGGCCTTCAGCCTTAATGCTGTAATGTCCACAAGAGTTATGACTAAACAGGGTGTATTTAACAGTCCCCCTGCTCTGGTATAGAGGGCAGGCCAGTTTTCTAAACGTTTTTTAAATATTAGAACCTCTCATAATGTTGGCTGTGGAAGACGGCATTCCCAACTGGGCTTTGATGGAGGAGGAGATACTCGTTGTGGAGGACGAAAAGAACGTCTACTTCAACTTCCCCTACTCTCTCTACAAGAAGACAATCGAGAAGGAGCTAGCCAGACTATCACCGACTGTTAAGGTGAAGGATGATCCCTTGGGCGGCAAGAGGGCACTGATTATCCTCGACAAGCAAGCAGGCTCAGAGGTCAAAGCGTGGCTCTCACTCGCAATGAAACAATTGGGAAATAAGTACTTCGTGACAGAGCTCGAGATAATCTAGCATGGAAAACATAAAAGTCACGATTTCACGGTAGGGATAATGAACAGGGAAGAGTGCTCTATAATATGTGATGAGATCGTTGAAGAGTGCAACGCCCGTTGTAACAACTTGACCTCTGAGTGCATCGAGAACTGCGAAGCTCAGGAGCAGGCCGCATGCGCTGAGGCATGTGAAGAGTGCTGTAGCAGGAGCGCAGACGCCTGTAACCGTATATGCAACGCTATTGAGGCAAGATGCCACGACATATGCGAGGCAACGGTTTAGCATTAGGCCTCCAACCTCAGGATTCTCTTTTCTGACCCTTATTCCTGGCGTAAAATTTTTCCTCTATAACAAGTAATACTTGGTTTACGGTGAGGCCCGGTGAGGGGTTGGATACTCTCGTTCAGGCTTGGGAGAAAGCGGTACTATCCGAGGCAAGTAATAATAGAGGTGGAGAACCCCGTGAACCTGCACCAGTTGATAGGAAGGAAGGTTGTCTGGGTGCATCCTAAGGGGAAGAAGTTCATCGGGAAAATAGTGAGAAAGCATGGGAATAGGGGTACACGGTTCATCGCGTACTTTAGGAGGCAGCTCCCGGGCATTGCCTTGGGATCAGAGGTAAATATTGTCTAGTTCTCATTTCCTGAACCCTTGCCCGTTGGAGAGAGAACGATGCTGTGCTGCAGGACAAAGAGTAATTAAGTATTAAATTTACTTTTTATTGTGTCTGTTAGATCCTGCCTAGTATTAGTATGGCTAGGAGTAGGCCGTAGACCGCTATACCCTCGGCTAAGCCGCCCATTATAAGCATCCACGTTGTTAGCTCCGGTTTCTCGGCGGCAGCGGCAAACCCCGCGGTGGCAACTCCTCTCAAGGCTATACCAGAGGCCAGGGTAGACCCAGCAACGGCTATGGCACCCGCTAGTAGAGCTATGGCGCCTGGTAGATCCAGTGCGCGTGCTTCTGCTGCTGGTGAAGCTGGCTGGAGAATTCTTGTTGCCGCGGAAGCTAGGACAGATATTGACGCCAGGAGCATTGCAACGTTAGCTGCAAGCAGTACAATCAGCACTTTTTTTCCCTTCATAACGACACCACCTTTTTTAATCGTATATAAAAATATTATCTCCTCCCTGACACCTCAACTGCCTGAACTACCGGCTTAAACTCTATGCCCTCTCCCTTGAAGAATTTCGTCGAGAACTCGTAGTAGGTTAGCCTCATTGCTTGAATGCCTACGGCTAGAGCCTCTATTGCTAGAACCAAGAGGTTTGCCACCAGGTAGCTCGCTGCCCAGCCGGCAAAGTGCGCCATGTTCTCACCTAGTATTCCAAAAGCTTCGTGAGCCATAGCAAAGGCGGCGAGACGTATATAGGAGAGAGAGTTGGCTGGGAACGCTATTATCATCTCAATGACCTCTGACATTGCATGCATGAACTTTTCTCTGTGCCCGGTGGATCTCGCCTCGTAGAAGCCGAAGCCCAAAACTGCGATCAGCGACCCTACGATAAGCCACAGAAGCAAGGAAGCGTCGGGCGAACTTAGAGCTCCGAAGTTAAAGCCGCTAGAAGCCAGCTTGTAGGCTATTATGACGCCTGATGAATAGAATAAAATACCCATGCCCCCCATCCCGCTGAACAGCGCACCAGCGATGTCGCCGAACCTTACGAGGTTGATGACGTTGAGCGTCATTGCGAGTAATAGTTGCGCTACTCCAAACCACAGTGCTACCGAGATTATACCGTACACATCGTGGATAGGACTGATAACCGGGCTACTGAGCTGTATTAAGAAGAACATGAAGCCGTAAAGAGCCCCGAAGAACGTGCTGGAAATCCCGGCGAGCGTGGCCAGTGCTCCGAGGGTACTCGCGCCTTCACGGCTGATTCCCAGTAGGGGGTATTTCGTCTTGAGCAGCCACAAGCCAAAGAGCATTAGCAGTAAGCCCTGGCCAATGTCGCCGAACATCATGCCGTACATTATCGTGAAGAGGGCGGTAAATATCAGTGTGGGATCTACCTCCCAGTATGCAGGCGTGCCTCGCATCAAGGTGAGTTTATACAGGTATCTCCGTAGACCCTTCGCCTCTATGAAGGTAGGAGCTCTCTCCTTTCTCGGAATTTTTTCAAGCTTAAAGTAAAGTATTCGAGGAACACGTCGTAGGAGTTCCTGTTCTAAAACCTCGCTGTACCTTGCAGGTACGTACCCTTCAGCTATTGTTATCCTCCTGCTCCTAAAGACTCTGACCTCGCTGAGCAGGGGCTGTGCACGGTACATAGCCTCTAGAGTCTGCTCATACGAGACGTACTCCTCTATCTTCCTCAGAATGTCTCGAATAATCACTAGCTGCATGTCAATCTTCTGCATCATCTCCTCGGAGGGCAGCTCGAGGATGTTCCTAACCTCCTCGCTTAAGTGCTTGAGGTCTTCAACTACACCGTCGACGCTACTGATAAGGTTCCTGAGGAATGTAAACCTCTCCTCTTGGGGTAGCGGCCTGGGAGGTGTAACTTCAAATGCCTCCCTAAATAGGCGCGCAAGTTCGGCTATGTTCCTATCGCCAAGCTGGTCGGCGACCCTCTCCAAGCTAACCTCGTAGTGCATCAGTCCAGCCACAATGACTTTAGCTATGATCGAGTTCCTGATAGCCCGCTTCCGTCTATCTACATCCTGTGCCAGGTCGCTTAGCTCGCCAGCGCTGCCATCAGATGTGAATACAAGTGCTCCATACCGGGATTTCATCACGTTAGCTAGGCTCTCAGCGATGACTTCAGGTGCTACTAGAACGCACCCGAAGCCCCAGCCCACTTCTCCCGTGGTGACTATAGCCGCTCCATACACTTTGCTTGTGTCCTCGGTGCAGAAGCTCTGCAAATCCTCCTCCCCATAGGCAATGAGGAGTTTTCCGCTGGCCTCTAGAGGTCTCGATGAAGCCCTGTTCAATAGCTCTTTAACACCGAGGTACTTGTAGAAAACTAGGATATCTTCTAGGAGCTGCTGCGCATTTCTCTTCAAAGGAGGAGACGACAATATCCTTTCAAGGTCGCGTTGAGGTAATATGTCCTCCTTCATGATTGACTGAACAAAGGAGCAGTACTCCTTGCTAAGGCCTATTCTAGTGAGCTGGAAGGAATTTTCCTTGCATACCTTGTATGCTAACTTAAGTGAAGCTATGGTGTAAAGTACCTCCCTGACGAGCTCCTTTTTCTGGCGAAGCTCTCTAACTGCCCGGTAGGCGTTGCCTATTATCTCTTGCCGCGAGGCTTTCTCAAATTCGACAGCGTCCCGGAGAACCCCTGCCACCTCTATGAGTAGGCTGTGTAGTTCTTTCCTTACACTCAGCTCCTCTTCATCTATCCTTTTGAGCACGGTTTCAGGTTTGTCAAAGAACCAGGGAGGCAGCTCAAACTTCTTTGCGTATACAGACTTTAACTCATTGACTTTCGCCTCTAGTTCACGCTTGTATATCGTGAGCAACGCGTGTTCAAACCCGGAGATCCTTGCCCGGCGGATGATTGCTCCCAGTGAAAGCAGTGATGTTGTCGCATCAACCAGGTTTTCGTCCAAAACGATAAGTAAATCTGTTCGGAGGCCTAGTTTCTCTCTTCCTATGTCTTCAGGCGACACGCCTACCTCATATAGCCGCTCTGCGAGCCTCTTCAGTTTCTGCAAGTGTTTGTATTCCTCTACTTTTTCCTCTACTTTCCTTAGCAATATGTCGTCAGGCCTTAAGACCTTTCTCGAGACCTCGAGTGCTTCGTCGATGTTTAGTACCTGCGGCGTGATTTTGCCCTCGAGGACGTCAACCAAGAGGGGCGGCAGGATGCTCCTGGCCTCAAAAGGTGTCTCTAAGTGAACATTCCCAACAACTGCTAGGGCGTCTAGAAGGCTAACCTCGTGCTCTGAGGGAACGGCTACTCTGAATCTCTGAATGGCTTCTGGCGTTATCAATTCGTATCACGGTTTTAGTCCAGGCTAGTAATATAAAATTGTTGGGGTATATAAAAAATGATACATATTACTTGTAGTTAACATATTTCCGCCTCTTTCTCTCTAGGAACTCTTCCATGTACCTCGAGAACACTCCCTTTTTCCTCAAGAACTCCCCGTACTTGTACAAAGCCCAGAGAGCTTTAACTGCTCTCTCGGGGGTTGGGTACGATGGTATACCGTTCATGTCGAATTCCTCCCGCTCTAAGACTGCCATCTCACTCCAACCTGTATCAACGGCAACGAGAGGCTTAGAGTAGTTGCTTGCCAGCTCGGAGATTTTCCGCGCTAAGTCTAGAGGATCCGGAATACCCGGAACCTGGTGGAGAGCGAGCACAGCAATAGCGTCGATCTCGTCGCTCTCCAGCAGTACCCTCGTTGCCTCCACGAACATTTCGCTCGTAGCAGAGCCAGTAAGGTCTACAGGGTTTGATACTTGCGAGAACTCCGGAAGAACACCCCTCCTCCTGAGGTCTTCAAGTTTATCACGGGCTTCCCCGGTCAACTCTGGGACTTGTAGTCCAAGAGTCTCAGCCATGTCCGTGGCCATGACTCCAGCGCCACCGCCATCAGTTACGATGGCAACCCTGGATCCGGAGGGTGGTGGCTGGCTTACAAAAGCCTTTGCGAAGTCGAAGAGTTCTTCAATATCGTGGGCCCGTATAACTCCAGCTCTCCTGAAGGCAGCCTCGTATACTTCGTCTACCCCGGCGAGGGAGGCCGTGTGGGAAGCGGCGGCGCGCCTTCCAGCCTGCGTACGCCCGGCTTTTAGGGCTACAATTGGTTTGCTTTGGGCCACTCTCTCGGCAACTCCAATGAACTCTCTCCCTCTCTTTATACTCTCAAGGTAGAGGAGGATAACCCATGTATTAGCATCCCCCTCGAGCTCTTGGAGAAGGTCTACTTCGTCCACGTCAGCCTTGTTCCCGACACTGAAAAAGTACGACAGCCCGATTTTCTCGCCAGACATGTAGTCCAGGGCAGCTGTTCCAACAGCCCCGCTTTGAGAAATTAGAGCCACATGACCCTTTGGGGGCCTGGGTGTGCTCAGGACTTCACGCCCATCTCTCAGCTTCTTGTAGTAAGGCAGGAATATCGTGTCGACACCACTCCACGGCGAGAATACACCTATACAGTTGGGCCCCAACACCCTGACGCCGCCTCTACTGGCCTCTCGTACAAGCTCCTCCTCCAAGTCATGCCTACCTATCTCACTGAACCCCGAGGAAATAACTACTGCGGCTTTTACTCCTCTCTCGCCGAGTTCCCGTACAACCTGCGGGACTATCCTAGCTGGGACGACTACCACGGCAAGGTCGACTTCGGGTGGGAGGTCTTTCACGCTCTTGTAGACTTTTACGCCTAGAATAGCGTCTGCGTTTGGATTGACAGGGTAAACAGGGGCCTTGAGAATCCCCCTGTTGTAGTTCTCGAGTAGGTGTTTCAGTATTATGTGACCGGGTTTATCCTCTTCGCGTGATGCGCCAATAACAGCTACCCCTTTAGGCTCAAAGAGTGGTTTTAAACTGCTAGTCATGCTTCCTGCATCCAGTGTATACACTGGCATATGTTAAAAAATATTTACTTCTAGCACGTGAAATAAATCAATTATTGAGAAAGATAACACCCTCTACAAACGTGTAATAGAACAAAATCTGAATTACACATAGCAATTTAACCAATGACAAGTGCATTATTTGGTGTAATTAATATTACAAAAGATGTAAATAGAAAATAAACAAAAAAGATCACTTTCACAGTGCTCGCAATTCCGATTATAAGCTTCTTCGATGCTCTCCTCAGGTAGACTATCTATGGCTACCCCTCTGTCAGCAAAACAAGAAAACGAGATAAAAGCACTTGAGAGAAAGTATCTCGCAGATCTCGACTGGGAGAAACACGAGAACGCTAACCACAACGTGAGCTACAGTAATTTTAGAAACTATATTTTTGAGAAACTCGTTGAGACCCCTCAGGTGCTAAAGAGCTACCTCCCGCCTACTGCAGTTGAACAGCACTTCAGGGGCGATATACATATACACAAGCTCCCTGATAGCCTTTGGATACCTTACTGTGCCGGGTGGAGTTTCAAAAGGATCCTCCAGCTTGGGCTTAAAACGCCAACCATCATATCTGCCCCAGCTAGGCACTTTGACACAGCAGTAGCACACCTTGTAAACTTCTTCTTTATGGGAGCGCAGGAGTGGACAGGCGCTCAGGCAGTAAGCGCGTTTGACCTGTACGTTGCGCCCTTTGTGGAGCATGATAAACTGGACTTCACTAGGGTGAAGCAGACCCTGCAGGGCATGCTCTTCGAGCTTAACTACCCGGCTAGAGCGGGGTACCAGAGCCCCTTCACGAACATAACTCTGGTGTTCGACACGAGCAAAGACATGCTTGAGGGGGAGGCACTAGTAGGCGGCAAGCGTGTAGGTAAACTCGGGGACTACGTAGAGGAGGCAATTATTGTCGGCAGGGCTCTCTTCCAGCTCTACTCTGAAGGAGATGCCGTAGGCCAGCCTTTCACATTCCCCATACCAACGCTGATGCTTACGAAGAACTTCGACTGGAATGGCAGGAGATGGGGTGAGCTCTCAGACCTAATATTCGAGACTCTTGCCAAGAAGGGTTCGGCGTACCTACTGAACGGGTACTCGAGCAACGTTGAGGCACTTTACGCTATGTGTTGCAGGCTCACTATAGACGTTAACCATGTTGTTTCAAAGAGCAACGGCGTGTTTACGCTCCGGCTTGACAGGGCCTCACAGGAGGATGCTCTGGAGAGGTTCCTGAAGTCTAGAGAGAACTCCAGGACTTACGGCATATGGGCCCTACCAGACGCGACTGGTAGCATTGGAGTCGTGACGCTCAATTTACCTAGGCTAGCTTACCTCAGCAGAGGAGAGTGGGGCTCCTTTGAGGAGTTGCTGACGTCGCTTTTGGAGAGCACGAGGAAAGTCCTGCTTGCGTGGCGCGAGAGATACAAGGAGACGCTTGGAGCTGGGCTTATGCCTCTCACGAAAACGTACCTTGGCCACTTCAACCACCACTTTAACACTATCGGAGTGATAGGTCTCCCAGAGGCGGCAGCTAACTTCATGAGGAATCCGAAACTCTGGTTTGAAGGTTCTCGGAGGGAGATGGCAGATGCCATAAGCATCGAGAAGAGAATGGTCTCGCTGATAAGGAGGTACGCCGAGGAGTTTGAGGAGAGAGATGGATACCTCTATAATGTCGAGGAGGTTCCAGGTGAAAGTACAGGCTATAAACTGGCTAAACTAGACATGGAGATGTTCAGGGAGGATTACAGGCGGGGCGAACTACTTATACCGTCTGACGGCCAGAGCCCATTCTACAGCAACAGCGTAGTACCCTACTATGCTGACGTGCCCATATACCAGAGGGCAGTTTGGGAGGGAGAAGTACAGCAGGAATTCACTGGGGGTGTAATGATGCACCTGTTCCTGCACGAGCAGCCGGATCCCAAAGCCCTCAAGAACCTTATCTACCGCATAGTAACGAACACTAAAGTAGTCTACTTCAGCATAACTCCTACGATAACAGTCTGTAAGAAGTGTGGCAGGAGTGTTACAGGCTACCTTGATGCATGCCCTCACTGCGGGAGCAGTAACCTCGAGCACTGGAGCCGCATTGTAGGTTACTACCGCCCAGTGAGCAACTGGAACCCGGGCAAGAAGGCAGAGTTCAAACTGAGGGTAACCTACTAGTCCTCAGAGTAGAGGCTCAACCTCTATTTTCTCTCTCCTGATTCTCGCGGCAAAAGGCCTCTCTATGGGGTAGAAGCTACAGCTAAATATGCTTAAGAGTTTTCCGTTAAAGAACCACTTAAACCCCTCTGGGAAAGGCTCGTGCGCCCTAATTATCATCTCGAGGTTATTGATCCGCAGGAACTCTTTCACGGGCTTCCAGCCGTAGAGGTAGATCCCCCACCCCCTGAAGCTCGGAGCGAATTCCTCGACATCTTCGCTTGGATCATTCCACAACATTTGGAGTGCGATATCGTCTAAGAATTCCTGACCCTTCGGGATGCTCTTGACCTGTGATAGTGAATAGAGACCTTTCGCTATTCCACCGTGAACAGCGAAGATTCTCTGATTGACTACGGCCGCTAGGCTCAGAAACGTATAGAGGTTCTTAAATTCCCCGTAGACGACTCGTCCGTACGTACTCTCGACCCGGGAGTAAAAGCCGTACTCCATGTTCATCTCCTCCGATTCGTGGTTACCCCTGAGTAGGAACACTCTATCAGGTGAGGAAACTTTAGCCAGTAGGAGTAGCTCTATGTTCTCAATTTGGTAGGGACCCCTGTCGACATAGTCCCCGAGAAAAAGTTTTATCTCGGCGTCACTCTGTAGAGCACTAGCCGTAACGTCGATATCCCCGTGGGTATCTCCGACAACCAGGATATCGTCACCGTCGATCTCCAGGAGCTGCCCTTCAGACCTTAAGACATTCCTGGCGTCGTCAATGAGCTCTAGGAGAATACTCTCCTCGAGGGGCTTGCGTTCGCGCAGAAAATCCTGGAAAACCCTCGTGTAGTCAGGCATTCCTACCAGCTCCCCCTAGGGGGAGCCCCCTGCAGTACACAACGCCCCGCACTCTTCGCACAAAGTTCGGGCAAGCATAGCATTGAAGAAAAGATACTTGACTCTTGAGAACGGGGCATTCTACAGCCTCTTTTTTCATGCCACTTATCATCTTCTTCGAGAGGGCCTTCTCTAGTTGCTCTACGAGAGATTTGTCGACGCGCATTGCTCTCTCGAGCTTTACAACCTGCACCTCGTACTTGTAGTCTCTTGAGGCCATACACGCATATCTCAGCATCACCCTTAAATTCGTGACTGTCCGGTTTCTGGCCTTACCTCAAAGAATATTTTTGTGTGTTTGATGTACGAAGCATATGAGCGACCTTGCATGGTTTATTTATGCCCTATTAGACGCGCTTTTTGCGGCTCTTGCGACAATTTCGCAAAAATGGGGCTTTCCAAGGTAGACCCCGTGATTGCTACTGGTCTACGCTCTGTGATAATGATAGTGTTTACAGTTTCACTGATGTTGCTTATGAAGGATAGAGCTCTGATCACGAGCCTAACCTCCAAGGAGGTCTTGTTCATAGTTCTAAGTGGTGTGGCAGGCGCCCTCTCATGGCTACTCTACTTCGTGGCTTTGCAGTACGGTAAAGCTGTAAACGTAGCCGTTGTGGATAGATCCAGTATACTTTTCATCGTCGTCCTCGCCGCCCTCGTTCTAGGCGAGGAGATAACCCTTAAAAAGGCTATAGCTGCGGGCCTAGTGCTAATCGCACTGATACTTATTTCAGTGTGAGCCGCCTCGAACAATGATTCTTTTTAGCTCCCTCCTCCTCCGCCAGTAATGGTACTCTATTGCTATGATCACTATTAGAACCACGAGGGCTATGAACCCGATGATAAGAGCTATGAAGTCCATAACGCCTAATACTATCTCTGCCACATTTACTGTACTGGAAGAGGTGGTATAATACTGTGACTTTGAAGACCGTCATACTCATCCGTCCTGGAGAACTGACTGTGAAAGGCCACAGAGCCAGGGAACGCTTTGAGAAACTCCTGGTTAGGAATATTAAAGATGCTCTGAGCTCGGAGGGGATCCAGGCAGAGGTCAAGAGAGGCTTTGGGCGCTTCTACGTTTACGGGCCTCCCGAGTCAGTGAATGTCCTGCGCAGAGTTTTCGGGATAAGATCCATGTCCATAGCCGCGGAGGTCGAGTTTACAAGCTTGGAAGACCTTATTGCCAAGAGTGAGGAGTACTTCAGGGACATAGTAGCTGGTAGAAACTTTGCTGTGAGAGCTAGGCGAGCCGGGGAGCACCCCTTCACTTCGATGGATGTGAACAGGCTTCTAGGCGAGAGATTACTGAAGTATGCTAGAAAAGTAGATCTAGAAAACCCCGAGGTCGAAGTCTACGTTGAGATCAGGGGTAACAGAGCGTACTTCTTCACAGGAATTGTAGAAGCGTATGGTGGTCTCCCTGTAGGAAGCGAGGGGAGAGTTATCGCGCTCGTCTCGGGAGGCTTCGACTCATTAGTAGCGGCGTGGATGGCACTGAAGAGGGGTTCCGAGGTAGAGTTTCTTTACCTCAACCTGGGCGGGGCTGTCTCGAAGTACTATGTGGCTAGGGCGGTGAAGACGCTGGCTGACAGGTGGTGTTTTGGCTACTATCCTAGGCTATTCATTGTAGACTTCACGGATTTTATTAGGGAGTTAAGGGCAAAGGTCAGGCCAGATCTCCTCGGGGTTATACTCAAGAGGTACATGTACAGAGCGGCGAGCTACTTTGCCCGGAAGGTGGACGCCGGTGGTATAGTTACCGGAGAGAACCTGGGCCAAGTTTCCTCCCAGACGCTAGCTAACTTGAATGTAATAGACAAGGCATCGGAATTTGTTGTACTTAGGCCTGTTATCTGCTTAGACAAGGACGAGATCGTGAAGATCGCCAGAGAAATAGGAACCTATGATGTCTCTAGCACCGTGAAAGAGATCTGCGGTATCTACTCCATACATCCTCGAACATCTGCGAGCCTCGAAGAGGTAATACAAGAGGAGGAGAAAATCGACGAGAGCATTTTCCTGAAAGCCATAGAAAATGCTGAAGTACTGGATATTCGGAGGGTAAAGATAGAGGAAGTCTGGGACAAAACCTATGAGGAGCTCGATATCGAGCAGATACCCCCTGGGGCTGTGGTACTAGACGTGAGGCCGGCCGAAAAGTTCAGACTAGAGCACATCCCGGGTAGCATAAACGTGGATTCCTGGTATCTCGAGGAGGCTATAGCCAAGATAGGGCGCGATAAGACGTATATAGTAGTTTGTGACGAGGGCGGGTTGAGTAGGGAAGTGGCCTACACTCTCAGGAAAATGGGAATCAGTGCTTATAGCCTAAAGGGTGGGATAAGAGCGTTCAAGCGGAAGCTTTCTCATCTACAAGGGCAAGACGCTTCTTGAAATATTCCTCGGCCTTCTTCTTGATCTCTTCTGGGATCTCCCTGTCAAATGGTAACTCCTCGGAGTTCAGGAGATCCACGAGGAACTTCAGCGCGAACTCGCCTATTACCTTGAAGGCTACGGGGTGCAGGTGCTCGGCGTTGTCTCTTTCCGTGTGAATATCGGCTCCGCTCCCACTCGAGCGGTAGAAGTTGACCGCAGGAACGCCCCCCTTCCAAACGAACGACGTAGAATCACTACTCATGACGTCCTCAGAGATGCTAAGGTTCACTCCCACCTCTTTGGCTTTAAACTCAACGTAGTTTCTCAGAGTTTTAGAGCCACTCACGATAGCCGCGGAGAAGCCCAGGGCTCCCCCGTGGACGTCGAGGTTCACGACTAGAACGACGTTCTTTAATTCGTCCTTGTGCCTGTCGATGTATGCAAGGGAGCCTCTAAGGCCAAGCTCTTCGGCGCCAAAGAGGACGAACCTAACGCTTCTCTTCAACCTCTGGTCAGAGAGGCTCTTTGCCAGGGTGAGGAGCAGAGCGACTCCCCCTGCATTATCTGTTGCTCCGGGGACTCCTAGCACACTATCATAATGTGCTGTTACAAGGACAATTTCATCGGGGTATTTATAGCCGCTCCTCTCAGCGTAGATGTTGTAGCTTGTCACGTCTCTGTAGGCTTGCTCAAGAGCAAGAAATACCCTCTCTGCGTCGAGAAGCCTAACAGCATCTCTGTAGCTTACATACACAGCAGGAAGACTCCCGTATCTCTCCCTCCACTCCCAGGGAACAGCGACTCTACTCAGAGTCCGGTAAGGTGTACTCTCGGCTACAATGAGCCCGGATGCTCTTTTCGCCAGGAGCTTCCAGTTCTCTGCAGAGGGCCTCCCGACAGCAAGCCCAATCCAGCCACCCTCCTCCGGTAATAGCATTTTGTCCGAGTTCTCTATGTATGCTAACCTCCCCTCGACGCCGCTTGTCTCCCCGCTGAACCCTATGGGGCTAGCCTGAATCTCTGCTCTGAACGGACTTGTTACGTGGAGCTCTAATCTGCGAATCTCGTAGACTTTCACGTTAAACTCTTCAAGTGTAGGAATATACCCATGCTCGGTGAATTCTTCTGATATAATTTTCCTGGCCTCTTCCTCACCTCTCGATCCTGTGAAGCGGTGCTCCCTAGCGAGTTTCAGTGTTAACTTGTAGGCATACGTCGGGTCAAACATTGACTTACTTATTTTTTAACCCCTTTTTAATACTCTTTCTAGGCAAATGCCTAGGAAGGCGCTTAGGCTCCGCGTGGCTGGCATAGTCCAGGGGGTGGGCTTTAGACCACATGTTTACAGGTTAGCGAGAAGGCTAGGCCTAGCTGGTTATGTGGTTAACCTCGGGGGCTCTGAGGTCGAGATATGGGTTGAAGGCGATGCGCAGGCCGTGGACTCTTTTCCAGAGATTTTGCGGCGAGAAACACCTCCGTCAGCAGAAATAGAGGAGATCATTGTCGAAGAGGTTGAGCCTGAAGATTTTGAGAAGTTTGAGATTAGGAAGAGCGGTAGGGAGCTTACTAAGATCTCCATGATTCCGCCCGACTTCGGCATGTGCGAGGACTGCAAGCGGGAGATCCTAGACCCCTCTTCGAGGTGGTACCGCTATCCCTTCCACAGCTGTGCTTGGTGCGGGCCCCGCTTCACGGTAATTAGAAGCATCCCATATGACCGTGAGAATACATCGATGAGCGCGTTCCCTCTCTGCGCGAAGTGCCGGAGCGAGTACTCTGACCCGGGGGACACTAGGCGTTTTCACATACAGGGTATCTCGTGCCCAGACTGCGGCCCGCAAGTTTACCTCCTAGATGCTGGAGGATCCCCTATACGTGTAAAGGATCCAATCTCCGAAGCTGCCAGGCTCATAGATGAGGGATATATTGTGGCCGTGAAGGGCATAGGGGGGTTCCACCTCGCGGCACGCGCCTCCGACAGCGAAGTAGTCCTGGAGTTGAGGAGGAGGAAGAGGCGGGGGCGCAAGCCGTTTGCCGTTATGGCGCTCGACCTGGAGGTGGCGAGGAAAATAGCGGTCGTAGACCGCCTAGCCGAAGAGATCCTACTAAGTCCTGCCAGGCCTATAGTAATACTCCCGAGAAGAGAGGCTGTTTCGCCTGAGGTGGCTCCAGGCCTTAAGACAGTTGGGGTAATGCTTGCGTATACGCCGCTTCATTACCTACTCCTAGCCAGTACAGAGGATCGTTTCGCAGTGATGACGAGCGGGAACGAGAGCGGAGAACCGATAATAAAGGATAATGACGAGGCTTTGAAGAAGCTGTGCAACGTCGCCGACTACTTCCTAGTGCACAACCGCGAGATAGTGAACAGGGTGGACGACAGCGTCATTAGGTTCTCCGACGACGAACCTGTTCTCCTGCGTAGGTCGAGAGGCTATGCCCCAAGGTGGATCAAGTCTAGTAAGAGGTTTGCCAGGCCTGTAGTGGCGCTAGGCGCAATGCTAAATAATACTGGGGCGGTCGGCCTCGAGGAGTACGTAATTCCCACACAGCACATAGGAGACTTAGAGAATGTTGAGACGCTTCGTTTCTTAGAAGAATCCCTAATGTTTCTCGTGAGAACCTACTCTATACCACTACGAGAGGCTACCGTCGCCGTCGACAAACACCCCCACTTCCTGAACAGGGTACTTGCACGAGAGTTAGTAGAAGAGTATGGATCTGAACTCGTGGAAGTCCAGCACCACGTCGCGCATTTGAGCGCATCTCTCCTAGAGTACGGGGCGAGCGAGGGCTATGGTATCGCCATAGACGGAGTAGGCTACGGTGACGACGGGATGATCTGGGGAGGGGAGGTGCTTTATTTGGGAGAAGACGGGGGCTACCAGCGCCTTGGGAGGCTCGAGTACCTTCCGACGCCTGGCGGAGACAGGGCCACCATATATCCTGCAAGAATAGTCATAGGCGTGCTGGCTGAAACTCTTAGAAGTGAAGAGGTCATAAGTCTTGTCGCCAGGTTGGGCCTCGACAGGCAACTTCCAGGGGGACTACGGGAGGCCTATGTTGCGATGAAGCAGGCCACTTGGGGCGCGAAGTGTTCGAGCGTTGGCCGCTTTTTAGACGCTGTTTCGTCCCTGCTCCACGTGTCCTGGGAGAGGACTTATGAGGGGGAGCCGGCAATAATGCTTGAAGAGTTTAGTTGGGGGGGCAACCTGATAAGCTACAAATTCGAGCACAGCGGCTCAGTGATACATACAAGAGATTTCTTCTACGATTACATCCTGAACGGGCGCTTCGTAGAGGCGAGACCCCAAGACATAGCCTACACTGTGCAGTACGAGTTAGGGAGGTCTCTGGCAGAGGTTTCGCGTGAGCAGGGTGCCAGGAGAGTGTACGTGACTGGAGGGGCGGCAGTCAATACGGTGATACTAAAGGGGATAAAATCGGTCATTGGGCGTGAGAACGTCATCCTGCCGAAGAAGCTGCCACCCGGTGACGGCGGCGTATCTGCGGGGCAAGTCTACTACGTGAAACTGAAGGGGCAAGCTTAATTATTGTCCCCGGTGTTAGGAAAAACGCGATGATGACTTGAACCCGATTCGAGTAAAGTAGTGACTGGGGCCGTCGCTACTGAGCTAGTCATTGAGTAACTAAGGAAGGCCGGCTAATACGAGGTTCCTTTGGATGACTTCTTCCGGCAATCCTACTTCTTTGCCGACAACTAGTTTTTCTAGGTTGTTCGCCTCTGTAAGTGCTAGGAGATTGAAGTAGTATACGTATGCCACGCCCGTTGAGTACTTCACAGCCACGAGCTGCCTGGCTCTAGACACAAGGTTCTTTTGGACTTGTACGATCAACTCTGTAAGCTTGAGGGTTTTCCATTCCTCTGGTAGCTGAGGTATTGGGGCCCTGAGAGATTTAGAGTAGTTCTGGAGGAGCCTGGTGAGTATTTCTGGCCTAAGAACTTGCGACCACAAGAGTAGTTTTGCCTCGAACTCCTCCCTCACAATGTTCCTCAGATCCTCCCTCTCTTCCCTGCTGATTGCTAAACTATCAGCAACCCCAAACAGATAGTTGTAATAAAGTATGTCTAGAAGGGCCTCCCGCTCTGCTTCTAGCCCGCTCACGAAACTCGGAGTGCCGGGAGCCTGGTACGGTGTTTTCGAGAGTTCTTCCCACAGGCTTCCTTCTGTTCTGATCTGCATCAGCCTTGCGGGACCTATGTGGCGTCCATAGGGGTAATAGATAACTGGGCGTTGTGCACCAAGTATATACCTAAAGTGTATCTTGGCGTTTTCGATCTCAAGCCTGTCGAGTAGCGCATACACTATTTGCCCCAGCGCGCGGTCAGACGCCGCCAGTATCTCCATCCTCGAGACGTAGACCCTGTATATTTTCTCCAGGACTTGCTCTAGGGAGTCGCGTTCTGATATGAGCGAGTAGTCCTTGAATTCTGGTAGCTTCTTCTCGCCGCGCAATATAGCTTCATAGTCCTGTACCCGCAGGAGCCTGGACTTTAACCCGTGTGCCCTAACGGCAATATATGCCTCCACTAGCTAGCCACCTCCCAGGAGCTTCACTCTGACGAAGTCCTCCAGCTCCTCTTCAATAACCCTTTCTTCAATTCTCCTGAGGACGTCTGTAAGCGCGGGGATTAGGTTCTTCTCCAGGCTATTCACGACCCTATTAATGTACAGTAGCTGGTCGCTTATCCTCTCCACGGCTAGCTCTTTATTAGCGACATCAATCATCACTTTAACAGCGTTCCACAAGCGTTCGATAGCCTCTCTATAGTCTGGATCCGTTATCTGCGAAAAATCTGGGTCTTGGACTATCCTGGCTTGAGGTACTGGTATCCCCTGGTAACTCATAATAATGCTAGTTATTTTTGGTGGATGCACGAGCGAGGCTGTTGACCTGAAGTCGTGTTCACCACGTGCCATTCTCATGACTGCTGCCCTACGGGCTGCCTCTATAAACTCATGCTCTGCCTTGGGCCTTTTCTGCAGCTCGTCCATTATACTTAGGAGCTCTTTAGCCAGCTGATCCCTCCTCATCTGCAAGACATCCTTACCTCTCCTCACAAGCTCCAGTCTCCTCCGCAACAGCTGTAAGGTTCCTCTCGAGGCAGGGAGAAAAGCGAGCTCGCTTAACATCCCTTCTCAGCCCTCAGCTCCTGTAGGCAGGGTGGTACTTCTCGATGATGCGCCGTGGTATTCTGACGAGCTCCTCCTCTGGTAATATTGAGAGGACTTTCCACCCTCTGTCTAGTGTCTCTTCTACACTCCTGTTTTCGTAGAATGACTGGTTTACGAAGTAGTTCTCGAACTCCTCTGCGAACTTCAGGAATCTTCTCATCTTCTCGCTGAGACCAATTTCGCCGATTATTCTCGCCAGATCCCGCGCCCTCACACCTCTAGAGTAAGCATCGTAAAGCTGGTCTGCCAGATACCTGTGATCCTCCCTAGTCTTACCCTCACCTATTCCGGCCTTCATCAGCCTGCTCAGGCTGGGTAGTACGTTCACGGGCGGATAGATGCCCTGGGCGTAGAGCTCCTGGCTTAGGAAGATCTGCCCCTCAGTTATGTAACCTGTTAGATCTGGAATAGGGTGCCTGAGGTCGCCTCCCGGCATCGTCAGTATCGGGAAGAGCGTAATGCTGCCCTTCTTTCCCTTAATTATACCTGCCCGCTCGTATATTGTCGCGAGGTCGCTGTACATGTATCCAGGGTAGCCCATCCTACCCGGGATCTCACCCCTTGCTGAGCTAACTTCGCGCAGAGCCTCACAGTAGTTGGTCATATCTGACATTATCACTAGGACATGCATGTCGAGTTCAAAAGCCAGGTACTCTGCCACCGTGAGCGCGATGCGTGGAGTCATGAGGCGCTCGACAGCTGGGTCATCGGCTAAGTTGAGAACTGCTACGAGCCTCTCTATAGCTCCAGTCTCGCGGAACTGCTCCATGAAAAACTCGGCTTCTGTCTTCCTCAGACCTATACCTGCAAAGACAACAGCAAACTTCTCCCCCTCACCCCTAACAGTTGCCTGCCTTGCAACTTGTGCGGCTAGTAGGTTGTGCGGGAGCCCTGACACGCTGAATATTGGGAGTTTTTGCCCCCTAACTAGGCTAAACAGACCATCGATTACGGACACACCGGTTTGAATGAAGTCGTGAGGGTACTCTCTGGCAACCGGGTTTATAGGCTCTCCTGTTATCTCTCTGAGCTCGCCTGTCATAATGGGGGGTAGCCCGTCGATAGGCTCGAATCTGCCGTTGAAAATCCTGCCCAGGACGTCTTCTGAAACTCTAATCTTGAAAGTAGAGCCAGTGAATTTCACGAATATGTCTGTTTCGAGCCCTTCGCGATCCCCGAGAACTTGAACTATTGCACTACCTATGCTAGTTTCAAGGACTCTCCCGAACCTCTCACGGTTGTCTTTACCGTATATTCTTACAACTTCATCGTACGCGGCGTTTTCAATTCCGTCTACGACAAGCAGGCTACCTCGTATTTCCCTGATTCCTCGGTAGATTTTCCCCGGATAGTGGTTAACAATGTTCCTAAGCACCCTCTCAGACACTAGCCACCACCCCAGACTGTATCTGGACGCCGTGGCGTTGCGCGACCTCATCCAGTCTAGCCATCATACGGTTGTAGAGTTCTTTTACGGCCTCTAACCCCCTCTCGTCCTCCTTTACTCGCATCATCTCGTATACCTCTGGCAACCGCGTAATCTCTTCTATGGATACCCTCTTTTTAATCAATTCGTAGGCCTTGTCGAAGAAATCTATCATCATTTTAAGTAGCCAGTACTGTTTTTCGGGCTTGCAGAACACGTCCTCTCCTGACAGGGCCGTCTGCCTCAGGAAGCCCTCCTTTATTATCTCCGATGTAAGAAGTATCAGTCGCTGGTCATCCGGTAGAGCCCCCTCGCCGACCACAGACGCTATCGCCTCGATTTCGCTGGCCACGGTCATTAGCCGCAGGGCCCTCCTCCTGTACTGCGGGAACTCAGGAGAGACGTTCTTAACCCACCACCTCTCGACTATGTCCGCGTACTGACTAAAGCTCTTCAACCAGTTGATGGCCGGGAAGTGTCTCCTGTAGGCTAGATCTGTATCCAGGGCCCACATGACTCCTACAAACCTAAGCGTGTGGATTGTCACGGGCTCGTTGTAGTCGCCTCCTGGTGGAGAAACGGCTCCAAGAACTGTCACTGACCCGCTTCTCTCAGGTGACCCTAGAGCCTTCACGCGTCCACCGCGCTCGTAGAACTCTGCTATCTTGTCAGGCAGATAGGCGGGGTAGCCCCTCTCCACTGGCAGTTCTCCAAGTCTACCAGCTATTTCGCGTAGCGCTTCCGCCCACCTGCTCGTAGAGTCTGCTATTAGTGTTACGTCGTAGCCCTGATCCCTGTAGTACTCTGCGAGGGTTATGCCCATGTATATTGATGCCTCTCTTGCCGAGACAGGCATATTAGACGTGTTAGCGATAACGATTGACCTCTCGATTATCGGCCGCCCGGATTTCGGGTCAACGAGCCTTGGGAACTCCATAAGCATTTCAGCTATCTCGTTCCCACGCTCTCCGCACCCAATGTATATGACTATCTGCGAGTCACTGTACATTGAAACCTTGTGTAGCGTCACGGTCTTCCCAGTACCGAACCCACCTGGAATCGCGCCAGCACCCCCTTTGGCTATTGGGAAGAACGTGTCTATAACCCGTTGCCCTACGAGAAGCGGTACTTCGCTGGTCAATCTCTCCTTGTACGGCCTTGCCTGCCTTACAGGCCACTCCTGCTTCATTGTGAGCTCGTAGGTTCTGCCGTCTGCCTCAACGACAGCAATAGTATCTTCAACAGTATAATCACCTTCAGGAGCGATTTCCCTGAGCCGTCCTTCAACGCCTATTGGTACCATAATCCTGTGCTCGATGAGAGGGGTTTCCTGTACTGTGCCAATTATGTCTCCAGGGCTTACCTTTATCCCTCTCTCAACCCTTGGAACGAAGTGCCACTTCTTTTCCCTTGGGAGGGGGTTTACTTTTACGCCCCTCTTAACGAAGGGTCCTACTAGTTCACGTATACTCTCCAGAGGCCTCTGGACGCCGTCATACACGCTGGACATAAGACCCGGGCCAAGCTCCGCGACTAATAACTTACCTGTGCCCACTACAGGCTCTCTGGGCCGGAGGCCACTCGTGTCTTCGTATACCTGGGCTGCAAAGTAATCCTGTGCGACCCTGACAACCTCGCCTAGAAGGCCCTCGTTGCCTACGTATACTACTTCTCCGAGTTTTATGTCGTTGATACCCTTGCCTATTATGACTGGCCCTGAAATCTTAGCTATGTAGCCCTTCCTGTTGCCGGACATGGTTTTATTCAACGCTGAATTGTAAATAAGCCACATTAATGTTTTGCCTTTAGGAATACTCAAAAACAGGAATACAAGGGCGGGGTAAAAGGAGCTAGAGTAAGATCCGGGAGCACAGTATCCTCTGTAGCCTACTTATAGCAAATTTTACATCTTCCTCGTTCACCGTCTTGCGTTCAGCGTGCTTAGAGGCGTCAACAGCCTCACGGGCAATTTCCCGGGCGATCTTCTCTAGGAAGTCTCTCAGGAGTATAGTTGCTTCCTCGCTGACGCGCTCTGCCCCTTCCTGGTGCAATATCCTGTCGATAGGGGCGAGCGGTATTTCGTAGTCTTTTTTCTTTGCAGACATACACTACCCCCCGTAGGATTACAAAACTAAATATTAAAAGATTTTCACTGTATTTACGGAAAGAGATTTCTTCCAGCCCTTTCCTTCCTTAGCGTGAAAACCGCGAGGAAATATATTTAAGTGCGGTGTAGAGGTATTCGGGGGAATTACATGGGTAATGTTAGAACGAAACTCGTTAAGAGAACGGCTAAGATGCTCATAGAGAAGTTTGGTGACAGCTTTACAACGGATTTTGAGTATAACAAGCAGAAAGTAGCAGAGCTGATAGACGTCCCCTCAAAAAAACTACGAAACCTCATAGCAGGCTACGCTACGAGGCAAGTAAAGAGGAAGAAGATTATCGAGGCACAAATCAGCTTGAGGCAAGAGATACCGACAACAGACGAAGAGGAGTACATTAGACAGATAGAGGGCGTGTGAGGCACCTGCAAGAAAAAATATTTTACCCGAGAAAATAACTATCTAAGAGGGCGGGGGTGCCCGAGCTAGGACAAAGGGGGCGGACTTAGGATCTCTTGAATGGGATAAGACCTCCGCTGGCGTCGGCCTGCCCGGGTTCGAATCCCGGCCCCCGCACTCGAGCATTTTCCTTCTGGGAATACTGCTAGGAAAGCAGAGAAAATATTATAAACCGTATTGAAGTGGTGTGAAGGGGTTAGTCGATGAGGCATTCACACGGCTATAGGAATCGTAGCAGGAAGGTATTCCGGCACACGCCGCGTACTAGGGGCTATGGGGGGTTGAGCCGTCTAATGTACGAGTACAAGGTGGGAGACTACGTGATTATTGACGTGAACCCAACATTCATCGAGACTGCGCCGCATAGGAGATACCAGGGGAAAGTTGGTAAGGTGATTGAGCGGAGAGGAAGAGCCTACGTCCTAGAAGTCCGCGTTGGAGGGAAAATTAAGAAGATTGTAGCAACGCCGGAGCACCTAGTTCCAGCAGCCCAGCCCGGGGGCGCTACCTAGTCAACGTCCAGGACGTCTAACTCGATGTTTTCAACGCTCTTCCCCAACACGCCGGCTATGCTCGGATTTGTCCTACCCTGATCCCCGTGAATGAACTCTTTAATATAGAAACCGCCCTGTGCTTCGATCACGAGCTCTACTTCGCGCTCTGAAACCCTCTTCGCCTCAACTCTGTAAACTACCTTTCGTCGTAGCTTGTCTACCCTCCTGTGGAGTACTCTGAAGGGTGTTCTCTGCTCAACGACAGCAACGTTGAACACTGTGTTTAGCTTGCTGATGTCCTCTTCGGTGATGGGAGTAGAGAAGGTGACGAGAGCCCTGTAAACTTTCCTGGCGACCTCGGCGAGCCCCTTCAGCTTCTTTATGCTGTCTCTATCGCAGTAGCTCAGCCCGTGCACCTCGATAAGGCCCCTAGCCTCCATGTTTATTTTCTTCTCTAGTTCTGCGAGGTCTATGCTGCGCTTCTTCGGCCTCTTTATCTCTAGGACAAAGGGCCTTCCTCTGCCTAGAGTGCGCACGTCGATGTCTTCCCGCCCACCAGCATGGAATTTCGCACCAAAGGCCTCGAAGAGTGTTATGGCAGGCCTGGAGACCAGCTCCTCTATGGAGGTCTTGAACTTTATTCTGTCATCTGTATAGGGCCAGGGGTTCTGCGGTAGGCCTCTTACCAGTTTCCTGTACCGCCCACATATAAAGACAGGTCTGGGGTGAACCTCGACTCTACCGTTCCCGATGTCTATGATTATGAGTACTTCGGATTTCTCTGCGCCATAGACTTTCCCGGATATCTTGGAGAAAATCTTTCCAACTTCTCTACTAACCTCGTTCTTCAACGACTCTGCATCCTTTAGCTCAAATAGGCGCCAGATATCCTCTTCCCGTTTTACCATCTGGTAGGGCAAGCGGACTCCAAGCTGGAACGTTGAGAACTCGTACTCTGACGTTGCCTCGAGTATGCGTAGGGCGAGCTCTTCGTACCTCGAAGAGATCCCCCCACATATATAGCATTTAGACACAGGGGGGACTTCCAGTGACAGGCTTGCCAGGACACTCCTGGCGGGCTCAAACCCGCTTTCAGCCAGGGCCCTCAGAAGCCTTTCGTCGAACTCGCGAGGTGAGCTCCTATAGGCTTCTAAGAAGAGCAGAGTTTTTATAGACCGCCCTCTCTCGGCGTTGCTGACACCGTGTCCTCGAAGGCCGAAAAGTCGTCCGAGGCACGAGTCGCAGAGGCTGTAACCGTTCTCCAATATTTGACGCGCTTTCTCGACTATCATGACAAAAACCTGCGTCAGAAACTCTGCCTGAAGCGCTCTCTGCCTTCTCTCCTCTGGAGTGCCTCGCCGGAGCGTGTGGGGCCGTATGGTGGGTTCACGAAAATGTAGTGTGCCTGTGGCTCGGCGAGTTCCTCTAGGATCCTGTTCACAACGAGTTCTAGGGGTTTAATCCCTACCCTCTTCTCAATGTCCGTGAACGATTCGAAGGGTTTCCGGCTACGTTCCTCGAGAATCTTCCAAAGAGTCTTTTTTCCAACACCCTTAAGCAGTTCCAATTGGTGAGCCTTCTTTGACAATGGCTGTGACTTATTGAAGAAGTCGACAAATACTTTCTCCCGGCTCACCACGATACTTGTAATGACTTCCCTCAATATAGCCTTGGCATTACCCGTGAGATCGTCATACCTGAGCATTCTTAGGAAGTGAAAGATTCTAGCTTCAACTCCTGCAGCCAGGTCTACTCTCTCCCCTATTTTCACGCTCGGCATGATGCTGCTCTCTGGTCTCAACTCCATGAGGAGAAACCTCTCTTCCCCTATACTTTGAACCAGAGGGTAGGGAATGCCCCGTACTGGATCCCCGTAAGGTAGGACATCTAAGACGTACGCGTGATTCTCGGGCGGCTTAGGAGGTTTTCGAAACTCGCGGCTAGCCACGCTTAACACCACGACCCAGGAGCCTACTACTTGTTAACAAGCTCGATTATTTTTCTGTAGTCATCATCAGAGTATACCTTATTTAGGGGAGCAAGAATGAGGCGTACTTCACCCTGATCCCTTGGCTTAATATTCACAAGCTGAACTGCTATACTCTCTGGCAAGTCGAAAGTTCTTACAAGCTCCTCCACTATCTGGCGAGACTTAGCTGGTTCTTCGATTTTCGCAAACTTCCTAGCGTACTCTAACGTATAACGCTCAAAGTTTGTGAGCTCGCGTTTACTCTCGATTTTCTCAAGTATGTCCCGCACTTCAGCTAGAGTTAAGTTTCTCTCGGAGAGCACTTTAGGCACTGGAAACTCCACCTACATTTTTCTCGTTAAAACTAATTAATATCTTTTCTGCAAATTACTGTCTTCTACAAAAGAAAAAATTTTATTTATCTCCAACCCCTCCTGATTGAATAGCGCCGGGGTAGCTCAGCCAGGTGGAGCGCCCGGCTGTTAACCGGGCGGTCCCGGGTTCGAATCCCGGCCCCGGCGCTCTTTACGGGTTTTAACAGATTGGCCGCTTTTTGTAAAGGGAGTTTACCGTAAAGGTGCCTTGTTTTTATGTGCGTGGTTGGAGCCGTAGAGTGGGGCGAGGACGAGCGTAATACGCTCGTATCGCTACAAAGACCGTTCGAATCCCAAATTTTTGGGGTGCAGGAGTGATTGTTGAACTTTATGAAAAGGATAGTCTGCATGGCACTATTACTGACGCTAGTCGGCTACATTACAGCCCTCACGCTTGCAGGACAGAGCACTCCAGCCTACTACGCGAGGATAGATTACATGCTTAAAACAGATGAGCCTGTCGAGCTAGACTTTGGGAGCAAGAGTGTTATAACCCTCTCTAGTACAGCTACACCTCCAGGCTATGTTCTCGAGAGCTTTGTAGTAGTGTTCGACGGCAAAGCGCCGGCGCAACTAGTCCCCGTGAAGTACGATAAGGTAAGCCAGAGTATGGGTAGGCTGACGTCCATAACTTCGTATACTGGAGAGGTTACTATTGGAGCTAACGGTTTTAACGGCACTGTGAAGGCCAGGCTTATAACTGTATTCAGGAGGACTGTCTGGATCCCCCTACAGGACAACATAACAATCGATACCAGCGAGTTCAAGGACACTGGGCTGAGCGTCGCAGTGAGAGTCTCGATTGATAACTACGCCCCCTATGCTGTAAAGTCCGTCGTCGACCCCTTTGGGAACGAGCTAACGAGTCCCAGCGTCCAGTCTAATATTCCTGCTGGGGCATTCAAGGCTGACCCCAAACACGTCGAGATAGATGCTTCAGCTATCGGGTTCGGGAAATATACTATAGCACTTACGCGGGGCGAGGAGTACAAACTGCCCAGCTCTTTTCTAGTGGTAGAAGACCGCTTCACTGAGACGACGATCCCGGCAAAGACGTCGAAGAGCTACTCTATGAGAAGCAAGGCCGGGTGGAGCCCGCTGGGCTTCATCGTTGTGCTGTACTCAGTCTCCCCAGGACCTCTGTCCAGCAATGTTATGGTTGAGGGGGGCCTGGTAGACTTAGCTTTTGAAAGAAGCGAGGAATTTGAAGTTCGAGGAGCCTCGCTCATGATACCGCCGCTCCTCATGCACTACTGGATAAAAGCCTTCCTCGTCTACGGGTCTAGTGTGAAGATAACGAACAACGAGGGGCACGACATCCAGGCAATGATAATCCCCGCGTACTACAAAGAGATAGGGACGTGGACACCTAAGGGCCTCATAACTACCGTGTCGAAGAGAGATGTCGCTGATGCGTACGCTGCCTACATAGTAGTTCAAGTCCCATCTATAGCCACTATAACCTCGGTCACAGTCCCCGGTGGCCAGAAGATTGAGGGTGTTGAGAACTACACTTCGAGCTGGCTCAGCACGTGGAGAACTATTGTGCTTGAGAAGAACGAAGCCGCGGTTCAGGTAAAGAACGGTGACAGCGTCGAGGAGGGAGACTACGTATTCACAATAGTATGGAAGCCCATTAAGATGGTATTCAGGGACATGAAGGGCAACCCTGTACCCGGCGTCCAGGTTAGCATGTCTGGTCCACTGAGCATCAACGCTGTAAGCGGGGCCGACGGTGTGGCTACGCTGAACGTGTACGCACCTGGAGTATACACGGTCTCTGCGAGGTTCAAGGGTGCGACCCTAGCATACTTTACCATAGGAACGCTAATGGACACGGAGTTCAACATAGAGTGTAAAGTGTATAGTCTTACTGTCAACGCTAAGAACGCTCTAGGGGGGCCCGTAACTGGTGCTATAGTCACTGTGAACAACGGAAACTACTCGCAAAGCCTTGAGACGGATTCATCGGGTAGCGTTGTGTTCACCCAACTTCCGAGAGGAACCTACACTGTCACAGTGCAGTACAAGAGGATTACAACTACAGCAAAGGTGGCTCTCGATGGTGACCAGAGCATAGACATCAACACGGGTATATTATTCGACCTACCATTCATAGGTCCAGTAACAGCCACAGAGGTTGCGGCTGTATCGGCGGCTACAGCGTTAACTACCGCACTCTTCTTCAGACCCAGGAGAGAGAAGGATGTTGCCGAGATAGAGATAAGCTAGACATGCCCGGAGACCAAGATGAGTAAACGCGAGGAGAAATGTAAATTTCTCTTTATTCCACTCATCTGTTTTGGGGATTATTTTTCCTCTGAGAATTTTCTAGAGCTCTTGAAGAGAATAGGCTATACTCCTGAAAGAGTCTACGAGAACGAGTTTCTCGTAAAAAAACAGGAGGCAGAAATATCCGTGAAGTACATCGGGGGAGTTGTGCAAGCGTGTGCAAGTGACGACCAAGCAGTTAGGGACTTCGCGAGAGAACTGGCGAACTATGCCTCCTCTGCGTGTAACGCTAGCCCGGAGGTCGTGCTCCTGCTAACAGACGGGAAGCAACTAGATACTAACCCAGATGTTTTCGGCGAAGCCCTCTTTCAAAGACTTAGGAGTTATTCTCTGGCGTTTTTCGTCGCGGTCACGATGTTTTTACCCGTAATTCTCTCGACACTAGGCTTTAGAGACGTGCTTGGGGTTAGCGTTACCACTATTTTGTTCACTTTCCTAATACTGCTCTTAGCGCCAGTCCTCTACTCCAGGTTTAATTGCCTAGAAGTGCCGACGTGTTGTAAAAGGGTTTTCCTCCTGCGTATTGCGGTAGACGAGATAAAAAGGGAGGATATACTCTCATTGGCTGTAGCTAAACACATCCTGGCGAAGAAGAACAAGCCTTTAATGCTCAACGACGCTGAACGTGTACTCAGAGACGTCGGGGTTGAACCCAGAGACATTAGACTCAAGGAAGTAGACCTCGACTCGATACTGTCCCGACTCAGCAGAAAATACGGCTTTAGAGTTAATGTATGTATTACTCCGTCGCCCCGCAGAAACGCTTACACGCTAGGTCTGTTCCGCATGGTCTCACGGGTATACGTTACAGCGGGATTACTCCTGGATTCGAGCCCCCGAGAGCTCGAAGCTATACTTGCCCACGAGCTCGCACACCTAAAGCATAGAGACTCCTTTAAACTATTCACGGCAGCCAGTGTAGAATGCGCCGCCAGAGCATTTCTGCTATCCGTATTCCAGCCCCCCCTCATACTCCTGGCAGGATACTCTATTCTTCTCTTCTTCTTATTCTCAAAACTTCTACAGCACATGGAGCTTGAGGCAGACGCTGAAGCCTCGAGAGCCACGTCAGTCGAGGACTTTGTCAGCGCACTCGTAAGGTTTGAGTACCCGGAGCTCGTCAAATCGGGTTCGCGTGTTGAAAAGAGATTTGCAGCAACCTTCTCTGCCCACCCACCTGCCAGCGTCCGAATATGGGCTCTTCTCTCGAGGAGCAGGGCATATAGAGGCGGTGAAATTCAAAGGTAATACTTTGGTATGCAAGCAGGAAGCACATGCAAGCGTTTTTGCTTGTTATTTTAGGGAGAGGCTGGGATTATCGGTTGTATGCGGACTCACGTGATTAAAGCACTTGAAATTGTTGAAGACTTGCTAGCCAGCAACGAGTTAAACGATGGGCAGAGAAAAGCCCTCCTCCAAGTCCAGAAACACTTGCTGGACGCGCTAGATTCTGTGGTTGACGTTAAAAGCAAGGTTCGTGACATAGCCTATACACTCCAGGAATTAGCAGATACTCTCGGCTTGGAGGTAAAGCTCTCGTCTCCGAGGCTCGTCCTGGACGATGAGGACATACTGCAGGCTATAGCCGAGAGCACGATAACAGACATAGAGGTAGAGGGGGAGAAGGCCGTAGTAAAACGTATTGTAGCGGCACAACATTAAATACTTGAGTACACCAGCTTTACGTGAGGGAGCTTGCCGGTACAGGGTAAACGCTCGAAACAGAGGTATGTAGATCCCGTAGACGCTGAGTTCAACAAGAAAAAGAAGACAGCAATACTGGTCACTGTTTCTATTGCTGCAGCATGGATAGCCATATCTCTAATCTTGCAAATCTTTGCTCCTAGTCTTGTGCCTTTCTCGGCAAGCATCTGCGGTGCAATTGCTGTACTAAGCCTGTTCTATGCAGTGTACAGGCTTGAGGAGGCATACGCGTATAAGCTCTACGCGAGAGTGAGCGCGCTGATACAGCAGGGAGCGCCTGCTCTACGGGCAGGAAGTAGGCAAGAAGCCCCTACTGGAATTGTAGCAGTTCAACCCACCGTAATACGACCAGCACAACCACGCATCCAGCCTAGGCCCCAGCAACCAATACAGGCCGAACAGGTACAGCCCCCTATCATGCCCGCCAGAAGGTGGCCTGGAACCGCAACACCTGCTCAGCCCGCACACTTAGACGTACAGCCGCGAGTTATGGAGCCGCAACCCTCCCCATTCGCCGAAAGACAAGAGTCCAAGAGATGCCCCAACTGCGGCCGCGAATTGCCCTACGGAGACCTGCACGTGATATGCCCGTTCTGCGGTACGCCTCTCAAGTAGACCTCTCTTTGTTAAGGATGAGAGCCCCTGCAAGTAGAATCGCCAGGAAGAGTAGAGTGTTGTCGTTGAGTACCGCACTCCCGCGCACGACTCTGAGTACTAACTCGACTTTTTCTGCCCCTGTAGGCGCGTAGACCGCCAAAAGGTCATTTGGATCCCTGTTCTTTATCCAGGCCACCACTATCACTGAATCCAGCTGGTTTACGGCAGATCCCCTAGCTAATTCCGAGAGGCTACTTTGGGTGTTGGCAGTGAGGTCTACAGGGAAAATTGCTCCAGACGAATTTACAACAGTGAATATGTGGGGCTCCGCTCCTACCAATACGTAACGCCACTTACCGTACTCTATAGCAAAGCTCTCCTCAGGGACATACACATATGCGTATGCTAGATAGGAGTCTATCCCCCTGACTCTCAGCAGGGCTGTGTACAAAGCATGGATGTCACCACAAGCGCCCTCCGCCCTTGCAAGCGTTTCCGCCGGGCACCTGACGCCGCCACTTATATTTAGGGAATATTTAATGTTCCTACGCACCCAGTCGGCCGCCCTCAAGACAAAGTCCCTGTTCGAGGGAGAGCCCGAGCCTATGCTACTCGCAAGGCTTACAACATCCGAGAATTTCTTCCCAGAGGCGTTACAGCGCCAAAACACAGAGCTAGCAGTTTTATCCATTAAAGCTCTGCTCGCAGCAACAGTCTCTGGAAGATCGGCTACACGGCGGAAGGGGGACTTCAAAACTTCTACTTCCTGTACGAGGGTAATATTTATCCTCCCGGAGTACTGGAGGTCGCCCGGATACGCGTACAAGTTCCCGTCTGCATCTCTACTGAGAGTAAACCCCCTTTCCTTCGAGTTTACGTATAAGGTTATGCGCGAGGAATTCTGCCAGCCCGGGATATCTGGAGCAATGAGGAATATCCTTGAGAAAACTTCCCGGTCGACTGTGCCGCGTCCTTCTACAACTAGGCTTGTTACCACCACGTACTTAGTGGCCTGTATAGACTGTAGAACTAGCAGGACGCCTGCAAATACCGTGAAAACGTTTCTTAAACGCATCCTTGGGCCTCCCCATTACAGTTACAGGCGGATCGTCTGCAGAAGCTCCTCTAAGCTCCTAAAGGTGTGTTGTTTATCTGCGAGCTTCAGGGTTACTGCCTTAACCTTGAAGGCCCCAAATAACTCGGCAGGTTTTTTTGCGCCGAAAGCCTTAGCCCACGAGATAACATTCCCGCCGGAGTCAACCGCCCTAAACATCTTGTTTATCCTAAGCCTGTAACTCGTATCCTGGAAAGAAACGTCTATTACAGCATTGTTCGCCCGGGCCCACTCTAGTAGCCTCTCAAGCAACTTCACGTCAACCATTTCCTAATCCCGTCCCCGCTGGAACCTCAGTTTAACGTAGACTTTGTCTCCCACGTTGTTGAAGCCCGTAGCAACGCTTATGGGAATTACTATTTGGAGGCCTCCAGCGGATATATAGAGCCTGTTTTGAGATTCCTGTCTCAGGTAGACCTCCCCACTCAACACAATATCCCAGCCTTCAAAGTCGGAGGCGGATTTCTCCACGCCGATCTCGATACCGCTACCTGGAAGTGGGTTAATCCCAACTTCTTTCAACACCTTTAATGGGATCTCTACTTCAAAAACTCCGCTTTCACCCTCTATCCGTAGGCGGGCCACATCGGCGTACGAGAGCATTTCAACACCTGTAACTCTCCCCTGCATAAACATCTGTTAATTCCCCAGGGTAGAATACTATAATAAGGTTTTTTGTGGTAAGGGTTGTGTGACATGGTCTGAGGTCTTCGAGGTAGACGAGATTGACTTAATGGGACGCAGAGGTAAGCTCTATACGCGCAGGGGCGTTGTGGAGACCCCGACGCTGACCCCCGTAATAAATCCTGGGAAGCAGATCATTCCTCCAAAAGAGATAAGAGAAATAGGTTTCCCAATGTTAATCACTAATTCATACATCATCAAGCGAAACTACGGAGACCTGGCGAAAGAACTCACCGTCCACGGTATACTTGGTGTCGACGGACCTGTATACACTGACTCAGGAGCCTACCAACTACTGGTGTACGGGAAGGTCGAGGTAGATCCCCTGGAAATCTTCACGTACCAAATCGAGATAGGCTCCGACGTCGGGGTAATACTGGATATTCCCACTAGGCGAGACACCCCCTATCACCAGGCCAGGATAGAGGTAGAAGAAACGCTGAGGAGGCTACGGGAAGCTGTCAAAGTAGATAGAAAAGGCATGCTTCTCGTTGCTCCAATACAGGGTGGAGTCTACACAGATCTCGTAGCATATTCAGCGTCCCAAGCATCCCGAGAGCCTGCTGACCTTTTCGCTGTAGGTGGCCCCACGCAGTTCATGGAGGAGTACGATTACAAAGAACTAGTTAAACTCGTGATGACTGCCAGGTTAAACCTGCCTTGGGGTGCTCCTCTGCATTTGTTTGGTGCCGGCCACCCGATAATAATGCCTTTGGCCGTTGCCATGGGTGTTGATTTGTTCGACTCAGCCTCCTATGCGCTATATGCTCGCGATGACCGGTTGATTACACCACGCGGTACACTAAGGCTGGAAGAAGTCGAAGAGCTACCCTGTGTGTGCCCTGTGTGTTCTAAGTATAGCGCCAGGGAACTTAAGGGGCTCCCGAAGCAGGAGCGTGTAAGGCTAATAGCCCAACATAACCTCTATGTAATTCACCTAGAGTTAAAGAGGATAAAACAGGCGATCCACGAAGGAAGGCTTTGGGATCTTGTCGAGGAGAAGACCAGGGGTCACCCCTCACTCATGGAGGCATTCAAGTTGTACGTCAAGTACGCTGAATTTATTGCTAAAGTCCACCCCGTGACAAGACCTAGGATACAGGGTGTCTTCTTCTATGACAGCTTCAGTAGGTACAGGCCTGAAGTTGTAAGGCATGTCAATAGACTAAAATCAAGGTATAGGGGTAAAAGCGAGATTCTGCTACTCTTTGAGGAGACTCCTCACAAACCATTTACAAGGTTCGGGCTGATAAAGGAGCTTTTAAACGACAGGCCAGAAATTATCAACGAGTGCGACATAGCTGTACTCTCGCGAGCCTTCTCGATAATACCTATCGAGCTCGACGGCTTGTATCCTCTGTCACAGTATGAGGCTAGCAGCGCTGTACTCGAGGGGACTGCAAACGAAATCAAGGAAGATGTCGTGTGGTTCGCGCTAAACAAGGGGTACAGGGGGGTAGTTCTAGTCTACTACTCACTGCCCAGGGAGTTCGTCCTCGGGCTCCTGAGGAGGTTATCCGGAGAACAAATCATAGCACTACATCTCAAATTGCGCGACTACTATGTTGCACTTCAAGAGCACGTAAAAACCAGCGAAGAGATACTGAGGGCTGTCAAAGCCATCAAGGAGCTGGTCACACGTGGTATTGAGGGGGTTCCCTCTCTCTAGCCACTTGCTTGATCTTCTTTTCGAGCTCCTCAAGCTCACGTTCAATTAGAGTGCCTTCCTCTACGAGCTCCTCGACACTCACATTCTCTCCAGAGAGTTCACTATATGCCTTTAGAGCCTCCGCCGCGGCCTTCGGGTCGGGTCTGTCTGGCGCGGCATACGGCAGTATTGCCACAGCGGGCAGTTCGCGTGATTCGAATATAGAGAGAATTATCGCGAGGGGGCCTACCACACCCAGACCCTCGTCCATGAGCTTGAACCTTCCGCTCGAAAACAGGTTCCTGTGTCTTTCGTAGAAAGCTGTAGTTGGTGCTAGCCTAACGCTGTCATCTTCCTTGAACCTGTTATCGAGACCGCCGAAGAGTACAGCCTCGACAACACCTCCTTCGAGGGCAGTCTCGGCTACGGCCATAGTCACGAGACTTGTATCCCTGTTGCTCAAGGGCACATTTGGCAGAAAGTAAAGAGTTTCTCCGGCAACATAGAGCTCGTAGGGCGTCCTTATCCCATTTTTAACAGAGACGAAGGGCTGCATGTATGGCGATATAACGTGTCCAACCCTCGCTGCCCCGGTCTTTTCAACGAGGTGCCTCACTGAGATCCAGCCCACGTGGCCTACCCCGTGAAAACCAGTAACGAGCCTTGATGCCCTGAACTCTCTGTTCAATACTACCTGGAGGTTCCCCAGCGAAATTATCCTCATATACCTCGCTGAAACAGAAAACGCGAGAGTAACGTATAACCTTTTCTGAGCACCCGCCCTCCAGGGGTAACCTCCTTGTAAGCGCCGTGCGAAGCATCGTACCTGGTGCTACCCCCAGGCTGAAAAGGCTTAAAAGGGGTCAGAGTAATGTGACTGGGGAGATAGGCATGGGTGTTTACCACGGAAACGACCTCAGGAAAATAACTGGAGGTATGAAAGGCCGCCACGTGAAAGTAAAGAGGAAGTACCTTACTGGACGCCATCCTTTAAACCCCACTCTCGGAGAAAAGACAGAGGCGAAGATAGTGCGTGTAAGAGGCGGGAATGTAAAGGTCAAGATTAAAACTGCGAGCGAAGCCAATGTTTATATTCCGAGTCAAAAGAAAACCGTTAAAGCAAAAGTGCTAAAAGTCATAGATAACCCCTCCAACAGGGATCTTGCTAAGAGAGGGGTAGTAACGCGTGGGGCAATAATCCAAACAGAGGTAGGTAAAGCCGTAGTTACTTCAAGGCCTGGTCAAGATGGAGTAGTTAACGCCGTTCTCGTTGAAGGCTCATGAAGCGTAGAAACGGTAAAATAATTTGGACAGTCTACTTCGATTCGACCAAGCCGCGGGATAAAGGTAGACGTGTTCCAAAGAGCCTCTCCGTCGAAAAGCCCCGCGTGGAAGAGTTGGCGCTGGCCGCTGAAAAAGCGGGGTATAAGGACGTCGCCATAGACAGGAACGCGAAATTCCCTGCTTACTGGTACGATAGCGAGGGGAGAATCTTCGTAAAAACAACTGAGAAGAAGAGCATAGTGATTAGGAAGATTGCAGAAAAACTTGTGGAGCTGAGGAGGAGTGCTAAGAAGAAATAGCTTCGAGGAGCTTTTTCCTGACGACCTCCGCGACTGTTTTCCCATCGATTCTTCCTCTAACTCTCTCCATGACTAAACCCATTATCGGGCTGAAGGCCTTCTCGCCCTTTTCTTCTACCAACTGCTTCCGCTCTGAGATTATTTGGCTGACGAGCTCCTCGAGTTCGCTTATAGTCAGGCTCTGTAGAGACAGCTTGCTAAGTATGCTCTCTACGCTGAGCTCGGGGTTTTCCGCTATAGCCTTTAAAACATCTGGAATAGCCTCTTTGGCTATTTTCCCGCTGGCAACGGCTTTGAACACGCCGAATAGGTGATCCTCTTCAATGTTCTCAATATTCACGCCCTCCCGTCTGAGGTTTCTCAGAGTGTTTGTTAAGACTGATGCAACAAGCACCGGTGAAGCGCCAGTTTTCGTTACGAGTTCTTCGAAGAGAAAAAGGTGCTCGGAGTTGAAGAGCTGCTGCGCTAGATCTTCAGAGAGTTTGTACTTGTTCTTAAGCCTCTCAAGAGTCTTCTCGGGGGGTTCTGGCAGTTCTCTCTCGAGCCTGGCTAACAGGCTCCCGTCGACCTTAATGGGTCTCACATCTGTCTCAGGATACATTCTGGCCTTCCCGGGCCTAGGCCTCATAAACCTCGTAGTACCGTCGGGATTAGCCGCTCGAGTTTCTTCCGGGACACCGTGGAACGCTTCAATAATTCTGGAATGAACAGCTTCCAGGGCTTTCAGCGCTTTCTCCTTTTCGTCGAAAACTAGTACGAAGGCATCATTCTCCTCAGTCCCCAGAAGTCTCTTCACTTCTTCGACCTCCTCCATTGATATACCGTACGCTGGCAACTCGTCACTATGGAATATTCCGCCGACCCTAGCCCAGTAACGCGCACGGTCAGCAAGTTCGGCGCCAAAGCGTCTACCAGGCTGTAGTTCTACTCCTAGTATTCCCTTAAACCCCTTTAGTTTTAATGCCAGGGCTACGCCCCCCTTTTCAATTGCACTCCTGGCAACCCTTGACTTTGTATTCCTGAATACGACAGTCACGTCTACTGGAGAGAATAGTATGTCCTCTTCTTTTAAGCCCCTTCTCTTAAGCTCGTCCCTTATCTCAAGGAGCCTCTGTTGCCTCCTAGCCTCATTCTTAACGACAAGAGGTATCAGGTCAAGGTACTGCACGCCTTTAATTTCAACTTTAGCTCCACCTTCTATTGAGATATTTAAATCCTGCCTTATGGTTCCCAACCCCCTCTTAACACGTCCCATTGACCTAAGCAGTAGTCCTATATAGTGTGCCACCTCTCTCGCTTCCTCCGGGGACTCTATCACAGGCCCTGTCGCTACTTCGATTAGGGGTATCCCGAGCCTATCTAACCGGTAGGTTACTGACCTCCTCGTAGGATCTTCATCAACCTTCCTGGCCGCGTCCTCCTCAAGGCATATTGTCTCTATGGGAATCTCTTTCCCGCGCACATTCACGCGCCCCCCGATGGCGATGAGCATCGTTCTCTGGAACCCTGTCGTGTTAGAGCCGTCGATAACTATCTTTCTCATAACGTGTATCTCGTCCACGACATGAGCTTTGACTATCAACGCGAATTTCAAAGCCAGTTCTATGGCCTCTCTGTTAGGCTGGTGGGGGGGCTCCTCGTCCATCTCAACAAGGCACACGTTTTCGTTGTAACCCTCGTAAATGAAGTGTAGACCTTTCTCGAACTCGAAGAGGGCCGCAGGGTCTAGCTCGCCTATCTCGCTGCGTGCGAGGCGTAGCCTGCGCATGAAACTGTAATCAGCCTGATCCTTCCTTATTACGGTTGGACAGGAGCAGAAAAGCTTTTCCTTAGTGTCGAGCATCTGGTGTATTTCCAATCCACATTTGATCTTTGGCAAGCTGTCCACTACCACCACCCCATAGCTCCCGGGTAGTGTCTATACTCATCTCTCTCAGAGAGTTCATAGGCAATATTAGTCTTGAAAAGTTTCTGAGCTTCCTCAATGTCACTTGTTTGTCCGAGAACCCAGCTCAGCTTGACGTACGCAACTTCGGGCAACATGTTCCCAGCAGGGATTGCGCCGGCCTTTAGGAGCTCGACTCCTGTCCTATAGACATTTAAATTCACCGAGCCCCAGAGGCATTGGGACGAAATTACGACTATTATCCCGTCTCTAACCAAGGAACCTATTGTAGGTACAAGATTACTGTTTATATGCCCGAGCCCCGTCCCCTCGATTACTAATCCAGTGTAGCCTTTCTCTCGATAAAATTCGAGAAGTGAGGGATCCATTCCGGGATAAAATTTCACCAACGCTACTTTAGGACTGAAGTCGGGGTAAATTTCTACCGAGTCAGAACGAGTCTTGTACTCGCTTTGTAGCATCTTCACCTCTCTAGTAAAAGGATCTACCCTGGCTAGAGGCAAGCTATTTATGCTCATAAAAGCGTCCCTCCTACTTGTATGCATTTTTCTCGCCCTGACGCCGCGGTGAACAAGAAGTATGTCGTCGTTCACAGACCCGTGCATTGCTATGACCGACTCCGCGAAAGGAGCCTTAACCGCTGTAAGAGCTGCCCCGACGACGTTAAGGGCAGAGTCGCTCGAGGGCCTATCTGACGACCTCTGAGCGCCCGTGAAGACGATTGAACCTGGTGCCTGGTGCACAGCGAATGCTATAGCAGACGCCGAGTAGTGCATTGTGTCAGTCCCGTGCGCGACAACTATCCCAGACGGGGCTTTCAGCTTGTACACTTCTCCTATTTTCCTGGCTATCGTGGACCAGTGCTGCGGGGTCATATCTTCGCTGAAGATGTTGAAGAGAGTTTCGCTCGTTACGACGGCAATATCCTCCAGTTCCGGGATCATCGAGTATAGCTCCTCTGCGGAGAAATAGGGGTAGACAGCACCTGTAACGTAATCGACCCTTGAAGCTATAGTACCACCAGTTCCTATAAAGTACACGCTCTCCCCAGAAGCCCTTAAGCTGTGGGTTTTCTCTGTTAGGGGTTGTGCCCTGGCGCCCTTCTCAAGTAATTTTATCTCGAGTATACGCTCAGCCGCTATGCCGACATTATATCCGTTGTCAAGCTTAAGAACAAGAGAGCCTTGATCCCCCACCTGTGGGCGTGGCAGGATTATACCTCTCAGCATCACTCCGTCTCTCAATCGTACTAGCACCATATCAAAAATGCCCACGCCGGAGCTAGCGAGCAGGTCTCTCAACTTCTGGCTGTACCCACTCTCCATGGCTACCCGCTTCTAATGGAGACGCAAGAATAAAAAGGCTTAGGGTTGAGAAAAACATTTATATACCTTGTGGTGCGGGATATCACCTAGGGTTTGACGTATGCCGTCCCACGGTAGCCTTACAAAGGCTGGGAAAGTTAGAAATGCTACCCCGAAAATCCCTCCAAAGCCTAAGAAAAACCTCACCCCACGGAGGCGGAACTTTAGGAACTACAAACGTAGGGTCTTGTATGCCTCAGCCTCTCAAACAGCTGTTTAGGACGTAGTCTACGAGAAATGCCAAAGCTTTTTCCAAAGCATCTCCCTTGGACAGCCGGTTATAAATGAGTTCCACTGCAAACTCGCTAGAGAGGCACTTTCTAATCCAAGCGTAGCCTAAAAGCGCTTCTACGCTCTCTGCCGGATCACAATGGTATGGCAAGGCAGTCGTAGACAGTTTTGAAAGCCTATAGGCCTCCCTAAGAGTCTGGCGCGGAACTTTTTCTCCCTGGGCTCTCCCCGACGCCAGAGATAAAGCAGCAGAGACTACAAAGTTCACTAAGGCGTCGCCGAGACGGGCGAGCTCCTTGCTAGCCAGTACCTTTGTTAGCTCACTTGGGCTCGTAGCTGTTCACGTAGAGCCGCGAGTTTGTTCCTAAGGGAGTCTGTAGCGGCACGAAGCGCTTCTAGGGGTGTAACCGTACCGTCAGTACTGATTAGTAGGTGTGCTACTCCAAGCAGGGGATGGTCTACCCTGTAACTCGCCATAACGTGAGGGTTCTTGTTTAACTCATCTACGAGCATGTTGAGAAGCGTGTGCCCCTCGCCCGAGATTTTGACCTCGAGTAGATCCTTAGACAAGCTCTCGACGACGACCGTGACTTCTTCTGGCATACTACACCCCCCTCTTACTTTCTCCGACAATATAATAATAGATTTTATGCGTCCTCCCGCCCTCCTCTACCGTGACACTCTTGACAGGCTTCCACCCGGTCACCTCGAAATCATGGGAAACAACGCGCGTTGTCGGCTTGAGCTCCCGCTCAAGTTTTGGTCTAAGACGCTCGTTGACAGAAGTCAACAAGTACAGGAAAACTACATCCGCCGGAGGAAAACTCACATCATAGAAGCTACCGTGTATTAGTAGCACCTTGTCCTGCACTCCGGCAGCCACGATGTTCCTCATGGCAGTCTCTAGGAGATCTTTCCTTATCTCTATGCCTACTCCTCTTGCACCAAATTCCTTTGTGGCTATAACCAACGAGCGCCCATCTCCACAGCCGGGATCCAAGACAAGTTCGCCGGGCTTAAGCTCGGCGATTTGGAAAGCTCTCTTTATGACTTCTACCGGACTTGGGACAAACGGTACAGTTATACTCACAGCATTAAGGAAAGAGATTCACAGATAAAAAACTATTTGCAAGGAGGCTAAGCCGGATCGGGCTCATCCCTCGTCTGCCCCATTAAATGCAAAGCATAGCCAAGGAAATGCCTGTGTAAAGACAGGCCTTTTAAGCCAGAGTATGTTTGTAAAAGCGATGAAAAGGATATATTTTACATTTGTCTTTTATTCAGTGTGAGTTCAAAAATACTAACCGAGAAACAGATTGAGTTGTTGAAGTATCTGTTCAAAAAGAGCAAGCCTCTGAGGGTATTCACAGTAACGGAGACGCAGAACAGGATTGCAAAAGACCTTGGCATATCTAGGCAGGCTTTAAACGCACATCTAAAGAAATTGCGGGAACTCGGATTCCTGCGAACGGGAAGAGGGTTCCTAGACTTAACGGATAAATCACTGCAAGTACTCGGAAAGCAGAGCGGGGAGGCTATAATCACCTTAAAGATAGAGCCTACAAAAAGGTTACAAATTTACTCTGCTCTTCGTGACCTACCCGTTGAGAAGGTCTATAGGGTTACGGGAGAAATTGATGTCATCGTCCACGTCTCGCAGTCAATACTGGACGATATTCTAAACAAGATTAATACGCTTGATGGCGTACGTGAGACCAGAACCTACGTTGTGATAGAGACAGTAAAGTAGCCAGGGGCTAAAGATCAGAGACCAAGAATGCCCAGCACTTCATCAATCCCTGCCTCTCCTCTCTTGTACATCCTTAGAGTTGATATTATTCTCTCGCGCTCTGGGTTGAGGGATAGTTTATCGATAATAAGCCTCGACGTCGCAGACATCTCGTTAAGGAGAAAGCTAAGGAATTGCGGAATATTAGAGCGAGACCTCCCCCTCGACGCAGACTCGAAGTCAAGTATGACTGGAACCCCGTCCTTCCTAACAAGCACGTGGTCTTTAAATCTCGAGAGCTCGTTGTGGGCCACACCAAGTATATCAAGTATCCATAGCTGCTCTAGAACGAGCCGGAGTGTTTTCTCTAACTCCTCTCGAGAGGAAAGCCTTGCCCATTCTTCTAGGGACATTCCATCTACATAATCCCACACGAGGAAGTTCCTAGAATAAGCCCTCAGACGGGGGCCAATATTGTGGCTGTTAACGAGGCTCAGTACGCGTGCCTCGTTCAACAGAGTTTCACGTGAGGCATCTACTCTCCGTATTTTCACAGCGACTTGAAGGCCTCCTGCAAAGACCGCTTTCGCGACAATACCCACTGTGCCCTTGCCTAACACTCTCCTGCCATGTATGTCTACACGGCCCTCCTCTAGAAAGCGTCTAATGCCCAGTAATAGCGCCTCCGTGACCCTCCTAGCGAAGGCGTTCCTGTCAAAGGAAGGATATGCTATGACGGGGAGCCACCTAAACATCTCCTCAAACATATAATCCAAGGCTCGTACCCCGCTAATGCCTTGAGTAGCATGTACTTCTTATCCTGTGCAAGCCCCTCTAGGAAGGAGGGGGCGTCATGTATTTCCCACTCAAACCCCCTATAGACCCTCAACACCTCTTTTACTGTGTCAATTGCCCTGCGAATTTTTCTAGGCGCCACAACTACTGCTCTGTCGCCCTCAACGAAAGGGGCTGGCAGATTCGATGCCCACTTACTGAGGAAATTTATAATGTTCTTATGCCAGACGGGTGGGCCTATTTTCTTCTCGTAAATTGGGAGCTCGAGTGCCTCGAGCTGGAAAACTAATAGATGTTCATCTTCCAATTTGAGGTAGAGTTTCCTCAACACTTTAAAATTGTACCTTTGTAACGTATTCGTAACGGAGTCAAGTACCCTGCTAATCTTCCCAGCTAGCGCATCCTGGACGAGAGGAGGGTGATCCCTTAATCGTAAGATAAGGGTATCTCCGTCTGGAGTATATTCTACTTCTTCTTCCAAGTCTTCTAAAATACAGCAGAGAATTTCCGGCTTATATGTGAATGTGTTTGCGAATGCTATAAGCTTCGAGAGTTGCTCTACTCCTACTGCCGCCGCGGCATTACGGCGTGGATCAACGGGGTCGAGTACAACTAGGGGCGCAGAGCCTCGTAGCTTCTGCGCGCTTTCCGGGATAACGACTCTCCACGGAACCCACTTAGCAACAGCCCGTAAGAGGGGGGTGAGGCCTCCAAAGTGTATGATAAGGACTTCTGAGAGGTAGCCGGAGAATCCCTTAACCTCTGCCTCAGCGCCGTAGATATTGAGGCGGCGGAGTAGGGCCTTAAATATGCGGATATCCCTCTTGAGGCCTGGATTCTTCCGCAGTTGGGAGACAACATAGTCCGTGTGGAAGGGTGTTCTATCCACTGCAGACTTCATCTCTTCCGGCTTTTCTACCTTGTAAGCTGGTACTAACTCGAGTTCTACTCCCCGGTATTTAACTACGAAATAGGGATGAGCGGCAAAGCGTGTCTCGAGCTCTGCTCCGAGCCTATCCGCGAGCTGGGCGCTTAGAGCCTCGGTGATTTTGCGTAGATCTTCAACGCCTACTCTCTCGTCGAACAAGATAAATATGTCGATATCTACGTCCTCGGGTAACCACGTGTCCCTGGCAAAGGATCCATGTATCGAAACCTCATGAATTATATTTTGAAGCTCCCTTGACTCGATTATCTTATGTAGAGTCCCAATAGCCTGGTCTGCAACTTTTGAGATTTTTTCTCTCTGCTCCTCAGAGGGTTCGAGTCTTGAGAAGTACTTTAAAAGGCATTCAGGATAGTTGCCCTCTACGCACCCTGCGCTAGTCATTAGAGGTAGCACACCTATGTTAACTGGTACACGGCAAGATCTGTGTATATAGATCCTCGGGGCGTGAGAGTGCTCTTTACTAGGTAGAATCTCGTCACATCCTGCTCGCCGAACAGTGTCGCGGAATTCCCTTCAATTATTCTCCTGGCTTCGCCGTTAAGCGGGGCTTTTACCCGCGCAATTGTTAGATGCGGTATAAACTCTTCTCGCTCAACTCTAACTCCTGTCGCGAGTATAGCCTGGGAGACTTTGTGGGCGAGCTGAGACAGCTCCTCTGCACCCCTCTTCACGCCGATCCAGACAACCCTAGGATTCTTGAGGCTTGGAAAAGCCCCAACACCCTCTAGCTCCATCACGAATGGGCTAGCCCTCACTTCACGCAGTTTAACCTTAATGCTTTGAACCTTCTCCTGTGGTATTTCTCCTATGAATTGTAAGGTTATGTGCAGGTTTTCGGCCTCTACGAACTTAGCCTTTAATCCAGCCCTTTCTAGTTCCTCCTGGAAAACCTTAATCTTCGCTACTACTTCAGGCCTGTCTACCTTTACGGCTACAAAGACCCTCAGTATGCGCTCACTCATTAGCGAGCCACCTCTTCAGGGTCGGACAGTTATGGAAGTCGACTTCACCGCTCGCACATTTCGCGAGACTTGGGCAGTAGAAGCACGGAACCTCGTCGAGGAAGTCTGGGATTATGACTTCTTTTTTAAGCTTGAGGGCAGGTCTAACAATGTATGTTTTACGTCCATGTAAGATGACCTGCTCTCGCAGGATCAACCCTTGTTCTTCTAGTTTACGAATTATTCTAAGCCCCCTCCTACTATCTAGGCTGAGTCTCTTCCATAGCTCCTTCTGTAGTATTCCTGCCTCTCCGGATTCCTTCACTGCCTCCAGTACTTTTCTCTCTAGCAGTTCAAATTGCACTGATGTTTCCTCCAGTTTCTCGATGCTCTCCTCGCTTAGTGAGGCCTTGGACCTCGACGCCATTTCTCGTTCCGCCTATCACTTCATTACGAAAAACCTGAATTTATTACTTGCCTGTCTAAAGAGATGGAGAGAGAATGCGCATGCTAGTCTTCATAATCGGGCCCGCTGGGTCGGGCAAATCAACATTTACAGCTAGCTTCCGCGACTGGCTCCAGAGCCAAGAGGCGCCAGTCTCCACTGTAAACCTGGATCCTGCAGTAGAGAATCTCGAGTACGTTCCAGATGTAGATATTAGAGAACACGTTTTCATCAGAGACGTCCTAGAGGAATACGGACTTGGCCCTAATGGGGCTATCATTGCTGCGGTTGACATGTCGATAGAGCACCTACCATCGATAGATAAGGGAATAGACAGTACACCGGAGGGGTATGTTCTGCTAGATACGCCAGGCCAAATGGAGCTTTTCATGTTTAGGCAAAGTGGAGGCATCATTGTTAGTTCGTTGTGTAAAAGTGATAGGAAGTGTGCTACAGCATTCCTGCTAGACGCCACGCTTTCAACAGACCCATATAGCTTTGTATCGCAGATCTTCCTCGCAGCCTCTGTATTTTACCGTCTGAAACTGCCGCTCACTATTCTCCTGAATAAAATAGACGTGCTTTCTGAGGCCGAGAGAGAAAGAATATCAGCGTGGATTTCAAGCCCAGAGATACTTGAAAACGAGATAGCAAGGTTCCCGCGGGACTACGATGTACAATTCTCGAGGAGTGTCGTGCGGTTAGTACTAGACTTCCTAGACCTAGTACCAATAGTGATGGTTTCCGCGAAGAGAAGCCAGAATTTAGACGCAGTTTACTTCTATCTCCAGCAAATATATAGGGGCGGAGAAGACTTCGAGTATACGACCAAAGACTAGCTAGTCATTCCGATCATTAAAGAACTCTAGTATACGTTCAACTGTAGGGCTCGAAGTAATGTACCTCCCCACGACATATATATCGGCCTCCAGCAGTGCTCTAATTTCCTGTTTTAACTGCGGCGTTAACCCACCCGCGACGGCTATCTTAGATCTGGGTAAAGTTTTCCTGACATACTCTGCTACGTGCACGACCTCCCTGAAGAACTCTTCTGCTGGCCTCCCTTTTTCCTCGTCAATACCGCGGTGAAATTCGAATACAAGGTCTTCCTCTGGGAATGACACCTCTCTTACGAGCCCCACTACGACTTCTGCACGCGTCCTCAGATCTGAGACGCCTATAAAGTCCACGACAACGCCTTTACCGTACTCGATTCCTGTCTCGAGGACAGATTTCAAAGTGGACCTAGGAGCTAAAGCCAGGACGGATACGCTGTCCGCCTGGAGACCGTAGGCCAGACCCGCCTCGAGTTTTCCGACGTCCGCTATTTTCAAGTCAGCTACTAGCGGTATACCCGGAGATGCTAATTTGAGCTTCGGCAATATCGTCAGGCCAAGTAGTTTAATTAGGGGGGTTCCAGCCTCTACTATTAGCCTGTCACATTCAACCAACCTATTACGACAGATATCCCCGACAATGCCTGCAATTCTCAATGCTTGAGACTCGTCTACAACATCGATTGCTATCTGTAAACTATACCTACGTGGCATTCTATTCCACCCCATGCAACTTAAAACTCTAGGAAATCAAGGTTATTACTTGTTATTGTGGGACGGTGTCTAGGAGCTCTTCTGGAGATCACTGCCGAGCATGTTAAACTCGTAGAGTAGCTTAAATTCGTCGAGGGATAGCGCCTCTCCCCTCTTGTACTTTTCGTAGGCCTCTAAGGCTTTACCGTAGAGCAGTTTCTTGCGCTCCTCCAGGTGCTGTGATAGCTCCTTCGCCTTCAGGAGTACTGAAACCCTCTCCAACTCTTCCCTGAGAGACTTTTCCTCCTGAAGAAGCGAGAGGAGCTCCTGGTGGTACGCGTTAGCTCTCTCCCTAATGCTATCCCTTTCTTGTCTCAGGCTTTGGATCCTCTGGAATAGCTCGTCGCGCTGAGCCTTCAAGTTTTGCATTTCTTCTTTTACTCTGAGGTAGTCGGCTATTATCTGTTTGAGTTCCTCGCTGAGCCGCGATATCCGCTCCTTCAACTGAGGTACGCGTTGCCTCGTCTCTTCAAGTCGCGCTCTAAGTTCATTTAAGTGTTTTACGTTGAGGTAGATCGACTCTAGACTGCGGATCTTGTTTATTAGGATTTTTTCAACCTCAGGGGGCAGGGTCATTGTCTGGTACTGCCACTCGAGTTGTTCAATTTTGTTCCTGAGCTCGTTTTCATCGTAGTTCTTAGTGCCTAGAAAGCTTCTGAGCGACTTGTACTCGTTGTTGAACTTCCTCAACTCCTCTCGAGTTTTGTTTAACTCGTCGATGAGCTTCCTACGCTCCTCGCGTTTTGCGACGAGTTTATCGTATAGTTCCTTCTTCTTCTCTGCGAGCTGAGAGATTTGCTGTCTAATCTGCAGGAGTTGCTCTCTGAGCGCTCTTATCTCCGCAGAGAGCTTCTTCACTTCGCTGTTTGCTACGTCCCTATTGGAGCGCACTTCAGAGATCTTTTCAGTGAGCTCTCGAAGCCTATTCCTGAGGTCATGAAACTGTTGCCTTAGTGTTTGTACATCCTCGTTAATTACTGCCATAGGGTCACCGTGCATCAAGGGTAGACTAGACGTGCATGTAGCCTTATGCTAGTCATTATTTAAAGCTATAGTCTTAAAAATGATTATTTTACAATATGGGTACGCTATATTTCGATAGTCAAGTCAGTCTCTCTTGTAATTTGCTTCAGAATCCTCCGTATGGTTAATGGAGATACACCGGCTACTTTTGCAACAAAATCTTGATTAAGTCTATAGCCTAGCAGTTTAGTAAAGAGATATACTGTAGCACCGGCAACTCCTATGGGTCTAGTCCCCTGAAGCAATGACGCAAAAGCATCAGCGGACTTGACTAGTAAGTGTTCTGGCATGCTACTGAACAGATGATCCCTTTCTCCGATCCTACCTTGGATCTCCAACTTCAAGCGGCTGAGAATAGACGGTAAGTACTGGCTTGGTTTCCGCACAACACCTGTGTTAGTAGCCTCAATATAGCCTTCCTTAACAAGCACACGGTATGTGCGGTAAACCTGCCTGATGCCTACGCCAGCTATTTTTTCCAGCTGCTCCCTAGTAAAGTTAACATTAGGGTATCTCTTCGATACGTGGAAGAGAAGCGTTGCAATTACTAGCCTATGGCTCCTACCCTTCAACCCCCCGGCTTTCCTAATTTTTTCAAACTCACTCTTCACTTCTGCTATAACATAGCCTGGTATGTTGAACTCTCTTTGAACCTGCAACAGGTAGGTCTCATACTTCCCAGTTTTGCTGGACTCTTGCAACAGCTTCCTGCTCCCAGCGAGGTGTTTGCGAATAACCAACTTTGGTGTCGTATCAGGGTTCTTGGGCATTCTCTCGCTGTGTATCTTCTTGCGGTACTCTTCCTGAGACCTCGGCTTTAGAGGCTCAGCTATTGGCCCATACACATAGCCGCAAACAGGGCAGAAGTACTCGCCTGTCTCTATGTTAAGCATGGGAGGGACTGTTGACCCACAGTTCGGGCACTTACCTTCCGACATGTGTTTTTACGCCTCTCTTCTTCTTACCATTGCGTCGGGGGCTCCCCTTCCAGTAGAGGATTTTGCCTATAAAGGCCTCAGGCTTCCAGCGGCTCTCGTCGACCTTGACGAGAACAAATGGAGCGCTAACTGGTCCTATAACGTCGTAGACATAGCCTACCACGGCCATTTTCTCGTCGTATACTTTTTCACCAATTTCGGGAACTTCTCCGGCTTCAACCAAGAGATTCTTGTTTCGCGTGAAGAGCCTTACCTTACCGATTGGTCGCATAAGAATGTCTTCTCTATGACATGCTGTTCAGACATAAATCAATTTCGCCGAAGGGTCAGCCGACAGGGAAAGAACCTGGAAAGCAGGATGGGGGAGTCCTACGCCCATACATAGTAGTTAACAGCCTAATCAACCACATAACTAAGAATATAAAGTTGAGCTGAGCACTATCTCCTTGGTTAGGTATGGCCAAGAAATACTTATTCATAACTCCCCTAGCTGTGTACATTCTCGACGAGCACGGAGAGCCGATAGCTTTCTACAAGTTATATAGAGACAGCATGTCGCGGGAAGAACACGTTAGGCTTCTCTACGACATGGAGCAAGGGAGACTCTCCGAGAAAATCCTAGAATTCATAGCCAGCAACATCAAGAAAGAAGACGAGCTCGTCGTGGAGGATAATGACCTGGGTAGGTTTATTTCAAATAATCTTAAGGATGCCCGCGTTGAGTCAGCTACCAGGGGCGACGCAATATTAAAGGCTAGAGAGAACTTAACCTCTATTATTGAAAAGACAGTTGGGGTAAAACCCCAGGAATATTATAGCCTGGTACATGAACTAATGCTCCAGCTAACTCGACTGAAGGTCAAAGAAGTGGCCGAGAAGAGGGATCTATTCGTTGCACAGGCTATAAACGCTCTGGACGACGTAAACAAGACAATAAATTTATTCGCATCGAGAGTGCGGGAGTGGTACAGCCTACATTTCCCAGAGCTCGACGAGCTAGTAGAAGAGCATGAGGACTATTTCAAGGTTGTGAGTAACATTGGCTTTAGGAGTAAGATGACCAAGGAGAGGCTAAAGGAACTGGGTATAAAGGATGATGTGGCTGAGAAAATAGTAAAGGCTGCTCAGTCGAGCATGGGGGCAGACTTGACGGAGTTTGACCTCGAAGCGATACGTCTTATATCTGATACCGGACTCCGGCTCTACTCTATCAGACGCAGCCTGGAGAAGTACATCGACGAAGCGATGTACGAGGTTGCTCCAAACATCAGAGGCCTTGTTGGGTCATTGCTTGGTGCTAGGCTTATAGCTCTTGCCGGTGGTCTCGACAAACTTGCTAAGCTCCCAGCCAGCACTATTCAAGTCCTAGGGGCCGAGAAAGCCCTGTTCAGGGCGCTACGGTACGGTGCTAAGCCGCCTAAACACGGTGTGATATTCCAGCACCCCTTGATACACAGGTCTCCCAAGTGGCAGAGGGGGAAGATCGCACGGGCTTTAGCCGCTAAACTAGCAATAGCTGCACGCATAGATGCTTTCTCCGGCGAATACCGGGCCGACGAACTTAGAGAGGATCTTGAAAAGAGAGTTGAGGAGATAAAAACGTTATACGCGAAGCCTCCAGTTAAACCTGAGAGAGCAGTAAAAGCAAAAAAGGGTGGAAAAAAGTTCAGAGGTGAAAAGAGATGATTAGGGCTTTAAGAGTAAGAGAACATGAGGCATTCCCACAAGTCTACGTGGTCGAGTTCGAGGATGGAAGCGAGAGACTTGCAACGGTCAATATGGCACCTGGCATCAAGGTATATGGGGAGCAGCTTGTCAACATTGGTGGCAAGGAGTATAGAATCTGGAACCCTTACAGGAGCAAATTAGCTGGAGCAATTTTAAAAGGCCTAAAGACCAACCCGATTAAACCGGGCATAAAAGTCCTGTACTTAGGCGTAGCGTCCGGGACAACACCCAGCCACGTATCAGATATCCTTGGACCTTCCGGCATACTTTACGGAGTCGAGTTTGCCCCTAGAGTAATGAGAGAGTTCATCGAAAAGGTTGCGGCATACAGAACCAACGTAGTACCGCTCCTTGCAGATGCCAGGTTTCCCTCCAAGTACGCCCATATAGTTGAAGCAGTAGACGTTATATACGCAGACATCGCGCAACCATTCCAGAGCAAGTATGTCGCCGATAATGCTGACATGTTTCTAAAGAAAGGTGGCTGGATAATGATGGCTATAAAAGCAATGAGCATAGACGTAACTAAGGCTCCGTCCGAGACCTACAAGAGGGAGATGAACGAGCTTGAACAACGTGGATATAAGGTGAGGGAGGCCCTACACCTAGAGCCATATGACGAAGCGCACGCGTTCGTCGTGGCCCAGAAGACCTGAAGAGCCGTGAACCCGAGTGAACATCGAGCAACTGAAGAGAGAACTCGTACTTGCGATTCCGGATAGTGGAGTACTCTTTGAGAGAGCTGTTGAGGCTTGCAAGAAACGCCCTCCACCCTCTCGATACAGGAGGAAGCTCGAAGCTATTAGAGAAGACACGCTGAAGTGCATAGACAGGGCTTATAAAGTCTTGGAGAACCACTTGAGAAAAGTCGTCGAAACCAGCCCTTTCATCGAGAACCTCCACCCACTTTTCCGCGACTTACTGCTCTTGAATATCAACGTAGACGAATATAAGGTGTGTCTTTCTCGACTCAACTCGTCCAGGAGAATTATCGGAAAAATATACCATGAGTCAAGAAAGAGGATAAAAACGGCGAGCGGAATAAGAGAAACCCTCACTGCTAGAAGAACTTTCTTTGGCAGGATATTCTCGGTTCTTGAAACATTGACCGAGTGCCTGAAGAAGGTTAGATCTTTTCAAGAAGCCTTTCTAAGGCTCCCAGAAGTCGACACGGAGCTCCCGGCAGCGGTGATAGCAGGCGCGCCCAACGTCGGCAAATCAACCGTGCTGCGCGCGCTCACTAGAGCGAAACCTAAGGTGAGTCCGTACCCCTTTACGACCAGGGAACTCATAATAGGCATATTTGAGCGCGGGGATCTGAGAGTGCAGTTAATAGACACACCCGGCCTCTTGGATACCCCCCTTGAAGACAAAAACAGAATCGAGAGGCAGGCAATTCTCGCTATGAGGCACCTAGCATCCCTGATAATCTTCGTAATAGACCCGACGGAGACCTGCGGCTTTCCCCTGGAGTTCCAGAAGACAGTTTTTGATCAAATAGTCTCCAGTTTCTCTGACACTCAGGTAGTCAAGGTGGTTAACAAGATAGACTTGGCAACACAAGAACACTTGGATAATGCTAGAAAATTTTTTGGGGGCTCGGACATCGTGTACATATCAGCCGATAAGAAGTTAAACCTGAACCTACTCGAGAGCGTAATCGAGAAAGTTTTTAGAGAGGAAGCCCAGAGTAGCCAGAAGAAGGAGCTAGGGAGCTAGAAAGGTTTCACTGGGGAAAACGCACCACAGGCCATACATTTTATCGACAGTAGTTTTTTCTCTTTGATTAGCATCGTATCTGCACTACCGCACACGGGGCATTTCACGTAGTCGTTAAAAAACCTTTCAAGTAGCTTGTTGAGAAGCTGGGGAGAGACCTCGCCCTGGATTACTGCTACGTTCTCTTCATAGTAGCCCGGGAGCGCGGTCTCCTTGAGTATAAAGCGCAGGAGAATGTGAGGTTCCCTATTTAAAAGGTCAGCTACGCTCTTGAAGTTTGTTATGTAAACCCTCTTCCCAGTTATTGTTACCTCGAACCTCGGCAGAACGAATCTCTCTCCAGAACTTCTAGGCCTGCGCTTCGGTAGCATCTTGTATGCCCGCTCAATGAGGTCGTCATATGTAGGGAAATCTTCTCCAAGGGTCGTCATTGTCGGTATCAAGTATGTCTTACCTGATAAATGTTATTCTTTTCTTGGTATCTCTTCTACATAGCCTGAATTCACCAGATCTATAGCCAATCTCCTAGGCAGGTACGCCACGTCTCCCTTATTAAATGGCCCGAGGTTTAAGCCGCGATCTAATATTTTCGGGTATGGCTTCAGGAAGAATACGAGTGTTTTCTCTTCCTGCACATTCTCGGATTTTGCCTCTGCGCTTAAATCCGGCTTCATGAGATCCGGGCTAACGGGTTCCTGAGAACGATGAGAGCCTCTCTCGAAAGCCTCGATTGTCGAAAACACTCTCTCCAAGATTTCTCTCTCGAGCCGTGGAAGTGAGTGTATTTCCTCATGCTTAAGAGCACCTGTATAAACAAGCCTCAACTCTTTCGCAAGCCTCATAAGGAAAAGAGACCTTAAGGTCGCCAGGACACTCCTAGTAATAGTCCCCGATGCTCCCTCGCGGCGCACGCTCTCGATAACACTCTCGTAGAAGTTCTCTTCTAATGGCTCCAGGTCGTTGTTCAACATTTCGCGTGTAAATTTCATGTAGATTATTGCATAGTCCATGCGGTCACCGTTACCACACTATAGTCTATCACGAAGCCAACGTGCTATAACACGAAAACAGAGATTTATCGGTTGTGCTTCAAGAGTCCACGCTCTTCTTCCTTATTATGTCCCGGATCTCCTCGAGAACTCTAGGGTCTATGCCCAATGCGTCCTCATAACCACTTGGTATGCTCTCAAGAGTCTCGCGTATTTCGTATGGGAAAACTATCCACTCCTCCACGGTGCGCACATAGAAGTCTGGGTAGATCTTCGCCCAGGGCTTAACGTAGAGAGCTGCACTCTTTACGCCACGTGGCTCGTTAGATGAGAGATGTTCTAGAACAGCCTGCAGAGTAGAGCCACTGTCAACGATGTCATCAACCACGAGTACTGCCTTGCCGGCTACGAGGCCAGGGTTTAAGCCCTCCGCTATAACGGGTTTATCCGAGGCTAGGCCTACACCCTTGTAGAACTTTACAGAGACGTTCGCGATATCACGTACTGATAGTAAATCCGAGAGTATCCTGCCCACAACCAACCCGCCTCTCGCGACAACTAACAGGAGCTCCGGGTGGTATCCGCTCGCAATTATTTGCCTCGCGAGCTCTAGAGTATCGTTGAAGAGATCGCCCCAGGTGATCCTGCGGAGCTTTAATGAAGCATTACCGGCCATGATTCAACGAAGCAGTTCACAAACATAGATTTTACCCTCCCCCCTCAGAGCTAGACCCCCGTTGGGAGCTGTCCAGAAGAGAGTAGAGGATAAAAGACTCCCCACGGAGCACTCTCTACTCTTCTTCTACGGTTTGAATCGTGTCATGGATAGCTCCTCTGCCGTACAATTCCTCTAGTACTAGTAGGGATGCTTGCGGCGGTATTAGACCTATTTCCGTGATTATCGCCGTCACCAGGTACGGAGGTGTTACATCGAATGAGGGGTTGAACACCTTTAGGTAGGGGTTCTTCGCAATGACGTCCTCGGGCAAGACTTCCGTGGGTGTTCTTTCTTCGATGACTACTAGCTCGCCCCACACCGTGTAGGGGCTGAACTTGTAGGTCTCGGTGGCCACGTAGAAGTCTATTCCCCGTTCGCGGGCTATTAAAGCTATCAGGCTCGTCCCAACCTTATTTACTACAGCACCATTCGCGGTTACGGTGTCTGCCCCAACAATTACCTTGTCTACGTCCTTGATGACGCTTCTCACAGCAGAATCCGGCACCAGCGTTACGGCATCTACGCCAGCATCTAACAACATCTTGATTGTTATGTGCCCCTGGAAGAGTGGTCGAGTTTCTGTAGCTATGACCTCTACACTCTTACCCTGCTTTACCGCTGCTTTAATTACCGACACAACAACTTGACTATTACAGTGCGTTAGCACAGTATCTCCATCCCGTAGTAGCCTGCTACCAATCTCCGCGATTCTCTCCACTGCCCTCTCGGAGTAGTCCATGAACTTCTCGGCGTTCTCAATAATCATCCTCTTCGCCTCCTCTACATCCCGGATGCTATCGGCTCTAAGTAGTGGAGAGACAACGTAACTGACGGCATTTGGCAGGGAGACGGCTGTCGGTCGTGTTTTGACTACGTAATCAGCTACAATTCTTATATACTCCTTGAAGTCATCCAGGTTCTGGCCAGTATATTTCTCGGCCGCGATACGCAACGCTAGAGCGCCAGCCCTGGCAATCCTGCCAGCACCTCGTATCCTCATGTTCTTAATGTCGCTGGCAATCTGCACAACCTCCTCAGGAATCGGTTTACCCGTCATACCCCTCAACCATGGATAGCTTGTGAAGCATGCCCTCTAGTGGAACCAGCTTAGGCGGCCAACCGTACAAGTCCCGTACGGTCATTATTACAAAGGACGGGGCTACAAGCCCCTTCTCCGTTATTATTGCGTCAATATATTCAGGCGGAGTGACGTCGAAAAGAGGGGCTCTTACCTTAACGCCCTTTATTCCCTTCTGCTCTAATTGGCTTTTAATCTCTTGCGTGTCTGCCTCCGGTATTTCGACAATTTCACCCACAAGAGTTTCCGGGCTGAACTTGAGAATAGATGTGACAACGAATACTCTCACGCGCGCCTCGTGCGCCGCAAGGGCCATCTGGCTCGACCCGACCTTATTAACATTCGCGCCGTTAGCAGTTACACTCTCAGAGCCTAGCAGAACTTTGTCCACATTCTTCATCACAAAACGCACCGCAGAGTCGACGATTAAAGTCACATCGCAACCCAAGCCCGCAAGCTCAGAGGCAAGCCTGACCCCCTCGCCCCCAGGTCTCGACTCTGTCACAATTACCTTAATATCCTTCCCCCTCCTGAGGGCCTTCTCAACAGACTTCCTAACGAAGACGCTATACGAGGCCGTCAAGATGGTATCGCCGGACTCGATTCGTTTCTCGGCGATTGAAGATGCTTCTTCGATGGCATTCCTTATCCTACTCTTGAGCTCCTCTACTTTTTTAGAAACCTTCTCTACAATCGCATCTATAGGCTCTCCCTGGGAGTCTAGAACAAGTTTTGATACTTCGCGGACGGCATTCATAAGCAGAGCCGACGTCGGGCGCGCTTTTACAACGAGTAATGCGAACTGGGCAAACCTGTCAGGTCTTCTTTCTCGCCTAAGCACCTCTAACATCTGGTCTAGCGCATAGAAAACAACCTCTGTTGAACCGTGAATTCTGCCTGTTCTAATGTTTTCGATAACTTCTTCGCTGGTCATGGGCCTGCCGGATTTATTTTCAACTGCTACACGTCAAAAAAATAAATGTTTACTCGCGGATTATCTCGCTGAGAGCTCTGGCTATTGGGGGAGCAGCGCTAACCCTAGCGAAGGGATTGACAACAGTGTTGGATGTCACAATGTCCCTGGCACCAGCCGATAATATCTTGGACTCAGCCCCCGAGACAAAGAGGCCGTGTGTGCAGGCAACGAGCACTTCTTCTACGCTATTCCTTCTCAAAAGCGAAACTGTTGTCGCGACCGTGGAGCCTGTGCTGATAATATCGTCTACAATAACAGCCCCCCTGATCGCCCCCGATACCCCCTTAATCTCGACATTCTCGTCCCCCCTCCTCTCCTTTTCCAGGACTATGTACTCTGCATTGAGCACTCTCGAAAAGGCTTCGGCCCACTGCCTTGCCTCAACGTCTGGAGCCACGACAACGTAATCATGGCCGTAGTTTTCTCGTACAAAGCGGGCAAGCTCTCCCATTACTGTAGCGTTGAAAGCCCTCACTCTGAATACATCGCTCACCTCCTTGAACCGGTGCAAGTGCATGTCGACAGTCACTAGAGCAGAGATTCCGAGGCTCTCCAGGAACTCGGAAACTATCTTGATGCTTACAGCTTCGCCGGGATTAAACTCCTCGTCCTGCCTAGCGTATGGCATGTAGGGCACCACCAAGACAATTTCCTTGGCGCCTAGCCTCGAGATTGTCCTAGCTGCCAGGAGAGCTTCAATAAGCGCGTCGTTCGGCCTCCTCCCAGGACATACCATCAATACGGCTACCTTGCCAGCCACTTCTACGGGAACCTTAACGTAAATCTCCTTGTCAGGGAACTCCCTTGAGGTGAGAGGTGCTAGAGGGACACCTAAAATCCTCGAGACCTCCAGGCCAAGGTGTGCGCATCCCTGCCCAGGGAGTATCAAAATGTCCTGCCTTGTCACAATCAAGACTACTGTTGTACAATATTATTGTTTCTGCTGGATACTGTCTGCTATTCTCTTTGCCTTGCGGGTAGTTCCCGTTGTCTTTACTACGATGATGGAATTTGTAGTGTCGAGTAAAAGCGATGCGCGGAGTATTTTCACTCCTTCACGTTTCACGCGTACAACAACCATCCCTTCCTTGGACTTATAAATCACCCTTGGAAGAGTACATGAGAGCCCATACACGCCGAAGAGGAGGAGAATGCACTTCCTTATGTGTTCCTCAACCGCCTCTAGTGACGAGAACTCGCGTGTAAGTCTCAAGACCAGGTATCTGTACTTATTCTCTCTCATATTTCATCAATCGGCCGTTCGATCCTGACCCCTTCAATAGGCCTGATGCCCATTCTCTTCTCCAAATTCTCCGCTAAACGCTTCTCGATGAGAGCTGAGGCTGACCTTGCTACACTCTCGACATCAAGTCCTAGCAATAGTTCTGCAAAAGCCAGAAGAGAACGGGGATCTTTCAGTCCTCCTTCACCACTTGAAAGGAGTATCGGAACTTTCTTCCTTGCAGGTTGGAGCAGCAAGCTCCGCACTGAGGAAATATTTCTTGCAAGTAAGAGTAGATCTTCTGTTAGGAAAGAAGAGGCAGTGACTTCGACGAATTTGCCGTACTTCAAGATATAGTCAATGTCTCCCTTGTATAGTTTTGGCGAGGAGCCTGGAATAAGCGTTATAATGTCTATCCTGCGGTCTCTACTTGCAAAAGCCAGCATCTCCCTAGTTGTACCTTCTACAGAGACGAGGTCACACATGCCCCTAATGCGCGGCAATACTTTTTTCACTTCAGCTTTGGAAATTCCAGCAAGGTGGCATCGGAGATAGACCTTTAAACCCCTGTCCAACAAGCTGTCAACTATAGCTCTAGCATTCGCAACGTTCTTGCGGATCTCCTGGAGATCCAGTAGAGGTCTTATAACCAGACAGGGTATGCACGCATTGTACCCAACGCTTAGCGCTCTGAGGTACATGCCTTCTATGGCTTCAACAGAGATGTTCTCAAGTTTGCCGCAGAAGGCGTCATAGAATCTCCTCCTACGCGCACTCACAAATGTGCACCGTACTCTTTCAAGACTCTTTCTAGGTCTTCTCTTCTGCGGATATGCGGTTTAAGCTTTATCACGCACCTTATTACCTCGTCTCCACTACTCAACTTCATTATCCCGTAATATGCCTCCTGCTTGTCGAAACGTAGATAGAGCCTGCCTTTTGCGAATCTGTTCTCAAAGCCTTCGAGGATACCTCTTAAGTCTTCACCCAGCATAGACGAGAAAATATGCCTCACGATCCTGTCCGCTTCCTCCCCGCTAAACTCAAGATGGAGGAGAAGTATGGGATTCCCGTAGAAGCCATACGTAAGGCTCTTTCTAAGAGGAAGGCTATCTGGGCGTCGCAATTCCTCTGGCAGTAAGTTTGTGAGAGCTCGTAGGACACGTTCCTCGTCCTCTGTAGCGTGGATAAAACATGTAAACTCTACAGATACCGCAACATGAGATCTACTCATTGCCTTTATTCTCCTCAGTGACTGTAGAGCCTTCTTCGAGCTTTGCCTTTGCGAGAATCTTTAGAAGTCTCTCACGTGTGATCTTGTACTTCTTCTTCGTCCTGTAGCCGGCTATCCATCTTCTCTCGAGATCTGATTTGACAGCAGGGTGGTTGGGGTCGGCCATTACGACTTCATACCACTTGTACATGCCATCCTCGCCAACCCAGTAGGAGCCGAGGACGACGAGGTTAGGGAATTTCCTGGCCGCCCTCTCCTCAGCTATCCATTGTGCACTCTTGTGGGGGCTATAACCGTAGACGCCCATTCTTTTCGGTCTCCTACCGCTACGTGGCCTAGGCCTATTTAGTCCTCCCTTCCTGACGCGTACCCTAACAATAACGTAGCCTTGCTTGGCTTTATACCCTAGCGCTCTAGCCCTGTTTATCCGTGTTGGCCTCTCAATTCTCACTACTGTAGGCTCCTTTCTCCAAAGCATCAACCTTTCTTTCATCAGTTCCCTATGTTCGCCGTCGAAAGGCCGTTTCCAGATCTCTGCCAGGTATTTCAGGTAGCCCATTACGCGTCCTTAGTCCAACATGGCTTCAAATTCATAAACTTTGCTCATAGTGTGGAGTTGCTAGAAGAACTGTAAGTTGACGACATGCACCAGCTCGTCCTCCGCTTCGTGACAATGTAGTATGAGGACTAGGAAGCTCCCCGAGGGCAGGCGTCCTGCCCGAGGCGATACAGACGCTCTTCGCCGACCCTGTCCTCGATCCCGGCGATGCCCCCTGCGACACCTGGCGCGTGGCTCGCTGCCACGATGCCGTTGATCCTGGGGGTCGTAGGCCGCGACGCACACGAAGAAGCGAAAGTAGTGTGCCAGTGCCGTGAACACCCGCACCGGTAGCCATGACGGTGAAGGCCGGAGAGCCCTGGCGCAACCCGGGGTGCCGGCCGGAGGAGCTGTCCCCCATGGGGGGTCTGAGACCAACCTTTAGGGGGCCTAGGGAGGGGCGAAAGGAGGGACACGCTAGTGCCAGTTCTCTAGCACTACACCGATACCTGCTGCTGTCCTGAAGCCCTTGGGATAGAAGTGAGTTAGGGAAGAGGGGTATCCCTTTGACGCGAGTTTCTCTACGAGGGTTTGTGGGGATTGTTCCACGTCTAGCTTGTATGTTGAGGCTATCTTCTCCGTCGTGTAATACAGAGGCGGCATGTCACGTTCGCTCTCAATCCTTTCTGCTAAGCGTAAGCCCCTCTTACAGAGAATATAATTACTTTGACGCATCGAGTATTCTGAGCGAATCTTTCTGGTAGCCTCTCTGTCCCATAACTCGCTAGTCCAGACCGGCCCTCCTACTTTCCATGTATTGCTACTAAACGGCTTTTCACGTAGGTGTAGCATACCTCGAATACTCATGAGCTGACGCTCAAGGGTGCGCGGGTTGTAGAAGATGAAGCCTATGTTTTCCTCTAGGAAACCCTTTTTCTCCTTTCTCTCTACAATTACGCAGACTCGGATGTGGTGGTCAAGGTAGTAGGAGTAAAATGGTTTTATTATTCTCCCTAGTTTGGCGGCTTCACGTGCTATGAAGTAGAGGAGTATCCTCACACCCTGTTCGCGCGAAAACTCTGTCTCGATACTAAAGGAGAAGTATTTCCTCATGCAAGCCGAAGGGTATATACCTAGTAGCGGGGGCAGATCCGTTGCCGTGACGCATAAGAGACCACCATGCTTCACGGCCTTTAAAGCTGGGTGAATAAAGGGTGCGGGTGTCCCAAATGGATCGATGTCTATAACGTCAGCTTTCGTCGACGAAAGCAACGCATGAGCCTCCATATTTGAGATAGAAGCGATGTCCGTAATGCCATTTAGCGAGACATTCTCTCTAGTTAAGGCCGCAGCCTTGGGATTAATATCGTTGAGTATTACTCTAGAGACACCCGGGACTTCAAGCGCATAACGTATCCCGCGTACCCCTGTGCCGCACATGGCATCGATGACAGAGACCTCACTCTTCCCTGAAAGTTCGAGGTAAACCGACAGAATTACCGTTGAAAGGTCTCTCGAGCACTTCATCCTAGGGTTGTAGAATACAGGAGCCCATATCGGGTCAACATACCCCCTGGTGTCTGCGTAGGCACTTAGGTCACAGTGACGGATAACAGCTCTCCCTTCTCGGCTCTCAGTAAGGGTGCAAAAGTCTCTCATAGGATCCTCTAGTCTAAGACTCCTCTTCTCGCTTCAAAAACCCGAGGATTAAATCTCGGACTTTCCCCGTATCTCTCGCATAGACATACACAAGGCTACTGTTCTCAAACCTATCCACTACTCTCTCAGTTGAAAGTACTACTAGCCTAGTCCTTGTATTTTTAGATACCATAGCTGCTACTTTCACCTCCTCTGACGTTGGATCCTTCTTAAGCGCAACCTTTACTCTAATGTTTTCCCCGATGTATTTAACTCCGGCATCGAAGGGCGCACGAGTAAATACGAAGTTCTCAAATCCTCGATTACGTAGCTCCTGTACTACCGATTTTATCAGTGCATCTCTAGGCTCGATTCTTGACACTTTCATCTTTCCACCGAAGACTTTTTTTAGTGCCTCCATTGATGCCTCTTCGAAAATCTCGTCGCCGAAGATCTCTTCAAGCCTTGATGCTACATCGAGGCTAACATCGCTCTCGCCCTCTTCGTAGTTAATTACGGCCTTGTTAGATACTCCGATCTTCCTTGCTAACTCACCCCTGCTAATCCCCATTTTCTCGCGTAGCTCTCTAAATTTAGACCCCTTAATCTTCACGTAAACGCCGCCATGGGAAGAGTATATTAGGGGGACTCTTGCCCCAGAGATTATAGTGTTTAGAGTCTCCTGATCAACTACAGGAAGACCATGACGTGAGTATACGATGTTCTCTTCGAGCTTCTCGCCAAACATTCTCTCGGTCAGAACAACCGGCAATGCATCTAGAAAACTTGCAACGCTTTTTAGAGTATTAGCAATGCTTGGTGAGAGCTCAGCGACGTCGTCAACTTCCTTGGCAACGACAGTTTCATTCCTGAAAGTGATAACGCGGTCTAGGCAATACTCCCGTTTAGGCAGTTTCAATTGGACTAGTTGCTCCCCCATGAAAGCCTATTATAAACCGTGGAAAAACTCTGTTTTAAGTATTTCCCACCAGCCTACCTGGAGGCTCTCGACTCTGGCCATAGCTACGTGCAGGGGCTGTGCTAAGCTATAAGCTTATAGCTTACTTCACCCCCTTGTGACGTTGGTGACGTGAGTGTCAGAAGTTGAAGTACTGCCGGGGACTACTGTGGGTGTGAAAGTAGTAGACGGCGTCGTGCTGGCTGCTGAAAAACGGGTTTCATATGGGCTGTACTTGATGAGTAAGTCTGGGAAGAAGGTGTACAGGATACTTGACAGGATGGGTCTGGCAAGCGCTGGCCTAATAGCAGACATGCAGACTCTCGCGAGGATAATCGAGGCTGAGATGAGAATATACGAGCTGGACGCTGGCATTACTCCAAGTGTGTGGACAGCCGCTAAACTACTTTCCTATGTTCTCTACGAAAGGAGGTTATTCCCGTACTTTGCAGAAATAATTGTAGGGGGTATGGACGAGACAGGCTCGCACTTGTACTCCCTGGATCCAATAGGGGCTATAATCGAGGACGACTACGTGGCCTTAGGATCCGGTTCGCGACTAGCTATAAGCATTATCGAGAGCAGCTACTCTAGTTCTATGAGCCTGGATGACGCGGAGAAGCTGGCAATAAAAGCTATTGAAGCCGCCATGAAGCGCGACGCCGCTAGCGGAGACGGCATCGACGTGTTAACTATTTCAAAGAAAAGTGTTAGCGAAAAGTCACTAACATGGCCTTTACACTAGGTTTTTAGGCCACTCTACATTATGAATTTACTGAGCTTTAATGGCAGAGGAGGTTTTCTGGATTCTCGATGTTAATTACGAGGTTGTGGGAGAAGTTCCTGAGATCCGTCTCTGGGGAATAAGTGAGAATGGCGAGAGGGTAGCAGTTATAGACCGCAACTTCAGGCCATACTTCTATATTCTCCCTTCACAGGAGAGAGTTACCGATGAGTTTGTCAGAATTATTCGCTCGAGCCTTGCTGGAGTCAAATTCCTCTCACTGGAAAAAGTTGAGAGAAAATATTATGGGAAGTCTGTGGAAGCTGTAAAAGTTGTACTTGCAGACCCCCGTGATGTCCCTAAGGCACGGGAGATTGCTGCCAGGGTAAAGGATGCTAGAGAAGTACTTGAAGCTGACATCAGGTTCTATATGCGCTACATGGTCGATAACGGCGTGAGGCCTAGCTCATGGCACATAGCAAAAGTTAAGGAGGTTGAGAAGCCTCGTAGCTGGAGAGTTGATAGGGTGTACATGGCACTTGAACCCCCCAGGTACATCGAAGAGCAAAAAGTACCTGACCTGAAAATCTATGCCTTTGATATAGAGTGCTACAACAGGTACGGAGAACCTGACCCTGAACGCGACCCCATAATCCTCGTAAGCCGGGCAACACGTAGCGGAGTTGAGACCTTCGAGGCAGACGGGAAAACCGATGAAAGACCACTTCGTGAGTTCATGGAGGACTTACTGTCGGAAGACCCGGATGTAGTCGTAGGGTACAACAGTAACCACTTCGACTGGCCTTACATCATTGCAAGGGCTCACAAGGCAAGGATAAGGTTTGACGTCGCCCGAAGTTCCGGGGAGCCTGCCCAGAGTGTCTATGGCCACTACAGCGTGGTCGGCAGGGCGAACATAGACCTCTATGACTACGCGAGTGAAATACCGGAAGTAAAAGTGAAGACACTCGAGAACATTGCTGACTATCTGGGTGTCTTGAAGAAAAGTGAGCGAGTACTGATAGACCCTATGGCCATTTACGAGTACTGGGACGACGAGACAAAGAGACCGGTTCTTAGGCAGTACAACCGCGACGACGCTGTGAGTACGTTTAGGCTTGCCGAGGTAGTACTCCCATTCGCCATACAGCTATCAAGCCTAGTAGGACTCCCCCTCGACCAAGTATTCGCAGCATCTGTCGGCAATCGTGTCGAGTGGCACCTCATCCGGCAGGCCTTCCTATATGGGGAGCTTGTTCCCAATGCCAAGGAGCGCCCGGAGGAAACCTACAGAGGAGCTATAGTCTTAAAGCCCAAGCCGGGCATCCATGAGGATATTGCCGTGCTGGATTTTTCCTCAATGTACCCAAACATCATGATAAGGTACAACATCTCCCCAGATACATACTTACCGCTAGGGGTCTATGTCCCCGCAGATGAAGTCTATACAGCTCCCGAGGTAGGACACAGGTTTAGGAAGGTGCCGCCTGGCTTCTACGCAAGGGTTCTCACCGATCTGTTAGAGGCGCGGCGCCAAATAAGAGAGCAGATGAAAGGCCTTAGCCCCTCAAGTGACATGTATAGAGTTCTGGACGAGAGGCAGAAGGCTATAAAAGTCGTGACTAACGCCACGTATGGCTATAGTGGGTGGGGTATGGCAAGGTGGTATATGAGGGAGGTTGCTGAAGCTACTACTGCATGGGGGCGCGAACTCATAAAGAAAACACTCGCTTATGCCCAGAGCATCGGTCTTACCGTGATATACGGCGACACAGACAGTATTTTCGTAAAATACGACCCGGAGAAGATTGAGAAGCTGGTAAGTTACGTTGAGGGGAAGCTAGGGTTTGAGATAAAGATCGATAAAGTTTACTCCAAAGTCTTCTTTACGGAGGCGAAGAAACGCTACTGTGGCCTGCTCAAGGATGGAAGGATAGACGTCGTCGGGCTTGAGGCCGTGCGCGGTGACTGGGCAGAAATCTCAAAGGAGATACAGGAGAAGGTTATAGAAGTTGTCTTGCGGGAGGGCGATCCCTGGAGGGCTGTAGAGTATGTCCGGAGCGTAATTCGAGATATCGAATCCGGAAAAATACAGATTTCAAAGCTCATCATCTGGAAGACCCTCTCGAAGAGCCTTGACGAGTATGAAGTAGACGCACCTCACGTTAGAGCAGCCAGGATAATGGCTAGCTCAGGCTGGAAAGTTAGCAAGGGCTCTAAAGTCGGCTACATCGTCGTGAAAGGCGGTGGAAAGGTTTCAGAAAAGGTACTGCCATGGTTCATGGTTAAGGATGCCGCCGAGGTAGACACAGAGTACTACATTGAAAGGCAAATAATCCCGGCTGCACTTCGAATACTCGAGTACTTTGGCATAAAGGAGGAGCACTTCCGCACTGGTAGAAGGCAACCCTCCCTCTTTGACTTCATTAGTTGAAGGCTTACGCTTTTCGTTACTAAAGGAGGTCGAAGAGTAGTATATAGACGTTGCTTGTAAGCTCGTATATGGTGTCGGAGCTGTCCTCAAGCATCTCGGCGACGCTTAGCAGTAGCAGAGACGTGCTACTTGATATATTGGAGTCCAGAATGTTGAAGATTGTGGTACGGTAGATGCTGTCTATTTTATTCTCGTATTCCGATATCTTCTTTATATCCTCTAGTGCCTGAGGAGGATTTGACTGTAGCCTGCCGAGGAGGTCGTCCATAGTGCTAATCATACGTTCAAACTCCTGGCACATGTCTAATAGGTCTGCCTGTATATGTGCTGGTACAACCCAATTTCGCTCAATGAGAAAGCTTAAGCGGTACGTGATACCGCTCAGCCTATCTATAACCTCCATTATTCGAGAACCTATTCTAACCCACTCCTCTTTATGCTCCAGCATTCGGGAAATTTTCGAGAGATAGGTTAAGTATTCTGTCTGGAGATCCTTTGTTTGATTCTTGGCGGCTTGGGCATGCTCTAGGAGCTTCTTCTGGTCTTCCTTCTGCGAGGCGTCATTGAGGCTCCTAATTACCCGGCGTATGTCGCTAAGTATGTCTTGTGCTAGGACGAGCTCCCTCCGTAGTATGGAGATCAGCTTCGCATCTGCTACTGAGACACTAGACACTGCCAACCACCTGCCTGGCTCTAACTGTAGCTATCGTGTTATCTGCAACGCCTTGAGTTTTAAGCTCGTCGGTGTTGCACCACACCTCGTTTTGGGGCACCTTATCATTAGGCCGAGACTCGAAGTAGAGCTTCTTCTTCCCTGCGATGACGACCTCTATAGCCGAGGTTATACCTAGCTCCGCCATTGTTGTTGGGTTCATGTATGCCTTGCCCTCAGGCACTTCATCAAGCCTCCTCAAACGTAACCTACGCTCTTTCCTCTGCACTATAACACCCAGGAGTAAATACTTGTTTTAAATATATTTTATTCGTTCTGCCCTCAAAGAAGTCAAAGCTGCTCCGCTCTCCTAACTCTTAGCTTACGAATCCCTCCCTGGCAGAAAGCATAAACAATGCCCCTCTTTGAGACGAGACTCGTCCTCTCGACCTCTTCCCTTGGAAGACCTATCTTCAACAGATCCTGGGCTTGTGGACTATGGAGCAGGATCAACTGGCAATTCCTCAAGACACGCTCCGAGATGTCGTCTACTCTCTGCGAGACCGCCACTACCTGCTCTCCGAACTTCCTCAATTCAAGAAAAAGGCGCTCCCCTATAGATGGTGGCTCCCACCTAGCTCTGTACGGCACAATATTCCAGGCCTCCTCAATCACAGTAACATGAACGATCCTGTCTGCAACGCCTCTGATATAGACAGAGTAATCATAGAGGTGTTTTAAAAGGACAAGCGCTAAGAGGCCTCTATACTTTAGCGGCAAGACGCTGAAGTCAACTGAGGCGTTTTCCTCAAATAGAAAGTATGGAGGCTTGTCGCCGTTCAGAACTCGCCCCATTACGCCCTCGTTGAGGATAGCTAGCCTCCTCAGCAGAGCCGCCTTTATCTCATAGTCCCTCCAATCTTTGACGGGTTGCTCCTCTATTGCCGAGATTAGTGTCGAGAGCTTTATTGGAGGTCTTATCTCGCGTAGACTTCTCTGCAGGAGGTACCATTGTGGCTCCGAGAGCAGAAAGACATGAGAGAAGAGATCCACTATAAACTCGGGGTCATACTTGAGAGCATCCCCCAACTCCAGAATGTTCATCTCGAGATTCTCGCCAGGAATATACCGCCTTAGCCCTTTATACTCACCGTGCCAGTCCAGAACTAGCACTTTAATGTTCCTCTTGAGAAGCTCCTCTAAGAGAACTTTTACTGTGTTCGTCTTGCCGCTACCCGTCGGGCCGATAACCAAGATATGGGTCTCAGGGATTAAGACTGTCGAGGGTATGTAGCCGGAAAGATTCACTTTTAAAGGCTTCACAATAATAGAAGAACGAGAGGATAAAAGGTTGTCACCATGGATTCCAATAACAGAGAACTCCCCATCGACGGTTACCTTAGGGTGCTCCCCGGAGAAATAACAGAAGAAAACATGGTAAGAGAGGGGCCATTAAACTTTCTAGTCATCAAAACAGGAAGGATTCTACTTAAGTCTAGGAGGCTATGCACAGTTGGCACTGTGAGTAGTGTCTATAGTGGGAAGCATTTTACAGATATAGTCCTCTCTCTCGACAACGGGCAAATCACGGTCAGGTTATGGGAGAGTAGCGGTCTTTTGGCCCAACTAGGAGAGCCCGCAGAAAACACGCCGTTGCTTGTGCTAGGAGTCTTGAAGGAGTACAGAGGGCAAGCCTATATTTCAGCTACTCTCATGAGAAAAGTCACGCAAGAATATTTAGCAGCGTTCAAACGGAAGCTGAAGTCGGATAGATTGATCCTCGAGGACATGATAAACAATAATAGGTAGCCCTTGCTTGATAATCTCCAGGGATTATTTTATGCCTGAAAAGAAGAGGAAAGAGGAAAAGCAGCCCCCTGCGATAGACTTAACGGCATTCCTCTCCACGCAAGAGCAGCAACCCTCAAAAGCGGAGGGAAAAGCAGCCTCAGCTTCCCGTGAGGCCCTCCTCACGGAGGAAGTGGAGAGAGCCCTTTTACAACGTATCAGACAGGAGCCGGGAGGCTTGACGAGGAGCCAGCTCTATGAATGGAGCAAGAAGAAAGGGGTGAGCCCTGCTGTATTTTACAAGGCTTTAACTTCACTCGTGGAGAAAGGCTTGGTTCAGCGCAGGTTTGACTCGACACGCGAAGAGTACGTGTTCGTTACCACGCAATAGGTTTTTATGTCTTTGAGAAGCGTTTCTTCAACTCTCTATACTCCTCCTGCGGCACTTTCGAGGCTTCTCCTTTACCCTCCTCGGTCAAGTTAACCTCGTAACCGGTCATTGAGATATATCCTTTTTCCCGTAAGCCGCGTATCGCCTCTGCAAACCCATTAACCACCCGGTTAAAGTTCGGGTTCTTCCGCGGCAGGAACTCTTCCGCGATAAACTCGGCCAAGTATTCCTCCGGCGAACTGCTCCCCGACTGGTAGTATATCTTCCCGCCGTACTCGTGGTAGATATACGCTAGCACGAATTTTTCTACGCCTGTGAGACTCAACTCCGTTCACCGAGAGCACTTCTAATAAACAATTATATTTGCTTTTGCTTGCGCCCCTCCTACACCCTGATGTTACTGAGGGTGAAGGCGTGGTGTTGATACTGTTATTGCTCTTTAGCACTCTAGACAAGAGAGGCCGCGGCAGGCTTGTGGAGGCTGCGAGTTTTAGTGGGCATAACGGAAAGGGAGCACCCTTTACTAGATTAGAAAAACATCTCAGAGAGGTCATCGGCAAGCGTGATACCGGCTGCCCCTCCAAAGAGAGAGTTTTCTCTGGCGCTAGATCAAAAACATAGAGCTAGCAAACCCCTCTTTTGCAAAAACGATTATTTAATTAAAACATGTAAAAATATGCGGCCGCCGGGATTTGAACCCGGGTTCTGCGGCTTGGGAGGCCGCCATCCTACCAGACTAGACTACGGCCGCGCATGCACTACTTTTACCTTACTAAGCTCTGAATATTAACTTTTCTTCTCGATAAGGCGGAGACAAACCTCTCCTACCACAAACGCAAAGGTAGAGTGCATGCCAAAAGCCCCGTTTTATGAAGCGGATAATCGGCTTAGTAAAAATGATGCCGGGGCCGGGATTCGAACCCGGGGAAGTTCCGCATACCCCTGTAGCAGGGGTATGTACCGGATTATGAGTCCGGCGCCCTAGACCAGGCTAGGCGACCCCGGCTCAAGAAAACAGAGCAGTAGACCAAATATATCCGTTACGCTTGCCCACCACCCGGCTGAGACGGTGATCCCTTCTGCCCGAGCTGTAGTGCCCGCTCTTAGAGCTTCTCGTTTCCTGAGATCAAGCTCTAAAATGACACTCTAGATGCGTATATCTTCTGCCTCAACTCGTCGATGAAGGTCTCAACACCCTTGACTTGAGGTAGCCGCGTCATTACGTCGCGCTCGGTGAGGATGCCTACAGGTTTTCCGCCTGAAGAAACCATTACGGCGCCAATACCGCGATCCTTCATATGCCTGATAGCTCTACCCACGTCGTCTTCGGGGTCTACAGTTACCACAGGTCTGCTCGCGATGTAGGCTAGAGGAGTCTCATAAACTGCTTCCACGTGCCCAGCCTGCATCATCTTCAAGGAGTCCTCAGAAGCCAGGAAACCTATGATATCCTTCACTGTCACTATGCCATGTAGAGCGCCTCCTGCTACGAGTGGTATGCGCCTAACCCTACGCTCACTCATTAATTGTAGACCTCTCCTTACAGTGTCACTGGGAGCTAGGCTTACAAGGTTCCTCGTCATTATCTCCTTGACTTTAACGTGTGTCTCTGCATCTGCGAAAAGCAACATCATGTGGCGCTCGGAGATGAGACCCACCAGCTTATTCTCCCTGTCTACAACGGCTAGGGCCCCTACGCCCCTATAGAACATTGTTTCAACGACCTCCCTAAGGTCTGAGTCCACGTAGACGAACGGGGGCTTGTAGCTGAGCGCTGACGCGTCGACCTCTTTGAGCGCCCTATAAACATCACCGCCGTAGCCCTTTACAACGATGTCATTAAACCTCCTGCCGCCCAGGAAGTCCATGAGGTCGCGTGCAGATACCATGCTCACCAGCCTTCCAGCGTCATCCACCAGCGGACAGTGCCTGACACGTCTCGAGGCCATCCCCAATAGCACGTCGAGAACCCTTGCCCTTATGCCCAGGTAGAGCGCAGGGGGATAGCGGCCGACACCTAACTCCAGAACTTTCATCGTGAATAAACGACATCAGAGGTTAAAATCTGTTATCTGTTTAAAAGGACTTCAACAATTAACGAATACTAGAATTGGAAAAATCCGCATAGCCCGTTGAAGGTTGAGATAAGAGAGTAGAAGAAAACATCGCGCCGCGTAGGAGTTTTATGCTCAGGCTCACACCAGTAGACAGCCTCGGGCTATTGGGAGTGGCCGGCTCGCACCTCGGGCAAAAGCCCTCGGTGCTTACACCGCCACCCCATCAACCCCGTCTTCTACGGGTGCCCTCGTCTCGGCCAAGGAGCTCCGTCGCCGGAGCCCATAATGGCCGAGAGTGGCCGCCTCGTCTCGGGGTGGGTTTCCCGCTTAGATGCCTTCAGCGGTTACCCCTTGCGGCGTGGCTGCCCGGCAGTGCCCTGCCGGACAACCGGTAAACTAGAGGCCGCGGCCCGCCGTTCCTCTCGTACTGAGCGGACCATCCCCTCAGGCGGCCAACGGTCCCGGCAGGTAGAGTCCGACCTGTCTCGCGACGGTCTAAACCCATCTCACGTTCCCTTTTAATGGGCGAGCAGCCCCACTCTTGGCCCCTGCTGCAGGGCCAAGCTAGGAAGAGACGACGTCTGGGTACCAAACCGCGGGGTCGATGTGAACTCTCGCCCGCGACGAGCCGGTTATTCCCGGGGTAACTTTTCTGTCATGCCCGGCCCCCACCGAAGGGGGCACGAGCGTTCGCTAGGCCCCGGTTTCCCGCCTGCGCCCCATGCGTTTAAGGGCGCAGTCAGCCCGGCTTTTGGCCTTGCCCTCTACGGCGGAGTTCTGACCCGCCTGAGCCGAGCTTTGGGCACCCCTGATACCTTTTCAGGGGTGTGCCGCCCCAGCCGAACAGCCCACCTGGCGCTGTCCCCCAGGGTTGCCCCAGGGTTAGGGGTACAGCCGCGAGTGAGCGGTGTTTCATGATCGCATCCACCAGCCCCGGAGGACTGGTTTCATCGCTCCCGCCTACACTACGCACCCGCAGCCGTACCCCAACGCCAGGCTGCTGTGAAGCTCCACGGGGTCTTCTCGCCCCACCGGGACTCCCAGGACTCTGCACCTGGTTGCGGGTTCAGCGGGTCCCGGGCTGGGACAGTGGGGACCTCGTTGATCCATTCATGCGCGCCGGAACTTACCCGGCAAGGCATTTGGCTACCTTAAGAGAGTCAGAGTTACTCCCGGCCTTCAGCGGCGCTTCGCCCGGTTGTACCCGGGTTTCACGTACCGCCAGTGGCCAGGATTCAGCCCCCGTACTCACCCTTTCGGGCTCGCGGGGACCTATGTTTTTATTAAACAGTCGGGTCCCCCTTGTCACTGCGACCTGCGATCCCGGGGGTATACCCCAAGACCGCAGGCACCCCTTATCCCGAAGTTACGGGGCCAATTTGCCGAGTTCCCTAGCCCGGGTTACCCCGCCACGCCTTGGGCTTCTCACCCAGGGGCACCTGTGTCGGTTCTCGGTACGGTCGTGGGGGATCCTTCCCCGCTCCCTTTTCACTGGCCCCGGGATTCGGGGGAACCCGCCTAACGGCGGGCCCATCACGCCTTCACCCGCTTCTCGCCATGACGGCACTCCGCGGGCTTCAGCGCTTGGATAGGGCGGCAACCCTACTCCCCCTATCCCGAGGCGTCAGGAGCGGGGCCTTGCGTTGCCGCGAAACGTACCCCCACGGCAGGGGAATATTAACCCCTTTCCCTTTCGGCGGCACCAGGTTAAGGGCCGCCTTAGGACCGGCTAACCCTCAGCCGACGACCGTTGCTGAGGAACCCTGGCCCTTTCGGCGGAGGGGATTCTCACCCCTCTTGCGCTCTTACTACCGCCGGGATTTTCGTTCCGGGCGGATCCACCGGACCTCACGGCCCGGCTTCTAGTCCACCCGGACGCCCCCCTACCGGATCACCCTGCAATGCAGGGTGCCCCGGGGTCTCGGCGGCCGGCTTAGTCCCGCTAATCTTCGGGGCCCCCCGCCTCGGCGGGTAAGCTGTTACGCACTTCTTAGCCGATGGCTGCTTCTAAGCCTACGGCCCCGCTGTCTAAGGCGGGGGACACCCTTCTGGCTTGACACTTTAGCCGGCACTTTGGGGCCTTAACCCCGGTCTGGGTTGTTCCCCTCTCGGCCTGGCGGCTTATCCGCCAGAACCCGTCTCCGCCCTTCTACGGTGCCGACCGGTTCGGGGTTCGAAAGGGAGCCGGGGCCTTTCGGCCCCTGCACCCCCAATCGGTGCCCTACCCGATCGGCCACCTCCGGGCGGGCCGGGCTGGGACCCGCTTCGGGGGGAACCAGCTATCACCGAGCTTGATTGGTCTTTTGCCCCTAGGCCGAGGTCAGAGGAACGAATTGCACGTCAGAACCCCTGCGGGCCTCCACCCGGCTTTCGCCGGGCTTCACCCTGCCCCGGCCTAGATCGCTCGGTTTCTGGTCTCACGGCTGTGACTCCGGGCCCTTTCAGACCCCGCCCCACGCCGGTCGTAATGACCGGCTACGGGCATGTCGGTTTCCCTACGCCTTCGGGGCTAGAAACCCCTTAGGCTCGCCACAGCCGTGAACTCCCCGGCCCGTGTTTCTAGACGTAAGGCGTGACTCCGGTCCCCTCCCCTCGTACTCCCCGGTTGCCCGGGTTTCCTTCGGGGAGGATCGACCCTTTCGAGCCACGCCACCTGTAGCCGTCCGGTTTCAGGCTCTTTTCACCCCCCTTCCGGGGTACTTTTCAGCTTTCCCTCACGGTACTTAGTTCGCTATCGGTCTCGGGACGTATTTAGCCTTGGAGGTCGGTGCCCCCCAGCTTCCCACGGCAAAACCAAGCCGTGGTACTCAGGGACACCCGCCATCTCCCCCTCGGGTTTCGCCTACGGGGCTGTCACCCTCTACGGCGGGGCTTTCCAGCCCACTTCGGCTACCCGAGGTTGGGAGGCGCGGGGCCCTGCAACACCACATCCGCCTAGGCTCGTCGCCTAGGAGTTCGGTTTGGGCTCTCCCCCTTTCGGTCGCCCCTACTCAGGGGATCCCAATTGGTTTCTTCTCCTCCCCCTACTAAGATGTTTCCGTTGGGGGGGTTCCCGCTCGGTACTCCCCCTGGAAGGGTTTCCCGAGCGCTACGGGCTATTCGCCCGTAGCAGGAGGTCCCATTCGGCGATCCCCGGATCAAAGCCTGCCTGCGGCTACCCGGGGCGTATCGCCGCTTGCCACGGCCTTCTTCGGCGCCCGAGCCAAGCCATCCACCGGACGGCTTCGAGCCGTCTACTGGTATGAGCCTGATCTGCATACTCCTACGCGGCGCTCATTATCCCCACGCACATGCATGGGGATCACGCCCTTCATCCAGGAGGGCTACCCTCCTGGGTTGCATCCCGAATGGAGCGTGAGGCGCGGTGCGCAGGCGTTCTCGACCGGATCAATAAGGAGGTGATCCGGCCGCAGGTTCCCCTACGGCCACCTTGTTACGACTTCTCCCCCCTTGGGAGGCCCAGGTTCGACCTCCCACCTCACCGGCAAGAGGCCTCACCTGGGCCTCCCTCGGGTGGAGCGACGGGCGGTGTGTGCAAGGAGCAGGGACGTATTCACCGCGCGTTGGTGACACGCGGTTACTAGGGATTCCACGTTCACGAGGGCGAGTTGCAGCCCTCGATTCCTACTGAGGCGGGGTTTACGGGATTACCTCCCCCTTTCGGGGTCGGAACCCGCTGTCCCCGCCATTGCAGCTCGCGTGTAGCCCGGGGGTTTCGGGGCATACTGACCTGCCGTAGCCCCCACCTTCCTCCGGCTTATCGCCGGCAGTCCCCCTAGAGTGCCCCGGCCCCGAGGGGCCGGGTAGCAACTAGGGGTGGGGGTCTCGCTCGTTCCCTGACTTAACAGGACACCTCACGGCACGAGCCGGCGACGGCCATGCACCTCCTCTCAGCTCGTCTGGCAAGGTCGTCAGCCTGGCCTTCATCCTGCTGTCGCCCCCGGTAAGGTTTCCGGCGTTGACTCCAATTAAACCGCAAGCTTCACCCCTTGTGGTGCTCCCCCGCCAATTCCTTTAAGTTTCAGCCTTGCGGCCGTACTCCCCAGGCGGCGGGCTTAACGGCTTCCCTACGACACTGGGCAGGCTCAAGGCCCGCCCAACACCTAGCCCGCATCGTTTACAGCTGGGACTACGGGGGTATCTAATCCCCTTTGCTCCCCCAGCTTTCGTCCCTCACCGTCGGGCGCGTTCCAGCCGGGCGCCTTCGCCACTGGTGGTCCTCCTGGGATTATAGGATTTCGCCCCTACCCCAGGAGTACCCCCGGCCTCTCCCGCCCCCTAGCCCGGCAGTATCCCCCCGCTCCCACGGTTGAGCCGTGGGCTTTAAAGGGGGACTTACCGGGCCGGCTACGGACGCTTTAGGCCCAATAATCGTCCCGACCACTCGCGGGGCTGGTATTACCGCGGCGGCTGACACCAGGCTTGCCCCCCGCTTATTCGCCCGGCTTTTTAGACCGGGCAAAAGCCACCCTCATCGGGTGGCACTCGGGGTGACTCCGTCACGGTTTCCCGCATTGCGGAAGTTTCGCCCCTGGTGCGCCCCGTAGGGCCTGGGCCCTTGTCTCAGTGCCCATCTCGGGGCTCCCGCTCTCACGGCCCCCACCCGTTATCGGCTTGGCGGGCCGTTACCCCGCCAACTACCTGATGGGCCGCAGCCCCATCCTCGGGCGGCTACAGCGGGCATGGCGCTGTAGCCCTTTCGGCGCAGATCCATTCCAGGAGTCTGCGCCTATGGGGGATTATCCCCAGTTTCCCGGGGTTATCCCCCTCCCGAGGGTAGGTTAGCCACGTGCTACTGAGCCGTCCGCCGGAGCCAGCCGTAGCCCTGGCTCCTAGACTTCCATGGGTTAGCCCCACCCCGATAGCGGTCGGGTCCGGCAGGATCAACCGGAGTCTGGCCGCAAGCGGGTGGAGCACCGCTTTAACCTGCGCACCGCGCCTCACTTTCTTTTCCCCGAGAGTACAGGGGCGCTGGAGCCCCAGTTTTCTCGGGGAAGCATTGTGTAGCCGTGGACGGAGGCCGCCTTTTCATTGGGAGAGGTATCCTCTCCCGCGATCCAGGCGAGCCGCCGGTGTCCACGGCCGCAATTGTGATTGTTAATGGGGTCTATTTAAACATTACTTCTAGGAGCGTTCCTTTCTACAGTAAGTTTTTATGACGGAGTTCTCTTGTTCTAGGAGGTGTCTAACTGTGGGGTTATCCGACGTGATAAGTGACTGGGTTAAGGTGCTCAGACTTGCCACGAAGCCGTCAAGCGAGGAGTACAAGCTTACTCTGAGAGTGGTGCTGCTCGGACTTGGAATTCTGGGCACAATAGGGTTTTTCTTCCAGCTAGTGGGATCGATGCTCGAGTTCACAAGCATCCAGGCAGTGCCCCGGGAATATGCACTAGTAGGCGGGCTACTGGTGGGGGTGGCAGTGCTTTTCGTCGCCCTGTACTTGAAGTCGCGGAGTGAGCTGTAGGTGGCGTAGCTGTGGAGCCTGTCTCCGCACAGAAAAGCCCGCGCTTCTACGCTTTCAGGGTTACTGCCGGACAGGAGTACAACGTAGCGCACCTACTCTACAATAGAGCTAGTAAAGGCCGATACAGAGTGAACTCCATTGTCGTAGTGCCTGGGGTTAAGGGCCTAGTGTTCATCGAATGCGAGGCCATTTACGAGGCACAGAAGCTCGTAGCCGGCATGAAACACGTGCGGGGGGCTGTTAAGGGCGCTATAAGCTTCGAGGAAATGGAGTCATTTATAAAGCCTAAACCTGTGGTGGAGATTGTTAGAGTGGGCGACGTGGTAGAAATAATAAGGGGCCCCTTCGCCGGGATGAGGGGGAAAATTGTGAGCATCGACCCTGCAAGGAACGAGGTAAAGGTTGAGCTCGCAGAGGCAGTCTATGTGCTCCCAGTAACTATAAACGCCGAGGACATCAAGGTCGTGAAGAGGGCCGGAGAATAATGCATTCTCATGCAGAGGTGGGGCTTGACATACGCGCTCTTATCGAGTTTTACTCGTCGCAGGGCAGGCTTTTAAGACCCCAGCATAAGCCGAGCCTAGACTTCGAAGTTGCGAGGCTTATACGTGACAGCCAGCCAGCCCCCCTTATGGTCGAGACAGAGCGCGGCTCCATAGTGTCCAATATCCTTGCTACTCGCGAGTCTCTCTTTAAGATCCTGGCAGTCTCCAGCGACGCAGAGGCTTACTCCAAGATGTCCAGGGCTATGTTCTCACCGGCAAGACTCACTAAACTTTCAGCGCCGTCCTTCAAGTCACTCGGAAACGACCTTTATAAGCTCCCAATCCCTAAGTTCTTCGAAAAGGACGGCGGTTATTACATAACTGCTGGGGTTTTCATCGCAAGAGAGATTGGAGGCAATGCCGTAAATGCGAGTATTCATAGGGCAATGGTTCTAGACGAGAACAACCTCGCAGTGAGGCTTGTACCACGGCACCTTTACTACATGTTTAGCAAAGCCGAGAAGGCGAATATCTCCCTCCCAGCAGCGATACTAATAGGAGCTCCTCCTGTAGTATATGTAGCAGCAGCGTCTAGCCCGCCATACGGCATCTATGAAGTAGAGGTGGCCAATGCCTTACTCGGCGGTCTCCTAGAGGGTACTCCAGACCTACTTGAGGGCGTAGTCCTTCCAATGCCATCGGAAATAGTTATACTCGGCGAGTTTCTCCCGGGTAGGCGTGCCAGAGAGGGGCCATTCGTGGACATTCTAGGCACCTACGATGATGTGCGAGACGAACCTGTCTTCCGCGTCCACGAGATACTTGCAAAGCCAGACCCCTACTTCTACGCCATCTTACCTTCGGGCTACGAGCACATCCTACTGATGGGGTTCCCCAGGGAGGTCGCGATATGGGAGGCCGTGAGCAAGGTCGTCCCCAAGGTGCACAAAGTAAGGTTGCCAGCCTCTGGAGGGGGATGGCTCTACGCCGTCGTTAGCATAGACAAAAACACTGATGGGGATGCTAAGAATGCTATATTGGCTGCCCTTGCAGGACACCCTTCCTTGAAGATAGTGGTCGTGGTCGACGGTGACGTTGACCCAGATAACCCGCTGGATGTGGAATGGGCCATAGCCACCAGGATGCAACCGGAAGAGGACATTATAATCGTTAGAGGTGCTAGGGGGAGTAGCCTCGACCCATCGTCAGACCAGAGAACCCTCATCACTTCTAAACTCGGAATCGATGCCACGAGGCCTCTATCCAAGCCGGGCTGGATGTTCGAGAAGGCGAGGATACCCGTGAAGGTGAACTAGAAGCGCTCCACAATGCGCACTGTGAGATTGGAATTCTTGCTCCTAACTAGCTCTAGAATCCACATGCCGAGAACGTCTGCATTTATACGCCCAACGCCTTTCTTCCTGGTCACCACCATTCTAAGCGCGGTTTCATCATCGTAAATACATATATCGAAGACCTCCCCCCACATCCACTTACTCCCACTAGAAAGGCCTGTTTTGAGCTCCCAGCAGTTCGATATGCGAGACATACTCTTTATTTTCACCTGAACTCTCAACAAACCGCTTCTAGTCTCAACTGGTATTACGCTACTAAAGCCTATACTACTCTTGAGAGTGTCTTCGAGCTCAGCCCTAGTGCACCCGACAACCTCAAATACTGCTTTTTTAACCAATACGCCCCCCTATGCATGTGAGTTCATACACTACCCTGAAGAAAAGGTTTACGCGGGCCCTCCGAGTCTTCGGCCCAAAGCCTAACGACGTAATCACGATCGTGACCCTTGAGAACCTCCAGTCGCTCGTACTCTTGGAGCTCACTCTAGCCGTTGAGCAAGATTATGACGTCCAAGTCCACCACCTTCACTTAGGGGGAGAGATACCGAGGATATTTACAGAGAAAACGTCATCCTCAACCCGAATCGTATCGAGTAAGAGCGTGTACGGGAATATTACTTCGTATACAGACGTTAAGACCACAGTAGTCTCGCTCGCATCAGAGTACCCTGGAGCATTGTTCATATTGCCGTTCACAGCAGACGACTTAGCTTGCTACTTCCTCAGAGAAGTCCTCAGGGGTAACCTGGCAGGCCTCGCGCTCGAAGCACAGGCCAGGGTTGCCTACCCCCTCTACACGACTACCCTCCAAGAAATAGAGCAAGCATACTCAGGATCACCTTTGGAGCCAGCCCTACTTGCGCAATGTGATCTCCTTAGGGAGCTTAAAGGAAGAATATCCCTACAAGCATTTGGGAACTTTTACGTGGAGGTCTACGTTAAGAGGGCTAAAGCTCTTTTGTCTTGCTCCAGTTGGGGTTGAGCAGATATAGGAGTACGGCCTTGGTCGTGTGCAACCTGTTCTCGGCCTGGTCGAAGACGATGCTTTTTTCGCCCTCAATAACCTCGTCTGTTATCTCCTCGCCGCGATGAGCAGGCAGGCAGTGCATCACTATGAAGTCCTCTCTCCCTACCTTCTTCAAGAGTTCTGAGTTCACCTGGTACAGAGGCAGAAATGCCTTAAAGCGCTCTTCGCGCTCTCTTTCCTGGCCCATGCTCACAAAGACGTCAGTGTACACCACGTCGACGTCTTCCACAGCGTCTGCAGGGTCTTCGTAAACCTCAATCTTTGAATACACGTCGTTGCCCAGGATCTCTGGATCAGGCGCATAGGCCCTCGGCGTGGCAACTCTTATTTTCGCTCCAAGCTTTACACCTGCTATCGCCAGAGAGTTGAAGACATTGTCTCTACCGTCACCGACGAAGGCTATTTTCACGCCGTCTATCCTGCCCTTCTTCTCCTTGATGGTCATGTAGTCCGCTAGGGCCTGCAAGGGATGGTGGAGGTCGCTCAGCATGTTTATAACTGGCACACTTGAGAACCTCGCCAGCTCCTCAAGGTTGGAGTGACGGAAGACTCTGGCAGCAATAGCGTGGTGGTACCTGGAAAGCACCCTAGCAACATCCTTTATTGGCTCACCACGAGAAAGCTGTAGCTCCTGGGCAGAGTAGGGTATAGGAAGTCCTCCCAGTTCATATACTGCTACCGAGAAGGATGCTCTTGTGCGCGTCGAGGGCTTCTCAAAGATCATAGCAACGTTAAGGCCTGAGAGATACGGGAGAGTAAACCTGCCCCTCTGCCGTAACCTCTTCAGTAGAAATGCGTCGTCTATTAGAAGCCTTATCTCGTCAGCCGTATATTCCTTCAAGGTCAGGAAATCTCTCTTCGCCACAAGTTTTTTACATTGCTCCCTCTTTAAGCCTTTTTCAACACCTCTTTTATAGAGCCCTATTCGTGCGGGCTTCGGGTTTACTCGGCGGGGTCATCAGCACACCAGAGTAGGACAGGGCAGCCTCACGTCATGTACTGCATGGACATACAACCTTTCACAAGAGCGGAGAGTGGGGGCTATGAAGTTCACTGGAGTAGAGACTCTACAAATTTCCTATAGTCAAATGGTTCCAGGTCTTCGAGCCTTTGGCCAGTACCAACGTATAGCACAGGTCTACTCGTAGCATAAACCACAGATACTACCACGCCCCCTTTCGTGTCTGCATCGTATTTTGTTATGATACTCCCCTCGAAACCCACCTCCTCGAGGAAAGCGCGAGCCATATTCACAGCGTCATTCCCTGTTAAAGCATCACCAACAAAGACCCTGAAGTTAGGTTCAACTACTCTGACTATCTTTTTCATTTCATCCATTAGATTCTTCTTAGTGTGCATTCTTCCAGCAGTGTCTATCAGGACGACATCAAAGCCCCGCTTTCTCGCCACCTCAACTGCTTCGTAAGCAACAGCCGCTGGGTCAGCCCCATAGCCCAGGCTTACAAGCTGAGCTCCGGCTGAGGCCGCAATCCTTGAGGCTTGTTCGATAGCGCCTGCCCTGAAGGTATCCGCTGCTCCGATCACTACTTTCAACCCTCTCAGTCTGAGGCGGAAAGCCAGTTTCCCTATGGTCGTGGTCTTGCCGTGGCCGTTAGGCCCGAGGAAGACAACCTTGTAGAGCTCGCCTTTTCCTGCAAGCTTAGAGGCCTCCTGCTCTAGGTCTATGCTCCCAGCTTTCTCAAAAATCTCGAGAAGAACAGCTCCGAGCTCGTTCCGAATAAACTCCACTGTGCTAATGCCCCGTTTGACTCTTTGCCCAATGACGCGTTCCCTTAGCCTGGAAATCACGCCCTCTGCCGCGTCAAAAGCAACGTCGTTCTCCACCAATTCCAGTAAAAGTCTAGATGAGGCCTCCTCGAAGCTCTCAGGAGTGACCTCCTTGTAGGCAAGGAATTCAACAAACTCTCTGAAGACCCTCGATAGCCCTCGAGGCATAAAAGCTACCTTAGAGCCGCCTGCAACTGCTGTAGACGCTGCAGTATTTTATTTAGATCGTTGACCCTTTTGTCGATGAGTTGCTGTAACTCCTCCCTCTTCTGCCTCAAGAACTCTAGAGTATCGTTCAAGTCCTTCTCGACCAGAATGTTAGACCCAATAGCCACTAGAAACTTATCCTGCCTGTTTATGACCGCCTTGGCGTACACACCTGAAGATATAGGTATGAGTACCTCGCGTGACTCCCCCAGGCTACTAATGTTCTTCAGCGTGATAACTGTCGAGTCAATCTCTACCAGTAAATTCTGAGCCAGCGTTATCTCCTTCTGCATCTCCTCTGCAAGCTGGGCTAGTAGGCTGTACTCTTCGGCTAAGCTTGACCTTTCCTGCCTTGTGCTCATGTAAGTCTCCAGTTCCTTTTTCAGAACAGACAATACATAAGGCTTTTTGTAGACCCGTGCCTGCCAGCGTACACAGAATCAGTGACTAATAGTTGAGACAGTCATGAGGACAGAGCCTGAACCCGCAACCCTTCCCCTCTAGTCTTCAGCTCAAGTAGGAGGCTAAGGTTACGCGTATAGTACTACCTTATCCGTGGACGCCAGGCTCTTTATGTGGGAGTCATCAGTCTCATCGGGGTTAACCTCTCTTATGCTGTACACCTTTATGTGATTCCGAGTCACCTTATGCCTGCTGCCCAGTATGCTGTAGAGTTTTTCAAGTGCATCTTTTTCCTTGAGAGCCCTTACGTATACTCTAAATTTACAGCGTTCTCCAAGCCGGAGTTTCATCTCGCCGTGAATTTCAAATGTTTTAACGCTCATAAGCCCTCCCACTACCCATACTAATACTTCTCAAAAACTTTTTGCTGTTTTCCCATATGCGCAATGTTCAGAGACGGAGACCCGCCTCTACCTCTACTCCATAACCCCCAGGCTACTGGGGGCATGCAATCGAGTCAGACCTCGCGAGTCCAGACGGCCAGGGAGGCTTGACGCTCAAAACAAAAAGCTTAAGACGTCCTGGAAATCCCTCAGAATAGGGGGCCGGTCGTCTAGTGGGAGGATGCCGCCTTCGCAAGGCCAGAAAGTAGGGGCTTCGAGAACGGCGGAGGTCCCGGGTTCGAATCCCGGCCGGTCCATGATTTCTCCTTTCGCAAGGAGGCCACTTCCTGACTCTCTATTTTTCTCGCCAAGCACCTGGCAGTGCGGGAAGAGTTTCTTGTGCACACACTTTCGGGGTATTCGGCGAGGATTTTTGTTCTACAAATGTATTCTAACAGTAGTGTGAGAGACTCAAAGAGGTTAGTATAATGTCGCCTCCTGGGGGTGAGTAGGTTGATGTTCAAGAGAAATGGTGCTGTAGGTATATTATTCGTCGATGGAGGCGAGGAGTCTAAGCGCTTACTCACAAAGTTCTCTGTAAGTAAGCTTCTCGAGAAACTAAAGGTAGTAGATGTCTCGAAGAATGGCCTTCGGGGCTGGTTACTCCTCGAGTATGGGACTACAGAGGTGCCGCTACTAGTTACAGAGGACGCCGTGCTCAGTGACCCGAAAAGCATAGAGGAATACGTTGAAAAACTTCGCAAACAATAATAATTTTCCCCGTTTTTTTGTCCTGTGGATACTATTGTCGACGCTATAGTTTGGATACTGCCGGCCTACCTCGCGAATGGTACACCGGTTCTCACAGTTTACCTCGTGCGCAGGACTGGGCACCGCCCCCACCCGATAGACCGCGGAGCCTTCTTCATCGACGGAAAGAGGCTCCTTGGAGACAACAAGTCCGTTGAAGGGTTCATAGGAGGAGTTGTAGCAGGAGCGACTGGTGGTGCGCTTCTACAAATGTTCGGGCTACATGAAATCTTCTCGGCATTGCTCTTATCTGTAGGAGCCCTACTAGGAGACATCACGGGTGCATTTATCAAGCGTAGGCTGGGCTTGAAACCCGGGGATCCAGCCCCCCTCTTAGACCAGCTAGACTTTGTTATTGGAGCAACGTTAGTCTATTACCTTTACAGGCCTGCACCCCTTGAGTACGTCGTCGTAGCGCTCGCCATAACTCCCCTCGTACACCTCGCAACGAACGCTGTGGCTTACACTTTAAAACTAAAAGACAAGCCCTGGTAAAGCCTAGAAATCATCGCACTTCAACTGCCCGCTCCTCAATGACTCCATGTATGTTTTCGACGGTGGATCCATCTCGTATAACAGTCTCCTGTACGCCTCCAGTGGCGTAAACTCCAACCCCGCCACTTCGCTATATAGGTGGAAGTTGCTGTCTGGTGCTAGAGTATCTACGACCTCGCGCCACTCAGGGTCGCGTAGTATATGGTGTGAAATTATGTTGAACCTCTCCACTCTTAAAGCCCTGGCAAAGTTCTCCAGCCCTTTATTCAGCTTCTTACCGCTCCTCTCCTCTAGGTATGTCGGAGGCCCCCCGATTACTGCTACTTTGAAGCCCTCATTTAGGAGCACTGAAAGTGCTTCGTCGGAGACCGGGCCCTGCACGTCAGGCATGAAGACTAAGACACCCTCGCCTCTGAGGTACACTTTGAAGCATAAGACCCAGCCCAGTCTCTCGTCGCCGTGCACGGCAAGAAAGCCTTCAATTGAGGTCTCCCCGAAGTCTACCCTGTCCAAGTCAAGGAAGTAAACCTTGGCGTTGCTCTTAGACTCCTCGAGTGCCTTGAAGAATACATAGGCCCGGCGCTTCTGGTTAAAATTAATGCTTGATGAGGGAGACTTCGCCAGTATAGTCTTTCCGGAATATATATCCAAAAACGTCTTCTCCCTGGTGCATTCATAGAGCGATGCGCGGGGAGGAGTGTAGTGGTCTCTGTGATAATGCGACACCGTTACAATGTCAGCCCTGTCTGCGTAGTACAGGATCTTTTCCCTCAGCCTTTTCAAGGCCCTAAACTCCTCAGGATGCGGCGGGAGGCCGTAGCGAAAAGGACCGAGGCTCGCGCCGGCGTCGAAAAGCACTTTCACGTCAGGCGTCTCTAGGTAGAGGCTCATCGAGCGGACGCCTAGGCTCTCGTCAGCAACCGGGATTATTGTAGCGCTACCAACCCGAAGCATCTCCTACCGCCTTCGCACCCCGTTGTTCAGAGTACCTCTTCCAGAGCTCCTGTAGCGTTGTGACATCATCGGGGCTCTTGTCGAACCTGATACGCTTTATTCTCGCAAACCTTAAGGCCAGGCCAGAGTTGTACCTCGGGCTCCTCTGGATCTCGGAGTATTCAACCTCAACTACTATCTGAGGCTTTACGTGAACAACCCACCCCTCTTCGCGCACCTTTAGCTCCAGCAGTCTTCTAGTCATCTCCTCGAACTCGGCATCGGTTAGGCCCTTGAAGGTCTTACCGATGACAGCGAAACCCCCTGTTCTCTCGTCCCTAATAGCAAGGTAATAGTCGCTGAGCCACCTAGCCCGCCTGCCGTGGCCCCACTCCGCAGCGACTATCACACAGTCAATCGTGTCTGCTCTTTTCAGCTTCAGCCACTTCCTCCCACGGATCCCGGGCTCATAGTTAGAGTAAGGAGCCTTACACATAACTCCTTCGTGGCCCTTCTTAACCGCTTCCTCGAAGAAGTCCTTGAGCTCGTCCACGCTGGAGACGAACCTCTGAGTCGAGAGTAGTTCTCCGTCAAGAGCGTCTGCCAATAGCCTCCTGCGCACCGTGTAGGGCTCATCTATGAGCACTCTACCATCCAGAAACAGCACGTCGAAAAAGTAGACCTGGAAAGGTATGCTTTTGAGGAAGCCCTCCCTCTCATTCTTTCTCCGAACCCTGCGGACTAATTCCTGAAAGGCCACTGGCTTGCCCGCGATGATGCCGACAGCCTCGCCGTCGAGCACAGCAGAGCTAGCTCGTAGGTGCTCACGCACCTTCTGAACTACGTCAGGCAGGAATTCCGTTATCCTGTGTAGCCGCCTCGAGTATACTTCAACTCTCCCATTCCTCACATGTACCTGTACGCGGATCCCGTCGTACTTGTACTCGGCAGAAGTGTAGTTAGCGTGCTCGCGCAGAACCTCTAGGGGGCTATACGACATGTCTGCAAGCATCGGCTTAACGGGCCTGAAGAGCTCTAGGCTCAAGGCTCTTATGTCCTCGCGAGCTATAACCCTCTTGGCTAGTTCGCCTATGTCCCCGAGTAGCATGTAACCCCTTCTGATCTCCTCGTCGGTGTACCCTCCAAGTCTCGCTAGGGCCTCCAGGACAACTCCGGCGCTCGCGCCTATCCTGACTTCGCCAAAGAGCATCCTCAGAAGGTACTCCAGCTCTTCTCTGCTCAGCCTTGAGAAAAGGCCGCGGAGGAGTACGAGCTTTCTCTCCCTGGCCCCTTCACCGCTCGCCCGGGATACTTTGTCGAGAGTCGCGTAGACCTCCTGGAGTGTTGGAGGCTCCTGGATGAGGGGGCTTATTTTGCTACTCCTCAACTGCTCTATTACGCTCGAGATCGTCGCGTAGCCTACTCCTAGCTCGCGCTCATCCCCCTCTGGAAAGACTGTTCCTACCAGAAACCTAGCCGCGAGTGCGGCCTCGTCAGGAGTTAGCCTTTGGAAGAAGGCGGCAAGCACCCTGACTTTCTCGAGCCTGCTTTGGGTTGCCTCAACCCTCTTAGCCGTTTCTACAAGCTCAGTGAATGTTAGGGTCACGCTACCCCAGTAATAAGTTGGAGGGCGAGGTATAATCTTATTCTTTGAAACTGTTGAGGGTTAGCTGCTCCCCCCTGTGCCACGAGGCACGTAGCCGCTCCACTATGGTCTTGACCCTGTCCTCTGAAAAAGAGTTCTCGTCCACTAGAAAGCGCTCAAGCTCGTCATAAGCTGGTTCTCGAAACTCGAGCGCATAGTCCTCCCTCACTCTCGGGTTCAAAAATATCTCGAGTACTTCCTCGTACTCTGGTATCTTCTCCCTGATGCCCCTCGGTAACCTCTCTATACTCCCGTACGTCTTTATTAGCCGGAGAGCCTTCTTAGGCCCTATACCCTTGATCCCCTCATTGAAGTCTGTCCCTATTAGAATGGCAACCTCTACAAGCTGGCGTCTGGTTATTCCGAGCGCTCTTAGTACGTTCTCGAGCTCGACGAGCTCGGGCTCAAGCCTCCTCGCTACGCCCTTGCTCGGCAGCCACTCCGTACCGGTTAAAGTCAGGTAACGTAGCATGCGGGGCGACCCGTAAAGAAGAGCGTCCCAGTCGAGCGTCGCTACCGCCCACGCGTCGCCCTTCGAGACAATGTAGGCAGCCTGCGCCTCAGCGTCGCTTGGGGCCTCCACGACAGGCCATCCCATGAGTGAGATAAGCTTCTTCGAGCTCTCTATAATCCACTCATCTACCCTCAAGGCCACGACAGCTTTCGAGAAAGCCTTCTCATACTCGCCTCTAGCTAATAGTTCGCGAAGCTCTTTTTCAGCCTTCTCCCTGAGAGCCCTCCTCTTCTCGAGCTCCCGTTGCTTGAGTGGTAGAGGTGGGCCGTCGAAGACGAATATGAACTTGCAGTAGTAGTCCGCGGCGAGCTTCGAAAATCGACTTGCTAGGCCGACTAGATGCGAGGTCACCATCCCATGCCTGTTTCTAAGGGGCTCGCCTTGGAACCCACGTACGAGGGCCAAGAACTGGTATATAGCGTTCAGAGCATCCACTGCCAGCACTTTACCTTTGACCCCTCTGAGCCCGGTCTTGACACGCGGTATTATGGGCGTGAGGCCGGTGCCCACGTTAAGATTTTTCAAGAGGCTACAAATCTACTTTTGGTTATGATTCAAGAGACAAGTTTGAGGGAGGCTGAGAACCTGATCAAGAGCTTGAAAGTAGTGATCCTAGACTTCTATGCTGAGTGGTGTATTCCTTGTAAAGCCGTAGAGGAGATTCTTGAGCAGGTCTTGAGAGTTTTCCGATCCAGGAGTGATATAGCCTTCTTGAGGATAGACGTCGAGAAGGAGAAGGATGCCTTAGGGAGGTTCGAGGTGTACGGCCTTCCCACGGTGATAGTCTTCCAGAATGGTGTAGAAGTAAGGCGTTTCTCTGGAGTACCTAGGAACTTCGGGGTGGAGCTTACAAGGCTTATTAAAAGCCTATCCTCCTAGCAGCTCCTTCAATTCTTTTAGTAGCCCCTTCCTCTCGAGCCTTTGGAGCTCAGTCGATGTATACCTGTAGAGTATGTCGCCCCTCTCCGGCTGAAAGTCCCAGGGTGCTACAAGCACGACGTCGCCCACCTTCATCCACATTCTCTTCTTGAACTTCCCGGGGATCCTGCACAGCCGAACCTTGCCGTCACTGCAGAAAACCCTGGCCCTGTCGAAGCCCAGAAGTTGTTGTATTATGCATAGAATCGACGTCTGGCCATCGGGTAGCGGGATCTCTACCTCTTCTCCACTACTCTCCTCGCTATCTCTACCTTTACTCATATAATGTGTCTAAGCCTCCCTAAGCTTATAAAGGTTTAGGTCTTCTGGGAGGCTTCCTGGCTCTCGCGGAGAACCACCATATTTATTTGTACAATGTCATCCGTGATCGTATTACCCCTGACGTACTTACGCCTCCGCTCACCCTTCTCCTTAGGCCAGTAGCCCGGGGGGCCTGAGAGCAGGAAGTAGCCTTTCCTAGCCCCAGGTATATCGGGCCTCATGGGCTCGCCGGCCCTACCGGAGCCACCCCTTATCTGCAGCTTGACTCCAGGCTTGCCCACGAGAGCCCCGTCAATAATGTCGCCTATTTTAAGCCCTATGAGCCTAGCGGCTTGGTCTCCCTTCAGCTCGACTTGCTCTGCCCTGCCTGTCGAAGGGTCTGAGATCACGACCTTGAACTCTGGCATATGACTCAGCATTCAAGCCTAGGATATACCTAAAAAGTTTTTGCCTGCTCCGCTCATCGCGCGCCCCGTAAAGATTAATTATAAGGATGCAACTTCAATCGATACCGTGGATGGAGATTCTAAAAGCGATTTAGTGAAAGTCAACGTCCGAGTAACACAGAGAGAGTACATGGAGATGAGGAGGATTGTTGAACAAGGCAAGTACTCTTCTATTTCAGAGCTCGTCAGGCATGCCGTCGAGGTGCTCCTTGAAGAATATACTGGGAAGGTATAAGATATGTTTTCTCCCCAGCGGAGTATATCCTCAGCCTTTCCTGGCCAGCAAGTAGTCTCAGAGAGGCTTGGGAGTCGAGACGTACCTCCAGTGCCTTGTAGGACGATAAGTCCATAACCTGGATGAAGTTACCACTACTCGAGACGACAACTGCTTCTGGCAACTCGCTTGCGTGGGCCAGAACTGTTACCCTAGAGGTGAAATTACGGCTCAAGCGGAAGCTGCTGAGGGTATAGTTCTCAAGGTTTAAGAGCTCGACATGCCTCGGAGTAACGTTAACCACGCAGAAAATATTCTCTTTGAATTTAATGACATCTCCTGTCCTAAATCCTGGGAGCAGGAGCCTTATCGTCCTCTTGTACTTTTCCCGTCCGCTATCATCCACGCCTATGAGCTTAGCCGTTTCGAGAACCTCGACGTAAATTTTCCGCGAGAGTGCCTCGGCGACTTTTCTAGCTGCACTGTACTCAGAGAAGTAGATGTCTAGACCTTCTGGTTTTTCTTCCATCTCGACCGGCACAACGCCAGGGTCTTGTGTTGCTAGCTCGGATATACTGTCTTCTACCTGCTTCGAGAGCTCCCGTAGCTCTGACTGTGTGAGTCTCCTACCATGAACTCTTATCTGTATAAGCGCGTTTTTCTTCTTTGATACATGACCTAGACACGTCTCGCAGAGTGTTCTAATAGTTGACACTCTGAGTACGTACTCCTCTGTATACTCGTAACTTAACTCAGGCGATGCCTTACCGGTGACTCTCAATACGAGAAGCGAGAGATCCCTGGAGAGCTCCGCCTCCACGGCGCTTACGCTACCTCTTGCCCTCACGAGCCTCGATGCCTCTCTGACCATCTCTCTTTCAAGCTCTTTCACGTCCGAGTGCCACTTGCCTTTCCTGAACCTTAGCGACCCACAGCTCCTGCAGACCTCTATCTCTAGTTGTTTCACTTTGAGGCTGACAAGCGAGTGCTCTCTGCGGAAACACTCCTCGCACATCCCGTCTACCAGCTTATCCACATGTCTACCGCAAACTGGACACACCAGCACTCTACGCATAACCTACTAGAGCCTATTCGAATGGCACCTTAAAAATCTGTACATGAGGGATACCCCCGACTTCGATCATAGCCTCTGAGACGCTTGGGAAAGTCCTCGCTAGCCGCTCAACGCAAGTCCTGCCGAAAGCTGTTATGCTGTCAGCCCGAGCAAGCATAGCATCGAGTTCGGGGGAGTCTGGGTCTAGTAGATTGTCGCCGAAGAAGCCCTCGGTGAACTTGACCCTTACCCTGCCGTGGTTAACTTCTTTCCCCAGCAGGTCTTCGTCGCACATTGCGAGCAACGTGTATTGACCGCTTGTGTGAACCTTGACGGCTATCCGCCTCACAGCATCCCTCGGTGGAGAATACGCAGAAGAGTAATAAAAATTTAGTCTCACACAACCCTTTTTACTCGGAGCCTCTGGATAATAGGGGGATGATGACGGTTGGTATTTATGACGCGATGAGTGATGACATCAGGGCTGACCTACACTACGATCCTAGATAGCTTGTCCTTTACAACAACACCCTTCTTCTCGACTATGTCGAAGACAAAAATGTCCGGGGGGACTGGACGCCATCTCATCTTCCTTATGAAGAGAGTTCGGTAAAACGTGTTCCTGACTCGCTCGAGGCCTAGCACGAAGACACCTGCAGCCAGGAACTCTTCCACCCCAAAGCGGCTTAGCGCTGTGCTACCCGTCGGTATTTCCGAGACGATAATGTTCGTCGTGCCTATTCTCTTCTCAAGGTTTATTATGAGGCTTTTAATGTACTCACGCGTCCAGGCAACGTCACCTTCATTTACCATCAGCGGGGCTATAGGGTCGATTACTAGCCTCCTAGCCTTTATCCTCGCGGCCTCCTCTAGTATCCCGCTTACAATGGAGCCTACTACGACGTCTGCCGGCTTGTTCTTTAATTTCTCGACAAAGTCGGGCATGAGAGTAAGGACGCTCAGAAGCCTTTGGCTCATCAGCGCCTCAATATCCCAGCCGAAGTCGTAGGCGCCTCTGGCAAAGTCATCGTAATCTTCGTCTACGAGGACGTATATGCCCGGCTCACCCATCATAGCTCCTCTGACCAGGAATGTCATGGAGAACAACGTCTTACCGGTACCGGTCTCGCCCGTGACAAGGTAAGACCTCCCGCGCAGTAGTCCGCCTATTCTTTCGTCGAGCCCCTCTATCCCCGTTTTGACTAGCTCGTACCCCACTCCGCGCCGAGAGCCCTCGATGTGCCGCTCCTGCACTATCTCCTCTTGAATGGGAGCGGATTCTTCTCGATCTTGTCCCTCCTGGAGTTGTTCATGTCTCTTCCGGCTAAACATTAATTTCGAAGATGCAGATGCGATTAATAAGTGATTCGGGAGCTTAACACTATACGCAAGAAGTACCGGAGAGGAATGCTTAGAGTAGGCCTTCTGTACCCGTCTCTCTACCACGTGGCCGCGGACTCGCTGGCCTTCCAGATGCTCTATTACTACTTGAACTCCCAGGACGACGTTGTTGCAGAGCGCTTTGTGCTCGGTAATGACGGGGCCCCCCTGGTAGCTAGCCTTGAGAGCCGCGCTTCTCTAGACTCGTTTGACGTGATAGTCATCTCCGTCCACTACGAGCTGGACTTCGTGAATATTCTGCGGTTCATGCTTGCAGCGGGGGTGCCTCTCAGATCCCGCGATAGAGCCAGGCCGCTGTTCGTAGCCGGAGGCCCTCCTATAATAGCTAACCCAACACCCCTCGCCGACTTCATAGATGTTCTCGCGATTGGGGAAATAGAGGAGATAATGCCCCTCTTACTCGACACTCTTAGGGAGCACCGCGGAGAGAAGAGGGGCATTTTGGAGAAACTTGCCCCCGAGAGAGGCTTCTATGTACCCGAGCTCAACCAAAGCGAGGAGGTCACGTTCACCTACCCCAGGAGTTTGCCGCTGGAGTTCCATCCGGTTGCGCAGTTTCAGCCTTACGGGGATCCTGACTGGAGGCTACGCACGGCCATCGAGACGGCCCGCGGGTGCTTCAGGGGGTGCAAGTTCTGCCTCGAAGGCAGAATATTCAACGTTATGAGGGAGAGGCCTCTAGACGACGTCATTGAAATAGCGCTAAAGGGCCGCGAGGCAAATAAGTCGTCGCTGGTGAAGCTGGTGAGTCTATCGTTCTTCGACCACAGCAGAGCAGAGGCAATCCTCGAGAAACTCCTAGACGAGCACTTCAATTTTTCAGCGCCAAGCCTCAGAGCAGAGACGCTAAATGAGAGAAGGTTAGAGCTGGTGAAGCTCGGGGGCCAGAAAACGATCACGATAGCCCCAGAGACCGGCTCCAAGAAGCTCGCCCTCAGGACGGGCAAGTATATAAGCCTCGAGAGGTCAATAGAGGTCGCATTAACGGCAAAGAGGCTCGGCTTCAGAAGCCTTAAGATCTACCTAATGGTCGGCCTACCGAGCGAGAGCCCAGAAGACCTCGAGGAGACGGCCTCTTACGTGCTCAGGCTCTCGGGTGCAAGCGGTTTTAAGGGCGAGAAAGAGCTCAAGGTAACTATTAGCCCGTTTGTCCCGAAGCCTCACACGCCGCTCCAAGACGAAGCCTTCGTTGGCGTAAAGGAAGCTCGAAAGCGGATACTATACCTCGAGAGGAGGCTGGCTGGAATAGCAGACATCAGAGTATACGATCCGAGGCTCGCCCTAGTACAGACCGTAATCTCCCGAGGCGATCCACACGTTGGAAGAACACTCGCTGAGTGGGCTAGCCTAGGCGGAGGGCTTGGATCATGGCGTAGAGCAGTTGTTAACACAGGCCTAAACCTAGAGAGATACACTGGGAAGCTCGAGCAGCCGCACCCCTGGGACTTTATAAGACTTCACCCACGAGCAATGTGGTTAAGGCTTTAGTAGTCTCTTATACAGGCACTCCCAGAGCGCGCGTGCATACTCAGGCTTTGTATACACTCGGACGGGCGAGTAAACGTAGCTCGCGAGCTTCTCCAGGAGAGTCCCCCCTAGCTCTGATAGCCGCACAACTTCTCCCCCGACTTCGATGAGTATTTTAGAGGGGTCTCTAAACGGCACGAGTTTAGGCCTGTGTAGGAAAACCCATTCGCGCGGCACCGGGCACTGAGACACGGCCTCCTGGAGTTCTTCGTCGCTACCCAACCGCGCTTCAAAAACCATCTGTAACAGTTCCCCCTTGAGGAACATATGAGAAGCCTCGGCGAGCCAGCCCTTCCCAGTAGATGCCGCTTTCATGGCCTCGAGTAGTGCACAATCATCGAAGAAACACCACTTCTCGCTCTTGACAAGCTCCAGAGGTGGTTCAACGAAGCCCTCTTCCACCATTTTCATGTAGATGCGGGCTAAGAGAGCTTCGAGCCCCGCTACGTGTTTATGAAGGTAGACCCTCCGGAAGAGGCTCAGGCGGGTCACGAGTAGGGCCTCGACAGCGACCTCCGCGCCCTGCTCGAAGGCGAGCACCCACTTCCCGTCAACCCTGGCCAACTTCGCGCTACGTAGTATGCGTTCGAGGTCGACCATCCTGTAGGGGAGGCCGAGGTGGTGGGCGTCTCTCAGGAGGTAGTCGAGGCGATCCGCGTCTATCTCGGAGGCTATGATGGGTGAGAGCTTGTGGCGCCCTGTGAGAACTTCGATTAAGTCAAGTAGGTATTCCGAGATGATGTCAGACAGGAGGTTTCTTATCACCTCGAGGCCCAGCGCCTCATGGTCTCCGGGTAGCGCGTGGGAAAATGGGAGATGCCCGACGTCGTGAAGGAGCCCCGCGAGGCGTATTAGTTGTCGCTCGTAGGCGTCGCCGTTCACGGCCGAGGCGTACATTCTGTCAGCTAAGTGCATCGTCCCTATTGAGTGGGCTAGCCGCGTGTGCGTCGCCGAGGGGTATATGTAAAATGCTGGACCAAGTTGCTTTACCCTGTGGAGGCGTGTCAGGGGGCAGCTCTTGATCAGCTCCTCCTCAAGGGGTGTAAGGTCTACAAAACCATGTACCTCGTCGTATATTTCCCTCGCGAATACCATCTCTTTACGTCTGGCAAAGAGCATGCATGGTATTAAGGTTGTCCCTGGCTAAGAAAGTTTATTAGAGTGACGGGGCCTACATAAACTTAGACAGGGCCGGGGTGGCCGAGTGGTCAAGGCGTCGGGCTGCAGTGGTACCTAGCCGGTGAAACCCGATTATTCCCCGGGTTCGAGTCCCGGCCCCGGCTTAATTTTGTTAATTTTAACTGAATTGCCGTTTTTTGTAAAAGGGGGTTATTATTGCATGCCCTGGCTCTTTACTATAGGAAAGAGCTTTAAAAAAGGCGTATCCTCCTCGGAACCGTAAATGAGACAGGCTGGATAGATGCCGATGCTAGCATGTATACCGTGTCTTCAGATGTTAGCTCGACGAGCCCCCTGAGCCCAGTTATGATTGTGTTAGAGTGGATGACTGTTGATGGCTCGTACAGCGAGACTATGAGGGGCAACATTTTGTACTCGCCTGCTGGCACGTCGTAGATTAATAACCCTGCCTCTAGAGCCTTTGAGAGAATCCCGCACCTTGCGTGTTGTGCCTCCGCGGCTCTTCGTAGCATGCCCTCCCGTAATCGCTTCCACCTCTTACAATCAATACAAAGCGCGAGGCCTGTCTTAAAGGCTAAGACATCGACCTCAAACCTCCTACCTTGGAACCTGAACCTCACAGTCCTGTAGGTTCTGTAGCCGGATTCACTCAGAACATGGGATACGAGTTCCTCTAGACTACTCCAGCCAGAGTTGAGAGCCAGGGAAACTATATCGTGGCCCGCTAGCCAGGCCTTCAAGAGTACCCCGCTCAGGCGCTCCCGTATAACGCCGTCTTCAACAGCTATGTTTAGGCTTCTCAGAAGCTCTTCGACGAAGATCCTGTTAATGCCAGTCTCGCGCTCCACTTCTGCTATGCTCACTGTGCCATGCTGGGATAGGTAGCGAGCGATAAAAGCCAGTACTATTTCTGACCTTATATGTGTCAATGTACCATCCTGGCTATACTATTATTGATGCCATCGGAGGGAGTTTGGGCCACCTCTCAGCCGCTTCCTTGGCTAGGGGTCCCCGTATCTCTGTTCCCTTCGGGTCGCCTTCGGGTGTTATGATTACTACGGCATTGTCCTCAAAGGCTATCCAGGTGCCGTCAGCCCTTCTGTAGGGCCTCTTCTGCCTGATAACGATCGCCCTCATGACCTGCTTCCTCAGCTCTGGCTTCCCAGCGCGAATGGAAACTATGACAACATCGCCGACAGCCGCTCCAGGTATCCTCCTCCACACAGCCTTATAGTGGGGAACGCCTATAACCTTTGCCAGAGTGGCCCCGGAGTTATCGGCGACCTTGACGAGGCTCTCCATGAATATGCCCGGCGTCAAGCCGAGCCTATAGGATACTCCTACTGTTTTAGGCCCCCTCTTAGCCATTCAGACCACCCCTAAGCCTTGCCTAACACAACAAAAGATATGGATTTCGCCAGGGGCCTTGTCTCACCTATTATTACCTCGTCCCCAGGCTTAACATCAATGCATGGTGGCACGCGCACATGCTTCTTTGTCCTGCGGCGCTCGTACCTCTTGTACTTCGGGTTATAGTGCAGGTACTCGTGGACAACCACAGCTGCTCTGTTCATCTTCATGTCTTCGACTCTAACCCTGAGTATCTGCCCTCTAACAGGAAGTGTTCCATGCCACGGGCACAGTGGGTCGTTGCATTTCTTCTCCGGAGGGTTGAGGCCTGGAATGCCTACATGCCTCTTAGCCATACTTTACACCAAGCCTGAACACTCTACATTAAGGGCTCTTTTAAAATTTTTGTAACAGTCTACCACCTATGGTACAGCTTTTTAAGCCTCTCTTCAGGCCGGCCAACAAGGTACTTCCCGTCTACGAGAACCTTAGTGCCATCTGGTAGGATGAAACGGAAAACTGCCTGGAATTTCAACACCGTTTTTCTCCCGCCGCCTGGCTCTCCTATGACCAGCGTGTTCTTCGTCTCATCCAGTACAATGCCTCTTATGCCAACTAGGTAAGGGTTCCGCGCCTCGACGACTTCTGCCTGCAAACCTATGAGTTCGTGGCGAAGAATATTCCTCGGGTTAACCCTCATGCTTCTTCATTGCTTCCTCTCTTTCGACGGTAAGTATCATCGCTATTGTCCTCCTTATCTTCCTAATGAGTGCTGTCTTCTCTAGAGAGCCGCGCTTCGCTTGAGCCTTTAATCTCGCCAGCTCTGCTCTTAACTCGGCCAACTTCTTCTTGCGGTCTTCAGGGTTCATGCTCCTTATCTCCTCAATTCTCATCAGGCCTTTAGGCACAACAAACCACCAGCTCTGACCCCTATTAACTTTTACCGGCCTCTTCTGCAGCCATCTGGGGTGCCTTAAACTCTATGTTATCAGGCATCCGTGTGGGCTTCATGATGCGCACTTTAACTCCATACATTCCAAGCTTCAGCAACACATGGACGCATGCCTCCTCCACAAGCTCTTCTCCTGGCTCCCCCGATTTAGGTAGATATCCTCTCGTAAACCTCTCCGTCCTGTGCCTCTGGCTCGTGAGCTTCCCGCTTATCACGACCTCTGCCCCTCTCGCACCAGCAGCCATAATCCTATTCAGTGCAACCATCGCCGCCCTGCGGAACTTTACGCCTCTCGCCAGCGCCCTTGCAATCCTGTAGGCCATTATCTTGGCATTAAGATCCTGGTTTGGCACTTCAACAACGTCGATCTGAGGGTTCTCTAGTCCAAACTCTTTCTCAAGCACCTCTGCTAGGGCCTTTATGTTAGCACCACGCCTGCCTATGACCATACCTGGAACCCCCGCGTAGATTATGACTTTCGTCCCTATGGGTGTCTTGAAGAACTGAGTGTACACATAATTTGCACGCACAAACTGCCTCTGGACGTATTCGTGTAGCATCATGTACTGAATGCCTTGTTTCACAGTCTTACGCGCTATGGACGACATACAACCACCTAAGTCCTCTCTTCAGCTACTATCTCAACGTGAACGAGCTGGTCATAATACGGCGTAGCCCTCCCAAATGCCCTCGGGAGATAATTCCGTATCTTGAAGCTCTGGTGCGCCGCAGCGTGGACAATCCAAAGGTTATCTACGTCTAGCCCCTTGAATTCAGCGTTGTTCTCTAGGTTGTCTAGAAGGCTCAGCAGATTCTTCGCGACCTTAACAGGGTACCTGCCGGATCCACTAATCCCTCTCTTATGTCCTACTTTCCGATAAAACCGCTTGAAGGGTACAGGTCTCTTCATGGAGGCTATTTCCTCCAGAATCCTCCTCGCCTCGCTGAGCTTTTTACCCCTAATCAGTCTTAAAGTCTCCACTGTAGCCTTATACGACATGCTCACGTCTCTCAGCGAAGCTCTAGCCGTTCTCGAAGGATCTAGCTCGACACTATACCGCCACGTAGGCATACCCAACCTCAGTCTCCCACTGAACAACATAATATAAAGGTTTTTCACCGAGATGTACCCCCCATCCTCTGGCCCTCCTTTCCGGGTAATCTGCGTTCTCGACTACCTCAACGGCGATAAAAGGAAAAGAGAATGCTTAAATACCACCCACAAGAATAACACCAGAGCAAAGAGAGTTTGGGCCGGTAGCTCAGCTAGGTAGAGCGGCGGTCGGCTGGAAAACTGGGTCGAAGCTCTTAACCCGTAGTCGCAGCGGCGGTGCCCTGTCGTGGGAATCCGCCGCTCGGCGGAAGTCCCGGGTTCGAATCCCGGCCGGCCCGTAAATTTTTGTGTATTTTAACTGGATAATTGTTTTTTGTGAAAGAGAGTTTACTGTCCACGAGGCGGGTTGGTACGCTAAATGACGAAGTGACGGGAAAGAACCAGCAAGGCCCGGAGAGGCTTCCTACCCCCACCCGAGTCTTACGGCCTGAACTCCCATTTCCACATTTCGCTTGCTAGTTTGCCGTCGTACATGTACTTCGTTATCCTCTTCTCAGCATCAGCAACGCGTTTGTTGTGGAGCGCGAGGAAGTTATTTATTCTCTTCACGAGCTCGGCTTTACACTCGCCGCACAGCAGTTTCCCCGTCTTGCAAGCCCAGTAACGCTCTTCTAACTTCTTGTCGTCCTCCTCGAATAGCAGAGTATACCAGTGGAAGACCGTGCAGACCTCGGGAACACCACCCAATCTGCGCTGCTCCTCTACCGTTGCACGGCCACCGGTATAGGCGTTCATGACCTTCCTCCTGACAGTATCCGGCGGGTCGTTCAGCATTATGGCGGTCTCCGGCTCTGATGCTGACATCTTGCTTTCGGGGCCTGTGAGGCCCCAGGCTAGCTTCGCGAGTAGCTCAGAAGCCTTGAACCTGTTGAGCCTTGGGGCTATGTCTCGCTGAAGCCTGAAGTAAGGATCTTGGTCGATACCGCAGGGTATTAGTGGGCGTTTCTTCTCGAAAAGCGTTGGTACTATCTGTAGAGCCGGGTAGAATATCAACCCTATGCTTGTCTCTCCATCAAAGCCGAAAACTGCCCTAGCAGTTGAAAAGTTTATGTAGCGCGCCACTAGTACTGCAGGCTTGTACATCCTGCCTATGAACTCAGAGTCCCTGAAGATGAAGGTCTTGTCCTCGTTAAAACCCAAAGCAGCAATGTTGAGTATATCCTGCCTAACGTAGGGTTCTACTTCTTCTAGCGAGTCAACCTTCTTCGCGAGAAACTTCTCTTCGTCTGGGATCTCGATGTACGTGTTTACGCCGAATTTCTCCTGAAGCCACTTCGTCATTATGAATGGAACAATGTGCGCTAAGTGCATAGGCGCCTTGCTGGGAGCGCGGCCCGTATACAGGAAAAACCCCCTCTCATTAGCGTAGTCGTCCAGGACTAGATTGAGGTCGCGGTGAGCGAAGAAGAACTTCCTCCGGATCAAAGGGTGCAGATCTCCCGCAAGTCTCCTTATCTGCTCCAGTAGATCATCACTGATCTTCTCCACTCCAAACTCCTCAACGAGTTTATCGTAGTCTATCTTACCCCTAGCCTCCCATGGCGTAATACTATATCCTTCCGAGGACATCCCCAACTCCTAGTACATGTGGATATTTATCTTCTTCGGAAAATTATGCCCCGGCCGGGATTCGAACCCGGGATCCTCGGCTTTCTCTGGCTCCATCACCTCGAAAGGCCGATATCCTCTCGGCCCCCGCGCGGGCTGACCGGGCTAGACGACCGGGGCTCGCGAGATACTGAATAGGAGATAATAGATAAACCTTCCGCTACTCCTAACTGGAAAAGTGCCTTTAAGCTACTCGAGAAAGTGCTGTACATGTTGGAAGCCTGTCACCGCGTTACATAGTCTTACTGCAGAAATCGGCTTCGGAGAGCCTAAGAGGAGGCGAGGCTTGAAAAGCCTTGCAAAGGGCGCGGAACCCCACCGGGTAGGCCACCAAACCTTCTCTTACGAAGCACAGTTAGGTCGGCTAAAAAACGTAGATTGAGCGCCGGGGCCGGGATTCGAACCCGGGCACCCTCAGGGGGGTAATGGCTTTCTGAGGACTCCAGGCCATCGCCTTGGTCCGCTCGGCCACCCCGGCTACTCTCCACTCTAGAGTTTTAGAATGTTGTAGATATAAAGACATCGCTCTCGCATGTTCCTTTTTCCTGCCCCAGGTTCTAGTGTATGGAGGCATTATACGATTATATTTCGAGCATCATAAGTTGTGATTAGGGCTAAAACGGTGTAATTTGTAAATTTAGTTGCTGATTAGAGAAAACGTCTGGAGGTTTATGTCTATCGAGGAAATATTTCACCAGTACTTGGACTCTAAGGTATTCAGGGATAGGGAGAAGTTACTACCAGACTACGTGCCTGAGGAACTGCCGCACAGGGATGAACAAATCGTCACGCTGGCAAAGGTTCTCGCACCAGCTCTCACAGGATCCCGTCCATCCAACGTGTTCATATACGGGTTGACAGGCACTGGGAAGACTGCTGTTACTAAGTACGTGCTTAGAAAGATTAGGGAAAAAGCTCAGCACAAGGTGGACTATGTTTACATCAATTGCCGTCAGAACAACACTAGCTACCGTGTGCTCGCCGAACTAGCGAAGCACCTGGGCGTGAAGGTTCCATTCACGGGCCTAGCCCTGGGGGAGGTTATGAAGAGGCTTGTTCAAGGCCTTGAACGCCACCGGGGTATAATTGTAGTAGTTCTGGACGAAGTTGACAACCTTGTCAAGAGGAACGGTGACGATGTACTATACTTCTTGACGCGTGTAAACGAGGAGCTGACAAGCTCTAAGGTTAGCGTCATAGGCATAACAAACGACTTGAAGTTCACAGAGTTCCTCGATGCACGTGTAAAGAGTAGCCTTGGAGAAGAGGAGCTCGTCTTCCCGCCCTACAATGCGGTGCAGCTCGAAGACATTTTAAGGCGTAGAGCCCGGGAGGCCTTGAAGGATGGCGTCGTCGACGATGAAGTACTGAAGAAAGTTGCGGCTATAGCTGCTAGGCAGAACGGAGACTGTCGGTTAGCGCTTGACATCCTCTTGAAGGCTGCTGATATTGCAGACAGAGAGGGAGCTGATAAGATAACCCAAGTGCACGTTGACAAGGCCAGGAACGAGATAGAGAAGAACTTGGCAGTAGATATTATAAAGACAATGCCGCTACACGTGAAGCTCGTCCTAGCATCTATCTACCTCCTATCAAGGGACAATAGCTCAAGAATGATAACTACAGGCCTGATCTACGACAAATACAAGGAGCTGGCCTCGAAGCTCGGCATGGAGCCTGTGACTTCGCGCAGGATAAGCGATATTATAAATGAACTAGACATTGTGGGGATTATAAATGCCAGGGTTATAAGTCTCGGCCGCTACGGCAGAACCAAAGTCGTATCAATAGGTGTGCCGCTGAAGAATGTAGAAGAGGGGCTGGCATCAGACTCCATACTAAAGACTCTATTTGGCATTGGCTAAGTCAAGTCTCCACATGCGCAGAATATCTCGTGTAGCATGTCGTAAAGCTCTTCCAGTCCCTTCCCAGTAGTCGCGGAGACGAGAGGCACTCGGGTCGCGAGCCTGTAGTCGTTAAGCAGGTCTAGAATCCTCTCCGAGATCTCACCTATGACCCCCTCGCTCTCCCTGCTAAGTTCTAGCCGTAGGCGCTCATCGTCCCTAAGGATCTCACCCTCTTCCACGGCGTCGGCCTTGTTTATCACCGGTATAACGTCCACCCCAAGTCTTAAACTGGTAAGCAAAGACAGGAGCTTGAGGGACACGATGTCCTGGGCCTTACGCATAAGTGTCGGATCCAAAATTACGACACCTATTATGTGGCCCGCCTTCTTGAACTTCTCCACGAACCTGGGGCCAAACTCTCTAAACAAGAAGAGCTCCATTTGGCCGGGGGTATCGACTAGAACATATGGAGCCGGGAGTTTAGAGGCCCTCTCGAGGATATCGTCGAGGTATTTACACGCTATTTCGATGCTTTTGATTAGCGCCCCGTTGGGTCCGAGACCGTACTTCTTCATGACTTCCTCGACAGTTACGTACTGGCGGATATCTATGTCGGGCCTGTAGGGCAGATACTCCACTCCTGGGTCGAGGTTCACATACGCCGCTGGCGTAACCATCCTGCTCCACAGCCACTTGCCGAACGCTGCAGTCAGCGAAGTCTTCCCACTACCAGCTGGACCAATGAAGAGGACAACACTCTTCATAGCACTCCTGAAGCGGGTATACATAGGGCGTAGAAAAAGTTTAATGCATGCAGGTAGAATAGATTCCAGAAAGCGCCGGGGTGGCCGAGCGGACTAAGGCGGTGGACTCGAGATCTCCACGTGAAATCCACTGCCCCTCTGAGGGTGCCCGGGTTCGAATCCCGGCCCCGGCGCTCAATCTACGTTTTTAGCCGAATATGAGGTTTTGCTGTTTAAGTGCTTAAACGCCTGGGAAGTGGTGTGGTAGGAGTAGCTCCATTAAGCCTAAGAGGCTGGCCACGCCACGTGCCTTAGTAGCCCGGGCGCCGCTGGAGAAATAGAGGCCTACAAGCCACACCGGAAAAGGTTCCTATAGAACTCTCTCTAATGCATCCAGCATCCTCTTAGATACGTCGTCTGTTAGACGGCCTTCCCACTCAACAACTTCGACCCTCGAGAAGCCAAATCCCCTGAGAGCCTCGCCGAGCTTCTTCCCCCCAGTGCCGCTCCAGCCGTAAGGAGAGAGCACTAGGAACGAGAGCTTTTTCCTGTACGAGAACTTTTCACAGATGATCCCTAAAAGATATCTCATCAAGGGTTGGACTTCCGATTCATATGTCGACGCGCCGACAACGACAATCTTAGACCTGCTTATGCTCTCTAGCACGTCTCCCATGCTTGCCCGTGCCTTGTCTGTAAATTTATACACGTTGACTTTTAATCCTCTCTCTTTAAGAGCCTTCTCCACGAGCTGAGCCGCAGACTCGACGTTGCCGTACATAGAGACATAGACTATCGTTGCCTCACCGCCTAATTCTTCGCCAGCAAGGTTGGCATAGAGCTTGAGCACCTGATCCACGTTCCTCCTCCATATGGTGCCGTGTCCAGGCGCGATTATCTGCGGCCTCACGCCAAGCTTGTTCAGTTTCTCCAAAGCCTTGCTCACGAAAGGCGCATAGTGGCCTATCACGGTGGCGAAGTACTTCCTAGCCGCCCGCTCGAGCCCCGTAAAGTCTGCCTGGTCGTCGAAAAGAGGTGGGAGTGAGTAGCTACCGAAGGCGTCACATGACAGGAGTACTCCCTCATCCTCAAGATAGGTGACGGCCGTCTCGGGCCAGTGGAGCCATGGGGTGTGGATGAACCTAGCTTTAACTCCGAAGTCAGCAACAGCGCCGTCCTGTAATGGTTTGAATCTTCTAACGCCGTAGAAGCTTGAAAGCATTCTACCTGCGAGTGGGTGCCCCAGGAACACTGCCTTTTCGCTCACCCTTGCTATCTCCGGGATGCTCCCAGAGTGGTCGGGCTCTACATGGTGGACGACGACTTCCGTAATGCCTCGTGGGTCAATAACCTTCCCAATACTCTCGAGGAGTAGCTGGGAGTACTCTGCTTTCCAGCCGTCGAAGAGCACGACGTGGTCTTCTTTCACGAGTAAATACGCGTTATAAGAGATTTTCTCGGGGATCTCCCACAGAGCCTCGAAGAACTCTATATTCGCGTCATCTACGCGTAGGACGTAGAGGTCATCTGTAACCCTCTCAATATACGTCTTAATACCCACAGATGTATTGGTAGGCTCGCCCTACTAATTTTTATTGTCTGTAGTTGGAGAGTAGGAAAGATCTTAGGGGCAGAGTCCGGGCGCAAGGAAACAAAAAATTATATCTGTGTTTTAGGTTAGAGGGGGGTTGGGGTTGGCTATGGCGCAGGAAATGCCTCCTCAAATAAGAAACGCTATTGAAATTCTCAAGCAGATTGCCGATGATAGGGGTGTCCCGAGGAATATTAGAAGAGTTGCAACAGAGTCTATTGAGATTCTAATGGACGCGAAGATGTCTACAGGGCTGCGTGCGGCAACCGTGATATCCAAGTTAGACGAAATCTCGACAGATCCCAACATGCCGCTGTTTGCGCGCACGAAAATCTGGCAGGTAACGTCCCTTCTGGAGCAGGTCAAAGATTAATGAGCGTGCGAAGACTGCCCACGGGTAGCATTGTATACGGTAACCTGCCCCGAGGCTGTAGGCTCTGCCAAGAGGGGCTAAAAACAGTTATTTTTCTGACTGGTTTGTGCCCGCTCCGATGTTTCTACTGCCCCCTAGGCGCTGAGAGGAAAAACAGAGACGTCATATTCGTCAACGAGGCGAACACGGACGAGCCTAGGCTGGTGGAGGTAACAGTATTCGAGGTTCTAAGGTCTGCCTCGAGAGGGGCTAGCCTCACGGGTGGCGAGCCACTGGTACAGCTCAAGAGGGCCGTCGAGGTAATAAGGGGACTAAAGGAGAGGTTTGGCGCGAGCTTTCACATACACCTTTACACGAGTGGTGTCCCGCTTACGCGAGAGGCTGTGCAGAGCCTCGCCGACGCAGGGCTCGACGAGCTGAGGATCCACGCACCCTTCGATATCCTGGAGGATAGGCTCAAACTCGTAAGAGAGTACAACGACAAACTAGACCTAGGACTCGAGTACCCCTCTCTCCCTGGCGGAGAAGAGGCTCTCGCCAAAGTGATAGATCTAGCTGAGAAGTACGAGCTCCAGTTTGTGAACCTGAACGAGCTCGAGTTCACAGAGACCAACTACTCCTCCCTCCTGCTCAGGGGCTACAGGATGAAGAAAGACTACAGGAGCGCCCGAAGCAGCAGAGGCACAGCGCTAAAAGTCATACAAATGGCCGAGAAGAAGATGTACAGCGTAGCCGTACACTTCTGCCCAGTAGCAGTCAAAGACTACCAGCAGACAGGCCTCCGTTACTACCGAACTGCTACACTCGTCTCAAAACCCCACCAACTCGTGACAGACGAAGGCACCACGCTTGAACTAGAATACACCGAGCTCAAGCACGAGGCCGGTGAGGTTGCACACTACTACCCTCCAGGCGTGCTCCATTTCTTCTTGATCGATATCATGAGCCGTGGGAGAGTGGTCGAAAGAGCGCCACTTCTAAACTGGATGAGCGTTGAGGAGACACCCGTCTAGTCTAACAAGCGGTATTAGGTAATTCCAGGCAGTTGAAGGCTCGAGGAGTGCTCGGGGCGCATGGATATGCCTCTCTTATCAGGCAAACCTTCACTTTACAAATAACGAAAAAATGATGCCGGGGCCGGGATTCGAACCCGGGGCCTCTCGGTCTTCAGCCGAGCGCTCTCCCAGCTGAGCTACCCCGGCTTTGTTTTTGCCTTGCCCGTACCGTTATTTGTTACAAAGGGCAATATTTAAGCATTCTCTCTATTCCATAGGCAGCTCCGCCAAGCGTTAAGGCAAAACGGGCAGACTGGCAGACCCTCTTTTGCAAAACACGATAAAATATGGGCCCGCCGGGATTCGAACCCGGGATCTCCGCCGATCTTAAGCTTTTAGCCTTGTAAGGGCGACATCCTAACCGCTAGACCACGGGCCCTGGTATTTATGCTATCACGAGATGCTATAAAAGTTTTAGCTCGGACGGGCGTATCCTTTAAATTGAGTGCCTTCTTTAGTATGTGGGCACTATGAGTGTTGTCTCGCCTTCCGACTACCTCAAGGAGAGGGTTAGAGAGTACCTGGCTAGGGTTGCCGAGGTAGCAGGTCTAAGCCTCGATCTGAGTGCTGTGGAGGTTCGCAGACCGCTCAGGCAATACGGCGATGTCTCCGTGCCGCTTTTCAAATTGTACAAGGAGGCAGGCCTTCCGGCGGAGACCATCCGCGAGAGGATTAGTAGGGTTCTGGGCAGCGTTGGGCATTCCATGCTTACGCCGAGGGGAATAGTGAACGATTACCTGAACTTGGAGGTCAATATCAGAGAGTACGCTCCAGTTGTTATTGACTCCATCCTGAGCCTGGGCGTCCGGTACGGCAGTGTTCCAAGCGAGGAGGAGGAGAGGATTATAGTAGAGTTCGTGAGTGCCAATCCCATTCACCCCCTGCATGTTGGCCACTTGAGGAACGCTGTACTTGGAGAAGCCTTAGTCAGGCTTTTGAAATCCCGCGGCCACGACGTTAGATCCCACTTTTACGTCGATGATGTCGGGTTACAAGTGGCATATGCCGTGTATGGCTTCAAGCATGTGAAAGAGGCGCAAGGAAAAGAGAAGCCAGATCACTTTGTAGGTGCAGTGTACACCATGGTAAATTTGCTCGTCGAGGTTAGGAAACTGAAGGAGTCAGTCTCCAGGGAGAATGACCCTAAGCGCATAGCAGAGCTTAACAGTAAGATAGACGAGTACGTTGCCAGGCTGAAAGATTACAGCGAAAAGTATCCAGACGTGTTCAACAAGCTCGCCGATGTGATAATGCACAGCGCCGATCCTGAAGGCGAGATAAGGGCGATAAACAGGGGTTACGAGGAAGGCGGGCCTTGGGCTGTGAAGCTAACTCGTGAAACAATAAACACGTGTCTTGAGGGAATAAAGCAGACTCTGGAGAGGCTCGGGGTGGCTTTCGATAGTTGGGACTGGGAGAGCGAGATCACCGTTTGGAGTGGCGCTACGGAAGAGGTTGTTGAAAAACTAGCCGAAACAGGACTTGTGGAGAAGAGGGATGGAGCACTGGTCTTTCGGGCAGACCTCCTGGCGGAGTCCAACGAGGTTCGCGAGGCGGCGGCGATCCCTCCAGGCTTCTCTGTAACACCATTAACCCTCAAGAGATCCGACGGCACCACCCTCTATACTACGAGAGATATAGCGTACTCCATCTGGAAGCTAGCTAGGGCAGACAAGGTCATAAACGTCATAGCAACACAGCAGAGCCTGGCACAGGCTCAGCTAAGACTCGCCCTCTATGCCCTGGGCTACCGCGATATTGGTAGGAGGTTGGTACACTATGCCTACGAGATGGTTGTCCTACCTGGAGTGAGAATGACTAGCAGGAAGGGTGTGTACGTCAGTGCCGACGAAATATTACAGGAGGCGGTGGACAGGGCGCGCGAGGAGATAAGGAAGAGAGGGCTAGGTAGTGAGAAGGATGCAGAGAAGATAGGAGTAGGAGCTTTGAAATTCTTCTTCTTGAGCCAAACTCCCAGCCGAACTATTACCTTTAGCTGGGAGCGTGTCCTGGATTTCGAGCAGAACAGCGGGCCCTTCGTGCAGTACTCCTACGTTAGGGCGCTGAGCATACTTAGAAAAGCGGAGGAGCAAGGTATAGCTAGTGCTAAGGGTGACCCAAGCCTCCTCGGAGAAGAAGAAAAACCAGTGGTACTACTCCTCGGAGAGTTCCCATCAGTGGTGAGGAGCGCGGCCGAGAGCCTAAGGCCTGACCTAGTTACATCGTACCTCAACAATCTGGCGGTAGAGTTCAATAAGTACTACGATACAACTCCCGTGCTTAAAGCCCCGGAGGGGAAGCGTGAGGCAAGGCTCATGCTAGTAAAGTCAGTCGCGCAGACTTTGGCCAATGGAATGTACCTACTCGGGATTGAGCCGCCCGAGCGCATGTAGCTAAACAATATATTGTGCCATATTGTGGTGTTGGGTATGGACAGAGAATTCGAGGAGGCTATTAAGAGGCAGCCTCTCGTGAACATAGGCACAGCCGGACATGTTGACCATGGCAAGACTACGCTGATACAGGCTCTCACTGGGATCTGGGCGTCGCATCACTCAGAGGAGCTTAAGAGGGGTATTACACTGAAGATAGGGTACGCCGACACCGCGATCTATCAATGCCCCAAGTGTCCACCACCTCAGAAGTACTATACTTCCGCGAACCTCCCGGAGGACATGAGGTGCAGGTACTGCGGCACGCCCCTGGAGTATGTAAGGAAGGTCTCCTTCGTGGACGTCCCAGGACACGAGATGCTCATGTCTATAATGCTCGCCGGAGCCGCAATGATGGACGCGGCTTTACTCGTGATAGACGCCACTAAGGAGTGTCCCCAGCCGCAGACACGGGAGCACTTTACTGCTCTGAGTATAATAGGCGTGAGGAAACTCGTGGTCATCCAAAATAAGATAGATATCGTCAGTAGGGAGAGGGCTAAAGAGAGCTATAAGGAGATAAGGCGCTTCCTAGAGGGCACTTGGGCCGAGAGTGCCCCAATAATCCCTGTATCGGCTCTCCATAGGGCTAACATTGACGCTTTAGTCTGGGCTCTAGAAAAATATGTGCCGATACCCCAGCGCGACCACACACTGCCACCTAAGATGCTTGTGGCTAGGTCTTTTGATGTGAACAAGCCAGGAACGCCTGTGAGTGAGCTTGCCGGGGGTGTCCTCGGTGGGACAGTAATCCAAGGGAAATTCAGAGTTGGAGATGAAATAGAGATTCGGCCTGGCCTTAAGGTGAAGAAGGGGGGCCAGGAAGTCTATGAGCCCCTTTACACAACAATAACGTCGCTGAAATCTGGGAACGAGCCGTTAGAAGTAGCTTACCCCGGCGGCCTTATAGCCATAGGTACGGAGCTGGATCCAAGTATAACAAAAGCAGACAACCTCATCGGCAACGTTGTGGGGAAGCCTGGGACGCTGCCAGAACCTCTCTACGACCTGGAGGTCGAAATCCACCTGTTGGAGAGAGTTGTTGGCGCCGAGCAGCCTCTTAAGGTTGAACCCTTGAAAACGAACGAGGTAATAATGCTGAATGTAGGGACATCCTTATCAGTTGGTACGGTGACCTCAGCGAGATCTGACAGTGTACACCTAAAGCTCAAGATCCCTGTCGTCGCTGGCAGTGGTACGCGCGTAGCCCTATCAAGGCAGATAGCCGGCAGGTGGAGGCTCATCGGTTACGGCTTCATCAAATAGAGCACTTTTCGACCCCCCTAAAGAGTTCGCGATGCTGTACAAGCTTGCTGTATGTGTCTCTTAGTGCCTCTGGAATAACTTTTGTATCGGCAATTATTGGCATGAAGTTCGTGTCGCCGCTCCAGCGTGGAACAATGTGCAGGTGAACATGGCTCTCAAGTCCAGCTCCCGCCACTCTACCGAGGTTCACGCCGACATTGAAGCCGTCTGGGGACAGCGCCCTCTTGAGAACCTCTACTGAAGCTTTTACTGCTTTTGCCAGCAGGCATAACTCTTCATCCGTGAGGAGGCTAAAGTCTGGAACATGTTTAGTGGGTGCTACGAGTAAATGGCCGGTATTGTAGGGGAAATTGTTCATCAGAACTATTACAGCATCGCTCTTGTAGATGACGAGGTTTCTCTCATTGTCGCTCTCATTGAAGGCCCTACATATGAAGCACTCGGTGGCGCGTTCCAGCTTAGCGTATTCAATGTACTTCATCCTCCATGGAGCCCACAGGACGTCCAACGCCCACCACCGCTCTAATTTTATCGAGTAGGCTCCTTGAATATTTTTCGGAGTCTCCCCAGATCTCCTTCTGGAGGTCTACGAGGAACTGGGGGTTTTTCAGGGGGTACTCGGGATCCTTCAGGAGAACACTCGTAAGAGCTTCCGCCGCTTCGCGGTACTTACCAAGCTTCTCGTTGGGGTACGCGTCTAGAGCCTTTAACGCCTCGTACTCCTCGACGTCGATAAGGCCTACTCTCCCTTCACGAGTCCACACAACGTCAAGGAAAACATCCAGGTACCAGAGAGCAGGCGGCGAGAGCACGTAGTCGAGGGGCAAGTTGAGGTTAATATATACCCCTTTAAGGCTCCCCGATGCAGAGAAATAGTAGTGGGCAAGGAACCTCGAAAACGGATATGTCACTGTGAGTATCTTATCACCTGCTTCCTTCTTAACCCCTAACCCATCGTAATAGCCATTAGAAGTAATGCTCCTCTCAAGGTACACGAAGCCATCGCTGTTTACTCTTGCGCTGGCATGCCACACGAAGCCCCTTCCGAACGGCTTGTCGTGTATTATCCTCACGCTCCTACCCGACAGTATACTCAGGAGCCCCCTAGCGTACCAGTCAAGAGTATCCTCTGAAAGTATCCCCTTCTCCTCCAGCGAGTCAAGCTTGTCGCTCATAAGGTTGTCTCCTAGTGATTTGATCAGATGGTGCCCCTCTAAGGTTGGGTGGAACCTGCTCCTCAAGCTGTCTGCTACAAACATGTTCTCCGGCTCGAAGTGTAGAAAGATGATAGCCTCCCCCTCTTTTACCAAGGTGGGTTCGTGGACATTCAGAGCAAAGTCCTTTAGTTTCCTCGCCTCCTCCAAAAGTCTCCTCAATTCCTCCATCACCTCTAGGATACTCGCACTCTTTGCGGCGCTACGAAACCGAACTCCCCAGCCTTCAGGCGCTAGCTGGGATGCAAGCGATAGAAGTTCGAGTGTAAACTCACCGTCCTTTATATGTTCACTGACAGAGTGCACACTACCTTCGATAACCCTTGCGTATCGCCCAGTCACGGCCACCCCTTCCTCTAGAACTGGCAAGATGGGGTCAGGCCTAACAACGTGCGCTGTAACAAGCCCCCCAATGCCGTGCATCCTCTTTGTTCTAAGGTACCCGCGCCTCGCACCAGGGAGTTCAACTATGTATCCGCCCTCGGTTTTCTCGGATACTCTAGCTCGGTACAGTGTATAGGGGCCCTGTACTACCACGACGCCGACCCCTCCCATACACGCTTTTACAAGGGAGAGTACTTGCAAGGCTACGTCTCTTTCACCCACTATTAGGACGCCCTTGCGTGAATCGAGATCCTTCACAGTGACCCGGACACCCTCTCTAGAAATTCTAAGACTGCCCAGTCTTTTCAGCAGCTGCTCGCTTACATCGCTAAAGGTGTAGCCTGAACTGTCCAATAGTCCTGCTATCGCCGTGGCGAAGATCCCCCGTACCCGGATCATTGCCCACCACTATTCCCTGCCCGAACGATAAATATTACTTGCCGCCCCATGTTCCTATATATAGGTATGGAACTCGACAACAAGAGGCTCGTAGCCCGCACGCTCGAAATAGCGGAGTCTCTTGCTTCGCTAGAGGGGCTTTCTCCCCCTGACGTGACAGTTGTTGTCGTGGACAACATCTACAAGCCCAGGCTAAGACTCATGGATGGTCTAGACGTGGACTTGGTCGGGAATACTATTCTAATAGAGAAGTCCACGCCAGACAATATACTCTACAGAGTACTCGTGGGCGTGTTTTTCCTCTCCTATTGGCACACGTTCAAGGCAAGCAACCCTGCGATGGCGCAGGAACTCGCCAGGAAACACTTCTTTAAAGCCCTAGTCGCGCTTTTCAAGGATCATCCATGAAGCTCCTCTTGACTACTGTGCCAGGCCTAGAGTTCATTGTCAAGGAGGAAATGAGCGAGGCATACGGTCACTTAGACATACACTTCAACGTGCTTACGGGCAGGGTTTTCGCAGAAGTAAAGGAACCCATAGCGAGAGTGCTGGCGTTGAGGTCTGTTGAGAATATAAGGTTTATTCTCGAAGAGGACAGGACTCTCGAGGGAGCTATTGAGAGATCTTTGGATGAAGTTAGAGATCTCTCCAAGGGGCTACGAACCTTCGCCGTACACGCTGAGCGTGTAACAAAGGAGGTAGGGTTTACGTCTCTCGATCTTGCACGTGAAGCTGGGAGAATACTCTTGGAGAAACTTGGATTACGCGTACAGCTAGACGCCCCCGACATTGTCTTCTACGTCGAATACGATAGGGGGGTATACAGGTTTGGTGTCGACATAACCCCCTTCTCGACGCTGAGGGACCGCCCCTACCGTAAAGCATTGCACAAGTCTGCTCTGAACCCGATAATCGCGTATGCTATGTGCCGTCTCGCGGGCCCTGCGAGGAGGATCCTCGATCCATTCTGTGGAAGCGGCACTATCGTGCTTGAATACCTTAGTCTTTATCCTGAAGCTGAAGGGCTTTGTGGCGACGTAGAAACTGAAACTGCTCTCAAGGCATCCGAGAACGCAAAGACGGAGGGCCTAGCCCATATATACGTGCAGGACGTCTTGAAACCTGCTCTCAGGAAGGGTTTAGAAGTAGACGCTATTATTACGAACCCCCCGTTCGGGATACGCGAGAAAGCTGTTGGCAGGCTTAGGAGGGTCTACGAGGCCCTCTTTATGATGGCTGAAGAGTTGCTTTCAAGTAAGGGCAAGCTGGTCATGATAACCCCCCGCAGGGAACTTGTTCAAGCGAAGTCTTTATACCTCGAGCGGGAAATAGTGATTAACGAGGGGGGCTTGGCGTCGTGGATCTATGTGTTCGGTAGAGGGTAGTAAAGCTTTGCAACAGCTCCTCCCAGCTTCTTTAACACCTTACCCACCTCGCTCTCAGAGTCCACTAGGATTATTTTAGCCGAGGAGGCTTTGTCTAGGAGATCCAGAACTCTGTCCCTCGTGTTCTCGTCGAAGAAGACATCATCCGCAATAACCACCTTCTCCAGAACCCCCCACTCGCTAACCTTTTCTACTGCGTCTAGACCCGTTATAACCCTTCTCAGGCCCTTGAACAGTTCCTCAATTAAGCTCGATGCCTCCTGAGCCTCAACGAGAGATCGGATCTCGGCGAACATAGGCCTTAAGTCTGGTCTCCTCAGTAACTCATACACCCCTGCCTCACCGCCCTCGCTGACTTTAATAACACGGGCCTTTATGCCTGTTTTACTTAGGGCCTCCTCAACGGCCTCGAACAACCTCTCAGTCGTTAAGACAACGATGTCCTCGTACTCCTCGAAATGATAATGACTTTTCAGCAACTCTAAGTGTTGTGTCAGAGCCGGAACTATGGTTTCCCTGATGCTAGTGTCTCTGTCGGTGCGCCTAGGGTAATAAGGCACAGAACTCCGTATCTCGACGCCCACTGGGGACAATATACCTACGGTTATCTCGTCATCTCCTATTGATATTAGGAGGAGTCTCCTTATGATAGACGTAGCCCGCGCTAAAACCTCTCTATCAAGCGCTCCTATCCCACTCCTCTTCAGGATCTCTACCTCATCCCCCACGTTGATACTGAGGGTATGGTAGCTACCTTTTATGTGGAGATCTTCGGGGGCATTCACCACTCTACCAGTCAGCCTCATAGCCTTTGTGAACTTACTGTAGTTCACCTTCTCTACATCTATTCCCACGTAAACTCTGACTCTTTCTCCTCTCTCAAACCCCGTCTCGCGTTCAATACGTAGCTGGCGAGTTGTCCACGCATACACGATGTCCCCCCTTCTTACTAGTAACAGCAAGTAGTAGAGATCCTCTGGAGTCTCTATGACAAGCCGTAGCCTGTTGCGCTTTTCGTCGACCTCGAGAACCCTCATTTGTCCCACACCCCCACGACGTCCTCAAGACTCGCAATAATACGTGATACAACATACCATGCGTCGAGAAGCATGTTCCCAAGAGAGTAGACCTGATCGACGACACCATATACCTCCTCGGAAAAATCACCTCTCGGAAAAGCTCCGACGACAAACGCCGGTCTCTCGTGTGCCGCCAAAGTCTCAGCAAGCCTCCTCGGGGTTATGAGCGTTCCTCCCTCATTCAACAGCACTACGAAGTCAATCCCCCTGTTCCTTATCTCATCTCTGAGCCTGGAGCCTAGCCTTCGCATGAGAACAGTATCCCCCTTAGGTGGTACTCTCCCCTTGACCAGCAATTGCTCCATGACGCCTGTAAAGCGCAGATAATTGCGCGGAATCCTGGTCATAGGATCTATTTCGATAACCTCGCCTCTAATTGTGTGTATGATGACTCTAAGCAACCCTTCCCTGTTTAGGCGGCTGCTGTGGGCGTTGAGGAGGCAGACGTGTACGATGTCTGGGCGACCCCTCTTTTCATGATCTTTTAGCCTCTTCATCGCGGGGTAATGTATAGACTTGTCGAGGAGTATCTCAGCGGGACTCTTCCCTCTCCGACTTGCATTGGTTAGCACGGCGGGATGTCTTCTGATCTCTGGAGGGACAAGCTCTACTGCGGCATCGGCTAGTATTAAATATACCTCTCTCATTAGACCCCACAAGATGCGTAGACGAGATGAAATAAAAGACTTAGCGTTGCAACGCATCTCGCGCCTGCTGGAGCTCGCTAGTAAGGTCTACAAGGTGGAGCCAGGACTCGCGGATAGGTATGGGGAGCTAGCTCTGGCCATTGCGCGCAAGGCGCAGATTAAGTACCCTGATTTCCTAAAGGCGAGAGTTTGCAGGAGGTGCGGGGCCTTCTTAGTGCCCGGGAAGAGTGTTCGAGTGCGTGTGAAGAACAGAGGAAAGATGAAGTATATCTCGGTGACCTGCTTAAAGTGTGGCTACACGCGCAGATACCCTCTCAACCGCAGAAAAGTACCTCCAAGGCCATGGTACGTCTTCTACAGGAGGAGGATCAACTGACTACGCTAGTGCTTTCAGGGCGAGCTTCTCGATTACTTCGTCGAGATCCTCTAGACTCCTGATGGTTATTTTTTCGTAGCTCTTCGCGAGGATCCAGAGCGGGCTTTCACGAGTTACAGAGTACTTCACGCCGTGTTTCGTCCTGCCCACCTCCATAATGTAGCCCTTTTCCTTAAGCCTCTCTAGTACATCTTTTATCAGTGTTAGGATAACAGGGTGAGTGACCATACCTGCCAGGACAGCTATCTTTTTAGAGTTGAAGGTTATCATCCCACCCTTCGTGTGCCTGATCATCTCGATGAGTGTTAGGACAACATTCATGCTAAACTCGCTATAGTTACGGTAAATACTTGTTGTCACGACGATTTTTCCAATCCAGGGGTTTTTCCGGTAAACACTTAAAAAGGAATTACCTTTCGAGAGAATTACTTTCGAAATACGTATCCCATACATGCCCCTGCGCTTTGGAGACTTCTCTGCTTCCCGTCGGGTTTCTGATGAAATTTCTTCCTCATCGCTTAAACGTATTAGGCAGTTTTTTCCCTATCGGTTTAGAATGTCGAAGCACAGTAGAAGAGCACGTGAAATAGGAGGGATTCTCGAAGTCTTGTCAAACCCCGTCAGAGTAGAGATACTGAGGCTTCTCATGGAATCGCCGAAGCGTTATAGCGAGATAGCCGAGAGAGTGGGCGTCTCACAGGCTGGACTGGCCCACCACATAAAGAAACTCGAGTCTAAGGGGCTTGTTGAGCACCGGGGAGAGGTCTACGGGATAACCCAGCTTGGGAAAAACATACTCGCGGTGATCGACAATATTGAAATTGCGGCGGTCGGCGACCTAAGTGTCATTACACGCTGGGGCTTCTCACTTCCGCTTAAATACTATGTGGAGACCTTTCTGCGGCTACATGGTGTTGTAACGTCGGGCCGGTGCTCTCAACAGAAGATTCTAGGCATGTTAGCCGACGAGTTGCAAGCTGAGGGTTACTCGTATGGGTACGTCTTACAGCAGTTTGTGGACTCCTTCCTCCACTGGGTTCTTGCCAAGAATCACTGTATTTACGGGAAGAATGTTCAGAGTCAATTTACTATGGAGAGTTACGAGGCGATTAATCCACATGCTCTAGACGTGCTTGCAGAGTCTGGGCTACTGGACTTACTTGCCTCAAACCTCATAGTGTTTAGTGCGGGATGGACAAGTGGGGCCTCGGCACTGTACATGCCCTATTTAAGCCCCCCTCTTCTGAAGCTCGTTTTTAGGAGGAGAGAGGCATTTCCGGAACTCGTGGTGAATGCTAGGCCTGACCTCGATAGCGGTGCTGAGAAAGCGCTCTCTATGCTGTTCTTGACCGACTCAGGTATGCCGGTAACATACCTAGTGGACGCATCGGATAATGAAGACTTCCTACAGAGATTTCTCTCAGATATGGTTGCTCACCTCCCGCACAGCAGGAGCATGGTAGTTGTCTATGGTTGGGAGAGAATCCGAGACGAGATAACGCTGTTATTAACGAGACTAATAAACAATGGAGTACCCCTTGTCTTCACAAGTAGCGATGTTTTCCCATCCCTGCGCTCCCTCGCTTTCCCACGTGGAGAAGCCCCTACATTACACTTAGGGGCAGTAACGTTTCCCATGCCTATTGTACTTAGCCAGACTAGTATACGTGATACCTCAGAATTTATCGGCAAAACTGTGCAGAGATTGGAGAAGATCGTCCAGTATTTAAAGAAGCAGAGTACCAGGGTCGCGAGGATCCTGGAGTTAGAGAATACTCCTCCAGTAGACTATGTTTTTCAAATATCGCTGGCAGGCTTCGAGGGTGGCATTATCCTAAAAACTCCCTCTCTCAGGGAGCTGTTCTCCGAGACGAATAACTACAAGCGCATAGTAATCAGGAAGATACTGGACGAGTATTTTGCAACCTCGAAGATACAGGAACTCGTAGGCGTTAAAGTAGTTGATACGTTCTACACACCGAGCAGCAACCTGTCAATGCTAATCGCTCTTCGCTTCAAGCAACATCATTTAGACGTGAACCCTCTCAGCCCGTTCTCGTTTAATAGTAGAACACGTTCAACGCAAGACCTCCTGGAGCTAGAGTCGGGCATCCAAACAGTCCTTGGAGGTATAGCCAGCATCCTAGAACTACGGGTCAGGGGTCTTACTGCGATACAATTGAAGGAGATCATCTCGAGAATGCAGAAGGCAGGCTTGAAGCAGTTTACAGTAACGATAGTAGGCCTGCACGTGTGCAACGTTTGCGGGAACATAGTTCACGCAAAGGTGTCGAGATGCCCCAGGTGCTATTCGCGCGAGCTATCAGAGCTCAGCAGGTACGGGCTAGCCTACGTGCAGAGGGACAGCCTTGACCCATGGGCGCTCGAGGAAGTCGAGAACCGTGTGGTAGCACAGGTCTAGCTAAGAGCGTCAAGGATCTCGTTGACAAATGCGATGCAGTGACTCCCGAGATACGACACTCTGCCTAAGCTCAGCCTAGCGTCAACAACCCCTTCCAGTGACTTGAGGAGAGATACAGGGAACCCTATGTGGTCGCCGAGAATGAAAGTGATCTTGCCATCGAGGGGCATAGAGAAACTTGCTATGTCTTCACCCCCCTCTATTAACAGGACTAGCAGAAATCCTAGCCTCTTCACGATACCTAGCAGACTCAGTATGTCAAGGCGCACGATGTTTATTAACTTAGACTCTCCCCTCAGGGCTCTAAGTATCTCAGCACCAATGGATACCTCGCTTAGGGAGATGCGGGTAGGCCGGAACACTAGAGTTAACGGAGGGTTGGGCGGCCCGTTCAGAACCGCGATGAAGGCAGTGTCCTCCCTGGGTCTCTCGGTGTCCCAGATAGCGTACATCGCGCCTCTCGCAACTACGTCCATTCGTCCGCCCTCTGTTGCTAAGGTTTTCTCTGAGAAGACAGGCGCTGTCACGCCTGTGTTAGAGAAGAGAATGAATAAGCGGCGGTAGCCGGCTAAAAGAAGTTCCATTTGATGTTTTCCTTCTTACGCTCCTCCTCGGGTCTTATCTTGATTATGCCCCTGTGTATTGCGCACCGGAGACAGAGATACTTTGTCACAGTGTACTGTGGGATGACGGCGCCCTTATCACGTAGCTCTTTTATCAGCTGTGGGTCTACAGGCACGACGGGCTTAGTGATTTTAACGGCCTTGGATCTGGGTAGTAGCGCCCCGCACTCGTCGCACTGGACGAGATCCTCCTTACCTTTACCGCCTTTGTGACGGCCACGTGACTTTCTCTTCTTGGGCATGCCGATGAACCCTAGGGGGATAAGGGTGTAACGTATATAAATTATTCGCGGCTACGATCGGAAAATGAGAGAACTGTGTTCACCCTGTATTCGGGAATCTTGAGAGCCTCAACTGCTATCTCCCTGATAAACCAGTCTGGTGGTGCGGCTTTCTCAGCATTTAGGCGCACACACATGGCATGCTTTAGCGTCTCTTTCTCTATCCGGTTTCTAATCTTTCCAGCCGCGATCTCCTCCGCAAGCCTAAAGGCTATGTAAAAGCGTTTAAAGCCTGTTATGTTTTTCTCGAGCTCGGGAAACTCCTTCTCAAACGCTGTTAGGATAGTTATGAACTTCTCCTCCGGCATAAAACCCAGAATAACAGCCGTCATGGCGAGGCGGAGGACGCGGAACACCATGTTTTCATCGAGCAAGCCGAATACCTCGAGCATTGATTTACGCGGGCTCTCACCCCGTAAGACTTTATCTAGAACTCTGTCGCTCCTGAACTCTATCGTGAAGATATCAGCGTACTTCTCCATTTCCTCCTCGAGCCCCAAGCCATACTTGCCCACGAGGTACACCGTCGCCAGCTCTTTGTCATATATGTCTATCTTAGTCTTGCCGCGTATTGGCTCGAGATCGTTCTCCTGGTATATCTCACGCAAGTACTCAACGAGTTCAGCCCTACTTGAAAAAGACCCCTGTAGGACTTCTCCCCAAATATTTACAGCTACTTCAATCCGCTTCTTGTGAAGGCCTTGCAATGCTGTTCACCGAGAATCCCCGCTAGCTAGCCATCTCGACAACAATGCGCGACGGCAACGAGATCTTCGACGCAGCCCTTCGCAGAGCCTCTTTTGCATGCTCGATATTCTTGAAGTCCACTTTCACTATAATTATAGCTTGGTTTGCCTCGACTCTCGCAGCCCTGCCAATCGGAGTCCCGAATGAGAGCCTCATACCGTCCTGGAGCCTGTCTGCTCCAGCCATAGCCATCATCTTGTTCTCGCGTAGAATGTGATGAGGGTATACAGCTATCCTAAGGAAGTAGTTTGAGTCGCCAACTTTCGACGAGAGGTACTTGTTCGCATGTTGCCTAGCCGCCTCAAGCGCGTTTGCCCGAATCTGGCCGGGTCTAGTCACAACTAGCTTAAGCGTTGTGTTAAAGTTCCCCTGGGGGTTGCCCAAGTCAAACTTCGGTATCAGCACTGGGGGGTTGCTCTTAATGTACTCTAGCCTAGTGTAAGGTGGTGTCCCAAAGTGTCTGTAGCACCTACCTGGTCGTAGCGGCATGCTGTACCACCTAGCTCTAAAAGCCTTAAAGAAAATGTCCAATTATAAGTTTTCCTACTTCCTGGCATCTATCCTAGTGCCCCCTCCTTTGATCCCCCTTTGGCTGGCCGCCTCCGGACAGGGCTCTCGTCACCATTCGGGCCCGTTCCTCTTCACCGCCCCTGCAGACTACAGGCCTGGGCTAAGGCGCGGCTGGTCAGGCAATCCCGGCTGGGTTTTTGAGGGGCTGCACGCCACACTGCCCTGTGCAACGGGTGTGCCGCCCCACGCACGACCGGCCGATAGCACAACAGCAACGCCGTCCCTGTCACTAGAAGAGGTACTGCAGGTCGCCAGAACAGTCTGCTTTCAGGAAGGCAAGGAAAACGCCGACGATGCTGGTGTGCATGGGGCTTGCAATGCTTAGGAAGACTAAACCGCGCGGCCGAGCTCGGTTAAACTTCTTCGGCACTCGCGGATTCTCTTTAGGCTATCTCCGAAATAACCCATGAGCATCCTCAAGTCGAGCGCTGAAAACCTTGCCTCCGTGACTATGCGTCGCATGATCAACTTGCTCTTCCTAAGCCTGGCCTCATCATATCCTAGTTCGCGTCCCAAGAGGTCTAAGTACTCAAGTAGCTTGTCGACCTCGTTGCGGGAGGGCCTCTCGATTCTCGGAGACTCTACCTGTGTTACGGCATTGAAGATCTCGTAAAAGACGATCACAGCTGCATGGGAGGCATTCAGTGAGGGATAGTCGGGATTAGCCTCTATCGTGACTACAAGGTCGCAGAGAGATAGCTCCTCATTTGTAAGGCCCCAGTCCTCGCGCCCAATAACTATTGCGCGCCGACCAGTGTTTTCAGCGATTATGCTGGCCGCGTCTCGCGGTACAACATACCTCCGGAGTACACCTCCACCTTTTACTCCTGTGGTGCACACAACGAGGTCGAAGCCCTTTATTGCCTCCTCGAAGCTATCTACTATCTTCACCCTCTCAAGGATTTCGGCTCCATGCATCGCATACTTCCGACTCTCAGATCCTAGCGAGCACCTAGGCTTTACGAGTACGAGCTCAGCCAGACAGAAGTTCTTCATACAGCGGGCAATGTAGCCGATGTTCTGCTCGTAGAGTGGTTGCACGAATATTACGCCTATTCCACTAAACCTGGAGCAGGAACTGCCCACAATACCGTAACGGGGTAGCGTAATATTTTAGTGGTTATTACTGTGTTCACGCCCGATCCTCAGAATGACGGACGCTAAATTCGAAGGCTTCAGGAGGAGTTACAAGTGGCTCTTCAGATTACCGGGTACGTGTACAATGGTGGCAGTAGTGTCTGGAACCCTATTGCTTGAACTTGTACTCTCCATAGCGGTGAACTATAGTGTACAGGAGCTTGCAAAAAACCTGCTTGCGGTGTTCCTACCGTACATAGCATCCCACATAGTAGATAGAAAAATTCTCACGTGGAGGAGGATACTAGGTTTCTTTACAGTCTTTCTCATTCTACTCCTCCCGGCAATCCTCCTCAGGAAAACCCCTGTTGTTGCCTCGACAGCCGTTGTCCTGCTCTCCTTCCTCGTCTTTATTGCCACATCGGGAGAAGCCTCGCTCGTAATATTCCTCTCCTCATACCTGGCTCTTCTGTACTTCCTGTACCCGCAGTTTTTCCTCCCCTCGTTAGTGGAGATATCCCTCTATGTCCTTGCCTCATTGCCTGTTCTGTACAACATTGACAGGAGAGTTAGAAAGGTAACCGGAGTAGGGGGTCTGAAATTTCTCAATGGATTTCTAAGATACGCTCTAGCCGGTGAGAAAAACAAGATAGAGGAGTGCATCAAGGCCTCCTCTAGCAGGCGAACAATCCCCATACATGTATTTACCTTCAGGGACAACGGTGAAGTTCTAGGTAGGCTAGTAGTTTCAGGGGTTCACCCAGGACCGTTGAGAACACTTGGTAGTAGCACGATCCCAGAAAAAGTCGTTACGAGGTGCCTTCGGTCGGTCTTCCTCAAGGCACCGGCAGGACACGGAGAGAACCTCGCTCTAAGCAACGAAGTCGATAGAGTCGCCGACGCTATCTGCGACGTGACGCCGTCAAGCGAGGAGTCCACTGAGGCAACGCTGGGCTTTGCGCAGGGCAAGCTCGTTAACAGCCTGTCAATTAAGCTGTCAAACGGTGTTACGTTATGCTTCCTCGACCCCCAGATTCCAATGGAAGACATACCAGCAATTCTAAGAGAGGAGTTCGAAAGTAGGGGTGTTGTACTAGTAGATCTACATAATTCTATCAGCAGGGAATATCTACAGTTGCCCGATGACCCCGAAGATTCACCCGAACTCTACCTGGAAGTGAAGCAGACTATACAGGAGTCCCTGTCATCGGAGATTGCTCGCGGGCGGATAAAGGCTGGGTTCGCGTGGAGTAGCTACAGCGACGGGATTACCGTGGGGAAAGCTGGTGTCTCGTGCGTAGTGGTAGAAGTGGGAGGAAAGACCGTAGGCATTCTAAGCTTTGACGGAAACAACATGACACCCGATTTCAAGAGTAAACTCTTCCGCGAACTCGGCAAAGAGGTCGATCACCTCATCGTGGGAACAACAGATACTCATGTGATGACTGGGACGTTCCAGGGAGTAGACTACTACCCCGTAGGAACGGTAAACGACAATACATTACTTGACGTTGCACAGAAATGCCTGAGTGAGGCCAGAGAAAACATGAAGGAGAGCAGTGTGTCGCATGGTATTTTTCCGGTGAATTCTTACTTCATGGATAGCGCCAAGCTAAAAGGCTTATCCCTAGCCACGCGTCTAAACGTCAGAGACGGCTTAGCCCTGGCAACCCTGGCATTCTTGTCGTATGTTATTCTCCTGACTATCGGATAAATTCCCCAGCTAGGGGTCTCAAAGGAGATAAATTATCCCAGCTCTACTTTCTCGAGTGAAACCAGAATAGAAACTCCATTACTAGTTTAGCGGCTAGCAACGATGTTATGTCGTTGCAGTCCACGAGGGGGTTAACCTCGACTACGTCGAAGCCCACAACTTCTCCAGCTTGCTCTATGACTGTTCTTAGGGCTGTGACAGCCTCGCGTGGCGTTAGCCCCATAGGCTCTGGAGTTCCCGTACCCGGTGCAAAAGCCGGATCCACGCTGTCAATATCGAGCGAGATGTATACAGGGCTCGAAGAGCCCACCACATCTTTTAGTTTCTCTACGCTCTCTAGAACATGGATTCTACTGCTCGACTTGGCATACCTGTACTCCTCCTCTGAGAAAGCACGAGGAGAATAGTAAGCTATAGAGATTTTCTCGGATGCTTCAAGCAACCTTCTCATCACTGTTGCATGCGAAAAGCGAACGCCCCAGGGCCATTCGTCCCGGAGATCCATGTGAGCATCGAAGACAACTACAAGTAGCTTGCCGAGTTTCTCTACTAGCTTTGCAACTATGGGCAACGTTATAGAGTGATCTCCTCCGAGAGCTACGGGTAGCTTCCCAGCCTCAGATAAACCTCCTACAACCTTTGCTACGAGCTCCTGCATCACGACATAATCAGTTACTACTGGTAGGTCTCCAGCATCGTAGAAGCTGAGCTCCTCTACGCTGACTCCAAGAGACGGGGAGAAGGTTTCAAGCTCGACAGACACCTCGCGTATCCTCCTCGGCGCAAACCTCTGGCCCGGCATCCGCGAAGACGAACTGTCAAAGGGAACTCCAAAAACAACAACCCCGTCTTCGGCTCTACCCTTACGGCCAAAAATAGTTGGAGCGACGGGCGCTAAGTAGAACTCGAAGTCCTTCACTTCTCGGCCACCACGTAGTCTATACTCCTGATAACCGTCGCGTGTTTCTCGAGGATTTTCTCGACCTCCTTGAGGTCAATATTACTACCTGCGATGTTGATCTTGAGGGTCTCGGTTCTCACGTCAACCTCCGCGACGTTAATCTCAACCCTGCTGATTCTGTCTAAGCTAATCAGTGAACGTGCAATCTCCACTATGGTGACATCACGCGGCTTTAAAGCATCAATAAGTATGCGCGTAATCGAGGGCTCTTTACTCACACTACGTCACCCCTATGAAGGCTTAAAAAACTAGTGCAGTAGCAGGTCTATTAGCACGATTATGGCTCCAGAGGATATTACCAGCAGAGTATACTTGGCTCTGTTCCCACTAGCGATCCTTGCGAGCCAGAATCCCAAGAGTAACAACATGGAGAAAGCCGCCGCGAAGGCGGTAATGTATGCTAGGAACGAAGATAGGAATCCGAAGTGTGCGAGCACGAAGGGTACAAGTGAGAGTATTATCGGCGTAGGAGTACTCAGAGCATTGAGTAGGCTTAGCACTAGGCCAGCAAGGTAGACCTGCCTTCTGCCTATAGATATGAAGAGGTGCTTCTCGAGCTCCTGGACTTCCCGGGCCAGCTCAGCGTGCTCTATAAGGAAAGCTCCCATGAAACCGGAGACTGCAGATGACAGCCCTATTAGTAGCCCATTTATAATGGTGTCCACGGGTGGTAGGTTAAGCATCATGGAGCTAACCACAACACCTATAGCGAGTAGAGTACCGTCATACAGGTTTATCGCTATGTATCGCCTCACGACCTTTGGGAGAATGCTTGCTGTCACTGGAGTACGTATCCTCAAGTGGATGAACTGGTGAACCTTATCTACGAGCCACACGACAGAAAATAGAATAGCATGCTAATAACATTTTAGTCCTGTGAGGAAAGCTTATCCGCACAATGTGGATATTAAGGAGGCTATATTAGACGTCCTGTCACGAGACCCCCTTATCAAACCAGTGGATTTCGTGGATCGCGTCAAGGAGAGGCTCGAGGAGAGGGGTTTCTTCACGGGGCTTGTCACGGCAAAGAGAGTGTGGAAGGTCTACGAGGAGATGGTTAGGAGCGGAGATGTGTTTGATATCTTAGGCGTAGTTCGAAAAGATAAAGCTGATGAGGCTGGGGAAAGCTTTTTAGAGCCGCGCTAGTGTAGGAGTTGAAAGAGGTGGCTCCTTATTGCTAGCAGAGATCGCTTCCCAAAAGTTGACGAGAGGAAGAGGGATTTCCTGAAGAGCATTGAGGCTAAGTGGCAGAGGCGTTGGGCTGAGCTAGGTGTTTTTGAGGCGGATCCGGATCCTCGTAGACCCAAGTTCTTTGTGACGTTCCCCTACCCCTATATCAACTCGTACCCCCACTTAGGAACTGCCTACACTGTTCTTAGAGTGGACATAATTGCCAGGTTCAAGAGGATGAAAGGTTACAACGTCCTGTTTGCCCAGGGCTGGCACGCCACAGGGGGTCCTATAGTCGCCGCTGCTCTGAGGGTAAGAGAAGGGGATCCGAAACAGATTGGCATACTCAAGTCGATGGGTATCAGCGATGAGGACGTTGAAAAGTTCAAGGATCCGGAGTATTGGGTGCGCTTCTTCTCAAAGGGTTTTAGAGAGGATTTCAGCAGGTATGGCTTGTCCATTGATTGGAGGCGCGAGTTCTTCACCACGTACCTCAACCCCCCTTATAACAAGTTCATCCAGTGGCAGTACACTCTCCTGCGGAAGAAGGGGCTTATAACAAAGGGCTCACACCCCGTTGTCTGGTGCCCCAAGGAGAAAAAGGTTGTAGGGGATCACGATAGACCAGACGAGTACGCCGGAGTGAGTCCAGAGGAGGTAGTAATAGTTAAATTCAGGGGGGAGGACGGCCTCACGTATCCCTGCCTGACTTACCGCCCAGAAACAGTATGGGGGGCTGTTAATATCTGGGTGAACCCTGATGCAGAATATGTTATAGCCGAAGTAGATGGGGAGAAGTGGGTTCTCGGAGCGTACGGTGCCGAAGAGCTTGCAGATCAGGGCCACAGCGTCCGGGTTCTTGGGCGTGTAAGAGGGGCGGAGTTTGTTGGACACTACGCTCTAAATCCCGTGACAGGGTGGAGGGTTCCCGTCCTACCGGCTACGTTTGTGGCGCACGACACAGGTACTGGCGTAGTGATGTCTGTGCCTGCCCACGCGCCCTTCGACTGGGTTGCCCTCGAAGACTTGAAGCGGGATCCCCACTTCCTCGACAGGTATAACGTAGATCCCTCCATACTCGACGCCGTACAGCCTGTAAGCTTGATAGAGCTCGGGGGATACGGTAAGTATCCCGCTGAAACTGTGGTCAGGAAATACGGGGTTAGCTACCAAGGCGATAGAGAGAGGCTGGAGGAGGCGACGCGTGAGGTCTACTCCAAGGAGTTCTACAATGGTATTCTCAAGACGGAAGTCTATGGTGAAAAGTGGGGCGGCAAGAGAGTCTACGAAGTTAAGGAGGATATAATAAAGTACCTTGTCGGCCTAGGCGCCGCCTTGAGGCATTACACTCTTCCAAGGCCTGTATACTGCAGGTGCGGGGCCCGTACCCACGTGAAAATAGTTAAGGATCAGTGGTTCCTGAGGTATAGTGACAGGGAATGGAAGGCTAAAGCCCACAAGTGCATAGACTCAATGGTCTTTCTGCCGGCTGAGCTCAAGCAGGAGTTTCACAGGCTCGTAGACTGGTATGAAGATTGGGCGTGTACACACGAAAGGGAGCTCGGGACTCCGCTGCCATGGGACGAGAAGTGGGTTCTCGAATCACTAAGCGACTCAACGATCTACATGGCATACTACACTATCTCAAAGTATCTCCAGCACCCAGAGGTATACGGGATAGACTGGGAAAAGCTCGACAACTCGTTGTTCGACTATGTCTTCTTGGGGATAGGGGATGCCAAGGAAGTGAGCAGAAAATTGGGCATCAGCACTGAGTTAGTAGAGAAGATGCGAGAGGAGTTCCTCTACTGGTACCCCGTGAACCTCAGAGTCTCGGGTAAAGACCTCGTGCCGAACCACCTCGTGTTCTTCATAATGCACCATGTAGCAATTTTCCCGCCAGAGCACTGGCCGAGGGGTATCGCAATAAACGGCTGGATTAACGTGGCTGGCGAGAAGATGTCCAAGTCCAAGGGCAACTTCATCCTACTGAGAGAGGCACTCGACTACTGGGGTGCCGATGCGACAAGGCTAACGAGTGCCTACGCGGGCAATACCGGACTAGACGACGGGAACTTCGAGCCAGAGTTCGCCTCAAGAGCCGTAGATCTCCTCTATGAGTGGTATACCTTTGCTGTTGAGAACTATGGCAAGGGCGACGTCGAGTGGAAGTTCATCGACAAGTGGTTTGAGAGTGTTTTGAACCGCACACTGAGGTACGTCGAGGAGGAATACGAAAAGCTCAACACCAAGAACGTTATAACGGAGGGCCTGTTTAACCTCCAAAACGCCTTCAAGTGGTACCTGAAGCGCAGGGGTACGCCAAACAGGGAACTGCTGAAGCGCTTCATAGAGCTCCAGACCCTCATACTTGCCCCGATCACGCCCCACATAGCCGAGGAAGTATGGGAGAAGATAGGAAAGGGGACTTTGATCGTGAAAGAGCGCTGGCCAGAACCCGAGGCGGCTAAGATTAATGACGAGGTGGAGAGAGCGGAGAGGATAGTACAGAAAGTACTCCAAGACATACAAGAATTACTGAGAGTTATAAAGAGCGAGAGTATTGGCGAGATAGCGATAGTCCTGCCTTCTAGGTGGAAGTATGACTTCCTCAACATGGTAAACCAGAGCTTCCGCGAGCACGGGAAAGTCCAGCAGGCAATACGCGAGGCTTTAAGCAAGCTTGACCGCAGATACCAGAAGGAGGCTGTTAAGCTCGTAGAAGTTATAGTCAAGAACACTGACGTGCTAGACCTATTAGTGAGTCCAGAGATTGAAGAACAAACCCTCAGAGATGCGATACGCCTCTACGAGGAGGTTACTGGGAAGAGAGTGAGGGTTCTGTCCGAGGAGGAGGCCAGGGGCGCGCCAAAGGCCCGTCAAGCACTCCCAGCGAGACCCGCAATTATCATCCAGTAATCAAGTCACTAGCGTCCTTCCTGCTACGGGATTTCTGTTACTACTTTAGAAAAAATTTATCAGACAGCACGTGAAGTAGGGTGCAGGTGGCGGATGAATTGAGCGTTGACACCTGACGAGTGATGACAAGGAGGTGAGATGACGCCAGGGGCCCGTGGCGCAGTCCGGAAGCGCGGCGGCCTTCGGAGCCGTAGACGTGGCGGCGTCGCCGCTGCTCGGCGGATGTCCCGGGTTCAAGTCCCGGCGGGCCCGTAACTGTGAGAATGATGAGCCTTTGCGAGGCCCGATGGATGAGGAGTCGAGCCCCGCTGATTTTCACACCTTGACCGCTACTACTCCGTACCCCCTTTCGACTCGAGTGACTGCGAAGCCAGCTTCCCTCAGTCTCTTTATAACCCCCCTCTGTATGTCTATCCCCCTGTGCTTGCCGGGAGCACCCGTGTAGTGGAAAAGCCTCCCCCCTTCTTTCAGAATCCTAGTGAGCTTCAAGTAGAACTCTCGGCTGTAAAGCCGTGGAGCAAATGCGAAGACAGGGGGGTCGTGTAGCACGAAATCGAACTCCTCCTCCGGCATCTCGTCTAAAACTTGAAAAGCATCGCCTAGAACTATCTCTACCTTCTCTAGTTGCCGCGAAAACGGGTTGTGCTCTGCGACGTAGAGCACGTTCGCGTCGGCCTCCACTGTCACCACTTCCGCGCCACGTCGCCATGCTTCGATCGCCGTATAGCCCAGTCCTGTACAGACGTCAAGCCCCTTCTCCCCCTCCTTTACTTTCAGGAGGCTAATCTTGCGCATGGCGTCGCGCGTGGGAGTTGTGCCGACAATATTGTGCATGTGTACCCCGTCTATCTCAAGAGTGGGGGCTACAAGCTCACCCAGGTATTTAAGCTTGTAGTAATGCTCGCCTCTGACTTCAACCAAGTACGGCTCCTCAGAAGGTGGCACAAAGAGCACCCGATCCCACTCGGCCAGGCCTCGCAAAAGCTCTAAACTTACGCGGAAAACGCCTGTTTCTGCTTCAAAAACAGCGTGATCCCCCTCAAGCTTAACAGAGACTCTCCCAAGGCCGTAGTCGATGCTAGCTTCGCTAGCTCCACAAAGGACACTCTTTGCAGTGCCCGGAGTGACAGTAATTCCAGGTCTTGGCTTGAACAAGTACTTCCTGGACATTACAAGATAAGAAAATGAAAGGAAAAAATTAATACCACTTGTTGACAGAAAAGGGTGACGCGGGGGTGCCCGAGCTAGGTCAAAGGGGGCGGACTGAGGCTCCGCTGGCGTCGGCCTGCCCGGGTTCGAATCCCGGCCCCCGCACTCGAGCGTCATCCTTCTGGGAGTACTGTCTAATTCTGGCAAAGCGCTTTTAAACAACTTATCTGTGTTACTCACGGGGTGTGCCTAGCGTTGAGCATCAGTGGTCGTCTGCCCATTCCCGTAGACCCCCAGCGGCTGGGAGTCGTGATTGGGCGTGGCGGTCTGAATAAGAGTAGAATAGAGGAAGAATTCCACGTAAGGGTGGAGGTTGACAGTGAAAAGGGGCTTGTCTTTGTAGAGCCTAAAGAGGGGGCTACAATGTACAATGTCTTCAGGGCCAAGAAGGCTATTGAGGCCTTAGCCCTGGGGTTCCCGCTTGAAGACGTGTTACTTCTCACGGACGATGTCTATGACTTTGAGGTCTTAGATCTGAGCGAGGTTGCCAGGAACCAGTCAGATCTCGTGAGGATCAAGGCGCGAATCATAGGCTCAGAGGGCAGGTTTAAGAAAACACTCGAAGAAATTGTAGGTGTGAGAGTAGTCGTCGGGGACAAGGTTGTGGGCCTAATAGGAGACTTCGAGCAGTTGAGGCTTGCTAAGGAAGCCATTTCCAGGCTAGTTAGGGGGCAGTCGCATCAAACCGTCACAAGGTTCCTTGAAAGAGAGAGCTTCGGCCTTAAAAGGCGGAGGATGGAGCTGTGGGAGAGGTGGAGCCAGGTCTAATTTATGAGAGAAAGAAGACTAGAGAGGGACTCTGAGTTAAGAAAGGTTCTCGAGGACGTATTCGACTATAGAACTGTTATGGCCGTATATAGGCTGATGAACAGGGGGATTCTTGCTAAGCTGTACGGTACTGTTTCCACGGGTAAGGAGGCCCGCGTATATTGGGGGAAGACCCCTAAAGGGGAAGACGTTGCAGTGAAAATATATCTTGTCTGGACGTCGGAGTTCAGGAAGAGTAGGCTAAAATATATTCTAGGCGACCCCCGCTTTGAGAACGCGCCGCGCGACCCAATAGGATTTGTGAATACTTGGTGCAGGAAGGAGTTCCGCAATTTAAAGCGCGCCTATTCGGTGGGCCTTCCGGTTCCTAGGCCAATAGCCTTCGAAGAGAACATTCTAGTCATGGAATTCGTTGGAGGCAACGGCTCGCCCTACCCCCTACTCAAGGATAGCCCGCCAAGCAACCCCGAAAAAGTGCTAGATGTTCTAAGGAGTTTCATACGTAGACTTTACCAGGAAGCCGGGCTGGTACACGCAGATTTATCTGAGTATAATGTAATGATTAAGGAGGGGGATGAGGTTATCGTGATAGATTTCGGCTCAGCAGTCCTGAAGTCGCATCCAAATGCGCTAGAATTCCTGCGTAACGACATTCGCAACGTGTACCGTTACTTCAGAGAGATAGGCCTTGATCCAGGAGATCCAGAGGAGTTCTTTGAGGAGGTTACAGGCTCTTCCGCCTAATGGACACGTAGCGTCCTCTAAGCCTTATGTCGTATACTCTGTCGAGGACTCGCTTTGTGAATTCTTCGCCTGCAGCTACTCGGTAGCCCTCAAGGAAGTACTTCAACAACTGTTGCGCGATTAGTGGGTGCGTGCTCTCTAAAACTCTGTAGAACAGGTGGATGTCTGTCCCCCTGTCCTCGTCGCGCTGCGAAAAGAACCCTAGCCCGAAGTCTATCAGCCACAGCTCTCCGTCGCACACTATAAAGTTACTCGTAGTCAAATCGCCGTGAATGATTCCATTGGTGTGAAGCTTCGCAACGATGAACCCGGCCTGCCTCAGCAATTCACTAACCATCGCCCCGTCGGCTCCCTCGTCTAGAACCTCCTTCAGTCTCCTACCTCTGATGAAGCTAGTTACGAGAATTCCTCTCTGAGCGTCAATATAAATCACATGTGGGACGTTAATGCCCAACATTCCTGCCTTTGCAAGTAGCCGCGCTTCGAGGTTAGTCCTGCCCATTCGAAGGTGAGCGTCAAGCAAGGGATGGCGGTAACTCTTCTCTAGCCTGTACTTCACTATGACAGCCTCGCCAGAAATATCTCCCTTCACAAGTACTGCTTCAGCGCCCACGGCAATGACTGCCGCATTTTCCAGGCCTAGCAGTTCCCGTAGATAGCGAATCACCTCCTCCATGGGATGTCTACCTCGTCCAGACGCCACATGGGCTTTATCCTGCTATCCTCCACGTTTATCGTGACCCCGCCAGAGTACGCTAGGGCTCCAGTGTAGGCAATCATGGCGCCGTTGTCCCCCGCAAGCTCTCCGAGAACTCTAGCGAAGCTAGCCCCCCTGGCTCTCGCCATAAGCTCTAGCTTACTCGCCAAAATCTCGCTCCTGGCAACTCCACCGGTTAAGACGACCTCCCGCTTCCCCGTGTGGGCGAGGGCGCGCTCTGTAACCTCCACTAACATGGAGTACGCTGTTTCGACAAGGCTGAAACATATGTCCTCCAGCGGGTACTTCCCCTCTCTATAGAGCTTAATGGTGTAGGTTAGCAACCCGCTATAGGATAAATCCTGGCCTTTTACAACGTAAGGCATCTCAATGTACCTCGAGCCTCGCCTTGCAAGCTCCTCCACCTTAGGCACGCCTGGGAACCCTAGGCCTGCCTCCCTCGCGAACGCGTCGAGACAGTTCCCGAGGGGGATGTCTAGCGTCTCTCCGAAAATCCTATACCTCCCTTCGTTGAATGCCGTGATAATAGTGTTCCCTCCGGCTACGTATACTACTACTGGATCCCTCATGCCCGTTGACAGTAACGCTACCTCGATGTGCGCGACTGCATGGTTAACGGGGACTAGTGGCTTGTTAAATTTCAGAGCAAGGTACCTTGCAAGGGTCGCACCCACTCTCAAGCAGGGGCCCATGCCTGGCCCTAGAGCTACGGCAATAGCATCCACATCGCCGATGCCTAGGCCTGCCTCCTGCAAGGCCTGCCTGAGAACGGCGGCGGCCACTCGGCTATGGTGCTCTGCAGCCTCACTGGGCTTTATACCCCCGCTCGGTGGGACGTAAGTTCTGTTAGCATTGGCCAGAATATTCCCGTGTTCCGTGGCTATACCGACACCGAAAGTGTGCGCCGTAGACTCGATACCGAGAACAACTACCATCCTTTAGCCCTATTGAACGAACTCTGTATACCCGCACTTACCGCAAGCCCAGCGCTCGACGGGTTTGAGGTGGTGGGCCATTATAGAGCCGCACCGGGGACACTTCTTGTTCTTTAGCCTTATAGTCCCGGTTTTGTAGTCGTACTCGTACAGCTTGTGAACTTCTGCCATTGGCTCCTCACCCTTGCTGCTGTTGCTCCTGTACCAGGCCGTTTCTCTTGAGTATGTACTTCGGCTCGAAGGCTCTGGCCCTGCTCTCGGAATCGTACACGTGTATGTATGCCCTCGTGACGCACGCACCGTAGCTCGTAAGTATCTTGCGCACGACAACAACATCAGAGCTGGGCAAGTTTAGGATATTCCTGACCGTCTCTACAATCTGTTGTCTTGTCGGAGTACCCCCACCCCAGTGTTCTATCTCCACAATTATCTCCCTTCTAGGCACCATTCTGTTTACTCTCTCGCTGATTATCTTTAGCGTACTCTGAGACATAGAGGCTCCTCTGACTCATACGTCGCAGTATTATTAAATTTTTCCTGAAAAATCGGGGCTACCGGAGGCAGATTAGGGGCGAGAAAACTACTATGCCTTCTCTCTAACTAGAGGCAACCGTAGAATTAATAGTTGAACTGCGAGTCCGATTAAAGTTTTTATTTCCGAGTTGTAGAGTATATTAGGAGTAGCCTATGAGTGAGTTCGAGGAGTGGTTTAAACGTGTTAGGAAGCTGATGGATGAGTTCGATAAAATGTTCGAGGAAATAGCGCGCGAACCCTTCATAGAGGGGCGTAGAGGCGCTCGCGTGGTAGGCCCTTACTACTACGGTTTTTCCGTTGAAATAGGCCCTGACGGTGTTCCTAAAGTTAGGGAGTGGGGGAACATTAGGCCTGGCCCTGTCAAACCGGTAATAAGAGACACTATAGAGCCCTTCACTGATATCTTCGATGAGGGAGACTACTACCGCATTGTTGTAGATATCCCTGGTGTTGATAAGGAGCAGATAAACATTGAAGCTACAGAGAATTCACTAACTATCTCTACGAGCGGAGAGAGAAGGTATTACAAGGAGGTGACGTTCAGAGATCCTATTAAGCCCGAGACTGCCAAAGCGCAATACAAGAATGGCGTATTAACAATTACAGTTGAGAAGAAGATCAAGAAGGAGAAGGAGAAAGGCGTCAGGATCAAGGTCGAGTAGCCTATTATAACTCTACCTCAACCTCCTCGCCTAGCCCTGGCACAAGTGCTGTCCGACCATACTCCTCAACATGTTTTGCCAGTGTTTTTTCGGCTTCAGCCTCACCGTGAACAAGCAAGAACTTCGCACTATTCTTTGAGATCTTTATCGACTCTACTAGCTCGCTCCTGCCGCAGTGGGCCGAGAAGTCGAACCACTCGATTCTAGCCTTTACCATGCCTTTCTTTGTAGGGGATGCGAAAATACCCGTTTCCAAGACTTGTCTCGCAGGAGTCTCCGGTATGGCGAAGCTAACAAATATCACCGCATTCTTCTCTTTCTCCATTATCTTCTCCATGTAATACTCACTGGGGCCTCCATGCAACATACCGGCCGGCGAGACTATGACTGAGGGCTCCTCAACTGCTTTCTTGCGGTCATCCCAGTCTCTCACCTTGGACACCATGCTCACAGCTTTCTCGAAGAGCCCAGGATCCCTGAGCATGTGGCTGTCTTCCAGTATGAGGTCATTCGCTGCTCTCGCCATCCCGTCGATGTAGACTTTGTGCGGGAAGTTGTACTTAGCCAGGACGCAGAGTATTTCCTGGGCTCTCCCCACGGCAAAGGAGGGTATGAGAACTGTCCCACCGTCTTCCACGATCTCTGTAACAGTCTCGATAAACTCTCGCTCCACCCAATCCCTAGGAGGATGGTCGAACTCTGCATACGTAGACTCAGTTATCACGAGATCTGCCCTCGAAAGGGCTGACTTGTCTCCCATCCTCAGAAGGCATGTATCGTGCAACGCATAGTCCCCAGTGTACACTACCGTGTAGCTCCCCGTGTCTATGCTAATCATCGCGCTCCCAGGTATGTGTCCAGCGTCGAGCAGGGTGACAGACACCCCTCCTAGGTCATATGTCTCGCTATACCCCCTGAGTAGAGAGTTCTCCATCATGTTCTTGACTTCCGAGTACTCGTAGGGTATGTAATATTTCGACAGTTTAAGGAAATCTCTTATCAGAAGGTCTGAGAGGCTTAGAGTGAGCGGCGTCGTCAGTAATGGCGGAGAGCTGGATACATAGAGCAATGGAAGTGCACCGCTGTGGTCGAGATGTGCATGTGAGAGAGCCACAAGGCTAAGTTCTCTCGGTTTAACTGGCAACGGGAACTGCGGCTCTTCCCCCTCTAGGCTGACACCGTAATCTAGCAGTACTTTCTTCCCGTCTTCGAGCGTTAGGAGTATCCCTGACCGCCCAACCTCTTGTGCTGCTCCTAATAGTTTAACCTTCATTACAACCCCCTGGGGACATTAATCCACAAACAAATCTTTAACCCCCATTTATGTTTGAGGTATTGTGTCGTGCCTAGATGTCTACCCTTCGCTCGAAGCGTTGGCAACCGTGACCTATAAGTCGCGCGACTTCTTTGGGCTACCCGTAAAGGCCTTCGAGTATGGGCTCACCGAGCACCCCCCTGTCGTCCTACTCGGTGACCTCTACGGGTGTATGCGCTCTTCAGAGATTATAGCTGACACAATCCTAAGGTACGCGGGGGACACACACGTACTGGCTATACCTTGCGTGTCTCCGTCACTTAGTGGTGGCCTGCGTCTGCTCTCAAAGGTACTGACCGGAGAGGAAGCCACCTCCCTCGATGAACTACTGGAGAAAATTAAGAGCTATGGCATACCGCCTAAGATTGAGGGATCTCAGCTGTTCAGAATAGGCAACACAGTTCTAGTCGTAACAGAGAGAGCTGAGGTGCTTGATGCTCTGAGCCACAGCACCCAGGAGCTGGTGGACGGCCCAGTTATAGCCATTTCCCCCGACGGCTCTATCAGGCTCCTTAGCGCACCGGAAGAATTATTCGTTAAACCACTGCAAGCACTACTAGAAAATATTTCGCCACCTCTACTTGTCCTCTACTTGTCGTGCTGGTCAGAAGAGAAATCCTGTTTCGTTGTATCCAAGTCATCCTATGAGAGGCTCCGCGAACTCCTCAGCATAGCGGCAAGCCAACTAGAGAGCGCCGCGTTCTGCACAGCTCCCGTGTTTGTCGAAGCCAATACGCTCTTGGAACAGATATTTCCTTCTGCAGCAGTCATAGAGGTAAGGGTTGGGTTAGAAAACTATCTGGAACTCACGAAATCCGTGTCCGCTATTCTCGGCACGGCATACCTGCTACGCGGCGTGTTGAGTTAAATTAAGTTTATCAATAGATGCGTTGTTCATATCCCGATAAGTCGTGATACCGTACGAGTTCGAGGTAAAGGAGATTGTTAAGAGCAAGGGAGTGCGTGTCGAGCCCTACTGTATTGTGGCTAGTAACAGCAACACGGCACTTGAAGAGTGCCTCTCCGAGATCAGCCCCCCGTATGTCGTAAAAGCCCAGGTGAGAGGCTGGGGACGGGCTAAAGCCGGCCTGGTGAAGTTCGCAGAAGACCGAGAGGAGGCTAGGAGAGGGGTAGCAGAGCTCTTTGCCAGGACATTCGGCGGAGCTCCCATAAGGTATGTGATGGTCTCGAAGCGCTTGGGGATCTTGAGGGAGCTCTATCTTTCAGTAATGGTGAACTATGCTCCTCCATATATACTACTCCTCGCATCGAGGAGTGGCGGCGTTGAAGTGGAGGAACAGGCTTCTAGAGACGGGGTCTTGAGGATTAAGATAGATCCATTCGAAGGAGTTAGGGATTACATGGTGCGTTACATTTCTAAGTTCCTCGACGTGCCCCTAGACCCCCTGCGAGGAATACTAGAGGGGTTGTATTCGGCTATTTGGGACTACAATCTCCACTTGCTGGAGCTTAACCCCTTGGCGGTTACGGAGAACGGTATTATAGCCCTGGACGCTAAGGCAATAGTAGACGATGATGCCTTGGAGCAGAACCCACGCCTGGGTGAGATAAGATCACGCTATGAGTCTGAGCTCACCGATGAGGAGGCATTAGCCAGGAAGATGGGTTTCTCAGTAGTCCTCCTGAACGGCGATACTGCTGTCATTGGAAACGGCGCAGGCTTAACAATGGCCACGCTCGACGCTCTCGTGTCCCTGGGTGGTAGCCCAGGGCTGTTCCTGGATCTCGGGGGTGGCGCCAGTGCAGAGCGCGTGAAGGCAGCCATGTCACTTGTCCTCGGCAAGCTGAGTATAAAGCGCGTACTGGTGAACATCCTAGGCGGCATTACCCGTTGCGACGAGGTTGCTAAGGGGGTTGTAGAGGCTCTTAAGGAGTCTGGAAGGAGAGACATGAAGATAGTCTTCCGGTTATCAGGATTTAGGGAGGAAGAGGGGAGGAGGATACTCGAGGATTACGGAATTAGAGCCTTTAAGAGTTTCGAAGACGCAGTAAGAGAGGTGGTGAGGTAATGGGTATAATTGTTGGTGAAAACACTAGGGTTCTCGTGCAGGGTATTACAGGGCGCCAGGGCATGCTCCACACAGGGGAAATGCTGAAGTATGGAACCCGTGTAGTAGCAGGAGTTACTCCAGGAAAGGGAGGGGGCAAGATCCACGGCATACCTGTCTATGACAGCGTACGCGAAGCCGTTGAAACACATCCCGAGATAGATACATCGATAGTATTTGTGCCTGCACCCGCAGCGCCTGACGCCGTATACGAAGCAATAGACGCAGGTATCAGGAAGATTGTCGTCATCACAGAGCATATACCTGTTCACGAGACGCTCAAGTTCGTATCCTATGCCCGTAGCCACGGTGCTCTAATTATTGGACCGAATACGCCTGGGGTCATAACGCCGCCGAAGTGCAAAGTCGGGATAATGCCAGGCGAGTACTTCAAGCCGGGACTCATTGGTCTCATGTCCAGAAGTGGGACGCTTACCTATGAAGTGTCGCTTCACTTAATGGAAAGGGGGCTTGGCGTCTCAACGGCGGTCGGCATAGGCGGTGACCCAATAACGGGGGTTACTTTTGAGGACGTTTACACACTTTTTGCCCGCGACCCGGAGACCAAAGCTGTAGTGTTAATAGGGGAGATTGGGGGAAACAAGGAGGAGCAATTCGCAGAGTTCTATTCGCAGCTTGAGGAGAAAAAACCTGTGGTAGCATTCATAGCTGGGAGGTCAGCGCCCCCCGGGAAGAAGATGGGACATGCAGGGGCCATCGTCTACGGTAGTGCTGGGAGCTACTCTAACAAAGTCAAGGCCCTTACTGAGGCGGGTGTGAGGGTTGCCTCCTCACTCTCCGAGCTTGCAGACCTTGTCAGGGAAATACTATAGTTGTCCCGACGCTCAGGCCCTCCATAGCCCTCCTTATGTTATCAGGTGGGTTACCGTTTACCACTACTGTATTGATCTTCGAGCGCTTTATTACCTGCAGGGTCATCATGTCAAAAAGTCTATATTCGCCGGCTTTCTGAGGCTGTGAAAACATGTCCAGCAACTGGTCTATGCTCACTTTCCTGAGGAGGGTGGCGTTCGGATCTCTCCTAGGGTCAGATGTATAGACGCCGTCAACATTGGTAGCAATGATGAGCTGGGACTTTGTGGCTTCTGCTGTTAGAGCTGAAACCGTGGTAGTAGACTGTCCAGGCTGGAAGCCACCAGTAAAGATTACAGGAAGGTTTGAATGATAGAGCCTCACAAGCTCCTCGAGCGATGATGGAATAACCGGCGGCAGGTCATAATACATCGTGAACAACAGGGAGGCATTTAGCCTGGAGGCTAGTATTCCTAGCTGATCCAGTGCAGACTCGTTTCTACATACATCACGCGCTACTGATATATAGCTCCTTGCTGCTGCGCCCCCTCCCACCACCACCACTATTTTCCTATCTCTAGATTCGACATCCCTGAGAAGCCTGACGAAAGCCCTAAGGTACTCTGCCTTGAGTGCTCCGTTCTCGTCGAAGATGAGGCTCCCTCCAAGTTTGATGACAAAACTACCCATACTCCCTCAGACTCCTCTGTCGCCGGCGCTAAATAAAGATTTATTAACTCACAGGCTCCCCGAAGGTTACAGGACTAGCGCGTGATTTGAAATGCGCGAAGACGTGGAGCGCTACAAGCTGGAGAAGTTGATTGAAGAGTTGAAGAAAAAAGAGGGGCGCGGAACAGAACTTGTATCACTGTACATACCAGCTGGCCGTCCAATAGCCGATGTACTGAACACGCTGAACTATGAGTATGCCACTGCCTCAAACATAAAGGATCGCACTACCAGGCACCACGTCCTCGACGCACTGGCTACAATAATCAATCGTTTAAAGCTTTTCCGCGAAACCCCACCAAATGGGCTGGTAGTGTTTGCGGGCTATACAGCTAGCGACGTGCCAGGACGTGAGAAAATGGAAGTATATTTGATCGAGCCGCCGCAGAAACTCAAGGTCTGGCTGTACCGCTGCGACTCCAGGTTCTACACCGAGATACTTGAGGACATGATAAAAGTAAAGGACGTGTACGCCCTAATACTCATCGAGAGGGATGAGGCAGCAATAGCCCTTCTTAGGGGGAAGAGCCTCGAAATAGTCGATGAACTCACAGCCGGTGTCCCAGGTAAGCACCGAGCCGGTGGCCAATCGGCGAGGCGTTTTGAGAGGATTATCGAGCAACTCGTACATGAATTCTATAAACGTGTTGGTGAGCACGCTAACAAGATACTGCTACCTATAAAGGATGAGTTAAGGGGGATAATAATAGGTGGTCCCGGTCTGTCAAAGCAGGAGTTTGCAGAGGGTGATTATCTACACTACGAGCTTAAACAGAAAATCATAGGGGTTTTCGACGTAGGCTACGGTGGCGCTGCTGGAGTCTACGAGCTTGTGGAAAGAGCCAAGGATCTGCTCAAAGACGTTCGGTTCATGAGAGAACGCGAGGCTGTTAACCAGTTCCTGTACCATTTAGCGCGGGATACGGGACTTGTGACCTACGGTGAAGAAGAAGTTCGGGAAGCTCTGAAAGCCAATGCCGTTGAGAAGCTCCTCATATCCGAGGGGCTGAACAAGATACGTATCCATGCTGTCTGCAAGGCCTGTAAGTATGAATTTGAGGCAACAGTCCGCGACAATACTCCACTCAGTGCCCTGAAGTGTCCTAAGTGCGGGGGAGATGTAGAAATAATCGAGCAAAAAGATATTGTAGAGGAGCTTGCAGAGCTTGCAGAGCAAGGCGGAGCCGAGACCATCATTATTTCAACACAATCCAATGAGGGCAAGGAATTTGCAAGGACATTTGGAGGAATAGGGGCTATTCTCAGGTACCGCCTGCAGAAATGAGGATTGAAGTTGGAGGGGATTATCCTCTAATAAAACACAAACGCGAGCTTGAGCTATTGCTAAACACAATACCTGCTCACCCGAGACCAAAGGTGGAGTTAGAGCAGTATATCACCCCTTCGACTCTCGCCTCCACTCTCCTATGGATAGCGGAGTTCCACTTCAGCGACCTATCAGATAAAAAAGTTCTAGACCTTGGAGCCGGCACAGGGCGACTTGGCCTTGGCGCAGTCCTCCTTGGGGCCAACATTGCAACCCTTGTAGACATAGATCAGGACTCTCTACTTGTGGCTAGAGACTGGGCCCGAGAGAAGGGGCTGTACTCACGTGTAGACCTTGTTGTGGCAGATGTGAGTCACCTGCCCTTCCGGGGAACACTTCTCTTCGATACAGTGATCCAGAACCCACCATTCGGTGTTCACAGGAGGGGGGCTGACGTGTCATTTGTTCGGGGGGCGCTGAAATTCTCGAACAAAGTCTACTCAGTTCATAAGGAGTCGGCCTCCCAGTACGTACTAACGTTCCTTGAAAGAGAGGGGTTTAGAGTAGAAGTTATATACAGAGACAGGGTGTGCCTTCCACCCATGTTCTACTGGCACAGAAAACGCATGCATTGTTTCACCGTTGTGGTGGTGAGAGCAGAAAAAGCTCCAGAAACCCGTGACAATTAAGACTCGAAAACTCCCGGATTCAAGGCCCGCGAGGTGCGTGAACGCTCGAAGGTGCCAGAGTCTCCACAGTAAAGGGCAAGTACGCTCCAGAGCGGAGAGTTAGAGAGCTGCCTAGGGGCGGGAAAAATTGACGGCAGAAAAGTAAAGCCTTAATATGCTAGTTTTCATAACCGGCATATGACTGGTGAAGAAGCTGTTATTCCCGGCGACAAACTGGGAGTAGAAGAAGAGTATCTCGCGGGTGGCGGAGTATACGTAGACTCCGACGGGTACTTGAAGTCTAAGCTCCTCGGTCTAGTCAATATTGATCAAGTTCATCATATAATAGATGTTAAGCCTTATAAGGAGAGTAAGCTACCTCTGAGGCAGGGAGATACAGTCTACGCTGTAGTTGACTTGATAAGGGATCCCGTGGCATATCTCAAGATTTTCTACATCGAGAGCAGGAACGTCGAGGTTTTTCCACCGGTATCGGGAATATTGACCATTTCGAACGTCTCCACGAGTAGGGTGAAGACTCTCTACGCCGTGATAGGGTATGGAGACATACTCAGAGCCTTCATCATAGAGCCGGGAGGGCCTCCCTATCTCCTCTCTATAAAAGGCAGAGAGTACGGAGTCGTCACGGCTAGGTGCCCTAAATGCCTCACGCCGCTACGGCTTAAAGGCATGCATCTCGTTTGTCCAGCGTGTAAGACTAAGGCAAAAAGGAAAATTAGCATAAAGTACGTGTTAAGAGGCTAGTGCACGTGAAGGGCCGCGTCCTCACTCTGGTTTTCTCATCTCCCGAGGAGGCAGTCCACTTTCTCAAAACACTCGAAAAACTCTTGCCTGGCAAAAGCTTCCTTGGTGAACTGAAGGCAAATAAAGTAAAAATTTTCATACCAGAATCAGAGAACTCCGAGAAAACAATGCATAAAATCAAGCAACTGTACAATCAACAGCGCCAGCCGTATTCCTACGGCGTCATGAAAAACTACGATATATCCTCTATTTTTTCCATGGCAAAGCTGGAGGTACCAGTACCGGTGACCCTTTTGGTTGAAGCATTGAAAATACAGGGTCGCAAAGCAATTATTAAAGGAGATATACTGTACACTGATGCTACACTGAATGAAATAATTAAAGTTGTAGAGAGGCTCTCGGTGATATACAAGGAAGTTCTAAGCCTCGAGACAACAGCTCAGGCCCGGCGCCTAATATCCCTGTATTCTTTCGTCAACAACAAGCCCGTAGACTCAGCTGTGGAAGAACTTTCCAAGCTAGGTATATTAACAGAGAGCTCTGGGAAACTCACGCTAAAAGTGAACTATGATGTAGCTTTGAAGGCCTTATTTGGCTCTTCGTTAGAGGATGCTACTTAGCCCCCTGTCCAGTAGCCTGTAGCGAAGTCTATCGCTAAACTTCCTCCTGTAACCCTTTACAGATACAAACCTCAGCGTCTTACCAGACGGCTTTACTACCAGCATACTAGAATACTCAAGACTCAAAGTAACATGTCCATCCACGACGAGCATTGATGGCCACGTCATAACTTGTATCTCTATAGGGGTATTATAGGTTATTAGAGGCCGTATTAAGGGCGACAGCGCCCCGACAAATACGACTTCCAGGACAGGGATACCCAGTGCAGTGACGACAGGAGCTCCGTACGACAGCGCATGTCCCGTGCTACCCGCCGGCGTTGAAACAATTACGCCGTCAGCTCTCAAATGGTAGAGCTTCTCTCCGCCTACTGCCACCTCAAGTTCTATAAGCTTTCCCGTGTGCGCCCACACGGCAACCTCGTTGAGAAAAACTGCTCTGAGCTCTTTGCTTTCGAACTCGCCCAGTTGAACGTCCTCCAATTCGTAGTTCCCGTTGAAAAGCTGCGTGAAGACGCTCTCATAGTCTGCGACGTTGTGTAACAAGAGGTAGCCTACGCTATTGGTGGTAAAACCAACAATGGGGGGTAGCCTACCACCGCTCTTCTGAACTGTTCTGAGGAGTGTCCCATCGCCGCCAATTATTACAGCGAAGTCGGCTTTGTAAGCCTCGCTCTCTGACATGCTTTCTAGTCGGAGGAAGTGCCCGAGAATAGGGTCGACGAGCACTTCGACTCCGTTTTCCGTTAGGTATGACACGATCTTCCTAACCCATGTTAATAGCTCGGAGTCCGCACTTCGCGAACGTAGCCAAATCTTCATCGTACCATGTCTTCTAATGCTTTGAGGACTTTAAAAAATATTTATTTGGTTCCGCGACTGATCCTCTTGATATATTCACTGAGGGGTTCGCGGATCACAATACCCTTACCTGAGACTATGTCAAATATATACTTGCTGGGCTTTACTGGTGCCCACCTAGCCTTCCTGATATACATTACGCGTTCAACGTTCCCGTATATCTCCTCAATCCCTAGCACAATTATCCCGGAGGCCAGGAACTCTTCCACCCCAAACCTGCTTAGCTTTGTGCTCCCAGTCGGTATCTCACTCGTCATTATGGTTGTCAACTCTCCTGTCTTCTCAATAGCGAATACCATTTCCCTGAGAAACTCCCTGGCGTAGAGCACATCCTCCTCTCTACCGCCATAGACTAACGGTGCTATCGGGTCAATAACAAGCCTCTTAGCACTAATTCGCTTGGCAGCGTTCAGTATCTGCTCTATAATGTAGCGTGGCTCAATGTGTTTCCTTTCCTCTCGCATGTATATTTTGCTAAAGTGTGTCCTCATGTCCAGGAACATGAGCTTCCTCGAGGATACTAAGTCGCCGAGATCCCACCCGAAGAGCTTAAGCCCCCTAAGTAACTGATTCGTAGGCTCGTCTATGGCGATATATAGGCCTGGTTCTCCCCTAAGAGCGCCGTGAATTAGAAACTGTATTGAGAATATCGTCTTTCCACAGCCCGCTTCACCCGCAACAAGGTATGTTTTACCCCTTAGGAAGCCTCCCGCAAGTATCTCGTCCAGTCCGGGCACACCAGTAGGAGCGAGCAAATCAAGCCTCTGCGTCATCAAACCGTGTGAGGAGAGAGAAACGTCTTCAGCATACATTGCAGGGTCGTAGTATGGCTCTCCCTCTGCGCTCTGCTGAGGAGGAGCCTGGGGGTATACGGGTTGAGCCACGGGAGTTCCTGCCACAGCCTGTTGTGGAGCATGCTGTGTAACTGTGTTCGGGACGGGGGCTTGGTAGGCTATAGGCTCGCCAAACCTGCATGGAGGGTTGTAGGGGTCTTGCACTGCAGTCTTTAATTTAAGGCAGTATGATCTTGAAGCTATGTAGAGTGGGCAGTTCAAACATGTACCAGGCTTTCGTACACTGCTAGCCACAGCAGATCACGTGTTCTAGATTTTAGAAACCCATAATATATATGTGTGTTTTTTAAAAATACCATGAAATATCCAAAATCATTGATAAAAGGCGTAAGAATGTGTTAACCGCCGCTCTGAAAGACGCCAGCGATGAACTGTAAACGCATATCCTTAGAGTCTCCTTTCCGAGCTCTATATCTACTTTGGATCTATACCTCTTACCCCCGCTTCTTTCAGGATATAGTGCCTTAAACAGGATATTAAGCTCCTCGGGATCGCCTAGAACCTCAATACAGCTGCTATACAAGCTGGCCACCCACTCTTGAAAAGCTTCTCACCAAGAGCTTTGGCCCTATTTCTCCCCCCTCTTCTAGAAACTTTATTACCCCAATAAAGCCCTTCTGCCTGACGGGCTCGAGTACTACTACCCGCTTGAACGTGGAGAACGCCTTCAAACCCTCTAAGGTGTAAGCACCAAGGTATATTGTATTCAGAGCCAGAGCAAGCACTTCGGCAAGCTCCTCCTCGGTATTGATTGATGCTACAGGAGGCTTAACCTCGGGTTTGGGAGGCCTCCGCTTCAGGCCTGAAAACACGACCCCCCTGAGCCTAAGCGATAACACGAGCCTACCCTCCTCACCCTCAGCTGTACTGACAAACGACACAAGTCCAGGATTACCGTGCAAACCACGGCCAACAATAATAACCCTCTCTGCCTTCCACGATTTTGCAAGCTCGATAACCTCTGCAAAGCTCATCCTCCCTCTATTCACCCTCTTCGCAAAACCTAGGCTCCAAGCAATCTCCCGCGCAAGCCTGCGTACAGGAGGAGTCGCATGCCTGCATGTAGTTACCAAGATGTCAACGCCGCCACTCACCTCTACGACCCCTCAGCTACACAGGCACGCTCTCCCTAGAAAAATTTATCAGACGACGCGTGAGGTAGTATGCAGGGGCCCGTGGCGCAGTCCGGAAGCGCGGCGGCCTTCTAAGCCGTAGGTCCCGGGTTCAAATCCCGGCGGGCCCGTAATTTCCTGTACCTGTAATAAGGATTGGTAGTTCTTAGTAATCCTTGTAATCCTTCCTCAGGGAACGGGGCCTACAAGCCACGTAGGTTAAAACTCTTTCCCTTTTTCTTCCGGCTCACAGGTTGTAATGAGCTGGAATCGACTTCCTCAAGTCTGTACAGTTCTGCATCAACAATAACATTGTTTATTTTGAAATAAACAATATTTTATTTAAGTATAACTCTGTTACTATTACATATAACAATGTTTTGTTGAAGTATAACAAAAAACTTTATAATTCGCACCAAATTATTAGTGCAGAACTGCACGCGTATGCCGCCAGCAGAGAGCACCTCGAGCTTAAGACGGTGTACCGTCTGCAGCGATGAAAAGGTGTGATAACTGGCGGGTACAGCGTGCAGTTTTAAGCTCAACAATCATGGTGGGGTGGCGACGCGTGGGTGGCTTACCCGTATCAGCTAAGTATGTGATTAAGGCAAGAATGACTGTTTCAGGTGTAGTCGAGAAGCACGACATTATAGGAGCTATCTTCGGGCAGAGTGAAGGTTTGCTTGGCAGGGAACTTGACCTCAGAGAGTTGCAGAGAGTTGGGCGGATCGGAAGGATAGAGGTAAATACACAAGAACAAGACGGCAAACTAGTTGCAGAGATAGAAGTACCGTCTAACCTAGATATGGCTGAGACAGCTATAATTGCCGCTACTATCGAGAGCATAGATAAGGTCGGCCCTTACAGTGCTGTTACTGAGATTATTGGTATTGAAGATGTAAGGGCTGAGAAAAGACGCAAGATTATCGAGCGGGCAGTCGAGCTGTATAAGCGACTAGCAAGTACAGTACCGGAGTCTAAAGAACTTGTAGAAGAGTTACTCGAGAGGGTAAGAACCGCTGAAATCACAGAGTGGAGTGAAGAAAAGCTCCCGGCTGGCCCAGACGTCGATACCTCTGATACAATAATTCTCGTGGAGGGCAGGGCTGATGTCTTAAACTTACTGAAGCATGGCTACAGGAACGTCATAGCAATAGGTGGAGCAACAGTCCCTGCTAGTCTTAGGGAACTTTGCAGGAAGAAAAAGGAGGTTATTCTCTTTGTTGACGGCGATAGAGGCGGCGAGCTCATTGCACGTAATGTGCTAAACGCCTTGGACATAGACTTTGTTGCAAGAGCTCCTCCAGGCAGGGAGGTCGAAGAGCTTACAGGGAAAGAGGTCGCACGCGCTCTGCAGAACAAAGTGCCTGTACAGGAGTTCCTCGAGAGTATAGAGAGGGAGAGGAGGCAGCAGAGGGAAGTTAAGGCAGAAGTTGTAATACCACCTTCGAAGCTTATTAAGGCATCAAAGAGCAACCCGCCGATAGCAAAGGAAGTATATGTGCCACAGGAAGTTGTAAATACTATAGAGCAGTTAAAGGGTACGCTTGAAGCCGTAGTCTACGACGGCAGCTGGAAGGAGATAATACGCGTACCAGTAAAAGAAGTCGTGGATAAACTAAAGGAACTCGACGGTGCCTCACACGTAGTCCTAGATGGCATCATCACACAGAGACTTGTAGACACAGCGTTCTCTAAAGGTGTGAAAACTCTCATCGGGGTTAGAGTAGGGGAGATAATTAGAAAGCCGGAAGACCTCGTGATAACGACCTTCCAGTTTGTCAAGCCTCTTCCCACACAGAGTGATGAGGACTCTAATCAGGGCTCATCATAGGTGCATTTCATCACCAATCAGCTCAGGTCAGTAAAATCATTGCTAACTCTATGTACCCTTCGCCCAGAAAAACCTTACGGATCCCTAGCGCAAACAATATATTGCAACCCTGTTTGTGGCTCTAGGGTGTATTACTATGCCGAAGATTGTTTACTGCAGTTTCTGCAAGAGGCCTATCAAGCCCGGAGAAGGTGTAATGTACGTGCGCGTTGACGGGACTATAGAGCGGTACTGTTCCTCGAAGTGTTTTAAAAGCGCTGTAAAGCTTCACAGAAACCCGCGCAAGACTAAGTGGGTTGTGAAAAGCACATAGATTGTTTCTTGTGTTTTTACTAATTTGAGATGTGATAGATGATGGCGTATTCGGAGGAGACGTACATCCGTGCTCCTATTGTTGTTGTATTAGGGCACGTCGACGCTGGTAAGACCACTCTCCTAGACAAGATTAGAGGTACCGCTGTTGCTAAACGCGAACCCGGGACGATGACCCAACATATAGGCGCATCGTTCCTACCCTGGAAGGCGCTCGAGGAAATCTCGGGTCCCCTCCTTGAACGGATACGCGTCGAAATAAAAATTCCTGGTTTTCTCGTAATTGATACCCCAGGACACGAGGCTTTTTCTAACCTTCGCAGCCGCGGCGGGAGTATTGCAGATATAGCTATACTGGTTGTAGACGTCCAGAAAGGCTTAGAACCCCAGACCTTTGAGTCGATAGAGATTCTCAGAAGCAAGAGGGTGCCGTTTGTCGTCGCAGTGAACAAGATCGACAAGATTCCGGGGTGGAGGAGTAACCCGAACAGGCCATTTATAGAGTCTATAAAGTCGCAAGACGAGGCTGTAGCTTTAAAGCTAGAAGAATTGCTCTCATATATCATTGAGCAATTCAAGTCTATAGGATTCCGAGCGGACAGATACGATAGGATAAAGGATTTCACGAAGATAGTTGCACTAGTACCCGTAAGCGCCTTAACGGGCGAGGGGCTACCCGACCTCTTGCTAGTCCTGGCGGGTCTATCTCAACGCTTCCTGATAAAAAGGCTTGTAGCAAGAGTCGCCCCGGCTCGCGGCGTCGTGCTAGAGTTAAAAGAGGAAATCGGACTGGGAACAACAGCCACAGTGATAGTCTATGACGGTGTTTTAAGGAAGGGCGACTTAACTGTAGTGGGAGGGCTTGAGAAGCCAGTAGTCACTCGCATAAGACTCCTACTTATGCCAAAGCCACTTGACGAAATGCGCTCTCCAGAGGATCGTTTCCTGGAAGTCGAGAGGGTATACGCCGCGGCTGGAGTCAAGATAGTTGCAGACGGCCTTGAAGCCAGCGTCCCAGGCGCTCCTTTAGTAGTTTTGTCACGAGAAGAGGAATTGAATAAAATTCTCAGAGATGTCCAGGAAGAAATCCAGACTACGCGTTTCCAGAGGGATATTGCAGGTGTTATTGTTAAGGCGGATACACTAGGTACTCTCGAGGCGCTGATAGGCTACTTGAAGAAGAACAATGTGCCTGTTCGGCTTGCAGACGTGGGCCCCGTAGTGAAGAGGGATATAGTAGAGGCTGCCTTCGTAAAGAGCCTTGACCCGCCACTGGCCGCCGTCCTGGCATTCAACGTAAAAGTTTTGCCAGAGTCACGGGAAGAAGCCGCACAGAAAGGAATACCCATCTTCGCTGAGCGTATAATATACAGGCTTGTAGAAAACTACTTAAAGTGGTATAGTGAGCAGAGGGAGCTCGAGAAGAAGAAGATTTTCGAAAAAATCACACCCCCAGTAGTAGTCCAGATACTCCCGGGTTACGTGTTTAGGAGAAGGAACCCAATAATAGTAGGGGTGCGCGTTGTAGCGGGCAGGCTCAGGCCCGGTGTTAGGCTAGTAACGAGAGACGGAAGAGAGGTCGGCGATGTAATGCAGATAAGAGAACATGACAGAGTTCTAGAGGTTGCCGAGGAGGGTTCAGAGGTAGCGATCTCGATTAGAAGCAAAGCAATTGTTGGAAGACAGGTTGACGAAGGTGACTACCTCTATTCAGACGTCCCCCTAGACGAAATCAACCTTCTGCTCGAGAAATACTCCAACGACATGACTGAGAATGAAAAAGAGTACCTACGGAGACTCCTTAAGTTCAAACTAAAACTTGCCAGCGAGATAGAGTTCCCATAGAAATGTCAGTTCATGAATGGTTCGTCATCGCTTGGCACTCGGCAAATTCATCATCCATAACTCTAGACAACTATCTAGGTTAAATCATTTGTCTATCGGAGGGCCCTCGAATCTCCGAGCTTTACTCCAAAGGAACTATTACCGCGCGGTCAGTATTCGAGTTTTTTAAAAAGTTCAGTGGTACTCCTGGTCTTCATGCCGTTCCGATAGGCCTTTTCATCATCGATATTCTACTTATAATATCAGGGTTGATATTGTTTTTCCTTAAAACTAAGAGCTTAGGTAGAAGTCGAGGGGGCCTGGTTCTCCCAGCTCTGGCTGTTCCTCGTCAACTTCTCCTTCTTCTCTCGACGATAGCTGTTTTTTAATCGACTTTGCGAGCATTTTCCCTATTCCCGGAACCCGTGAGAGCTCTTCTTCCTTTGCCACCGCTAAATCTATCAGCGACTTGTAACCAAAGTTGAAGAGATTCCTGGCTCTTACACGTCCTATTCCCTTCAGTGAGACAAGCTCTAAGAGCTCTTCCTTAACCCCGTGCTCAATCCTCTTGCTTAGCACTCCAAGATTGACTGCATGGACATCATATCCCGAGAGCTTGGCTATTTCCGATAGGGCGAACGCAATCCACTGAGCTGTAAGCGTGAGAGAGTATATATCTCCCGGTCCAACATCATACCTCTCCACAATGACATCCTCCGGAACCTCGTTTATCCAGTCTTCTAGGAGGAGAGCTGTCTTGAATACCTGGAGAAAGAACTCGTACTCTATATCGTCCTCGGGAGGCTCAAAGCCCAGTTCTTCCTTCATTACCTTTAATTTCTCCTCTAACCACTCCTCGTCGCCACGCCTAACATGAACTGTCTGAGCATCCGGCGTAGCGGATATCATATACAGGTACGCCAGAGTGCTGGCCTTCTCGCGTGACTTGAAGAAGTTGAGGCCTTGAGTCGCTGTCTCCGGATCTATGTACAGCTCAGCTACTCTCACGCCAAGCTGTGTTGGTAGGAGTTTCTCTCCCTCCACTTCTAGGAAACCGGAGCTTACAAGTTTCTCGAGTATAGATCTTGCCCTTTCGATCACGAAGAAATAGTCCTTGTTCTGGTGTAAGTAAAAGGTGCTCGTGAGGAATCTCCCAAGAGTTGAGTAGCTCCTAACATTCTCGGATGTTGCAATAATGGATAGTATGTGAGAGCGGAGGACAGGTTCCGAGGCCAGTTGCGATTGTAACTTCTCGGGTCTTGCGTTTATGTACTCGTTGAGGAGGAACTCTAGCTCTTGTAATGAGCGGGCTATGAGTACTGCCTCGCCCTCTTTATCATAGCGAGGCCTACCTGCCCTCCCCGCCATCTGTTTGTACTCCATAACAGGTATTTTCTCATAATATCCTAGCTCAACGTTGAATCTCCTGTAGTCGGTTATCACCACACGCCTGGCCGGGAGGTTCACACCGGCAGCAAGGGTTGGAGTTGCAATGACTGCTTTGATCAAGTGTTCTCTGAAAAGCTTTTCAACTGCACTCCTGGCCTCAAGGCCTAAGCCGGCGTGGTGGAAGGCCACGCCTTTTGAGAGTAGCTCTAGGAGCTCAAGGGTAACTTTATCTGTATACACCGACTTTAGCCTGCTTACGTGTTCTCTAATGACTCTGAACTCCTGCGGTTTAAGGAACTTGACCGTTATCGCTGAGAGCTTCTTCGCGTCGCTCACGGCTGACCTGCGTGTTGGGCTGAATACTAGTATCTGGCCTTCATTCTCAAGCGTGTCGTACGCCAAATCGTATAGAGGCGTGCCGTGGTCGTCTAGGGTTGTCGACGAGCCGTCACTGTAGAATATTTCACCATTGTAGTACACGCCCTCTTTGAGGGGGACAGGCCTCCAGTCTACTCTGACAGGTTTTGCTTGTAACCACTCCGCGAGCTCCTCGAGGTTTCCAATAGTAGCGCTTAACCCAAGTAACTGTGGTCTTCTCGGCATAAGCTTTGTCCTTGTGAGAAAAACTTCGAGCGTCGCCCCGCGCTTATCAGAACCTATGAGGTGTATCTCGTCTACTACTAGAAGTGTTATTTTGTCAAACCACCTGGCTTTGTGCCGCAGGAGGCTGTCGGCTTTCTCATTAGTCGTCACGATGACATCATACTTCTCGAGCCACGGGTCGTCGCTGTCAAAGTCTCCAGTGCTTATCGCCGTCCTATAGCCAAATACACCAAAAAAACTGCTGAATTCCTCGAATTTTTCAGATGCAAGAGCCCGCAGTGGAGCCATGTAAAGCGCCTTGCCCCCGGCTATTAGTGTCTTGAGCATGGCTAGCTCCGCTACAAGGGTTTTTCCTGATGCTGTTGGCGCCGACAGGACGATGTCGCGGCCGTCCAACACTCCACTCTTTATAGCCTCCACTTGAGTGGGGTAAAGCTGGTTTATCCCAAGTTTCTTACTTAGAGTCTCCACGAAGCTCCGGGGAAAGTACTTTAACAATACGTCTAATCCAGCGGCGTTCATCGCGACCCGCAGACCTAAATCCTAGACATTTAACGGGCTTAAAGGTTAACCGGTTTAATGCATCCTTTCCTGGGCTCCATTAGCTCCCCGTTCTCGGTGAATTTTTCAACGATTTCTCTGACAAATCTCTCCTCGATTCCCTTATCGACCGCATTCCTTACTACGTCGTCTATGCTTACACACTCTCCATTGTTCTCTTTAACGAGGAATTTGATGATGTCGAGAACAGCTATTATCTTTTCACGCTGCGACTTGGGCTGGCCAGTCATTATTGTGTCTATGTCAATCGTCTTAGTTGTAGTGTCTATGCCCACGTTCCTCAAGAAGTATTCCATAAGCTCTATTGCGATCTCTGCATCCTCACTGGTAACGATTGTCCTAAAATGGAGCTTGGCCCTAGCCTCTGCGAGTCTTATCAACGCCTCCAATTGTCTTGGAGTTATGGCAATGGGGGAGCTTGGATCCTCACTTTTAGCCCTCATTGCAACATAATAGTCAACAATTCTCTTCTTTGCCTCGGCTGAAAGCTTCGGTCTGATATTTCTCCTAGCATAAGCTATGTACTTCTTCAGTAGGTCAGGCGGGATAATCTTGTTGAGAAGGTCGGGGTACGTCTCTCCGTGGAAATCTACGACGTATTGTGCGAGTTCTCTATCTCTCTCACGGTCTGGAACGTCTTTTATCACAAATATAAGGTCGAACCTCGATAAAATAGTAACCGGCAAGTCAATGTTCTCAGAAATGTTTCGACCCGTCAAGTAGCGCCCGAAAACAGGATTCGCCGCAGCCAGGATTGATGCCCTAGCATTGAGTGTAGCTACAATACCCGCTTTGGCTATGCTTACAGTCTGTTGCTCCATGGCTTCGTGAATGCTAACTCTGTCTCTAGCCTCCATCTTGTCAAACTCGTCTATGCATGCCACACCACCGTCCGCTAGAACCAGAGCTCCTGCCTCGAGGTAAAATTCTCCGGAATTCTTCTCCCGTACTACTGCAGCCGTTAGACCTGCGGCAGACGCACCTTTACCCGACGTATATATTCCCCTGGGCGCCAAGCTAGCAACGTACCTGAGCAGTTGACTCTTGGCAGTTCCAGGGTCACCTATGAGCAGGATGTGTATGTCTCCCCTAACTCTTATTCCATCCGGGTATATCTTCGGAACACCGCCGAAAAGCAGTAGAGCTATAGCCCTCTTTATCTCCCTGTAGCCGTATATTGACGGGGCTATAGAGTTCAGTATAAGTTCTTCAACGTCGCCACGCCTGGACAGCTCAAGGATTTTCTTCTCGTCCTCCGGGGTTATCTCGATGTCAAGACTTTCTTTTGTTGCGACCTCAATGTAGTTTGCCTCGATATACGGGTGAAAAATCGGGGGAGTATTTTTCGAAAGTTTCTTGTCTTCTTCAACTTTTATGAATCCGGTCACTGTAGCCCTGTCTCCTGGGCGTATGATGTCGGCAAGGTCTTCCCTTACTATTACCTCAATTGACCTCGGCAGTTGCCCTGGGGGTAGCTCTTCGGGTTTCTCCTGCAAGACAAACTTCTGAATGTCGACGAACTTGCTCTTCTCTACTTCTAGGATAAAACCTTGGGACTTCCTACCCTCCTCCTCGCATCTCGGGCAGACCGTCGGCTTAGTAAAGCCTTCAGGCTCCTGTCTAACCGTAATTTCAAAGCCACAAGTCCTGCACTTGAAAATCCCCTCTACTAACTCCTGCTTTACCGGGGAGATTTTCGTAACTATACCCTCCACGGCTAGAAGCTTCCCCAGATGCCTGGCCCTTATATCCCTTATCTTAACGTGGAGGCTCTCAGGTAGCCCCCTTACCCTCACGTGGAAGTCTTTTACTTTCTGAGCATACTCGGGGTTCTCGATACTCATGACTTCATAAACAGCTCTCGAGGCGGCCTCAAGGAACACTGTAGGCGACTCTATTAAAGCATCGGCCAATGTTTTGTCGTAGCTTAGGATGTCCTCGAAGTCCACGACTAATGAGATACTGTTCTCAGCGCTCATTCTCCTTACCAACTCTCTATACTTTTCGCGGCCATCACTGCTGTGGAAGTCTTTGAGGAACTCGGTTATCCTCTCAACAAGTGGGATGCTCTGGACAACAACCTGGACACCCATGTCTAGACCACCCCTACAAGTTTCTTCATGGAGTCAGTCCACGAGCTTATCATGTTGCACAGCTGCGAGTAGAGCACTTGCTCCTCGAACGTCATGTTCTTCATCTTCTCTCGGTCAACATGTTTACTCGACGCCGCGAGCTTTACTATCTTGTTCAGCCGTAGACTGATGAGGTCTGAGACAGCTGTCCGTATAAGCCTTAGTTCTGCCTCCTTACTGTTATTTCCCCTCTCCACCTCGCTTCTAAGGTGGGCCACGTAGAGGCTCAGCTTGACATAGAAGCCCTCCTCCAAGGGCAATAACCCCTCAGATTTCTCCTCGTTCCAGCACATCTTCCTCAAAGCTTGCACTCCTGGCAGAGACTCGACATCTACCTGGGCCAAGCCCTTACCAATAAGCTCCCTTGCGTAAATATACTGCAGCTTTAGCTTCATTCCCGGCTTGAGCTTCAGCTCTAGCCCCGCTATGTTCTCCTTACTCTCTCTAACTACAGTTAAAGGTACTTCAACACTTGAGTAAAGAAGTGTTTCTATTAGCTCCGGAATAATCACGATATCTATTCCCGAGCTCCCCACTTTCAACATTTCATTTTGAAAACACCGAAAGTATAACATCGTTTGAACGTAAGACGGCTATACTACGCCTTAATAGTCTGTACCCCTCCTTCTGCCTCTGATTCTGAGTGAGCCGGCTGCACCAGGCCCGCAGCTTACACAGGACGATGAAGAGGAACTGGATCCGAGCAGTGGCGAAAACCCTGCCCGGAGGCGGCCGCAGAAGGGAGCTACCTTGTAGCGAGTTTTCTGGCTTCGCGTTCCGTTTCGCGTAGCAATACAATATCGCCTACTCTAACAGGTCCACGAACGTTTCTGGTGAGAATTCTTCCTTTGTCTCTACCCTCTAGGACACGAACTCTAACCTGTGTTACTTCTCCAGTAACGCCAGTCCTGCCGATTATCTGGACGACTTCAGCGGGAGTGGCATCACTCCACTTATCAGCCATACTCGATCCAGCCCATAAAGCTCTCAGTTTTTTAAAAAACTTTTGTACGAGAAAAAGAAAAGGGTGTCTCTAGGCCGAGAGCCTCAGCCTGCTCAACTGCTGAGCTATCTCGTCCACTAGGGGCTTCGCGTCACCCGGATCTATGATAGCCGCCGAGGACGCCGCAACATTTATGCCTGCAGCTTTCCCAAGCCTCTCCTTAGAGGGGACGTAGACGTAGGGGGTTTTCTTCTCCTCGCATAGTAAAGGAAGGTGTGCAACGATCTCTGGAGGGTCTACGTCCTCTGCTATTAGAACTAGGACAGCTTGGCCGCGCTCAACAGCTTTTGTGGTCTCGTTCACACCCTTTCTTATCTTGCCCCCTTTCTCTCTCGCCGTTGAGAGAGCCTGGTATGCTTTCTCTGCTAACTCCTGTGGCACCTCAAACTTCACGTAAAATGGTTTTTTCGACATATCGCTCACCCATCGCTCATCTATCCACTTGTCAATAACACCTGCCTTTATAAATTTTGTTTTCATAGGTACTCTAGATGCCCTACGCCAGCCTATTAGAGGACAGCCTTAGGAAGTACCTAGAGTCATTTTATAGCTCCCATCATGTTAGCATGCTCGAAGAAGCTCTTAGGAGCCCTGGCTCGAGGTACTTTTTCCGCGTAAACACGCTCAAGGCTAACCCCGAAGAAGTTGTCTCTAGACTAAGAGAAGAGGGGTATGAAGTCTTCCAGCATCCAGTAGTCAGGGAGGCTGCCTACTCTAGGGTTACTGGTCCCAATGCTGTCCGGATATATAGGGGCAGGGTCGTTGTCGACTGGAGGACTGCCGAAAGCGTCTATGTAGGAGCCAACGTATATGCTCCTGGCATTCAAAGGGTTATTGACGCTGAGAGAGGAGACCTTGTGACTGTGGTAACTCCGTCGGGTGAGCCGGTTGCTTCAGGTATCCTCGAGATGGAGCCCTCAGAGATCTTTGAAACGAGGAGGGGCTTGGCAGTTCGTGTACTGAGCTCAGTGTACAAGGTTCCGACTCTTCGGGAGCACCCACTGTTCGGTGAAGGGGTCATATACCACCAGAGCCTGCCAAGCATGGTCTCCATTAGGCTCTTGAACCCAGAGCCCGGTTGGATAATACTAGACATGTGCGCTTCGCCTGGCGGGAAGGCAACACACGCGGCCATCCTTATGCGGGATGAAGGAGAGGTTATAGCCGTCGATAGGTCAAGGAGGAAAGTCCAGATTATCGAGGAAAACGCACGCCGCATGGGGCTTAAGTCTATTAAGACACTGGTGTACGACTCAAGGTACATCCCTGATATTATAGAACCACGCAGCGTCGACGCCGTACTGCTGGATCCTCCCTGTACCAATCTAGGTGTGAGGCCGAAGCTACACTATACGCGGAAAGCCACAGATGTTTACGAGCTTGCAGACTACCAGAGGCAGTTTATGCATGCCGCCTCAAAGGTATTGAGAAGAGGAGGCTTGTTGCTCTATACGACTTGCACGCTGACCCCCCACGAGAACGAACTCAACGTCCTCTATGCAACTACGTTGGGTTTTAGAGCTGTTAAGCTTAACCCCCCTCTACCGCTACGCAGGCCCCTCTTCGGAGTAGAGGGGCTTGTGTTCGACCCTGTCTACAATGACACGCCGGGGTTCTTCATCTCACTACTGAAGTTAGAATAGGGTAACTAGCTACAGAACGAAAACCCTCAGTTTTGCCTCTACTGGTTCGAGATATTTTCTGAGAACCGTGGGAACCTGTACGTAACCGTCCGGCGTTTGGTAGTTCTCAACAATCGCTGTAATTGTACGCTGTATTGCGAGCGCAGTGCTATTCAGGGTGTGGACGTACCCTTTGCTAGGCGCGCCCTTCACCTCAGCATACCTGATGTTTAGCCTATAGCTCTGCCAGTCTGTACAGTTGCTACAGGACACCATTTCTCTAAACTTGCCCTGCGCTGGCATCCAAGCCTCCAGATCATACTTCTTTGCTGCAACTACACCGAGATCACCCGAGGCTATATTAACAACCCTATAAGGTATGCCGAGGCCCTGCCACAGCTCCTCTGCATTTCTGATCAGCCTCTCGTGCCATTCCCAGGACTCGTCTGGGTGAGAGAACACGAATTGCTCGACCTTGTTGAAGTGATGAACTCGGAATATGCCTTTCATGTCTTTTCCATGAGCTCCAGCCTCCTTCCTGAAAGACGGACTAACACCTGCGTAGAGCAGGGGCAGATCCTTCTCTGGTATGACGTCGTTCGCATGGAAGGCGGCGATCGGGTGTTCAGCCGTGCCTATGAGGTATAGATCCTCATCCTCTACCTTATACACCATGTCCCTGAAGTCTTCGAAGCTTATCACGCCCTCGAGGATTTCGCGCCTAAGCATGAGTGGCGGCTGTAGTATAGTGAACCCCTTCTTTGCAAGGTACTCCAGCGCGTACATTGTCAGTGCAATATCAAGCCATACCAGGTCGTCGAAAGTGTAGTAGAAGCGGGATCCGGCGACCTCTGACGCCTTCTCCGTACTGGTGAGCCTCTTCCCCTCTAGGAAGTCGGCATGCCCGACGGGTTTCCAGTCGATGACCTCATACTCGACTTCGAAGCCCTTTTCCCTTGTTTCCTTCAGGAAGGCCTCAACGAACTCTCGAGGTACTTTAGGCTTGCCCCAATAGCGAACCGGGAGGTTGTAGCTCTCATCGGGGCCTATGGGAACACTTTCATGTATAACATTTGGAATTTTCCTCAGGACGGCCTCTCTTTCCCTCTCAATAACTACCAGTTCCCGCTCTATGACTTGTAGCTTCTCTCTTAGCTTCCTAGCCTCGGCTACCGCCTTCTCCCTCTCTCCAGGAGGCAACTTGCTTATCTGCTCGGAGATTTTGTTCAATTCGTGGCGAGCGTCGTCGTACTCTCGCTTCTTCACACGCCACTTCTCATCAATTCTCAGAGCCTCGTCTACGAGAGAAGTGTCCATGAAGCGCGCCTTAAGGTTCCACCTCAGCTTTTCAGGGTCATTCCTCAAGTAGTAAAGTATAGACCACATCAACCAAGCCTAGTTAACTTCCGAATATAAGCCTGGTGCCCTCCCTCTTTCTCGCAGAACACCGATTCCCGCCCGGCTATGGAGTCCGTCACAGTGGGGCGGAAAGAATATCTGTTTTAGTTCAAACACAAGTTTGAAAACCAGAATGACGTCTGTCGTAGAGCTCAGCGAGATGATGAAAAACTATACACAAAAATTCAGCGAACATCTTGCGAGGAGAGATTATGACTCTGCCATCCCCTTTGGTTTACAGGTTCTCGAGACCCTGCTGAAGATTGCAAACGAAGAGATTGTTGGCGCGCTTCAGGATCCCGATCTCGTCAAGGTAGGCAAGGACATACTCAAGAATTACGAAAACATAGTATCGTATGTTAAAGGCTCTCTGAACACTCTCAAGTACGTTTCGCCAATCTATGCCGCCGGGGAGAAGGAACAACTGGTAGGACTTATTGCGAGCTCTGTATCCGAGCTCTTTAACTTTGTTATGGGAGCTTTACTAATCGTGGCCTCTATCCAGGGGCGCCAGTCACCTGGAGAGGCCTTCGGCGTAGTATAGAGTCATTGTCCCCTCTTCAGGGGCTTTATATCCACGACTTCTATCTCTGCGCCAGGCGGGATCTGCGCCTTCTCGCGCAGCTCCTTGGGCACTGTAAACTGCCTCGAGTCAGTGTACTTCGTCTTCAAGAGCTTTGTAACAAATGTGTATTCGAGGCCTGTATACTTTATTGTTACCTGGGCCTCTGATACATCCTGGAACCCCAGCTTGCGCACGAGGCTTGCTGGCACGAGAACCTGGTTGTTCGAGTACATCTTGACCCGATAGGGTAGAGACTCTATCCCAAGGCCTCTAGTACCACGCCTTCTCTCCCCCATGAAATATATCACCTGTGAACTATAATGGAAAACAATATCTTATATTTTTCACGTCTTTCCATGTGTGTTGTTTAAAAAGACTCTTTTCTTGAAAAATAAAGGCAATAGGTTTTTAAGTTAATCTCGTTCTCCTCTCCCAGTGGTACAGATGATTGTAAAGAGCGATATCGAGAAGAAGTTGAAGAGTATCTTTAAGGATGCTCAATTCGAGGTTCAAGTCAACGGCAATAGTGTTAAGGTCGCAATTGACGGCGTTGGTGAGACCCCAAGCAGCCTTTTCGCCAAGATCGGCGAATTTATCGAGGCGCTTACGCGCCTTACGGGCAACAGGGACGTAGACGTGATCATCAGCATGCAGGGCTCGGCTTTTGGCGTCGAGATAGAGGTGTACTAGAGGCCGCACTCGTCGATTTTATTCTTGAGCCACGAGAGCCTATCTTCCACTATTCCGAGCAATACTCGACCACTCTCAGTTTCTTCGTCTCCCGTAAGAAATCTCTCAGCACCGCTACCAGCTATCCCCGCGATCATGAGCGCCCAGATTCTAGCCACGGTGCTCGGAACATACCCTCCACCTCCTGTTACGAGAACAGGTACTCCCCTAGAGGCAAGTCGCGAAATCAGACTCGCAAAGCGAATGTACGAGTTTTCGGTAAAGTTCAAGTATGTTAAGGGGTCACCTCTATGGCCGTCTGCGCCTCCTTGAATAATGAGGAACTGCGGGTCATAGGAGCTGAGTAGGCTCTCAACGACCTCTCTGAGTGCTATGATGAACGCATCGTCTCCTGAGCCAAGTGGTAGGGGTATGTTTATGTTCCTACAGTACCCTACCCCTTCTCCGAGCTCGTCAATCCAGCCAGTACCTGGGTAGAAGCCGTACCCGTAGCCGTGGATGCTTATCTTGAGAATATCGCTCGAGTAGAGTATCTGTTGCGTACCGTCCCCGTGATGTGCATCGATGTCCACAATTGCTATGCGTTCAAGCCCCTTCTCCCGAAGCCAGAGCGCCGCTACTGCTAAGTCATTAAATACGCAGAAGCCGCCGGCACTCCGCCTTCGGGCATGGTGGAAGCCCCCGTTAGGATTAAAGCCTACACCGCCCTTCACGAGTAGCTTCTGGGCTAACGTGAGTGTTGCAGAAATCGTTTCTAAGGCGTTCTCAAAGACACCTGGGTAGGCCGGGGTGTCGCCATAGTCCAGCAAGCCCATGCCCTCAATGGACTTTCTCTTCACGAAGTCGATATACTCCTTGTCGTGGGCCCTTAATAGCTCTTCCTCAGAGATAGTAGAGGGTTCTACGCGTTCTAGGGGGAGTACTTCCCCTAGCTGTGGTACGTACTCGCGGTAAAACAACTTTATGCGGCCAGTCCACGCCTCTTTCAGCGAGGGAGGCATGAAGGCTATGCGTTCAAGATCCTCCGAGTACGCAATAAAAACCTGGAGCATACATTCCTTGTCTATTTTGGCTTTTTTAGTTTTTCCGCAGGGCAGTGCAGGGGAGCCGGCGTTAAGTGGCCATATTGACAAAGGTTTATTATATTCAGGAGCTATGCAATAAGTGACATGGAGATGGATGAGGAAATTTACGAGGTTCGATGGCATGGCAGGGGAGGGCAGGGAGTTGTAACGTCTAGCGAGCTACTTGCAATAGCTGCCCTTAGGGAGGGCAAGTATGTCTACAATGCACCAGAGTTCGGTCCCGAGAGGAGGGGGGCGCCTGTAAGGGCGTATACGAGGATCAGCAAACAACCTATTGAACTTCACTCGGGCATATATAACCCGGATGCTGTGGTCGTGATAGATCCTTCGCTACAGGGTGAGGTTTCTTACATCACTCAGGGTCTTAAAAGAGGCGGGCTCATCGTGTTGAACACTACGGAACCCAACGAAAACATCTTAAAAGTGGCCAGGGAGCTGAACGCAGCTATCTGGTACGTCGATGCTTATAGCATTGCAATGGAAATCTTCGGGAGGCCTTTCTACAACACCCCTATGCTAGGGGCTTTCGTGCGGGCGAGCGGGATAGTGAGGCTGGATACCGTGCTCAGTGTCGTCACGGAGAGGTTTGGCAAGGAGCCTAAACTTGCTGAAGGGAACTTAAATGCTATTAAGAGAGCGTTTGAGACGGTGAAGAAGTATGAGTGGTGAGAGTGTAGTTTTAAAGCTTAAAACATGGAGAGACCTACCTATTGGCGGCATAATACCCGAGCCTAAGACAAGCCTCCACAACAAGACTGGGAACTGGCGCGCCATGAAGCCGATCCTTGATAACGGGAAGTGCATAAAGTGCCTGCTATGCTGGATTCACTGCCCAGAGCCTGCTATATTGAGAGGTGACGACGACTCTGTCAGGATAGACTACGACTACTGTAAGGGCTGTGGGATATGTGCGAACGTGTGCCCGGTGCACGCTATTGAGATGAAGCTCGAGGTGTGAGAGAATGAGGGGCAAGCTTGTTGGAATGAACGGCGATAGGGCTGTAGCGTACGCTGTTAAGCAAGCAGATGTCGACGTTATATCTGCTTACCCTATTACTCCTCAGACGATAATTGTCGAAACACTCGCAGAGTATGTTAATAACGGCGAGCTGGACGCGGCGTTTATACCCGTCGAGAGCGAGCATTCTGCTCTCTCCGCCGCTGTTGGGGCATCACTGAGCGGAGCCAGGGTCTTTACCGCAACGTCCAGCCAGGGACTCGCTCTGATGTACGAAATCCTCTGGATCGCTGCAGGTCTTCGTACAACTATCGTCATGGCCATCGGGAACCGCGCTCTCTCACCCAACATAAATATACATTGCTCCCACGACGACGCTTATGCTGCACGTGACACGGGCTGGCTGCAGTTCTTCGCTGAGAATGTTCAGGAGGCTTACGACCTCACCTTGATGGCATTCAGGATCTCCGAGGATCATAGAGTCCTCTTCCCGAGCATAGTCAACCTTGATGGCTTCATACTGACCCATGCCCTAGAGGGGCTTTACGTGCTCGAAGACTCGGATGTAAAGGCATTCCTACCGAAGAAGGAGCCTGTTAACCCCGTCGATCCGGGCAAGCCCATGACTTATGGAGCACTCGACCTCTTCGATTGGTACATGGAGCACAGGCGCCAGCAGTACGCATCTTTGGAGTCCGCGAGACCTATAATCAAGGAAGTCTTCGAAGAGTACAGTAACCTGACCGGCCGGAAATACTCCCCTGTTAAGTCCTTCAATACTGAGGGCGCCGAAGTCGCTGTAATGATTCTTGGGAGTTCTGCTGGGACTGCTAGGTACGTGGCCAGGAAACTAGCCGAGAAAGGCAAGAAGATCGGGGTTATTAGCCTGACACAGTATAGGCCGTTTCCCGCCAAGGAGCTGCGTGAGGCTATTAAGGACGCCTCCGTGGTGGCGGTGATGGATCGCAGCGTGAGCTTTGGTAGCCCCGGCGCCCAGTTATTCATGGACGTATCAGCTACTCTCATACGCTCTAAGGTACGGCCACTGCTATTCAACGTGATATACGGCCTCGGAGGTAGGGATTTAACACCTGCACACATCGAGAAAGTAGTTGATTTAGCAGAATCTGTAATGAGGAGGGGCGAGGCCCCAGAGGAGCCTGTTTGGGTAGGAGTTAGGGGTGATGAACTGTGAGTGAATTAAAATTCGTGAAAACATTGAAGGAAATTCCGAGAGCAGAGCACTTTGCTCCCGGGCATAGGCTATGTGCTGGGTGCGGTATACCGCAAGTAGTTAGAATGGCTCTTAAAGCAGTTCCCAACCCCAAAGTCGTCGTTAACGCTACAGGCTGTCTAGAAGTCTCCACAACAGTATTCCCCTACACAAGCTGGGGTGTACCCTGGATCCACGTGGCATTCGAAAACGCTGCAGCCGTGGCTAGCGGCATAGAAGCTGCCTTCAAGATTTTGAGCAAGAAGTACGGCAAGCAGAAACCGAAGGTTATAGTTTTTGCCGGAGACGGCGGGACATTCGATATAGGTTTTCAAGCCTTGAGCGGCGCCTTAGAGAGAGGCCACGACATGATATACATCTGCTATGACAACGAAGCCTACATGAACACAGGTATTCAAAGGAGTGGAGCAACACCAAAAGGCGCTAGTACAACCACAAGTCCCGCTGGAAGAGTCATACCCGGTAAGCTCGAGAGAAAGAAAAACCTCATAGAAATCGCTATCGCCCACGGCATTCCATACGCTGCTACAATGAACCCCGCGTTCCCAGTGGACATGTACAACAAGCTCGTTAAGGCGGCATCCGTTAGTGGCCCCGTGGTGCTCCACTACTTCACGCCGTGTCCTACGGGCTGGTACTTCGACCCTTCGAAAAGCATAGAGATAGCAAGGCTGGCCGTCCAGACGCGGATATGGCCGCTCTACGAGTACGAGAATAGCAGGGTGCGGATCACAGTTCCGGTAAAGGAGCCTAAGCCTATAGAGGACTACTTTAAGCTACAGGGGAGGTTCCGCCACCTCCTTGAGCCCCAGAACAGGTGGCTACTCGAAGAGATTAAGAGAGACGTAGAGGAAAACTGGAACAGACTCTTAAAGCTTGCCTCCCAATAGCTAAGGGAGAACATTTTTAATATTCTCTTTATCTTTGGTTCTTCTTAGATGGAAGCTGTGGAGAGTAGCAGGGTTCACGCAATATTTAGGGAGGCTTGCCCTAACTGTGGGGGCCCTATAACTGACGACAGGCTAAACTATAGGTTACCGTGTTATGCGTGCATCCCTACTCCGAGGAGTTTACGTGGCCTGGCTAAATCTGCAGAACCCGAGGAATATAGAGACTTCCTCTATAGTGTCGTTAGGCAACTGAAGAGGAGGAGGAAAGCAGGGAGGCTGGAGGACGTTCTCCGAGTCGAGGAGGAGCTTTCTGGTTTTACCTCCTTCTTCGAGAAGGCTCTAGGTAGCAAGCCCTGGTCTGCGCAGGTGACGTGGGCCAGGAGAATTATTAAAGGGTCGAGCTTTGCCATCCTAGCCCCTACAGGAGTTGGTAAAACTGTGTTCGGCATTATTATGGCTCTCTATATGGTTTCTAAGAATCGGAGAGCATACCTTGTCTTACCAACAACAACACTCTTGAACCAGGTGTATAAGAAGACGCTGTCATTCGCGGAGAGAACTGGTATAGACACAAGCCGTATAGTTGCTTATCACTCGGGACTTTCTCAGAAAGAGCGCGAAGAGGTGCTTGAGAGAGTCGCGAAAGGAGAGTACTCGCTACTTCTGACGACTTCACACTTCCTTACCCACCACTTTGACAAGCTCTCTAATACGAAATTCGATTTTGTATTTGTCGATGACGTAGACTCTGTCCTGAAGTCGTCGAAAAACGTGGATAAAATACTTCTACTGCTGGGGTTCTCACAGGAGGAAATATCGACAGCGTTCGAAATTGTAACACTGAAGAGTAGACTGGCGTTCTCTCAGAGGAATAGGAAAGAAGCCGAAGAAGCGTTAAAAAAATTAGAGGATCTAAGGAAAAAGCTTGATGCCCTGGTCTCAGGGAGCGGAGAGAAAGGCATACTACTTGTGTCTACAGCTACGGGGAGAACGCGAGGACTGAGAGCCAAATTATTTCGAGAACTACTCGGCTTTGAAGTAGGATCGAGGAGCGAACAACTCAGAAACGTAGTAGAAGTATACGCCCTTTCAAGTAGTGAAGCGGTCACCGCGAAGACTGTGGATATCATATCTAGGCTAGGATCGGGCGGTCTAGTGTTCTTCCCGGTAGGAACGCCAGAGGAAGCACTTAAAGACCTTTCATCAAGGCTTATCTCGAATGGCATAAAGGCAGAGTACGTTTATCGGAAGATAAAGAAAAACATATTAGAGCAGTTCAGTGAGGGGAAGATAGACGTAGTAATAGGTATAGCTAGCTACTACGGCTTACTCGTAAGAGGCCTTGACCTACCCCATGTGGTAAAATACGCCGTGTTCGCCGGGGTTCCTAGGTTTAAGTTCAGGTTAAAACCAGAGGAGCTAACCCCGACTCGGCTAATTCAACTTGCAGCAAACGTGTCACAGGTAGCCGAGAAGGGCGACAAGGCAGAAATAGACAGACTCGTGGCTAACGTAAGGAGCAGGCTTCTCCAGCTCGATGCCGCCCAGTATAGGCAAGTGCAAGAGCTCTACATCCGTGGAGACACGAGTGGAAGGTTTTCGTCGCTCATTAGAAACCTTCTCAGGTTGAGAATGATAATTGAGAAGTACCTCTTAGACAAGAGTGCTCTCAAAAAGCTCTCGGCCGAAACGGCTGTAGAGCTTGTAGAGGAAAATGGTGAACTCTATATACTCCTCCCTGATATTTTCACATATATACAGGCATCTGGTAGAACCTCGAGGCTCTACGCGGGTGGAATCTCCAGAGGATTATCCATAGTTATTGAATCCGACTCTGTTCTCTTAGAGAAGTTCCTGAAATCTTTAAGGTTCTACACAGGGGACTTGCAGTGGAGGAGCATAGACGAGGTCAACCTTGACGAGATACTCCAGGAGATTTCCAAGGAAAGGGAACTCATTCGGAAGATCCTCTCGGGGGAGGTCTCCAGTACCCTGACAAAGGATCTTGTAAAATCTACGCTTGTGATCGTTGAGTCCCCGACTAAGGCGAGAACTATTGCATCATTTTTCGGAAGACCCACAAAACGTAGATTTGGCAATATTGTCGCGTATGAAATCTCTACTGGAGACAGGATATTACAGATTGTAGCATCGCAGGGGCACGTTTTCGACCTTATCACTTCGACGGAGTTCTTCTCTAAGGAGTTCAAAGTTAATAAATACGGTGTTTTAGTGGACGCCGAGAAGAAGTCATTCGTCCCAGTGTTTACTTCTATTAAGCGCTGTCTGGATTGCGGCCGCCAATTCACCGACTTTAAAGCTGATGGTAATACGTATAACTTCCAGGGTAAAGGCTCTAGCCTCAAAATATGTCCGTATTGTGGTAGTCAGCGGGTAGTAGACAAGTTAGACATAGTGAGGAGCTTACAGGAGCTTGCATCAGAAGTAGATGAAGTACTACTGGCTACAGACCCAGATACGGAGGGCGAGAAGATAGCATGGGATATATACCTGGCTCTAAAGCCGTTTACTCGTGTTCTAAAGCGTATAGAGTTCCACGAGGTTACTCGCAAGGCCTTCGAGGAGGCATTGAGGAACCCCAGGGACATTAATATGAACCTCGTGGAGTCTCAACTTGTGCGGCGCGTAGAGGACAGGTGGCTTGGTTTTGCCCTGAGTAAGAAGCTCCAGGAGAAATACGGCATGCGGTGGCTCTCTGCCGGGAGAGTCCAGACGCCCGTCTTGGGCTGGGTAATCCAGAGATATCACGAGTCGCTGAAGAGCGTGAAGCCGGTATTCCGCATTACGCTGGAGAACAACATCTACATTATCGTGGAAGACGTGCATCTCGATGGGAAGCGCCCAAGCACAGTCTCAAAAGAGCTTCTAGGGAGCGAGGTCACTGTAGAGAGAAGGGGTTCAGCGGAGAGAAACCTAAACCCGCTGCCTCCTTATACGACAGACACTATGCTGAGGGACGCTAATGAGATGCTAGGTATGAGTGCTGACGTGGCTATGAGAATAGCACAACAACTCTTCGAGAGCGGCCTAATAACCTATCACAGGACAGATAGCACGAGGGTATCGGATGCGGGCCTGCTGGTCGCTAAGGCCTATATTTCAGAGAAGTTTGGGCCGGAATTTTTCGTGCCGCGCAGGTGGGGTGCCGAGGGGGCGCATGAGTGTATCCGCCCCACACGGCCCATAGACGCCGAGACTCTTGTGACGGTGATTCAACAGGGCATCCTTCAACTGCCGATACCGCTCACTAGGCAACACTTCGCGTTGTACCGTCTCGTCTTTTCCAGGTTTATGGCAAGCCAGATGCCACCAGCCAGGATAACAGAAGATGTCGTCGAGGTTTCGACCCAGTACTTCGTCAAGACATACAGCTTTATAACTAATGTCGTTGAGGAGGGCTTTCTAAAGATGCTCCCCCTACGCCAGAACTTCATATTAAACCCCGGGAAGTACAGGGTCGTCGACGTGGAATACATGAGAAGACCCACAGTACCACTGTACTCCCAGGCGGATATAATCGCTCTAATGAAAGAAAGGAACATAGGCCGACCCTCAACTTACGCCGAGATAGTAAAGAAACTCTTTATGCGGAATTACGTAATTGAGGTTAAAGGAGGGAAGCTTGTACCAACGAGCCTTGGAATGCGCGTGTACAACAGCTTAAATGAGAGCTTCGGTGAATTAGTCTCGGAAGAAACGACAAGGAGAGTCTTGGAGAAAATGGACGAAGTTGAAAACGGTATGAGGGATTACACAGAGATCCTCCATGAGTTCTACAAGGAGATAGAACACGTCGAGAACACGCCTCTGAGGGGATAAGGGAGCAACACATGGGTAGAGCACTTTTCATCGGTCGTTTCCAGCCCTTCCACCTGGGACACTACAAGGCGATAGAGTGGATACTTTCTAGAGAGGAAGACGTAGTTATAGGGATCGGTAGCGCCCAGGTGAGCTATGAACCCAGAAACCCCTTTACAGCTGGAGAGAGAGCCCTCATGATACGGGACACACTCAGAGACACAAACCTATTGGGACACACACTTATTGTCATGATACCGGATACTATATCAGAGCACACAAAATGGGTCTGTAACATAAGGACATTTTCCCCAAAGTTTGAGGTAGTATATACAAACGACGAGCTATCCCGGATGCTACTGGAGGAGGCAGGAATACATGTAGAACCGATTCCGTTTTTCGAGAGGGAGAGATACTCGGGGACAAGAATAAGACAGCTCATGGCCCAGCAAAATCCCGAGTGGCGGAGCCTAGTTCCGGCGCAAACAGCGAGAATCGTCGATTCGATAAAAGGCGAGGAGCGCGTCCGTATGCTCTACAAGATAGCACAGTTAATATAAGATTCATTTACGGTGCTTGTGGCGCGTCTAGTAATTGTGAGAGGTGCTGCAGTAACCACAATTATACCCGTCGTCTCCAGGGTATTAAGAGGAAAGAAACTCGAGAAAGCTTCATGGGAACAAAGCCACCCCTCCCAGGGAATGTAGAACCTAGCACAGGACTAACAAATCCATTTTTCGAAGAACAGTTGTCTAGCTTAAATATGCAAAATATGCGGCCGCCGGGATTTGAACCCGGGTTCTGCGGCGTGGAAGGCCGCCATCCTTCCAGACTAGACCACGGCCGCCATGTCAATACTTTCTCCTATCTCCATCTTATTTAATTTTTTCTCGAAAACGAACACCCAGTTACCGGAGGCCAAGAATGGAAGTTAATGAACCCCCTCCTCCCTGGCCACCTGCTAGCAGGGCTCTCACCGCCCTTCTGCCCCGTGCCTCCCCATAGCATGAGCCTGAAGACAGGTGCCATGTCGTTATCTCGCCGGTTGTCAGTTCTTTTATCGTGCTCTCGGCGGCTTTGCACCCCAACCTAGGACTGGTACACCTTGTCCTTAGGAAATACGAGTAAGACATTACAGGAACAACAGGCCATTTTTCACAGAGCTGAGGGTTTGAGGCTAGGGATATCACGAGAAAAATTTTAAATAGATAAATAACAGTGTCCCAATGTAATGGCAACAGCATACGTTCTGATTAACTGTGACATAGGTAAGGAGAGAGCTGTCCTGGAGGAATTAAAGAAGGTACCGGGGGTAATTGAGGCAAATCTCCTCTACGGCGTCTACGACATCATTGTAAAGATAGTCGGTAAAGACGATAAAGAGGTACGGGAAGTTGTACTCACTAGGATACGGATGCTCCCAGGTGTTAGGAGGACGCTGACCATGCCAGTCGTAGAGGTTTAGTCTCTGAACGAAATGTTTTTATATTACTTTCTAACCCCCCTCCGACAGAAAGCCCTCATGTTATTTCTTTTAGAAAAAGCGAGTTCCTCCACGTGAGGTGCAAGGCCTGCGGCGGGTTAGTGGTTATCGACCCCCGAGGATACTACGTCTGCTCCCAATGCGGCCTGGTCATTGAGTACAGCGTGGACTCCAAAACCGTCCATTCGTCCGCCAGCGAGAAGCGCGTACTCCCACTTGACGGAGAGTATGTTCGTAGAATCGAGCGACTCGAGCTCGTCACAGGCGACCATGAAAAGGATCGCGTGTGGAAGATGCTCGGTAAAGTCGCTTATGAATTCGGCCTTAGCGAAGCCAGAGAACGCATTCTCAAGGAGTACAAACACCTTGTACGGCGCTACGGTGTAAAAAAGAAAACGGCGCTCTTGGCGTTCCTCGTCTACCTTGAGGCCAGGAGGAGGAACCCGAGAATCAACGTCCGATGGGTCGTAAGTGTCTTCCGCAAGCACGGAATGAGGTTGCGGCTTGCTGATATGTTGAAAATATTTCCTACTGCGCGGCAGGCAGGTCTACTCAGGGATGACTGGAACTACGAGCTAGAAGTGCTCCTCGCTAGAGCCAAGGAGGTGTTCCCTAACGTGATGATTGAGGAACACGTAAGAAAAATCATAGCCAAGATTCGCCCCCTCGTGGGCGGTAGGAGCAAGAGGAATGTTATAGCAGCAACAATCGTTTTGATACTCCGCAAGCTTGGAGTGAGCAGAGACCTCTACTTCTTCTCTAGAGTGTTCCAGGTGCCCTACTCGTCTCTCCGCGCAAATGTTCGCTTACTCGAGTCACTTTTCCTCGAAACCGGTCTCGAGGAGTACTTGAGCTATTTTCCTGTAGCGGAGTATGCACGGGATAGCACACAGAAAACCCCTCCAGTGGCCGTAGATGACCCAGCTCTTGTTGGCCAGGCACTCTCTCAGTGCCACGAGTGACAGGAGGTCTTCCTCCCCCTCTACAAAAACCACAGATCTCCCATTTGGGGGTGTTGTCTTTATAGCCTGTGCTACAGCCTCATAGCACTCGGGCGATATAGTTCCGGGTGTGTTCCTGCACGCGTACTCTGCCTCAGATTCAAGGCCTTCGAGCTTCAAGCCCCGGCGAGTTCTGCCGTCGATTATAGCTACGTTGGTGTAGCCGTAAACATTGAAGTTCCTCGAGACAATATCACCCACAGTAATTATGAATGGTCTTCTACCAATCCCCATCCTCTCGCTTAATTCAAACACTGTGGTTACAGAGTCTGGCGGATCCTTGAATATCAGAAAACCCCAGCCATACGAGAGCTCTCTGCGGGCAACCTCGCGCATTACAAGGGGCACGCTAAACCTTAGGGGAAAATCTTAAATAAACGTTTCTCGTGAACATGTGTGGCGGAGGCCCGGGTGGTGTAGCCTGGTCTAACACGCCGGCCTGTGGACGGGGGTAGAGCCCGGCAAAAAGCCGGTGAACCCGAGTTCAAATCTCGGCCCGGGCCCTTTTACGTATTTTGTAAATGGAGTTTACCGCCACGTCACCTGCTTGTGTAGCCGGTATATTCTCAGTACGAAGAGCATATTAAGGGCTATAGGGGCCAAAGAAGGGTACTTATAAGTTGGGGAGCCGACATTGGGCCACGATGTGTCTGAGTGCTTGAAGAGGGCCGGGCGTATTCGCCTACAGAAGCGTCTCGGACAGCATCTGCTCGTCGACAGGCATTATATAGACCTCTTTGTCGGGGCAACAGGTAGCCCCCGCGTAGTATACGAGATCGGGTGCGGGCTGGGTAGCCTCACAATGCCGCTGGCAGAGCGCGCAGAGTATGTTTTCTGTAGTGAAATAGACCCTGGACTTGCTTCCCTCCTGAGAGAGTGCAGTCAGTGGGCCAGCAACGTAGACGTGTTATTGTCGGATGCTATGTGCCTCGAGCTGAGCCGAAGTAGACACGTCGTGGTCTCTAACACGCCATTCTATCTCTCGTCAGAGGTAGTATCACTGCTGTGCAGGGATGGTTCCTTGGAGTATGCAGTTCTCGGCGTCCAGAAGGAGGTAGGAGATAGGCTACTAGCCCAGCCCGGCTCGAGGAAATATGGCAGACTGTCAGTCATAGCCCAGCTCTGTTTCAGCGTAGAGAAGCTATTCATAATACCGAGCAGTGCATACATACCAAGACCGGAAGTAGACACAATGGTCGTCAGGCTAACACCAACAAGAGCCTTCACACAAGAATTTCTCGAAAGACTTGAGGAGTTTACACGCAGAGTATTTCCCTACAGAAAGAAGAAATTTTCAACGGGATTGTCGCTGGGCCTAGGAGTCAGTCGCGTCCAAGCCAAAGAGTTGCTCTCAGATCTGGGAATAGATCCAGAGAAGAGGGTGTATGAAATTTCTCCACGAGAGGTGGCCAAGATCGTTAGCTACCTAGCCCTTCAGGCCTAATGCCTTGAGCTCCTCTGGAGCGAATGTTCGTCCGGCCTCTGTCCTGGGCACATACGCGCCACCTGCGAAAGTGTACCCACACTTCTTGCACGACCATATGCCCACACTAACCCTCTTAAGCGTCCCAACAGTCTGGCAGCGAGGACACCTGTGCTTAGCCTTCATTTTAGCCTCTATAGTTGCCACTTTTTTCCTGAGTGTAGAGCCGTAGCGCGCACCAAACCTCCCAGCCCTGCCAGCGATTTTTGTTCGCCTACCCATTATTCTCAACCACCTTGCTTGAGAGAAACGTCCAAATATATTCTTTGTGCCCGGTGGTCATCACAGCCCTCCCTGGCCGTGGCTGGCATCCTTCTATCACTGCTGAGTGGGGAGCATCTGGAGCAGGCCCTTGGAGGCCTCTAAAGCCATGTCCCGTGCCTTTAACAGCTCGCTTGGCTTGAACGAGCCTTCACCGCTCTTTTGGATTGCACAGATCCTCCCATCTTCCGTTATACTGAAGGTTACCCTTGCGTCGCTGATTACCTCCTCCTCGAATGATGGGTCTATAACTAAGTACTCCCCTACTTTGGCCACAGTTACATACACAATTTTACCCTTCACTGGTAACGGCATCTTCTCGTCTAGGATAGTTATCTTACTGTTCTCGACGCTGGTTTTAGGAACTTTCGCGTTGAGAAGAGCACTCATAGCCGCTAGGCCAGCCGCGTCAAGAATATTCCCGGAGTAGTCTAGTGGGTAAATGTCTATAAACACAGACCAAACTTTCGACCCAGGTATTATGACGAGTTTTGAAAGGTCTAAGACACCTGCGCTTCTTAGACCTCTGTCAACAACCCTAGCCAGTTCAATGTCCTCCTCGCCTGGAGGCCCTGGCTCGAAGAAGGGCGAGGCCAGCGGCGAGAGTTCGGCGTTAACTATCAGTACTCCCTCATCTGGTGTATCAGCAAAGGGTGAGCCAATTCCGAGTTTAACGCCAGCTATTACCTTAGTATCGCCTATTCTCACGATCGCGGATCCCTCGGCTTTGCCGATAACTCCCACTTCCAGACTAATAGGCCTAAACTCATCGGGCCTTCTTCCGTCGAGCCTCTCTCCCTTCTTAAGAGAGGCGAGGATCAGTTCCCGCTTAATCACGGGGATCGTCCTAAGCCTTGACGCGATTTCACTCATTCTTCATCTACCTCCTGTCTAACAGCTTCATATTTACTCCTTAGAGCTCTAACTTGTTCCTCGTAAATCCTCCTGATAGCTTTCGAAGCCATAGATATTGCCTGCTCTATCTCCTGTGGGGTATATATACCATCGGCCTGTATTAGCGTTATTTCCCCGAGCTTCGGCATCATGGCAATAGGCATGTCGCCATCGCCGTACTGGTCTTCTAGACCGTTGATATCCAGTACGAGAACATTACCAATTTTCCCAACAGCTATTGCGGCAACGAGGTCACGCATGGCTATCCCGGCATCTGCTAGAGCTACTGAGGCAGCTATAATGCTTGCAGTTCTAGTGCCCCCGTCAGCCTCCAGTATGTTTATGAAGACGTCAATAGCCGTTCTCGGGTACTCGTTGAGGAATATTGCTGGTGCTAGAGCCTCGCGTATAACCTTCGAGAGTTCTATCTCCCTGCGCGAGGGTTGTGGGCTCTTCCTGTCAGCAACACTGAAGGGCAACATAGTATACTTACAGCGCAGAAGTGCCCTGTCGCTTAGAGCTTCATGCCTGGGTGTGGCCTCACGGGGGCCGTAAACTGCAGATATAACCTTGTTGTTGCCTAGTTCTACGTAAGCTGACCCGTCAGCGTTTCTGAGAACCCCTGCTTCTATCCTCAACCGGCGCATCTCGTCAGGCAGACGTCCATCTACCCTCCTGCCATTCTCATCGAGTAATTTTACTGGTGCTCTAGCTTTGGTCATCCTCTCAACCTCTCAGAAATAAACTCCTTAATCCTCTCAGTGAGCCCAGTCACGTGAGCTTCTGCATCTATCTTCTTGATCGCGAGAACCGCCAATTCTTCTTTGAATGGATCATCGCCGACAACGACGATCCTGCCGTTCTGCCCCACTATGAGTTTGACGCCGAGCATTTCCTCTATCAGGGAAACCATAGATCCTTTCCTCCCGATTATCCTAGCAACCTTCTGAGGGCTAATCTCGACTAGAGAGCCTTTGGGTATCTTTCCAAGCTTAGATTCCTTGATACTTAGTACGGGATCCTTAGTATAGTCAAAGTAGATGACTTTCGCGAGAATCAAGTCTCCTTCATCCAGGATCTTGGCCAACTCGTTCCTGGATATGCTCACCGGCTTAGATGTGACCTCACTCACGGGGAGGATAGCCTCGTATGGAGAGTTTATGTCGACCACCCAGTTGGTGAAACCTACCTCGGTGACTTTTCCTATTACCCTGTGCCCCTCAACTGGGATATACTTGCCTTTAAGAGGGATGACCCTTATTACCTTGCGCTCCTGGTCTATGTAAACGACGCCGAGAACCTTTGAGTAGAATTTCTTATTGACCCGGTACACGTGTCCCTCTATGCTAAACCTGCCCTGCTCACCGATAGGATCCCCAGGCAAAACGATTTGCCTATCCTTAACATACAAGCTCATACATTCACACCTGCTCTGTCCTTAGTAGCTTTACCTCCCCTTGTCCCTTCGTAAGGCTCGCAACCATCTCCATGAGCGATGTCTGCATCCCAGCAGGTATCTCGAGTTCTACACTAAGGGAACCGTCGGAGGCATAACTCTCTCTCAATATTTTCCCCACTTTAGTGAGTGCTCCATGAACCTTCCCGACATACACTGCAGGGACGTGAACAGCCACTATAGCTCTCGCCACCTTCAGGGGTAGGATCATCCGCAGGGCCTTCAAAATGTCGTTAACCTGGACTTCTACAGGCTTAAATGGGTCAATGCTAACCTTGGCCTCTTCAAGTGCAAGCTCAATTCTCTTTGGAGGAATAGGGGAGTTGGTTCTAGGATCAATAGTATTACGGGATAAGAACTCTATGATCTGGCGCTTCTTAGCTTCGATAAGCTCCCGGCGTTGCTCTGTGGTCAGTAAAAGCTCCCCTTTCTTGATAATAGTCTCAGCTATCACGTAGGGATCCGTTGTCCCAAAGATCTTCTTGAGATCTACCTCAGAGGCCTTCAACCCTTGTTTTGCGTCCGAGTATATGAACTCGCCCTCCATGACTTCCCGTATATTTACTTTCTCACCATTTTTCAACGCCCAAGCCTTCTCCGCGTCAACAAACACTTCAAACTTTTTCCCACTTTTTTCCAGTCTCGCGATGCTAAGCTTCTTCTTCGACATAAGATTTCAAAGAAACCAATAATCCCCTTAAATATTAAGTTATATTACTAGAGCTTGGAGATAAGTTCCCTGACTTCACTCATAGTAAATATCTTGAACGTTTTATCATAGATGTCTATCTTAGCAAGTTCTATGTTCTCTGCCGAGAACCCCTCTTCCATGGCCTCCCTAAGCCCGCGGAGTGCCAGCATGACTGCCTCCTCGATCTTTATGTCCTCGCGATATTCCTTGGTGAAGAGGTCTATAGCTTTCTGGGCCCCGGCACCAATAGCTCTGGCCTTACACCTCAGGTAGGTTCCTCCGGGATCTGTCTGTATGAGGTGAGATCCCTTCCTATCGATACCCGCAAAGAGGAAAGCCACGCCAAACGGCCTCACGCCACCGTGCTGAGTGTACATCTGTTTTATGTCACATATACGCTTTACGAGGAGCTCGATGGGTATGGGCTCCCCGTAGATTAGACGGTGAGTCTGAGCGTAGATGCGAGCCTGGTCTATCAGAACACGAGCGTCACCGAAAAGCCCTGCAAAAGCCACGCCTACGTGATCGTCTATTTTCTTTATTTTCTCGGTACCTTCTACAAGAGGAGAAGCGCTTCTCTTCTCAACAGCGAGAACAACACCGTCAGAAGCTTTCACGCCTAAAGCGGTCATCCCCCTCTTAACCGCTTCATAGGCATACTCGACTTGATAGAGCCTACCCTCGGGGCTGAATATCGTTATAGCCCTGTCATATCCTGCCATGGGAGCTGCCGGAAACATGTCTCTAGCCACCTCTTTCTTTCCACAGTATAGCCCCCTATATTTTTATGCCTTTACCCATTCTCTCAAGCCCTAGCCTAGAGCGCTCTGAGCATAGACTCTCTGTCCTCGAGGGAGCTCGTACATGGCAAGGGACTTAGCAGGGCCAGAAAGAGGCATGAAAACTAAAGCTTTTTAAGATGTACAACCAGATCCAACTCTTGAACAAGGTATGAGCACACGCCCAGAAGAAGCAGGTAATATTAAGGTTGGGTCATTTATAGTCATAGACGGAGAACCCTGTAAAGTCGTTGAGGTGGAGAAGAGTAAGACGGGGAAACACGGCTCTGCGAAGGCTAGGATTGTTGGCATAGGATTCTTCGACGGAGCAAAGAGAAGTATTGTAGTCCCCACGGATGCCAAGGTTGACGTGCCAGTGATCAGGAAGTTTAACGCTCAAGTAGTGTCAATGTCTGGCGGCTACCTACAGCTCATGAGCCTAGAGGACTATAATACTTTTGAGGTTCCAATGCCAGCTGAGGAGGAGATAAAAAACAAGCTCACAGAGGGCGTAGAGGTGGAAGTCTGGGAAGTTATGGGACGCTATAAAATAATGCGTGTCAGGAGCTAAGGTTTTTATCTGCATCAATGTTCCTTACTTGGATGATGACCCAGGCAGGCCACGACCCCTAAAAGGATAGGGGATGAATGCGATCTTGAGTGCTGAACGCTTTACGGGAGCAATAATGGTACAGCTTCCTTTAAAACCGTTTAAATACTCAGCGCTAAGTATTTACTCTTGTGGAAAAAGGCCCTAGAAAACCCTGCAGGCGCGGCGTCGTGGGTGGCACGTTCTCCTTACTACACGAGGGCCATAAACACCTTCTGAGTAGCGCTGCAAGGCTCTCTGAAACCTTATTGGTAGGCATCACATCAGATAAGTTTGCTAGCCGTAAGAGGCATCCCGTCGAGCCTTTTACCGAGCGGGCTTCCGCAGTTCTCAACTACCTCACGAAGTATGATCCGGAGCTCAAAGTTGAAATTGTAGAAATTGGGGACGTGTATGGATCAGCCGTTGATGATGCATTAGCTGACTGCATCTTTATTTCTGAGGAAACCGTATATGGAGCCTTCCTAATAAACACCCTCAGGAGGATTAAAGGTCTCCCCCCGCTACGAGTCTACGCCGTGGAAATTCTAACTGTAGATGGTGTAAAGCTCTCAAGTACTATTCTTTGGCAGAGGAGGGCTCAGAAATAATCCTTGGAAATAGCTTAGTTCTGAAGGTTTCCACGGCAAACACAGACAATATTATGAGAGCCAGGAATACCCCCAGTCCTATAATGTCTCTCACAATACCGGTGAAGCTTTTCGCTACTATCTCCACTATGATTACAAATGCTAGTAGTAACAGCCAAGCCGCAACCATCATGGATCCACTAACAGCTAGCACACTTCCCATCTTCATCGTACTCACCTGAAACTCAGGAGTACTGAAACTACTGCTAGTACTGCCACTACCGCCTCGAGGGCTATATATGCCCTGGCAACCTCTTTCTCTGTAGACGGCCCCCCTACTGCAAGCATTATACGCGTTAAAGAGAGAGGGGCGTCTGGGTCTGTGCTAGCATATAGAGTACCGTCTTCTCCTACTCTAATAGGTCTCTTCCCCACTTCCCGGTGCTCTCTAAATCCTCTGAAGCTTACTAGGATAAAGAACCCGTTGAGGACGTGGGGTAGGAGCAGCGTTAAAGCTATGAACTCTAAGTGATCAACAACAGCTATTGCTCCAACAAAAGCGCCGAGAAATAAGCTACCGCTATCGCCATTGAACACTCTTGCTGGGTAGGCATTATACTTGTAATAGGCTAGGAGCGCCCCCAGCACTACTAGCGATACTATAAGCGTCGTCTCTTTGCCTAGCATGAGGCTTACAAGAGCAAGCGTAAGAAATATTATGATAGATGTCCCCGGAACTATTCCATTCATAACGTCTAGCATATTTACGACGTTTGCTGCACCAGCAATTGATAAGGGCATAAGAACCCAATATATTATTGTGAGGCGCATTCTCCCGATTACGGGCAGCTCAGGCCTTCCCCAATCTATGAGGGCTGGTGCAGTGAGGCCTGTTATAAGCACCGGAACAATACCAAGTATGCTTAGTAATGTCTTGACCTGTCCCTTGAGTATTTTAATGTCGTCCACGAGTCCAACGATGAAGCATAGGGTAGCGCTCGCATAAATGATTAATACTTTGAGGGAGAGGGGGGCTCCCAAAAGTGTCATGACCAAGGCGATACCGGTGGAAATTCCCGCGAAGAGAATAACGCCACCACCGTGAGCGACTGAAGGCTTCCCAGGCTTGTGGGCGTCAGGCCTTACTATGCCGCGGTTCCACAGGTAGTTTATCAGAGGCTCTGCAACCACCCTTGTAACTATGAAAGAGACAAAAAAGCCTAAAATAGCCAGGTGTAGCATTACACGGCACCCAGCTCTCGTATGACGTAGCCTATTACTATGGGAAAAACTACTGTTGCATCCCCGGGTACTGTTACGTGGTTTGCCTTCGGCTTAATTTTTCCCCAGCTTATAGCTTCCCGAGTCCTGGCGCCGCTTAAACTCCCATCCCACTCAGGTGCAGAAGTTATCGACACAGCATAGTCTAAACCCCCCCTGAACTGCGCCCACCATATCAGATGGTGCTTAGATATCCCGCCGCCTAGCATTATTCCCCCAAGTTTTTCAGATGAGTAGACGATGTCGGCAATTCTCTCCATGTCCTTTACAACGTCTACTCTCACCGGTTTTAGTGAAGAACTTACCCTGCTCTTCTCATTGAAAGTATATATTGCTGTTCCAAACGCAGAGTCCATTATACCGGGTGCGAATATAGGGGTTTTCCTCTCAAAAGCACGCTTGAGAATAGAGTTCTCGTCAGGAAGTCTTCTCCCAGCCTCGAACGCCAGTTCGCTAGGAGACCACTCCTCCTTAATCTTTACTAACTCTTCCAGCATCATGTGAGTAAAGCCCTCGATAGGTGGCCCGTAGTTCTCAAACGGTATTAGTATGTTTCCCAGTCTGTGTATTTCAAGCTCTCTCAGTAACGAATCATCGTACTCGAAATCACCGATGTAATACTTGTATCCCTGTCCCCGCGCTATGTCGTGGTCAAATGTCCCGCCTGCAGTTATCACAGCGTGAACCAGGCCATGCTTAATAAGGCCCGAAAAAAGCCCTCTAAGACCTGTTGCGACAAGGTTTGCTGGGAAACTCATGAGAACAGTAGCTCCACTCCTGTACATTTCTACTAGTACCTCAGCGCTCCTAACTATATACCTGCTAGAGAAGCCGCCGATTCGTTCGAAGAGTTTCACCAGTCTTCCTGCCTCCTCGGCGACGACCTCTAGGCTCACATCCTCGACTTGTCTCGAAAGTAGTGATGCCCTCTCAAAACCCATTTCACCGCACCTTGAGGGCATAGACGCCTGGCTTCTGAATGTTAAGTAGCTTGGCGACCTGTGACCTCTCAACATCCAGTATGGCGACAAAACCATCCCAGTCATCTGAGAACTCACGGCCACCGCATATAGGACATACCTCTACCTCATCGTTTACAAGCGCTCTGCAATTTACGCAAGCCTTAAGGGGTAACTTCCTCCTAGGCACCCTCCCTCTCACCTTTACCTTTCTCTATCATCTCCTTTATGTATTCAAGCTTGCCGAGATAGGGCTGTCTCATAGTAAGTCGTACGCGCATAACACCCCGTTGCTCATCGTAACCTACGCCAGATACGCGTGCTCTCACCACGTCTCCTCTCCTAATTATCCTCTTGCCACTCTCAGCTATAACTATACCCTGATCTCTGTCGTACATAACGTCTCTGGTCGGGAAAACTTGGGACTTATGTATGAAGCCGTCAACAGCCCCAAGTCTAATAGTTATGCCGATGTTTTCCACGAGGACAACTTCTCCCTCAACGACCTCTTGGTTTACTGGACTATAGACTAAAGCCGTAAAACGGGCCTGGTGGTAGGATCCTCCGTCCCCAAAAGTTAAATACCCCTCCTCAGAGGCTTCGGCATCAAGTACCGAAACGATGAGACCTATCCCCTCGATAATCCTGCCTTCGAAGCTCTCCCTGAGCATCTCCAATACGGCCTCCCTGAGCGGTTTTCCGAAAAGTCTCGGAGGGATCCTCACTATATCCTCGAGCTCCATTAACTTATACATTAAAACACCAAATGCCGACCACAGGCATTGGGTTTATATTTATTTCCTGGAGTTGACAACACCCTTTGTCAGGGCAAACCTTAATAGCCCGCCTCCCGTAATATTTATGGCCCGGCGGGAGCCCCGGGGGGCTAGCCCTCCCCTATAACCGCAAACGGGCTCACGGCGGGGGGCGTAAACCTACGGGGGCGCCTGCGGCGGTATACAGCTGGCCCGCACACCTACTAATGCTCCCTGGGCCTGCGGGACACCCCGCTCTGTGCTAAACCCCTCGTAGGAGGGGTGAAGCACAGGAAAGCCGAAACGGGTTAGGCCCGGGAGGGAGCGGCCCTAAGGCTGGCGGGGTGTGTTCGTAGCAACCCAGGGTAAGAGGTAGGTGATGCGGGTTAGCTGTATACCGCCCGGCCACCCTGGAGGGACGCCGCCGGGCCACTGTTCCTCATCAGTTAGTGTAAGGTTTAAAAGGTCGGGACAACGTAATTTATCCCGGCGCAGTGGCCCATCGAGCGGGCGCCGGCCGGCCTCGGCGACGGGCCGGCTGTGGAACCCCCTCCCCTCCGTGGCGCGCGGCCGCGTAAGCGGCTCGGGGAAAACCCGAGGGAGGGCGAATGCACCTAGGGGTGTGTGGAGATGAACTCTACACCGGGAGAGATGACACCCTAGGTAGGCGTGAAATGCCCTCTCCGCGTGGGTTAGGGTCAAACAGGCCCTATGAGTAGCCACGGTGAGGGCCGGGTGGATCCCTAGACTGATCCCGCTTAAACAGAAGAGGGGGTACGAGTGGGCCACTGCGCTGTTTTTAATACATTAATGCCCCTGTTTTCAAGCTCGTGGAGTATGTTCAGGCTGATAGACCTCTTTGCAGGCGCTGGAGGGTTTTCAAGGGGATTCCGGGAAGAGGGGTTTAGAGTAGAGCTGGGCATAGAGAGCATGTCCGTGATCGCCGAGACATACGCGGCTAACTTCCCAGAAGCCACGGCTTTAGCCGTGGACATACGCGAGGTTCACTCAGCGGAAATAATAAGGCTGTTAGGTCGCAGGCCTGACATTGTCATAGGAGGCCCGCCATGCGAGGGGTTTACTCGCGCCAATCCTCGAAGACGGAAAGACCCTTACGAGAGGCTCTACGACGATCCTCTCGGCTCCCTTGTCCTACACTTTATCAGGATTGTGGGCGATCTCGAACCGAAGGTCTTCGTCATGGAGAACGTTCCGGGTATCATGGACGATGGTCTAGACACCATTCTCAGGAGAGAGTTTGCTGAGGTTGGCTACAGCAAGATATACTTCAATATTTTAAGGGCGGAGGAGCACGGGACACCGTCCCAAAGGACACGCGTCTTCATATCCAACATACCTATTAACCCCCCGAAGCAGAGGAAGGTGGTCGTATACGAAGCACTTAAAGATCTACCCCCACCAGATCCCTACTACGGGATACCTAACCACGAGCCAGTCCCCCTCGGGCCACGCCGGCTCAAGCGCATATCAAAGCTGAAGTGGGGCGAGCCTTTAGTTAGGTACAGGGGCTACGAGGGCAGGGTTCTCCAGAACGTCATCAGGCTCCACCCCTACCGTGTCGCCCCCACAGTTATGGGGTCTTCACGGTTCATCCACCCGTTCGAAGACAGACTCCTCACTGTTAGAGAGCAGGCCAGGCTCATGGGGTTCCCTGACGACCATGTATTCCTGGGCGGCAGGGATCTCCAGTTTAATCAGGTAGGTGAGGCAGTGCCCGTGCCCCTAGCTAGGGCGATAGCCAAAGAGGTTAAAAAATACCTCACAAGTGAAAGCTAGGTGGTTAAAAACGCCAATAATAATCCCCGTGCTCCACAATACCTCCAGCTCACAGCGCCTAGCCGAGGTCGCGCGGGCAGTCTACGGACTAGGGTTTAACAGCTTCATTGTGACAAAGGCTGTTGGCGCAGCAGCCCAAGTAGGAGTACCCGAAGCACAGAAAATTGCATATAAGCTCGGGAAGAATTTCATGGTTCTGGCAGACCTGCCAGAGGCCATTGAACTCCTCCAGCCGAGTAAAGTCTTCCTCGTCATGCCGGCAAAATATGGGGGTAGCAGACTAGAGGATGCCGTCGCGCAAGCACTGAAAAACCTCCGAGAGAGTGAGAAAATACTCCTAGTCTTTGGAGGGAGTGAACCGGGCCTCTCAATGAGGGAGCTGAAATTGGGCGAGAGTATAAGCCCAGAGGGCGTAGATGAAGATATAGGTACGACCGCCCTCGTCGCTATAACACTCTACAAGGTGAAAATGTTACTTCGCGGGCAGGCGTAGCCTAGTCACCGGCTTCTTATTCTTCCAGCTGTAGTTGCGAATTCTCTTTGACCGCCCAAAACCACAGTGTGCACAGTATCCCTTAGCTACATTGTAGCTATGGCGCCCACACCTCCTACATCTGATGTGAGTCTTCCCCCGCCCCCTCTTCCCAAAGGACGTCGTGCCTTTAACCACTCGTGCTCACCCCTATACTGGAGCGGGGCTTATCAGCACTACGTTGTCGCCTCTTACGACTATTGTCCCGTACTGCCTCGTTCGATTGCTCTTGATCTCCTCGGCATTTTCTAAAACGAGGTTGAGGTGGTAATCGTAGCTTCTGAGAATTCCCCTTATCTCGCGCCCACCCTTAAGTTTCACGAGCACGCTTTTCCCTACAGACTCTGCCAGCAGATCAATAGTTCCCTCCATGCCCCAACGCCTGAATCTTTCAGTTCAACGGCCTTTAAAACCTTTTGTATCCGTACCCCCAATACACAAGATGTGCTCGCAGAGAGTGAAACGAGAGCAGATAACTACTAATATATTTTCGGAGTTGTCTAGTCATTCTTGAAGGGGTTGATCCGTGGAGTCACTCCGCAGCGGACTCTTGAGCGTACTTGAGAAGGTTAAGAACTCTGTTATCCTTGATACGAAGGAAGTGGATAGCATTATACGTGAGCTTCAGAGGGTTCTGCTAAAGGCTGACGTCGACGTCAGACTAGTCTTCGAGCTTTCCGAGAAGATAAAGAAGAAATTTTTCTCTCGGGAAATCCCTCCAGGCTTCAGCAAGCGGGATGTGTTGATAAAGATTCTCTACGACGAGCTAGTGTCCCTGCTTGGAGGTGAGAACGCCACCCCCTACACTCTCGGGAGGATGCCATACAAGATCATGCTGGTTGGCATAGAGGGGTCTGGGAAGACGACTACAGCGGCCAAGCTCGCTAAGTATCTAAAAGAGAACGGGTATAGCGTAGGCCTAATAGCTGCTGACACATACAGGCCGGGAGCGTACGAGCAACTCCAGCAACTCGCTACCAAGATAGGCGTTAGTTTCTACGGGGATCCACAGTGTAAAGACCCAGTCCGCATAGTCGAGGAGGGCGTGAAGGTGTTAGAGGGGAGAGGCGTACAGGTCTTCATAATTGATACTGCTGGACGCCACAAAGATGAGGTCTCACTGATGCAGGAGGTCTCCGAGATTTACGAGAAACTCAAACCAGACGACGTAATACTTGTCGTAGACGCGACTCAAGGAAAAGGGGTAGCTAAGCAGGCTATAGCCTTCAAGGAGAAGGTTCCTCTAGGCCATGTCGTCGTCACGAAACTCGACGGGTCGGCTAAGGGTGGCGGCGCCCTCTCGGCTGTAGCGTCTACGGGGGCTAAGGTGGCGTTCATCGGAACCGGTGAAAAGCTAGACGACTTTGAGGCCTTCGACCCCTATAAATTCGTTGCCAGGCTTCTCGGAATGCCCGACCTCGAAGGGTTGCTTAGAAAATTCCAAGCACTGGAGGAACACGAAAAGGAGAGAGCGAGGCTCGCCGCCGCTGGTAAAATCACTCTTCTAGACCTAAAGGAGCAACTCTTGGAAATTAAAAAGCTTGGGCCTCTCTCCAAGGTTCTCGAAATGCTCGGCGGCCCCCCTATAGCTGTTAAGGGCTCACTCGAAGGGGGCGAGAAGGAAATCGACAAGTGGATAGCAGTTTTGAACTCCATGACCGAGGAGGAGCTACTAAAGCCCGAGATCATAGACAGATCCCGCATGACTAGGATAGCCAGGGGGTCTGGCACTACAGTTAGGGATGTCAAAAGGCTCCTCGAATCCTACACTCAAATGAAAAAAATTATGAGGCAAATCTACAGGTCACGGAGGCGTATACAAGGGTTCTAGCCTTGAGGAGGAAATTTATTCTGGCTACGCCATATCTGACCATGTACGATGATAAACCACTACTCGCCAGAGTTATATCCTCAGCGTTTTACTTATCACATGGAATCAGGCGAAACGTCTCACTTATAATCTATCTAGGCGACGCAGGCTACAAGGTGGTCTTCCTAGGGGACAAATTGAAGCATATCCACGTCGACGAGCAGTCCCTTACGGGTATTTTGAAGAAAATACAGATAGCTGTGAACCGCAAGCCGAGGCATGTGAAAGTGCATGATGGGGTCTTCGTAGAGCAGAGCCCCAGCCTTACCGAGCATGTAGATTACTTGGTTACGCACGAGGGAGCACCACTTGAAAAATCCCTGCATACATGCCCAGAAAAACTCTCGCTAGTCATTGAGCATGGAATCAAGTTAAGCGCGAGTGCCGCAAAAGTGAGAGTTACTTCAAGACCTAAGCCCGTGGACGTGACTCTAGCAATCCTGAATATTAAATTGGATAGGCTCTGCGGCCCGCTATGAATCGCCTTCCTCTCCTCTAGACTTCCAGGCTCTTGGGTATGTGCCCGGCTCCATTATCACATGGTTCACCTCGACAGCTATGCCGCTTTTACTCGCCATAATCTGGCTACTGGTCATTTTTGCTGTGCCTATAGCCACAAGCTCTCCTTTCAGGGTGAAAATTCCCACGCGGTCTCCGACCCGTACACCGCTCTCCAGCCTGACAATACCAGGCACGGCTAGAGGGGCGCCATGACAGACTGCGTCAACTGCAGTGTCGCGTATCCATAGCTTCGGTATGTGTTGTACGGCTTCCTCAATGGGTATGAAAACTCGCCTCAAGTATTCTTCTATTCCATGTTCCTTCCAGAGCAGAAACGAGTCTACAACATCATGGAGAGTGGCAAGGTTTTTCTCCTCGGTGAGGCTGCCTGACCTTATACGCCTGAGCTCCTGCATGTGAGCCCCCACGCCGAGGATCTCTCCTATGTCGTGGCACAGCTTACGCATGTAGGTCCCTGCCTCGCACCACACCTGTAGAAGGACGTCTCTACCGTCAACTTCTAAGAGACGTATGTCGTAGATCCTCCTGATACGCAACGTCCTCTTGACGGCAGATCTTAGAGGGGGGCGCTGGTAGATTGACCCCTTGAACATACTTATAACTCTCTCGAGCCTTTCACGATCCACATCATCGTGCAGGCGCATAACGCAGACGTATTCCTTGTCCTCTTGGAGGAGAACGGGTAAAGCCCTAACAGCATTGTTCAGAACTATGGGAAGTATCCCGGACACCTTCGGGTCAAGTGTCCCTGCGTGGGCCACACGCTCTATACCCAGGATCCTGCGTATCCACGCCACGATCTCGTGGCTATTAGGCCCTACAGGCTTGTCGAGGTTAATGACGGAGTATTTAAGTAGAACTTCCACAGGCCTCTGGTCGTACTGAAAACCATAGCTTGGGTCTGTCTCCAGCTCTCCTTTTATGAGAATTTCGCGTGACCTAGCGGCTCCAAGATACTTCGACACAAAACACCACGGAGCTCTCCTTATAAAATGGTGGGCGCTATTACTGGCTTGACAGCTTCACGCATGAATTCCTTTAGGCCTGCCTTCTCCAGCGCCGCTAGCACTTCTTCGTCGGATACACCCTTGTTTATAGCAATTTTATACTGAAGTGGCTCCAAGTGCTTCACGTTGGCTCTCCTCCGCTTGACCCCCGTGAGTGATTTAGGCCCTGTGACGACGACGAAGTTCTCATCGATAATATCTACTACTACACACTTCCTGCCAGCCTCCCGCCCGGCAGTCTTGACGCATATCCTGCCGACATCGAAGACCTTGGGCATACCAACTCCCCCACTCTTTCTAATGCTTAAATTTAAAAGGTTTTTGCCTACTCGAGTTTAACCTCTACCTCCCGCTCCGCGCCGCTTTTAGGTAGCACAACGACTAGAACCCCGTCTTCCAGCCTAGCACGTGCCTGCTCAGGTCTAACCTTGGCGGGAAGCAGTATCTTCTTGTATACCTGCCTGTAGAGCCTCTGCCTCTCGATGTACTTCCTCTCGTTCTCCTCTTTCACGCGTTCCTCGGACTTCTCAGCAATAACCTCCAGCGAGTCCTCAGTTACGCGGATCCTTATCTCATTCTTCTTAAACCCAGGGACGTCGACGTATACTGCTATGCTCTCACCTCTATCCTCGATGTCGTATAGAGGGTCATAAACTCTCATTTTGTCAGGGTACAGCGCTGAATATTTTGCCCACACGCTACGCAATGTATCATTGAGCTCTTTCTGTATGCGGGCCATAACTTCTGCGAGCTCTTCTACTGCTTTACCAGGATCACTCATATATTGTAGAAATTGCATGTAAAGTATAAAAAAGTAGAGTTTTATCACTCGACTAGAATGTTGCTTTCAGAGAACCCCTTAGCTATCAAAAACTCCTTTACCTTATGCCTGTGGTCGCCTTGAAGCTCGACGTGGTCGTCCTTTATTGTGCCCCCGCATGCAAGCTTCGACTTCAGCTCCGATACTATCTTGCGTAGCTCCGGATCCTTCGTGTCAAAGCCTGTGATTATTGTAACGTCGCGATGCCCTTTGCGCTTCTCTACCCTGATTTTAATTACCTGTTGTTCCTTGAATACGCCCTTCAATATACTGTCGAGTATTTCGACGCTCATTTTATCCCGTTTGGCAAGATTCTACGTATATGCTAACCCTTTTATTTTTTACGCTTTGCCCTCTCTGCCCCTTAGACAGCTTAGACGGCGCGGACGCGTTTGGGCATGGGGGGTCTCGTCTTCTCTATAACTCGGAAGCCACAATAGGGACAGCGCAAGCCTGGAAGAATACGTAACTCGTCTTGGCTGAACCCCCTTCCACACCTTATGCACCTGTATATCTTCTCACTACTACTCATAGACCCTTCAAATAAGCGTGGGCTTATACGCTTTTCGCACGTGCTCCATGCTCCGCAACTATCTCCTCGATCCTCCTCCACTGCTCGTCAACTAGCCTCTGTATCTCGTCTATCTCCTCCTGCTTGAGGTGGGCAAACCTCCCTTGCAATTTTAGGTACTCAGCTACAGGCTTTCTGTTCTCCTTTTTTAGGAGATTCCTGCTCAGTCCAGTTAGTGAGAACTTACCGTTCTCGACTTCATACAAGACCCACACGCCTGTCTCAACGGCGAGCCTAGCTATCTTCACTGTCAACGAGGGGTCGTAGCGCCAGCCAGGGGGGCATGGCGAGAAAGCGTGAATATACTTGAGCCCTCCCCTAATACTGCTGGCCTTCCTTAACTTATATATGATGTCATTCGGATAGGCAGGGTTTATCGTCGCCACATAAGGAACTCTATGTGCGGCCATTATCGATGGGACATCCTTCTTGAAGCTCGGGTTCCCCGTGGGCGTCGTGGTCGTCCAAGCTTTGTACGGAGTTGAACCCGATTTCTGGATGCCCGTGTTCATGTAGGCTTCGTTGTCGTAACAGATGTAGATTATGTTGTGCCCCCTCTCCGCTGCGCCACTAAGAGCCTGGAGCCCTATGTCCACGGTTCCTCCATCTCCAGCCCACACAACAACATTTGCTGGCTTTCCGAGCTTCTCCAAGGCCTCAACCATCCCTGAGGCTGCAGCTGCGCTCGCGGCGAAAGCTATGTGGAGGACTGGGACTCTAAAGGCGCTCCTAGGGTGGGGACCTGCAATGACAGAAGTACAGCATGCCGGGATAACGATGTAGGTGCTCGGGCCTAATGCCTTTAGAACATAACGTAGGAGTAATGTTGCCCCGCAACCCGGGCACGCGGCGTGTCCTTTTAGGATATACTCCTCCTGTGGAAAAATCCTGTGAGCCATTCTACCTCACCCACCAGAAGCTTGACTCCCCACTCACGCGCACTTTGTCATAAATCCCGATAACATCCTCTGCTTTGACGTCTACACCCCCAACACCGACAGTCACGTCGAAGAGGCGTGCAGATGCCCCGCGTAGTTTCAACGCAGAAGCTACATCTGAGCCCAGTGGGCTCAGGCTTCCGAATACCGACGCCCTAGCCAGCACGACCACGTTTTTTGTGCCCTCGATAGCTTTCCCAAGCTCCTCGTATGGGAAAGGCCTATACACCCAGACCTTCACAAGCCCGACTTTCTCGCCCCTGCTCCTTAACTCTTCTACGGCCCTTAGGGTCTCGCCAAAGATGGAACCCTGGATTACGAACACTGTGTCGGCGTCCTCGCAGTAGACACAGTCGAAGAACCAATATCTCCTACCTGTGAGGGAGCTATAGGAGCGTAGGGACTCCTCAATTATTCTCCTGGCCCTTTCACTGGCCTTTCTCATCTCAAACCTCACCTTAATATACTCTTCAGGGTAAGCAAGGTTACCGAGGCTCCCTGGCTCGCCCACATCTAATAGTGGCTTCCACGAGCCCTTAGGTGGAATAAAGGACTTCAGCTCCTCTTTCTCTACCAGAGAGACTGGCTCATATGTGTGAGAGACTTCGAATGCGTCCCATCCAACTAAAGTGGGGAGTAGAACCTCGGGGTTCTCTGAGACCCTGTAAGAGACTAGTGTGAAGTCGTAGACCTCCTGTGCAGACGAGGCGAAGAACATGTTCCACCCGCTGTCCCTCAAGGCGTAGAAATCAGCATGCTCCGACCATATGTTCCACGGCGGTCCCAGAGCACGTGTAACAATGCCCATAACAATCGGCAGGCGGGCGCCTGAAGCCCACCATATGACCTCGTACATGTAGAAAAGGCCCTGGGAGGAGGTAGCCGTGTACGTTCGGGCCCCTACACTCGCTGCACCTATAAGAGCTGCCATGGCGCTGTGCTCCGACTCTACCCTCACGAACTTCGCGTTGAGCTCGCCACTCTCAATAAACTCAGCTATCTTCTCGATAACTGGAGTCTGGGGCGTTATAGGATACGCTGAAACAACATCTGGCTCAGCGTCTCTAACGGCATACGCGGCAGCATAGTTCCCAGTGAGCAGAAGCTTGCTCATACTTCCCTCACCATCTTTATAGCCTTTACAGGACACTCGGCTGCACAGATACCGCACCCCTTACAGTAAGCATAGTCGACCACAGCACCCTGATCCGTGATCTGAATAACACCATCGGGGCAGTACAGCCAGCATATACCACACTTCGTGCACCTAGACTGGTCGACAACAGGCCTCTCTGTCCGCCAAGTGCCAGCAGGCACTGCCCCCACAACCGGCCTACTCAACAGTACCTCAACACGGCCTGACACTCGACCACCCCCTTCTCACCGCCTCAATATTCTTGTCAACGTGCGCCCTAATGAGCTCTTTCACCGCCGCCTCTAGCTCGAGTTCACCTATAAGCCCCGAGACACGCGCGACCGCTCCTAAGACTGGCATGTTGACGAGCGCCCAGCCAGCCACTTTGAGCCCGAGATCCTCGGCTATCTCCACAGCATCGAGGCAGTACTCCTTAAAATTCCCCGCGGCTCTCCCACGCTCAGTTGCGTTGACAACCACGCTTCCACCGGGTTTCACAAACCTCTCCAAGCTGTACATGCCGAGCAACGAGGAGTCCAGGACGGCGACAACATCCCCCTTCTCGACGCGGGACCTAACGTGTAACGTCTTCTCAGAGATCCTATTATACGCAAAGACAGGTGCCCCGCGCCTCTCCGCGCCGAAGAAGGGTATCGCTAGCGCATAAAGTCCCTTGTTGACAGCGGCTTGAGCAAGCAACATTGCAGCAGTTACAGCACCCTGCCCGCCTCTCCCCAGCCACACCACGTCAAATGATACATCCATATCATTTTCAGTCTAATAGAGCCATAAAAAGATTTATAGCTTTCTATCAATATTTAAATTGTGTCAAGGCCTGAAATTAAAGTCCCACCTCCGGGACCAAAGTCCCAGGAGATAATTTCCAAAGACAACGAGTTGATCATGCAGAGCTTTGCGCGCTGGTACCCGTTTGTCGCGAAGCGCGGCCAAGGAGTGTGGCTCGAGGATCTCGATGGGAACAAGTACCTCGACTTCAACTCTGGCATAGGCGTTACTAACGTAGGGCACGCACACCCAAGAGTTGTACAAGCCATAAAGGATCAAGCAGAAAAACTCCTCCACTACTCGCTTACAGACTTCCTGTACGAGACTCCTGTCCGCCTAGCGGAGAAGCTTGTGAAAATAACCCCCGGCTCCTTCCCAAAGAAAGTTTTCTACACAAACAGTGGCGCTGAGTCAATCGAGGCAGCCATAAAAGTTGCTCGCGGCCACTTCAGGGGAGCTAGGCCCTACATAATCGCGTTCGCGGGCTCGTTCCACGGCAGAACAATGGGGGCCCTATCGCTCACAGCAAGCAAGCCCGTGCAGAGGAGGGGGTTCGCGCCCCTGGTTCCGGGCGTCGTCCACGTGCCCTACCCGTACTGCTACAGGTGTCCTTTCAGGCAAAAATACCCGGACTGTAACCTCTGGTGTGTTGACTACATAGAGGAATGGGTGCTGAAGAAGTACGTGCCTCCAGAAGAAGTCGCCGCCATCGTGTTCGAGCCTATCGCGGGTGAGGGGGGATATATAGTCCCTCCACCCGAGTTCTTCAGAAGGCTCAAAGAGCTGGCCGATAAGTACGGCATACTCCTAGTGGACGACGAAGTACAGGCCGGCATAGGCAGAACAGGTAAATGGTTTGCCATCGAGCACTGGGGGGTAGAGCCGGATCTGATAGCCATAGCCAAGGGCATCGCGTCAGGCCTACCGCTGGGCGCGCTCGTTGGTAGGAGAGAAATCATGAACCTCCCGCCGGGTAGCCACGCCAGCACGTTTGGCGGGAACCCTGTCAGCTGTGCAGCGGCTATTGCCGCACTGGAAGTAATAGAGGAGGAGAAGCTACTAGAGAATACGACACGCGTAGGAGAACATGCTATGAAAAGACTCAACGAGATGAAGGAGGAGATCCCGGCGATAGGTGACGTCAGAGGTAAAGGCCTGATGATAGGCGTTGAGCTAATCAAGCAGGACGGCTCTCCAAATCCAGAGCTGCTGAGGAAAACTCTAGACATAGCCTTCAAATCAGGCCTTCTAGTGATAGGGGCCGGCCTGAGCACCATCAGGATCGCCCCGCCTCTTATAATAACCAAGGAGGAAATGGACGTTGGCCTAGACATCCTCTACAACTCCATTAGGAAGGCCTTGCAGGAGACCCCCTAGATCTCATTTATTCTTCAGGGCACCTGGTGTAAACATTCTTTTACAAAAATGGTTATCCGGTTAAAACTGGCAAAATATGGGCCGGCCGGGACTCGAACCCGGGACCCCCCGGTTATGAGCCGGGTGCTCTACCTGGCTGAGCTACCGGCCCGCCTATACCTTCACAGCAGAGCAAGATATAATTTTTACGCATTATTGAACTCTTGCTAACCTCTCTTGAAGAGTCCGCTAAGGAGCTGGGTCAATTTTCCATAAGCGAAATGTATAATAGTCATTTATTATATACGTTTTCGATATGCCCATCCCCTCTCCCGAGGAGCTACGCTTACTAAGGCTGAAAGCCGGGTTGACGCAGAGCGAGGTGGCCAAGCGAGCGGGGGTTAGCCAGAGCCTAATTGCCAGGATAGAGTCTGGCAAAGTTAACCCGCGGGTATCCACGCTCCTGCGCATATATAAGGCTTTAGAGAGCTTCCTAGAGGAGGAACTTACAGCCTGCGACCTCATGACGTCTCCGGTGGTCTACGTCACTCCCGACACGAAGCTCGTGGACGCTACGAGAGTAATGTGGGAGAGGGGGTTTAGCCAGCTCCCCGTCATAAACCCCGAGACGAGGGAGAACGTCGGAACACTCTTCGACGACGATGTCCTCAGCGCCTTTATACGCGAGAACGCGAAGGCGGCTATGCTGACTGTCAGCGACGTCATGTCAGACCCCCTCCCGCTAGTCCCGTGCGGAACCAAGATAAGGGTCGTAGCGAGGATGCTTAGCCGTGGCGTGCCGGCTGTCCTAGTGGAGCAGGGGATGCAGGTCGTCGGCATTATAACTAAGAGCGATATTGCCAAGTTACTCTTAAAGAAGATCTAGGCCTTCTCGACTACCAGGGTCTTTATTCTGTAGCGCGTGTTCGGCTTGGTTCCGCGCTTTAAGAGCCGCCCCTCGCTTACTAGCCGCGTCACGTACGTGGACACTGCCGTTATCTTCAGGTCTGGCATTTCACGTATGGCTATGTTGTACAGATCCCTGAGCGAAAACCATGTGCCATCCCCGAAGTTCTCGACTATTATTCTCCAGACTCTCTCCTTCAGCGAGCCCTCCGCGACCTGTCCAGTCTCGACCTCGCTGGACGCTTTGAGGCTCTTAAGCATGGACAGTATCTGAAGTATCTTTGCTTCGTCTAGGTCTCCTCCCTCTATCATCAGGGAGATTTTCTCCCCCGAGGGGAGCGAGTCCTCGATCTTGATTCTAGGAGCCATTACACCCTGTATAACCAACTCTTGCACCTATTTATCACAATCTCTTGAAAATATACATGCTGGGGGATATAGTATAAACTCTAGTTTTTCTCTGTTTAAATTTTTCTCAAAAGTTTTCATTAGTATTTCCAGACAGAGAATTATTCATTGCTATAAAGGCTTTTCCGTTGAATTCTTCTTTTTTCCACATGCTCCAGTGGAAATTGAGGGGTTATTTAAACCCCCTTACACACGGGAGTATAGACTCGTATAATTGTAGATTCTCCTTGAATAGTGTATAACGTCCTGAGACCCCTACATTTCGTGTGGAACTTGTGGAACACTAGTGCCTGATTTTAGGTTTCACTACTTCTGCTCTGTATATGAAGTGACTCTATAAGGCTGTTCCAGTGGAAGACTAGGGGTCTAGACCCTCTTTATACGAAATCTTTAAAAGTCAAGTAGAGTCTCGGTTCTTGAGCACCAGTAATGAGTCTAGAGGAAAACGTGTACATTCCAGACACATCCGCTATACTGAGCGGGGTTCTCCGCGAGGCCATCGCGGAGGGTAGGATAGCTGGCCGTGTAATTCTCCACGTGAGCCTGGTGAACTACTTCGAAGAGCTCGCCAGGAAAGGCGCGGGAAGCGGTCTCTCAGGGCTGCGGGAGCTTGGGCTATTGAGGGACGCCATTGAGTCTCTACAGGAGGTCGTCGAACTGGAGTACTCTCACAACATGCCGCAGGGCTTGCGGGCGACGCGGGATCTAGACCCGGACATTATTGTCAGGCTCTTAGCGTTCGAGCACGGCGGGACTCTCGTGACATGCGATGAGGTATCTGCCAAGGCTGCAGAAGCTATGGGTATTAAGGCTCTGTACCTGCCGCCGAGGCGTGGTGAAGAGTTCTTTCTCGAGAAATTCTTCGACAACGACATAATGTCTATCCACTTGAAGGAGGGGTCTAAGCCCTACGCAAAGAAGGGGCTACCCGGGAAGTGGACCTTTGTGGAGCTGCGTAGTGAGCCGTTGACAAGGGAGGAGCTTGAAGACTATATAAGGCAGATTTTTGAACGCGTTAGGAACGAGAGCCAATCAGCATTCGTGGAGTACGAGGGTAGAGGGGTAATTATAGTGCAACTAGACACGTACCGCATCGTTGTAACAAAGCCTCCGTTCTCGGACGGCATAGAGATAACAGCTGTGAGGCCTGTTGCGAAACTCCGCTTGGAGGACTATAATCTACCTAGGAAGCTCATTGAGAGACTCGAGAAGCAGGCTGAAGGGATACTGATAGCAGGAGCCCCAGGCATGGGCAAGACTACGTTCGCGCAGGCCCTAGCTGAATACTACTATAGGAAGGGGAAGGTCGTCAAGACTATCGAGTCTCCTAGGGACATGCACCTTCCAGTGGAAATTACGCAGTACTCCAAGAACTATGCAACCTCTGAGGAGATACACGATGTGCTTCTACTGTCCAGGCCTGACTACACGTTCTTCGACGAGATGAGGGACACAAGGGACTTCCAGCTGTATGCGGATCTAAGGCTTGCTGGAGTAGGCATGGTTGGGGTAGTGCACGCTACAAGCCCCATTGACGCTATTCAGAGGTTTATCGGGAGGGTCGAGCTCGGCATGATTCCATCGATAGTTGACACAGTGATCTACATCAAGAACGGGCAAGTGGAGAAGGTGTACTCTCTTGAGACCACAGTCAAAATACCTCACGGCCTTAGGGAGGAGGATCTTGCACGCCCTGTAGTCGTTGTGCGTGACTTCATGACCGGTGAACCCGAATACGAGCTGTACGTGTTCGGCGAGAGGACTTTCGTGGTTCCTATAAAGAAGCCGTCTGGGAGAGTTAGCGTGGAGGAGTACAAGATAAAGTCTGCAATCGAGAGAGCCCTGTACAAAATCCTCGGCGATGACGGGTACCAGGTAACGATAGATTCGAACTCCTCCACCGTCACCATACAGGTCTCCGCCGACTACTACAATTACCTCACTGGAAAGCCTAGGCGCAAGCTCGAGAGGATAGTCAGGCGCTACGGTTACGAGCTCGAGCTTAAGCCCTCCTTCTAGGGATATGCGTAACATTTATTAACGCACTAGTATAAGGGACTCTGCAAACGGTGAAGCAAATGAGTGTCCAAGAAGGAAGCGTACTAGTAGGAAGCAAGAACGTCATGAACTACGTCCTCGCAGCAGTCATTCAATTCAACCAGGGCGCCAAGAGGGTCGCAATCAAGGCTAGGGGCAGAGCTATAAGCCGCGCGGTAGACGTTGCCGAGATAGTGAAGAGCAGGTTCCTCAAGGACGAGGTCGACGTCGAGACAATAAAGATTGGAAGCGAACAGGTAGGCGAAGGAGACAAGAAGAGGACTATATCCATCATAGAGATAGTCCTCGCCCGTAAGAAATAGTCAGAGTTTTCACGCCGTGTTTTCTTTAGAATCGAGTTCTTCAATTATCAAGTCGATGTAGTGGTTTAGCCCTTCAAGATCGTCCTCTATGCCCCTCAGCTTTTCACGTACGAACATTGCATTTCTGTAGTCTATCCCTCTGAGTGTTATCTCTGCATTCCTTATATTTGACACAAGGTCAGAGCACCGTGCAATGTAGCCATACGCAATCTTCTTGAGCACCGCTCTATCTCCGAAACCCGAGTTTCTTGTGTGTATTATATGTGTCCTGAGATTCCTGATGCTGATTCGTAAAGCCTCAACCAGCAAGATTAGTACCACCTGGACGGCGCTGTCTGTTACATTGTGCTGGACTAGTCTGAGGGTAGATACGAGGGCTCTGGATGTGCTTGCGAAAATACTGTAGGAGTCCCAGAGGATTGATGGATACCCTTGGAGGATATTTATGCTGGTTTGCCTGTCCCTCATTCCCCCCTCTAGTATTGTTTATATGCTTAAAAGACGGTCACTTGTTAAGCAGTTGGATTACTTTGAGGAACTGGGGGTTGTCGAGTGACAGGTTTATAATTGGCAGTGCTATATATCCAGGCTTGGTTCCCCTCGATATTTCAACGTTCTCCCCGGCTTCGTCGGAGCGGAAGAGAATGTAGTTGCCAGGGAGCTCTTTGTCCATCTCTATGTAGTAGAACATCGGAAGTCCGTATAGTTTGTAGTAGTCCCGGAAGACGACGAACACGCCGTAGTAGTGCTTCTCGCCATGGGTGAAGTGAACTATGTACGTGACGTGGCCAAGAGCACTTGTGCTACTAGCTAGCCTGGCAAGGTCATTAAGTGTTGTAAGCTTTATTGGCATCATTGGCTCGAATTGTTGCTCAGACACTCTGCTCCACCTCGGTCACTGCTATAGTTATACTTTCACCCGTCTTCATACTGCGCAGGGCCTCTAACCCGCTCTTTACCTCACCCGCCTTGAACATTCTCCACCTGCTCTCGCTGAAGGCCTTTAGTACAACAACTAGAGATGAAGCCGCGGGGGCTATGAGTAGGTCCCCTGCCTTGAAACTGGTGTAGAGGCTTCCCTCGTTCACTAGTCTGGCCGGGAAGTTGACAACGATGTATTCGTCCCTATTTGTCACTGTAGTCACAATCTTCCCTGTTTTCCTTATTGTTTCAAAGTTTAGGGGGACTAGGTCCCGCCGTACCTCAGCCTCCGATACTACCTTCCCAAACTTCCGGAACTCCACCCTTAATACATCGCCCACGGGCGTTGAGATGCGTGAATTTATTTAAGGGTTGCGTAAAGTAGATCAGGGGTTGTAATGTCTATAAGCCTGTACAAGCAGAGGTTTGCCTACGGAGAGGACTACGGGACCAGCCAGTTCAAGTTCGGCCCCCTAGCCGAGAGGCCCCAGGTAATCGAGAATAGGGGGCTTTTCCTGAGCGAGTCTAAGACGCTTCTAAGGATATATGGCATCGAAAAAGACGTCGTTGTGGGACCCGACGTAGTGAGGTATCTGGGGAGTCTTGAGGACGTATCGCGCTACCTAGTCTACCCTATGCGCGACGGGCTTGTTGACAAGAACGACGAGAGAGCTTGGAGGGTGATAGAAGAGGTCACGAGGTACGGCTTTATGGTCTCGAAGCCCCAAGCTAAGGACTTTGATGGGTTCTACGTGACGGCCGCTCTGTCTGCGGTTGCTCCGGACTACATGTACGAGAGACTTTTCGAGATTCATGCCAAACTGGATGAGGAGGGCCACTATGTCAAGGCGGTCACGATTATACCTCAGCCATTGGCAGTGGCTATCGCGGAGAAGTCCGTAACATGTGTCGTCATCGAGAGCGGGCACGGGAACACTCAGATAACTCCGATTTCAGCATACCCTATTCGCAGTGCTATTGTCGCATTGAACCGTGGGGGCGCTGAGGCTGACGCAATAGCAGCCGAGATCCTCAAGGATTTAGGCTACGGAGACAGGGCACGGGAGGAGAAGTTTGTCCGAATGTTTAAGGAAGCTGTTGGCCTGGTTCCGAGGGATTTAAACGAGGCAATCGAAATCGCCAAGAGCGACCCCGAAAGATTTAGAACTGTTTTCAGAATACCTGGGACTACTATACAGGTTGACATGGAGAAAAACGGGTGGATGAGGTTTCTGATAGGCGAGGTCATATTCAATCCTAAACATGAGCTCTTCGAGAGCTACTATAAGCGCGGCATGCCCAGGCCTAAGGATACAAGAGTTGGCGAGAATGTAATTCAGGGAGACGCCCCCCTTGTCGAGGCGATACAAGCCTCGCTGGGCAAGGTTTCTGTTGAGCTTCTGCCGAGCCTCTACAATGACTTTATACTCAGTGGTGGCAACTTTTCCTGGAAGGTTCCAAAAGGGCTTGAAGACGTTGCTGTTGATAGTGCGGAGAAACTGAGGCTTGAGCTGTCAAATGTAGGTATAACAGCCCGCGTGCACATGGTCTCTGATCCCTTGTACTCGGTGTGGAAGGGTACAATCGTCTATAGTATTGCTTTGCCGGAGGATATTGAGTGGGACTGGAGGAGCAGGGAGGGCTGGTACAAGCGGGGCGTCCACTATTAAAGACCCGAAACCCTTTTAGGGTCTCGTAGCATCTTTTACATGCACAGTAATGGCGAGAAGAGACGACTTAATGTACATTGACTACGTTAAAAGTTATGTTGAGAGGAGCATAGGGGGGCGTGTGGAGAATGTGCTCTTTCATGACGGGAAAGCCGACATTATCGCCGTAAGCCCTACTGGCGAGAAGATAGTAATCAAGTACATCGGAGCAAGGATTCCACTAAGCGCTATTGACGCTGAAATTACCCACGAGGCACACGAGAGTGAGTCTCTTGATGCGAGCTACGTGTACCTCGCAGTACCAGGCAGGAAACTAGTGCATGCGAATAGGCGAACTATACAAATCGTTTCGGAGAAAAACGTGGGGGTTTTAGAGGTACGGGATAATGGGGAAGTAATTGAGATAAGAGTTCCCAGGCAACGCAGAAGTACACGTGTCCAAACTGATAAAATAATCCGTGCTACCCAGGGTTTAAAAATACAGAGCGCGTTGCAAGAAGCCCCTGTCCCACTAGAGGGCTCTGTAAAACTGAAGCCTGTGCCAGCACAACCACTCCGGCCCGAGATCCAGCCCGCTACAGGGACACAGCCCTCAGGATCAAGCGGGGATCTACCGGACTTCATTAAGGATAATCCCTGGCTCCAGGTTCTCGGGAGTAAAAAACCAGTTGGGGGCGGGTAAGGGGAGTCATGCCGGTCAGGTATCTGGGCCGCGGCATTGAAGACACGGTGCGCGAGGGGCTCCGCAAGTTTTTGGCAGACGACCCCGGGACTCTTAAGCTTGCGCTGGAGTTGCTCGAGGTGTATGCCAGGGAAGGGCGCAATGGCGTTAGGAAGCTTATACAGGAGCTTGTAGAGGCTGGTAACATTGGGAGTGAAGCTGCGGAGGCTTGAAGTCAAGTGCTTTAGAGGCTTTTCGAGCCATAGGGTCTTTGACTTTCCGGATGGGATAACGTTGATCATAGGCCCAGTAGGCGCTGGGAAGACAAGCATTCTCTCCGCTATTCAGTTCGTTTTTTTCGGTACTGACTTTTACGCAGGGCTCGGCGTCATCCAGAGGGAGAGCCTGGTGAATGTCGGGTGTAGAGAAGCCTTTGTCCGGCTATACTTCGAGGTTACTGGGGAGGGGGTGTACAAGCTTGAGCGTCGCTTGGCGAGAGCTGACGGCAGACTTGTTGAGCACGTAGCCTTAGAAACGCCTACAGGAGAGGTTTTCGAGGGGCCCAGTAAGGTCGAGGGTGTTATCGAGGAGATTTTGGGGATGGACTTCCAGGAGTTTATACGCTCGGCTTCTCTGAGCTACGTACTCGTGCACATGCTTGCTTACGGCAGGTCTCTTACGCGCAGCAGGGCTTTAGACATCCTCCTGGGCATAAACGCCGTGAGGAGTTTCCACGAATCTATTTCCTTGAACAGGGTAAGAAGTTCCCTGGAGAGAGTCAGAGCTGAGCTCGCAACTCTGAGAAGCGAATACGAGGAAGCCGTGAGGAATCTCTCCGTTCTAAGTGAGAAACGGGCACAGATTGCAAGTGAGGTGGAGGACATTGAGAAGCGCCTTGGAGAGCTGTCTGCCCGGGTCGAAGCCTTAAGGCCAGTCGCTGAGAAGTACGAGAGCCTCAAGCGGGAGATTGAGGGTGAAAGGAGTTATGTCTCGAAGCTCAGGGAGAGAGTAAAGCATGCCCCCTCTGAGGTAGACCTGTATAAGATACTGGAGGAGGCTGAAGGCTTGAAGCACTCGCTCAGAGACATCCTAGAGAGGCTGAAGGCCCCCCAGAAGCTGTTGGAGGCGCTCGAGCACCTAACGTTTACTAGCGAGAACACGGGCAGTGCACTCGCCGACCTTGAGAAAATAGTCGACGAGGCTTGGAGCCACTACGATAGAGTGTGGGAGGACTTCCAGGCCTCAGCACGGGAGGTAGAACTGAAGAAAGCCGAGCTCGCTGCGCTTGAGAAGGTACTCGTGGAACTTGAACCCAGCGCGACCGAGTACGAGGAAGCAGAGGAGAGGGTACAGGAGCTTGAGAGTAAGTACGGTAAGGCCAGCGAGCTAGAGGAGGAGGTCAGGAAGTTAGAGCAAGAAATTAAGGAAACATCCAGGAAAATCCAGATATCCAGAAGTCTGCTACAGTTAAAGCAAGTTCTAATTGAGGAGGCTAGCAAGAGGAGGAGTGTCCAGTGCCAAGTCTGCGGGACAACGCTGGACTCCAGGAGTATTGAGAAGGTTGAGGAGGGGGTGGAACAGCTCACCCGATCAATAGTGGATCTGGAGAGGAAGCTGTCGGAGAGTGAGAAAAGGTTGAGAGAGTTGCGGGAGGTTCTTGAGGATCTCAGAGGGTTAAAGGTGTTGCTTGTTAGCCGTGAGTTGGAGTACGAGAAGTATAAAGAATATCTAGAGCGCAAAGAATCTCTCGACGAGGAAGTGCGAGAAGACGAAATAAAGCTTAGAGAGAAGGAGAGGGAGTACAAGGAGTTGTCAGCTATTCTAACAAGGGTCGACGAGAGAGCCCACGATTTAAGGAGGAGATTTGCTGAACAGGAAGTGGTCTCTGAGATCTTGAAAGCAGAGGGCAGACTGAGAAAACTAGAGGAGGAGCTCGCCGAGTATGAGCCCAAGTACAAGGAGTACGTAACGGCCAAGAGTGAGCTAGACTCGTTAACCAAAGAAAAAGACAGCTTGAACGCCCAACTCAAAACACTAGAGGAATCCGTCGTAGTAGACCAGGTCAAGCGCCTGGAGGAGAAAATCCATAGCCTCGAGAACGAGTTGGCGGAGCTCGAATCCCTCTACTCGCGCCTCGAGAGAATCAAGTCGGCGACGCGCGAGATCCTGACAGAGCTGAGGCGCAAGAGAATAGAGGAACTTAACAGAAAGATAAACGAGATATTGAGAGCTGTGTACCCGGCAGAGCAAGTCAGAGCTGTAGAGCTAGAAGTAGTGGAAAAGCGGAAGAAGGGAACAGCACCCACCAGCTATTACGAAGTATTCGTAGAGGTAGGCGGAACCAAATACAGGTTCAGCGAGCTACTAAGCGACGGCCAGAAGACCATAGTCGTCCTCTCACTCCTGCTGGCCATATACTCTCAGATAAGGAGGAACATTGACTTCGTTATGCTTGACGAGCCGCTACCGAACGTCGACGACAGGATAAAAGTGAACTTCTTAAAGTCCCTATCGACGGTACTCGACATAAGGCAAGCAATCCTGACCACTCAAGCCGAGGACATCGCCAAGAGAATAGAGGGGGTCAACATAATACAGCTCTAACACAGAGAGTTTATTAGGGGTCAGTTGATCCAACTATAGGATGATGAGGCAAGAACCAGTGACCCGTGATCACGCGAGCAGCCACTGACACGTCCCTACTCGGACTGTTCTTCGTGCCCGACCACTATGTGGAAAGTATTTGCCCTACACTTTGGGCAGTAGATGTACACCCTCTTAAACTCGTATAAGTTAAAGCCCACGTCAAGTACCTTCTCACCCCCACAGCTCTCACACCTAAGAGTCCACTTCGTCATAACCGAGCGCCGGAGAAAACACTCACCAATGATTTTAAAATTTCCCCCACAGAACCATCCTCTAAGCGGTCGAAATCCTTTAAAACCACTCTCCCCCATTAACTGCAGGGGGCCGTAGTCCAGCCTGGTAGGATGCCTGGCACGGTTAAAACCGCAGGATTCGGGATCTAAGGACAAGAGCCCAGGTGGTCCCGGGTTCAAATCCCGGCGGCCCCACTTTTTTATGTATTTTAACCGAATAACTGTTCTTTGTAAAACCGCTCTCTGCGCGCGGGAACGTGGGAAAGGGGTTAGGAAGGTTAAAATTTAAATCCCGGCGTTTTCCAACACTATAATGAAGCCCGGTGGTGTAGCGGTCAAGCATGGCGGGCTCTGGCCCCGCAGATCCGGGGTTCGAATCCCCGCCGGGCTATATTTTTTATTTTAACCGGTTAGCGGTTTAAGGGGAAAGGAAGGTTTATCCTTTCTTTTCAACTCTCTAGAGCCGGCATAATTCGTGGAAGCAGTCGCGGCCTCAGCGTCGGGGTACTCATGGTGTGCTTTTCTTTAATAATGGTTACTAAATTTTCGAGAATCCACCCTGGTAGCCCTCAGGGAGGCGAGGTTCTCGAAAAGATTTCCTCTAGAACCTGGGATAGGTTTATTTAGTGGCCGGGTCTTTCGAGTGCAGGTGTGCTCTGTGCGGGTGCGCGGCCTCAAGAACATAGCGGCGTACTATGTCAATAAGGATTCTGAGGTGTTCTGGCTTGACCTCTCGCTTGCGGGGTACCGTAGAGTTAAGGGGGGTGAGCGCTACACTACATACTTTGACAGGATTAATGAGTGGCTTAGAGACTACGGTGTGAAAGTCGAAGACTACAAGTTTTCAAGCTACGTGCTACGCTCTCAACTCTCTGGCGAGACGAGAAGGGCGTCTCCGTTGCTTTTAGTGACGCTCGCGAGGGGCAGTCGAATTATCTATGCCGTTATCGCCTCCTTTACTCCGGGCGCGCTCCTCCAAATAAACGAAATACTCTCTCGAGCCGGCTGGAAAAGCAAGTTTTTCCTGGACATGAGCGCTGAGAAGGCGGCTGGGTTTAGTAGCTATACAGAGGAATTATAGGAGACAAATCCATGCGGGGGGGGGGACGCTCGAGTGCGGGGGCCGGGATTCGAACCCGGGAAGGCCGACGCCAGCGGATCTTGAGTCCGCCCCCTTTGACCTGGCTCGGGCACCCCCGCCTATACAACTTACGGGGCAGGGGGTTAAATTTATTATAGTTTCCTCGCGCTGATCACGTACCCGGTGTGCGTTACTCCAATGCTGTGCGGGCGGAACTCGCCTGGGACAGGTTGGTACTTCCTCGCCATGATCTCTGTCACCTCTACCATTTTCAGCCCTGTTTTCTTCAGCGAGAGTAGGGTTCTTTCAACTTGGGTTGTTGTCGGGACGAATACTACGAGTACGCCACCGTTAACGAGTTTTGAGGCAGCGTCTTCAGTGACTTTCCAGGGGGTCGGCAGGTCGAGTATAACAGCGTCAACATTGTCTTCCTCTATCCCCTCTTGTATGTCCTTGTTCTTCGGGGTAATGTACGGGAGCACTCCTAGACTCTCGAAGTTCTTTAGGGCTATCTCGTAGAAGTCCCTCCGGACTTCGTACGTGTATACGCGGCCGCTAGGCCTAACATACCACGCTAGAGTTGCGGCTAGAAACCCTGTACCCGTACCTGCCTCCACGACGGTACTCCCGGGACCTACGCCTGCCTCTAGCAGGATATAGCCGAGATCCTTCGGGTAGATGACTTGAGTTGTGCGCTGTAGGCCTTCAAGCCTGTCAACAAACCTTGTTCGCGTCACAACGAGTTTTTCGCCGACGTTTGTTTCCACAAAGCTACCATAGGGTAACCCTATTAGCTTTGCCAAGTCAATGGAGCCGTGTGTAGTGTGGAAAACTCTCCCCCTCTCAACCCGCACCACATAGCTCTTTTTCTCGTTATAGTACAGGAGAACCCATTCACCCTCTTTAACCGTGTCCACCATCGGGGTTAAGGGTAGGGATAACTTTATAAGGCTACCACTACGAGAACAGAGAAGGTGGAGTAATGGTTAATGCAAAGATCGTGCCGCCAAACATGCTAATAGAGGAGCTTGCAAGATACCTCAAGGAAAACATGAAGGAAATACAACCCCCTGAGTGGGCACTCTATGCTAAAACAGGCCCTAGTAGGGAGAGAGTTCCAAGCGACCCTGACTGGTGGTATAAGAGGTGTGCAGCACTCCTCAGAAAGGTCTACATCTACGGTCCCGTGGGCCTTGAGAGGCTACGTACGGCCTATGGCGGTAGGACAAAGAACACAGTCAAGCGTAAACACTTCAAGAAGAGCGGGGGGTCTGCTATAAGAAAGGCTTTACAGCAACTCGAAGCTGCGGGGCTCGTCGCCAAGACGCCAAAGGGTAGGGTCATAACGGATAAGGGCCGCTCGCTGGTAGATAGGATTGCGATCACGTTATTCAAGAAGCTTGCCGAGGAGAGGCCCGAGCTCAAAAAGTATATTGAGTAGCTTTTGCAACATCTTTCTTAGAAGAGTACTCTGGGTGAGGGGTCTATGAGTGAGTTAGATGAGGGCGCGGAGCTGGAGGAGATTAAAAAGCGAAAGTTGCTAGAGTACCAGAGGAGGCTTGCCGAGGCCCAGAAAGGCGAGGCCCAGCGCGCGGCTGAAGAAGCAAGGCGGCAGGAGCTCCTGAGGAGGATTTTGACCCCTGAGGCCCGGGCAAGGCTCTCGAACCTGAAGCTCGTAAAGCCCGAGCTTGTAGAAGCACTAGAGGTGCAGCTAGTCCAACTCGCGCAGAGTGGGTCGATAAGGCTCCCGATAGACGACGAGACCCTCAAGCAGATCCTTGCACGGCTAACAGATACGCGGCAGGAGATACGGTTCAGGGTTAGCTTTGGGTAAAGGTTTTTATTAAACAGGTAGATGTTGAGTGGAGAGGTGCGAGTTATGGCCCATAACAAGCCATTCGGGAAGAAGATAAGGCTAATTGCCGCTACACGTGAGAACCAGCAGGTTCCAATATGGGTCATAGCGAAGACCCTTGGGAGAGTACGCAGGAAGCCCCGCCGTAACTGGCGTAGGAGCAGAATGCAACTATAGGGGGTGAGTGATAGTGCCCAAGCTCCAGGACGGTGAGAACGTTTTCACGGTAACAATACCGCTGCGCGACGCCTTCAGGGCTCCTAGGAAGAAACGGGCTAAGGTGGCAGTTCGGCTTGTCAAGGAGTGGGTCGCCAGGCATTTTCACGTAAGTGGAGCCATAAAGGTCGGCAACAAGCTTAATGAGTTGCTGTGGAGCAAGAGCATCGAGAAACCTCCTAGACGGGTCACTGTTAGCGTGAGAGTGAACGTCGAGGAGGGGGAAGTCGTAGAGGCAGAGGTCGACCTCCCACCCGCTACTGGTAATGTAGAGGAGAAAGAGTAGTTCATATGTCGGTGGACGTCACAGAGATATTCGGGACGCCTCAGATTGGCGTCTTCATATTTATTAACGATAATTACGCGCTAATACCTTTCGACGCTCCAAGCAAACTGGAAGACAAAGTCGCTGATACACTTAAAGTAGACGTCATAAGAGCCTCGATTGCCGGGTCTAGGCTACTCGGAGTATTGATCTGTGGCAACAATACTGGTGTTGTATTGCCGCGCATTACGCTGGAGGCAGAGCTCGAGGCTGTAAAGAGGATGGGGCTCAACACTGCCGTATTAGAGGACGTTAGGGAGACAAGCCTCGGTAACCTCGTCCTAGTAAATGATAGAGGGTGTGTTACAAGCCCCCTCTTATCACATAAGACTGTTAAAGTCATCGCGGACACGTTAGGCGTGGAGTGCGAAACCAGAAGCCTAGGCGGAAGCCCGTTTGTGGGCTCACTTGCTGTCGCAACTAATAGGGCTTTAGCCGTGCCTCCCTTCGTGACCGACGAAGAAATGTCGGAGTTCGAGTCTATCCTCAAGGTGCAGGCCGGCCTCCTCACGGTAAACAAGGGTAGGATGTTCCTGAGGGCAGGCCTTGTTGCCAACACGAAAGGAGCGTTAGCTGGAAGCGAAACTACAGGCCACGAGCTTATGCAGATCCAGAGAATTTTGTTTCAGGCTCCCTGAACCCTGCGAGGCGCCCAGCGGGTACCCAGTAGGCTTCTCGCCTTCCACCCGTGGACTATGCAGTCCACTCGGGAGCCAATCTTCCCGCTATCGAGGAATATCGTCACAGGGTAGCTCCCGGTGGGCCTGGCCACGGGTTTTCCTTCGACGACCGTCTCCACGTAGCATCGCCTGATTAGAGTCCCCTTAGGGAACAATTTTTTCATCATTTCGACATCAAAGTATTCGCGCACCCACCTCTTGAAGCTAAGTATGTACTTTTTGTGCCGCTTGGCTATCCTATCCCCAATGCTCCACATAGGTGTGCCAGGCAAAGGTAAGACCTCTCGAATATTTACCCTTCTGAGCATTAGGTCTCTCCTCAGCACCTCCTCCAGGAACTCCTTGTTTAGCTCGAACGTCCTCCTCGTCTCGCCCCTGAGGCCTAGGACAAAGTTCACGCCAGGGAGTAGCTCCGGCATCCCGTTCCATCCACGCCTGCGGCCCACCCTGTTGATTATCTCTATGGCTCTCAGAACGCTTTCGCTGTCGTTCCCTAAGTTATTCTCCCTCGAAACCACGGGGTCGGAGCTCTCAAGCCCGAAAGCGGCGACATCGCCGGGGGTGTGGTACTTTACTATCACTTTGAGAACCTTCTCTGCCTTCTCCTCGTGCAGAGCTACGGTCATCGGGTTTACGTTGTCGATGTGGAGAGTCTCTAGGCTCGGTGCAGCCTGGCGTATCATGCGGAAGAGTTTCTCTATTTCTTCTGGATTCGGTTCGGGGAACTCTACCTCGTTGACCCCCTTAGCCTTATACGACAGTATGTCACTCTGGCGTCCGAGTCTGAAGGCGCGTACCCCATACTCGTAGAGAGCCCTAACTTCGGAGGCTATAGCGTCTTGGTCACGCCACACAACTCTTCCGAGGCGCGGCTCAATACAGAAGGAGCAGCCTCCAGTGAGCCACCGCGGGCACCCCCTGAAGGTCTCTATCTCGGCTGTAAGGTTGAAGCCGATGTTGGGATGTTGCAGGACGATGCGGGCGCCTTTCACGGCAAAAACATTCGTGAGGCTGTATTCGTGTGGGATCTTGTAGGGGTTGACTCTCTCCACGCTCTTTTCCTTGAGGAGGTCGTAGATGACGTGAGCGGGATCCCCCCTCACGACTAGGTCATAGGACTCGTCCAAATCCTTTGGTTGGATAGCCCTCCTGCCGCCGCGTATCGCTGTCCCAAAGCGCGCGACGGGACCGCACAGGATTTTTAGGGGCTTCTCGAACTTCTTCGGGATAGAGATAATCTCTTGCGGCGTTATTGGAGCGCCCCCAATGTACCGTCCTGGGACTACCACGCCTCCTGAGACGATGAGTAGGTCAGCTTTTGTTATCAGCCTGGAGATTTTCTCTTCGTTTAAGCGGTAGGTGTCGATCGTGAAGTAGTAGAGCTTAGCTGTTTTATCGGCGTGCCAGATCGCACCGGCAATGTAGCGTGGGTAGACGTCTATGTATGGTGGCACGCCGAGACCTGCAGGCTCGTCTGTGTAACCGTCGATTATTACTGCCGTGGTCATATTCTGTCGCGGAACCCCTCGCCCCCCACCCAACCTCTCCTTTTTACCTCCCCGTAGCCAGCGAGGTATACGCCCTGGCCCTCAACAGCTTTTCCAATTACTCTTGCTCCGAGTTTTTCGGCGACCCACTCGTGGCCATCTGGGAGCGAAAAGATAAAGTTGTGCTCCTCTCCGCTATTGTACAGCGCGTACTCGACCGCTCTATCCTCTCCAAATATTTCAATGATCCTGTCGTACAGGGGGATTTCTGATAATTCGAGTCTCACCTTTGAGCTCTCGGCTAGATAGTGCAGGCTAAGTGCCAGGCCGTCACTGTTGTCTATTGAGGCGTTCACGAGCGGCGTCAGTTCGAACCAGGCGTCGAGGCGCGGCCACTGCGGCTTAACCCAATCCCTAAGGGCGTCTACGAGTAGTCGGCTCTCGAGCTCTCCGTAGAGAACCCCATACACAATGCCGGAGACGCCGACATGACCTGTGATTGCCAACAGATCTCCCGGCTTGACGCCGCCCCTAGATAGTGTTTTCCCAGTAGGCACCCCTATGCTCACAATCTCTGCCCTGAACGGGCCTCCTTCTGTCACGTCTGTGTCTCCTCCAAGGTAGAGCGCCCCTAAACTCGATGCTGCTGTACCGAGGCCTAGTACGAACTTCTTCACGCACTCAGCACTAAATGTTCTCGGAACCCTTAGGGAGACAAGTGCAGCCACGGGTTTTCCTCCTTTTACTATCACGTCGCTTGTGGAGGAAAAGTAAGCTTTCTGTCCGGCTGAATACGCGTCTAGAAATGGCGGCCAGTGGATCTCCGAGTCGAAAGCATCGACGTTTATTATCACGTTGCCGCTACCCGTATTCACTGCTACGGCGTCGCTTTTCACGATGTTAAACGTGCGTGTAATCCAGTCGACGATAGCATCTTCCCTAACTTCGTTGTTCATAGCCTCTCCGGAGTGTCTCGTATATTAAGAAGAACGACGTGAGAATAAATAGAACATAGATTAGTATGGTCATGTAAGAGGTATATGTCTGCTGGCTACCAGCCTCCCAGTTCATGATGTACGCGAAAACCTTGTATGCGTAGTAAGCGCTAATGGCGAGCGCAATTATCGTGACTGCGCCGAGAGCCACTTTGAAGTACCCAAGATACTTACTGCCCATACCGCTCACGAACACTCCTGCGCGGCATAAATATATAGCCTCCGCTGGCAGACCCTTCTTAGGGATGGAAGAGCTAGTAGCCAGGATCAAGGGGTTCTTCCCATACATGAACCCGCGTAGTGGACAGCTCGAGTTAGCGAGGCTTGTGTATGAGAGCGTTGTGGGCTCTAAGATACTACTCGCCCGCTATCCAGTAGGGTTCGGGAAGACTGCCGCAGCTCTCGCAGGGGCTCTAGCGTCTGGCGTCCCACGCATAGTGTACCTTGCCCACTCGAAGAGCCAGTTTCAAGCTCCAATTCGCGAGGCCGCAAGACTCGTTGATAGAGGAGTGGGCCTCGCCGTTGTAACGCTTACGAGCAAGAAGGATCTCTGTCTTTTTCCCAGGAAACTGGTAACGGAGATGGATTATGATCGCTTCGCGAGGTTCTGCCTCCTGAAGAGAGTGAGCAGAGAGTGCCCCTATAAGGACACTATAGAATCCCTTGAGGTACCACAGGTTCTGACAGTCTCCCTATTGAGGAGGCTAGGACGTGAAAAACAAGTATGCCCCTATGCGGTAGCTTGGAGAGCTTTGGAGAAAGCCAGGATTATTATAGCATCTTATCCCTATCTCTTCGACCTGTCGCTCTTGAACATCCTTGTAGAGAAGGGTAGAGTAAATCTTTCTGAAACTCTCGTAATCATCGATGAAGCACACAACCTTCCTACGTTTATTTCAGACAGCCTGAGTAGCCAGCTAAGCGAGTCTACTATAAGGTCTGCACTGAGGGAAATCCAAAGGTTTGGGGGGCAGGGGTTCCTGGAGATTAGAGAAGCCTTAAAAAGTTTCCTCTTGCTCCTAGACAAGAAAGCCTCAGAGGAAGGGGAGGAAATTCCTGCTGAGGTATTCTTGGAGATAGCTCCGCCGTCCACAAGCCTAAACTTGCTAGCCCAAGCCGTCGAGCAGAAGACAGGCACAGTTTCTGCTGTGTGGTATGTCTCAGAATTTATAAGTAAAGTGGAGAACATGCCTGGCGACACTGTACTCCTAGCCTTAGACGAGCATGGGAGTAAGTTGTTCAAAATACATTTCTACAATGTCTCCAGAATTGCTAGGAAAGTATTCCAGAGCATAAGATCGGCCGTTTTGCTGTCGGCTACTCTTCCCCCCGCAGACTACTACACGGCAGTACTGGGCATTGAAAAGGATAAGTTGTTAGAGGTTACGTACCCGTTTGCATGGGGAGAGAATGTTGAGTTGACCATTACACGGGGAATCTCATCAAGGTATGTGTTAAGAACAGGCGAGTTGTACAAGCGCTATGCCCGGCTTATCGACGCTATTTTCGCGGAACCTGAAAGCCTCCACGTGTTAGCTGTCTTCCCCTCGTACTCATTTATGATGGAAGTCTATCCATTCCTGAAAGCCAGGCCGAGGCTCATGGAGAGGCACGATACAGCGCTCGACGAGATTCTCAACTTCTTATTAGAAAATAGGAAAGGCCTTGTAATGATTGTCGCTTGGGGGAAGTTCTCCGAGGGAGTTGAGTTTAGAGCGTTGAAAAAGAACCTAATCGATACTATTGTTATTGCCGGGTTGCCTGTTCCAACCCCCTCCCCCAGCAACCAGAGGCTTTTAAAAACCCTCAAGGATGCGACGGGAGACTGGAAGTGGGCGTGGAATCAAGTATTCCTATATCCGGCTCTAATGAAGACTATTCAAATTATTGGTAGAGGGATAAGGTCTGAGACTGACTGCATTAGAGTATACCTCTTGGACGAGAGAGCAGCTGAACCCGAGGCTTTAGGGTTCTTCGAACTATATGGTATTGCCCCTCGCGTCTTTCCGGAGAACTAATACCGGAAAAAATAGGGGTGCTGCTACAGGCCCTCAACGTTTGCATGTCTTTTCTTTAAGTCTTCCTCGCGCACGCCTAGCAGGTTCATCAGCGCATATATGACGCCGTCGAAGAATATCATCGCGGTATCCTCAAATAGCGTGCCGAGAGGCGCCAGTGGCTCGTAGAGCCCCATTACTTGTCTCGCAAAGTAGTCGGTTTCTGCAGCCACCTTGGTTCTACCCGGTATTTTCACTATAAAATCGCTAATCTTCCCCAGAGGGGAGTCTTCAAAGGATGTTACGGCAATGACAGTTGCCTTAGCCTTTTTAGCGGCGGAGGCTACGGACAGCACGATCTGGGTGCTACCTGACCCTGACACAGCTATCAAGAGGTCGCCCTCTTTAACCGATGGTGTTATGGTCTCTCCGACTACGTATACATCAAAGCCGAGGTGCATGAGCCTCATAGCAAATGCCCTTGCGACCAGCCCGCTACGGCCGGCGCCTACTACTAGGATTTTATTCTTGTTTGCGAGGGCAGAAGTGAGGAGCTTGAGAAACCTTACGGTCATTTCGGAATCAATCTCGTTTATAACCTTAGCTATGTACTCTGTAATACTACTCATAGCCTTCTTGACATCTTCAGCCACAAGTTTTAACACGCCAAGTAGAAATATTTTTTTGCCTCCAGTGTCTCTTCCCTGTAGCTAATCTATCCTAATTCGTGTGTCTTCCTTGATCACCCTCAAGACGTACATTGTCTTTGTACTTTCGACACCGTCGATGCCTCCTATTTCGTCTATCAACTTTGCCAGATCTTCCTTACTCTTAACTCTAACTTTGAGTATAGTTGAGTACTCCCCTGTGACGTCGTATATCTCGTAGACTTCAGGCATCTTCTCGAGCTGTTTGAGAACTTGGCCGTACTTCTGGGGCACAGCTATGACAGCTATAATGGCAGTTACTTTCTTCCCGACTTTTTCGGGGTCTACGACTGCCTGGAACCTCTTTATCACGCCTGCGTTGACGAGTTTCCTGATTCTAAGGTGTACAGTAGCCTCCGAGATCCCCAGCTGGCTTGCAATCTGAGAATACGGCGTCTTAGCATTGTCCTGCAGTATCTCTAGTATTTTTCTGTCAATGTGGTCAAGCTTGACTTCCAAAACTTGTTCACTCATAATTTTCAACCAAGTGTTTATCGAAATACTGGTTAAAAAATTTTAGGGCGTATAAAAGAGCCAGGTGCACACATCATAGAACATCATTACAGCATCAAATTGTGGGTGTGAAGGATTTATGGCCTCCTGGAATCCCGAGACCTACAAATGATAGAGAAATATGGCACTCTCTGAGCGCTCTGTGGTGAAGGGCCGATGTTGCCGGTAAGCCGCTAAAAATGAGAAGGACGCCAGAGTAGAGGCAACTCCTTTTCTCAAGAGGAAAATTACGGGCCCGCCGGGACTTGAACCCGGGACATCCGCCGAGCAGCGGCGACGCCGCCACGTCTACGGCTCCGGAGGCCGCCACGCTTCCTGGCTACGCCACGGGCCCAGTATTCATGCTGTCATGGGATGCTATAAAAGTTTTAGCTCATGAGTCAGCTAGGGGCTTTAAATTTTCAATCGATTTAAGGATTCTCAGCACCTCGTTAACGATACCTTTCGCTTCACCTGTTTTCCTGGGATCAAGCGTGATGGTGTACACTATTCTTCCCTCATGATACCCTGCGTTGATCTCAAGCTGTACTGTGCTAAAGTCATCCACAACTAACGCCTTGAAGGCCTCTGGCGATACAGGGAGCTCGATTTTTATTCGGATCTTCTTCAAGGTTCTGTCCCTGCTAAATTCGTTTAAGGAGTTCCTCAAGGATTTTTTCATCGAGCAAGGCACCTCCGGCTGCGGGGTGACCGCCACCCACAAAATTTAGTTCTTTGGCGTACTTCTGTAGCAAGGATCCCAGATTTACAGATTCGTCTAGTCTCCTAAAGGATACCTTCATCTTCTCGCCCTCCAGAGGAGAAGCTACACCTACAATCTTATTACCTGTGTTGCGTAGGATTTGGGCGAACTCGTTAGCTAGGATAGAACTCACCGGGCCCGTAAGCTTTGGCATGTTCTCCTCGATGAAGAACACGATAGTGGCACGACCAGAAACAACGCGAGCGCTTCTCTGCTCTACTATATTGTTTAACTGTTTTGCAATCAACCTCCTGTACTCTTTTATACTTTCTTCTGCTCTTACAATATATTTCCCTCTGTGTCCGAAGTTAAGCGAGATAGCAGTCCCATACTGGTCTAGCCTACCTAGAGCATTTAACACGTACGCGTACTCTCTTAGGTCTTTAAGTGGGCTGGAGTCAGCTTCGCGTAAAGAGAAATAGTTATAACCAAAAATTTTCTCGGCCTCTTTTACGTTCACATTCATGCTAATCATGTACTTTACAAGCTCTGAGGCAAGGTGTTTGATCTCGGCGTGGCTCAGAGAACCAATATTACGTGCAGTGTCACCGTTGCGGGGATTTATGCCGATACTCTCAAGAAATTTTATACATGCTGTAGGATTCCCTGACAACCCAGGAATATACGGGTCTATAGTGGAGGCTAGAGCCTCGACTAGCGGCCTCCTTTTGAACCCAAAGAGCCTAAGTGAGATGGCCTCACCTACCACCCCTCTCTTTTTACCCTCCTCTAGGACAGCCCGGTTAAGCCCTAGTAGTGATGATTTTTCCCCTATATCTAGCCTGTCCCCTAAAGCGCCAGCGAGAGCAACAGGAATAAGGTTCTCATCGGCTCTTACTACACGTAGAGCTATACTATAGGAGAGTGTGGAAGAGCTCGTTTGCGTGGACGCATCTACGCCGACGAGATACGGGTTTATTTCTACAAGATGATCCCAGCGTTCTGGTTCTGAAGGGACGTGGTGATCCACGATCATTACTTTCTTGTTTGAGGTAAATTCTCTAATCAGTTCTTTATAGCCGCTACCTAGATCAAGGAATATTACATAGGAATAGTCTTTGAAAGGGAGATCTTCAAGAGTATCGGGGTACGTCTGCTCGACAAAAACAAGGTGAAAGGGTACGTCAAGTTGTAGGAAAATCCAGGCAAATATTGACGCTGATGAGAGCCCGTCGGCGTCGTAGTGAGATACTATAAGTGTTGGTTCCTTACGCTCTCTTAGATCCTCCAGGAACTTCTGAGAGTGGGCTAGGAGTTCGTCGAGAGAGGGAGGCATAGAAAAGCCCTAGAGTACTGTGTCCCTCTACTAGGCGTATAGTGCGATTTTCTCGGGCTCATATTTCCAGTCTGGCGGAAGCACCCCCTCCCTCTCGTAGTACTTTGCCAGTCTGTGAATCTTGCTCTCGACTAGCTGGAGCCCCCTCTTAGAGTGATAATCCTTTGGGTGCTCCTCGAGATGTTTTCTTATTTTAATGGCTTTCCTGATGAGATTCATTAGATCTTCAGGAATCTCTGGAGCGAGACCGCGTTCTCGTAGAATCTGCAGTATGCTCTTACCTGTAACTGACTTGACTAGCGGAATGCCATATTGGTCGCGTAGAATCAAGCCTATCATAGACGGGGGATACCCCTTCCTGAATAGCGAGACGACGAGTTCCTCTACCTCCTCGGGTTTCATGCCCACCCATTCGGGTCTCTTGAGTTCCGGGGGTCTCTTTGAGCTTGAGCGACCCTTCTCCTTTGACTTTCTCATAATATTCTCCGTCCCGATAAAACAGAGCAGAATAATAAAAAGTTATTGCAGGGCCGTAAGCCTCGAGACAAAGAAGAGGACAAAGTAGCCTAAAAGAAAAAATACTTTTTGCTATTATGGTGTTGTTGCGACTACAGCCTCCTCTCTCCTCTTCTCCGGCGGGATCCAGTATCCCTCATAGTTCTCAATGCCGACTCCCCTGACAATTTCGAGAACAGTCATCTTCTTCGCTTTCAATCTGTCTTTCAGCACATCTAAGCCTTTCCAAGGATCTGTGTGCTCTCCACATGTAAAGACGTCTATAGCGGCATAGCCGTACTCGGGCCACGTGTGTATTGATATGTGGGACTCTGCCACGAGGACGTATCCGCTGACACCGTGGGGTTTAAAGCGATAAAAGTCAAAGCTTACAACTGTACTATTTGAAGCCACTGCCGAATCTAGTAGTGCTGTCCTTATCGTCTCAATACTGTCGAGTGCTATGGGGTCGCATTCGAACATCTCCACTATCAGGTGGCGACCAACGCCTCCTCCTCTCACCCCACGATTTTTCCCCGTCATTTCCCTACGAAATCAAGAGTAAACCCTCAAAATTTAAATAATTCCCCCCTCTTTCCCGATGAGAAAGTAGTATTTTTCAAGCCAGTCTACTCGTCCCGGCTTGTATAATTTTCCATTTTTATTCAGTATTTGTGTAATAATTTCAATAATTTCTGCAATAGTTTTCCCCGTAGTGTCTACTTCGAAGACCTTCTCCTCGCCTAAGTTCTCTATAGCGGAAATGAGCACAGCGTCTAGAATCTCCGACTCTATGTTTTCACGAATTTTCCTACTGGGGTATCCTCTTTTATTCAAGCGCTCGCGGAGTACAAGGGGGTCTAGTCTGAGGACTATAGCAACTGACACTTTGTCAGGGGGGAGAGCCTCCACGAGGTGGGTATCCAGGATTTCTTCACAGCTCAAAAGTTGTTCCATGTAGCTCCGAGCTCTGTCGAGGTTAACTACGTAGGAGTTCGTTTCGGGATCATAGGCCGCATAAAGCCTTTCATTCTTTACAACTTCTGCGAAATCTATGTACTTCTTCCCTGTACGCTCCGCGAGAAGCCGAGCTATAGTGGTTTTTCCAACGCCAGGTGTGCCGGTAATCAGTATTGCCATAGCTAGATTCTGGGCATCATCCCCGCAGTGATTTGTGGGGCAATGATCATTGAAACTAGGTTTGCTAGGAGCAGCAGGAATGCATGGAGGAATCCCGCAGAGACTCTCTCGGAACTTATTTTACCCGCGGCTAGACCCATCATGTAACTGTTTATAATCACTGGTGGGAGGAACATAGAAATTAACTGCTCGGTAGATATACTCTGCCCCGCGAACCTGAGCATCGAACTCATGAAACTGATAAGAATGAGTACAACCACCGTTATAATAAGCGCCCCGACATAGGGCATAAGCATGAGCGGCCTTAGCATAGCCTTCTTCTCCTTCTCGATCTGCTCGAGGGTTTCAGCGTAGCTTGCAAGTGCCTCAAGGGTTTGCGGTGTGCCGCCACCGACTTCAATGCTCTCAACAAGTAGGAACATCGAGATTAGCGCGAACCAGTTCTTCATCCCGCGGGAAAATCTCTCAAATATTTTACTTAGGGAGACGCCCCACCCCACCTGTGTTGCTATATCCCTCAGGTATGGAGTAAATCTTCCATAATCTCTGTCTTTCAAGTTTACTATACACCGCTCCGGGGCCATGCCGGTCTTCCTGACTTCCACCAGATCCCTTAGGAACCTTGTAAGTCCGTATTGAATACCTCCGAACTTCAGAACTGAGAGGTTATCAGCTACCATGCCCGGGATGAGGCCGACTCCCAGGGAAATAACCATGCCTACGCCAGCCTCATAGCCTTTCTCCATGCCTAGCCCCCTCGTAAGGCTTTCTACCAGGAGTACGAATGGAGTAAATGCTCTCCTCAGCGCTGTGGAGAGCGGGGGTGGCGTGATGAACGGTAGTGTTGTCGTGACGAAGAGGAAGACTGTTAGGGGTATGCCTATTGAAAAGTAGATCAGGTAGGGTCTGCTGTCGTATACGGGGTACTTGGGCTGCATGAGGTCGGCGAGATATATAAAGACTCCAGAGAGCATAGGCATTACAATGTATGAGACTAGCACAAACTGAAAGGCCCCCTGCTGGAGCCCGAGCCCGGCCTGGGCCAGAGCCATGTTAACTACGTAGAGCACGTATAAAGTCATCGAACTGAGGAGCACTACCGCCATGTAAGACTCCATCAGCGCGCCAATTCTCTCCCCAACCGTTTTTATCTGAGATACCCTTTCTCTGAGCATGACTTCTGTCTGCCGTTGAAGATAGTGAATTACATCGCCACCTGCCTTGAGAGTAGCCGCGTAGCCAAGCATGAGTTGCTTGTAGCCATTGTGGGGGACTCTTTTTGCGCTCTCCTCGATTGCCGTAAGGGGGTCTTTACCCATAGCCTTCACGCTTATGAAGAAGCGCATAGCCTCTTTTTTCACCTCCTGGAAGAGCACTTTCGGGGCTTTCGCCAGCCTCTCGAAGCTCGTGTACGGTGAAATGCCACCGGTAGCCATGACCGTGATGTAGACAGAGAGGTAGGGTATCTCCAGGTCGAACCTCAACTGGCGGGACGATACCTTGATCTTGGGGTAGAATAGGAGAAACACGAAGGTCAGCGAGGCCAGGAGCACAGGGGCTAGAACCGACATGGAAACAATCTGGAGTACACCTGCCCCAAGCCTGCTCATTATAAATACTAGCGGGGCATCGAAGGCAAGACCCAGGACGAAAGCCACTAGTGACAACATTATGCAACGAGCGGCATAAGCTGGAGGGTAAACTTTCATGTCCGCCGACTCTATATCGCTCTTTAGGCTTGGGAACATCTTTAGAAGAGTCTCTCCAGCCCAACCGAAAACGCCGTACGCAATTCCATCAATCGAAACCATACGCTCATGAAGAAGAGCTGTTGCGAGATTTTAATATTTAATGCAGAGAGGTGAGAGGATCTAAGAGCAGGGAGAGAAGGATATATATCCACGGTTGCTGTTAATCAGTTTCAGTAATGCCTCGAAAGAAGCCTAAAAAGATAAAGGAGAAGGCTAAAGAAGGAGAGAGAGTCGAGGAAGCTGTAGTCTACCTGCCCGCTAGGGAGGACTACAAGGTTATAGACGAGTACTGGGTCGTAGAACCCTTTGCCAAGGTCAAGATCGTCGAAATACCGGAGGCTGGCAACCAGCGTGCGTACTTTGTCGAGGAGGTTCAACTAACAGAGGAGGAGAGGAAGGCCGTCAATAAACTAATCGATATTCTGAGCGTAGAGCTGGAGCCTCCAGCATCGTTCGACGTGGACTTGAGGCAACACATTATAGAGGAGGCGAGGAGACTTGCTGAGAAATACAGGAAGTCTATCAGGGGGATAAGTGAGGAGAGCTGGGGAAAGATAGTATACTACATAGAGCGCGACTTAGTCGGTTATGGCCCGATAGAGGTTCTAATGAAGGATTACAAGCTCGAGGACATTAGCTGTGACGGCGTTGACAGGGCAATACACGTGTGGCATAGAGACTATGAGAGCATACCGACAAATATTGTGTTCAGGAGCCGGGACTATCTACGCGAGTTCATCGTGAAGCTGGCACACATGTCTGGGAAACACATCTCAGCAGCCTTTCCCATTGTCGACGCGATGCTCCCGGGGAGGCACAGGCTGGCGGCAACGTATGGGGAGGAGGTCTCGCCAAGGGGCAGTACCTTCACTATCCGTAAGTTCCGTGAGAAGCCACTCTCGATAATTGAGATAATAAGCGGGGGGAACATCGACGACTGGACAGCTGCATACCTATGGGTTATGTTGGAGAACAGGATGACACTCATGGTTATAGGCGCCACTGCAGCGGGGAAGACAACGCTCCTAAACGCTATAGCAAACTTCTTCAAGCCCGGCTACAAAATAGTGACTATAGAGGAGACTCCCGAACTCAACTTACCCCACGAGAACTGGGTTCAGTTAGTTAGTAGGGAGAGTTATGGGCTTGGGGAGTCTAAGGTAGGGGAGATAACGCTCTACGACCTCGTCAAGGTTTCTCTGAGGTACAGGCCCGACTACATCATAGTCGGGGAGGTGAGGGGTGAAGAGGCATTCGTGCTATTCCAAGCTATGAGCACGGGGCACGGGGGGATGTCTACAATGCACGCCGACTCGCTAGACCGTGCAGTTAAGAGGCTCACCAGCCCGCCGATGAATGTGTCTCCGGCGTACATACCCTCCCTTAATGTCGCCATTATGACCGAGAGAACTATTCTCCCTAGTGGGGGGTTTGCCAGGAGGGTCAAGCACGTGTGGGAGGTGGAGGAATACGAGAAGTACCGGGAAATAGTTCGGTGGGATCCGGTGAAAGATGTTCACAGGGTAGTGTCTGAGAGCTACCACCTGCGGTACATAGCTGAAAGAACTGGTAAGAAGGTAGAGGATCTCTATAGGGAGATCGAGCGCAGGCGGGTAGTCTTGAAGTGGTTGCAGGTTAAAGGAATAAAGGAGACTAAGGATGTGTTCACGTACATCAACAGGTATTACGTATATCCGGAGGAGGTGCACTCTACAGCCTACGCGGAGCTGAAGGAGATGAACGCGCTTCCACAGCCGGTAAAGATAACCCCTAGGATCGAAGTTGAAGTGGCTCCAAGGCCTGCAGTAACTGTTACAAGACCTACTCCGGCTCAACGGGCTTCCACAGTGCTACAGACACCCTCTGTCGATAAGAGAGAAGAAGTGACGACAGACATCAGCATCAGTGTTAGCTCTGAAAGCATGACGGTTCTAAGGGCTCTTGCTGTACTAGGAGGTGAGGGGGATCACACGTCCGTCCTCTCCCTTACTTCGCTTTCAAGGGATCAATTCGTCAAAGCCATGGGAGAACTCAGCGGGAAGCGCCTGGTTATACCCACTCTCATCTATGTAGAGGGCAGGCCCGTAGTAGGTTATAGGCTGACAAGTGAAGGAGAAACATTAGTCAAAAAACTTAACCTTAAATAGAAAATAAAAACATGTAAATGTAGTGAGGCGTTGTGAGCGACGGACTGGTAGCCTTCGTTACAGGCATTAGTGGCAGCGGGCGCCTCAGCATACTACAGGAAGTCCAGGCGCGAAACAGCATGTTGAGAGTAGTAGACGTGGGGTCGAGGATGTTTAAGAAGTCCAGTGATCTAGGAGTGCACATACCGGACGGCAAGATCTTGGACATGGATCCACTAGCTCTGGATTACTTAAGGGCGGCCACGTTCGAGGACATTCTCAAAGAGGTAGAAAGCATACGCTCTACTGGAGGCGTCGTCGGGGTTAGCACTCACGTCTGTTTCCGCTGGAAGAAACACCTTATGCAAGCGTTCAACTTCCATTACGTGAATACCCTGAACCCAGACGTCTACATCAACGTGATAGATAATGCCCACAACGTGTACCTAAATCTCCTCCACGATAGGGTGTGGAGTAGAAGGCTCACATTAAAGGAGGTACTTGTCTGGCGGGATGAGGAAGCCTTCATTACTCGAATGCTCGCGGAGTACCAGAAGAAGCCCTTCTATCTGTTCCCACGCCGAGAGGATCCTGCCATGCTCGAGAAGATACTCTTCAACGTTGAGAAGGCTCGTAAATCTGGCGGAAAACCGCTACCGAAGGCATACCTCAGCTATCCGATCACACATGTTAAGGGCGACGTGGAGGTATGGGAGCAGAAGGACGAGATAAAGAAGAAGCTGAAGGAAGCGGGAATAGTCCTATTCGACCCAATATCAATAGAAGACTCTATACTAATAGACATGGCTCACGACGCCATCTCAAAGGGCAGGGAAACCATTGAAGTAGAGGTCGACGGGAAGGTCGGAGAAATAAAAGTTAAAGAGATACTGGATGCCGTAGGCGACATTAAAGACCAGATAGTTATGAGGGATTACCAGCTAATAAATCAGAGCGACATGATAATCGTATTCTACCCAACTAAAGTGCTTTCGCCCGGAGTCTTAAGCGAGGTAAAGTATGGCTATACTCACAACAAGAATGTCTACGCAATATTCCCCTTTGAAGAGTCAAGCCCCTTCTTCGAGTACTACACTACAAAGGTTTTTAAGGATGCTGACAGCCTCCTAGACTACCTACGCGAGGTGGGCACTCTTTGAGCACCATTGACATAAGAGCTGCCGCACTACACATCGACGCTAAGACCTTGTCGTCTACCGACGGGCTCGAGAGAGATCTCTCGAAGTTCCTGGAGGGTCTAGACAATTTCGCAGAGTCGACACATTTAAAGATAGTGAGTAAGAGGGTAGTGGCCCCCCTCACGTCCGAGTCTGAATTAGAGCGCACGCTAAAGACTCTGTATGAAAGGGCAGAGAGCCAAGGTATAAATTACGTAGGTATACCCTTGGGTCACTGGGATCCGAGCACTTTATACGAAGCACTGCTCACATATCCAAGACTATTTCTCTCGGTCGAGTACGGCCCCGGCTCAGAGTCTGACATACTCAAAGTCTTCAGAGTGTTCTCGGAGAGCTCGTACATGCTTGCGACACGCTTCGCGGTAAGCTTCGGTCAAAGAGTTCAGACACCATACTTCCCTGCTACTCAGAGCAAGGAGAATGGTGTATCTTTGAGTCTACTCTATGTCGAGCAGTTTAAGAAGGGAGCCTTGCTTGAATCACTGCTAGAGAGACTTAAGGAGATGCAGAGACAAGCCGAGGCAAGCTGGGATAGCTTCCTTGGAGTAGACCTCTCAATCTCTCCGTGGATGGAGCGTAGCGTGGCATCCCTTGTTGAGGAGATCTCGGGCATCACGTTTACGCTGCCTGGAACAATTGCAGCCATCAGAGAGCTAAACAGAAGGATCGAATACCTAGCTAGCCATGTAAAGACAACAGGATTTAATGAAGTGATGCTCCCGCTGGCCGAGGACAACCGCCTCAAGGAGCTAGCCCGAATCGGACAGCTCAGGTTCAGCCACCTCTTAAATTACGCCTCATACTGTGTGGCAGGCCTGGACATGGTAGTGATACCTGATACATCCGAAGACACGGTTCTCCTTGGCCTCCTAAGGGATCTCTGGGATATTCACCTGTTAAAGAGGAGGCCGCTTGGAATGCGCCTCATCCTTGCTCCCGCTGAAGACGGCAGTGATATAGATCTCGGCATGTTCGGGAAAACTCCTGTACTATCGCCGCTAAGATAAAAGTTATTAAAGGGGGCGTGCGGTTTTCTTAAGAGGCCGGGGTGGCCGAGCGGCCCAAGGCGGCGGATTGCTAATCCGCTTCCCGACAGGGAACCCGGGTTCGAATCCCGGCCCCGGCGCTATCTTGACTATTTTAACTGGATAACCGTTTTTATAAAGAGAAGTTTGTTTGCTCTATGTATTGGTTCTACGTGCCTTGGGGAAGCGACCTCTCTGTCTCAGTAGACCCCCTCTTTCCGGCTCTCTCTAGCCCTCAGTGGGCTTACAGAGCCGGCTACTGGGGTGCTGCCCTCATTGTCGCTCGTGCCCAGGGGGCCAGGCATACAGCTGGTTGTAGCGGATCAGAGCATAACTACGGTGGCTGGAGACAGTGGCCCAGTGCGGTATACTCCTCTTCTTCCCACAATCCTGTCGAGAGGCCTGCGCTCGAGGGGGTGCTCGGCCGGCAGATGGCAGGTATATTCACGAAGCTGGGGCCCAGAGAGTGCGTCCTGTGGAGTAGCGAGGACTGGAGGCTCGCCAGGATAAGGGAAGTAACCTGCACATGGAGAAAAACCCTAACCCCTACTTGCTAGGCTCAAAACAATCTCATACTGTAAAAATTCGCCGGCACACCCGTTTGAACCACCGACCTCGGGGTTATGAGCCCCGCGGGATGCCTGGCTTCCCCACCCCGCTCCTGGTAGCGGGGGGTGGACTTTCAGGGTGTGCCGGCACTTATAATCATGCGTGTAGCGATTTAAACTTTTTCTGAAAAGAACGAACGGGTGTCTCTTTGGGGTTTATGCCGCTTAGTAATTTGGATGGCTTAGTGAGTATACCTGGTTATAACACTGTGTTTTTATAGTCATTAGGGTTGCTATTTCCGAGACCATGAGTGAGAAGAAGAACAAGATAATCCTGTGGTTTGAAGAGCTCTCAAAGGAAGACGTGCCAATAGTGGGTGGCAAGAATGCTAACCTCGGCGAGATGATAAAGGCCGGGATACCCGTCCCGCCCGGCTTCGCGGTAACAGCTTATGCCTATAAGAGGTTCATCGAGGAAACTGGTATCCGCGACAAGATCTATGAGATACTCCGTAGCCGTGTTCCAGCAGGCGCTGCGAAGCCCGAGGACTACATGGAGGCTAGCAAGGAGATAAGAGAGCTTATTGAGAGCGCCCCCATGCCGGAGGACATCGAAGAAGAGATTAGGAAGGCCTACAGGGATCTCGGCAAGCGCGTCGGCAAGAAAGAGGAGTTTGTCGCTGTGCGGAGTAGTGCTACGGCGGAGGATCTCCCAGACGCGAGTTTTGCGGGGCAACAGGAGACATACCTGAACGTGAGGGGTGAGGACGACGTTGTCAGCAAGGTGAAGAAGTGCTGGTCAAGCCTGTTCACGCCTAGGGCGATATTCTACAGGGAGTCGAAGGGGTTCGAGCATGAGAAGGTTCTTATCAGCGTGGCAGTACAGAAGATGGTCAACTCTAAGTCTGCCGGTGTAATGTTCACGCTTCACCCTGTGACAGGCGAGAGGGATAAAATCGTTATCGAGGGCCACTGGGGGCTGGGAGAAGCCGTGGTGAGCGGCAAGGTTACTCCCGACGAGTGGGTTGTGGACAAGAGAACTATGCAGATTATCCAGCGGAACATCGTAGAGAAGAGGATCGAGCTAGTCAGGGATCCACAAACGGGTAAAACCGTGGAGCGCGAGATAGAGCCATCGAGGAGGAACGCACCGTCTCTGAGCGACGAGGAAGTCTTGAGACTCGCGGAACTAGCTGTGAAGATTGAGCAACACTACGGCAGGCCCATGGACATTGAGTGGGCTGTTGACAGGGATCTACCATTCCCTGAGAGCGTTTTCATAGTCCAGGCGAGACCCGAGACTGTCTGGAGCGTGAAGGAAGCTAAGGGCGCTGAAACAGCGACCGTGAAGAGCGTAGCAGAGGCAAAGCCCGTAGTAAAGGGGCTCGCGGCTAGTCCTGGCGTTGCCTACGGACGAGCCAAGATATGCCTCACGCTTGAGGACGCGAAGGCTAAAATGCAACCCGGGGACATCCTGGTCACTAAGATGACTGATCCAGACTGGGTACCCTACATGAAAATAGCGGCTGCTATAGTCACTGACGAGGGAGGAATGACTGCCCACGCGGCGATTGTGAGCCGAGAGCTGGGCATTCCAGCAATTGTTGGAACCAGAGAGGCGACAAAGCTCATGGTTGACGGCAAGGATTACACTGTAGACGCTAGAACAGGCGTTGTCTATGAGGGGAGAGTAGAGGAGCTCTTGGGCGGTAAGAAAGAAGAGAAGGCTGTTGCTGCTGCGCCAATCGAGATCATTTGGAAACCCATTACTGCTACTAAAATATACATGAACTTGGGTGTGCCCGAGAAGATTAAGGAGTACAAGGATCTACCCTTTGACGGCATCGGGCTGATGCGCGTGGAGTTCATAATGGCCAGCTATGTAGGTGAGCACCCGCTCTACCTGCTTGAGACTGGGAGAGGAGACGTGCTCGTCAACAAGATGGCTGAGGGCATCGCCTTAGTTGCACGGGAGATATACCCCAGGCCAGTCGTCGTGCGCTTCAGCGACTTCAAGACAAACGAGTACAGGCAACTAAAGGGTGGCGAGAAGTACGAGCCTCAGGAGGACAACCCAATGCTTGGCTGGCGCGGTGTCAGCAGGTACATCAGTTCTCAATACGAGAAGGCTTTCAGGCTGGAGGTAAAGGCGATCAAGAAAGTAAGGGACGAGATGGGCCTAGGAAACGTATGGGTTATGGCACCGTTCGTAAGGACTCTCTGGGAGGCCGAGAAATTCATCAAACTGCTCGCCGAGGAAGGACTTGAGAGCAGCAAGGACTTTAAGATATGGGCTATGGCAGAGGTTCCAAGCATAGTCTTCCTCGCAGAAGAGTTCGCGAGGTATTTCGACGGCTTCTCTATAGGTAGCAATGACCTCACACAACTCACGCTAGGCACAGACAGGGATTCTGCGATACTTCCGAAGATAGACCCCAGATACTTCGACGAACGAGACCCTGCTGTTCGGACGGCTATAGCCATGTTGATCGAAAAGGCCCACAACTCTCCCTACGGGTATAGGACAGTCTCGATATGCGGTCAAGCTCCAAGCGTTTACCCAGAATTCTCAGAATTCCTCGTGAGGCATGGCATCGACAGCATAAGCGTGAACCCTGACGTGGTAGTTCGTACTAGGGAACTTGTAGCATCCATCGAGAGAAGGATACTCCTCGAGAAGTCGCTGGGGATCGAGAGAGTCGAGGAGGATCTAGGTTGGCCGATGCGGCGCGAGAGGAAGGGGTTGCCAAAGTTTGCCCGCAGGGTTGACGAGCTAGAATAAAGCTCTGAGCTCTGAAAGCCTTTGACTAACTTTTTTCACAACACACTCTCTGTCGATTTTCTCTCCAACAATATCCTCTATTTCAGAGATGATGTCCTCTACTTTTTTCAGAGTGTCTTCTGAAGGGTAAGTACCGAACTCAAAATTGCTCGCCACGGGGCCTATAATCCAGGCTTCCCCGGAGAACCCCCCAGAGGCATAGGCTAGAGCTATGAGGTGTGCGGGTGTAACCTTGTGGGCGCTAAGCTCCCAATTGATCATATCAACTATGTCCTCTGCTGAAAGCCTCTGGGGGTCGAGCCTTATCTTTACGACTCTCCCCCTTTGCCCGAAGGACTCGTCTAATACGTCAATGAAGATGACTAACGATGATTCCTCGATGTGGGAGACAACGCTGAACACGTCCAATTCCGCCGGTAAGGCGTTAACGCCGCACTCTGATAGTCCCTCTGCGAGGATAGGTCCTATTGCATCGTCACCATACATCACGTTCCCCACCCCGATAATGAGGTAGCGGCTTTTCACTGCTCAGCGACACCAGCGATTGTACTCTTCCTCAACGACCTTGAGTAGTTTATCGAAGCAGGGAGAAGCTTCCCCGTCTCCGGGGTCACATTCAATGACTTCTACTTCTATATTCGGTGAGAAGACCCCCAAGCCTCTAATAAAGTGATCTATGTCAAGTGACCCCTCAAGCGAGGCTCTTGCGGCTTCGGGTGCATCTTCCTTATCGGGCTGTCTTAGGTTAATCACCTGCCTGTAAACTCCTGGGAGCCTGCCTCTCCTCTTGAGAGTTAGGATCATCACGCGGTTGGGCCTGTGCTTATCAATGAGAAATGACGCTGTGAGACTGTCGGTAGAGAAGTCCTCAATAACTACATGGCTACACTCTGGGAGTTCCAAAGACTCCTCGAAAGCCCTGTATACTGCTTCGCCGTCTTCACCATAGTAGGATAGAAAGCCGATTAAGACTCTATAGCTGGCCTCTGAAATCTTCTCGACAAGCTCGCCGTATCCGCTCTCAATAAGCACTTTTCTCTCCTCCCCTATGTTCTCAACTCTCTCCTTGAAAGCCGTTACCCGCTTGTAAATAGGCTCTGTTACAGCCAGAGAAGAAGTCTGCGGGAACACTGAGTTAATAGCGTCATTTATTGCCTTAAACACTCTAACAGCATCGAGAAGGAACCTGTATAGGCTCTTTGTCTCCGGCATTCAAATATTTGATCCGAGTAGAAAGAATAAAAGTATGTCGGCGCCGCCCCTAATATATATTTGTATTTACATATCATTATTAAGTATTTTTAAAACATATAATCAAAGATTATTAATATTCTAGCTACTGAAGTTTTTATTTAAATTGACAAATTTTGTGAAAATATAACTTTTCTCACATTGAATATTTTTATAACTGTTAATAACTAACAATTGTCGCAAGGGGCGGTTAAATGTCTCTAGGCAGTATAGGGTTAAACCGTAGAGACTTTCTAAAGATCACTGGGGCGACAGCTCTTCTAGCCTCTATAAATTGGCGCGAGGTCGTGAAACTGGCGGCGGCTCAGGCGAAGAGTGGTGCAATAAACATCGTCTGGTTTGAGGCGCAGGACTGTGCCGGGAACACGACGGCACTAATACAGGCCACTCAACCCGACCTCGTAGATGTTCTGGGAGGGTCTTTCTACGCTGTTGGGCCTGGCAACGTGAAGCTTGTTTTCCACGAGACCGTGATGCCCGAGTGGGGTGAGGGTGCTCTAGATATTGCGCGAGCCGCAGCAGAGGGCAAGCTCGACCCCTTTGTCCTCGTGTTGGAGGGGAGTTTCCCGCAGGACGAGAAGGCTGGAGGGTCTCCTGGAAGCGACTACTACTGCTTTATAGGCGAAGAGGGTGGAAAGCCTATCTCCTGTGTTGAATGGATGAGGAGGCTCCTCCCGCGAGCCGTCGCCGTCGTAACTATGGGTAACTGCGCATCTTACGGAGGCCTTGTAGCAAATAAGGTTCTGGATCGTGTACAAGGACTGCCTAGCTCTGCCTGGAGCGACAGTCCAACAGGCGCTGTCGGTTTCTTCGATGACCCTATCCGCGGCATAAAGGGCCTTGTGAGCCTTCTACCGGAGGCTGAGCCCTTCCGCAGGTTCGTTACTGGCCAGTGTACTCTTAAACCTGGAGAGATCCGCGCGGACTGCAGGCCCGCGGTAGCAGTACCCGGGTGTCCAGCTAACGGGGACGGCCAGCTACGCGTGCTTGCAAACCTCGTGCTTTGGGCTAAGGGTCTGTTACCGCTACCGGAGCTTGACAGGTATTGGAGGCCAAAGTTCATATATGGCCACACTGTTCACGAGCAGTGCCCTAGAGCCGGTTCTTACGCCGCCGGCGACTTCAGAGCATACCCTGGAGAGAACAGCTACAGGTGCCTCTACGCGGTAGGATGTAAAGGGCCGATATCGAACTGTCCATGGAACAAGCTAGGATGGGTGAACGGTGTTGGTGGCCCTACCAGGACTGGGGGCGTATGCATTGGTTGTACAATGCCAGGCTTTACGGATTCCTATGAACCCTTCTATAAGCCTCTCCAGGCGCCCCGCGTGCCCTCAGGGCTGGAGGGCGTAGCGGCTGTGGCCGCATTGCTCGCAGGTGTAGGCCTCGCCTATGGTGTCTCTAAAAGTATTGAGAAGAAAAAGGAAGAAACTATTAAGGAGGTAAAGGGGTGAGCGCGAATGAGTGTCCGGGAGGTATTTATAGACCCTATTACCAGGATTGAAGGGCACCTCGCACTGAGAGCACTTGTCGACACAACAACGAAGAAGCCTCAGAACGTATGGGTATATGCTACAATGTTTAGGGGCTTCGAAGTATTCCTAAGGGGGAGGCCTCCTGAGGACGCAATCCACATCACGTCCAGGATATGTGGTGTATGCGGTGCAAGTCACGCTAATGCGTCTATGCACGCTGTAGACATGGCCTATGGTGTTGTCCCGGAACCGCTAGGAGTAGTCCTGAGGAACATGGCCTTTGCCATGACAGATCCACTGTATGACCACCCACTTATCTTAAACATGCTTGGTGGCCCCGACTACAGCGAGCTCATAGTGAAGAAACTGACGCCCAAGGTCTGGGCAGACGCCCAGAGGACTGATGCTCCTAACCGCGATATCCACGGCTTTGCGAAGATCTCGGATGTAATGCGCGCGCTGAACCCAATCGAGGGCAAACTATGGCAATTGACGGTGAAGTACCAGAGGATCGCCCGCGAAGGTGGGGTGCTAATCTATGGTAGGCACAGTCACCCGAGCACGATAATCCCTGGCGGCATATCTACAGATCTCTCCAATGCAGAGTACCTTCTAATTGGCTACACCTACAGGCTTACAAAGCTAACGGCCTGGGCAAAGTACCTCTACGCGATATGGCAGGACATCGTGTGGTTCTACGAGGAGATGGAGAACTACAAGGAGCAGGGCCTCACGTACCGCAGGCACAATATGGTTAGTAGCGGCTTCTTCGACGATCCGGAAGAGTATTCAGCGCTCGGAGAAACACCTGAAGATGTATACAAGAATATAGACAAAGCAGCGATCAAGCGTAGCGTGAAGCCGGGAGCCTTCGTAAACGGCGAGCTCGTTACAAAGAGTTACAGGGAGATCAACCTGAGTATAATGGAGCACGTAAGTTCTTCGTTCTACGAGGACTGGAAGGGGAAGTTCCCGCTGTACACTGAAACAGATCCGGAGGGCAACAAGCTCCTCTGGGGCAAGCATGATCCAGCCTACCACCCGTGGAATAAGGTCACAATACCCAAACCCGGTGCTAGAGACTGGAATGGCAAGTACAACTGGGCTGCTGTCGTCCGCTTCGTCTGGAAGGACGGGACAATAACGCCGTTTGAGGTGGGACCAATAGCCAGGCTTATGGCGACAGCTTACCAGCCTAGCGACTTCGGCAGCGGGAACGGCGTACTAAGGGTGACGCTACCGAGAAGCGGTGGAGCCGAAGACCTGCCTGCGTCGGTAGTGGATGAGATGACTCTGGAGTGGAAAGCTCCGCCATACTCGACTACACTGCAACGAGTCTTGGCACGCGCATTCAACGTCGTGGTGGATGTTGCCGTGGCGTGGCAGAATGTTCTTAAAGCAATAGATCTCGTCAGGAACGGGAGGACTAAGACTTCAAGACCATGGACAGCCCCCGCCCGTAGAACATTTGGAGTAGGGTTTACTGAGGCACCAAGAGGAACCGTAAGGCACTGGGTGGTTCAGGAGGGCGGGAGAATTGTTAACTACCAGATCCACGCCCCGACAACGGGCAACGTCTCGCCGAAGGATCAGTGGGGCATGTCGCCCTTTGAGCAGAGCGTAGCTAACAGCGTGATAACAGAGGAGGTGCCTCCCGAGAAGTGGGAAGGCCTGGACTTCGTAAGGGCTATCAGGAGCTTCGACCCGTGCCTTGCCTGTGCCGTGCACATACAGGTTGGTAAGGTGAAGGCAATACAGAAGATGATCGTGAGGTGAAGAAAGGTTATGGACTTACTAGACTTCGCAATATACGTCGCGCCACCACTCGTTGTGGCGATTTTCCTATTCGGGGTAGGCTACAGGATCGGCAGGTATATTTTCTTTTGGAGGAGAAAGCCTTCAGCACTTCGTAGGCAACGACCACTCTTGAAGCTCTTTATAGGACTCATCAAAACTTTCCTCGACCCACTGATTCAGGGGTTTAAGTACAGGAAAGGAGATTTTCTAGGCGGACTCGTAGCGCTTCACATCCTCGGAGTAATACCGCTAATCTTCCTACTAGGACAGCATGTAGCCATGTTTTCCTACTGGATACCCTTCTATTTGGCTCTACGGCCGCTAGCTATACCCTCGTCAATAACCTCATCGAGCCTTACTGCCCTTGCTAATGTAGTCCCGTCCTCGGATATGTCGTGGACATTCGTGAACACTGTTTGGGGCCCCCTGACGGTGATACTGAATGGTGACCTTCTAGCTATACTTGCAATTATAGGCGTCAGCTACAAGATAGGCGACAAAATTGTACGCCTAGTACACAAGCTGGGCAATGCCCGCATAGGCGACTGGTATGCCCTTGTTCTCCTGTTAGCCATCCTTGTCTCAGGCTTTATGGCGACACACCACCTCCCATCGGGAGAGACAGGGACATACAGGACAGTCTTAGGCATACACATACTCCTCGCCGAGCTACTTGTAGCTACCCTGCCTTTTACGAAGTTCTGGCACTTCGTCTTTGGTTACTGGTACGGCAAGCTTCACGAGTGGTACGACCTCAAGTATAATAGGGGGGCGCTATGAGCTGGGAGGAGTTTAAACCCGAGAGTTTCAAAAGCGCTGAGACTTATACCCTTAAGCACCTTGACGCAGTAATGCTTCATTTCTTCGAGGACTGCGTGAACTGTGGGTTGTGCGAAGTAAACTGTCCCTACACGGCAGCCGGCGAGGAGTACGGCCCTGTGGAGAAAGCAGAGCCTCTGAGAAGAATTTATAGGCCACATGCACAGATACTCCCGAAGCTATTCCCGTGGCTTTTCGGCGCGAATTCACCAAAGAGCAAGGAGGAGCTTGACAAGTGGGTTGAGAAAGCCTACAGGTGTACTAACTGTGGGCTCTGCTACGTGACATGCCCCTTCGGGATCCACAGTGGCGAGATGATAAAGGTTCTTAGGTCATACCTAGCCAGGACGGGCAGGATCCCAACGTTGCTCAAGATGATGATTGATACAGAGGCCTCCAACACTCTGCTAGAAAACGAGGGGTTGAGAAAAGTATGGGAGGGCATGATTGACAGGATCAAGGCGGAAGGTGTTGAATTCAACAAAAAGAACACCAAATACCTCTACTTGACATCTCTCGCAGAGGTTATGATGACTCCGGGATCCGTCCTGGGAGCAGTGAAGTTCTTCAAAAAACTTAACCTCGACTGGACGATGCCGGACAAGCCCCTGTCTATGAGAGCACCCATAGGTTCACTGGCAGGGGACGACGAGGCGACTACTATAGTAGCTAGGAGAATTCATGAATACATTAAGGAGATAAACCCTGAATATGTAGTTCTAAGCGATGGAGGTTACCCCTACACGTTCTTCAGGTTCGACCTGCCCAGGATCGTTGGGGAGAAGCCCTCGTACAAGGTAATCCATATAGTTGAGCTCGTCGGAGAGGCTCTTAGAGAGGGTAGATTGAAGTTCAAGAATGCGGAGGAGAAGGTGACGTGGCATAGCCCATGCAAGATGGGGCGCATTGGAGGGCTTATTGACGAGCCTGTAGAGGTGCTCAGCAAAGTCTCGAGCAACCTTGTGAAGCTGAAAAGCCACGGGGTCTTTAGCAAGTGTTGCGGGGGAGGCGGCTCCATAGCGTGTATAGTCCCGCCCACCCAGCAGGTAATGGAGAAAGTTATGGGTGTGAGCATCCCTATTACAGGCTCCGAGAAGGTTTTCCTTGATAAGCTCTACAGAGATATGTTAGTTGCCGGTAAAGCCAAAGTAGATGAGATACGGGAGAGCGGGGCTTCGACCGTTGTGACAGCCTGCATTGGGTGCTTCCACACAATGGGCATGACAACCCAGGCCTTTGGCGTTAACGTAAAACTGAAGATGCTTTCAGAGTTTCTCGCTGAAAACTTAGAGTAATTTTTTCCCATATCTTTCTCTATATTTTCCTAGGCTCGCCGACTAAGCTGCCTTTGTATGATATGCACTTGTTACCGTTGAGTTTAAAGAAGGGTTCCCGTAGTGAATTGACCAGTTTAATCGCATCCACCAGGTTTCGCAGTTTTTCCTCCTGGCTAGTGTCCCCGCCATGTAATATGCTGCCGATATCGACAAGGTTGTCGTTCCTATTTAGGCACGGCTTGAGCTTAGCGTCGTGAGTAAGTCTTATACGGGTGCATCCGAGACAGAACATGGGATTACAGTAGTTCGCTATAACTTCAACTCTTATCCCCGTGTCGAGGATGAATACCGGCCTGTTGTGAAGCGATCTTCTCTCGATTTTTGATGATTTCTCGGCTAACATGGGCAGAACCTTCTCAACTGGGTAGTAGAGCGCGTGAAAGTTTTCTCTGCCTTTTCCCTCGGGTATCAGTTCAATGATATTGATATCAAAGCTCATTTTTGAAGCGAAGTCGAGGAGCTGTGGGAGTTCAACGACATTGTACTTTGTCAGAACAAAGTTGAGTTTAACAGGTATGCCTAGGTCTCGTGCAAGGTGTAGACCTTTGATAACCCTCTCGCTTCCGCGCACGCCGGTCATCGTGTTGTAATTTACCGGGCTTATTGCATGGAGACTGACATTCAACCTATCAAGGCCGGCTTCTTGGAGGCTTTTGGCCCGTTCTAGAAGGAAGTAGCCGTTTGTTGTTGCAGAGACTTCAACGTCGCGACTTATGCTTTTTATACCTGAAACTATCTCCTCAATATCCGGCCTTATGAGAGGCTCTCCTCCTGTCAGTTTAAAAGTCTTTATGCCAAGGGAATAGGCCGCTCGCGCGACAAGTTCTATATCTCGTGTGGAGAGCTTATCAGCAGTAGACTCCTCCCCCTCTCTGTGGCAAAATATGCAGGCGTAGTTACATTTGCTCGTGACAGATATTCGGAGGTTCGTTAGGGGGCGTCCAAACCTGTCTACTAGCAACAAAACACCTATAATCTCATTAATTTCTGAGGATTTATACGTTATTTCTAGACAAAAATATCCGTTTCCCGTAAACAGGTCTAAGAAATTTTTAGCATGTAAATATCGCTTTCTACAAAAGACTTATTAATGAAGTAAAAATCATGTGTAACAATGTTCATCAAATAAATCAAAAAGCTTAAAAAAAGCCTAGAAGAAGAAGCTCCGATGTCCCAACAAGTACCAGTACAGAAAAAGAGAGAAGTCATAAAACTGTTTGCAGTATTGGTAATCGGGCTCCTGGTAGGTGTCTCAATAGGGTACCTCATCGCACCTAGACCCTCTACCCCTGCTCAGAAACTGACAACAACTGTTTTGATAGGAGCGCTCCTCCCCCTGACCGGCGACCTCTCTTCCTTCGGGAAGAGAAATCAGCGTGCTCTCGAGCTCGCTGTTGAGGACATAAACGCCTTCGCCGAGCAAGTTGGGTCGCCCTTCAGGTTCAGGCTCGTCGTAGAGGACACTGGCACAAACCCCGAGCAGGCCAGGGCGAAAATACAGGCACTAGCAGCACAAGGAGTACAGGCCGTGGTAGGACCAATGGCAAGTAGTGAGGTGAGCCAAGTCAAGCAGTTTGCAGACGCGAACAAGATAGTCGTGATAAGTCAGTCATCGACAGCCCCATCGCTCTCCATTGCCGGCGACTATATTTTCCGTGTTGTGCCTAACGACGCTTACCAGGGGCGTGCTCTTGCTAGGCTCGTCTTCGACAGCGGCTTTAGGGGCGCGGCCGTGATATACAGGAACGACGCCTGGGGCAAGGGGCTGTTCGACGCGTTCTCCGCCAGGTTCAGGGAGCTCGGGGGCAGAGTGGAGGGCGTAGCCTACGACCCCAACGCCCAGGACGTCTCAGGCGAAGTAGCCAGGCTCGCGGACATAGCCTCGAAGCTAGGCCCGGCGACAGCAGTAGTACTCATAAGCTTCGAGGACGACGGCATAAGAGTAGTACAGGCCGCAGCACAAAACCCAACACTGTCAAAGCTCAAGTGGTTCGGGACAGACGGTACATCGGGATCTTCAAAAATGGCCCAGCAAATCGGGGAGCAACTTGTTACTCTTGGCGGCCTTGTAAGTACGGTGTTCCAGCCCGGTAAAAATTCACTCCAGGAGAACTTTAAAGCGAAGTTTAAGTCCAGGTTCGGAGAAGACCCTGATGCCTACTCGATGAACGCCTACGACGCTGCCTGGCTTATAGCCTTGTCTGTGATGGCTACAGGCCAGTACAGCGGCGAGGCGATAGCCAGGGCACTCCCGACAATCGCCCAGCACTACTACGGAGTAACAGGGAACACAGCACTAGACCAAACAGGAGACAGAGCAGCAGGAGACTACGCAGCGTGGAAAGTCGTGAAGACAGACAAAGGTTACGAATGGGTGCTAGTGGCAATCTATAGTCTTGCTACAGATAGCTGGACGCCTGCCGGGAGCGGCGGGTGATCTAAAAAATGTCTCTTTCTCCAATTCTCTATACAGAAAATGTCTCCAAGAGGTTTGGCGGCGTAGTAGCTCTTGATGGCGTGAATGTTCACGTCAGCCCTAAGATGCTTACTCTAGTAATAGGCCCAAACGGTAGCGGCAAGTCGACTTTAATAAACGTCATAGGTGGGATTCTCCGGCCAGATGGTGGCCGGGTGGTTCTAAACGGAAGGGACATTACGAAGCTCCCTCCTCATGCAAGATTCCGGCTTGGCCTTGCTAGAACTTTCCAGACACCACAACTTTTCACGAGTCTTAGCGTTCTGGAAAATGTCTTAGTACCGATGCACGAATACTATGAGGAACGTGTTTTAGAGATTTTATTGCGTAATGCGTGGAGACTGCGAGAGAGGGAGTACATAGACAGAGCTTTCCAAATCTTAAGGCTACTTAACCTAGACCACTTATGGGACGCTCCAGCCTCTGACCTCAGCGGCGGGCAAATGAAGCTCTTAGAGCTTGCCCGGATACTCATGAGCGACCCTCGGGTTATAGTTCTCGACGAGCCGCTGGCCGGCGTCAATCCTTCTCTGGCAAACGAGATAATGGGCTATCTTACAAGCTTGCGCAGCGAGCTCGGGGTGAGCTTTCTAATTGTGGAGCACAGACTAGATATAGCTCTGAAGTTCGTCGATTACGTTTTCGCAATGCACCAGGGGCGAGTAGTAGCTGAAGGCCCGCCCGACGCCGTCGTGAAGCACCCGGCAGTAATCGAGGCTTATCTTGGTGGCTGAGATGGGACTACTGGATGTTGAAGACCTATCGGTTGGCTATGGAAAAATGGAAATTGTAAATGGAGTTTCCTTCAGTGCATATAAAAACGAAATCTTCGTTATCGTCGGGCCTAACGGTAGCGGTAAAAGTACCCTGCTCAAAGGACTTTTCGGTTTGGCAAAAGTATTTAGAGGGCGCGTGTTGTTCAACGGTAACGAGGTCACCAGCCTCCCGCCTCACAAGAAGTCTCTCCTAGGCCTCGCGTACCTCCCCCAGCTCGGGAACACTTTTGAGAACCTATCCGTTTACGAAAACTTAGTTCTGGCAGCTCACGACCTGCCACGCGACAAATTTGAGGAACGTCTTTCGGACATCCTGGGGATATTCCCTGCACTGAGAAACCTCTTGAGAAGGAAAGTCAAGACGTTAAGCGGAGGCGAGAGACAAATGTTGGCGCTTGCAATGAACCTCCTGAGAAACCCGCTCGTACTCATGATGGACGAGCCGACAGCGGCGCTTTCGCCAAAACTTGCAGCGCAGGTCTTTAACCAAATACAGGCACTCAGGAACGAACATGGCCTCACAATAATACTCGTAGAACAGAACGCTCTCAAGGCCCTCGAGATAGGGGATAGAGCGCTCCTACTAGTCTCTGGGCAACCCAAGTTCTATGGGGCTTCAAAGGAATTGCTTGAGAACAGAGAGCTGGCAAAACTATATCTAGGCATTTAAGTGAGGTTGCTTCTGCGGTGTAATCTTATGCTCCCAGAAATAATTGTTAATGGCCTGCTATACAGCAACCTTCTAGCCCTACTGTCCATCGGGCTTACGCTAACGATTCTCACTTCGAAAGTCTCAAATTTCGCTCAAGGCGATTTTGCCGTAATCGGGGTCTACGCCGCCTACACTGCCAGCGTAATTACACGGCTTTCACCATACTTGCAGATACCCGTTGCATTCGCGACAGGAGCGCTGGTAGGCTCCCTAATATACCTTCTTGTATTTGACCAACTGAGGAGTAGAGCTAGCCTTGTCACGCTGATGATAGTCTCTATGGCTATCGACATTATCCTGAGAGCATCTATGCAACTCTACGCAGACTTCCTTCAGCTCACGTTGGGAGTCTATTCCAGAGGTTTTATATTCAGCGACGTGATACTCAGCGTGTTTGGTGTACCAGTAGCCGGCGTACTTGTTTTCTCAACAGCTACAACAGTGCTCCTGCTCCTAGCCCTATACTTACTTCTCTTCAGGACGAAGATAGGCATTGCGATGAGAGCAGCGATAGAAAACCCCTCTCTCGCAGAGACTCTAGGGATAAACGTTAGGAGAGTGTTCGCGATAAGCTGGGCCTTATCAGCAGGCCTGGCGGCAGTCGCAGGAGTATTCCTGCCCTTCAGGATACCTGTCAACCCCGATACTGGTTTCGCGCTTTTGCTCTCGATCTTTGCCTCCGCTACTCTTGGAGGGTTAACGAGTCTACTCGGTAGCATTGTAGGGGCATACCTCATCGGTTTCTCAGAGACCCTGTTCACCTTTGCTCTGTCAAGTCTTGGGCTAAGCACCGCCTACCGCCCGGCAGTCTCCTTCACTGCCATAATTCTAACCCTGTTGCTTGCTCCGGGGGGTGTCTCCTCTCTTTGGAGCAGAAGAGGGTGAGAGGATGGATCCGCTTATGTTTATCTTAGATCTCGGTGTCCTTTACTCTATCTACGCTATACTTGCGATCTCTGTTGAAATCGAATATGGAGAGCTAGGCATACCCAATTTCGCGAAATCTGCAATGTATGCAATTGGGGCCTTTTCCGTAGGTGCTCTGGCCACGCGGCTCGGCGTCTGGCTTACTGGAGTCGCGTGGGAGGGAGAGTTCAAGAGTACTAGCTGGATATATGCAACGATGGTCTCAGAGAGGATAGCTTCAAGTCCTATGCTAGGCGTGGTAGTATTTGTAGTCCCCCTGATTGTCGCAATGCCTTTAGCAGCTCTCCTGGGCCTACTGGCATCTTATCCCGCTTTACGGCTTCGAGAAGACTACCTCGGGATAACTCTAATAGCATTCAGCGAGCTTGTAAGAGTATTTGTCAGAAACTACGAACCACTGCTGGGCGGTACTTTCGGTGCTGGTGTCCCAAACTTTTTGGCGTTTTTACCAGTACAGCTTAGGAGCATCGCCTTATTCTTGCTCTCCGTGGCTTTTCTCGCCGGCATATGGGTAGCATACTACAGGCTAACAACTTCGCCTTTCGGGAGGGTTTTACGTGCTATCAGAGACAACGAAGTTGCCGCTCAGAGTCTGGGCAGGGACATCGTGAAGATACGGGCAAAGGTGCTGACGCTGGGCTCCGTGCTCGCCGCAATAGCAGGGGTACTCTACGCCTTCTACGTAGGCTCCGTCAACCCAGACGACTTCACAGTCATGAAGACGTTCATTGTCATACTTATGGTCGTAATCGGGGGTAAAGGAAATCCTCTTGGGCCGCTTGTCGGCGCCGGAATATATATAGCCCTTGACCGCACGATAACATTCGCGAAACAGCTGATTTCACTCCCATTCGACATCAACTACTTCTCCTACATCATCTTCGGGCTCCTGTTAATACTTGTCGTAATGGTGCGTCCTGGTGGACTAGTCCCGGAGAGGCCGCCGGTTACAGTAAGGGAGAGATAGTTTTCGTTAAATGTTGATGTATCTTTATCGGATCGTTGAAGTAATTATTCAACCTTATTCTAAAAACCTTTAAGCGTACTGACCTTGCTTAATCGGTGGTTGTGTCTTGTCGAGTAGGGTAGAATTTCTGTTACGTCCCACGTCAGTGGCTGTTATTGGGGCGTCACGAAGTCCCGAGAAGATAGGTTACCAAGTTGTCCGGAATTTAATAGAAGCTGGTTTCCCGAGAGAAAAGATCTACCCGGTCAACCCCCATGCAGACGAGATCTTAGGTCTCAAGTGCTACCCAAGTATACTTGACGTTCCGTACGAGGTAGATCTGGCTGTTATAGTTGTCCCTGCTCCTGCAGTCCCATCAGTGCTCGAGGAAGCGGGTAAGAAGGGAGTAAAAGCAGTAGCGGTTATAACGAGCGGCTTTAAGGAGATAGGTAACTACGAGCTGGAGAACAAGCTTGTAGAAATAGCGAGGAAATACGGGATGAGGCTCTTAGGCCCAAACATTGTCGGGGTCTGCGACACTGTCCAGAAGCTGAACGCTAGTTTCTGTCAGGGACTACCTAACCCCGGGGAAGTGGCTTTCGTGACCCAGAGCGGTGCCCTCGGGATAGCACTGGTTGGATGGACTAAACTAAAGGGTATCGGGCTTTCTGACCTTGTGAGTCTCGGTAACAAGGCAGATGTAGACGAAGTCGACATGCTAGAGTTCTTTGAAAAGGATCCCCACACGCGCGTCATAACAGCGTACCTAGAGGGTATAAGCAATGGGCCACGCTTCATGGAGGTCGCAAGGCGCGTTGCGAGGAAGAAGCCGGTAATTATTCTCAAGGCAGGGAGAGGGGCGAGGACGATAGGTGCTATAAAGTCCCACACGGGGTCTCTCGCTGGAAGTTTTGCCGCCTATGAGGCTGCCTTCAAGCAGTGTGGGGTCATACTGGCTGATAGCTTCATAGACCTCTTTGACTGGGCTATAGCACTTTCGAAGAGCCAGTTGCCTCAGGGAGGAAATGTGGTTATACTGACTAATGGTGGAGGCGCAGGGATTATGGCTACAGACGCTGCCGAGAAGTGGGGCATCAGGCTCATGGATGTCCCGGGCGACCTTGCAGATAAGCTCAGGAGGCACATGCCCCCCTTCGGTAGTGTATTCAACCCTATCGACTTGACGGGTATGGCCGACGCCGAACAGTACATGGGCGCGATGAAAGACCTTTTGCTAGACCCGCGCGTGGACGCCATTATAGTCCTGTACTGTCACACAGCGATCACAAACCCCCTTGACATAGCACAGGCTATACTGAGAGCAATGAGGGAGACAGGATCCAGCAAGACCGTTATAGCTTCATTTATAGGAGGAGAGGAGGTTGCCAATGCGTGTAGCTTGCTAACCGAGAACGGCATACCCTGCTACGAGTCACCCGAAAAGGCTGTCGCAGCACTCGGGGTTCTCTACAAGTACGCGCGCACGCGAGAGCGCTTAGAGAGGAGAACCTTCGTTGCCGTCGAGCGAGACCGGGAACAGGCACGTGAACTTGTCCTAAGCGTATTAAAGGAGGGAAGGCAAGTCCTAACCCCTGCCGAGGCCGCAAAGCTAGTCTCCTTCTACAAGATACCTGTTCTCCAGAAAATCCTCGTGAAATCACCAGAGGAGGCCCTGAAAACAGCCAGAGAAATAGGCTATCCTGTAGTATTAGAGGTCGAGTCACCCGACGTGCTTCACAAGAGCGACGTGGGAGGTATAGTAGTTGGCATAGACTCAGACGAGGCAGTAATCGAGGCTTATAGCAGAATAATGGACAATGTTTCCAGGAAGGTTCCAAATGCAAGAATACTGGGCATAATCGTTAGGAAAATGGCTGAAAAAGGCAAAGAAGTTGCGATAGGTATGCACCGAGACCCAGTGTTCGGCCCGCTAATCATGGTGGGTAGCGGCGGTGTTCTCGTTGAGCTGCTGAGAGACGTCAGCTTTAGAGTAGCACCCATTGCTTTAGAGGACGCAGCCGAGATGTTAGAGGAAACGAAAATATACCAGGTTCTCAAGGGCTACAGAGGAGAGCCCCCTTCCGACGTGGACAGCGTCGTAGATGCTCTAATCAGAATATCGCAGCTGGCACTGGACATCCCTGAGATAGAAGACATAGACATCAATCCATTCTTTGTCTATGAGAAAGGCCGCGGCGCACTCGCGGTCGACGTTAAAGTAACTCTCAGGAGATTAGAGGCATGAGCCTACTCTCCCAGTACCTCGACTATCACTCGGCGGTTTGTCCTCGGCCCGTCCATCTCCACGAAGAATACATCTTGCCACGTCCCCCTCACGAGCTTGCCGTTTATGACCGGTAGGGTGAGGCTAGTACCTATCAGTGAGGATGCCACGTGAGCGTGCGCGTTATCGTCAATTCTGTTGTGTAGCCACTCTCTCCCTGGCGGGAACAGGCTGGATATGTGGTTGAGAATGTCCTTAATTAATCCCCTTTCATTTTCGTTCGCTATTATAGCTCCTGTAGCATGAGGGGCGAAAACCAGGCATATGCCGTTAGATATACCGCTTTCAGAGACTGTTCTTTCTACGTCGGCTGTTATGTTTATGAGCTCGAACTTCTCCCTTGTGGAGAATGTGAGGATTTTCGTTACGACTCTCACATTTGACAGGAAGCTTTTCCAGTATTAATTTTTCTCGTTACTCAGGTAATACACGGGTATACGGGGCGTCTTGGCCTAGCACCATTTCTCTTAGGTACGTTAAGCCACCTATAGCAACCCTCACGCCACTTCTAGCGGCTGAAAATGCGCAACTGAGCTTGTGTCGAAGCCCTCCCGTTACATCTAGTGCGCTTTCGCTTGTTTGAGGCAAGGCTCCGCTAGGACGTATCTCTCGTAGGAGTCTCGCATCAGGTCTACCAGGCGGGCGGTCATAAACTCCTCCGGATCCTATCAGGTAGACTAAGACGTCGGCCCTCAGCTCTTGAGCCAGATACGCCGCTATGTCGTCTCCTGAGAGAATTGCCACGCCATAAGTAACGTCTATTACTGCGTCGCCGTAGAGTACAGGCACAAGCATTCTCTCAAGAAACGCGTTTACTACTTCAGTGTTAAACCTGTGGAGCTGACGGTTCCTTGTCTGTGCTATAGCTGATGTTTGAACAGAGATTGCTGGGACACCCCTGCTCAATAGTTCCTCTATGATCTTCAAGTTAAGGTAGCTCATCCAGTACCTCGTCTCTGCAAAGCCGTAGGCTTTTATCCTCGAGAACTCGCTACTACCCAGGGAGTATTTCGCCGCTGTGGGGTGCCCAAAGGATCCGCCTCCGTGGACGATTACCACCTCAATATTCTCATTGTAGAGCTGTCGAGTCTTGTCGGCGAACAAGTTGATGTTGTCCTCGCGGAGAGTGTACGGTCTTGTCTTCTCAGTCACGACGGAACCTCCAAGCTTTATTACTGCCAGCAACAAAACTCCACCTTGCTAGAATTCACGTTTTTCAATGAAGATGGCTAAGTCCTCGAGCATACGCCTATACGGGGTGTCTGGAAGCCTTTCAAGAGCAGCCAAGGCGTTCCTGGTATACTTTCTCCTTACTTCTTCAGCTTTGTTGTACGCACCTGTCTTCTTGATTTCGTTTATGGCTAGGGATACTTCCTCCCATAATACGTCGCTCTTTGTGAGTATTCTCCTTAATATGCTCTCATCTCCAAGTTCCTCAAGAGCCAACAGAATAACAATATTGCCCAGCTTGTGCTCTTTTATATCGCCGCCAACTTTCTTACCCGTCTTCTCCTCTCTCCCAAAGATATCTATTATGTCGTCGCTCACCTGGAAGGCTACACCGACGTTCCTCCCATACTCTCTCAGCGCGTCCAGGGTTTTGACCTCAACCCCCTCTACGGATAGGCCTCCAAACACGCAAGCTGTCTCGATGAGAACTCCAGTCTTCTTCTCTACCATTTCAAGGTACTCGCTGAGGGTGACTCTTCTGTAACGTCTATCCACTACATAGGGCTCGTCTTCTCTCCCAGACTGCTCAAATAATATGTCTAATCGCTCCCCATCCGTAAGCAACTTAATAGTACGCGCCATTTCTTCGTGGAACACTCTTGGGTTCCTAGTATCGTTGAGGGCCTCAGAAATGCTCTCTCTGTAGTGAACAGCAACCAGGATGGCTGTGCTGAGGCCGTACTTCTTCCACACAGTGGGAAGGCCCCTGCGTAACTCGCTGTGGTCAATTATGTCGTCCAAAATCAATGAGTAGTTGTGCGCTAGCTCGACGGCCGCGGCTGCAGGGTAGGCGTCCTCGGCCTTACCCCCAACTGCGAGGGCTGACAGTATCGTGAGAGCGGGTCTAACCCTCTTACCGCCCATTCTAATAGGATATAGTACAGCATCTGCAAAGTCGGGATGAGTGTTTCTCAAGAGATACTTCTCCATTACTGGGTCAACTCTCTTACCATACTCAACAAGTAGGTCTACGGGGTTGCTCATCTCTTTTTCAGAACGAGAGTAACCAATTATAATTTATTCTTTTAGATTGGCGAAAATGATTAGTAATAGGCGCTGTTGTATTTCAACGAGCCATCTATGGAGGTATTCTTGATCGGGCACTTAGTTGTAGACATACTGGTGGTGCGTGGGGGCATCAGGAGAAATCTTGGCGGCACAGTAACCTACGGTGCTATGGCAGCGCTCAGGCATAGAGCCAGACCCCACATTGTGTCGAAGATAGGGATGGATTTCCCGGATGAGTACCTGCTCTTTCTCTCGAGGAGCGGCGTCGATACGACTTATGTCTCGGTGTCTAAGGATCTCCCCACGACGAAGTTCAAACTCGTCTACGAGGACTCGGAGAGAGCGCTGTACTTACTGTCGAGGTGCGAAGACATTCTTACCAGTGATGTCCCCCTCGAGAAAATAAGGGGGTCTGTAGCGATAATTGGTGCGCTTATCGGGGAAGTAGCCCCAAGCGTGGTTCAGGAGATATCCGACCGTGCTGCGCTTGTCGTAAGTGACCTCCAGGGGTATGTTAGGCGTGCTGGCCCAGATAGGAAGGTATACCTTACCCCCTCTAGGGAAGCTCCCTTAATAATATCCCTCTCAAACATTGTCCATGCGGAGATCAGCGAAGCTAAGGCACTCTTCGGAGAAGCCCCTCCGGAGAGGCTCGCGAAGAAGATCGTTGAAACTGGTGCTGCTATTGCACTGGTTACACTGGGTGCTGAGGGTGGCTACGTAGCTACGAGCGAGAAGCTTTACTTCGTGCCTCCTGCCGAGGCTGACCGGGTCGTAGACAGGACTGGCGCTGGAGACGTGTTTACTACTGTCTTCGCCATCGAGTACCAGCGCTCGGGAGACATAAAGGAGGCGGCAAGTTATGCAACCGCAGCAGTGTCGTACTTGATTGAAAAGCCTGGTATCGATGGCCTCAGGAATAGGTGGGAGCTCGCCCAGAGGGCAGAAAAGGTCTTAGAAAATATAAGAGAAATTTGATATTTTTGCAAAGTTTTTAAATCTAATGTAGCAAGAGAATACCTGATGAAGTCGCTAGTAGACGAAATTAGTCTGAGGATAAAAGAGGCGCGCGAAATGCTCAGTACAGTAATTCACCGGACGCCCCTCCTTCATAGCAGAACACTGAGCGACCTTACAAAGGCAGAAGTCTACCTCAAGCTCGAAAACTTACAGAAGACCGGAGCCTTCAAGGTTAGGGGGGCATATTACAAGATAAGCAAGCTGAAGAAACTCGAGAATGTCTCACACGTAGTAGCTGCTAGCTCCGGAAACCACGCTCAAGGCGTCGCGTACTCCGCATTGCTCCTCAGCGTTGAGGCAACAATATTCATGCCCCGCCACACACCCTTCTATAAGGTTAACGCCACGCGTAGCTATGGCGCACAAGTCATCCTTCACGGAGATACCTACGATGACGCCTACATGAAGGCCATGGAATTCGCAGAGTCTAAAAAAGTGCCATTCATACACCCCTTCGACGACATAGACATTATAGCCGGACAGGGGACGATAGGCGTCGAGATCTTTGAAGATGCTCCGAACCTAGACATCGTCATAGTTCCAGTTGGTGGAGGAGGGCTTATATCGGGTATAGCTGTGGCGCTAAAAAAACTCAACGAGAGGATTAAGGTTATTGGCGTACAGCCTTCAGGGGCACCGGCAATGTTTTTCTCCTATAAACAGGGGAGAGTCGTAGAAACGCCCAGCGTGTGGAGTATAGCCGACGGAGTCATCGTAAAGAGACCCGGGGAAACCACACTCAAGATTATGGAGGAGACTGTGGACGACATGGTTTTAGTCGATGACAAAGACATCGCCAGGGCAGTGTTTATCCTGTTGGAGAGAGCGAAGACCGTCGCAGAGCCGGCTGGGGCTCTATCCGTCGCTGCCCTGCTCTCTGGCGCAGTAGAGGCGAAGGGTAAGCGCGTTGCCGCCGTAGTTTCAGGCGGGAACGTTGACCCGTCAATGCTCTCCAGGATAATAAACCAGGTGTTATTTATTGAAGGTAGGCAGGTCAAGATTAAGGGCTTGCTACCAGACAGGCCAGGACAGCTGAAGAGGGTTGTTGATGTAATTGCAGAACTCGGTTTAAATATCATATCCATTGACCATGAGCGTGTCAACCCGCTCGTTGCGCCAGGTATGGCTCAGGTAACCCTGGGCCTAGAGGTTCCCTCCCGCGAATCTGTAAACCTCCTTTTAATAAAGTTAAAAGACCTCGGGTTAAATTTCGAAGAGGTGACGTGAATGTCCAGGAAAGTAATATTCACGCCCAGGGCTCCTAAGCCAATAGGCCCCTACAGCCAAGCTGTAGAAGCTGGTGGCTTTGTTTTCGTCTCTGGCCAGATACCGCTGAACCCTCAAACAGGCGAAGTCGTTGAGGGCGGGATAAAGGAGCAGACAAAGCAGGTACTTGAGAACATAAAGGCGATCCTCGAGGCTTCAGGGCTTGCTATGGAGAATGTAGTCTATGTCTCAGTCTTCCTCAGAGACCTAAAGTTATTCAGCGAATTTAACGAGGTTTACTCTCAGTATTTTACCAAAGATCCTCCAGCGCGCGTCACTATACAGGCAGCTGACCTTCCTAGGGGAGTACTATTGGAGGTCTCAGTTATTGCTTACAGGGGCTGAGAAAAATATTTTTCTACCCAGTTCATTTCTTTAGAAGAGCGGGGGTGCCCGAGCTAGGTCAAAGGGGGCGGACTCAGGCTCCGCTGGCGTCGGCCTGCCCGGGTTCGAATCCCGGCCCCCGCACTCGAGCGTCATCCTTCTGGGAATATTGCTATAGCTAGGAGGAGACTGGTGGAGAGTCAAGGGATGAGTAGAGGATTACATAAGACAAAATTTATAGTTTAGTTTATTCTTGGAGGGGAGGGCTGGGCTACTATGGTTAAGGTGTTTCACGTTGAAGAGAGAGTTAAGATTCCCGATGGCGTTAAGGTAAGCATCGATAGAAAGAAAGTTAGCGTTGAAGGGCCGTTGGGCAGGGTTGAGCGAGACTTCAGCTATGCAAAGAGAATAGAGTTGTCCATCGAGGACAATTCTGTCAAAGTGGAAACGTACTTGGCGAACAAGCGGGAGTACTCGCTGGTGAAAACCATAGCGTCTCATATTAATAACATGATTACTGGCGTGACGAAGGGATTTAGGTATAAGATGAAGATTGTTTACGCTCACTTTCCGATGACTCTTAAGGTTGATAAGGATAAAGTTATCATTGAGAACTTCTTGGGGGAGAGGGGCAAGAGATATGCAGAGATCCTGCCGGGCGTCAAAGTAAGAGTTGAGAAGGACGACGTAGTGGTTGAAGGCGTAGACAAAGAAGCTGTTGCCCAGACCGCTGCTAACATTTACCACGCAACGCGTCTTACTGGGGACAGGAGGCCTAGCCCTCACGGGCGTGAAGGTACGGGTCCAGGTATTCTCGATGGTATATACCTCTATGCCGTCGAACATTTGAAGGAATAGTACATGGAGCTCCACGTTGGAGTAGATGATGTAGATTCTCCGGATGGCTACTGTACATCGTACTTAGGTTACCTGCTAACACTCGAACTGCATAAGAGGGGTGCCCGACTATTAGACCTTCCGTATCTGGTGAGATTAAATCCGAATATTCCATTTAAGACCAGAGGGAACGCCGCGGTTTCTATCCACGTGGATGTCAGTGAAGATGAAGTACCGGAAGTCATTGAGCTCGTAGAGAATCTCGTGATGGAGCATTCAGAGCAACATGGCAAGACTTCGCCGGGTTTTGCAATCGCGAAGGGAAGGGTGAACAGCGTCCTGCGGGAGCTGTACAATACTGCTTTGACTAGTATAGTTCCTCGGGGTTATGTCGAAGAAATAGTTAAGGAGGGTAGTGCCGAGACTATAGTAACGGGTGGGAGGAAGGAAAAGAGAGGAGTTATAGGGGCTCTAGCCGCGATAGGCGCATACCCTCTTGAGGACTATACGTATGAACTCCTTGTATACAGAAGTCCTACACTCCGAGGCCACAAAACCAGCTTTAGCGAGGATGTTATTCTAGACATAGACAGGAGGTATAGGCCGATTATTTTCGCAACGTATGACTACTCTGAAGAACGGCTTCTGGCTGTTCCCCGCGGTCCTGACCCTGTTCTACTTGGGTTAAGGTCGGTCAGTGTATACGCGTTAATCGAAGTACTAGACAAGTACCTGAGTCCCCATGCCAAAGAAATAGGCGCGGAGGGGTTCATCCTCTACAAGAGTAACCAGGCCACAAACGCACACCTAAGGCGTAGGAAGCAGATAGCCGATATAAGGCCCTATGACTCGGTCGTTGTAAGTGGAGTCGTTTGGGATGAACCAGTGGCAGTAGAGGGGGGACATGTAAAGGTCAGAGTGTGCGACGGCAGTGGCTGTATTAACTCCATGTTCTACAAGGAGACGGGTAGGCTGAACAGAGCGGCGAGGCTCCTAAGAATGGGGGACGAGGTAGAAATTGGAGGTGGAGTTGTGCCGAGGAAGGGGTTAACACTAAATGCAGAATTCTTGCGCGTGCTCTCGCTTAAGACTGCTGTAAATATCCTTAACCCTCCCTGTCCAGTATGCGGGGCCCGGATGGAATCTGCGGGAAGGAACAAGGGGTTTAAGTGCTCCAAATGCGGATACCGCAGTAGGCACCTCCAGAAAATCCGGGAGGAATTACCAAGAGTACTGGAACCCAGTTTATACGTCCAGAGCATGAGAGCATATAGGCATCTGACCCGGCCTCTAGAGATCCAGGGTTTAAGTTCAGAACCTAGCCCTACCTTCTCCCCGATCGCTGGGACTTTCTACTAGACAAAATTACACTGCTACTGGAACCACTCTGTATCTTTTTCTTGTGCCGTCCTACAATCCTACAACGGTAAACTCAACGAGGGAAAGGCTCAATACTTTTGAGTACACGCTCTCTGGTCGGCACCTCTACAAGAAACTCTTATAAACGCTATTGCTGTTGCTAATGCAAAAGAATAGGTGTGAGAGATGGTTCGCTACAAACAGGTCTCAGATATAGTCAAAATAATGAGAAATGTTGAGCAAGTTAGAAATATCGGTACACTGGCACACGTTGACCACGGGAAGACAACAACCTCAGATTCACTACTGATGGGAGCAGGGATTCTAAGCCCTAAGGTCGCAGGACAGGCACTAGCCCTAGACTATGTTGAGATCGAGCAACTTAGGCAGATGACTGTGAAAGCAGCTAACGTCTCGCTCTATCACGAGTGGCAGGGCAAGCCCTATGTCATCAACCTGGTAGACACCCCGGGACACGTGGACTTTACGGGCCACGTCACCAGGAGTCTGAGGATGATGGACGGAGGCATCGTCGTTGTTGACGCTGTAGAGGGCATAATGACTCAAACTGAGACCGTCGTAAGGCAGGCTCTACAGGAATACGTGAGGCCACTACTCTACATTAATAAGGTGGACAGGCTCATAAAGGAGCTTAGGTTAGAGCCGAGGGAAATCCAGCAGCGCTTTGTCGAGATAGTGAAGGAATTCAATGGTTTAATCGAGCTTTACGCCGACAAGGAGTTTAGAGACAAGTGGAAAGTGGATTTCGCTAAAGGACAGGTCGCATTCGGTAGCGCGCTACATAAGTGGGGACTCACAGTGCCTCTCGCTATGGAGAAGGGAGTAAAGTTCGACTACATAATTGATGCTTACATACATGACAACAAAGAACAACTTGCCCAGGAGTTCCCCCTCTACGTGGCTCTGCTAGATATGGTAGTAGAGCATGTACCAAACCCCAGAGAGGCTCAGCGCTACAGAGTGCCTAAGCTATGGCGTGGAGACTTAAACAGTGAGATAGGCAAGGCCATGCTGGAGTGCAATCCTGACGGGCCGACGGTTGTGGCTGTAAGCAAGATAACAATCGACCCCCACGCAGGACACGTTGCAACGGGCAGGGTTTTCAGCGGTACTGTAACTGAAGGGCAAGAAGTATACCTCGTGAATGCCAAAGATGGTGCCAGGGTTCTACAGGTAGGTCTGTACATGGGACCGTATCGTGAAAAAACTGAGCAGATATCTGCTGGAAACATTGTTGCTATGCTCGGACTAGAAAAAGCTAGAGCCGGTGAGACCGTTGTTGACGCGAAATATAAAGATGTAATAGTTCCATTTGAGCACCTCACCTATGTTGCCGAACCTGTTGTCACAATAGCTCTCGAACCCAAGAAGAGCAGCGACCTGCCAAAACTTGTCGACGCTCTAAGGAAGTTAGCAATTGAAGACCCAACCCTTAAGGTCTACATAAATCAGGAGACGGGCGAGTACCTTCTGAGCGGTGTCGGAACACTACACCTCGAGATTACTCTGTGGGAACTTAAGCAGAGAACAGGCCTGGAGATCGTAACATCGTCTCCAATAGTGCGTTATAGGGAGACGATACGGGAAAGAGGTCAGGTATTTGAAGGCAAGTCGCCTAACAAGCATAACAAGCTTTACTTCTACGCTGAGCCCCTCAACGAAGAGACTATAAAGCTTCTCCAGGAAGGCAAGGTTTACGCCGACCAGGATTGGCGCGAGAGAGCTTCCACCCTGAGGGAATACGCGGGGTGGGACACGGACGAGGCAAGGAATATCTGGGATATAGATGAGAACTTTAACATTATAGTTAACAAGACTAGCGGTGTACAGTATCTGAGGGAGGTCAAAGATACCATAATTCAGGGCTTTAGATGGACTATGGAGGCAGGCCCTCTAGCACAGGAACCCGTGAGAGGCGTGAAGGTCGTACTAGTAGATGCCATCCTCCACGAGGATCCTGCCCACAGAGGCCCGGCACAGATAATGCCTGCAACTAAGAATAGCATTATGGCTACGCTGCTCTCGGCCAAACCAACGCTCCTAGAGCCCATATTGAAGGTGGACGTTAAAGTTCCAACAACTCATGTTAGCGGAGTCCTAACAGTTCTAAACAGACACAGGGGTAAAATTCTGAGCATGGAGGAGAGAGGGCTGATAATGCGCGTACTTGCTGAATTACCCGTAGCTGAGAGCTTCAACATAGCAGACGAGCTCCGCGAAGCCACACAAGGCAGAGCTTTCTTCGCTTACGAGTTCTATCGCTGGGCTCCAGTACCCGCATCCCAACTAGAGGAAATAGCTCTAGCTATAAGGGAGCGGAAAGGGTTGTCAAAGAGACTTCCCAGAATAGAGGACTTCCTGGAGTCCTAGAGGTTACAAATACTTTTCGTAGATTTCTCTAAACATTTGCGAGAGCTTTCTGAGCTCGCTCTCGATTTTTTCAATTCTTTCTTGATACTCTTTCTTTTCGAGTCGGCCAACCCTATAGTCCCTCTCTGTCCTTTCGAGCTCTCTCAATTTCTCACGTAGACTGGAGCTAATGGATGCAAGCTCTGATGCCATGCTCCGTCCCTTGTCTCCGAGCTGGCCCAGGAGCTTCGCTATCTCCGTTTCTATAGTTGCGTCTTTCTTCTCGTATTCACGAATAAGAGACATTATCCTTGCCGTCCCAGCTCTCCTCTCCCTTAGTCCTCGGAGTTGCCCGAGCAGTGATAGTAGTAACTCTTCCCGGCGCACGAGATTCTTCTCCAACTTCTCGCGGGTTTCAGTAGAAAGTACAACTCTCTCGAGCACCTTATCTCTAACCTTCTCTATAGGTTTCTGCCGCACTTTAACTAGAGCATAGACCCCGCTCGCGACCACGGCCAGGAGTACTATTATCCCGGCTAAGGCTGTGGTGTTTGTCTGTGGCTGGAAAGCCACCGAGGTTACTGGGACATTCGGGTAAATGTCTGATAGGAACAGAGGCCCCATAGGCTTAAGGATGTAACACCGCATGGTGTCCTCCACTACCTCTCCAGTTACGTATTGCTGAGGCAGGCTTAAAGTCCCCCGAATACACACCCTAATGCTATACTCCTCAATCGTAGCCCCCCACCCGAGGAACGCATTAATACTCGAAGACAGAGCCGTGTGAAACCTAAGGGTTAGCACAGTTCGCTGTCCTGCGAGTTGCGGAGATGACATAAGGTTAAGCGTTACGAGCGTGGAGTTAGAGGCATTGTACACTCTCCAGTAATTCCTAGGGTAGGGTCCTAGCACGCCCATCGCCCCGTCGAACACGTAGCCTCTCGGAAGGTTCAATGTAAGTGTCTCTATTGGATAGTTTGAGAGTGTTCGTACCTCCACTGTATCTTCGAACACTACTTTTCCAGGCTCCACTAGAATCGTCCTGTTAAGTCTCGCGATCTGGCCTAAGGGTATCTGGGATATGTGGGAAGAGCCTCTTACAACGTCTAGTACACCTGAAGTAGCTGTAAGGTTATAGCTGATCTGGGAGCCTGTAACCTTCCCCACAGTTGAGTTCAGAGCAACACCCGCTGTAAACGTCACCGAACCACTCACATCGGTTATGTAACCGAGAGGGCTTAGCGGAACAGGTAGCATGATCTCAACTTTTTGCTGTGATACGTTTACTACTCTGAAGACGAAGGTGAAGTTGACCTGACGCACAGGTTCTCGGAACTTAAACGACACAACTTTCCCATCGCTCACGCCGAGAACCGTAGGCTGTCTCGGGGCTCTGGCAACGCCTAAGACAAGCCTATCATTAAACCCTGAAATATTGAAAGATAGCGTCGAGGTGGCCTCAGGAAGCTCTAGGTTGTAAAAGACTAGGCCATAACTGTACTCAAGCCTGGCTGTCAGCGTGGCTTTGGCGGGCGTCGAGGGCTGGGAAAATGCATAATAGGGTAGTAGTATGGCGGCGAGGATCAACAGCGTAGCCCATCCTTTAAACTGAGTTTTCATATGGCCCCCTCTTGTTACATAGAGAGCTAATTTATGCTTTTAGCCTCTGACCCTCTTTCCCGGTTCTCTCTGGCCCCGCTCAAGACTAAACCTTCTCGGGAGCCTCGCTGTAAGTGATAAAAACACCTTCTGCAATAATCTAGGGGCGTCCTACAGTGAGGGTATACATTGAGACCTATGGGTGCTGGCTTAACAAAGGGGAGAGTGAGGTGATGAAAACCCTGCTTTTACATGCCGGTCACGAGGTCGTAGACTCATTAGAGAATGCAGATGCGGTAATAGTAAATACATGTGCCGTCAGAGGAGACACGGAAGTCAAGATCTTTAGACGGCTCAGGGAATTAGAGGAATCAAGGAAGAAAAGAGGGTTCAGAATAGTTGTTACAGGCTGCCTTGTAAATGTTCGCCCGAAGTCCATATTGCAAGTTACGCCAGAAGCAAGTCTAGTGGAGCCTGATGCTCTTGAAAGAATAGTTGAAGTCGTTCAGAGTGACAAGCAGTTGTTTATGCTCAGGAGTTACCCTCGTGCCAGGAAAACCCTCCCGGAGTACTGGGGAGGTGTAACCTATGTTTTACCGATTCAGTCCGGATGCTTGGGCTCGTGCTCGTTCTGCATTGAGTGGGTTACTCGAGGAGTAGGGGTAAAGAGCTACCCGCCGGAAGTAATAGTTAATGCAGTGAAAGATGCTGTAAGGAGGGGAGCTAAGGAGGTGTACCTCGTAGGGCAGGACTTGGCGGCATATGGCTACGACCTCGGGACGAATCTTACAGCTCTCATAAATATGGTACTTGAAGAAGTTGACGGCGAGTACAGGCTCAGGATAGGCATGATGGAGCCCATGCTACTCTCTACTCAGATTGAAAAATTATTAGTGACTATGGCTGATGGTCGCGTCTACAAATACTTCCACATACCTGTGCAGGCCGGAGACGACCGCGTATTAAAGGCTATGAACCGCAAGTACACAGTTGCCGAGTACAAGTCATTAATCCAGAAGATACGCTCTTCTGGGTTTTCCTCGAGCATAGCGACAGACATAATAGTTGGTTTTCCGGGCGAGGACGAGGAAGCTTTCAGGAACACGCTAAGGCTAATAGAGGAGGTTAAATTCGACAAAGTTCATGTAGCTAGATACACTCTGAGGCCATTCACAAAAGGGTATCTCATGAAAAGTATTCCAGAGCCCGTGAAGAAGGAGAGAAGTAAAATTGCCTCAGAACTGTCACTACGGGTGGCCTACGAGATCAACAAAAAATACGTCGGAGGGGTCTTTGACGTTTTAGTAAACTCTGTTTCGCCTAAGATGGATTTTGTGGGTAGGACAATAGAGTACAAACCAGTGATCTTTAAGGGCTACAATCTCGAGCTGGGCAAAATCGTGAAAGCGAGAGTAAAGGGCGCTACACCTCTAGCACTTGTGGGAGAGGTCATCGACTAGGCACTCCAGCTTTCCAGGTACTTCTTCTGTTCCTCCGTAAGCTTCTCGATCTTCACCCCCAGGGATTTTAGTTTTAGGAGGGCTATCTTCTTATCGATGCTCTTCGGGAGCCTGTAAACTTTCCTATCCAGCAATGCACCTCTCTCTACGAGTAGTTTCACGGCTAGCGCCTGGTTGCCAAACGACAAGTCCATAACCTCGCTAGGATGTCCCTCTGCAGCGGCAAGGTTTACGAGCCTGCCCTCGGCTAATAGGTACAGCCTCTTACCATTTGGAAGAGTGTACTCCTTGACGTACTCGTTTATGTTCCTTACACTCGTCGACATTTTTTCGAGGTCACGTACAGAGATTTCAACATTAAAGTGTCCGGCGTTAGCGAGCAGGGCACCGTCTTTCATACGCAGGAAATGCTCATTACGTATAACGTCGGTATTCCCAGTTGCTGTTATGAATACGTCCCCGAGCTCAGCGGCTGAGCTCATATCTGTTACATAAAAGCCCTCGTAGTATGCCTCTAGTGCGCGGATAGGGTCTGCCTCCACGACAATCACTCTGGCCCCCATTCCTCTGGCTCTCCAGGCAATACCCCTGCCAACCCACCCGTACCCAGCCACGACGACGTTCTTGCCGGCTAATAGGATGTTCGTGGCTCTGAGGATGCCATCGATCGACGACTGGCCTGTGCCGAATCTGTTGTCAAACATAAACTTCGTAAGAGAATCGTTAACAGCGATCACCGGGTAGAGCAGCTTACCCTGCCTCTGCAATGCTTTGAGTCTTATAACACCTGTCGTCGTCTCCTCGGTGCCCCCTCGGATCTTCTTAGCCATTTCTGGGCTTAAAATGCTCGACCCTATCTCATAGTCTAGCCCCGACCTTTCTCCAAGAGCGACTTTGTGGAGCATCACTGTCAAATCGCCCCCATCGTCCATAGTTATGTCGGGGCCTATCGATGCAGCAGAAGCAATGGCCTCAAAATACTCTCTCTCCGTCATACCCCTCCAAGCATACACGTGAATACCCTCTTCTACGAGGTAGGCTGCAACGTGATCCTGCGTCGACAGAGGATTCGAAGCCGAGAGAGCAATCTCCGCCCCTCCATCGCGTAAGGCTAGCATGAGGACAGCCGTCTCCTTAGTGACGTGCATACAGGCGGCTATCTTGATACCGCTAAGAGGCTTCCTGCGCAACAAGCTTTCCCTAATGAGTCTCAGAACGGGCATCTGTCTTTCGGCCCACTCTATGGCTAGCTTACCTCTATCTGCCAGCGACAAATCCTTTATTTTGTACTCAACCATTTTTCACCATAGAGGAAAAACGAGTCACTTATAAATAAGATAGTGTTTTTAGAGAAGGGCCTCGTCCAGATACCGGGCGCACTGGCAGCCCCTCTTCTCAGGTATCTTCGGAATAAGCTCCACAAGAAGCCTTCTGACTTTCTCGGTGTTCTCGGCCATAACCCGGGCTACTTCGTGCGCAGTAACAGGCTTCTCAGCCCACACGTCATAGTCGGTTACCATGGCTATATTGAGGAAGCACATGCGCGCCTCGCGCGCCAAGTTAACTTCTGGGATAAGAGTCATCCCTATAATATCCGCCCCGAAGCTTCTCCAGAGTCTCGACTCTGCACGCGTGCTGAACCGAGGCCCCTCAATACATATGTAAGTCCCCTTTTCATGCACGGTTATTCCTAGGCTCTTGGCGGACGCAATGCAGAGTGTGCGTAACTCTGGGCAGAAGGGGTCAGCCATTGAAACATGGGCAACAACAGGCCCGTCGTAGAAGGTCAATTCGCGTCTCTTTGTCATGTCGATGAACTGATCTGTGCACACGAAGTCTCCGGGCTTATAGTCCTCGCGCAGGCTGCCCACTGCCGAGACCGAGATGAGCCTTTCGACTCCAATCTCTTTCAGAGCCCAGATGTTGGCACGGTAATTAATCATATGTGGGGGTATGCTGTGCCTCTTGCCGTGTCGGGGGAGGAAGGCCACTTTAACTCCTTTTATCTCGCCGATCATTATGTCTGATGATGGAGCCCCATAAGGCGTGTAGATCTTATACTCCTGGACTTTTTCGAGAAAATCTGGAGAATATAGGCCCGAGCCTCCTATAATGCCGATTTTAACCCTAGGGGGTGTCTGGCTCACGTGTGATCTATTACCCGAGCTTCTTTAAACATTTTTCTCTCATTTACAACCTTATGCTAATGTCCTTACCGGAGTACGAGTCCACACCTAGGTTTTCCCGTATGTATCTCGAGAACTCTTCTCTGAAACCGCACACTGGAACAACAACCTGCGCCTTGCTCCTCTTCACGTATTCTACAAGTTGGCTGAAGTCAGCGTGGCTACTTAGCGGAATGCCGGTCTTTAGGGCCCAGCCTGTGACGGGTATGGCAGGAATATTTCTAGGGAGCCTCCGCGACAGCCTAGTTATTAGTGGCGCACCACGTCTGGGCTCCTCACTAACAGCATACCTCCCTAGGATCTCCCCATACTCCTCGTATATCTCGTTATACCTAGCAATCTCCGGCTCAACAATGACTGGCAGACTCGTCGACATACTTATTAATGCAGTAAGCTCCTGGGCGACCCCGAGTTTTCGTGACTTAAGCACAATCTCCCCACTTCCTGCTACCTCTTTGACACGCGATATTATTCTCTCATATATCTCCCTCCTTTTCGGGAAGACATAGGCAGGGTGTCCGTATGTTCCATCAATTAGGATCAAGTCTCCACGCAATGGGGTTGCGGGTTGAAGCACCACTCTCTTCTCCAGGTTAAAGTCACCGGTGTACACGATCGCAGCGTCTCTTAGCGTGATTCTGAACTGTAAGCTACCTATGATGTGGCCAGAATGAAATGCCTCTACTACTAAGCCGTCAATCTCGATGGTCTCTCCCGGATTTACTTCGATCACGTTTTTCAGCCTCCTTTTGGGGTCTATGATCTTCCTTGTAACTCTGCTCATCACGATATTCGAAAGTTTTCTCAGAACTTTCGTGGAGTAATGATCCTGGTGGGCATGTGAGATAAATGTGGCTTGTGGTTTTGCACGGGGAAGGACAAGAGGGTCAAGGGCAATTCTTGTCGATCCAGTCTCGAGGAAAACGCCCCTACTTACGAGCAGCCTGATGTCCATCATGAGACGACCTTTATCTTGTCGCCTTCCAGAGCGATCCTACCGCTCTTGACAATTCTCTTTAGTGCAAGCCTATAGTACTGATCTCCCACGTCTATACCATACCACTCTTTAAAGGCTCCTATGAGCTCATCGTAAGTCCACTCAGTCTTTCCAGATTTGAACCCCTCACCGATTATTTTCTCAAGGAAATTAGTAGTGTCTTCCGCTCTTGTCCAGGGATATTGGTACCACACCCATTCTTTAACTTCGTCGACGTAATAGTCTGGCCTGATTTTCGCCACGCTGCTAATCCACTGCATCACTGCAACCCTTATCTCGGCCGGCGAGTAGTTTCTCTCGATATATTCGCGTGCCACGACTATTGAATCCCCCGTGTCGCATATGTCGTCGACAAGAAGCACCCTTTTACCTCTAAGGTCAGCCTGAAATCCGTACTTGACGTGCGCCACGGAGGTTATCTCGGCTGCTCTACCCCAGTGGAGAACCTGGACACTTACCAAGTCGTTTATGTCCAGGAAGTCACAGAGTAGGCGTGCTGGGACGTATCCCCCGCGCGCAATCGAGACAGCTATGTCTGGCTTCCAGCCACTCTCCTCTATTTTTCTAGCGAGCTCGTACGTCCAGTTAACTATCTCCTCCCAGCTCACGAGCTTGGTGTTGATGCGGGGCACGTTATTTTTAAGTAATTTTATTCATAAAAATCCTTTGTGCAGGGTGATTCGCGTGGAGCAGTGTGAGAAGATTAGGGGCGTGCTCCTCGGGGGGCGCGTAGTTATTTTTGACCGCGAGAAGGCAAATGCCCTATATTTTAGAGGAGGGTTCTTCGGGCGTTTTTTTACTGTCCCGAAGCCAAAGACTCCTGATGTAAAGAAGGAACTCGAGCTCTCACTGTTCGACGCTGTATACCTGGCAGAGCGTGGGTGCCTGGAGGTTTTAAATGAAAGTGGTGAAGCAGTAAGTATAGACGCTCTTAAACAGCTTGCCAGAAGGGTTTATGAGAATTTTGACGACGCATATGCTGTCTACAAGGATCTGAGAGGCCGGGGCTATGTAGTCAAGTCTGGCATGAAGTTCGGCTCGACTTTTGCCGTCTACAAGCTCGGGCCTGGGATTGACCATGCCCCGTTCTTGGTACATGTTCTCAACTATGACAGTAAACTGGATCCCCTAGAGATCATCCGGGCAGGCAGGCTCTCCCACTCTGTGAAGAAGAAGTTTATACTGGCCTATAGAGATCCGATAGACGGCAAAATAAGATACTTTGTTTTTAAGTGGTTCATGTAGTATAAAACAAGAGCTGGCGCTATGAGCGCCCGAGGCGGAGGCTTAACTCGTTTAACTTTAAACTTAATATCCGCGTTAGATGTTCTTATCGCGTGCCTGTCCAGCTTGGTGTAGTCGGGAAGCCCAATACAGGGAAGTCGACCTTCTTTGCCGCTGCTACTCTCATCGACGTCAAGAGAGCACCTTACCCCTTCACAACGATAAATCCCAACATAGGTGTGGGATACGTCAGACTCAAGTGTGTATGCAAGGAGCTTGGTGTCAAGGATAATCCTCGCAACTCAATATGTATCAATGGCTGGCGGTTTGCGCCCATTGAACTAATAGATGTTGCCGGGCTTGTCCCCGGGGCTTGGGAAGGCAGGGGACTTGGCAACATGTTCCTAGACCATCTACGGCGGGCACCGGCTCTCCTACATGTTGTCGATGCGGCTGGTGCTACAGACGAGGAGGGGCGTCCCATAAAGCCTGGTAGTCATGACCCTATGGAGGACGTTGTTTTTCTAGAGAGAGAAATAGCGATGTGGATGTACCAGATAGTTTATAAAGACTGGGAGAGGGTATCAAAGCTCATTGACTTGCAGAGAAAGTATGACGAATTATATGCGCGCTTCAGCGGGCTTGGGATAAAGCCTGAACTTGTACAGAGGGTCATTGACGAGTTAGGGCTTCAGAACAAGAGGGCGACCTCCTGGTCGAAGGAAGACGTCTTACAATTAGTGACAGCGGTTCGGGAAAGGTATAAACCGATTATCATAGTCGCAAACAAGGCTGATCTCGACCCGGCAGAGGATAATATTAAGAGGATGATTAAAGAGCTAGGGTCTAGGTACAAGGTGATACCGACGAGCGCGGAGGCAGAGCTCGCTCTAAAGAAGGCGGCTAAAGCGGGACTAATAGAGTATATTCCTGGGGAGAGCGACTTCAAGATCATTGGAGGGCTCAAGCCCGAACAGGAGAGGGCGCTGGAGTACATTAGAGAGAAAGTGTTCAAGCGCTGGGGTAGCACAGGCGTGCAAAACGCAATAGACACAGCTGTCTTCGATGTACTCGGCATGATCGCTGTCTTCCCGGTTGAAAATGAGAAAAAATTTACTGACCATCAAGGCAATGTGTTGCCAGACGTGTTAATCGTGCCTGGGGACACTACGGCTAGGGGACTCGCCTATATTGTTCACACAGACCTAGGCGAGAATTTTGTCTCGGCGATTGATGCCAGAAGCGGGAAGCGGGTGGGTGCGGATGAGAGGCTCTCACACCGCATGGTAATCAAGATAGTAGCCAGGGCCTAGGGGTGTCGCTCTTTGCTCTTAGAACTGGGAAACGTCTATTATAGGTACCCTGATAGCGAGGACTGGGTCTTAAAGAACATAAATCTCGTAGCAGATAGAGGTGAATTCATATTATTGCTAGGCCCCAGTGGATGCGGGAAAAGTACTCTCGCTCGAATAATAAATGGACTGATACCGAACTTCTACGGCGGAGAGCTTAAAGGACATGTTAGCGTGAAAGGCCTAGACCCCAGGAGGACGCCGACTCACGTGCTAGCAGGGCATGTCGGCTTTGTCTTCCAAAACCCCGAAAACCAGCTGTTTTTCACGTCAGTCGAAAGGGAGATAGCGTTTGGCCTGGAAAACGCGGGTTATTCTCCAGAAGAGATACATAAGAGAGTAGAGAATGCTCTCAGAGAGTACGGGTTATGGGAGTTGAGAGACAAGTCCCCTTTCGAGCTGAGCGGAGGGCAACAACAAAAAGTGGCCCTTGCTTCTGTAATGGTCTTGGAACCAGAGATTCTTGTCCTGGACGAGCCCACAGCCAACCTTGACCCGCTGACGGCATTGAAAGTATTAGGCATAGTTAGAAGGACGACTTTAAAACAACGTGTCTTAGCACTCGTCATTGAACACAGGCTCGAAGTAGCTATGCCATTCGCGGACAGGGTTGTCATCATGTCAGATGGGGAGATAGTCTTTGATGGAGAACCCCTAGAGGGGGTGAGGAAGTACGGGCACATAACGGGGAAGCCATTTATTGTAAAGTTTATTGAGAGGCTCGAAGACCTTGGGGTGCGCCTGAATACGAAGACTCTATCTCCGGAGCATGTCGCTATTGAGGCTTTGAAAAAATTGAGGGAGTTGTGTAATGGCAGGCGAGGGGACGGAGCACGTAATTAGGGTTGAAGACGTCTACTACGAGTACCCCGATGGTGTTGAAGCGTTGAGAGGCGTAAGCATGACTGTCTCGAGCGGGGAATTCGTGGCGATAATGGGTGAAAATGGCGCGGGTAAAACAACGTTGATAAAGCACTTTAACGGTGTACTAAAGCCGACTAGGGGGAGAGTTTTAATAAAAGGTAGGGATACACGTGAGCACTCGGTCGCAGGGCTCTCGAGGATAGTGGGTCTAGTCTTCCAGAACCCAGACCATCAACTCTTCGGGGAGACAGTATACGACGAAGTGGCTTTCGCACTCAGAAACTTTAACTTTCCAATGGAAGTTATTGAGCGCAGAGTAGAATGGGCTTTGAAGATGATGGAGCTGTACCGATACAAGGACAGGTCTCCTTACAGCCTAAGCGTGGGTGAGCGTAAACGCCTAGCTATTGCCGCCGTCCTAGCCTATGACCCTGAGATCATTGTTCTCGATGAGCCTACAGCAGGGCAAGACTACGTGCAAAAGGAGAAGATATCGGAGATTCTAAATCTGCTGAGAACAATGGGGAAAACTGTGGTTATCGTCACGCATGATATCGAGTTTGTAATGGAGCACGTGGATAGAGTATACCTGATGTCGGAGGGGAGGATTATTGCCTCTGCACCCCCTAGAGAGCTCTTCACGCAGCAAGCCCTTCTGAGGCGTGCCCACCTCCTGCCACCTCAACCCGTGAGACTTGCTAGAGTCCTGTTCGGCGAGCGTTTTGCGGAGTACGATATATATGATCTAGACGGATTACTGGATGCTCTCTTCGGGGGGAGGCATGGAGGCATTGAGGGCATTTAGATTTACCAGGAGGGAGTCTTTTTTTGATAGACTGGATCCCCGTACCAGGTTTGTGTTTTCTGTCACAGTAGCAGCACTATCTCTACTCACACTAAGTATTCATCACCAGTTTGTCCTACTAGGGGTTATTTTGCTCGCCGCTCTCACGGCGAAGAGACTGACCATGCTGGCGAAGGGAGTAAAGGGGGTTTTACCCCTTGCTGGAATGATATTCCTGCTGAACTGGCTCACAGCTATAAATGAAGGACTACTACTGCCTCTAGCAATGACGCTGCGTTTCCTCGTACTTACTACAGCGTTTTCCATATTCTTCCTCACAACACCCCCCGATGAACTGGCATTAGCACTTGAGGAAATGCGCTTGCCTCGAGACTACTCGTTACTGGTGACAATGTCCTTCCGGTTTGTCCCGACGCTCGCGCAGGACGTCCAGATAGTATTGGACGCTCTTAGAAGTCGGGGTTTTGAACTCGAAAAAGGTAGCCTCACTACCCGCATTAAGAACTATGTGTACCTTATGGTGCCTCTAGTAATATTTGAGGTGAGGCGTAGCCTGATGATTGCCGAAGCCCTAGAATCGAGAGGCTTCGGTGCCCGCGTGAAGCCGACAAGGGTCAAAAAGCTCTCGTTTACGAAAAGAGACGCCTTTATGCTCCTCCTAACACTTCTATTTGCCATCGTATTCCTGGCTTCATTGAGGGGACGCTTGCCGTGAGAGTTCTAGCCTTTGCTGACGTCCACTCACCTGAGTACCTACCGTTGCTCCTGTCTTCTCTGAGAACAGTTCCTCGAGGAGGCGTCTCGGCTGTCCTGATTGCAGGCGACGTGGTGAAGAAAGGGGACTACAGGATGTGCAAGCCCGTACAAGACGCCCTGATTAAAAGCCTGCCGGGTACACCAGCAGTCTCTGTCTTCGGGAACGAGGACTACCTAGAAGTCCACGATAGGCTCAAAGAGGAGTGTCCGGAGGTAATCTGGCTCGACGACTCCTACGTCAGGCTTGCACTTGAAGACGAGCTCGTCGTTATAGGTACTACAGGCCTACTTGACAAACCCACCCGGTGGCAGAGAGAGAACGTACCAAACATCCACGAGATCTACGAGAAGAGGCTAAGAAAGCTTCAGGAATTACTGGCAGCGTTTAGTGGTAACAAGAGAACGGTGCTCCTAACTCATTACCCCCCGATGTGCCGGACATTAACTGGGGAGAACGAGAGATTCTGGGAGGAGATGTCGAGCAAGAAGCTCGCGAATATACTCCGAAGGTTTCCAGTAGATGTAGTAGTACATGGGCACTTGCACGAGAGCAAGATTCACACAGACTTCATCGGTTCAACCCCCATCTATAATGTGGCATTACCGGCGGTAGGAGAGGTTAAGATGATCGAGATAAAACCTAGAGGATTACTGGGCTTTTTATAGGGTATGGTTTTTCAGAAATCGAAGGTGCTTTCACCGCTTCAACCGCGAGCTGTATCATCATCACCATAGCTTACTAACCCCGTGCCGAAAAAGCTTTCCCTCCTCCATGTCCAGGCGGCCCAAGGGGGGAGAGGGTAAATTAAAAGGCCTCGAGTACGTAATAAACATGTGAGTATTCGATTCTCTGCATGGAGTCTCAAGGAGCTTACTAGCGGCGACCTGAGAATATTAGCGTCCGTAGAGAGAGGCATGATCAATCATGAGTACGTCAATATAGAGCTAATAATCTCGATCTCGGGGTATGAGAGGGGCTATGTAGAGTCCATTCTCAAAAAACTCAATAGACTTGGTCTTGTTCAGAGGCATCGAGGGAGTTTTACGGGCTACATTTTAACGAGCCGTGGTTATGACTGCTTAGCCCTCAACACTCTCGTCAAGAGAGGTACTCTTATCGCTGTCTCGGAGACCCCTGTAGGTGAAGGTAAGGAATCGGAAGTCTATCTCGGAAAGACTCCAGGTGAGAGAATAGTAGCCGTTAAGGTTCACAGGGTAGGCAGGACGAGCTTCAGGAGTGTGAAGAGGGTTAGACGCTATGTCGCCGACAAAAGACATTTTTCTTGGTTATACCTCTCGAGGCTGGCAGCCCGGAATGAATACCACGCGCTAAAGATTTTATGGCGTGAGCGTGTAGCTGTCCCAGAGCCCATTGACTGGAATCGCCACATTGTAGTCACAGAGTATGTCGAAGGGGTTGAGCTCTCCGAAGTTCCTCCTCTTGATGACCCCAGAGCTATCCTAGAGAAGATTCTAAGCGAAGTCGAGAAGGCGTATAAGGCTGGTGTGGTTCACGGAGATTTAAACGAGTTCAACGTGATTTTGACTGAAGAAGGAGGCATCAGGTTACTGGACTGGCCTCAATGGGTCTCATCTTCTCACCCGAATGCCACATCCTATTTGAGAAGAGACGTCGAGAACATCGTGAACTTCTTTGAGAGAAAATATAGAATAGCTATCAACAAGGAACAGTACCTTAGCGAGCTCTTTGAGAGAATAAGTTCATACCCCACCTCTACACTCTACGCAGACGGCCCCGAGGAGGGGGGGTGAGTAGCAGGAAAGCAGGGAGGATGCTAGGTAAGACCTGGCGACGCAGTCCTGTTGTCAAAGAATTAATACCCCATTTTTCGTAACAGAAACGGGGGTCTCGATATTCCGTCGAGTGCTAGGCCTAGACATACTGCCGGGGTCTTCGCCTCAAGCAGGTGAGCCCTCTTTCGCGGCTGTTCTAGTGGACGGTGAACGTGTTGTTTTAAGGGTTGAAAGCGCTACTCTTAGCGAAGTCCTAGCGCTTGTCTGTGAAAAAAATGTTGAGGCTATCGCAGTAGACAACGTCTACGAGTTGGCCAGAGACCTCCGAGGCTTAGCAGAAGTCTTAAAACGAGTCCCAGGCAAGATTCCAAAGCTCATAGAGGTTACCCGCCTCGGAGACAGGGTAGTAAGCGTCGAAGCTCTCTGTGCTCTGACGGGAATGTGTCACGGGAAGCTAGATCCACTGAGAACGGCGGAGATCTTGGCGTTACTTGCCAGTAAGGGCTTGGGGTCAGAAGTCCTGGTATTCGAGGAGGAGACGAGAATACATGTGGGACGCGGGAGAGTCCCCGGCCAGGGGGGTATGAGTCGAGAGCGCTTCAAGCGTAACATAGAGCAGCTCGTCAAGAGAAAGGTATATGAGATTCGTGAGAAGCTGGAAAGGGCAGGACTAGACTACGACCTCTTTATGAGGAAGAGCGGCTGGGGCATTGTCGGGGCAACCTTCATAGTCTACGCTCCTCGTGATAGGCTAAACGGGATAATAAAGTCGGAGTCTGGACACGACCTCTTCGTTGAGGTCACGCCTGTTAGGCGTGACGGCATCGAGTATAGGCCCCTCAGCAGGGCAGAGAAACGGGTCATGAGGAGCGAGCGCTACTTAATCGTAGGCGTAGACCCTGGAATGACGACAGGAGTAGCAGTTCTCGATTTCAGTGGAAGTGTAGTTAGTGTCTTTTCGAGGAAACTGCTAGGCAGGGGACAGCTTATCAGATTACTGTTAGAGCTCGGACGGCCAGCTATAGTTGCCACCGACGTGACTCCTCCCCCATCTTATGTAAAGAAGTTGGCCTCGGAGATCGGGGCAGTGCTATTCTCCCCCCAACATAGCCTAAGTGTAGAGGAGAAGAGAATGTTAGTGTCCGCGCACGCACAAGTGGAGAATGCTCACCAAAGAGATGCGTTGGCTGCAGCTCTTAAGGCGTTCCATGAGTACCGCGACAAGTTCGAGGCTGTCGAGAGAGAGGCGGGCAGGTACGGCTTTACGGTACCTCTGGACGCTGCGAAGTTCCGGGTTGTCAGGGGGGTTCCCGTTTCGCTTGCTGTAAGGGAGGCGGTGAGGGAATACCTTCAACTGACGACCAAGGAGGAGCTCATATTACAGGAGGTGTCTCGAGGAAGCATCGAGGATCAATTGAAGTTCTACCGGAGGATGACCGAAAGACTGCTCCTCGAGAATAAGGCTCTCCAGCTCGAAATGCGAGAGGTGAAGAGTAGAGTCTTCGAGTTAGAGGACACGCTTAGGAGGATCCTTCATGTCAAGAGGACTCTCGGCACGGACATTGATAAGGCAAAACTTGAGGCGAAGGTTGAACAGTTGCAGGGGGAGCTTGTAGAACTGAGGGATCAGTTGCAGGAGTATAGCGGGCGGCTCGAGAAGCTGGAGGGCATCCTCGTAGGCCTCGTGACGGGACGCTACAGGCTTGCTTTAAAGCTCTCGTGGCTCCTCGAGAGAATTAGGGAAGACGAGGGCGTGCTTCAGAGCATTGTTGACCCTGTGATATTCGTGGACAGGCATTACCCGCTGGATACGATGAAGGCGATTGTTGAGAAGTTGGCGAGCTCCTCTGGTCGTGGCATTATTATTGTGAGGGGTAGAGGAGAATTGGAGACCTTTTACAAGGTCACACCACCGGAGTTCTATTTAACTTCTCTTGAAGACGTTGTGGACTATGTTGACGTAGGCCCAATACTAGTCTTGGAGAGTAGGAGGCTCGTGGAGGCCGTTAAGTCAAGGTATTCAAGCAATGCTTCCAGAATTAGAGATATTCTCGAGGAGTACAGGAGAGAAAGAGTGAAGTCGCTAAAGAGGGACTAGAACAGGGCCACCTCTCCTCTTAGAACTTTCTCCCATAGCCTATTAAGCCCATCGAGGTGTTTAGCTAGGATTTCCTCGGCCTGGTGCCTTACGCGGGATATCGTGTTCTCGTCGGCGTTTATCGCAATGTACGCTAGGAGGGGCTCGTTTATCGGCTTCCCTATTTGGCTTATCAACTTTATATAGACTTCCTTTATGTTGTCTAATTGAGCTATTTCCTGGGAAGCGTTGAAAGCCACGACGTTGTACAGTTTACCTATATGGCTTATGGGGTTCTTGCCTGCTGTAGCCTCCAAAGACATGGGCCTGAAGGGCGTGATGAGACCGTTTGCTCTGTTCCCTCTGCCTGTCGCTCCGTCATCTCCATGTTCAGCTGAAGTACCGGTTACGACAAGGTACAAGCCGCCTTTATCTCCCTTGCTCGGGTCGTCTCCCGTATTCACGTAGACTTCTACTTTTCTGTTTGTTATTTCTGCTGCTTTCTCGAGGATGAGTTTTCTTATTTCTTTCTTTACCTCTAGGTACTCTTCTGTTGAGGTGACGTGCCTGGACACTATTGCAGCAGCCACAGTAAGGTGTATGGTATCGCCTTTTCTCACACCCATAACCTTTATATCCTCGCCCACAGCTGGGAGCTCCTTTTTGATCTTTTGGGAGTTCAGCAGGCGTTCCGTTTCAAGTACTAATCTCTCGGTTTCAGAGAGGGGGGCGTACCCAATACCCATTGAAGTATCGTTGGCTCCTGGGTAAGTCTGTGCCCGCTGGTATATGTCTACTAGGTCTATAGATCCTTTCCCTATCCTGTAGTCGATTATTACGTGATGATCTGGGTCTAGGTAGCGGAGGCTTGCTTTAATCCAGTTACGGGTTGCCTTGAGTATCAGGGGGCCGACAGGTATGGGTACCCTCGAGCCATCATGTTCCACGACCTCTGTTGTGGCCCTCCCGGATACGAGTATGTATATGGGCTGGAGTACTTCCCCGCCTCCGAATCTAGGTGCAGACTGCCCTCCCACAACAAGCACTTTATCGAGGTTATGGTGTAGAATACGTCCAAACCTCTCTAGGTAGTATCTCGACAACTCCCTGCTTGCCGCCTCCGAAATAGAGTCAGCGATGTAGTCGGGATGTCCTGTACCCTTTCTCTCTACAATCTCAACAGGCAGGAGGTCTGGCGGCACGTACGTCGACTTTTCAACTACCACATTTTTCTGCGCCATCAAAGGTTGTGGAGGTTGTCTGATTGTTTATATGGTTTTTCGATAATTACTGGCAGTAATTATGACTACTCATCATCGGTCGGTGCGTTCTGTCCCTGAAGCGTTTCAGGTTGTTTGGGCTGCTCTGGCTCAAAGAATGTGACTTTATCGGGTTCTATCGAAATGAAGAGGAGATTGCTCCCTCGTATGAATATATCTCCTAGGATTGCTAGAACTTTATTAGTGTCCGTTACCTCCTTAGCTTCTGACAGGACAATGTTCATCGATGGGTCGATAATCTTTAGTTTTCCGAGATACTCTGAGCCGTCCTTGAGCTTTATAAAGACATTTTTTCCACTGTAACTCCGCAGGTAATCTATTGGGAGCATTGTTCTCGATTGAGTTTTGGTAGTCTGGGTCACGTTCTAGCCCATGTAGCAACCCTATAAATATCTTTATCAGAGTGGACTGTAGGCTTGAGAGTATGTACAGCCAATCACAAACCTCTAGAGGGGATCGGCCCAGGTGTAAAGTATGTGGAAGCGAGGACGTCATCGCTAAGATAAATGGGGAATACTACTGTGCAAAGTGCGGAATGAAAATAGTACTGGAGCATTCTAGAAAGATCGTGGAGAGTTACGAGAGAAAGTATTTGGGCTAGTCGCCACCCTTATGTCTGGTAGCCTCGTGGCGCTTTTTGAGCAGCCTCTCCCTCTTCTTTTTCTTCCACTTATAGTGGTGTGTATATCTATATTTGACAGACTGTAGACCCCGTCCTCTCCTGCCAGCGGCAGTCTTTCCCTTAAACACCTTTGAAACGTCTCTCTTTACGACAATCTCTTTCGGGAGCGTGGGATCAGGCAATGGGGCCCCGGACTCAAGTGCTCTCCTTAAGTTGATTAAATACTCCTTCAGTATGCGGATGTTCTCCTCGTGGACTGTTTTCCTGCGGAGATCAACGTATACTCCCAGGAGTCTGGCTTCGTGCTCTGTCAGGTTCAATGCCTTTATTTCGCCCAAGCTGAAGCCTTTCCCATCTCTAATTGGCCTCGGGAGCACTCCACCGTACCTCCTCAATGGTACCGAGTTTACGTGGGGTTGTGGTACTGGTGGTAGTGGCATTTCTCCAGACATAGCAACTCGGAAAGATTTCAATTCAAAAATGAGATAAAAATATTTCTCACTGGAGTAGGGCTATATGCTTTCTAGCCTTGTTAACGAGCAGACCCACGATGACCAACCCCCCTATGAAACTCAGGGGGAGTGCTATTGGAAGCACAGCCCTGGCCGAGCCAATCGAGTAGTCGTCTACTGCGCGGCGCATGTAGTACACTAATAGCAGTGAAGCAACAGAGACCGCTAGGAATGCTAGGGCAATGTAAGTGTGTAATCCTATGGAGCCTGAAAAGAAAATGTATATTGGAGGCATCAGCGTGACTATTGTGTTAATAAGCAAGGCTTTCGTGAGAGCACTCGACGCACGCTTAATGGCATCCTCCCGTTTTATGAACATTTTAAGCCCTATTTTTCAGTAATCCCGGATATAAAACGGTTTTTCCTTCAGCAGCTTACACGCCACTGTATACGTTTCTCGAGAACAGTCCACAAAGGCTATTAATAACCTATACAAGTAGTCTACTCGATGTCCTTGCAACCGGAAGTTGTGCTGCGGGTTGCCGAGGCACGCTCTCGCGACGTTGGAAGAGGCATAGTGAGAATAGACAGGAATGCTATGGCCAAGCTTAACGTAGACCCAGGTGACGTAGTAGAGATTGAGGGTAAGAAGGTCACAGTTGCCATAGTCTGGCCTCAGGCACTAGAAGATGAGGGTGCAGGCATAATACGGATGGATGGGCTTATCAGGCGCAACGCTGGTGTCGCCATAGGAGATCAGGTAAAGGTAAGGAAGGCCAAGGTTGCTCCCGCAAAGAGGATCGTTCTCGCTCCAACTTTTAGGATAGGTTTTGAACTCACACCGGACCTAGTGGAGTATGTAAAGAGTAAACTTATCGGCAGACCGCTTGTGCGAAGCGACGTCGTCGAGATACCAACATTTAGCGCGGCCCTGCAGTTTACCGTTGTGTCGACATTCCCGGCTCAGGCTGTCCAGGTCACGGAGGAGACGGAGGTCAACATTAGGAGTGAACCCGTCAGTGGCGAGCTTGTAATCCCGAGAATCACTTACGAGGACATAGGCGACCTTGAGGAGGCAAAGCAGAAGATCAGGGAGATGGTGGAGCTACCCCTACGGCACCCCGAGCTGTTCAAACACCTGGGGATTGATCCACCTAAAGGCGTGCTTTTCTACGGCCCTCCGGGTACTGGCAAGACTCTGCTCGCCAAGGCTGTCGCCAACGAGACTGGTGCCTACTTCATTGCCATAAATGGCCCTGAGATAATGAGCAAGTTCTACGGCGAGAGCGAGCAGAGGCTCCGCGAGATATTCGAGGAAGCTACAAAGAACGCCCCGGCCATCATATTCATCGACGAGATAGACGCCATAGCCCCGAAGAGGGAGGAAGTCACAGGCGAAGTCGAGAAGAGAGTAGTAGCACAGCTCCTAGCACTAATGGACGGCTTGAAGGAGAGGGGGCAAGTCATTGTTATAGCGGCCACTAATAGGCCTAACGACATAGACCCTGCTCTAAGGCGTCCTGGGAGATTCGACAGAGAGATAGTGTTCCCAGTTCCAGACAAACGTGCAAGGAGAGAGATTCTCCAAGTGCACACGAGGAACATGCCCCTAGCAGAGGATGTGAACCTAGACGAGTTAGCCGAAATAACTCATGGCTTTACGGGTGCTGACCTCGCGGCTCTCTGCCGCGAAGCTGCGATGCGGGCTCTCCGAAGGGTGTTGCCGAAGATAAACATGGAAAGCGAGAAAATACCCGCTGAAATCTTCAATGAGTTAAAAGTCACTAGGCAGGACTTCATGGAAGCTCTCAAAGATGTTCAGCCAAGTGCACTTCGCGAGGTTTACATTGAGGTTCCAGAGGTGCACTGGGACGACATAGGTGGGCTTGAGGACGTTAAGCAGCAGCTGCGCGAGGCCGTCGAGTGGCCTCTTAAACACCCAGAGTACTTTAAGGAAATGGGGATAGACCCGCCTAAGGGCATCTTGCTCTACGGCCCTCCGGGTACTGGCAAGACTCTGCTCGCCAAGGCTGTCGCCACGGAGAGCGAGGCAAACTTTATCGGCGTAAAGGGACCTGAGATCCTCAGCAAGTGGGTCGGCGAGAGCGAGAGAGCAATAAGGGAAATCTTCAGGAAGGCAAGGCAAGCAGCTCCCTGTATAATCTTTTTCGACGAGATAGACTCGATCGTTCCAAGGAGAGGTCAGAGGTTCGACGCCGGAGTCACAGACAGGATAGTGAACCAGCTTTTAACTGAGATGGATGGCCTTGAGAGGCTTGAGGGTGTTGTCGTTGTTGCTGCTACGAACAGGCCGGACATAATTGACCCCGCGCTCCTCAGGCCCGGGAGGTTCGACAGGCTCATCTACGTCCCGCCACCCGACGAGAAGGCCAGGCTCGAGATATTCAGAGTGCACACGAGGAGGATGCCGCTAGCAGAAGACGTAGACCTAGCAGAACTAGCGAGGAGGACAGAAGGATACACGGGAGCAGACATCGCTGCGGTCTGTAGAGAGGCGGCTATGGTAGCACTCCGCGAGTCCGGGAAGCCGACGAAAGTCGCTATGAAGCACTTCCTTAAAGCCATGGAGGTTGTTAGGCCTAGCGTGACTCGCGAGGATCTAGAGAGGTACAAGAGGATAACGGAAGAATTCAGGAGAATGCTCGCATGAAAATTCTCAGCCGAGAGTTCTCAACTCATCTCTCATCTTTGGTACTCCTCATCATCTGCCAAGTTTATTAGAATAAAGCCTTGTTATATTTTTTGAGCACCTGTGGCTAGGCTCTACTTCGCAGGCTTGCAACTGGAGGGGGATAGGGGGTTAAGTAGCGATGATGTAATACTTTATAGGCTCCTGGAATTACTCCCCAATTTTCCTGAAGGAGTTGGCGTCTTCTTCCTGCCGACAGTCTCTGACCAGAAAGTTGAAGATAGGGGAAAGACTAGAATATGGATACACCACTTCGCGTCATGGAGCGACTACGTAATCATGTCAAGGCCTCTATCTTTTTCAGTGGATGAAGTCGAAGAAATAGCCCTAAAGCTAAAACAAAAAGGTAACTATAAACTCATAGCGTCTATAGCCTCGCATCGCCTCTCATCGCTCAAGATGCTAGCCGGGCGCCTCGCTGACAAGGTTGATGGTTTCGAAGTTGATCTCGGTTTGCTGTACCTTCTGGCTGGAGGGCGCCGCGGGTTTGAAGCATATGCTATTGACATATTGGAGGAGTTCATCTCGAGCTCATCAAAACCAGTTATGGTAAAGCTGAACCCGATAGCCCCTTTGTCGCAAGAATTCATACGTCAGCTTAAGTCGATTGGCATAACAGCCCTTGTGTTCTCACCGCATGTCATTTACTCCGTGGGAAATGAGTTCTTCAGGGTTCACTCGACCTATTTATCAAAAATCTATGCATTGATATGGGCCAAGCTTATAGCTACCAGTGATATCCCATCTGCGTACATAAGCGACGTCCCCGAGGACACGTTGAGCGATTTTACCGTTGAGAGGTCATTCGATATTCTCCTCTACGATACGGCGCTTCTCAGGCATGTCGTGGATCTTCCACAGATAAACAAGTTCGACGACGAGTTCCTCGTAAAATGGGTTAAAATACCTGAAAGACTAAGGCCTGCTGTCAATACAAGAGAAGAACCTCACTGCATCAAGGTTTGTCCATTCAAAGCGTTTAGTCCTAGTGGGTTTGCTCCAGAGGCTACGAGCGAAATACTCGTTGCGTCCGAAAACTGTGATAGATGCGGGTTATGCCTCTCCTGCTGTAGAAGTGCACGATTTGTAGCTGTGATTAGTCCGGAGTAACTCCTAGATATTCTCCTCTAAGTCTTTCAGTGTCAAGAAGAAGTATTTTAGCGCCTCCTCTGGGCTGTAAACATTTAGGAATGCCTTGGAAAATATCTTCGCTATTTCCTTTAGCTCAGAGGTGACTTGTGGCATTGATATCTTAAGATCCTCTAGTGTAGCATGCCAACTCTTGGCCTGCAGGACTTTCGTCACTAGACAGAGTTTCTGCAGGCGCGTCAACTCTGGAGGATTAGGCGCCTTGAAGTAGTACTTGGCGAGGGCACTCATTACGTCCATACAGTTCTCTATAGTCATGTCACTCCATGCATACATCAGGAACCTCGCTTTCTTCAGTAGCGGAATACTGAATGGTGTCTGGAAACGGGGCGTTGCCTCTAGCAATAGCAGTGCGACCTCGGGCTCGAGGTCGTAGTAAGGAGATGGTAGTGAGTCTAGAAGTTTATCTTTGAATTCACGAGCTATAATGCTGACTATCCTTCCCGCTCTCTCGCTCAGAGGCTTTATTACTATGACCGTGTACTCCCCGCTCACGGGATTCTTTTCGGGGCTTAAGTGAACAGGCATATAGCCGTTCCTTACCCAAAATCTCAGAAGCTCTTCTGTTGCTCCGAAGCCAGCTCCTATCCAGTCATACCCGTTGGCACGAGCCTCTTCCTCGAGTTTTGCCAAGGCAAAGCTCCCAAGGCCTTGATTCATTACGTGTGGATGTGTTGCTATTCGGACGATCCTGACTCCCTTTAAATCCCCGAAATCGAGTATCTTGTAGTGTTTTATCATCCTATCAGGTATTATGTTACCCATCAACCACGCACCCTTGGCTGACTCGCGTGACAGCTCAGGTCCCAGGGATCCTTCAACTGCTAGCTCTAGGGACACTACGACTTTACCTGTAGACGTTTTAACCATGCGGATGAAATGGTGGGGCGCCTCCATCATTATGCCTAGATCGTTTGGATTATTGCGGTAGTGCGCCATAATGTAAATGCCAAAGAACTCGCGCAGCTCCTTCTCGTTCTTTAAGAACAAGGTAGCCTCGTCCGGGGCGTAGTAGATAACCTCCTTGTTCCTTACAGCCTTTAAGTCCTCATCGGTGAGCGTAGCTGGCTCAGCATCAAGAAGTAGTGTATCGAAAATCCATGCCTCGATGGGGTCTTGCGAAGCGTAACGTACTGGCTCCTCCATTTCATACTCTATTATGTCTATATCCTCACGCGACCGCAGCCTCTTCAAAAACCGTACTGAGAACCCCCGACCTGCGCCCTCGTAACCATGTATAGTTGAGGAGAAAATCAGCTTGTCGTACCTGTCTAGGAGTTTAAAAAGAAGAGGAACTGGTATGGCAGCGGCCTCGTCGACCACAAGAACATCAGCCCTGGTCTTCATGGCCTCTAATGGTGGTAGGTACACAAGCTCAATACCCTTTGATTCAATGCTGACTATGTAATCACTTTCTGTACGAATCTCTAGGGGGTGCTTGTACATTTCGAGAACTTTCCCTGCAAATCGGAAAACCTCCTGGACGTTAGTTTCGTTCGGCGCTGTAAGTACTACTCTACACCTGCCCTTTGCTCTGCGCAACTTGTGAACAAGCCATCCTAAACCAATCCCTACCGCGGAGGATTTGCCCCTACCGCGATCAGCTGTAAGGACGAAAACTTTCTTTTTCTCGGACTTTGTATATAGTACCTCGAAGTTCTTAATGACTTCGACTTGATCCTGTGTTAGAGCAAGCTTGAATACTTTTAAGGGTATCTTTGTCTTCTCGGGGTACACTATTTTTCTCTCGGCCTGCGGCTCGACGGTTTGCCTCGGGAATTTCTTCACAAAAAACTTCGAGTCGGCGTCGTAGATTGCAATCCCGTCGTGCTCGGAGAGTTTATTGAGAAACCTTCTGACGAAAAATTTCTTCAAGCTACTCGCCGTGTAGCCGGGGACTATAAGGTTACTTTGGAACCTCGTCACGCTTTCCAGCATTCTCTGGGGTGTAGGCGTCAGTAGAAGGTAGAGTCCACCTCCTCGAACTACACCCATAAGCTTGCCGAGGTCATTGGGCTCCAGATTGTTTATTAAGTCTATAATACAACCATTGTAGGTTCTGCCGAGAATCGTATCAAGGTTCTGGAAAGAGATATATTCAATATCTATGTCTTTCGGCGCGCCTTTGGCGAAAAGCTCCCGCCGCATAGCCCCGTCAGAATAGAAAGAGTGGTAGGCGTAGAGGATCTCGCCTCCTCTGACAAGGTCGCGTATTTCATAGAGAATGTCCAGAGCCACGGTGACGAGTCTTGAATCATCGTCACTATAAACTACTAACAGTCGCCTGTGTCCGGCTCGCCTAGCTCTAACTAGCTCTTCGCGCACTTCATCTAAGTGCTCTTGCGGTACCAGAGGCATAAGAATCCCCCTTTACGAATCCGGGTCAATAATATAAAAGTCAAGGCCTAAAACCCCTGCTCCACAGGGTGGGACGGTTTTACAATCTCGCGTAGAAGCGTCGTTGCATACATCCCCTTTTTGAGAGCGAATGAGAATACAACGCCTTCAGAGTCTACTTTAACGTCTAAGTCCAGAGGCGAGAGGTTTGAAGGGCGGTAACTCCCAGCTGATGAGGCCTCTGGGAGGCTCTTCACATAGAAGCTACGAACATCTATGTTTTCCTCCCTCAGGACTTCTTTCTCGATTTCGCCCTCTTCTCCTTGCGAAAGGTGTGTGTTATAGCCGAAAATGGGAAGTAATAGGAAAGCCCTCCCATCGTGAATAAGTTTGTTGACCTTATCTAGGTTGGTGTCGTTTGCCATGAGCACTGGCATATGTCCAGAGCCTGCTGATCCAGGAGCAACACCTACGTAGTCTCCTGGAGAAGCATAGACCCAGGAAAGCCCCCGCTCGATCCTTTTGCTGAGCACCTTGTTGAACAAATACGCCTGATATGCTCCAACAAAGAGCTTCCTTATATACCCCGATACGTGACGAAGAGCACCTACATAATCTCTAGGCCTTTCAGCTAGATAAGCGATTATTGCGCGCTCGCTCTTCATAGTTTTGGGAAAAATTTCCAGCGTTCCCCTGAAATCGCCCGTTGAAGCTAGATATTCTCTAGCATTTTTTGCCCTTTGTGATTCATGGGGGAAAATTCTCAATAAGAGTTCTTCCACTGCCTCTTTAAACCTGCCCTCTATGATACGCTTACCGACTACATGAGTTACTGGGCGGATACTCCCAAACCTCTGGTACCCGAAGTAATTCGGGACACCACCCAGCCTCCTGAGTTCGTCCAGCAACTCGTGTAGGCGGCTGGTGTTACAGTCCCTAACTCTTATGGTGAAGCGATTGCCGAAGAGGAGTCCGGGTCTCAAATGGAATGGTCTCCTCACTGGGCAGTGTATTTTCACGCGTGTGTTCAAGGAGTTAAACTTCTCTATGGCTTCTGCTGGGACTTCGCCTTTTATTGACGCAAATTGAAATGTAACCGCAGTGGTGTCCTTCAAACCGGCAATATCGATATCTGTCCCCTGAAGACCTAGGAACTTCCGGATCTTCCTCACAGCTGTCACGGAATCAACGCCTCTCTTCTCAACTACAACCCACGTGTATTCTCCCGCGCCTTGAGGTATTTCGCGGCAATTCGGGGTGGCAAGAGTCCCATCTATGCTTATCTCGTATACTATAAAGTCCTCAAACATGCGTCTAATATACCCTCCTATGCCGTCTCCGCTCAAACCGTAGTACCTCATCTCCAAGATTTTATCCAGCTCCACACTGGACTGGCGCACCATACGTACCCGTCTTCCAAAAGGCACGTAAGATTAATTAAGAAGTCTATGTCCCGTCACCTATCCCTTTTCCCTACTCTTACTGTCCCCAGCGGGCCCACTCATTGTTTTTCCTGTAGCCAGGGTGACTGACGGCCCGCAACTCTAGCAGTGTCGTAGGCCACCTGGGGATTCAGAGGTTCATATTCTTCACGTGGCCGCAACCGGGTAGAAGCTCGTAGTCTACTTCACCGTCGATAGCAGAATTCTCTACGCCGCGACTAGAGTAGCTTTAGATGACGCGTAATGGGGTCGATCAAACTGGAAGGAGCGGGGCCTATTCCAACGGCTGTTACTGTTCCGGGCTCTAGTTGCGTGAGGCCCATATCTGTAACCAATGCTACTGGTAGTCCTGCATTCCTTGCCTCATTGTACACCCGAATTAGCTCTTCTAGGCTATCCACCCGGACTACTATTTTCTTCTGGCCTGACTCCAGCCACCTGCGAACCCACTCCGGGTTACTTTTCTCTGCCTCAAGGAAGGCACTCAGGGAGGCATGCGCGCCTTGTGCAACCATCTTACCTCTTCCCATTTCAAGATCCCGTCTAATAACGATGACCTGCTTTATCTCCTCCATCAGGTTTTCACGGTTTCACGCCCGCTTATAGCCAATTTTCCTCAGAAACTCAATGCGCCTGCGCTTGTCCTCCTCGCTTTCGACGCCTATGACTGTGTAGCCGTCAACAACTCCCAGAACCCCCCTGCCCTGGCCCGTCTCGGCTACAATAACCTGTACAGGATTCGCAGTGGCACAGAATATCCTAGCAACTTCTTGAACCATCTTCAACTGGTTAAGGATATTTATGGGCCATGCATCCCTGATGAGCAACACAAAGACGTGGCCAGCGCCTATACGGCGTGCATTTTCGATGGCAGCATCTACAAGTTCTCTGTCGTTGCCGTCCCACCTTACAAGCCTGTCCCCGCTCGCCTCGTTGAATGCGAGCCCGAACTTTGCACCTGGAACGCTGGTAACCACGGTCTCGGCGATGTCTTCGACGCTCTTGATAAAATGGGTCTGACCTATAATTATGTTGGACTTCTCCGGCAAAATCATTTCTACAACGTGTATTCTAATAGGTGTCTCCATCGAGGTAAAAATTCCACGGCATATTGAAAAGCTTTTCTCGTGCTTACACAGAGCCCCCTTTCCTGTCCCGCGCCTCGGGCCTCACAGGAGCGTTCTCATGGGGCTATAGCGTGATCATCTCCGGAGGGCTGCAGTGCTGGCGCATACTTCCACTGCTTTGCTTGTGTTGCTACCTACGACCCCGGGGATCGGCGGCATCGTGGCGGGTCACATGCTGGGCGTCGCAGTGGGGAGCGTCATTAGCGTCGAGGACGCGGAGAGAGTAAAAGTGAAGTACTCTGAAGAGCTACTTTTTCTCTGCGGGTGATCTAAAGCAAAGACTACTTTTTCTCTAGCACCCTCAGACTGAGTTGTTTACTCAAGAGTTTTTAAGCTCGTTGTAAGCCTTATTCTGAACTTATTATTTGAGCAAAAATATAACTATTAGTATATTGTTTGGAGGGGCTAGTATGGCTGATGATCCTCAGAACTGTATGATTGAGGAGTGTACACGGCAGGCAGAGCTTGTCTTAGAGGTAGGTGAGAACCTCATATACCTATGTAGGCCGCATTTCACACAACTCGTTGCGAGGATGAGCAGAGCAGCTGAGCGTAGGGGGGCTGTATCTCTGAGAAGTTTGAAAGTAGAACGGGTAAGTAACGATAAGGTGAGATTTACTATCAAACGAACCAAAAAACGCTCTAGTGACCACTAATGGCTCGCAATCAAGCTAAGTTGCTCGTTTAAGAGTTTTTTAAGTTCATCGTAGGTCTCACTTGAATTTATCACCCCTCGCCTGTAACAGCTCTCTAATTCCTCTATTTTCCCTTCTACCTCTTCTGGAGTGATATCTAGCGGGAGGCTTAACCTCTTTGCGTGAAGAATGCTCTTCAACATGTTCTTCTCGAAGACTAGCCACGTCGCTTCAAGCTCGCGTATCATCTCGACATTTTCCTTAGAAAGTATGTCGATCTTTCTCTGGGCTTTCTCTTCGTCTATAAGACCGAGTTCCACTTTGATTTTCAGCTCTTCCATCTCTTTTAAGTTGGTACTTATCCTGGTCTTCAGCACAGCTATTCTCTCCGTCAGAGCGGGCCTAAGCCTTTCCCACTCAAGTAGGCTACGTTTTACAGTTACGCTGTATTCTTCCCAGATCTTATCGGCGCTGTCAAAGATGTTCTCTAAATCTCCGTAGCTCATAGAGGTCATTGCTCCTCCACCTCTTCGCGTATTCTCTCGAGCCTTTTCAGCCTGGCCTCTATCTCTGCTTTCACACGCCTGTAAGCCTCTTCAGTTATACCGCCCTCCTTGAACTTCTGTTCGAGCTTGTTTAAAGCCAGCCGGAGCTTAGCAATCTCCGGCTTTACCTCGGCGGCTTTTACGCGTTTGTAGTGAGGTATTATTAGCCTGTCGAGCTCATCTAACTTCCTCTGAATATCCTCCTTCTCCGAGGTTTTCTCAGCAATCCTCCTATCCAGTTCAGACTTAAGCCCCTCGTACTGGGTGTCGTCCAGAACTCCCAGCTTGTGCTTAAGCTCAATGCGCTCCAGCTCGGCAACGTAGGCATCGAGGGAGCTTTCGATGCTGAGAAGCTCCTTCTCCAGCCTGTCCCTTATCTCCTCCCAGCTCCCAATGACTTCGCGCGCGGCTTTCTCATATTCTTCCCAAATTTTCGAGAGCTCTGTGGCACGGTTGATTAAGCTGTCTAGCTCGCTTGAGGCCTCTTCCAGAAGCTTCGTTCCAGTAACATGTTCGGCTATAGCGACAGGCTGGGGTGCAGGCGCTGTTGTTTTCTCACCCGCCTCTAGTGGAGGTGTAACGCTTTCTTCCTTTGTACCTGCTTTCTTCCGCCACCCTATGTAGTAGGGGCACTCCCAATACTCCATTAGGCACGGCATGAAGGCTGGGTCAACCTCTGTCCCTCCAGCATACTTGCAATAGAACTTTCCCTTGGCATCCCTGTAGAGGCCCGGACATACTCCACCCGAAGACATTCAAATCACTAGCTATTTTTTACATTTAACATGAATATATTAGTGTTATTTAGTGTTGAACCCCCTTTCCCGGTCTCCCTAGTCCTTGATGGTTTCATGGTGCTGTCTCATTGGTTACTTGAGAGGAACTATCAACTGCCCAGCCTGATAGGCCTAGGTTCTTTGCGTGGCCAAGATAGTGCGGAACATAGCCGGCGCAACAAAGAGAGGGAAAGCGCCTTTTACTCAACAAGGGAGGACGGCTCGCAGAGGTCGTCATCGGGCGTCACATAGTCGTGCATTCGTCCAGTGCCTATCTGCGGCGCATAGCAGTGTTGCTTAAAAAACATGTATTTATTGGCGGCTAGCTAGTTACTCGCTGGCTATGGAGGGAGAACACACCTGCAAATACTTTCACCAAACAGCCAGGGGATTTAGATGTGTCTTTATTGGGGTAGTTGAGTGGAGGGCCTCAGGCGAGAAATACTTGCAGTACTGTAAGTCGGGGGGCTCACGTTGTCCAGTACTCGCCTCACTGAGCGCAAAAATGTCCAGGTGGAATGACTTCAAGAAGGGTGCTCCTAGTGTCCTGTTTAAGGAAGGTTGATTACGTCTTCATTCTGGGTTTATCTCTACTGGTTACAGGCCTAGCAACAAGGCTCTATCTGTGGAACGGACTAAACCTAGAGGCTCCCCTTCTAATATTACTCTTCCCCCTAACATGTGCTCTTTTCGCAATCGCGGGTAAACGTGGCTTTAACGGGCAGGCTGCTTTGCTAGCTTCATCGCTTGTTGCAGTACTAGCCTCACCGTACATCTACCTCTCTGTATTCATGCTTGAAGACTATATTAGGAGTGGGAGAATATCCTCCCCCTTCGTGAATGACTTGGTAATTAAAGGCGGGAAGCTAGCATCTGTGGCCATTCATGCGCTGACCTTTATGGTTTTTTTGTCGGCACTTCTTCTAGGAAATGTTCTTGCAAGAAGACTACTGCGGAGCCTGAAGGCGGAGGGTGTGTCAAACCCAGTGTCTCTGCTCAGTGAATCCGCAAACATAAGATCCTGGTCTGTCTTCGGCATACTGGTGGGAGTCCTAGCAGTGCTATTGGCACCCGGAGGCTCTGTAGATGCCTATATACTGGCACCTCTACTGGTCTTCATATTTCTAGCCCCCTTGCCCGTACAGGCCTCTCTGGTATTCTACTGGTTCCTGGCTTATCATCTAGGAGTAACCGTGGGGGTTTTTGAGGCGCTCTTAACTTTGCTCGTCTACACATTAGCGGTGGGTGCAGGATCGGATAGAGGTAGGGGCGAGATCGGCTCCACCCTACTAGCGGTCGCAGTGTCCTCACTCCTCTTAATTCTGGTGTTCTTCGTCCTCTTCGGTATGCTATTCCCCGTATACATGGCTGTATTCACGGTCTATATTGTATTAGCGGCCGTACTTGTTGTTCACAGTGAAGGTAGAGGGTTTGCCACGAGCCCATTTGTAGCGTCCTACGTACTCATTTCTGCATTATACCCAGCTATCACGGAGTTGCGCCAGATAAGCTACCCCCTAGCCCCCCTGCTTGTCACCTCGATTCCAGGCATTCTAGCAGGCCTCTATAGCAACCTTCTTAGGCCACACGACGAGGAGTGCTCTTACAATGCTGTGATTGCTATATCGCTGGCAGCCCTGCCTCTCTCTATGGTTCTTCTATCTGCCAGCACTGTCACAATAACGTACCCCCAACCACGCGTGCAGGCTACACTGTTCCTCCCTGAAGTAGTGGTGCTCGTAATTGCGGCTGCCGTCACGCTGCTTCAGCGATATTTATCGGGGTTCTTGCTCAATAAAGGGTCTAGGTTGTTTGTGCCGGCATCAATTACTGTACTGCATCCACTAGGCCTAGTTCTCGCCTCGTCTCTACACTCGTTACTGCCACAAAGCACACTGCTCTATCTTTTCTTGTTCTTGACAGCCTCCATGGTTTTAAAAATTGTAGCTTTCCTCGGGAGTACTTCTCTTAGGGACTTTAACATCATGGTCGTAGCAGGAATAGGCATTGGCCTGCTGTTGCGGCTCTTGTCTTAGCCTCCAACGATTTGGATAATGTCCCCGTCCTCGAGTATAAAGTCTTTCCCTACGCGACGTGGATTGAAAGTGAATCGATTGCTCCACACCAAGGCATACTTGAAATTCTCGTATAGCTGAGTGTGAATCATCTTGGCGACATCTAAAACTCTTGCCCCTCTCTTTGTCACAACAGGCCTCTCTTCAACCTCGCCTGTCTTTGGGTTACGCGTATACACCCTGATCAAGTCTAGCTCTTTGAAGAAGTACTCAGCGACTCCACCAAACTCGAATTCCTCGCATTTACTGAATAGAAACACTGGGACTCCAACTGCCGTCAGGTAGGATTTTGCTCTCTCCCCCAGAGTGCCAGTTTTCGTCGTCACGATAACTGAAGGCTTATAGGACAGCCCCCCGAAGACAGCCTCCTCGACATCATCGAGAGTTGCGCGGCCCTGTATCCGCACGGCTGCGTGGTAAATGCCGTACTCCCGCAGGAGCGAGATAACATCCTGTAGAGTGGCCCCCTCAAGGTCTCCAACGACAACAACTCCTCCAGTAGCCCTCTTCTCGATCTCAACTTGAGCTCTAGGTCTCTTAACCGTTATTCGTGCATCCTCTAGGGAATTTAAAAGCGTAGTTACCTGGTACTCGACATCAGCGGTCGCGTCGACCACGAGCATGAGCGCGTCGGCGTTCCTGGCCAGCGCTGTGAGACGCGCCTGCGTCGCCGCGTCTCCAAGGAATGGGGGTGCGTCTACAAGTTGAAAGTACACTCCCTCCCAAACCTTCATGCCAGGAACCGGCTTCCTAGTGTCTGCAGGGTCGACCCCAGTCAGGCACTTAAACAGCGACGTTTTCCCGGACATGGGTAATCCAAGAAGGACAACCTGTATGTCTCCTTCTTTCTCAACAAAGAACTGTTCTCCACCGCCTGTTCTCTTCCTTCTCCTTAGCTCTATTTCTCTCCTCAAGGCCGCTATTTGCCGTGTGACCTGCATCCTCAGCCTCTCGGTTCCTTTGTGCTTGGGGACTGCTGACAGGAACTCCTGAAGAGCCTCCAGTTTCTCCTCCGGTGTCCTGGCCTCCATCACTCTTCTCCACTTACTCTTTGCTTCAGCCGGCAGGTTTGCAGGCATCCCACACTCAAAAGGAAAAGGGTCGCTATATTAGTTAACTACGGTCAAAGCCAACGGCGACTTTTCCGCCGACTTTCGTAAGCCTCAAGCGAACTTTCCCCTCGAAACACTTATCCCCATCCTCTGCGTACAGGAATCCCGTAACTGCCGTGGTGTTCACTCTCACCAGGCACATCTTGTCTATTGGAGTCCTCGAGGCCAGTGTGCCATTCACTATGCATACGTTGAGGTGATAGTCGCCACTTATGCTTGTTCCGTTCGGAGAAGCCATGAGGTAGCAGATATCGCGTACGAGCTCACTGTTCTGTGGGCTCTGGTAATTGTACACGGTGAGCCAGTATGCTAGGAGGAGGCTCGAGACAAGGAGGTTGAGGAGAGATAGTACCGCCTCATCCACCAGGGATCACCAGCTTTATACCCCACTTGTCGGAGAGGACGCATGGGTCTGTGCCCCTTATCGCAAGTATACTGCTATTATTGACGTGATCGTGGGGGCAGATTGGAGTAAGCCCTACGCGCAGTCTAATGGTGTAGTTGTAGGGGGGAATCTTAAAGAATTGGTAGCCCTCCACGCGATATAGCCTGAATATCCTCCCAGTTAATGGCTCAACAAAGAAGCCAGTTAGGCTGTACGTGTAGTTTAGGGCGAAGACGTCTTCGCCAAGGTTGGTGACGACACGTCCAATACAGACCAGTGATCCCTTAGAGTACTCGGAGCGATTCTCTGGCACTGAAATACTGAGGGATTTAACTGCCACGTACCTTAAAAGCCCCTGGACGCGGGCAAACAGAGTAGGTGCCTTCTCCGGAGATTTGCACGCCTCACGCACGGTGATTAGCATAAGGGCGTGTACGTCCTCGCCAATGTAGCGTGCGCGGTGCGTGTGCTGGACAAAGTTGAGAACAAGTATGCTCAAGACGATAACTGCCACCAACGAAGCAGCGGCGCGCCTGTGCACGCTCACCCCCTCCATGAGAATGCGTAGACTCTTAGCTCTTCACCGCACCACACAGCAACGTATCCAGTCGCGGAGTCCGGAAGGGGGTCTGTAGCGTTCACCTCTCTCAAGTAAGTTCTGACGTCTGTACAGTTTACATTAATCATCACATATGCAGCGACTGTGGCAACGTTTCTCTCGTTCTTAATCTGAAGCGAGAGGGGGTAGATCCTGTGCGAAGACACCCTAGCCAGCGTCAAAAGCACGATTAGCGCAATGACCGCCGCGGTGATCTCTCTCATGGAGGCATCACCACGACGCCCGAGCTGTTACGGCACACTACCAGCGCCGTCCCGTGGATTGTCCCGTTGAAGCTCAGCGGCCTCGAAGAGTATACCTCCACGCAGGCGCCCGGAGGTAGCAGGTCTTGTATGTACGAGACATCGTCCACATTCATGCTGGAGAGTTTCTGCGCAAATGCGAGAACGCCTACGAGTAAAACTACCTCGAATATCGTCATAATAGACTCTTCGAGACCCTTCAACACCTGCTCACCCTCATGTGGACGATTCTGAGTATAATGGCGCCGCTGAGGTTATAGCGTGAAGCGCATACCCTTACACTTGGACTGTAGACCTTAAACTCCTCGATCGTCCTAAAGTAGCAGATCCTGTCGGTCCAACCCGTGTCTACTGTGTCAAACAGTATTAGCGTCGAGTTCTGGGGGACAAAGACCGGGTCTAGGAAAAGCACGCAGTCGCCAGCTCTCCTGAGAAGCTTCACCCACGTGGAGTTTAAGGGGGTCGTGGCGCAGTTAGGAACCGTAAGGACAGGCTCCCTTATTTTCGACACCGGGAGCCCGTTAATCTCGAAGGGGCAAGCAGTACCGTTTAAATAAATTCTATAGTTGAGGTCGACGAAATCTGATTGAGGCAGTGTTTTCGCGCCGTGGCGGTCTAGCAGCAGGCTTGGTCGCGCTCCTTGTACTAGCAGTAGAGTTGTTGCTAGCACTGCTACGGCAATAAGTGTTAACAAAGCTTCTTTCAAGAGCTCACCGATAGCTTCTCGATCCATGGTATTACTATCACCCCTTGCGTGGCTGTAGGCACGTAAATTGCCTCGAGCGTGCAAACTCCAGCACTACAGTAGGGTATCTCTAAGTGGTAAGGGTAGGTTGAACAAGCCTTCCACAAGGCTAAGCCATTGCTGGCTACTCTCAAGCAGAGCCAACCCGGGGTATATGTCTCGTTAAGCATGGCTAGTTTCTGCCACAGTGAGGCGTTTTCGCCGAGTACAAGCGGCTCCGAAGCTGAGAGAATTATAGATCTTTCTCCAGCATGGAAGTCGAGCCTGAGAGCTACGGGGACTACCAATAGCTTTATTGTTTTCCCGAGAGCCCTTAACTGGCCACCCCACGATGCTCTAAGCTCGACCTCTACAGGATACATAACGTCCTGGAGCTTCTCATATTTGACTTCTAGAATCCCGCTACTAGCCTTGGACGAGGACAGTAGCCTCCCCCCTAAGACAACAGACACGTTGTAATTATCCCACAAAGGCCACGCATAAAAGATGATCCTGGCCCCGTCTTCTGTATACTCAATCCTCCTAACTTCCACTCTCGGGCTTATGACCCTGTAAAAGAGCGTCGTGTCGTTGAGTTTCAGATACACTGTTACATTTGCTTGATCAGGGGCCACTAGCGAGAACAGGTAGTATTCTTTATTATCCAATACGACCACCGGGAGGCTCTGCGAAGCCCCCCTAACTTCTCTACACCTCGACCCAACCTTTGCGAGTTCGCCGTAAGGCGAATATACTCTCATCGTGGCCTTGATACCTCTAACTGCGTGAAGCCTGGTTCTGTTCAAATCCAGGAGGATCACCGTGGCATTAGTCTCAACGGCATAGATTCCTGGTGCAATCGGGATAAAATGCGTCCCATTGGACGGCTGAAAGTCCATGCCAGGCAGGAGTAGAGGTTCCTGGACGCGATTACTCAATAAGTACACGGCCACAAGCTCCGTGTTCGAGCTAAGCGTGCCTGTGACAGTCGTGCTGTACACCCTGCCCCAGGGCGCCTGCCAGTACTGGAAGTATGCCGTAACGGGCGTCGAGTTCGAGAGCGTGGCCCTCACGTAGTTCACTCTGTCGAAGTAGACGTTTGCGTACGCCGTCACGCTCACCTTCTCGCCGTTGAGGGCGATGTTCCTGAGTGTTATAGTCCCCCAGGACGGCACTTGGCTGAAGTACAGCGTGCGTGTGCCCCGGGGGCCGACCGCGTCTACTTCGAAGTAGAACCTCGTCCCCCCGGTGAAGGAGTACTCCACTGTCAAGTTGTACGTGCCGGTATAGATCTGCTGGCTCGTGCACGTCCTCGAGACCCATCCGTCGCCCTGCGTGTAGCCCCAGCTACAGCTCACTGCAAGCGCGCTCCAGTCGAGCTTAACGGGGAAGCTCTGAGGCGCTGTCACGCTGTAGCCCGAGCCGGACTGCAGGCTTTTCTGTAGCGGGCCTGTTGGGTTGGGCGGGAATGCTAGTGTCCCCGACACGGTTCCGCTCACCTGCAGGCTACCGCTTACGCCAGTGGCGCTCGCCACCCACGCCTTAACGGAGAGCATGTAGGAGGGTCGGGGCGGTGGTGGGGGCGGGCTGGAGTAGCAGGCCGTTGAGGAGTTGTACTCGAGTCTTGTGATCGCCTCGAACCGCACGGTCGTGCCCCCTCGTAGTGTGGCGTTGACGCTGAAGGAGACGGCGAGGTCTACTGTAGTGGCCGCCGGGGACTGCAGAGCGCCGCCTGCAAACTCGATGGGGCTGTACGGCCAGTAGCCGACTACCGCATTAACATCCACGTTCTTCGAGTACGCGGAACCGAGCAACAACCCCCTGTGTCCTGTGCCGCCGAGCAGAGTGGCTTCCCCGCCAGCAGGCTGTGCGACCGCCGTCCACCCAGCCGTCAGCTCCCACACGCCAACTATGCAGAGGCTATAGGACTTGGAGTCGGAGCCCTCGAGCTTAGTGCTCGTGGGTGTGTTGCGAGTGTTTGTTTTCTGATCCCAGGCGCGTGCCTCCCTCATGTCCGCGTAGGTCGTGGAGAGAGGTTCTGCGTGCCTGTCCGCCGGCTTGTGTGCTGGGGCGACAGTTGTGAGTAGGAGTACTGCCAGTAGCATGGCTACGGGTAGTACTCTAGCTTCAGCCACACCTCACCACCCCCAAATACGTCCATGGATATCCAGCCCAGCTCTGCCACTGGAGCGAGGTGGGTCCACACGTCGCACGTGTAGGGGCCGGGGGACTTGAGCACTTGCCCCCTCCCCTTGCCCCTCACGAACTCGAATACGAACTCTCCTTCTTTGAACCACCAGCCCTCGGCCCTGTCCTCGAGGTTAAGCTCGATGTAGTGGTCGGACCAGCCCTTCGTCGCCCTTATGTAGACGATTACCCGGGACCAGTTGACTTCTGGCGGCTTTATGTCCACTGCTACGAAGGCCCCCGTTGGCACGACGTGCCACCATCCGTCGCCCACGTACTCGTACGTTCCGGCCATCGCGGCCCTCCAGTTTGGGGCAATGCTCCTCGCCGGGTACACCTTCACCTCCACGAGCCTCCCGCCATAGTACGCCATCCCCGTTACAACGGGAAACTTCTTCTTCGCGAAGACGACCCTGGCAGTGTAGTTGCCGGGCCCGGCGACCCTGAAGGCTATAGAGGGCGCGTTGCCCTCGAAGTCCGGCCTGAGGCCAGTGCCGAACCAGCCCGCTACGCAGGCGTTGTGTGTGTCGTTGTACTCCACGCAGCCCCCGGACAGCTCCACGACCGCGCCGGACGGCCACCACAGGGCAAACTCGCCTCTACGGGCAGTGCCGTTGACGGCCACGGTTACGTTCAGGGGCACGGTGAAGCGCAGGAGGTAGAGCCTTCTGGCCTTTATCGTTACCCTCGAGTCACCCTGCACCACGACTGTCACGTTGAGGGGGAACTCCTCCACCACGCTGCCACGCTCGACCCTCACTGCAACGCCGCGCAGGGCAGTCCCGTTGCCCAGGTCTACTAGGGTGGAGTTGAAGGACAGGGTGGAGTTCAGCCTGGCTTTCAGCGTCACGGTGCCCTTAACCGGCGAGCCGTTCACGATGACCGGCGCGACAGCCTCCACCTCGACGACGGCGTAGGCCCTCCTGTACGCCAGCCTCACCGTAGTGTTGCCTAAGACTGTTAATACAACGGTACCATTCGACGGCTCATATGGCCCAGCTGGCTGAGGCTCAATGACGACCCTAGAGTTACTCTTCACTGCTATGCTTACAGGGAGGACGTAAAGAGTCCTGTTTATAAGAGCCGATGCATTTGGTACGTCAGCATAGATGACAAGGAAGTATACTTCCTCTCTGGATCGATGCGCCATATCTATTTTCTCGGCTCGCGGTTTATCGGTGGTTAGGGAAGGCTGGTGCAGCGATGCTAGGAGCATTATCGGTATTAGCAGGGCTAAGATGAGAAACAGGGCTTTCTTTATGCCTTTGGATGCATTCCTAGACATCACCTCAATTCCGACCAAGACATATTAACCGATTTCCGGGAGATGCCTCGAGATACCCGCCTTTTAAACTGCATGTACTAGTTCCTTGGGTGGGAACAACGAGCGAGGAGGTCGGGAGGAGCATCATGGTCATAATAACTCTAGCAGTAGTCTCTGTAATAGGCTACTTCATATACACAGTAGCCTCGGCCACCACCAGCCGCCCGGTAATCGTGCAGGCAGGCGACGCGATACTGACGCCAGCCGCCGGAGGCTATACTGTCACAGTTTGGCTACAAAACATAGGAACGTCTTCCGCAGACCTGTTGAACGCGAACCTCACGATCACCAACTACGGCATTACTACAAGGCTCCTGTGCAACCCGAGCACTCTCTCTTCAGGAGCCACAAGCACATGCACGGCAACGCTCCCCTCGACTCTACAGATTACAAGTGCTGTGACCGGGTATATCGTGACAAAGTACGGTATTTACAAGGTTTCAATAATACGAGGATAGCTAGATGTCTACCCTGGGGGAATTAGAAGTTCTTTTTCTCCTCTCCTTCACGGACGCCCCGCCGAGCTATGTTCTGACGTGGCTCGCGAACCGGGGGATAGAGTACAGGATAGGCGACAACTTGAAAAGAATAATCTCGGAGGACGAGAGGGCTGGGTCAAGGGCCGGCATCAGGACAGCGCTCGAAGAGGCTGTGAGAGGATTCGAGTACAGGCTCGATGCGTTCTCGGCTCGCGTGGACACGCTAAGCGAAGTCTTCAACATAACGCTCCTCGTTGCCCCAGTGATGCTCTACTCTGTCGGCTTACTTCAGCCTTACGTGCTGGAGAAGGCCCTACCGTTGTTGCTACTCCTGAATACTATCCTCGTGTTCTTGTATAGGGATCTGCACCCAAAGGTGCTGGTGTCCTCGGCAGGCTACAAGTTGTTTCTCGCACTATTAGTCATATTCGCGCTTTCGTCAGCCTTACTCATGCATGCAGGCCTTGAATACTCTCTGATATTCCAGACTGTTGTCAGCTTTCCCTTGTCACTTCTCACGGTTAGGAAAATTAGGAGTGTTGAAGCCGAACTAAATGAGAATAAAGAAATCCTGGTCAAGGCGCTCCAATCACCAGGACACATCTTCCGCGCTGTTTCCCCTGAATCCCTCCTCTCAGATACCATGCTCGGGCTAAGCAGGAGCCTGCGCCTGACAGTATACCTCTCTTCGATATGGGGGATCGAGGATCCGAGTCTTCTGCTGTTAACGTACGAAAAGCTTTACAATTTCCACAGGAAGCTGATGAGGAAGGGGTTCACTAATGCTACGATGAACTTGGTAACACTCTTTCTCCTCGGCTTCGCCTCCTCCGTCATCAAGGGCATCTACGCCAGTATACCTCTGGAAAGCATTAACCAGTGGATTACAATTAGCGACCCCCGTGCAATCAACCTCCTGGTAGACCTCTATCTCGCTGGAGCAGTAGTAATCTACTCTTCTGGACTAAGCGTTCTATCAACAGGCTCTGCTGCTTTCACCGCACTATGGCTCCCCGTTGCTTCACTCGTTGTCCTGGTGGGGGGGCTTTTAGGCAACAGCCTGCTCGGTGGTGTGCATGTCTAAGGCGCTCTACGCAATAATAATATTGCTCGCGGCGTTGCTCTTGTTGGCAGCGATGAACCCGACTCATGTACATCTTTCTGTAAAGACTGTATGCATATCCAACAATGGCTCTCTAATATTTTTAAGCGGTTAAATTGGATAAAATTGTAAAATTTTTATAGCGGGGCAGAGCAAACAATTTATATGGCTCGCCTATCCTCAGTGCGAGAGAGCCCGGGATGATTAAGGGATACATACTGGTCACGACGAAACCTGGGAAGGAGTACGAGGTCGCGAGCGAGATAATGAAAATACAATTCGTAAGCGACGTAGACGTGACCTACGGGCTATGGGACATCGTAGTTAAGGTTGAAGCCCCATCGCTCTCAGACTTGGACAAGGTTATTTCGGCTATCAGGAGCATTAAGAGCATAGAGCAGACAGCTACCCTCGTATCTCAAGAGACGGCTTAACCTGAAATCTTGTGAATAGGGCTCAGGTTGCTAGATTATCCATTCTTCCTTGTTTATCTTCTCAGGGAGATACGTGTCTGACAGAAATCTGAATCCGTGCCCGCTTAAAGCCTCGATCTCTACCTTTTGCCCTCTCTCTATGAAAAGGTTAAGCTCTTCAAGCCACCTCTTTGACTCCTTGAACCACGGGTAGTTGAGGAGCTCTTTCGCGCGCTTGATGTCCCTTTCGGTGGCCTTTATTATGAAGTTCTTCGGAATCTTATACTTTTCAATATCAGTTATCGCTACACCGAGGAAACGGGCCTCTGGAGTCGCGAGCCTCTCACTCTCGTAGCTCAGCGTGATGGAGCCACTTCTATATACGCTGTAGATGTAAAACCCGTAGCTGTCACCGTCCGTTAACACATAGACCGGGAGGTCAAACTCTTCCCATAGTCTCCGAACCATCCTCCTGGTGCTCCTGTCTGGTTGGCCTTTACCTGTAATGAGGATGCAGTTGTTCTTCCTCCAGAACTCGTCCTCGTTGAGCTGCTCGAATATGGCTCCTTTCTCCACAACGAGTACATAGTCCGCCTTCACCTCGAGTATTTCTAGACTATCTACATTTGAAGGGATGGCATAGGCACCGCTGCCAAGCCTGGAGAGGTCTATAATATCTCCCTTGCTCCTAATCATCATTTGTCCAACGATTCTCCCTTTTGCATCGTGCATGAGCCCCATGTGCTCGCGTAGAAGACCCGTTGCAACTTCTATGTCCTGGATTACAGCATTACTCTCTCTCTGATCGTCCCACGTATTCTCGTTTAACTGCTTCCCATATTTATCAGTAAGCGTATGCTTCCCGCGGTAGTAGAGGTCGCGTATGGTAGGGTGCGCGCCCTGTCTTCTGGCTTCGAGGATAAGCTTAAGCATCAGTACAGTCTGCATGAATCTTTTCGATTCTCCAACATCAAAGAATTCCCTCCGGGCAGTCTTTGGGCCGAGCAACAGCATTTTCCTTTTTCTATCCCATATAGTGTTGGCGAGCGTTCTTACCGGTATTTCGAGGTAAGGCGGTTCCCCCCTCATGATCTGCTCGGCAATCTGTTTCCCAAGGCTCTCGAGCCTCTTGACAACCTCTTCTTCCGGTGGAGCCTGTACACCTCCCCGTTTACTTGACATATTGTTCTACCCCCTTCTTCCCAAGTTCTCTCTTAAGGATTTCTTCTAGCTTCTTCTCGAGAATCGAAGGATCGAGTGAAGCCACCTCGGATATGGCGGAAATAACCTCTGGCATATAACGCCTAATTATGGCCTCCTTTCTCTGGATCTCATGAAGCCTCTCCATTCTCGTTATGTACGCTCTTAACCTCCTCGAAGCTTCCCTGATTGCTATCTCCAGCTCGTGCTCGACCTCAGGGACATCTGCTATAGCTTCTTTCCCAACACCCTTGAACGGTATCTTCGTAGAACACAGGTGCGTTATCACTGCTAGCGGCGCTGGGAACTTCACCTTATATACGCTCCAGTCTATCTCGTCGACGACTTTTCTGGAAACGTCTACACCCTCATCGTATAGAAGCGGCATTTTATTTGCGAAACGGAGAACAATGGGCTGATCCTGCGGTGGAATCTCGCCACCGTAGGCCACTGCAACCTCGACTATGAACGGGTGCCCGCTGTAAGAGGATGGGGGCCTAGTGACAGCTTTAACAAAGCTCGGCCTAAGAATATTCTTTACCCCCTCTTTTAGGAGCTCTTCTCCTATAGGCGAGAGAGTTGTGGGACGGGGGCGTCGCCACTTATTGAATGACTTCATTTTCGACGCTAGGGCCTCAAGATCATGGAGCCTTAGCTCCTTTACCTTTATCGAAGGATCGAATCCGGCCCAATGCAGGAAATCCTGCGCGGTCTTCTCGCCAACGCCGTCGAAGCTCTTGACTAGGAAATCCATTAGCGTTGTATCGGGATCCCGCACGGTCTTTATGATCTCCTTAAGTACCTCCACGTCTACACCTTTAGGGTGGTACCGGCCCACCTGAGGCGGCTCGGGGAGTTTCTTGGAAACTCTCTTGAACACAAGTTCTTCCTCCGGGGTCTTGTACCTTATCGTTGCGTATGGAGCTATCAGCGCCGTACGTCTGATATACTCCTCTATTCTTTTCTTTGCCTGCACCCACGAACCTTCTAGTGTCAGTTTTACAACCGTGCCGTGAAGCTTAGGATTTTCTTTCTTCCTTATTCTCATCTTAAGGACATGTGGGATGTTCTTGTCAATATCTATGTACAAGAGGTACTCCCCGATAAAGTCAGAATTGATTGGAGCACTCTTCACGTAGATCGGCTGGGCAGTTGTCATCTGGGCGTAGAGGACAGCCATCTTTACACCGAGCCCAAACACACCCCTTGTCTGCCTAACTACGTACTTCGATCCGTAGAATACGCGGCCAAAGACATTGGGTACCTCGTGTATAGGAATCCCTATCCCATTGTCTGCAACTTTTACAGTCACTCTATCTGGGTTGTTAGAGTCTAGAGATATCTCGACGCTTATGTCCGGTAGAAGGCCGTGTGTCTCGGTAGCGTCCAGTGAATTTTCAACGAGTTCGCGTACAGTCTGGTATAGAGCCCTAGCTGGATTGGAAAAGCCAGCTATCTCCTTGTTCCTGTGAAAGAACTGCGCCGGCGAAAGTCCGCGATATTTCTCCACTTATGCTCCCCATCTGCCTTAAAAGAAATGCCAGATAAACTTGCTTTTAACAAACTTCAGCCTTAGTCCAGTAGTTTCTAAAAAGTTTAAATTATTACGCGGGGGCCGTAAAGTCTTACTCTCCTCCTTCTATTTACAAAGCGTCTACTTGTTACAATACGGCTAAGTCCGGCAATGATGAGCAAAGCCACGAGTAGTATTACACTCATACTACAACGAGATTACAGGCCCAGTCATAAAGCTATTGTTTGCTGTTTCGTCTCCCGCCTTCAAGCGTGCCCAGTCCGGGAAGAAGGTCTAGTGGCGGAGGCCGGGGAGAGGCCTAGTGAAAGGATAGAAATACGGGTTCAGAATCACAGTAAGCGAGGCTGTGGGGAGCTCATGGAGAGCGCATCGATCCTGAAGAAAGTCTCTGCAAGGGTGTACTGGGATCTTAGGCTTAATGCCCCTCTAGCGTATAGTCGCGACGGGCTTACAGCCAGGCTTCGCTTGACGCCGCCTGGAGACGCCTACCCCGCAGTGGGCCGCCTCTATAGGCTTGTGTGGGACACCATAGATAGTTACTTCACCAAGGCCGGGAGCCGGGCAGAAGAAGTAATTCCCAGGAGGAAGGCTATGTTAGCAAACAAGGTAATGTACCCAGACTTCGCGGTCGAGCTCGTAACGGATGCCCAGGTAGTAGGGCACTTCATATACGATATAAGAGGGAGGGCATGGCGGTTCCGCCCACTCTACGGAACAGTCCTAAGAATGGTCGAGAGCGAGGTGGGCTTTTACGCGAAGACAAGGCTCGACAAACTGGCCAGGGGGTACGTGGTAAAGCAAAGTCACCTCGAAAAGTTTGTACTGCCGAGAGAGGACGAGTACGTAGCAGTCGCATCGCGGAATATGAGTTATCTCGGCGTCGGGGTCGTCCTAAGGAACGGTAGGATCTATGTCTTGAAGAGCTGGCTCCGGAAGCCCTATAGCTTGCTCGAGGGCGACCCGAGCTGGTGGGATATCGTAAGGCTTCACGACAGGTATCTGAGTGAGAAAGAGCGCGAGGCAACGTCTTTTATAAGAGAGGTCTATGAGAAGTACAAGCTACCTGTAGTTGTCTCGTTCTCGGGCGGTAAGGACAGCCTTGTAACGCTCTACCTCGCCTTGAAGGCACTAGGCCCAGAGAGGGTGAAAGTCCTGTTTAACAACACTGGACTTGAGTTCCCGGAGACCGTGGAATACGTGTACAGGGTCTGCGAACGTATGGGTGTAGAGCTAATAGTGGCAGACGCGGGCGACGCGTTCTGGCGCGGCGTCTCTGTCATGGGGCCGCCTGCACGAGACCTCAGGTGGTGCTGTAAGGTTACGAAATTCGCGCCAATCGCCCGTGTACTGAGGAGGTTATTCCCAGGCGGTGCATTGAGTCTTGTAGGCCAGAGGAGGTACGAGTCTGCTCAGCGGGCACTTTCCCCGCGAGTATGGAGAAATGCCTGGTTGCCGAACGTTGTAGCAGCCACGCCAATACAGGACTGGTCTGCCCTCGATGTGTGGCTCTACATCTTCAGGGAGAGGCTACTGCCGAATCCCCTCTACTATCTCGGCCTAGACCGGCTTGGGTGCTGGCTATGCCCCGCCACGGAGATGGGCGAGTTCGAGCTAGCCAAAGCGGTTCACGGGTCGCTATACTCGAAGTGGAGCGAATACTTGTTCGAGTATGCTAGGGAGAACTCTGTCAGCGAGTCCTGGGTGCGCTATGGGCTGTGGAGGTGGGTGCGCCCACCTAAAGATATTCTAAACACTATTGACCTCAAGGAGCAAGACGTTTTAAACCCCGTAAGGGGCGCCCGTGTAACGTGGCACTATGAGGGTAACAAGCTGGTGTTCGAGCTCGAAAAAACCATGATGAAACCTGAGTCTACAAGGCTCAGAAACATACTCCTTACATCGAAGAAGGCAGACGCTCACATTGAGGGAATAAGAGTCGAGGAAGGACAACTAGTTCTTGAGACTAGAGGCGTGTCTCCTGAAGTTGAAAAGGAGGTTGTGCGAGCCGTGATACGCGCTTTTTACTGTGTAGGGTGCCTTGAATGCGCCAATTGGTGTCCCACAGGGGCCATAAGCTTGGGCAGTGAGGGAGGTATTGTTATAGACGAAGGTAGGTGTATACGTTGTGGCACATGCCAGCAGAAGTGCCCTATAGCAGAGTACACATTAAAGTTTCAAGGTTTCTTCACAAGTGGTTGACCGCATATCTGGCATTTGCCGAACGTCTTCCTTGCGCACGTTGGACAGTAAGAGACACCGCATTTTTCACATAGGTAATACTCGTCGCCCTTGTATATCTTCTTCCCACACCTCACGCACCTGCCTAGGAGGAGCGTCCTCGGGACGTAGGCCATACTCTAGCGCACCCTGCCGTCCAACATAGCATTACAATTTATATTTTTTCAGTCCCCCAATGCTTATATGTTCTGAGGAAAATGGCCTCAACAATTACTGTGTCATTTCCACACTTAGGACATTTTCCAGCCTTACTAAACAGGGAATCACCATCCCTATATTCCCGCTCAACCTCATGTCCGCAGTTTTCGCAGCGTAGGAGCGTTACTAGTGTTCTAGCCTCGGGCTTTACAGAGAGGAGCTTGTAAAGGGACCACCCTATGTAACCTTCAATCATTGTAAGCAATATGAGGCCCGAGAGGTAGCTCTCTGATTTAGTCCTAAAGTAGAAATACAGCAGTGCGACCATTAACAGGAATCCTCCGGCCAAGAGCAGGGCATAGACCGGTAGCCATCGTCTCTTTACTTGGGCAACAACGTCTACGCTCATGGAACTCCCACCGTGTTCCCAACACCTATAACGACTATTACCGAGCCTGGCGGTTGCGATTTAACAAAATTCTCTACGACGTCTACGGCCCTCTTAACCCCTCTGTAAATATCCTCCGTCATCACGGATAGTGCCTCTGCCTCTGACACTTTGATGAGAACAGCATACAGTGGAATGTTATTCTTCGTCGCTAACTCTTCGATTGTAAAACGTTCAGCCCCGATGCCTCCCATCGCTACGCCATACCCATAGGCGAGCGTGCCGGACTCCTCGCCCTCATATCTTAGAGCAGCGTCGATGGTCACTATGTGTGTCGGCCTCTCCCGTTCTAGTACCCACTGTAATGCCTCGTCTACTCGCCCAACAGACCCCCCGGGCCCCTTAGCTTTAATAACGTAGACTTTTCTCTCCTCGAGGTTCAAGGAATACACGATTGTGTTGTCAACGGGTTCGAGAAATGTCTGGCCTGCAGCATACTTTCTAGCAAGGTAGCTTGCCACTAGGGGTCCGGCTGAGTCGCCTATGGGTACGTTATGTCTGAACGCCTCGAGAGCCCCCTCAATAGCTTTAACTTCCTCCATGACAAATGGCATTTGAGCGCTGAGCTGCATGAGAAGCCATAGGCTCCTAAATTTCCTGGCAATCAGGTAGTAATGATTCAAAACCTTGTAGATGATGTTTAGTGCTCGCGCGAGCTCTACGATATTGGATAAGTTCTGCACGTCGACTCGTGTGGCTTTAGGGGCAATCTGGGCTATCCGCTCCTCCAAGCCTCTTTCACTTGTGCGGAGTATATGTTTAATTTTCTTCACAATCCCGTAGGGGTCTATATCGACCGGGAGTATGACGTATGTCTCAACGAGTTCGTTTACCTTGTTTTCTAGTAGCCTGTCATCGTGTATGCCGCTGTAGCGCTTGAGCTGGCTCGCCAAGAAGCTTAGAGACTTATCTCTTGCAGATCTGAACACGAGGAGGTAATTTTCAACCTCGCTAATCGCTCTGAGGATCTGCATCTCTTGAGTGAAAAAAGAGAAGAATGTAAGTATGATTAGCCAGAGGATCAAGTTGTAGGTGTCGCCATCCATCACATACACCCAGAGGCTAACATGAAGGTTGTATGAGTATTTAAAAACATTTGTAACACTTTCTTCTCTTTGGCGGAAAGGAACGAGGGACACCCTGCATACGCGTCCTGGACTGTACTGCAAGGGTTACCTCTCAATGTTTGACCCAGTGGTCAAGAGGGAGTGAAGGAGGCTACGGCAGTAATACTGCTGTAGGGAGCCTTTTCTACACGGCATATTGTCGTCTTTGCATTAAATACTCCAGTAGGGGATGATGAGAACGTAGATGAAATATGCGTGGGATTGTTCTGAGCGAGATAAATGACAAAAAACTTCTGGAGAAAATCGTAAAGAGAGAAGTTTACGGTTCCAATGACTCGAAAATAGGGAGTATCTGGAAAATTTACATTGCGAAGAAGACAAAACAGCCATTAAAGGTCGTGATAAGACGAGTCGACGGCGAGCTTCTAGAGGTTACACCCGATAAACTCAGGATAGTTGGGAAGAAGATAGTCCTAGTAGATTATGTACATGAGGGCGCTGTAGCCACGCTTGAGAGGTTGTGGGAAATAGCCGAGGAGCTCAGAAGGTTGAAGAACGACCTACTAGTTCTGGGGGAACGCCACCTGGTATCAAAGGAAATCTCCTATGAAGAATATATGGAGGAAAGGAAGCGGCTAGAGCGCAAGAGGCTTCTGCTAAAGCTCGAGGCATATACGCTCCTAGATACCCTGAACTACTTGGTGCAACGGGAAGGTGTACACATTTCCAGGGATGACGAGAAAAAGCTTCTCTACGTGCTCGACGTCCTAAAGAGTAGCTTTCCAGTAATACCTCTCGAGAAGTTGAAGTATATTTTCAATACATCAGTATAGAAAAACTCACAGAATGACGGTGACATAACCGCAAGCTTTATAAAAATCTGAGAGATTAGTTATTCACACCTAAGGGTAGGTGCCTCTATGACAGATCTTAAGGTAGAGCTTTCTCAAAGACTAGGGGAGCCGCGTGTTGACTACAAGCTTCTTTCAAGTGCAAGTTTCTCAGAGATTAAGGAGGTTGCTGAGAAACTACGGCCGCTTCTCATGCCAAAGCCTGGCGTGGACTACAGGGTCTACCTTGGAAAAAGGCCACAGCTACGCGACGGAGAAGAACTCATCACCTACACTCAGTCGGCGTGTCCCGAGTGCTATTCTCTTCTGACAGCTGTAATATTCAAGAGGGACGGAAAAGTCTGGATACGGAAGGTCTGCCCTGAACACGGCGAGTTCGAAGAGCTTTACTTTGGAGACGCCAGAGTATACGAGAAGTTCAGGAGTTTTCAGAGAGACGGGAAAGGCAACACTGTAACACATGTTCCGCTCACTGCCCTATGCCCATACAATTGTGGAGTGTGCCCTAGGCACAAATCTAACGCCGCTTTAATAAACCTCGTTCTTACGAACAGGTGCGACTTAAGTTGCTTCTATTGCTTCTTCTATGCCTCGCGTGCCGGTTACGTCTACGAGCCGTCTCTGGAACACATCAGGTACATGCTCAGGCAGGCTAGGTTATCTGAGCCGGTCAAGCCCCCCGCTATCCAGCTAACAGGAGGAGAGCCTACGTTGCGCGACGACCTAGTAGAGATTATAAAGATGGCTAGGGAGGAGGGCTTTACACACATCCAATTAAACACTAATGGGATACGGCTGGCCTTCGACCCTAGCCTCGCGGAGAAGGTGAGGAAAGCCGGTACAAACGTCGTGTACCTGAGCTTTGACGGAGTGTCGCCACTCACAAACCCAAAGAATCACTGGGAGGTTCCCTACGCTCTAGACAATCTCAGGAAGGCGGGCCTCGGAGCAGTACTTGTCCCAACAGTTATAAAGAGCTACAATTTAAGTGAAGTTGGTAAAATAATCCAGTTCGGGTTAAAGCACAACGACATAGTTAGGGGCGTAAACTTCCAGCCGGTATCCATTACTGGGCGCATGCCCAGGAAGGAGCGCGAAAAGGAGCGCGTAACTATCCCTGATGTTCTAAAGGCTATAGAGGAACAAACAAATGGTCAAATAAGAGTCGAGGATTGGTACCCTGTTCCAAGCGTCGCCCCCATTTCCCGTTTTGTTGAAGCGGTTACAGGTAAGCCTCAGATAGCGTTTACGACGCACTTTGCCTGTGGAGCCGCTACCTACGTGTGGCAGGACGACGGCGAGATAATACCGATAACTAGGTTTGTAAACGTCGACGAGTTCCTGGCATTCCTCGATAAAAAGGCAGACGAACTCGAGAGGGGTAGGAACAAATACATTGTAATGCTCGAAGTAGTATGGAAGCTGAGGAAGTTCGTGGATCTCGAAAAAGCTCCTAAACGGTTAAGAGAAGGCAACAGGATACTCAAGATACTCTACAATGTTTTCGTCAAACATGACTACGAGAGCCTCGGAGAGTTCCACTATAACACCTTGTTCTTAGGGCTGATGCACTTCCAAGACCTCTACAACCACGATGTTGCAAGAGTCATGAGATGCGACATACACTACGTAATGCCAGACGGGAGACAAGTGCCCTTCTGCTCCTTTAACGTCATCTCAGACCTCTATCGCGACCGGGCGCAGAAGGCTTTCTCGTACTCTGTAAGTGACTGGGAGAGGATAAGTGGGAAGTCTCTCAAGGATACCGCGTACAAGAGGAACATTAGGAAACTAATCTCGGGAGAGCCCTACAGGAGACACTACCGGGGCATAATTGATATCGACTCCATACCCTACGAGCAACACGTACTGGCCTCCAAGAAATTCGGTATACCGGTTATAGAGGAGTAAGGATAGGCTTATGAAGTACAAGTTATTCAGCTTCTACCTCCAATCAGGTGATCCGAAACCACTGAACATCGAGGTGAAGAGCTTCCTCTTCGAGTTACGTAACGGGAAGCCTTCCTTAGTTCTTCCAGAGAATACTAGAGACTTCGAAGAGGAAGACTACGTGGAGTTCGACTCCATAGTAGCTCCGCTAATTGGTGTTTCTATCAACGACCTTTTACACGGCGTTTACGAGGTAAAAACACACGAGTACAGTGTTACTCCGGGAAGTACGTACCTTAGAGTTATCCAGAAAGTAGACAAACAAAGCACAACATCAGTTATTTTGTTTGAAATTTTTCAAGTAGAAGAAGCAGGCATCGCCGTAAGGTATTCAGACAATAGCTACGTGAAAGAATCTTCGCGTGATAGAGTTAGGTACATTGCAGATATTCTAGGAATGGACAAGAAAGCTCTAGAACAAGAAATCGCAAAAGCCGGGATAATTCTGTATTAATTCTGATTCGTTAATTGTCTATTAAAAAATGTTTATGAAGGTAAAATATATATACTTTTCTCGCGAACTAGGATTAAGTTTAAAACCTAACCTGTGGTTCCTATGGAAGACCGAATCCGTGAGGAAAAGGAAAAACTTCTCAGGCAGCTCGAGATTATTGTGAATCAACTCATGTCTTCCACGAAGTCCTCGCAGATATCTATCAAGTTGCGAACACTACTTCGATACGCTTATGTCTCCTATGTCAAGCGGACAACAGACATCAACGTCATACGTGGCCTAGTGCCCCGCGTTAGGCCCCCTGCATGGCTCACAAACCAGTATTACTACAGGGAGATCGAAAGTATCCTTCGGGAGAAGTTCAATGCAAAAATAGAAAACCGCAGGCAGTTTAGATACGTTGTACTCTACAAGAATAGATAGAAAACAAAATATTTTTATCTGGTTCTTACGGCTTTTCCCCTTTTTATCCTTCCCATCTCCCAGCCAGGCAACAAAGCCTTACCCGAGCCCACAATTTCCCCGTTATCGGACTTTATGCAGATCTCGTCTCCGGGATAGATTTCTCCCTCTGCCTTGATGACGTGCTTTGAGAAGAGAGTTCTGCCTTCAGCCACGAACCTGGCAACGTCGCCGGGAACTATGACGCAGGGGAGTCTCTTGTCGTCCGAGTGCCTCGCAAGAAATTCCCAGCCGTCTCTTTTTGGTACGACAAAACCGTCATTAGCTCTTATAGTGATTACGGGCTTGCCATCAAGCAGGATCTGTTTTAACCTACTAGTTCTACGGGATCTAACTCCTCTCACATTCAAGGATGCACCCTCTAGCCGGACTTCTACGCCGAGTTGGTACAGTATAACAGCTTCTAAAGCCCGTAGCTCGAATGCACTTAATACTTCTCCCACAACAAGAGAAGGCTATTCTAGCCTTAAAACTATTTTTGTATTTTTTTAGCTGAGGATCATCCGTACCACCATGACCCCCTAAATCCACCACCTACCGGGATGCATTAAGGGGGTTAGAAGAGAGGTACCGAATACTCCGGAGGCTTCAAAGAGCCTCAGGGTTATACTCTCTCAATTTCTTAATGGCTTGCTCAAGCTTGCGGATGACCTCCGTGTTGTCGTACGGTTCAAGGACTTCTCTGCACTCATCACACATGTAGCCATTCTCGTCGGCTTCCGCGGACGAAAACCTCTTACCACACTTTGGACAGACAAAGAACTCGTCGCTCCTTTCATATTCGAGAACTTTCTCTAAAAGGCTTAACGTCAGACGCTTCCTGTCCTCCAGTATTCTGGCAACAGGCTCATCTGTTATCCTCCAGTAATACTTGTACCAGCCTATCACCTCGTCTCTGGCTCTGCGGTATTTAACAAGCCTGGACTCGAACAACTCGTTGAGGATTCTCCGAACCTCTGCTGGGTCGAGTTTAAGCTCTCTGGCTATATCCTCATCCGACACTTCGATCTTTTCAGCGAGAAGCCGTATGATTATCTCAGCTCTCTCTCCATGTATTTTTCTTGCAAGTGCGATAATAGCCTCATTAGACATCAGCCCACCCTAACTACTCTCTTACCTCTATTTGACGGAATTATCTTGAGCCTTGCCCGTGGGAACTCCTGCAGGAGTTCTTTTCCGCTAAACAATCTATCGAGGAAGATCGCCAGGGCGGCGACTTCGCTGTGAGGCTGGTTGCCTATAGCTATGTTATAGTCTGCAATCTCGTAGACCTCTCTAGGAACTTTCTCTCCCCCCACGACAACCAGTAATTTACCCCTAATACTCCTTATTAAGTCTAACACGCCCTCCTCGGCAATATTGAGGCCATACATTGTAAGGTGGACGACTACCCCCATCTGCCTCCATTCTCTCAAGAATCTTAAGGGATCGTCCACGACTTCTACTCTGAACTCACCTCCCCAAGTCTTGCACACTCTAGCTATAGTATCGATAACGGATTTCTCAACGCTTTTCTCGAGATACAGTCCGCGCGCTCCGAAGGCGCGCGCAACAAGGCCCACGTGTGTAGTGACACGGTGATCCCGCACAGGTCTGTGCCCGATTCTAAGGACATAGACTTCTACTGTGCTCATTGCTCCCGGTACCTTGCTTTTAGCTTTTCAATGATGTTTGCCCTGCCCTCCACAACGAGCCTAATCTTTCCGTCCCAAGTTCCAGAAATGTCCACTACTTTACACTTAGTGAGTACCTCTTCAAGCATTCCGCCGTCACTGGGGATGAGAAGAGTCTCTGTAACTTTGTCTGGGAACTTGGACACTATGACCTCGCTCAATCTCTTCAAGCCTACTCCTTGCTTAGCGGATACAGGAACAACAGGCAGGCCGCTAGCCTGTAGCACAGCCGCTTTTCTCTTAATGTCTTCCGCTTCCATCAAATCGATTTTATTAGCTGCAATGACGACCTTTCCAAGCGGAACGCCAAGATCTGATAGAACACTTATGCTAGCGTTAAACTTTCTCTTGATCTCTCCTATATCTTCTGAAACGTCTACTACCAATACGACCACGTCCGCAAGCAATGTTTCTCCAAGTGTAGTGTAGAAGGCATCTATTAACTGTTCTGGTAAGCTGTCGATAAATCCTATGGTATCGGTTACTATGACCGGGTAACCTAATATTTTCGTCCGCCTGGATAGAGTTGAGAGAGTAGCGAAGGGCTTGCCATCAATGTACACACTCTCCTGGGTCATTCTCTGGAATAGAGTAGACTTCCCCGCACCCGTATAGCCCACCAGAGATACAGCATACAGCCCGGCTTCGCTACGTCTAGCCCACCTCGCATTCTTTTGAGCTCTTATCTTCTCGAGCACTCTCTCAATTAACGCTATGCGGTTAGAGAGGTAAGTATAGTAGGCGTCGACGGCATACTTTCCGCCTCCGAGGAAACCGTGTAGCTCGCCTCGCTTGGAGAGGTTGATGTACTCCCTGGCAAAGCTTACTTCTCTCTTAAGTCTCGCGAGCTCAATTTGCAACTTAGCCTCCTGGCTTCCAGCCCTCTGGGCAAAAATCTCTAATATAAGCTCATACCTGTCGATCACGTCAACGCCGAGCTCCTTTCTCAGATTATACGTCTGGCTCGGTTTCAATGTATTGAAAAATATCACTTTGTCAGCTTTCTCCCTAGTCACCATGTCTCTTAGCTCATGAACTTTACCCCTGCCAATATTGTACTTGGGATCTTCAACTCTGGTCTGGATAAGTGTACCCACTACTTCATAGCCTGCGGCAGACGCGAGCTCCTCAAGCTCTCTTATGCTGGAATCGTTAGCCTTATAGTCGAAGCGGAAGACGAGTATTGCCCTCTTTGCCATACTAATCTCTAAACTCTGCTACATCCCCAAGCGTGAGGTCGTAGCCGCTGGAGTCGCCGTCTGCGGAGTACACACTCCCACCGACGACGTACTGTTCAATGAGCTTCACCTTTAGTATTTTTTCGAGCTTTCGAGCGAGCTCTATCGTGGGCTCAAGCTGCCCGGCCTCGATTCGCCTCAGAGTGGACTCTTTTTCGCCGACCATGAGCGCTAGGAGTTCGCGTGTAAGCCCCATTTTCTCGCGAGCCTGTCTGATTATTTCGCCGTATCCCTCAACGATGACCTCCTCCACGTCTTCTCGCGACAAGCGCGGTGAGAGTTTTTGCTTCGTGGGTTGTCCGGATGGCGTAGTACTTAGTCTAACTGTCCCCAGCACGGTTCTCCCCTTAGCACAGCGCGAACAGACTATCATCTCAGCCCCATCAAGGACTATCCTGTATGCAACTCCCCTAATCTCAGCACCACAAAGCTCACACTTAGCCATGCGATAATGAAATGGCCTCACTCATTTTTAAAGCATTTGCCCGCAGGAGGGAGCTTCTCGGACAGTGCGATGAGTGTGTTTGCTACGAGAAAGATTTATCAGACATCACGTGGAATAGGTACGCAGGGGCCCGTGGCGTAGCTAGGAAGCGTGGCGGCCTGCGGAGCCGTAGACGTGGCGGCGCTACCCGCTACCAGAGGTCTCGCCGCCGCTCGGCGGATGTCCCGGGTTCAAGTCCCGGCGGGCCCGTGATTTTTCACACTATTTCTTATTACCAGCTATTTGTAGGTGCTAGTTCTCAGCCTCCGCAAAATTTAAAAATGCAGTCTCTGTGTAAGACTGTCGCGTATGGCTAGAGCTTTAGCCCTCCCGAAGTGTACGTCTTGTGGTAGACCAATACCTCCGTTCGAGAAAGCCACCAGCTTCCGTTGTCCCCAGTGCGGGGAGGTAATAATCTGGCGCTGTGAAAGGTGTAGGAGGCAGGGCAACCCGTATGTTTGTCCTAGGTGTGGTTTCAGAGGGCCGTAGAGGTGGAGGATGTGGCGAAGGTGGCTATCCTAGTTAGAATTTTACCAGAGGACGCGGAGACGAGGCCAGAGGATCTCTACAAGCGCATAGCAGAGAAATTACCCGAGAAGTACCAGGTGGCGCAGTACCAGTCGGAGCCAATAGCATTCGGCCTAGAGGCTCTGCGCATGGTAATACTAATGCCCGAGGACGTTGAGGGCGGCACAGAGGAGATAGAGAGCATTCTCTCAAGTGTCCCTGGAGTTAGCCAAGTAGATGTCCTAAGCGTGACTCGCGTCTCGTAACAGCCCCTAGACTCTCCAAGTCTAGATTTTTTGAGTTTACAATAAATATACGGCTTCATCTCCCCTGCGGAACTTTGGCGCCGGCGAGATCATTATTACCCGAGGAGCCTCAAACTGCTTCCAGCCACCACGCGACGGCCTGCGACTTTTTCTCTCAGTAATACTTCTTGGCATGAGTTGCCTACTGTAATGCAGGTACGGGCGTGAAGCTAAGAGTGGGAGCTTCGTGCAAGGGATACGACAGGCTCAGCGAGGCATGTATTTTCTCTGGAGCACCTCGATCCAGGGGTTGTCTTTTACAAAGCTTGGTAACGCGTTGTCAAGCGGAGACGGACTCTTGTCCCGAATCGCCGGTTCCTGTGGGCTCGCGTAGCTGGTGTTTACCCGCTGGATTAGCTCTAACTTCTTTGAAAGGCTCTCGAAGTTGTAGTTTAGACGCTCAAGATTCTCGACGAGCCTCTCGAATAATGCCACGCTAGGGCCACTATTTGCAAAGACCGCAGTATATTTGGGAGCAGTAACAGGCTTAAGGTTTGGCTCAGACGCTATAAATAGTTCTTCAAATGCGCTTAACACGGCTTCTCTAACGCTTCTCTCAAGGACTTCTGTTATCTCCTTCAAGACCTCTTTCTTTATCCTGTCTATCAAGTCTCGCCGCGTGTGATCCGGAGCAACTACGGGCTCGCGTATAGGGGGGAGCGACGCGGGCTGTAACGTACCTCTAAGGTAAAAGGCGCTAGGATCTATGCCGTTCTCGCGTGCAAGCTTACGGTACTTGTACAGTGCCTTATAGACCGTCCTCTCGGAGACGTTTAGCGCTGAAGCTATATCCTTAGCTGAGCCCCCATTTCTCAGGAAGTACTCAACTATTCTCCGCTCTGTATCCGTAAGCTCAGACAGTATTTTCTCGAACTCGACAGTCATACGAATGTATTACCCTTTAACGCCCACCCTTATATTTCCTTTCACGGCACTTGAAAGTGCATGCTATGCCAAATCCCCTTAATGAGGGCTGTCTCTGAGTCCCAACTCTCGGCCACGTCTGCGTCCCCTCTTACAAAGGGAGTCTGGCGGCTGTCTATCCCGGCCTCAAGAGTTCTCTGGCGGTGAGGCTTTCTGTTATGCAACTCCTTAAGCGAGAGAAACTCTGGGAAGCGGAGTCGTGAGGTGATGGTGACGGGCGCGGAGGCTACTTCTCAGCAGGTACATAGGGCTAGCCGGGCAGGCTACGGGTTCTTTTTACAAAAAACGAAAAAATATGGGGCCGCCGGGATTTGAACCCGGGACCACCAGCGCCCCAGGCTGGCATCCTAGCCAGGCTAGACTACGGCCCCCGGCCTAAAGGGATAAATAGTGTTATTTATCTTTTCTTTCGGAACTCAGGTAGGAAAAGTCTTTAAACTGCTCCGGCTTAATGTAGACTTGGGATGAAATGTCAGAGTTAACCTGATGCATGATGAGAAGGCATTTGTTTGACCCTTGTCGCCTCTGGTTCCTTTTACCGTTCTTCGTTGGGCTCCCGTTCCTCTGGCCCCCTGATTCTAGTGGGTTCGGCGTCAGAAGGTGTAGCTGCTCTTAACAGGAGTATCTCATCTCCCCCACTCTCCAAGACTTTCTCGACTTCCAGACAGGTTAGGTTGAGGCTTACTTTGAACCGTTTTTTCAACGAGAGAACGACTTTACCCCCGCTTTTCACGACTCTGGTTATCTCCGAGAGCGCACGTGGGGCCTCGTGGATAACCGTTATGCATGCTACGCCATCGAAGGAGCCATCCCGGAAGGGCAGAAGTGCGGCATCAGCCCTGACAGCGTCACTTGGACAAGCCATCTCTTTTCTCCTGAAAACTTTTAACATGCCTAGCGAGAGGTCTAGGCAGACGTAATACTCTGTCTCGTGGAGTAGGGTTCCAAGGATACCAGTGCCACAGCCAATGTCTACCAAACTCCTGGCCCCGTCAAGGAGCGTTGCGGCCACAATGTTTTTCCGCGTTTGCTCTACACCGTACACGCTGTCATACACTCCAGCTATCTTATCATACGGTAGCACGATGTTTTTCTACGAGTTGAGTTGCCTAAAAAAGTGTGGCCTCGCGTGATTTTCAAGAATTTTAGCCTCGCTAGTGCTGCTATAGCATACTGGGTTCGCCGCTTTTCGCCGCGAGTAAGAGTTGTCTCCATGGAGCCTCTCCACGCTGTCTACAGCGTGCGGGGGTTCAGGAGAGCTCTCAGGGAGGGTGCCAAGCCTGCTTTCTCGGCAGGCTACCTCTCACGCGTACTCATGGTTGAACATGATCCCACACCTACACCTGGGAGAGACGACATCATCGTCAGCATTGAGGAGCCTAGGCTCATGAATTCCCCGCTAACAAGCCAGAGTGGCATTGAGGGGCTTCGGGCTTTTCTCGACGGGGAAGTAGTTCTCCCAGGGTGTCTTCTCGGCATTCAGCTTGCCCTCTACCTCCGTGAGAATGGCATTAATGCTTTCGTCTCAAGGAGTACAGGAGAAAAGTCGTGGATGCATGACATACTGGATCCTGCTATTTTCTCCGAGCGCGCTCCGCACCCGGAGTTGACGGATATATGCCGGGAAGCATGTCTTAGCATTGAAACGAGAGAAGGAATCTTGAAGATCGCTCTTCATCCCTTTACAGATGAAGTGATCCATTACTACGCCTCACTGCTCGGGTTAGCCTTGTCGTCAAGTTCCGGAGTTGAAAACCTGGTACGAGCCTCTCTCTCCCAGGAAAATGTCATTTTAATAGAGTACGGTGATAAGGTTCTCTTAGAACTCGGAAAACATACGCATGAGGCCTCTGTTAAGACGACGGTGCACAACGGCACGTGGCTTAGGCTGTACATAAACAAGAGGGCTAGGCGCGTTACCGGCGTCAGCGGCGTCCTTCATAGAAGTAAACTCTCGTTAGCTGTACTCCCGTTGCTAGACACCTCCAACCTTTGTAGCATAAACAATTTGCAGCTCCTTGCCACTTCGAAAAGCCCGCTCTTCTCTGAAGATACCTACCTGGAGTTGCTCCTTGCAGCCTGGCTCAGAACATGCTAAGTCCTTCCAGTTCTTCCCACGTGATCTCTACCGGCGTCATCTTCTTTGACGACTCCAGTGCTTTAAACACGCATTTTAGGGCGATGTACCCATCTACGGCAGATACTCTCGGCTCGCGCCTGTTCTTAACCGCCTCGAGGAAGTCCAGGAGCTCTAGCTTGAGGGGCTCCTCCTGGAGGTATGAGATCTCCATGTTTATCATCTCGCTGTGTACTGATGTTTTTAGGTCGTCGAGCTGGAAGCTTTCGACGCCGTTATCGATTGAGATACGCCGCAGTATGTAATCCACTGTTATTACCGAGTCCTCTGTCCTCACGGAGAAGCTCCTGTGCTTGTATACCGGAGAAGTACGCCAGCTTGCAGTTAGGTGAGCCGCTCTTCCACCTGGGTACTCAAATAATGCCTGGACTTCTATTTCGTAGGGGAAGGTGCTGTTGTGAAACGCTATTGCGTAGACTCTCATGGGCTTCTCCCTGAGGAAGAAGTTAGCAATGTCTACGTCGTGCACTAAGAGGTCGTGGCCTACGCCCAAGTTGAGCGTGTAGTTTCCAGCAGGACCTGGGCCAAGCCTTTTAGCCTCAAACGCCAGGATCTCTCTACCTTTTCTCTTAATAAGCCTCTCCGCAACGCCTACAATGGGGTTAAACCTCTCGATATGCCCAACTGTAAACACTCTACCGTTCTCGTAGGCTACCCTTACTAGCTCGAGTCCCTGCTCGGGAGTCTCAGCTAAAGGTTTTTCGACGAAGACATCGTGTTCTCGGAGCAGGGGCTTGACAACGTGATAGTGATATACCGTGGGCACAGTAACAATTGCGGCATCCAGGTCTTTCTCGCGGGAGATCAGTTCTTCAACACTGCTATAGTACGAGTCGGCGGAGTATGTCCTCGACACTTCTCTGGCACGTTCGACATCAACGTCGACGACTATGAGTCTGTTAACAATCTTCCCTTTTAGGGAGGAGATTATCCTGACGTGATTGCGCCCCCACCTTCCAACCCCGATAACAGCGACGTTAAGGCTCATGAGCCTCGGCGAAACAATAGTAGCTTAAACTTATTTTTTAGCCTAAATTGCTTCGACCCTGGCCCTAGATCACGGAAGCCATTACCTCCTTTCGGAAAGGCGACCAGAATACTGGCAAGGAAAGTCTAGAAGATTCCAGGCGAGTAGGATGGCCCCAGCACCGCCTTTTCCCGGGGCCGCAGACCCCAGTACTCAGGACGGCGCACCCCCCTTAGCTTCCGGGTTCGGAATGAGACCGGGCGTGGCAGGGGTGCTATGGCCGGGGCCACTACCCAACATAACTGTGGCGTATAAAAAATTTGCGTTAAACTAGGAGAGAAGAGCCTTCGCGAGTTTTATGCTAAAGATGGGGTGCTTGAGGAGCTTCGCCGCGACGCTCATGATGTTCTCCCCGTTTGCTAGGTTGACGACGTCCTCAGGGGACAGTATCTCCGCGAGCTGGTTTAACTCGTCGTCACTTAGCTTCTCGATAGCATGCAGGGCCTTTAAACTGTCCTTTATCCTCTTGCCCCAGTACTCGTTGTACTTGCTCACATACTCGCTGAGCACCCTGGCAGAGAAGTCACCGCTCTCTAGGGCTTTAGACGCGACTTCGGCGGCAATTTTACCGCCAGCAATAGATGTGTGGATACCGCCCCCAGTTAGAGGTATAACTTGCCCTGCCGCCTCGCCGATAAGCATGACATGATCCCGTACGATCTGGCTCAACATGCCCCCTATGGTAACTGCAGCCCCCCTAAATTCTATGATCTTTGACCTTTCGAAGATCTCGGGGTGGGCTTTGATGAAGCCATCAAGATAGGGCTTCGGGGGAGCGCCCTGTACACCAATCCCGACGTTTGCCAAAGTCCCGTCCTTCGGGAAGATCCACACATACCCCTTTGGCGCGATGCTGTTACCGAGGTAAAAGTAGGTGAGCTCCGGGTCTTGGACTCTAACGTTTGTCATAACGTACTGTACCGCAGGTATAACTTTCCTCTCGCCTGCTTTCTCCATGTTAAACGCTTTTGCGACAAACGACAAGTAGCCGTCGGCCCCCACAAGCAACGGTGCCTCAAGCACCAGCGTGCGTGTCCTAACCTTAACTCTCCCGTTAGTAAGCGCGGCCTCCTTAGCCGGCTCCCTCATGTAAATTTCTACTCCATTTGACGCCGCATACTCTCCCAAGACGCGCAAGAAGTTCTTCTTGTCAATTACGTAGCCCATCTCCCCTTTCTCTGTAATAAGTACCTGCCTGCCGTTAGGGGCGACAACAGCGGCGCCCTTAATCGGCCTTGAGATGAAGCGTTGGGTGTCGCTCCTGGAAACCTCGGCTGTCTGGAGAACACGGGCGCTTATTCCCTCCCCGCACGGCTTGACAGCCAGCGTCTCGTTTTTCTCAATTAGAGCAACCCTGAAACCCTTCTCGGCAAGCTTCCTAGAGAATATAAGTCCCGCAGGCCCCGCACCCACAACAATTGCGTCATAGCCCATGGGTATCAAGGTTTAGAATTTATACCAGGTATAAAAACTATACCATTGAGGCTAATGAGAGTCGAAGAGGAAGTTGAGCAGAAGGTTCAGCATGTGTTAAGGGGCATCTCAGAGACTCTGGAGAAATTCATGCAAGAGGAGAAGATAACGTTATCCGATATCCGGGGCATAATCATCCAACTCGAGCCAAGCTTTAAGCTGTTATCGAGAAAATGGACCCTGACTCTCCTATACACGCTACTCATAGCAGGATCCTCCTCTTTCAACAGCTTACACAGAATTACGGGGATAAACAAGAGAAGCCTCTCAATACGCCTCAGGGAACTTGAGAAAAACGGGCTAGTCAAGCGTGAGGCAGGTGGGGCGCGCGTCAATTACAAGTTGACGGACACAGGACGCGACACGGCCCTTCTCATGATCCCATTGATTTACTACATCTCTAGGAGAATGCCTCAGCCCGTAACTTGAGGAAAATCTTCCTGGGCCTGGGATCCCCCTGGCGGAAGAATAATGCGGTACCTCTCGGCGAGTAAAGGATGTGGTCGCGCTCGTCGCCAGTTACGAAGAAGATAGCTTCAATATCCCTCACGTAGCTCTCAGGGCCTGAGAGGGCTAAGACAAAGCCCGCAAGCTGGAAGATCCTCGGGTCGAACTCCCGCGGTAGCTGGCTTACAGCGACGATGCTATAGCCCCACTTCCTTACCTCCTTGAAGAGGGAGAGAAGGTAGGGAGAGAGTACATGGGCCTCCTCCAGTATAATGAGGAGCTCGAGCCTATGTCTAGCCCCCTGGCTCCTCATAAAGCCCTGTAGCAGAAGGAGTAATACCTGTATGGCGAGGGCCGCAAGCTCCCTCGAAGTCATCAGTGGGAGTGTAAAGTAAGCGTTCCGTCTAGCCAGCTCCTCTATTTTCTCTCCCTCTCCATGTATGCTTGTTAAGTCATCGTATAATCTTTTTATGTCAGGATCCAGGTCTGAGAGCTCCCTGAGGGGCTCTAAGCCCCCGTGGCGGATACAGCTGGCTATGACGTTACGGATCATGTTCCTGGCCCCTCTGAAGCCGTAGATCCTTTCAACGTACCGCCCTAACTCGCTTGCGTACTCTAGGGCGTCCCATCCAGGTGCGTGGAGGACGTCCACCTTGTCTTTAGTGAACACGACAGTCTTATGGAATAGGCGTGCGTAGGCCTCTTCACCGTGTGGGTCTATGACCCAACTCCTTATGCCTAGCTGTCGAGCTTCGAGAATTAGATGCCGAGCGAGCGTGGACTTCCCAACACCGGTACTGCCTACAATGACTCCGTGCATGTTTGGGAGCCTTTCGGGGTTCAAGAATATCCTCCTCCCTCTGTCATCCTCGCCGAGGAAAAGCCCGCTCGTGTCCTCGCTTGGCGCGATCACGGACAGGGGGGACACCAAGGGCATGACATCTCCAGCGAGCACGAGTAGCCTGCGGCCCTCAAGTACCCGCTTCACCCCTTTCATCATCACAATGGTACTTATTCGAGAGTTTTTAAGGCGAAGATATCGGGTTTGAAACGTAACCCCATTCTCTCGTACACGTGGGCAGTCTCCGGGGTAGCCATTAAGAGGCCCGTGGCCAGGAATACGGGCTCGCGTCTCTCCCACTTCCTCCTGCTCGCGAGGAAGTACTTCTGGCTTTTGTGAATGATGCTTAATTTGTCTAAAGCCGTGCCGAACTCGTAGCTACGATAGGCTTGAGCATCCAGCCCGCTTGCCACGTCCCAGGGTGCAGGCTCGAGTTTAACCGCGAGGTAGCTAAGCGACTGGGCTATGAGGTAGTTGGTGCGAGCTCTCGTAAACACGTCGCGAAGGCTCGGATAAGTGAAGGTCACCGTTGACTCGTTTAGACCATAAACTCTTTCTCTCCCCTCCTGGCTCACGGTATAGATCTCGCTCCTGAGGTCTGAGAGAGCAACGAGTTCTAGGCCGAGGAGCACGTACAGCGGCGGGAAGCGCGTGGCCAGCGCCGCCGTTAAGGCTACAGTGCCGAAGACGCGTAGCATGTTCACTTTCGCCGTCTTCAAGAAGTCTGGCCTAAGGATGTTTTTTACCTCGACGGCTTTCAGCCTCCTCGCGCTGCAGCCTGCGAGTTCAAGGCCTCTCTCCAGTACTTCACGAGCTCTTAGGAGCTCGCTGACAACATCGCCATGGCTAGAGGCGCACCTCTTGGCAATGATGAACATCTTACCCTGTTTCACGACGAATATGTACTCGCCGCCCGAGGTGAAGGCCACGCTCATCAGGGTCAGGGATCGAGCCCAATACTCCCTCTCGTCGAGATCGTAGCAGCCGTGTCTGCAGTCAAGTACTTCGAAGCCCAGATAGCCACAACGCCTCGCCTGCTCATCGGAGTAACATGCGTTCTCCAGGCACTTCAGGGGGCTCAAGGGGCACCCCCCATAAAACAGGTAAACTACCCACTTGTAGAGATCCTGAGCTGACACAATCAGGGAGGCCGTGAAAAGGGCGTGCGTCAGCAGCGTACTATAGCCGTTGAGCAATAACCCTGCCAGGAATAGGAGAATGGAGAGTGTCTGCCTGTTCATATCCCCTCCCTCATCTTCTTCTCAATATTCACGACCCTCCACGGCTTGCGGTAGAGCTTGTGTGCCAAGGAGATTTCCCGGCACTCGTCCGGCGCGCTACACTCCCTCGCAAGCTTCTCGAGCACGACTAGCCTGTAGTTCAGAAGCACTCTCTTCCAGACAGGCTCCAAGAGAGAGCCCTGGTATATTTTGTACTTCTTGAGTATGGCCGACTCACATGGGAAATCGAAGAGCATGGCCTCAAAGAGTAACGTGTCGACCTCTTCTAGAGAACGCGCTTTCAGTATCAAATCACTATACCTAGAAGTGACATCTGGCTTTGTCCCGTGGTCTCTAAGGTCGTTAATTGCTAACTCCTTGTACTCGCTAAGCAACCTCTCGTAGATCCACTTCATGTGTGCCTCCAGAAAGCCGTCAACGGCATAGAACCAGAGTTGCCGTCCCTCGAAGCTTTTGTAGCCAAGTAGCGTGTAAATTGCCTTGTGTAGCCTGTGGGGCGCCTCTAGGGCCTCGTTTTTCAGCTTAACTCTTAGAGGCCCCTCAAATGCCCTTAATCCCCTTGAGAGCAGGGTATGGGCAATGCCGGGCCTCCTCTTTTTGGCCTCCTTTACCTGCTCAAGTGGCTGCTGGATCTTCGAAATGGGCCAAGGAGGCCCTTCCAGGCCCGTCACAGAGAGTGGGTGGCTCCTAGCAATAATCTTCTTTCCCACGGTGGTGTAGAGTGTATTGAAGAGTGGGATCTTCAGAGCAGTTCTAGGCCTTGGAAGGAGAGACTTTATAAAACCCTTTATGAGCGGGATGTTCACACCGGATAAGCCCAGGAGGGCGGCACTCGTAAAAAATAGCGCTAAGATTGCTCCCATAAGCTGGGTAATTGGGTTCACGTACTCAAGGGTCTTACCTATCAACAGTGACGTAAGAGCGGTCACGGGCTGCCAGCGCTCAATGAAAGCAGGGGCCGTGCTCGCGTTCCACTCGCCGTGCCCCCGTATCGTCAGGCTAACCTCTTCCTCACCCGTCGCGTTACATTCAATGAGCCTCAGGTGAATCGAGTACTCTCTGTAGCCTGGTGCATGGAGAGGGCTCAAGTGGAGGGGGATGAGCTGTTGGAGAGTAACCCCCCTAATAACGCGGTTTAGCCACTCGGTATAAGATCTGCGCGCCTCGCTAAGCCACTGGAAGTTTACAGTCTTGCCTGGGGGCCTTACGTAGTCAATGGTAACATTTAGAGAACACTTCCCGGGGTTTGAGAGGCTATACTCGCCCCCTCTAACCGCAACCGTAACACCGCGCCTGAGCTTGTTGTGCGAAAACGAGTAGGAGACGTAACCCTCTCCCTTTACCGGGTGCAGGGGTGTGTCGCCGGCGTAAGCTATGACATGACCGGAATGCCCTACGCCCTGATCTATGAGATCCACCGGGAGCCAGACCAAGACCTCCAGGGTAGAGTTGCTCGAGACTTCAAGCCTGGCAGGCCAGACGTAGCAATTGCAACTCGAGTAGTTGCTCGGGGACAGGCAACAGGCGGGTATTGTGAAGTTCGTCCAGTAGTGGACGACCCAGGCTGCGGTGTAATTCCCGACGGGTAGTGCTAGAGTCGAGCCTTCGCGTACACGCGCCACGTACAAGCTGCCTTCACTATCACGGAAAGCCACAAGCACGTCCGGCTTGAAAATAGGTGTCCCGGAAGCCTCTACTACGCGAAGCTTGACGAGTCCCATGCCCTGGATGTCCGGGACATTGATGTTCATCACGTGTAGATCTGTAGTGTAGCTCTGAACTGCTATGGGTAGGGCGATGCCGAGTGCGAGGGAAAAGAGCCAGAGAGGCAGGGCGAGCTTGCGGAGCCTTGGCACCAGTAGTAGCGGCGCTAGTATGGGGACGAGCATGGACAGAGCTCGCGACTCCCTGACAATTACTAGAAGGGCTCTGGCTACTACGATTCCAGTGCCAACGAAGCCTGCTAGTGCCTCGAGCGGCCCGAGGCTCGCGTGGAAAAGTGTCTGGTAACTTGAGAGTATGGCTAGTGCCTCGCCACCCCCAGCGCCAGCGAAAACAATTCCCAGTGTTATGTCCAGTACAGCTATGGCCTTCGAGAGCTTGATAATCATGTCGAGTAACTCTCTCAATACCCCCAGGCTGTCCTCCAGCAGTCTGGCCGTTGTCTCATGTAGTCCCGCTCCTTGTACACTGTATGTTCCCTGGAGTACCAGGATGAGAGATGCTAGGAAGAGAGTCTCAGCCAGCTCGCGTGAGAGCAGTCTCAGAGCCTCTTTCCTATGCAGGGTGAACCACTTGTAGAGGAATGCTATCAGGGTCAGTGAGGCCCCAATGGCCCACTCAAGCATCTTCTCAGACTCTCAAGAGGTTGACGTAAATCCCGTCGAACACCCCAGCCAGCCCAACTCCCGCAACCGTTGCGAGAGACAGGGCGAGAACAGTGATGGTAGCAGCCTCCCCAAGAGCGACCGCTATATCCCCCACGATACTAGCGATATTTATCCAGTCGATCGGATTAATTGGAGAGGGTCGGCGGATATTGCTAAGGGCCTTGGCTGTCGCAGAGCCGCTGTAGAGGAGGCCTAGGCTCACGGACAGGTATATCGCGAGGAAGGTTCCTCCCCACCTCCTAAGCCTTGGTATAGGCAGTAGCACCGCGCCTACTGTAGCGAGGAAGGGGGCCGTGAGCGCGAAGGCCCTCGAGGCGAAGCTCAGGTGCATATAGATTATTGCTACTACCGAGAGCTCCGTGACCGACCACCCCGTAGCGGCTCCTAGGACGCTTGCGAGAGGAGAAGTAATGGGCGCTGCGGCTAGGGCTGCTCTCTCCGTCTGCACATAGAGTATAGTGTCTATCGCCAGCCTGCTGGCGTTGGCAAAGACGCTACTGCTCTCCTGTAGGAGCGCGCTTACCAGCCTTGTATTATTCAGGCTAACAGAGAGGCCTACCCAGCCAGCTATAGCGTCTGCCGTTGAGAAGGTGATCTGAAGTAGGATAACGTAAAGGAGTACGTTGATGCTAGCCTCGAAGTCGGTGAGGGCGTCGGCACGCCTGCCTAGAACCCACTTTGCAGCCCCCAGCAACACGTACACAGCAGAGCCGCTTGCGGCAACCAGGTCGACTAAGATCATTAGCCTCCCTTGGTCAGTATCCCAATAATTATGTTCCACCCACGCCTCAAGAGTGCGTCCATAACTTGTGCGATCGAAGATATTTCTTGAATTCCGAGTGTGTTGAGCACGTAGACCACGAAAAAGGAGATAGGAATAATTGCGAGTGTTTCAGCAGCTCTTATTAATTTCGATACTGCCAGGCTTCTCCCGAAGCTACCTCCCGTAACCCATGAGAGAACTGCGTCCAGAATTATGATGACAAAGCCGAGAATACCTATGCCGAAAGTTATGGCGGCCAAGAGGGCTACTGCGTCGATGAACGGCTGGAAGATCTTCGATGCAACCTCTTCAGGGGTTAAAAACAGCTGTGAGAGTGCTAGGGGTGCAAGAGCGGCTAGCCTCTCGTCAATGGCGCGCAAGTCTTCCCTCCTGAGTTTCTTAAGCCCCCTCTTAAGCGAAGCCTCGAGAGCTACCTGCAGGGCTTTCAGCTTTATCTTCTTCTCGAAGACCATCACACAATTACTCTCCCATACTATTTATTGAGGCCTACGGGACTACTCCCGCCTTTGCCGCTTTTTATTCTCAGCCTACTAGGGAATTGAGCCGTATATGGCTATTCTAGTCTGCGCCTCCGGGAGTAAGGGCGGAACGGGGAAGACTGTAACAGCAAGCCTCTTAGCTTACCGCCTTGCGAAGTTCAGCGGTAAGCAAGTTCTGCTCGTGGATCTCGGCGAGTTCGGTAGCAGCACGCAGCTGGTTCTCGCGAAAGATCCTGGGCCTCCTTATCTGAACGACTACTTCCTTGGGAATGCTTCATGGAGCGAAGTCATCGTCGAGAGCCCTTTCGCAGAAGGGCTCTACGTCGCCCCCAGTCACGGTGAGACAGGCCCTGTGGACAGCGCAGCCCTAGAATACATGCTGGATCAAGTTGCCGGAACAGTTTCCCACGTCATTATAGACCTCCCAGCATACCCCGGCAGGCTATACGATCCCATAGTAGAGCTCGCCGAGGTAATAATAGCCGTGTTCAACCCCGACGCTCTCTCTTTCCAAGCAGTCGAGGGCTGGCTCAGGGGTAGGGGCCTACTCAGGAGGAAACTCGTACTCCCGCTATTGAACAAGTACTTTGTACTGATGGGCGAGTGGAGGGAAAGGGCAGAAGAAAAGTTTGGGGCCGTGTTTACGCTTCCACTCGACACAGCCCTCCTCTACGCTGCGACGAGCGATGTCGAGGAGGCCTACAGCCTCTCAAGCCAGAGAGTCAAGAAGGAGCTAGACATCCTCGCCTACCGTGTCGAAAAACCTCTCCTAAAGGTGACAGGCTAGTGTCCGTGAAAAGGCCGTTCGCACAGGTAGGCCAGCAGAGGAGCTCAGAACAGCCGGACAAACCCTCGCTCCCGCTCCCCCCTCCGCCCCTCGAACCTCGCAGACAAGCGGGAGGCTTCGAGGACATTGAGCGCGGTATTAAGAACCTCGAGGATCTCTTGAGAAGCATAGGCTTTGACGGCTCTCTCGCTGAGAGAGTGCGCTCGAGGCTATCGGAGATCGACAGGGAGATAAACAAGATAGAACTGGAGATATCGAAGCTTGAGAGCGAGAAGAACAGGCTCCTAACGGAGAGGGACAAAATACTGTCGGTTATCAGAGCATTCTCCGGTGTGCACTGATGCGCTTGCCTAAGGTTTTTTCGAGGTCTAGGAAGGAGAAAGGGGAGGACAGGGCAGACGGCGTAAGCGTCAGTGAACTAATACCCAAGGGCTCCAGGATAGTGCTCAAGAACCCGGGCGGCTTCCTGGTGAGCTTTAACGGTCATGTAGAGTTAGTGCCGCTGAAAGAACACGAGGTTTGGGGCAGTCTCTCCCCTCTATTCATGGCACAGGAAGTCGAGGAGTTGTGGCTCTTCGAGGGGAAGACCATCGCTAGCATCAAGGGCGTGGGCAGGGTAAGCATCGAGGGAGTACCTTTGCCTGAGGAGCTCGAAAATATCGTAGTGAAGATTATCGCGGCTACAGGCGTTAGAGTTGACATGCGGCACCCGAGGGGTGTTGCAGATCTCGGTGAGTGGCGTGTCTCACTACAGCTCTCAACAGGGGGGCGCTTACAAGTTGTAGCCACCCGGCTAGCCCAGGTTCCTGCACTCGCGGATCTCGTGGATCCCCTGGTCGCGGCCCGGCTCCTCCTGCTCCTATTAAGGCCGTCGGTTGTTGTTATCTTAGGCCCCCCGGGAGCCGGAAAGTCAACCCTGCTGAACTCTCTTGTCCGCGAGGTCGCCGTGAGGTACCCGTTCCTGCACATCGCCGTCGTCGAGAAGTACAGGGAGCTCGTTTTCAGAGACGGCTGGTTTTCATGGATAGTGAGCGAGAACCTCGTGGACGGCGTGAGGTTCGCTATGAGGTACTATAGGCCGGACGTTCTCGTGGTTGGAGAGATTATGGCTGAAGACGTGTGGAGCATAGTCGAGCCCGGACGCGCAGGCCTCCCGACGATAACGACATTCCATAGCCCAACCACGAGGAAAGCCGTGAAAGTGCTCTCCGACGCACTCAGAGCAAACCTCGGCTACGGGGACGAAAACAGTGCCCTCCACTACGTTGACGTGTTCGTGCAAATGCGCAAGAAGGTCACCCCAGGCGGCGTGGAGAGGGGAGTCGAGAGCGTGTTCCTGAGCGACGGGCAGCGGCTAGTACCGATCTACGCCGAAGGAAACCTCGTCAGCGACGAGGAATTCCTGAAAGCCATGCCAGACCAGCTATACGTAGGCAGCCTCGAACAAACCGTAGTAGAGGTCTACAGTAGCTTTGGCCTGAAACAAAGGCGACAAGGAACTTGAACGTAGCCGGGATCTTCGAGGAGGCCGGCCTCGAGCCCCGCGAAAAACAACTCGTGGTCGCGCAGATGATCGCAGAGAATATCCACGACCATAATATCCTTCTCGTAGCCCCGCCGGGGTGGGGCAAGACCCTCGCGGTTCTCGCCGCCTTGAAGGCGGCAAAGAAATTACCCAGTCTCTGGCTGGTTCGAGCTCTCACACTAGGAGCCCGAGTCAGCGAGGACGCTATAAAGCTTGGTCTGCGCCCACTGGTTCTCGCAGGAAGGGAGAAGACCTGTCCTTTCTACCGCAGCGTCGACGACCTCGCCGAGTACTGTAGGCTACACCGCGCGGGATGCCCGCACTTCAGAGGGCTCCTAGAGCTAGCTCCAGAGCTGGGGAAAATGCTAATTACAAGCTATGAAGACGTCTCTCCCGGCGTCTGTAAGTACTACATTGACCTCTTCGTGAAAGCCGACATAGTAATACAAAACTATCACAGAAGGAGACCGGCCACACCAGAGGTAACAGTCATTGATGAAGCGCATAACCTCACAACACCACAGGCTTCTAGATTTTCGGCACTATCGCTGGAAATAGCACTTGACGCTGTAAAAGACAGAGCTTCATATCTCTACCCAGAGTTGGAGAAGGTCGTCGAGGAACTAAAACTGGACGACATAGCCACTATGGAGGAACTCTTCACTATCCACCAAGAAATGTTGACAAAGACAGGCAAGTCGCCGCTTACCCCCCTCGTCAAGTTCTTGAAAGCCCTGGCGGGCGGGGGAGTGGCGTACCGCGAAGGGGGTGTAATAGAGGTCTACCACCCACCCCTGCTCAGGAGGCTCCCACCCACTCGGCGTGTCTTTCTCAGTGCCACGATCCCCAAAGAGGTTGAGAAGGTATTCAACTCCTTCACAATCAGAATCCCCGCTAAGCCCAGGAAGGCCTTCATAATCAGCGATGTGACGAGCAAGTACGGGCAAGAGACAGTATGGGGCTTCGCGAAGATCCTAGCGGCCCTGCGTAAACACTACCGGAGAAACCTGGTCTTCTCCACGGAGAGGATTTTGAGGCAGCTGCTGCACTTCATAGACTTCTACGAGGAACGGCTCCCCAGCGACTGGCAGGGAGTCGCGGCATACAACATCTTCGGGCGTTTCAGTGAAGGAGTAGACATCCGCGCAGACACCGTCACGGTTCTCGGCACTCCCTACCTGCCGCCGGACGTGACGCCGCGGTACAGGAAGTACTTCGAGGGCCTCGGGATTGGAGAGCCGGAGATCGTCATACCAGTGTCAGCCACGCTCCAGGCAGTGGGCAGGGCAACGCGCCACCCACAGGACAACCCGCTAATCCTCCTGGCCGACTACCGGTTCCGCCGCTTCAGGCTAGACGCCCTAGATGTCGAAGAAATTGAAGTTAAAGACGTTGAGAGGAGAGGATATTTGCCCCAGTCGTAATAACGTTAATCTTTCCACTCCACTCACGCCACCCATTGGTATGTTGGGACTGAGATGTGAGTCGGGCTCATGTAGGCAGGGTTAGGGCTCGTGAGGTCTCCCAGCAGCAAGAACCGCGCCGGATGAAGCCCGCTGGGGCGCGCGTCTCAGCCCGATGGGAGAGTCAGCTCCTGGGATCAGCCGAGGGCTACCAAGGCCAGCCCAGTGAGAGCAACCCCGTGAAAATGGCCAGGTTCAGGGGATCAGGAAAAGGGGGCTGTAGAATTCCAAAAAGGCTACTCGTCAAGAGCGTAGAATCCCTCAGAAAGCTTTGTTGTGTTAGCAAGGGGTAGTGCTCTATCTTTTGTCACGATAACGGTGTCCTCGAATTGGCTTACGAAGCCGTGTCCCTGCTCGACGAGCATGGGATAGTGGTAAACCCGTTTCATTTTCACGAGTTGCTCGAGCTGTTCTCTGCTAAGCGTCTTGTCCACGACCCAGCGCTCCGAGAAGGGTAGCCCTTTAAACTCTCTCCAGAGCGCCTCAAGCGCTCTGTTCAAGTCGTCCTCTCTTGGTATCTTCTTCGTGGATACAACGCGGAAAATGTTGCTCCGCCCCCTCTCGATAGCGTAGCCGGCGCCGTCAGTCGCGAAGGGCTCTATTGCGAAGACTTCTCCGTCTAGCATTCTCGAGGCGAGGTATTCTGCTCCTGGAGCATTCGGCACGCTCTTACCTGCGTGGAGCTCGAAGCGCTCTATCTTATGCCCGGTCAGGTTCCTTATGGGGCGTAACCCGTAGGACGAGATTCTCTTCAATATAGTCGCGCCGACCTCGTTCATGTTTGCACCAGCCTTTGCGGCAGTTATTGCATCTTCAAGTGCCTCCAGGCTTGCCCTTACAAGGTTCTTAAACCTACTATCAAGTGCTATGGTAACCGCGGCGTCCACAATATAGCCGTCTACGTGTACTCCTAGATCTACCTTTACAAGCGCCCCTTTTGGTATTACGCTGGGATCCTCGATGCCGGGCGAGTAGTGGGCTGCAACGTCATTTATGGCTATATTGACTGGGAATGCGGGCCTCCCTCCTCTGGAAACTATAAAACCTTCAAGCCTCTCTGCTATCTCTATCAGCGGTACACCCTCATCCACTATATCCATCGCCAGCCGGAGCGCCATGGAGGCTATCTGTCCAGCGCTCGAGTATTTTTCCTCCATGCTAGCCACCTAGACCCTGAAAAGCACGAAGCCAGCGTTATTAACTTTACACGTAGAGAATTCTCTCTTTTAGGAACTCAATCTCTCCGGCTCTAGGACGAGTGGCTTAAATAAGCGTTCCTCTTTCTCTAATTAGAATACGTCATGGAGGTAATTAGGGAGGATCTCGCAAAAATAAGCGACTTGTTAACGACGCTTGACGAGAAGCGCGAAGAGATTCTCCTGTTAACGCGCGAGTTGACGAGAAAAACCAAGGAGGCCATATTCGCCATGCACCGGGGCGACTGGGATAGGAGCTCCGGATGCCTGGAGGAGGCCAGGACAATTTTAAAGCGGATAGCCTCTTTCAGGCAGGAGTCCCCTTACATCTATTATTCCGGCTCCGTGATTGCGGCGCAGGCAGAGTACGTTGAGGCAGAAATGCTGCACTCTGTCCTAAGGAACCGCAAGCCACCTTCTTTCACCGAACTGGGCGTCGAGCCGCAGTCATATCTCCTGGGACTCGGCGACCTCGTAGGCGAGTTAAGGAGGAGCGTTCTCGATGAGTTGAGACGGGATAACGTAGAAAGAGCATGGCAATTAATGGAGCTTATGGAGGGCATCTACTTCGAGTTAGAGAAGTTCTCCCTCCCCGAGGCGCTGGTGCCGGGCTTGAGGCACAAGGTAGATGTCGCTAGGGCTTTAATTGAGAATACTAGGAAGGACATCCTCTTCTCAGAGAAGTCTAGCAAGCTCTCCAGGAAGATCGAGGAGTTTTTATCTAAAGAGGGCGAATCCCGTGAGAGGGGCCTTCTCGATAGATAGGGCTAGGCTCGCCCAGAGGAAAATAGCCGAAAGGGTGAGGGAAGTAGACGAGATAGATTTCCCTGTGAAGCACGCTGCAGGCGTAGACGTGGCCTATGTGGGTGAGAAGGCTGTCGCGTCGGCCGTCGTAGTTGAATATCCATCACTCAAGCTCGTGGAAGCTGCCACTGCTACTGTTGAGGTTAGTTTCCCCTATGTCCCAACGCTTCTAGCTTTCCGCGAGGCTTGGCCGGCTTACAGGGCGATAAAATCCCTTGGAACACCTTTTCAAGTCTTATTCGTGGACGGCAACGGGAGGCTCCACCCGTTGAAGGCCGGCTTTGCCTGCCATCTCGGCGTAGTCTTGGATAAGCCGACAATTGGCGTAGCGAAGAAACTGCTCGTGGGAGAAGTTGTAGAGATAAACGAGCGCCTCGGTAAGGTTATCTACAACGGAGAAACTCTCGCGTACGCCATAAGGCTCAGAGGTTTGGGTAAAAGAGTCTACGTTAGTGTCGGCCATAAGGTAACTCTTGAGACGGCTTTAAGGTTAACCATAGCTTTCACCAAGAAGAACTCATCGTTACCTGAGCCACTGATCCAGGCCCATTCTATGGCTAAGAAGGTCAAAGAGAGGCTTAAGGAACTTGAGGCTTAAGTTCAGGGTGAGATAGGCGGGAAGGGGCTGTGAGGTCGGCGTAAGATTATTACACGTGATACAAGATTAGCATAGTTCAAGGGATGTCGAGCGAAGACGTGGAGACCGAGCAGATAATTGGGGAAATTTTGAGAACCCACTCCAACCTCACGCGTGAAATAATTGAAAAAATGATCGCGAGCAAAGTTGAGGAGTTTGGGGGAATTATTAGAAGGGATGCTGCAGCTCTTATGGTTGCAAAGGAACTTGGCATAAGCTTTTCACGCGAGTCGGCGCCCTCGTCGCTAACTGCTCTCCGGATTGGGGATCTCGCGTCAGGATTCAGAGGTGTGGACGTTGAAGGCGTAGTTGTTTTCAACTCAGGCCTGAGGCAACTATCCTCTGGGAAGAAGTTTCTTCGCTTTGCATTAGCAGATAATACGGGGATTATTTGGGGCGTTCTATGGGACGAACAAGCCGAAAAAATCGGTAAAATCCTGCGCGTAGGCTCTAAAGTCAGACTTCTAAAGGTGTCTGTCAGGAGGTATAAGGAGAGAAACGAGATTTACTTTGACAAGAACTCTTCTGCCAAGGTTCTTTCCGATCTCGCACTAGAAGAGCTCCTTAAGTACCTTGAGAAGTATAGAGTTAGAACCCGAGTTGTAAGAGTCCTGAAGAGTAGTATGGTTGCTGGTAGGAATTGCGTCTATGGTGTAGGCGAGCCCTGCGGGCCTGTAATTCTGGTTCTGCCACTAGACACTACCGTTCAGGAGAACAATTTACTGGCTGTAAGTGGTTGTAGCGAGTTCTCCAGGAGGGGGGTCGACGTAGTGAAGTGCGACATTTCAGCTCATGTTTCAGCTCTCCAGACGAGCGAGAGCTCGCTTTTCCTATGCCGTGAAGTGCCTAGCAGCGAGGTATTTGGGTTTAAGGCTGAAGTGCTTGGCTACCTGCTGTTCAGGAGAGAGGGTGGCCGAGTCTTCCTTGCGGTCGAGCCTGGTAATGGCAGAGTTGACGTCAAGCCGCTCGTGACATTCCGCGATAAGAGCATTCTCATGTTTTCGGAGGGTCTGGGGAAGGTTTGTGAGATCTTTGGAGCCGTGGCAGTAGAGGACGTTCTCAGAGAGACAGAGTGCTTGAGCATCACCCCCGTAGGAGACAGGCCTCCAAGAAGGTACAACTTCTCAAAATTCACTAAGGGAGATGCTTTCATCATGAATAGAGCTACTGTCATAGCCCTTAATGCTCGCCTCCGGTGCCTTGACAGCCGCCCCCTCTTCCACGTCTCGATGGTTCTCGACGACGGAACAGCTACTAAGCGCGGTCTTAGCAATAGTCCTAGCGTATTTGAGAAAGTATACTCGCTAGATCCACGCGAGGCCTGCGAGTACCCCCCGTCTGCCCTGGAGAAAATACTATCCTTTGTCAACCAGGATCTTCTCGGGATAGACGTAATAGTCAAGGCAAGGCTTCTCGAAAGCTCTGCACAGTACACTCTATTCATAGACGACATTTCCTTACCTTGAACCATACGTACACAATGCGCTTTTATATTTGAGTTAATGCCTTCTATGAGCAGGTTGGGTGTATGGGGAGGCGAAGGCGAAAGCGTGCACGTGTACGTCTTGTACCCAAGAAGAAGTTGCCAACAGTGTTCCAGTGCCCCTCCTGCGGGGCTACAGCTGTAAGCGTTTCAGTCACAAAGGGCAAAGATAAAAGAGTTGTAGTATCCTGCGCGAACTGCGGGCTAAGGGGGGAGTACGAGTACAACCAGTACCTACACCCAGTAGACTATTTTAGCAAATTTTTAGATGATTACGAGGCCGGCAAACTCGTTATAGCCGGGAAGCCAGAGGGAGAGGAAAATGAAGAAGGGCTGGGTTAAAGAGTACATCCTGGAGCGAATAAAGGAGCGTGGAGCCATACACATGACGTTACTCGACCCCGACAAAACATCCCCAGAGCAGGCAGCGAAGATAGCTAAGGAAGCTGTTGAGGCTGGTACATCGGCAATTATGGTGGGAGGTAGTACAGGGGTCTCCGAGAGCATGACGGATGATGTAGTGCTTGCCGTAAAGAAGGTCGTAAGAGTGCCAGTGATCCTTTTTCCAGGCGCGCCGACTGCATTAAGCAGGTATGCAGACGCGGTCTGGTTTCTCTCCGTTCTAAACTCCCAGAACCCCTACTTCATTGTAGGAGCGCAGATGCAGGGTGCGCCAATTGTAAAAAGGTACGGCCTTGAGGTCTTGTCCCTGGGCTACATACTCATGGGGGTTGGAGGAGCGGCTTCAATCGTAAGTCATGCACGCCCACTGCCCTTTGACACGCCAGAGGTAGTTGTAGCCTACGCCCTCGCTGCAGAGTATATGGGTTTTAGCTTCGTGTACTTGGAGGGCGGATCCGGCGGACACCCTGTCCCACCTTCTCTAGTTAAAATGGTTAGGGACGCAGTATCTATCCCGATAATTGTTGGGGGAGGAATAAGAGAGCCTGGGACTGCTAGAGAGCTTGCTAGAGCTGGTGCCGACATCCTCGTAACTGGAACAATAGTAGAGGAATCAGAGAACGTGAAGGAGAAGGTCGAAGAAATCGTAAAAGCCATGGAGGATGGGGCTAGGGCCCGAAGACCCTAAGGTGGGCCATGATGACAATTAATGCTAACAGGAATGTTCCTGCCACAACCACCTCCGGCCTAACTTTTATTCCTCCAATGTCTTCCTCGTAGAACGTCAAGAGCCCTGCTGCTGGAAGAGTTGCAGGCTTGCTTTCTTTTTCACTCTTGCCTCCTTTTTTCTTACCGCTTTTACTCTTACTCATGAAGCCTCACCTATGCTCGATAGTAGAACTCGGTATATACGTTTTGCCCTGCCTGTACACGTTACGCGACTACCCCAGCCAAGACTTGCTAACCTGTTCTCTCAGAGAGAACTAGTAAGTTTCGGGTTTCGGAGTAGAAAGTACTCAACCCGTTCTCATCGTCTAACACAACGGTGAAGCCCCCTCTGCGCTTCTCAAGTATCTGTCTAATAGTGTTCTCGATGGCGCTGATGTCGGCTTCGGGCTCTAGCACGCGTAGTCTGTGCAAGGCGTCTAGGAATAGCTGAAGTATACCCTCTATGTTTGTAACGAACATCTCTGCATCTATTCCTGGGTCGAGTTCTAGTCCAAGCTCGGGTATAACTACCCTAGCTGTAGGCGACCTCACGACCTTTACGTCGAAATCCTCCGGCTCCTCGACCTTGAAGTATACGCGTAGGTGTTCCTTACCGGCTAGGGGGACGACGTCATTCCTTTTGTAGCCGCACTTACTGCACTTCTTGCTAACGATCAAAGTCTTCCCGATAACGGGTATCTCGTACTCGATTTCTACAACGTGTAGGGGCCCCCCACAGAAGGGACACTGCGTGGTAAACTCTCCCAATTTCTTGCCATACACGGATGGGTTCTCCAGTACGTGCTCGAGCTCGGACATAGCATGTTACAGTTTAATATCTTGAAGTTGTACTTTTTCATGTGGCAGGAGAGGATAAGGCTGTCCTGGCTAAAATGGCATCGATGCTGAAGTCAGGCGCGACGATGCTCGACAAGCTGTGCCCCTACTGTGGGGTTCCACTCTTCAGGCTGAAGTCAGGCGAAGTCTTGTGCCCAAAGTGTGGCCAGAGATTCGTCATTGTCGCGAGCGATGAAGAGGAGATCCGAGCCCGCTCAGCACTGGCACTTAGATCCCTAGAACAAGCCGTTGTCGAGCGCTTAGAGCTCTTACGGGAAGAGCTAAGTAAGGCCTTGAGTCCCTCGGACATCTACGAGGTTGGAAAGGCCGTCATGGTGCTCCTCCAGATACTCGAGGCCTCTTACAGAGTGAAGAGCCTTGCCGAGCATCAAGCCAGTAAGAGTTAGAGACGCAACTCCCGTGATATACCCAGAGTGGAGGTGGAGGCTTCTCGAAAGCCTCAGAGAGAAAGCCGCCGTGCTTCTCGAGGCTCTTCAAGGCGTTGGTGTAACGCCCGCAGTCATAGGTAGTGTTGCGCGCGGCGACGTTAACCCCTCAAGCGACGTGGATGTGCACCTTGCTAGCTATGTGCCTTCCTGGAGGGTAGCCATAGCCCTCGAGAAGGCTGGTGCGGGTGTAAAGAGATTTCGAGTCGTTCAAGCCACGCCTCTCACGGCTATAAGGATAGCAGTTGTAATCGACGAGGGAGTCGAGGTATCGATTCCGGTATCTCGTTTGAGTAGATCTGAGGAAGAATTCCCGCGATATGCTGGAGCTGTATACCTAAGTGATGTACGGTGTGGGGTTCGAGTACCTGGCGTAAATAAGCAACTATTGTTCATAGAGCCAACGAGCTATGGCCACGAAGAGTGGTCTATCATTGGACGCGAAGAAGAAGTCGCGAGGCGGCTGGGAGTGTCTCTAGACACAGTTCTGGAGCGCGAATTCATGCGTCTTAAACGCGCTCGTGACGGCAAGTCAGGCTTCTTTCTCCATGTAGAAATCCCACCTGAGGAAAGCCCCGAGGAGAAGATCTGCGAGATTGCAAAGGTGAACCCTGCTGTCCGCCGGGCTGTTGCCGACGTCCTGGGATGCTAGAAGGAATCTATCCTCCTCTGGTAGGACGGCTTAATATTGTCCACTATGCCTTTCTTGGTCGCTTCGACGTACTTCTCCAGACCCTTGAAATTATAGAGCTCGCGAACCCACGACCTCCGCAAGTATGCGTACTTCTCCTTCTGGTTCGTAATGTTAATTATCTCGAACACTTTGGCTGTCTTGCCTGGTGCATAGCCTAGAACCCGGCCTATCCTCTGTATCATTTGTCTGCCCTCGCCGCTCCCCTCATATATTATTGCAACTTCAGCATCTGGTACTGTGATGCCCTCATCTAGCACTGTTGTTGAGACAATGACATGGGCCCTCCCCTCGAGAAAGTCTTTGAACAAGAGCTCTCTCCTAGCAGCGGGAGTCCTCCCTGTAACTAGAACCGCTTTGAAGCCCTTCTCGCGCAAGAACTTGTAGACGGCCTCTGCTGTTTTCAGGTACTGGGTGAAAACTATAGTTTTTGAACCAGAGTAATCCCTCAGGATTTCCGCGAGTTTACCTAGTTTCTCATCCTCGTTCTCGACAAAGAAGGCCTGAAAGCGCTCAATAGGAGCTACGACTTTAAGCCTTACAAGGTCTTCGTACGACAGTGTGTAGATTAATCCTCCACATAGTTCGTAGAGGAGGTTGTGGTTATTGTCCCTACGCGTAGGTGTAGCCGAGAGCGCAAGCCTGTACAGCGCATCAACTCGTAGTGCTACTTCTTTAAATGTCGATGCAGGCACGTGGTGCGCCTCGTCGAAAACAACAAGTTCAAATCTATCCTTTATAAGCTCAATGTACTTCACTGCACTAGCATATGTTGCGACAGTTATCTCCCGCACTTTCTGCTCGCCTACACCAAGAATACCTGTAAAGTGTTTCGGTAGCGAGAGATATGCCTCCAGATAGTCTAGCCATGTAGCCATGAGTTCTTGAGTGGTAACTAGGATTAGTGTAGGCTTCCTGAGGCGGTATATTGCCTCGAGCGCGATGAACGACTTCCCGCCGCGCGTAAAGATAGCTATTGTTCCCCTCTTGTGCTTGATCCATAGGCGGAAAGCTTCTTCCTGGTGGGGTAGTAGACTGAACTTTCTCTCCAACGGAACCTTTATGTCTGGCCTTTCCTCAATTTGCACTTCGGGCTTGAAGCCTAAACTGGTAAGCCTTGCGAGGTACCTGTCGAGCAGGGCTACAGGTGTTACCAGGGTTTTACTCTCCCATAGAATTCTTGAAACCTTTAGTGTACGTTGCAGGAGCTCTGAACCTTGGTACTCCCCATCAGAACCTATGAGAGGCCTCTCTACGTTGTACGAGAGCGTGCCCTCACTCAATAGTACTCTGGCCAGCTCCCTATCCATAGACCTAAAAGATAGCCTAAGAGTCGCCCTTTCTCTGTACACCTTTACCTTAAACAAGTCTTCACTGAAGTTCAACTCGACGCCATACTTCTCGCCGAGTTTCTTCGCCAACACTCCAAGCTGAAGAACAGAGGAAACGTAGAGTCTTCCGTTCCTACTTGCCAAAACCCCATAGAGTTCCTGGTCTTGAAGTATTTTCTCAAGGAGCGCTGCAGGCCCCCTCAACTCCATGGATGCTGTAACACTTACCCTTCTAGAGTGGTTCTCCACGGCTTTCCTGTATTCGGCCAGAATTAGCTCTACTTGCTCTGCAGATAGTGTTGAAAGCTCCCGGAGCGTGTCAAGAGTTCTTGCAAGCTCTTCGCTACTTAGCCTCGAAAGCTTTTCCTCTGAGACAACCCAGACTTTCCTTGAACTGTCGAAGTTAGCAATCCTCCTAGCGTTGTTGAGGAACTCCTCAAACTCCTCGGGGCTTAGGCCCTTCTTGCGCTCGAAGAAAAGCCTCAGACCCCCGTAGTCGTCGATCACCATGAAATATCACAGATCACCTCCTTCTTCATCGGCATTTTTAAGGAATTACTAGGGATATAAGTGCATTGCTGGCTTTTTTTCGCTGCCTATAGTAGCGGAAGGTTTAAAAGACGAAGGCTATAGGCAAAGCTGGGGTTTGCGTCTTGAGCTCAAGGAAAGCTAAAGACAAGTGGGCGTTAAAGAAATGGGTAAAGGTGCTCGCCCCCAAGGCTTTCGGCTTCGCAGGGCTAGGCGCGATTCCGGTTAACGAGCACGAAAGTGCTGTTGGAAGAACTGTTGAGGTGAGTTTTTACGATATTACGAAGGACGTGTCCCAGCTACATATTAAATTAAAGTTCCAGATCGTGAAAGTTGAGGACTCTACTGCATACACGCAACTCAAACTAATGGAGCTGACACGCGACTACATACGTAGTCTAGTTAGGAGGGGTACCTCGAGAATCGACGCGATCATAGATGTTGAAACGAAAGACGGCGTAAAACTCAGAGTTATGGGCATGGCAGTAACTGTCAATAGGGTTAAAGCCTCCCAGAGGAAGGCCATCAGGAAGATTATGTTCCAGATTATAAGCGAGAAGGCAAGCCAGCTCGACTTCGACACTTTTGTGCAACAAACCGTTCTGGGTAACATAGCGTCCGAGATCGAAGTAAACGCGAAGAAAATATACCCTCTCAAGAAAGCTGAGATAAGGAAAATAAAGGTCTTGACGCCCACATTTGAAATCCCGCTAGTAAAACCCGAGAATATTAGCGCCGCGATCTAAGCTTTTTCCTCACAAAACTCCACTAGCGAGTCGATTGCGCGGAGTAAGAGTTGCCGTAGCGTTTTGTTCTTGAAGCCCTTAACCTCTCTCCTAGCAATAGACCTTGTGTACCCCGAGGCTCCTGGGTGTCCTCCAGCCTCTCCCCCTATTGCTCTGGCAACATCCGCCACAAGGCTTGAACTGTCGAACCCTTCCCTCAATAACCTCTCCGAGACCCTTACACTGGCGCGCGAGACCCCATGACCACCGACGACTATTGCTAGGTCAACGCCTAGAGACACCAAAGCCCTGGCTACTGATGCCTCGTGGGCACTGGACTCTGTTACGGCTACAAGGTACCCGCAGACATCAATTATGCTTGCTCTTTGAACCCCCTTAAGCCTGGCGATAATCTCCGAGTAGTCCTCCTTTTCCTCTAACATCTTCAACGTCGTGATGTAGTCAACTCCACTCTCCAGGAGGAGCTTAGAAGCGAGAAAGGTGTTAGGGGATGTATATAGGAACCTCCTTGTATCGTAGATTATGCCTGCTAGAGCTAGCGTCGCGGTTACGCTGTCAAGTTTAACCCCGAGCTTCTCAGCCAGGAGAACCGCGATCACGGCAGACGCCGGTTCCTGCGCAATGAGACGTACACTAGCCCTCTCTGCGAGGCTACCCGGTGGGTAGTGGTGGTCTATTACGAGCACTTCAGGCATGCCTCCTATGAGGTCGGGATAACCTCCTATCATCGATATGTTTGAAGTATCGCAGACGACGAGCGCTTGGGCCTCCCTCCACTCTTCCCGCCAGCCTACGCCAAGGCTTTTAAGTATGTTTTTTGAGACTTTACTCGGCCCGTCGGGGAGGCAAACTTCGGCTTCAACGCCCAGACTGTCACATATTTTCTTAACGGTGTAAGCGCATCCAACAGCGTCCGGGTCAGCGTTCTTGTGTGTTACGATAAGGACTCTCTTACCGGAGAGCCCCCTTAGGAAAGCCGCGGCCTGCTCTATCTCGTGCAAGAAGCCTCACCCTAGGGTAAGGGGGCTAGCCCCTTTTCTCTTAGTGCTTTCTCTGCAATCTTCACCGCCTCTTCAATTATCTTGTTCACTGTCTTTTCGAGCCTTTCCCTATCGTATACTCTGGAGTCAAGCTGTACTTCTATGGAGAACTCATAGGGCCAGTCTTCTCCCATAGATATAGAAACAGCCACCTGCAGACTTGGGTCGTGGGGCAATTCTTCTTCTACTCGCTTGAGTATATACTGGAGCACTAAGTCAACAACACCATCAAAGTAGGGCCTAGACACACGTCTACTCACTGTGCAGTTCCACTTGAAGCTGAAAGTGAGGCTTTGAGCTGTTTTTCGAGGGTACTGACCCTCTCTCGAAGAAGTTTCTCCCTCTTCGAGAACTCTTCTATTCGCACCTGTATTAATTCTTTCTCAGATGCTAGGTCTCGAGAAACTTCTTCCTTTGAAACCCTCATGAAAATTCCTCCCATGGCCTTGTAGACGTACTGATCTGGAGTTTTCTCAAGCTCCTTCAACGCTTTCTCGACCTCCAGCAGCCTGGCCTTGTACTGCTGTAGGTTCAGCACTACTGCTCGGAGCTCGTCTACAGCTTGCTGATACTTCACGAGGAGATTCTTGTCGATAGACATACTCCCACCCCTACCTAGGAGGCGTTCATTTTAAAGCTTTTTGACTGAGCAGGGTGCTGACTAGCTGGAAAAGAAGGGCGGCTACAGCAATTGTTTAATATCGAAAGATGCTGTGTTATGGTGCCGGATGTGTACTGGCTCCGCTTATTATTAATAGTCCTTACACTGGGCATATTAGGTAGCCTAACATATGTTCTCGGCTTCACGGGCCCTGGCATGGAGAAGACAAAAAATGTCTTTGCGAATACGACCTCTGTTAACGTTACCATCAGTGTTTTATCTTGTAGCGGTGAAAGCATAGGCGGGGACTTCCAAAGATACCTTACCATCGAGCTCAAGGGAATTAACATAACAAGCAAGATCTCGGGAAGGGACACTCTCTCTGTCTCCGTGCCCCCAGGAAACTACAGCCTATCAGTGTACTACCTTGGGTCTCTCGTGTACAAGAAGAACTTGACTATCCAGAATTCGACACGGCTAAGCGTCAACGCGAACATTACTCGGATCCAATTTAGGGTTGTTGGCCTCATGGAGAGGGGCGTCCAGGGGTACACGCTCTACATTGCCGGCGTCACTTTCCAATCCGGGACAAGCGATATAGTAACGTTGTGGCTACCATTTGGCAAGTTCCAGTACAGCATTGTTTACTATTGGGAGAAGTACGGGAATGTGACGAAGACTGGGAACGTGTATGTAGAGTGTAGGGCTATCAGTGTTATTGAGCGTGTGCCTGTATGGAGCCTTCTAGTTTTCAATTTTAGGCTTAGCGATGGATCCTCTGCTCTCGGCCTTAACGGTTTGGTGAAGGTCTACTACTCTGGAGTCCTCATAGGTGAGGTAGACTTCCAGTCCCAGGACTCGCTAAAACTGTCAGGAGCAATCACGGGATTATACACATTCAGCATCTATCTCCACGGAAAAAAGATTGCTGAGACGAGCGTCAATGTAGACGAGAAAAACTGGAACTACACTGTGACGATCAATGTTCTGCGCAACATAGTGGTGAGACTCTTCGACAAGAATAATCAGCCCTTAGTCTCACAAGACTTGAGCGTAGCAATAGTCACTCCTCTCGGGGAAAACAGGACGTATTCGCTCTCAGACACGAATACGTTCAGCTTAATAGAGGGAGTTCCAGGCGACTACAGCCTAACTGTCACGAGCTCTGTAATAGGCCAGATCTACAGCGGCCGAATAAACATAAGGGATACCAGCATAGACCTACAGCTCCCCCTAGTTTTTACATATGTAGTATTTAGGCCCGAGGGCTCGGAGACTATACCTCGAGGCGTCGCCGCGAAGGTTTTCTATGTACAGGGTGGTAGGGAGGCGCTCCTTTGGGCTACTCCTAGCCTATCCGAGGGGGCAGAAAGCGTTAAGAGGGTTTTCTTAGGCGTCTTACCTCTCGGGAGTAATGTTAAAGTTGATGTCTCGTACGCGGGCGTCCAGTCCACAGTTTTTACAAACATCGGCGCGTCGGGAGTTATTGAGGCAAGAGTACCCGTCTACGATGTTGTCATACGCATTGTTGACAGGAGCGGGACGCCTGTGGCAGGGTGTATCGTTAATGTGACTGCCGGCACATTAACATTGTCGAGTATTGCGCAGGACGGGCAGGTTTTCTTTAAGAATATTCCTAACACAGGGGCTAGAGTTACTGTAAAATGTAAGGGTGTTTTGGTCGCAGAACAGGTCTTTAGCGTTGCCTCCCGTAACATCACGATAACAGCTCCGGTCGCGTCTCTTAGGGTGAGAGTAAAGAGCTGGTTCGACAGGCCAGTTGCAGGAGTCAAGGTGTGGATTACTGTTCTCTCTGGGAATAAGTCTCTCTTCGAGGCAAGGGATGTAACGGATCAAAGCGGGGCAGCATTTTTTGCGGTTATCCCTGCCCCACCAGGGACTACCCTAGTCCTAAAGGCTGAGTATGGCTCTTACTCCTATACTCAGCGGCTGACAGGCAACGAGAACGACGTCACCATTTTCTTCGACGTTCTTGTAGACACCCCGCTAGTGAAACTCTCCCTAATGCAGACTATTGCCTTACTGGTAATCTCGCTCATAGCGGGTATTGTTGGAGTAGTTGCATTAAAGAGGTACATGAGCGTCTCTGTATTCAAGCACATGTTTGAGGTTGGAGCCGGAGAGGAGGAAGAGGAGGAGGGGCTTGTAGAGAAAATCCGCAGAAAGCTTCAGCGCAGGAGGGTAGAGGAGGAAGAGGAGGAGAGCATATTCTTCTAAGGGACGAGGAGATGAGAGTTCTCTACCGAATTAACGGGAAACTCCCCCTTATTGGGCACATCGCGTTTGGGATAATTGACCGCGGGACAAACTTGCTGCAGGTTAGGCCCACGTCTCTTTGTCCCCTGTCTTGCATTTTCTGCTCGGTTGACGCAGGGCCTAAATCTCGCATGCGTGCAGCGGAGTTCATAGTCTCCCCTAAATATCTTGTCGAGTGGTTTGCTTGGGCTGTTAGAGCAAAACGCCTAGAAGCCGCTCACGCATACTTGGACGCTGTAGGCGACCCTCTCACGCACCCTCAAATAGTTGAGCTTGTGCGCAGGTTGAAGAGTACTGGCCTGGCATTAACAGTGGCGCTTGAGACTCACGGCGCTCTACTGACGGAAAAGCTTGCTGAAGAACTAGATGAATCGGGCTTGGACAGAATCAACCTTTCCATCGATTCGCTTGACGCTAGCAAGGCTAAGCTCCTCTCCGGCACACCGTGGTTCAACATAGACCGGGTGGTTAAAGTGGCGGAGTTCATCGCGTCTAGCCTGAAAATGGACTTGTTAGTAGCACCTGTTTGGGTTCCCGGTTATAATGACGACGAGATACCCAGGATTATTGAGTGGGCTCTAAAGATAGGTGCTGGAAAAAGGTGGCCTCCACTGGGCATACAAAAGTACGAAGCGCACAAGTACGGTAGGAAAGTTTCCGGAGTCAAGCCGCTCTCGTGGGAGGAGTTCTATAGGAGATTGCGCGCGTGGGAGAGAGAGTACGGTGTAAAGCTTGTGCTAAGTCCACGGGATTTCGGCATCGAAAAGTCCAGAAGGATACCCTATGCCTTTGAAGTCGGCGAGCGAATTACGGTGAGAGTCGTCGGCGTGGGATGGCTTAGAGGTCAATGGCTCGGAGTCTCCGAGGGAAGAGTCGTCACGTTAGTGGGGTCTGCTAGGGATCCCCCCGTAGGATCCCGCCTTCAGGCCGAAGTGCTCAGGAACAGAGACAACATATATATCGCTAGAGTCTTCGATTTATGAGATGCCTGGAGAGCCACCTCTTAGACCGCCTCGCGGCACTAGGGATAGATTACCGGAAGATGCCTACCTGAAGCGTAGAGTATGTGAAGCTATAAGGAGGGTGTTCGAGCTCTATGGCTACGGGGAAGTAGAGACACCTGCTTTTGAGCACCTTGAAGTTCTCGTGGCAAAGGCCGGGAAGGATGTAGTCGAGCAAATCTATGCCTTTAAGGACAAAGCCGGCAGAGATCTGGGTTTAAGGTTTGAGCTGACAACGCCTATTGCTAGGATAGTGGCTTCCCGCCTCGACATGCCTAAACCTATACGCCTCTACTATATCCAGCCTGTCTGGAGGTACGAGGAGCCACAGAAAGGCAGGTTTAGAGAGTTTTGGCAGGCAGGTATCGAGCTGATCGGTGTGGGAGACCCTGCCGGCGACGCCGAGGTAATAGCAGTTGCACACGAGGCATTGAAGAGCGCGGGCCTCAAGGAATTCGAAGTTCGCGTCAGCCACCGGAGCGTAGTAGAGGATCTGCTGCTGTCTGTCGGCCTATCTAGTGACAGGATTAACGATGCCCTGCGCGTTCTCGACAAGCTCGAGAAGAGGGGGAGGGAGTACGTCGTGGAAGAACTATCCAGGCTGGGAGCGGATCGCTCGAGATTCGAGAAACTGCTTGAAGAGTTGCCGTCGGCGGGGCTAGACGTCAACGTCAAATCTACTGCTGGCTCTGAGGGGCTAAAATTCCTGGCACGCACCATAGATATCCTTGAGAGCTCATACAGCATAAAGGTTAAGGTAGACTATGGGATAGTTAGGGGGCTGGAGTACTACACGGGGCTAGTATTCGAGGTGAAGACCCCGCTCGGCGGGGAAGTTGGCAGTGTCGCTGGAGGAGGGCGATATGACGACCTCATAAGCTCGCTTGGTGGGCCAAGAATACCGGCGACTGGGATGGCTATAGGTGTTGACAGGTTAATCGAAGTCTTAGTCGCAACGGGCAATGTCAGCGGTAGTTTTAGCCAGTTCGACGTGGTGGTCATACCTGTTGGTGGTGGCGAGAGTGTACTGAAGTATGCTATACGGGTAGCAGAGGCAATACGTTGGAGAGCTTCTCTGCGGACGATAATTGAGTACGAGGCAAGGTCACTATCGAAGACGCTGGAGAAGGCCGCAAGGAGGGGGGCCATGTATGCTGTGATCATAGGGGAGAGGGAGATGTCTGGAGCGAAAGTCACTCTTAGAGATCTTAGAAACTGGAAGGAGCAGACGCTCAGTCTTGAAGACTCTATTAGACTCCTTAATTCACAAGAGTTTTAACCTGCGTTTCAGAAAACAATAGACAATGAATGTGGAAGAAGTCTACAGGCTAATCTCTCCAAATGCCCGGCAACTCGACAACTCGGGCATGCTTCTACACGTCCTGGGCATGCCGAGATCTATCCTTGAGGGCCTCGAGAAGTATGGAGAGGAGTCGGGGAGGATTCTCGTATACGAGCCCGAGAAGATTAAAGGAGTAGTCGTAAGCGGGATGGGTGGGTCGTTTATAAGCGGGCTTTTCCTTTACGACTTACTCTCTGATAGAGCCTCTAAACCTATACTCCTAAACAGGGACGCTAAACTCCCTAGTTTCGTAGATAAGAACTACCTGCTAGTGACCGTCAGCTACTCGGGCAACACAGAAGAGACTCTCCGGGTATACCTCGAGGGGTACAGGAGGGGAACCCCCATTGTGGCCATTACGTCTGGAGGCGAGATGGCTGCTGTCTCGGATAGGCTAGGAGTCCCATTGCTACGACTCCCTCCCAATGTCCCGCCGAGAGCAGCTTTCCCGTATATTACAGCAGCTCTTGCTTCTATACTGGAGATCATCACGGGTGTAAGCGTGCTAGAGGAGCTTAGACAGGCGGCAGAGGATCTCGAGAAAAGTCTCGAGGCTAGCCTGGGTGAAGGTGTAGCGGTTGCAAGGCTCCTGAGGGATGATGTAAAGAGCGGCCTTACACCCCTTGTTTACGGGTACTCCCCCTACCTCTCCCCTGCATACCGGTTCAAGACGCAAATGAATGAGAACGCGAAAGTGCACGCTTTCTTCGGCGAGTTACCGGAGGCGAATCACAACGAAATAATGGGCTGGGGCGGGCCGCTGGGCAGATTTACCGTGTCGATTATCAGGGGGCGCGAGGAGCCGGAGTACATGAGGGCGAGGATAGAGTTCCTGGAGGGCGTATTAAAAAAGAACGGCGTACCCCTCTACAACCTTTACGGCGAGGGGGGCAGCAGGGCTAGTGAGCTCCTTTCACTAGTGTTCAAAGTCGACGTGGCGTCTGTTGTCCTCGCCCTGCTCCTAGGCATAGACCCAACACCTGTGGGCACGATCACGGAGCTTAAGGGGTACCTCGAGTCCAGGGTTAGTTATTCACTGTCCCGTGAGATAGGAGTGTAGCTATTTCTTTTCGACCATTTTCTTGAACCTCAGAGCGTCTTCAAACATGTGTATGTTGTTGAAGAAGACATATACCTTTGAGGCACTTAGGCTATCTATTGTGGAAAGCAACCGGGCCAGGTCTTCATCAGTGTATTTGTAGGAGTAGTTTACTTCCCCTCTCCCTATGCCGTGCAACCTGAAGTACTGCACCTTAGAGTCTACAAGGGACATGTGTCTGAACGGGTCTACTACGTGAACGAGGTTGTGCCTGCGCAGAACCTGCTCTAAAAGTTCTGTGTGGCTATACCATTTTCCTCTAGGCTCCCATCCTAGAATGAGCGATCCCCTATCTATTTTCGTAAAGAATGCGTCGATGTTCAGCACGTTCTCCTCCGAGGACCCGAAGCTGGGAGGAGTCTGAAATACTATCACGCTAGCGCCCAGCGCTTGGGCCTCACTTCTAGTAAGCTCCCACCCTTCAAGGACTTCTCTCGATGGCTTAAAGAAGCCGTGATTGGGTGTAGGCTTAAGCCCTCTCGCCCTCTTCCATGTAGGGGAGCTAGCCGGGTGCGTTATACCCTGGAAGGCTTTAACTGTAAATTCAAAGTTGCTGGGTGCCTCATCCCTCCAACGCTGTAAGGTATCAGTAGATACAGGCCTGTAAAAAGTCTCCTGCACCTCAACCGCAGTGAAGGTGCTGTAGTAGTTCTTGCGACCACCTTTTCCGGAGAAACCACAAGTCCCCACGACAACTTCCACGACTCACACACCCCGAAAAAATATAAACTCCTGGATAAAAAACTCGTTGGGGGCCGTAGTCCAGCCTGGTAGGATGCCTGGCACGGTTAAAACCGCAGGACTTGGGATCTTAGAACAAGAGCCCAGGTGGTCCCGGGTTCAAATCCCGGCGGCCCCATTTTTTATATATTTTAACCGGATAACCGTTTTTAAACCACGTGCTTGAGTTTTCGCGGCGAGGAGGAGAAAGTTCAACCCCTCTCCATCACTTCACGGACTAAACTCTTTTAACCCCTTGCTCCATAGAATGTTTGAGCGGGGGTGCCCGAGCCTGGACAAAGGGGGCGGACTTAAGATCCGCTGGCGTCGGCCTGCCCGGGTTCGAATCCCGGCCCCCGCACTCGGGCTTTATCTATTTTGTTTTGTTATAGAGGATCTTGCTAGTTATGTGCTCTGAATTCTACGCGGCAGTGGGAGGGGCGGCCTCTGCGCCTCCGTAACTCCTCCTCGGATCTCCTCCCTCTCCACGAGACCCTGAAGCTTATCTCTGCAGTGAGCCTCGACAATAGCTTGCTGTTTTCCTATGTGGTCAGAGCTCCACGTCTGGGGTTTTCAGGTCTAGACTTGAGAAAAGTTTTTATAGAAGCGATAATTTGCTTCAAGTGCAGGTGAAGAAAACGGCGTTATCTGGTGGTGAGGGTATGGCTTCAGTGGCACAGCTTGGCGGTGTACCTGTGCTAATACTTAAGGAGGGCTCTACGAGGCAGACTGGTCGCGAAGCGCTTCACTTGAACATAATGGTTGCCAGGGCAATTGCCGAGACTGTCAAGACAACGCTTGGTCCAAAGGGTATGGATAAGATGCTGATTGATACACTCGGCGACATCACGATATCCAACGATGGAGCAACAATTCTTGACGAGATGGACGTACAGCACCCAGTTGCGAAGCTAATGGTTGAGGTGGCCAAAGCGCAGGACAAAGAAGTCGGCGACGGCACGACAACGGCTGTAGTCTTGACGGGCGAGCTTCTCAAGGAGGCTGAGAGGCTCCTAGACAGGAATATCCACCCGACAATCATAGTGAGTGGGTACAAGAAGGCTATGGAGAAAGCCCGCGAGGTAATAAGGCAGAAAGCCATAAAGGTAAGCCTCGACGACGTCGAAACCCTAAAGAAGGTCGCGGCAACGTCCATGAGGAGTAAGGCTGTTGCCGCTCTAAGGGACTATTTTGCAGAGCTAGCAGTTAAAGCCGTAAAGCAGGTAGCGGAGGAGGTCGATGGCCAGATACGCGTCGACATCGACAACATCCAGGTCATTAAGAAGAAGGGAGGCGCTTTCCTCGACACGCAATTAGTCTACGGCATAATCGTCGACAAGGAAGTTGTCCACCCCGCTATGCCCAAGAGGGTTGAGAAAGCGAAGATCGCCCTGCTAGACGCTCCACTGGAGGTTGAGAAGACAGAAATAGACGCCGAGATTAGGATCTCCTCTCCAGAGCAGATGCAACAGTTCCTAGAGGAAGAGGAGAAAATACTGAAGGAAATGGTGGAGAAGATTAAGGAGAGTGGTGCTAATGTTGTCTTCTGCCAGAAGGGTATTGACGACGTTGCCCAGTACTACTTGGCTAAGGCTGGTATTCTGGCTGTTAGGAGGGTGAAGAAGAGCGACATGGAGAAGCTCGCCAGGGCTACTGGCGCGAAGATACTGACTAGAGTCGAGGACGTCACGCCCGAGGCACTGGGCACGGCGGAGCTCGTGGAGGAGAGGAAAGTAGCAGACGAGAAGATGGTGTTCGTCGAGGGCTGCCCCAACCCCAAGAGCGTGACAATACTAGTGAGAGGCGGCTTTGAGAGGGCTGTTGACGAGGCCGAGAGGTCGCTCAAGGACGCCCTCCACGCTGTCGCTGACGTCCTCAAACACCCATACATAGTTCCAGGCGGTGGAGCCGTCGAAGCAGAGATCGCAAGGGAGCTACGCAAGTACGCCACAGAGGTAGGTGGGAAGGAGCAGCTCGCAATAGAGGCCTTCGCGAACGCTATTGAGGCCATTCCGAGAATACTAGCAGAGAACGCTGGACTGGATCCCATCGACATCATGGCCGATTTGAGGTCGGCTCACGAAGATCCTTCAAAGTGGGGCTATGGAGTCGACGTGGTGAATGGCGGAATTGCAGACATGATTGCTCAAGGAATATTTGAGCCAGCTGCTGTGAAAGAGCACGCCATCAAGATTGCAACCGAAGCGGCTTCAATGATACTGAGGATTGACGATATTATCAGCGCCTCGAAGCTCGAAGAGAAGAAAGAGGAAAAGAAGAAGGAGGAAGGAGAGGAAAAAGAGAAGAGCGAGTTTGACTAAAATTTACTTTACTTGACTTATCGTAAATTTTTCATTTTTTTATATTTTTGGTTACTGGCTCAGGCATGGCTCTGGTAAAGCCACACCCTAGGCTACTGCCTAATATGGTGCTCTTTTTATAGAAAACATGAAATCTTAGAATTCGCTAGACCTACCCTATGCACCTAAAATGAGTTTCCTCGTTTACCGGGTGGCCATCCCGAGTTTCGGGGACTAACCAGTTGAGGAATAGCTCCCTGTCGCACTCCCCTATGTCGATGTATACTGTTATAGATCCGAGCGGGCTTTCCCCGTACTCGAATGTGCAGAAACTCACGCGGCCTTGGTATGCTGCTTGTTTGTTTAGATAGAACTTAAACGTATTGCTTGTCGCCTCCTTTAGAACGTAGCTCCGGGCAGCGTCCAATATTCGCTGGCTCCTAACCAGGCTGGCAAGCTTCTCAAGGGGTTTGTGCGATTCAGTTCTGCACACTACCTCCCTGTATTGTCTGATACCTTCAATGAAGCAGTCCTCTCTTTTAAATCCTAGTACGTTTAGCACAGCCCTTATGACTTTCTCCTCCGACTCGGTCGCGAATAACGGGGTACGGGCAACGACTAGCATTGCTATGTACCTGCCACACTCTGTCCTAAAATTTCATTTATAATCCTTTCGACTCTACGCCGAAGCTCCTCAACGCTTACGTTCTCGTTTACGATTACTGTATCTGCTAGGGCTATTACAGAGCCCACCCCAAAACTCAACTCGCGCCGATCCCTCCTCTCGAACTCTTCCCAATTAGAAGGGTCGTCTCTGCGGCCACGCATCTTCAGGCGCTCGAACCTAGTCTTCGGCGAGGCATGAAAGGCAATGATAATATATTCCCTTGCATGGCTCCTGAGGAAATCAAGCTCCTCTAGGCTTCTAAGCCCCTCTATCACGACTACACTACTCCCAGTTCTACAAGCCTTTTCCAGGGCCAGAGTAGCTACAGCAGCCCCGCCGTACCTCTCTCGCAACTCCACTGCGATCTTGGCAAGATTGCTATCGGTGACCTCGAGACCTTTCCTACGGGCAGCCTCGCGGACAATATCGCCCATGTTGACTACCGGGATGCCCACCTTCCTTGCAACCTCGCCAAAAATACTCTTCCCCGAGCCAGGCATGCCTGTGACCAGGATGAGTTTCTCTAGCCTACACTCTGTACTTCCGTACAGCATGATACTTGCACCTCAATACATGATTTCTAGACCTTAAACGCTCTTCGCTACTCATACCGCTACATGAAGGTTACGCGTATCGTATAGCTATGACACGCGGTTGCCTGGCCTCGACCTCTACTACTAGACCTCTCTGCGCGAGCACGACTCTTGGAAAAACCGCCCTGGCCTCCTCGAGAAGAGGTTGTAGATCGCTGTACCGCGTGCTGTAGTGCGTGAGAATTAGGAGTTTAACCCTAGAGGTCTTTGCAAGGTACGCCGCGTCCCTGCATGTAGAGTGGGCGACGGACTCTCGGCCATTCCAGTCCGAGTGCAGGAACGTGCTCTCATGTATCATGACATCTGCCCCAAAGCTTGCCGCAGCAAATCTTGCGTTTGGAAGAGTGTCACCACTGTAGGCTATTTTGATCCCAGGGATTCTCTCCAGGATGAAGTCTTCTAGGAAGTACTTTTTCCCTCTAAGGAATATCTCTCCCCTTTCTATTAGCTTCCGTCGTAGCTTCCCCGGTATCGCTTTTTCCTGCAGCTTTTTCCCGTTCAAGCGAATCCGCTCGCCCGTCTCTAATACGTAAGAGTATGATAAGTGTGAGTGAGGAGCCTGAATATACTTCAGCGTTAGCTTCTCCTCGCCTTCAAGCAAGATCTTACCTTCACTGCGCGCAAGTTCCCTGACTACTAGGGGGAAATCTTGTTTGAGGAGAGTCTGAGTCGGAATAATTTCACCGATCCCGGGAGGTCCAATGATTTCTACAGGCTCATTCCTCCCAGCGAGTTGCAGTGACTCAAGAAGAGGCACGAGGCCGTATGTGTGGTCGCCGTGTAAATGTGAAATCAAGACAGTCAGAGGGGAGTTGTGGCTTAACCCGAAGTACTCAAAGGCGCTTTGACAGAGCTCTCCTGCGTCAAGCACAACGAGCTTCCTGTTGAATTTGACTAACACGCAGGGAGGCAGTCTTTCCTTAAAGGGTCTTGTACTACTTACACCCCAGAACATTATCCTTGTTATCATTGTGGAAGCACCACACCGAGCGCGTGAGGCTAGAGTGCTCAAATATCCTGCACATCTCGACGTAACCACTACTCCTCAACTCATCATCTATAGTCTTACCCGGGTACAGGAATACATAACTCCCTCCCTGTCTTACTACCTCTCTTATGCCATTCAGTGCAGACCTTAGAATTTCTCCTGGGTCACGACCCTTTGTAGGAGCTAGACGACCATAGGGTGGGTCGAAAGCCACCGCGTCTATCGATCCACCTCTAAGAGGGAGCCATGTTGCGTCTGAGAGTATTAAATCAATGTTCTCGTAGAGGTTGTAGAAGATGGCGTTCCTCCTAGCCCCCCTTATCGGCTTGTAGTGTACCTCGACCCCTATAGCGTAATAGCCTAATAATGCTGCCTCTATGAGAGTGCTGCCAGACCCACAGAAGGGATCCAAAAACCTCCGTTGTCTCCCGCCTGCCTCAACGGTTAATGTGGATAAATTCACTAGGAAAATTGCAACTCTCGGGGACAGTGCCGAGAACTGTGTGTAAGGCCTCTTCTCCGGCGAGCGGTAAGTGAACCTGTCACGCCTAATCCTGTGTAGATATTCTCCCCAGTAGGCCTTTCCACGGCTGGCGTCGACAAGAAGGAAAAACTCTGTTTTCCTGCGTGGATAAATTTTCTCCTGGGAGAAAACTCCTTGCTGGATAAATTTCTCCAGAACACACTCTAGTACTAGGTCTTTGTTTGTACCTCTGCCGATGAAGACGAAGTCAAAACTGACGCGTCTCTGCCTTCTTTTTAGCCCTTGATTGGACAGGCAGTCTGTTATGTCGGTCTCGTACCGGACAGCAACAATGCTGCTCAGCGTAACAGATCGGTAGGCGTATTCTCTGAGCGTCTTGAGATCAATTTCTCCTTCGAGCTCGAATATGTTCTCAGACAGTTCCCTTAAGACTCCATTTATTGTAAAGGGACGTAGAGTCGCCAGGGCGTCGAGGCGGCTACATTCTCCTAGGTTCCACTTGTATACGAGCAATACTTTTCTAATTAAGTCGCTGGTCAAGGTCTCTCTCCTGTTCTCCTCTCAAGAGGCATTACTGCAACCGAGAAAACTATAAAGCCTAGTACAATGAAGGACCAAGTTAAGACGCCTCTTATGTCGCCTCCACCAGCGAAGTACTTGGCGATCTCCACGAGTAACTGGCGTGAAATCAGGACTGTCGTCATGGCCATAGCGTCTGCAAATCTTGGTTGTTTGTACGATATTACAGCGTCCAGTATTCTGCCAAAGATGGGCAGCGCCGCGGACAGTACAAACAGGTCTGCAGCGATTAGCTGAGCCCCTACCGGTGCTAGGAGCATGTCGCCAAGCGCACTCCAGGCTCCCTTGTAAATGTTCTGTACGAAAACACTCAGCCCCTGTACTGTTCCCAAGAGTAGTAGCAGGGAGGACAGCATCAGCGATGCGAATGTTATCGGCCTGGAAGAGTAGATTTCTCGGAGGACTACGTCGACTTCATAGCCTTTAACGAAGAGCGCGACCCCTGAGAAGAATAGTACTAGAGGCCACACAAACTGTGGTACTATGGTTGAAAGTATAACGTATATAATTAGGAAGGCACCAGTTAGTCCTAGGGAGTATCTGCGGTATTTCTCCTCTGTGAAAAGCTTTCTCAGATAATTGACTATGAGAACGAATGTCTCCTCAACCCCCCGAGACTGTTGCACGACAACGCGTCTTACTGAGATTAGAGGTAGCCTGGACTGTATAAGAGGTGCAACGGCTTCATCTGTTGGCCCGTCAGACACGAGAATGGCTCCGGCGTACTTGCTCTTAGAGAGGACAGCGTCAAGCTCGCGGAGAATCTTCATGTCTGCCTCTACACCTTCCTCTGCTATGCCAGCCAGCAGTGCGATTTCGACCCTACCTTTATAGCCCTTCGCCTCCAGTTCCCTGTATGTCTGGACAGCTGCGAACAGCGCGTTCGAGTCTGAGTCTTCGGGGCGTTTTAGGATGTACTCGAGTGCAACTTTAAGAACGTTTTCCTCTCCAATGACAGGCGTAGAAATACCGAGCATGTCGCCTACATCATTATCCCTATCCACACATAGTATAAGTAATCTTCCCTCTTCCATACTAGCCTTGAGCATGTTATTGTCTTCAAGCACAATATATTACTATCCCCTAGGGAAGTGTGGCACTAACCACGCTGGGGGCCTTGGGCTTACCTCTCCCTGGGTCATATACGGAGAGGCACGGGGCATTAGGGCTGGCTCTATGACTCACGCTACGTGGAAACAGGACGCGGCTCCGGCTGGACTGATAAGAAATATGATTAAAAAGAGGGACTAGTGTCGAAGACTCCTGTTAATAAAGTCCAGTAGAACTTCCTCAAGCCCCGGTTTACTCACGCCTCGAGCCTCGTAGGATACTTTTACAGCCGGCTTGTTCAGCCTGAGGTAGCGGCGTAAATCGGAAGGCGTCCCGAGAACAATAGCGTCTGCAGGAATCCTGTTGAGGGTCTCTTCCAGCTCTCTCATCTGCATCTCCGAGTACCCAAGTGCTGGGACAACAGGCCCGATGTGCGGGTACTTCTTGTAGGCTTCAGCTATCGAGCCTACAGCGTAGGGACGCGGGTCTACTATCTCCTTCGCTCCATACTGCTTAGCAGCATTATAACCTGCGGCGTAGCTGAGCGACCCATGGGTTACTGTTGGCCCATCTTCTACAACGACAACGCGTCTACCTTTGATAATCTCTGGCGCGTCCACGTAAAGCTCGGAGGCCGTGTACACTATGGTTGCCCTGTTGTTCACCTCGCGCACGCTCTTCCTAACCTTCTCCACGGCGTACTCATCGACTACATTAACCTTATTGACGACGATCACGTCCGCCAGCTTCACATTAACGTAGCCCGGGTAAGAGCCAAGAACATCGTCTGGCCTAGTAGGGTCTACAACTGTTATGTAGAGATCGGGTTTAAAGAACGGCCAATCATTGTTCCCCCCGTCCCAAACGATTAGCTCGGATTCCTTCTCAGCATCCCTTAATATCCTCCCGTAGTCAACACCAGCATAAACTATATTACCCATGGCCAGGTGCGGCTCGTACTCCTCCCGCTCCTCTATTGTACACTTATACCTCTCTAGATCCTCGAAGGAGGCAAACCTCTGTATCGCGCTTGACTTCAAGTCTCCGTAGGGCATTGGGTGTCTAACAACGACGAATCTTACCCCCTGTTTCCTAAGTATCCTTGTAACGTAACGCGTTACAGTGCTCTTACCAGCTCCAGTCCTAGACGCAGTAACAGCTATCACGGGCTTCGAAGACTTTAACATTGTCTTCTCGGCGCCCAGCAAGACGAAGCTCGCCCCTGCTGCGATAACGCGGCTCGCCTTGTCCATTACCTCATTGAAGCGCAGGTCACTGTATGAGAGGTAAACCTCGTCGACGCCGAACTTCTTTATAAGCTCCTCCAGCTTGTCCTCGGGGTAAATCGGTATCCCGTTTGGATAGAGTGAACCCGCGAGCTCAGGTGGGTAGATCCTGTTGTCTATGAACGGTATTTGGGTTGCCGTGAAAGCCACAACCTCGTACTCGGGGTTATCCCTGAAGATCACATTAAAGTTGTGGAAATCGCGGCCAGCCGCCCCCATGATGATAACCTTTTTCCTTTTGCCGGGAACATGCGAAGACATGAACGCCCTCATAGAAAGTTTCAGCGTTAATTAAATAAATTTTCGTAAAAGTTATTGAGTACTTTTCAGCAATAGATGATGTCCTTGCCACTACAGTAGAGTTCACGTGAAAATTATTCAACAAGCGTGGAAGCCTTTATATGATTTCTACTTTTAATTGCAGGAAAGCCCACAATGTGTAGAGCATTACTGCTCGATACGAGTGTACTCCTGTTTATAGGTGAGAGGAGGCTAGACCTCCTAGACGTGGCTTTTAGCGCGGAGACACCCGTATGCCGTGTTATTATAGCGAGGGCTGTCCTGGAGGAGCTGGAGAGGCTCGCGCTCAGAAAATCCTCTAGGAGAGGCAGGAATGCCTATGCTGTGCTATCCATGATAAATAGTCTCATGTCCAAGCATGGCGATATAGTCTCAATTGTAGAGCTGGAAACTAAGGAGGGAGATACCGACTCAGCTTTAATCTCTCTAGCAAAGAAAGAGGGGTTTATTCTTGCAACAGCCGACAGGAGGCTAAAGAAAAGAGCCGAAGAAAGCGGCGTTGAAGTTCTATTCTTAAGGGAGTCTAAGGGAAGGCTAATATAGGTTTCCATCTTCAGGCGAAAAGTTTATAAGTTAGCGAAGAGAAATCCTTAAATAGATTTCGGGGTGAGGCGAGTGGCAGGAGAGGAAAACATAGACAAGGAGTTTGAAGACAGCGAAGAGCTGAGGTGCCCCCAATGCGGCAGTACAAAGCTAATATACGATGTTACTCGCGGGGAAATAATCTGCGCGAACTGCGGCTACGTCATGAGTGAGAGGGAAATAGACAGGGGGGCAGAGTGGAGGGCATTCACCCCAGAGGAAAGGGAGAGAAGAAGCAGAGTGGGTGCTCCCATCTCGAGGTTTGGAATAGAGAGCCTAGTGACGGACATAGACTGGGCTGGACGCGACGCGGCAGGGCGTGAAATCAGCCTTAGGAAGAAGATAGAGATGCTGAGGCTTAGGAAGTGGCAAGTAAGAGCTAGAGCCCAGAGCTCAATGGAGAGAAACCTAGCACAGGCTGTTGTAGAGCTTGAGAGGCTGGGCGCGCAACTCGGGTTACCCAAATCCGTCCTTGACAGGGCAATAGAGATCTACCGCAAGGCCTTAGACAGCAACCTCGTCAGAGGTAGAAGCATTGAGTCTGTGATGGCCGCAGCCGTATACGCTGCCTGCCGTGAGATGAGACTGCCTAGAACCCTGGACGAAATAGCCCTCTATACTAGGGCCGGGAGAAAGGACGTCGCCAGGTGTTATAGGTTGCTCCTGAGAGAGGCCGCCATAAAGGTGCCGCTTCCGAATGCTTCCGACTTTGTACCCCGTATCGGCTCCCTTCTAAGACTCTCGGGATCTACAATCAAGAGGGCCATGGAGATAATAGAGCAGGCCAGGAACGCGGGGCTCACAGCTGGGAAAGATCCAGCGGGATTGGCAGCCGCGGCGATATACATTGCTGCCATACAGAATGGCGAGATGCGCACCCAGAAAGAAGTTGCGCGGGCCGCGAAGGTCACTGAAGTTACAGTTCGGAACCGCTATAAGGAACTTGTCAAAAAACTAGGAATAAAGCTCCCAATAAAGAAGTAGTACGTTTTACTTGAAAGCTTGATCTCCCCTAGACAGGGATTAGGCTTGCTGATAATTGGGGGTATCGGACTTTGGGGCCTTAGAGACGTCTCAGTGGGGCTCATAGAAGCGCTGAGGAGCTCAGACTACATATTCCTGGAAGAGTACACTAGCATCACACCCAGCTTCTCAAAAACTGAGCTGGAGAAGGTTGTCGGCAGGAGAATCGACCTCCTGAAGCGCGTAGACCTCGAGGGCAGCCACTTGAGAGAGATACTCGAGCTGGCCAAGGAGCACAGAGTAGCAATACTCACACACGGAAACCCCTTTGTTGCTACTACACATGCATATATAGTCTCTGAAGCTTACAGGCTTGGGATCCCCCTCGAGATCTACCCTGCGCCCTCGGTTATCGACGCCATCCTTTGCTCAACAGGCCTACACGTGTACAAATTCGGGAGGATTGCCACCCTTGTATACCCCGATGAAAGAGCGGGCTTCTTCCCATACACGACGTACAGGGTTCTAGGGGACAACCTCTCTAGAGGTTTACACACGTTGCTCCTGCTTGACCTCAGAGTAGAGGAGGGTGTGTTCATGAGTATACCGGAGGCAGCATCGCTACTCCTAAGGCTAGAGGACAAATTCCGCGAAAACATAGTTGAGCCGACAATGCTTGTAATAGGAGTCTCCAGGGCACTGTCACCAGAGGAGGATATCTTCATAGGTACACTAGAAGAGGCTACCACCCTGGAAAAGACTAGCCCCCCACACTCGCTGGTCATCCCTGGCGTTCTGCACGATACAGAAATAGACTTCTTACACTACAAGACTGGAGTCAGAAAAGAGGTGCTTATCAGTTGGAGCGACTATGTAAAGAGAAAGCTTCGAAGTACATAGCGAACGTGGAATATGCCCTTAAACAGATACGATGTCCAGACGAGAGGAGAGATCTTTGTTCAGTAGTAGAACAGGCACTATTCTATCTCAAGGATGCCAGTTTCTACCTTGAGCGTAGCGACTGCCTGACATCCATCGCTTGCTCGAGCTACGCTGAGGGACTCCTTGACGCCCTCAGGCTCCTTGGCCTCGTGGAATTCCAGTGGAGAGCGGCTAGAGCGTCACACTCCGAGAAGAAGGTTCTCGTCGGCGGGGTCTTCGACATTCTACACCCAGGGCACATATACTTTCTGGAGAGAGCCAGGGAATACGGTAGAGTGTACGTGGTTGTTGCTAGGGATCAGACCGTGATCGAGACCAAAGGACGCCCACCCCTCATGAGCGAGAATGATCGTGTGAGAATGTTGAATAGTCTAAGAGTTGTAGAGGAGGCATTCCTCGGCGACTACCCGCCCAGCTTCGAGAATGCCATTAGAAGAGTAAACCCCGATTACATAGTGCTGGGAAAAGACCAAGCGTGGTTATACCCAACTGTAGAGAGAGCCTTGAAGTCCACGGGGATTGCCTCGGAAATTATCACTATAGAGGAGCGTATAGAGGGCTATTCTTCGACGACTTATAGGAATAAGCTCAGCCAAGCCCCTTAAGTCCCTCCCCCTCTGGTTCCAGCCTCTACCCCAATATCGCCGGAGGATCAGAGGCTTGGGGTATGTTCCGCTCTCTCCGTAGCCCCTCAGGGGGCTGTCAGAGACTGGCCAGGAGTTTCTTGTAGAGCTCGTCGAAGCTCATATGTTCCTTCTTGAGGCTGATACCCTCCTTAATAGCGATCTCTACCGCAATCATGTGGTAGCAGGCCTTCGACTTCTCTTTGTAAAATACGGAAAAAAGGAAGTCTTCACAGGAGCAATAGACCCCGGGGACGACAACGTAGAGCCTCTTCCTATCCCTGCTCTCAACAACAAACAGCTCAGCTGGCTTGCTATCAGCTACGAGCCCCTCAACCTTGATCTTCTTCACTCTTCCCTCGGACAGGGCCTTCCTAGCCTGCAGTATTAGCCTCGAGTTCAACCCAGCCCCAAGCTTAAAAATTTCAAGGGCTTTTAAAAATGCACTAGTGCAGCCCCCTCAAGGGACGAGTCTGAAACGATCCCTGGGGAATAGTACAACCTCCCGTATATTCGAGAGCCCTAGCAATGTCATCAGCAGCCTATCGAGTCCCAGACCAAAGCCCCCGTGAGGCGGCATGCCGTACTTAAAGGCCTGTGTGTAGAAGCTGAACTCTGCAGGATTTAGCCCCTTAGCGCGGAGATTAGCTATGAGCTCGGCATACCTGTGCTCCCTCTGCCCCCCAGATGCGACCTCAATACCGCTTATGTCGAGGTCAAAGGCTTTACTGAGCCTCTCCCCCTCCTTCATGATGTAGAAGGGCTTGGCGTCCCAGGGGTACTGCGTTATGAAGTACATCGGGTAGCCTTGTCTCTGAAAGTATTCTCCGAGAGCCTTCTCTGCTTGCGTGTCAAGGTCATCCCCCCACTGTATGCTGAACCCCATGCTGTTGAGTATCTCTATGGCTCTGCTATATGGTACTCGCGGAATAGAGGCAGGCTCCTCCAGGAGTTCAAGCCCATTAGCCCTCAGGTCATCGCCCATCTCCGACCTCAAGTACCTTATGGCGCCTCTGACGAAGTCTTCCAAGACTTTCATTACGTCCTCCTCACTATTTATGAATGCCATCTCGACGTCAAGCCCCCAGCTCTCATTCAGGTGCCTTGGTGTACTAAACTTCTCAGCCCTAAAGTAGGGGGTTATCTCGAACACCCTCGGCACACCGCACATGAGCATCTGCTTGTAGAGTTGCGGGCTCTGGGAAAGGTACGCCTTCATGCCGAAGTAGTCCAGTGCAAAGAGAGTAGCACCGCCCTCTGCCCCAGCCCCTACGATCTTAGGCGTATTAATCTCCAAGAACCCCTGCTCTGAGAGGTACTCGCGTGCAAACCCTATAAGCTTGCTACGAGCAAGGAATATCGCCCTAAACCTAGGTAGCCTCAAGGCCAGATACCTGTACTCAATGTAGAGGTCGAAGCTTGCGGGCGTCTTACCCGTCAAGTCTATGGGCGGGAGCTCCAAGGGCTCGGCAAGCACAGTTATCTTTGTGGCTTGGATCTCCCGGCCCTTCCTGCTTATTACAACCTCTGGGAAAACTCCCTCTACCCGCAGAGCCGAGCCTATCTTTACGCCCGTCGCCACAGTCCACGTCTCAGGGTCTACCTGCTCCCTCTTAACAACAACAGTTATGGGAGAGAGCTGTAGGCCGTCTATGACCTCTATGAAGGCTATTCTACCAACACTCTTTACGTTACTCACCCAGCCTTCGACGATTCCAGTCCTGCCGCTCATCTGTGCACACCTTTGCGCGAAAGTTTCTTAAGTCTACAAACATAAAGCCTTTGGTGCCCTATGGTTAGGCCTGCGCTAAGGTCGCGTACGAAGAAGAGAAAAACGGTCAGAACGCCTGGCGGCAGGCACGTGTTAAGGATCCTGGACAAGAAGCACGACTACCCTAAGTGCGCGGTCTGCGGCGCCCCTATTCAGGGGGTGCCGAAGCTTACAATAAAAGAGGAGAGGAAAGGCGTGAAGGTGCCTACAAGGCCTTACGGCGGCTACCTGTGTCATAGGTGCTTGAAGCAGGGCATTAAGCTCGCGGCACGCACATCTGCGGGAGCCTGATAGCCTTGCCCTGTATTGTAATCGCAGTCAGCGGAACTCCAGGTAGTGGGAAGACAACCTACTCGCGCTTCATAGCAGAGCACTACGGCCTGCGCTATGTGTCAAGTGGTAGCCTCTTCAGGGAGATAGCCAGGGAGCGTGGGGTTAGCCTTCTCGAACTACACAGGCAGGCCGAAAGAGATGAGAGAATCGACTTGCTGATAGACCAGAGAGCGGTGTCCGAGGCTCTTAAGGGAGGGGTAGTTATCGAAGGCCATCTAGCCGTATGGGTTCTAAAAGAGATTGCCCACATAAAAATAATATTCGATGCCCCGCGCGAGGTTAGAGCCGAGCGTATAGCCAGGCGGGACGGCATATCTTTCGAGGAAGCCCTAAGGGAGATAACAGAGAGGGAGAGAAGCAACTACGAGAGGGCCATGAAGTACTATGGACTAAACATAAAGGACTACAGCGTGGCAGACCTGGTGGTCTCCACGCAGCACTTAAGCCCCGAGGCAATAAAGAGGATTGTACTAGCATATATTGAAGGCTTCCAAGAGAAATACCCTGAGCTATTCTACCCTTAAAGGCGCCGTCTCCACCCGGAGAGTATAGACAGTGGGACTTCCTGGAACGCTTGGCAAATCCTCCTGGGAAAACCGCAGTTTCGATCAAGTTAAGTTTTTATAATCAAAGAGTGTGTTAAGCGTGGATAGGTGAGACAATGTCTGAAAAGAAACCACACCTCAACCTAGTGGTTATAGGCCACATTGACCACGGCAAGAGCACTCTAATGGGCAGGCTGCTCTACGAGATTGGAGCAATCGACCCGAGGCTTATTCAGCAGTACGAGGAGGAGGCAAAGAAGATCGGGCGCGAGTCCTTCAAATATGCCTGGGTTCTGGACAGGCTAAAGGAGGAGAGGGAGCGAGGCATCACTATCGACCTTGGCTTCTACAAGTTCGAAACCAAGAAGTACTTCTTCACCCTAATTGACGCCCCAGGGCATAGAGACTTCGTGAAAAACATGATTACGGGCGCGAGCCAGGCTGACTGCGCCATGCTCGTAGTCTCCGCCAAGGAGGGAGAATTCGAAGCAGGGATAAGCCCTGCAGGCCAGACACGTGAGCACGTCTTCCTCGCGAAGACTATGGGCGTAGACCAGCTCATTGTGGCTGTAAACAAGATGGACACTGTAAACTACAGCAAAGAGAGGTACGAGGAGATCAAGAACCAGCTCACAAGGCTTCTGAGAATGGTGGGCTACAAGGTAGACGAGATACACTTCATACCGACTTCCGCCTGGGAGGGGGTGAACGTGTCCAAGAGATCCCCAGAGAAGACTCCATGGTACAACGGCCCCCCTCTCTACGAGGCCTTCGACGACTTCAAGGAGCCCCCGAGGCCCATTGACAAGCCGCTCAGGATACCTATACAGGACGTGTACTCTATAAGAGGCGTGGGGACGGTTCCAGTCGGTAGGGTCGAGACAGGCGTCTTGAGGGTGGGCGACAAAATAATAATCAACCCGCCAAAGGCTGTCTGTGAAGTCAAATCCATAGAGACCCACCACACACCAATCCCAGAGGCCATACCCGGCGACAATATAGGTTTTAACGTCAAAGGCGTCGAGAAGAGCCAGATCAGGCGCGGCGACGTTGTAGGCCCAGTGAACAACCCGCCTACAGTCGTAGACGAATTCATCGGGCGTATCTTCGTACTCTACCACCCCACAGCAATAGCCGCCGGATATACTCCAGTCCTCCACATCCACACAGCTACAGTGCCCGTCACTTTCGAGGAGTTGCTTCAGAAGCTCGACCCCAGGACAGGTAGCGTTGCAGAGGAGAAACCACAATACATTAAGCAGGGCGACTCTGCGGTCGTGAGGTTCAAGCCAAGGAAACCCGTTGTCGTTGAAAAGTACTCAGAGCTCCCGCAGCTAGGCAGGTTCGCCATCCGCGACTCTGGCAGAACAATCGCAGCCGGCGTTGTAATAGACATCAAAAAAGCTGAAGGCTACTAGAGTAGCCGCCTTCTCAGATAAGTTTTTATAGTATTAACAGTTGAGTCTTTCTGCTCGTGATGCACTATGCCCAGCAAAGTACGCATTCGGCTCTCAAGCACGTCGGTAGAAGACCTAGAAGCTGTGTGTAACGAAATAAGAGAGATAGCGAGGAAGACAGGAGTAAAAATACGTGGCCCAATACCGCTCCCAGTCCAAGTGATGCGAGTAGTAACGAGGCGAGCGCCTTCTGGCCAGGGATACGAGACTTTCGACCGCTTCGAACTGAGGATACACAAGAGGCTCATAGACATGGACGCTGACGAGAGAGCCACTAGACTGCTCCTAAGGACAAGAGTCCCACCATCTGTTAGGGTTGAAATAGAAGTCATTTAAAGGATCCTCTGGCAATCCACCCCTCTTCTAAACCATACCGGTCTGTACGCATCCACTACCCCGGCCTAGCCCAACTTGCCACGAGAAAAGTTTATCAACTCCGCTGCATTAAATGCACATAAAAGGGGCCCGTAGCGCAGTCAGGAAGCGCGGCGGCCACGCCTTTAGGTGCCGCAGTCCTAAACTCCGAGAGTAGAGGTAGCCGCAGGTCCCGGGTTCGATTCCCGGCGGGCCCGTATTTTCGCTGATTTTCTCGTATGGAATTGTTAGCTTTGTGCTGAGTTCTACGTGCCTTTAGGCGTCGAATAGGTTTTAATTCCAGGTTGCTAAGAGAAAGCCGTGAACAAGCTTAAGGCTTACTTGAGGCTAGCTCGCGTCGAACACGGTCTCATGACCGGTCTAGCTGTCATGGCTGGCTATCTGGCCGTGACGTGGAGTTTCTCGTGGAGACTGGCTCTAGCCTTCCTGAGCTCGTTCTTCGCCGAAGTCACTCTTTTCGCGTTTAATGATGTTTTCAACATAGAGGAGGATCGGGTTAACAGCCCTGAGAGGCCGCTTGTAAGAGGTGACCTGTCGAAGAGGGAGGCGTTGGTATTCGCCGCGTCTTCGTCACTTCTAGCCCTTCTACTTGCAGCCCCCCTCGGCTTCTATCCCGTGCTCCTCCTCTCTATAGCCCTCGCACTTGGCAACATGTACAATTACTACCTTAAGAGATTCTCCCTACTGGGCAATATAGTTGTGGCAGGGCTTACGGCTAGTAGCTTCCTCTACGGTTCACTGACAACGGGTTTAGAGATACCAGAGAAAGTTGTGCTCTTCTTCGTAGTAGCCTTCCTGGCGAATACCGGGCGTGAAATAATCAAGGGTATAAGGGACATCGAAGGCGACATCAGAGCTGGCATCTGCACTCTCGCGTGCCAGTTAGGGGTTAGACAGGCAGGGTTCATTTCTGCCGTGTACATGGCGCTAGCCGTTTTGCTGAGCTTCGCGTCAATACGCTACTTTACACTTAAAGCAGTGTTTGCGCCCATGCTAGCCATCACAGATGCTATCTTCCTACACGCAATCTACTCTATTCTTCGAGACCCAGCACCAGAAGTAGCCGGGAAACTCAGGAAGACAACGCTACTAGGGATGCTCGTGGCTATAGTCGCCTTCACGCTACCCTAGTATAGTGGCAAGTATATATACTCCTGTTACTTTGACTTCCACGTGCAACGCAACATCTCAAAAGTGGTGTCGAGACTGTTCTCCGAGGATACGATAGCCTGGCTCCTGCTCGTGGCCTCGCTGGCTATAGCGGCCGGCATAGTCTATATTCTAGCCGAGAGGCCTCCATTCTCCCTCGGAACATACATAGTGTACCCTGGCACAGGAGCACAGACAACAAGCGAGTTCCTCGTCACCTTTTTCCTTTACGCCCTCGCCGTAGCAGGGCTAATCCTAGTCTACGAAGCGCCGAAGTACAAGTCTAGGCCAAGCCTTGCAACGATGTTCCTGGTCTCGGGGGTCATAGTGGCGCTCATCTCAGTCATCCTGTTACTAGTAGTTTACGGAATGAAGTGAATGAGCCTCAGGAACGTCCTCAGGCCCTTCGGCAAGCCCGGTGTACACGTAGTCTACGGAAGGCCTCAATCCTTTAAAACTTCCTTCTCGACCAACGTAGCTCTCTCAGTTTCCAAGTCCAAGGTTCTCTACGTAGGCCTCGCGAAGCACTCGGTAGTCCACCCGGAACCGAGCGAGAAGCTGGAAGTCATGGCACTGCCGAACCTCAAGCGAGAACTGCACTTCCTGCTGAGCTTGGAGCTTATTCCGGGCGACGTAGACGTCATGGTGTACGACGGCTTCTCGGCGTACTTCCTACCGCTCCGCTTCTACATGCGCGAAAGTGCAGTAGTGAAGCTACAGCTCCTCGCCGCCTCGAGGCTATACTCTCTATCCAGGCTTAGATCAATACCCATACTGGTGACAGCCCAGGAGGTCTCGCAGGGGAGACCCCTAGCGTACAGGGTTCTCAGAGTCTACGCCCACGGCTTCACGAGACTCGAGCGAACCGACCCAGTGCTCAGGGTTCAGCTCCAAAACCGCGACTTGGAAGTCAGGGCATCTTACCTCGTACCTCTAGAAGAGCTCTGGCCGGAAAAGGAAAATAAACAGGCGAAGTAGTAAAAGTGGGGGGGCAAGCCTACGCGCGTAGCCTCAGAGTGCCGCGAAAAAGCGGATCTGCTCGCCTACCTGCTCAAGAGAGTAGGGAGGGATTTCACGCTCGACCAGAACACCCCAGAGGTAGTTGTCCCGTGCGACCTCATAGACGAGGATGCCGGCGAACCTATCCTCAGCGTATATCTCAACTATCCGCCTGAGCAGACGAGCGAGATCGTGGTTGCAATAGACCCCGGCAAGTCTAAGGTAGGTCTCGTGCTGGCAGTAGGGGACAATGTGATATTTATCGGCTCAACAACTCCAGGAGCGTTTATCAGGGCCCTCTCCCTGTTATCCAGGTACTACAGGAATATAACCCTAATAGCGGGACGCTCAGCCTCACTAGAGCACGTGTTAGTTGCTCCACCGCCCAACGTAAGGTTAGTCCTCCTGGAGGAGAGTGACCTGCCGACACTGAGGCTAGAGGCGAGAGTCCGAGACGACGCCCTCGACGCACTGAGGATCTACCGCAGGGGTAAGGCACTCCTTATCCGGAAGGCTATAGAAGATGCTACTTCCTCCTCCTCTTAACTTTCACGTCGACGGGCACCCAGCTAATCTCGCGTCCACACCGCGGACAACGGCCGCCAACCGACGCATAAATCTTGTACAGGTTTGGCACTTTAGTACCCTTGTAGAACACGTAGCCGCATTTCCTGCAAACAACAGTTATCATGTGGCTCTAGTCTGCGCAACCAAGCTATAACGCTTTTCCACGACTCGAGGGGATCCGTAGGGCATGAGTATGCGCAAAAATAAATACCTGCGTCTGAGCTCGTAACCCTGTGTCTGGCAGTGGCAAAATTCAAGGCAAGATTGCACCCGGCCTCAAGGCGGTGCTCAATGCGTTTGGGGATGCCCGGGTCGTCGTCGCCTCAATACTCGCCATAGCATTCACAGTAACGCTCCTAGCCCGCCTGGCCCCGCTCCACTGGGGCACCTACCTCAACGAGTTCGACCCCTACTACGAGTACTACCTCTCGGTGAAGATGCTCGAGAACGGCAACGGGAGCCTCCTAGGCGGCCTAGCCTGGTGGTACCACTGGTGGTTCGAGAACCCCAAGCCGAGGGACACGCTGTTCTGGGCGCCGAACGGCAGAGACCTCAGGGGTTCAAGCCAGCCCGGCGCGGCGTTCTTCACCGTGGCAACGTATGAGTTGCTGAGAGCCCTCGGCTTAGACGTTGACTTGTACTTCATCCACGGCATTACAGTCCCCGTAGGCGCCGCCTTTGCAGTGTTCACAGCATACCTGCTGGGCAGGGAGCTCAAGGACAGCAGGACTGGGGTGCTCTCAGCTGTACTGATAGCGCTGAGCTGGGCGTACATGTACAGGACTAATTACGGAGCAAAACACGAGGGCTTCGCTATACCGTTCATGCTTCTCGGATTCTACTTATTCCTCGTGGCGTACCGCAGGAGGTCTGTGCCCCTAGCTATACTCGCAGGGTTGTCGCAGGGGATGGTCGTACTGTCGTGGGGCGCATACCTCTATCCATGGAACTTCCTCGCACTCCTGTCTCTAGTATGGCTCTTAATGCACCACGACGACAGGACGCTGGCGAAAGTGTACATAGCTACGAACGCTGTCACGACTCTCTTCGTAGCCACGACACCCAGGTTCGGCCCGAAAACCGCGTTCCTGTCGCTCGTAGGCTTCCTGCCGCTCGCAACAACGGTGTTTGCGGCCTTCCTCCTCGTGGGCTTCTCTCGCGTCAGAACCATGAGCCCCTCCCAGCTCAGGAAGGCTGGTCTAGCCGTCCTAGGCGTACTGGCCGTCGCACTTGCGGTGGCTACACTCACGGGACTAACATCGCTCATCTCCGGCAGGATCCTCGCAGTAGTCCTACCCACGATTAGGGAGCCCGGCGTCACCACGGTGGCCGAGCACGCCGTGCCCTCGTGGAACCAGCTCTTCGACGACTTCCAGTCTTCGATAGTGTTCGGGATTTTCGCAGTATACCTCTACGCGAAAAGGATCAAGAACGACATCAAGGCCGCTTTTGCCTCGCTGTACTTCGCCACGTCGCTGTATTTCTCGTCCTCGATAGTCAGGCTAGTACTCCTCCTATCACCCGCCATAGCGGTAGTAGCGTCGATGGGCCTCGTAGAGCTCTTTGACAGGGTAGTTGAGGCGGCACGCCCCACGAGCTACAGGAGGCGCGGAGTATCAGGGGCATCCGGTGCCGTTGTCGCCCTCGTGCTCATAGTGCTCCTACTCCTATTCTCCCCATCGATTCTAGGCTCCAAGGTTCCACTATACTCCCACCAGCCAGCACTCATATTAACATCCTCGGTTCCCATGATAGACTACAGCTACCAGTACATGGATTGGATATCGGCGCTCGAGTGGATAAAGCTCAACGTCCCCCGGGACGCCACGATAGCCACGTGGTGGGACTACGGCTACTGGATAAGCGTAAACACTGGGCGCAAGACTACGTGTGACAACGCTACGATAGACACCAGGCAGATACAGAAGATAGCCAGGGCGTTCACGTCAGACGAGGAAACAGCGCTTAAGATATTCAAGGAGCTAAACGTGACGTACGTAGTAGTCTTCGAGCCCCTACAGTCCATCACGCTCTCAACGGGGATTAACGCCTACTTCTCCATGATCCACCCAGCCCTGGGCGGGGACATGGCTAAAAGCCCGCAGATGCTGAAGTGGATAGGCCTGGACGCCAGCGACTACATCTATGGGTACAGGAATGGCTCGTACGCCTATCTGGACCTTGGCGGCAACCAGAGGGTGTACCTGCTGGTTCCGGCTCCAACACCCAAGGCCCTCAACGCGACACTCTACAAGATGATCTACGCCAGGAACTACAAGCAGCAAGTATTCGTCTTCGACGCTTTCCTAGGACAGCTACAGGGCTACCACGGCCCCAACTACCTAATGCCCCCCCTCAAGCACTTCGAGCTGGTATACGTGTCAGAGCCAAACGGCTGGGTGAAAATATTTAAGGTTAAAGGCTAGACCCCCTTCCCGCAAGGGTCTCGAGCTTCATCTTTCTCCTGTACTCCCCGTAAGGGTCTTCCGGAGAAAACTTAGCCGGGTGGGCTGCCTTGAGCTCGCCGCCGCAGTAGGGGCACCTGTCCCGGCGCAGGGTGTACATCCCGCATACCGCGCACTTGTGCAGGAGTACGTGCCTCGCCACGCCTACTCCCCCTTGAGCTTCTCGTAAGAGAAGCTACAGCCCATGCTCCGAGCCACGCTCTCTATGGACTTCAAGATCTCCTGGGAGAGCCTCTCACCGTCCTTGTAGTTTAGCGCCTCGACGTCTAGCTTGTACCTCGGCGCGCCAATCGTGTAGAACCTCACGGCGGCGTTATGCGGCACCTCCACGCCCCCCTCCCACGAAGTGAGGGCCTTCTTGAGCGCGGGCAGCCCGCCCTCGAGACACTGCACGGTGACTATGTAGCTCATCTTGACTTTCGGCAGTTTAATGTTCTGCCTGGCTATCTCGGCTACAACTTCAGCCCACTTCTTCTCTACTCCGGCCTCTACAAGGGCCTCTTCACCCCTCAGGCTAGCTTCCTCTAGCCCCTTGAATATCTCCCCATAATAGTCTTCAAGCCTCCAGCCAACCTTCTCGTAGGCCTCGTCGAGAGTCTTCTTGAGCCTCTGCGCGGCGAGCTCGAGCATCTTCTCTGCCCTCTGAGCTCTCTTCCACTCGATAAGCTTCTCCCGTCTCTCGGCGTCCGAGACCCTCCTCAGAGACGCGTCTACCAGCTTCTTCGCGGGGTCAACGCGTATAACCTTGAAGACTGCCTTCTGCCTGACTCTGAGGACATCCCGGATGCTCCTGAACCAGGTGTGGCTCACCTCGCCCAGCGGCACGTAAGCCCTAAGCCCTCCATACTCGTCCAGCGTCACGAAAGCCCCGTGGTCATGGATCTCTGCGACAGTCCCAACCACAAGGTCGTTCAGACTCGGGATGCTTTCCCTCTTCCTGACCAACTATACCACCACTGCGAAAAACAACACGGCCTTGATATTTCTTCCGTTACAAACCGAGTGGGCCTGCCCCGCGCGGGGCAGCCCTCCTGCTCGAACCTTTCCGGGGAAACAAGCCTCCTAGGACAGGAACTCGAGTATCTCTGCCAGTATCAGGGCCTTGCCTCCCGTCGGCTGGATCAGGACACGGCCGCACTTGAAGCACTTGGCCTCGAGAGACGAGTGGCTGAACACCACCTGGACGTTCCCGCAGTCGGGGCACCTGACCATCACGAACTTACTTCTAGGCCTCGGGATCAGCTTCTCGACGTCGACCATGCGCTACCTCACCTTCTCGACTATCTCGAGCTTCTTCAGCCTGATACCCTCCCTGTGGATTGTGTACCCGCAAACCTTGCACTTAAGCTTCAAGACCTGCTTCTTCGTGACTTTTGCAGTCCTCTTCTGCTCGGGCTTCCTCTTAGACCCGTAGCCCTCCTGCTTCCTGAGGTACCTTCGCTGCCCCTCTGCCAGCGTCCTCCTCTTCCCGGCTTTGTAGAGCGTGACCTCGTGCTCCGTGTGCGTCTTACACCTTGGGCAATACGTCCTAATCACGCTGGGAACTTTCATCCACGACGCACCGTCTCCAAAACACGACCACTCGTAGAATTTAAAGATTTCCCAAGCAAAAAGCTTATAGAGTACGTACGTGGCGTAGCAGTCTAGGTGTCTGTATGGAGTTCTGCCCAAAGTGCGGCGGCGTAATGGTTCCCGAGAGAGTGGACGGCAGGAGGGTGCTGAAGTGCCGGAGCTGTGGCTACGTGAAAGAGGCAGACAATCCTGGTAGCAAGTACAGGGTCGTGGAGAGGATAGAGCGCCACCCGCTTGACAAAGTCGCTGTCTTCGACGTAGACGTCGCAACTCTCCCCGTCGTCCCATTCAAGTGCGAGAACTGCGGGAACGACAGGGCGTACGCGTACGAGGTTCAGACGAGGGCGGGGGACGAGCCAGCCACGAGGTTCTACATATGCACGAAGTGTCGGAAGGTCTACAGGGAGTACGCCTGAACCTTAAGTGATAACTTAATTATTTGGCGGTGCAGTGTCTATAACTGGTGCCTGGAATGGTAAAATTCACCTTCCCAGACGCGAGGGAGTGGAGGTACATCATCGAGAGCCTCGCAACGATAGTCGACGAGGCGAACTTCGTCGCCACCCCCGAAGGCCTCTCCCTCAGGGCGCTAGACCCCGGGAGGATTGCAATGGTGGATCTCTACATGCCCGCGGGCCTATTCGAAGAGTACTCTGTCGAGGCCGAGACGAAGATAGGCGTAGTCCTGGACGACGTGGACAAAGTACTGAAGAGGGCGAAGTCCGACGACAAGCTCGTATTCGAGGTCGGAGGCGGGAGGCTCACAATAGTCCTCCAGGGCAGGGCGGAGAGGAGGTTCAAGTTCCCGCTACTCGACATAGCGGGCCAAGAGCTACCGACCCCCAGGCTCAACTTCGCTGTCGCCGCGAAGATGCTCAGCGACACTTTCCGCGACGCCCTCAAGGACGCCTCCCTCGTCTCAGAGTCCGTCAAGCTGAAGGCCGAGGACGAGTCCCTCTACCTCTCGGCTAAGAGCGACAAAGGCGAGATAGAGTCGAAGTTCACCATAGAGTCCGGCAGCCTGCTGGAGATAGACGTCAGGGAGCCTGCCGAGGCGAGCTACGGGATAGACTTCCTCGAGAAGATAGTCTCCAAGGCATACAGGGTCAGCGACATCATGGCCCTCAAGTTCGCGACGAACATGCCACTCGAGATGACATTTGACATAGCAGGCGGAGGAACACTCAAATACCTGCTGGCCCCGCGCATGGAGTAGCCTGGAGATGAAGGCGGAGCCATTGCGCGTAGCGCTGACCACGGACGACTACGCCAGATACCCCTTTCTCCCGGACGCGCTCAGAGTCGTACGCGAGCTAGGCCTCACCCTAGAGGAGCTCGGCGAGACCCCTCTGGGCCTCCAAATCCTGGAGAACGCTAGGGGCAAGATTCTCTCAGTTATTGAGAACGGCACCTACCCCCCGCCAGGAGGGGATTACAGGCTGGAGGTCTCGGCGTTCACGACGGCCCTGCTAATACTCTCCCAGGTCGGCGACAGGGCGCTAACCGAGAAGTTTGCAGTGGCGTTCTCCAAGAGGGTCTTCGAGAGCATAGAGCAGGATGCTGTGAGGAGGCCCGAGCTCCTGCTCTACCTCGCAACAGTCTTCGGCTGGAGCCTGAGAGCGGGGAGCGGCGGCATAAGCATTCACTTCAAGGACTACGTCTACGCCCAGCCCGAGTTCACGGGCCCCTGGAAGCTCGTGAACAGGCCCCTATCCTCCGGCTACGTGGAAGTGGGCTGGCGCGAGCTCGCGAGGCTACTTCAGACGGGCGTGAAGAAGTACGTGGCCAGGCTCGTCGAGTCGGCATCAGTAGACCCGTCAGTAGTCCCCGAGAGGCTCTACGCTGTAGTAGAGGAAGTGTCGCAGAAGTGGGCCAAGACCAGGAGCGAAGTCCTGGCCTACGCCCAGGCGGGTTACAGGAAAGGCGACGCGACGGCGTTCCCGCCGTGCACCAGAGCACTCCTGGAAGACATCAAGAGCGGGAAGAACCTCACCCACAGCGCCCGCTTCGCTCTGGCCTCCTTCCTGCTCAGCGTGGGCTTCTCGGTGGAGGAGACACTCGAGGTCTTCAAGGCCTCGCCCGACTACAGGGAGGATTTAGCCAGGTACCAGGTAGAGCACATTGCGGGGCTGAGGGGCTCGAGGACGAAGTACACGCCGTACAAGTGCGACAACATGAGGAGCCTGGGCCTGTGCAGGTGGAACTGCCAGGGCGTCAAGCACCCCCTCCAGTTCTTCTACAGGGCCGTGAGGGGCAGGCCACCGAGGGTGGAGTGAGTGGATCAGGCCGGCATCGTGAGGCTCTTCAAGGCGTACTACGCGAGGAACACGGTGCCGCCCCCCAGCAGCATAGAGAAGAGGGAGTTCGCATTCAGCTTCTTCGACTCCCAGGGGATGGCCAGGCACATGGCCTTCAGGGACGCCGGCGAGCTCAACAAGTTCATAAGGGACAAGGTTCCCCAGCACGCCTACTACTCTACAGCGTACTACGCAGACCCCGCAGCCTCAGACATGGACGAGAAGGGCTGGCAGGGCGCAGATCTCGTCTTCGACATAGACGTCGACCACATAAACACCCCCTGCAAGCCGCTCCACGACACCTGGAAGTGCAGGAACTGCGGGGCAGAGGGCTGGGGGTTCGTGGAGAAGTGCCCCTCCTGCGGGAGCGACAGGGTAGAGAGGCAGACGTGGGTCTGCGAGCAGTGCATAAGCGTGGCGCGCGACGAAGTCCTCAAGCTCGTGGACATACTCGAGGAGGACTTCGGGATCTCGAGGGACGAGATGTACGTCGTCTTCTCCGGCCACAGGGGCTTCCACCTACACGTGGAGGACAGCGCGCTAGTAGACCTAGACCAGGAGGCGAGGCGCGAGATAGCAGACTACGTCAGGGGCCTAGGCATAGACCCGGAGCTCTACATCGCCAGGACTAGGGGAGGCTACACTTACAGGTACACCCCGGAAGACCCGGGGTGGCGCGGCCGCATAGCCAAGCTACTCCAGCTCAGGCCGGAGGCGGAGGGCAGGCTGTCCAGGGGGGAGCTGGAGAGGCTCATACTAGAGTGCGTCGCGGAGGCGAGGGCAAACATAGACGAGAAGGTGACAATGGACGTCAAGCGCCTGATAAGGCTACCGGGGACGCTTCATGGCAAGACAGGGCTGAAAGTCCTCCGGATGACAGTCCAGCAGCTCGAAGCGCTCGACGCCAGGGGCGTGCTCGAGAAGGCAATAGCGCTGCCCGACGAGCCCGTCAGGGTGGAGATGGACAAGTGGCCCAGGAAGATCCTAGCCACGAGCCTCCCAGACCAAGCCGGGGAGCGCACGCTGCCGCTATACCTCGCAGTTTACCTTGCGCTCAACGGGAAAGCCAGGGTACTCGGCCCAGCCTGAAAAAGTGGCTGGAGTTACGGGCGGGAGCGCCCCGCTTCAGAGGGGCGGTACTCCAGGCTGCAAGCCCAGCACGGGTAATTGCCAAAAGTCGAACTATTATTAGCTGGAAGACGGATTCTAAATCCCAGAAAAGGTCGCATATAAATACCCTGCAGGCCCAAAACCCTCTGAACCCCGAAAAGGGGTGAATGAGAGACTATGAGTAATAAATACCTATTAGGAGTACTTGCACTGGCAATCCTAGCACTAGCCCTAGCCTACACGGCACAAGCAGTACCCGTAAACCCCAATACCCAGTATGAAAAACTCCAGACACCCTGGGGTACGCCATTCGCGAACCAGAACGTAATAATAGTAATCTTCAACGAGACAGGTAACTGCCTAATCGCCTACGCCCAGGGCACAACAGACGCAAACGGCAAAATCCTGCTGAAGATTACAAGCCCAACACCCCTAGATACAGGACAAACAGGTAAATTCAACATCTCGGTGTTCTGGCTAGCCTACGGGAAAACGTTCCTCGTGAACACCACAAGGTATACAAGCACCACTGTTGGGAACTTATTCAACCAGACTATAAAGCTCACGTACCTCTGGAACTTCAGCTTCCAGGCACTCACGAACATTGCGGGCCAGGACGTGCCGCTCTACTACAAGGACCCCGAGAGCGGGCGCGAGGACAAAGCCTACTTCGAGGTCAGGCTAGACCCCAACGGGCCCATAGTCTTCTCCGACTACGGCGACTCTGGTGGTAAAACAGCTAAGACCTTCCTCGTGGGCGCCATACAGGTCGACATCAAGCCCACACTAGCCCCCAACTGCTACCACATCGAGAGCTACTGGAACACAACCTTCTACAAGGACATATACTGGATGCTAACCGGAGGCCCAACACCGCTCAAAGTAAAGGTCGGCAGCGAGACACTAAACTTCAGTATAACAGACTTCAATCTTGCATCCAACGGTAGCGCCACAGGAGCCAAGCTCGTCATTACCGAGAACGTACCCGGCAAACCTAGCACAACCGTGACTCTAAACCTGCCAGGTGAACAGGAAACAATAGGTGACAAAGCCTATACGTTCCTCGCCATAGTCACTGTCAACGACTTCTGCAACAATAGGCTCACGGGCTGGGAGTGGCCGCCCATAAGCGTCGAGTTCGTCAGCCCCAGCCTCGGCAAGCTCAGAGTAGGCAAGGTAGACCCCACGAACGGCACAGCCCCCGAGGAAGGCTATAAATACCAAGGTAGGATGTACTTCTGGCTGCCCAACACTACGCTGTTCTACAACGAGAAGCAGACGCTGAACATCGAGATCAATGGGATACAGGTCTTCACCTGGGCAATCAACACGACGAAACTAGCGAACGAGACGCTGACTATTGGCGGCACAAAATATAAGGTTATCAATGCAACTAAGATCGCGCCGCAAGTCTGGAACTTCACGGTCAGGGTGTCCGTCGTCAAGGTGCAGGCGGTAGTCAAGGACAGCGGCGTCACGGCCGTGCAGCCGCTAGAGGGCGCCATGGTCGTGTTGCAGGCCCCAGGCTACGACCCCATAAACACCTACACCGACGGGGCCGGCTACATAAGGTTCCCGCCTTTCACTATTGCTGCTGGCGGCTCCACGCAGGGAGGCACGCCGGTCATCACCAGGACGGGCAGTAGCCCAGGCTACCTGCCAGTGCCGTTCACCTTCGCGACGACGGGCAAGCTGTACACCTACACAGTCAAGATATACTACGCGCTGCCGGGCACGGAGGTCTTCGTGGACGTCACGCCCGACAACAACAAGATGGATCTCAACCTGACAAAGTACATCACCACTTGTGGAGTCCAGAGCTTCACCTTCATAGCGAAGGTCTACAACGTCAACATTAAAGCTATAGACCTCTGCAACAGGCCCATAACTAGCGTCGACGACCCCAACGCGACGCTCATACTGACTTACACGCCGCCGGCAGACACACCTGTAACATTCAGCGTCGGCCTGGGCAAGGACGGCTACGTCTTCCTGGGCAAGGTTCCCGGCGGGAACTTCACGGTCAAGCTAGCCTTCAAGGGCGTCCTCATGGATCCCATTAGCGGCCCGACACCGCTCACAGTGACCGGTAACATCGTCAACGCCAGCGCCGCGACGTACACGTTCCCAGTAGGCGACATCAAACTGAAGGTCGTGCAGTGGGACGACAAGTCCCCGCTCGTGAACATAAGCGTGTACCTGGACTTCTACAAGGGCGCGCTCAGGACGTACCACATGGAGGGCGTCTCCGACTGCAACGGCCTAGTAACGTTCGAGAAAATACCCCTCAAGGTAGACCCGGCCATCAACTCGATAATAGTGACTCTGAAGACTAGGCTGGACACGCCCTACATCAGGAAGCCCAAGGACGTCGGCCTAGTCGTTGGCAAGTGGGATCTCACGAAGGTAATAGCCGGGCAGGCCCCAGCATGTGTCCTCGGGCCCCTCGAGGTGCCGGCCTGGATATTCAGCTTCACGCTCGAAGCCGTGGACCACAACGGTAACGTCCTGACCGAGCTGCCAACGAGCAACGGTACGGCCCCCGTGATCGTGGCGCTCAACGACACCTACACGGCCACCGAGCACAACGTGACCCTCGTGTGTATTACTGGCCCCGGCTGCCTCTGCTGGCCCAACATCGAGGTGACCTACAAGATATTCAACGCCACGGGCAACCCCGGCACGCCTTGGGGCAACGGGATGAGCAAGGCAGTCTTCAGGTTCACGGGCACGCAGTGGGACAATTCCAAGTACCCGCACCTCTTCATCGCCGGCGCTAAGTACAGCTTCATAGTCTGGTACAGCGGCGTAGTCGTGTACAACTACAACTTCACCCTGCCGGCGCCGAGCGAGCCGCTTGACTACAGCAAGGTCATAAGCAGCCAGGTTATACTCTTCAACGAGACGACAGGCGAGCAGACCCTAGTTGAGACGGACAAGCTAGACTACACGTGGATACTAGACGCCCAGGGCAGGACTGAGCACCCGATAGTCAGGTTCTACGGCGCGCCCTTCGGAGCCGGCAGGTACAGCATAAGGCTACAGCTCGTGACCTGGGTCGTCAACCTCGACGTCTACACCGTCAGCAAGCTGGGCGCGGGCCTAGTGCCGGGCCTTAACTTGACCCTTGGCAGGTGGGATGCGCTCAACTGGAGTACTCTGCTCGCAGGAGGCTACGACACGATAGTCAAGCCCACAGGCCTCACCTGGGGCGTGCTGGCCTGGAGCGCTGTCGACGGCAACGGCGACGGTGTCATAAGCATACCTGTTGCAATCTGGATGCCTAACCACAAGGTTGCAGGGACGTGGGTCAAGTTCGGCACAGGTATAGGCGGCCTTGTCGTGCTTGCGGGGAAGAAGTACGGGACGCCGAACGTCCCCGACACGCCGCTGTCCTTCACTAACCTGTTCACCTTCTACGGGTACGTTGTAGGCCCGTACAACATCACACTAGACTCCTTCACACCCAGCTCGTGGGAGGCTAGCCCAGCCTGGTACAAGTTCTATGGTGGCAAGTGGGTTGGGCCGTTCCGCGGATCCAACGTAGACTACATGCTCGGCAACGGCTGGAACGTCACCTACTGGAGCGGCGCGGCGAAGGTAGTCTACACTACTGCGATGGAGGGCTTCTGCGTCCAAGTCTTCGGCAAGGACATACGCGACAGGACTGTAGCCCTCGCAAACCAGCCCGTGACAGCCGTTGCAGTAGGCACAACCGGCGCGACCTCGACGCTCTCAACAGTGTACACTGATAGCGATGGTAAAGCGGGCTTCTACCCGAGCAAGGGCGCCACCGTGGCGACGCCGGTTGGCAGCCTGCCAGTCTTCACGGGCAACCTCGCATTCCTCGGAATAAGCGGCCTCAGGTACACGCTGTCAACGCAGCTCAACTTCGACGACGTGCTCAAGCCATACGGGCTCAGGACGACTGATGTCATGGATCCAGACACGCTGACAAGTACCGTAGCATTCACTCTGGCGAACAACATGCCTGGCGGCGCCTGCGTGCCGCTGGTCTGGGACGCTATAAAGGTGACTGTGTTCGACTGGTCCGGCAAGCCGCTCCAGAACGCCATGGTCGCGGCCGTGCTCAGGAGCCCGAGGGCCAAGGCCATACCCAGCGTCATAGGCTTCACGGACGCCAACGGTAACGTAGTACTGCTCGTGCCGCCGGCGGGCACCCCGCCGGACACCCACACCCAGAAGTACCAGCTCCTGGTGTACTGGCGCGACAGCTACCTGCTCCGCGCCGCCGGCAAGATACCCAAGGAGATAGTCATATTCGACACATACACTGACTACGACAGGCCGAGGGACTACGCCCCAGGCGAGGGCACGACCCTCGAGACCTTCGTGTACGTCGCGAAGCTCGTCCTGAGGAACGCCCAGGGAGGCGCTCTCAGCCCTGCTATACTTGACAAGATCACGGTGACCGTCACGTGGCCCGACAGCGTCGTCACGCAGGACAAGCCTGCAACCGATGGAAGCGTCATACTCAGGCTGGCCAAGGACATCGTCAAGAGCTGGCCGTTCGACCCGAGCAGCAAGTACAGCCCCGAGACGCCTGCTGACCACGGCCAGGCGCCTCACGGAGCATATCAGGTCAGCGTCGACCTAGCGGGCGTAGGGACTGTCGCGAAGCAGTCCATCAAGATCGAGAAGGGCAGGTTCGAGACGAGCCTCCAGGTCTTCGAGGTCAGGCTCGACATCTACGACGTCAAGCTGACGTTCACGACGCCGTTCGGCACGTCGATGGCTAGCGCGACGGTCACCATAACCACGCCCGACGGCAGGAAGATAACTGACGCCCTAGACAGCACTGGCAGCATAACGGTCAGGGAGGTTCCGCCTGGCAAGATCTCCTTCAGTGTTGACAGCTGGAAGGGTATTCCTGTGGCCTACACTGGCTCTGTTGACAGGCAGCCGGCAGTCGGGATCACGGTGCCCAAGATCGGCAAGCTAACAGTGAAGGTTCTCGGCGCTAGGGGCCAGGGCATTGAGGGCGCGACAGTAGCGGTCGAGAAGGTCGGCACGTTCACGACAGACGCGAGCGGAGTCGTGACAATGGAGATACCCGAGGGCACCTATGCAATCACCGCGGGCAAGGGCGGCAGGACTGCTAGCGCCACGGCCACGGTCACTGGCGGCAAGGAAGCTGTGGTCGAGCTCAAGCTCGACATATTCCTCACTATCGCCGGCTGGGAGATGAGCAGCAGCGAGTTCCTCGGCCTCATACTGCTCCTAGTACTCCTCGTCCTCGTGATCTTCATAATCGCCCACGAGTACAGCGTCTACAGGCGCCGCAGGCTCGCCAAGGTCATTGCTCCAGCTGAAGCTGGGACTCAAGTCCGCTAAAAGGCCTCTAAACCAAAAATTAACTTTTTTACCTTTTTCCATTTTTCTAATTGTGCCTGTTCCAGATGTACTGGGAATTCTCCCCGTACCCCCGTACCCGAGGCGCGGTGTAGAGTATCGCGAGGCCCCCGCTATACTGAAGACGGGGGTTAGCGCTCTAGACGCAGTGCTGGGCGGGGGGCTAGAGCCAGGCTGTGTCTACGACTTCTCTGGGGAGGCCGGTGGCGGCAAGACCCAGCTCTGCATGCAGCTGTCCGTTAACGTCCAGCTCCCGGTGGACAGCGGGGGCCTGGGGAAGAGGGCTGTCTTCGTAGACACGAGGGGCGACTTCGCGCCCGAGAGGGTTATTGCGATCGCCTATGCCAGGGGGGTTGAGCCCTCGGAGGCCCTGTCGGGGATAACCTACGCGCGCGCCCTGAGCCTCCAGCACCTCCTCGTGCTACTGGAGAAGGCGCTCGTGGAGGTCGTCTCGGGGGACGCGGGCCTCCTCGTCGTCGACGAGCTCACCGGGCTCATACGCTCCGAGTCCCTAGACCCGAAGGAGAGGGTTGAGGCGTACTCGAGCGTGGTGAGGGCCTTGTGGCGCGTCGCCCGCGCGGGGTCTATCGTCGTGGCAACTAGGGATGTTGTCTCGCATGACGGCGTCTCGCCTGCAGGCGGCGCGCACCTAGACGGTTACGCCTGCCTCTCATTGTTGCTGAAGCGGAGGGGGGAGCTCAGGGACGCCGTCGTTCTGTCTAGCCCCTGGCCCCGCGCGTCGGCAACGTTCAGGATAGGTGAGGGGGGTGTCGAGGAGCCTTAAAAGCCTCCTGTCTGGCGGCTTCGTGCTCGAGCTGGCGGGCAGGCCGGGGTCTGGCAGGCGCGAGGCCGCCCGCAGGCTCCTGTCAGCCCTGGGCGGCACTGCCCTCTACCTCGACTACTCCGGAACCTACTGGCGCTCCCGCGGCGGGTGGGGCGGCGTCTCCTTTGAGTCTCCCGGCGACCCACTCGAGCTCCTCTCTGCATTTTCCACGGCCGGGGAGGGCGTAGTCGTCCTCGACAGTATTCCAAGGGTCTTCCACGCCTTCGACCTCGAGTACAGGGCTAGGTGGGGGCTCGTAGCCTCGCTCTTGGGCCTCGCCGTGGACAGGGCTTCGAGGGGCCTGGGCTCCATATTCATAAACTACTGGAGCGGGGGGAGGAGCTTCGGCGAGCAGGTCTTCTCGGCCTACTACACCCACAGGGCCCTGGTCGCCAGGCAGGACGGGCGCCTCGCGCTGGACTTCTACTGCCCGTCCAGGGTAGTGCTGGAAGTGTAGGCCGGGGTAATGCTATTTAGTGACATACGCGCCCACAACACCGTGTCGGCTGTGGGGGGCAGGAGGAGTGTAAGCCTGCTCGACGTGTACAAGCTCTGGGACTTGTTTGCGAGCTTGGAAGGCTCGAGGCTCGCGAAGGCCCTAGTCCAGGGCAGCCTCACAGTCCTGCAGTTCTCGTCTGGCGTCATGCTCTTCCACCCAAGGCGCGGGGCGTGTCCCGCTCTAGGGGGCGTGGAGCTGGCAAACCCCTCCCGCTTGAAGCCCCTCAGAGACCTGGAGGGCAAGCGCGTAAACGCTGTGAGCGTTGTAAACGACGACAGGGCGCTGGCGCTGGACTTCACGGGCTTCACGCTCGTACTAGAGTGGGTTAGAGAGGGGAACATAGTCCTCCTCGACGCAGGCTGGAAGGTACTCTACGCTCTCGAAGAGAAAACCATGCGCGACAGGGCTATAAGGAGGGGCGAGCCCTACAAGCCGCCCCCGAAGCTGGCTGACTTCTCGGCGCCGCCGTGGGAGGTTGTAGAGAAGGCTTCTTCGCTGAAGCGCAGGAACGTGGTGACTGCCCTCTCTCAGGCCTCCTCCCTGCCGCCAGAAGTCGTCTACGAGGCGGCGTTCCGCCTAGGCGTAGACCCGCAATCGAAGCTCAGCTCAGCAGAAGACGCTGTAAGAGTCCTCGAGGAGGCTAGAGAGATATACCTAGAGGCCCTAGCCGATAAGAGGAGCGGCTACAAGGTTGAGACTGGGGGCGGGTTTGAAGTGTACCCGTTCAAGCCACTACACCTAGGCTCCGGGCCCGTCCCGGTTGACTTCCAGGAGGAGTTCCCGCCATACATGTCTAGGCTCATGCTCCCGGAGGAGGTGGCGGCCGGGGCTACGCCGGCTGATAGAGCTGAGGAAGCGTTGAGGACTATCGAGGCCTCTGCCAGGCTCCTCATGGAGAATGCGCCCAGAGTCCAGGAAGTGATAGACTACTACAGGGCGCTCAGAGAGCAGGGCTCTACCTGGCGGGCAATAGAGGAGGAGGTCGCGGCGAAGTACCCTGAAGTCAAGGGCTTCAACCACGCTAAATGGTCTATAACCCTCACGCTCGGGGGCGTCGACATTGAGGTCGACGCCAGGAGGAGTGCCTACGCCAACGCCGAGGCTCTCTTCGAGAAGGCGAAGTCCCTGAGGGCGAAGATGCCTCTACTTGCAGCGAGCAAGTCCGAGCCAAAGAAGGTTGTTGTTCCAGCTAGGAGGGCTGGGGGAGGGCCCTGGTACAAGGACTTCAGGTTCTTCTTCACGTCTAGCGGTTTCCTAGTGGTCGCCGGGAAGTCTGCGGGCCAGAACGAGTTGCTGGTCAGGAGGTACATGGAAGAGCACGACATATTCCTCCACGCCGACATACACGGGGCGCCCTCGACCATACTGAAGACGGGCGGCCGGGAGGTTCCCGAGAAGGACATCTTCGAGGCCGCGCAGTTCGCCGCGTGTTACAGCAGCGCCTGGAAGGCCGGCCTCATGGCCGTAGACGTCTACTGGGTTCCCGCCACGCAGGTCTCGAAGGCCGCGCCCAGCGGCGAGTACCTGGGCAAGGGCGCCTTCATGATATACGGCAAGAGGAACTGGATACGCGGGGTGCCGCTAGAGCTACTTGTCGGCTCCAGCGGGGGCGCTCTCGTGGCCCTTCCTGTGTCCCGTAGCCCCGAAGAGGGGTGTTTCCTCAAGCTCACCCCTGGGCCGCTGGCGAGGGAGCTCACAGCCAGAAAGGTTGTAGACTTCCTCAGGAGGGAATGCGGGGTTAGAGCCGGGCTCGAGGAAGTCTTGAAGCTACTGCCCGCCGGCACCTTCCACGTGGAGAGGTGGGTGAGGGTTGGGGGCTAGCTACAGCGAGGGTGTCTTGAAGGCGGGGGGGCTACGGGACGCGCTCGACAAGATGAGAGAGGAGGCTTTCACGAGCCTGGTGGTTTCGCTTGGGGGCGAGCTACTCTACCTCGGGTCAGTGCTGACCCGAGTAGTGGGCGGCAGGAGCAGCGTTACGGTCGTCACAATATCGGGCGTGCCGGGGTTTAGCGCGGCCTTGAAGCGCGTCTCGTCCGGCCAGTACTTGGTGTCGAGGAGGGAGGGCAGGGCCTACACGCCCCGCTCCCTCTCACTCTACATACTTGAGAGCGGCATGCTCGGCGAGTACGCATTCCTGGAGAGGCTCAAGCCCTATAGCCTGCCGTGCGTGAGGTGCAACTCCACGCTCAAGACCGCCGTTAGGGTTTTCCTCGATACCGGCGCGATAGCCCTCCCCGTCTGCTACGCTGGCGGCGTCTATAAGCTCGTGACAGTGGCTGATGTGGCGTACTACGCCCTGAGCCGTAACTTAAAGGCTCCCAAACTGCTCTCGACGAGAGTTTCACGCGTGGCCGGAGCGCTCTTCGAGCCAGACCACTTGGAGTCCATGGATCTGGCAGAGGCCCTCAGGAGGTACTCCATGATCCTGGTTCGAGAGGGCAATAGAACATACTTTTTCGACTCCTCGAGCCTGCAGAAGGCCCTGCCGAGCCTAGCGGGTGTGGCGTAGTTGGAGGTAGTGGTAGACGGGATGCTGGGCAAGCTCGCGCGGTGGCTCAGGCTGGTGGGCGTGAGGGCCCTGTACTACTCCGGGGCAGACGATAGGGAGATCGAGACCCTGCTGGAGCAGAAGCCCGGGCTCCTCTTCCTGACCAGGGACAAAGCCCTCCAGAGGCACCTCTCCAGGAGGGGCTTCAAGGCGCTCCTGGTGCCCGAGGGCAGGGAGGAGGACGTCCTCGCGCACGTCTTCCAGAGGCTGGGCGTCGAGCCTATCTTCAGGCCTGAGAGAGCCCTCTGCTCTATATGCGGCTCCCCGCTCGCGCGTGCCTCGCGGGAGGACGTTGCCGGCCTCGTACCGGCCAGAGTTCTGGACGCGTACAGCGAGTTCTACGTGTGCACAGGGTGTGGACAAGTTTATTGGCTCGGCACGCATATTAGGGAGATTGAGAAAACTCTGGAAAAAGTGAGGTGCATAGTCTATGGGAAAGCTCTCTGCTGAGGAGGGCGCCTTCCTGGTGAGGCTCGCCAGGAGGGCTGTCGAGGAGTACCTCGAGAGGGCGGTGATAATCGACCCGCCATCAGACACCCCTAGGAGCCTCCTCGAGAAGTCCGGGGTTTTCGTCACGATCGAGAGAATCGTGGTCAACCCGGTGACCAGGCAGGCTAGGCGGGAGCTGAGGGGCTGCATAGGTTATCCCGAGCCTCTATTCCCCCTAGCCGAGGCCACTATTCGCTCGGCCATAGCCGCTGCGACAGAAGACCCGAGGTTCCCGCCGGTCACGCCCAGGGAGCTAGACGAGGTCGTATTCGAGGTCAGCGTCCTGACGAAGCCCGAGCCAGTACAATATGCGGACTACAGAGAGTTACTCGACAAGGTGAAGGTGGGGCGGGACGGGCTCCTCGTGGAGTACGGGCTTGCTAGGGGCCTCCTGCTGCCACAAGTCCCGGTGGAGGAGGGGTGGGACGTCGAGAAGTTCCTCAGTTACTCGTGCCTCAAGGCAGGGCTCCCGGAGGACTTTTGGAGGACGGGCAGGCTTAAGGTCTACACTTTCCAGGCGCAGATATTCGTCGAGGTGACGCCGAGGGGAGACGTCACGGAGAGGCTCCTCGAAGTACCCCTCTAGGCCCTACTGGAGTTCATTCGAAAAGATAACTTAATTATTATGTCCGTCGAGAGACAGTGTAGGAGCTAGTGGTGGGCTAAGTGGTCAAAGAGATTAAAGTATTCCTCCCGCGCGACCACAGAGCCCAGGAGATGCTCGACGCATTCAAAGCCGAGCTAAACGCTATCCCGAGAGGCGAGAGACCCAAGCTCATGGTGAGGCTACTCAGCCTGAAGGATCCGTCGAAGTTCGAGGAGTGGCTCCAGAGCCTCGAGGAGGTCTTCGGCGGGATATACGTGGCCGAGTTCAAGAAGTACGGCATTAGAGCAGTACCAGCAGTCGTGGTCGACGGCGAGAAGGCGGTCGAAGGCAGGTACCTGAACCGCCAGGAGATAAGGCTCCTGGTACAGGGCCTGTCCCCGGAGCTCGCGAGCATAGCGCCGCTCGAGGCACAGCCGGAAGAAAGGCTCCCACAAGCAGAAGCCCCCCGTAGAGAGATAGGGGCCTCACAGGCCGTGAAGCCTGTTGCGCCACAGCCTAGGGAGCCAGCTGAAGCGCCGCCTCCCATCGAGCTGGCCCCAGTAGAAGTTCCTGTAGAGCAGGAGCCTAGGCCCGTACAGCCCGCCAAACCGCAGGCCAAGTCACTGCTCCAGCCGCAGCAGGCTAGGCCCCGGCCGCCCCAGCAGGCCCCACAGTACCCTAAACCCCTGCCCGGTACTCAACGACTTGAGCAGAAGCAGCAGGTAAAGCCGGAGCCCCAGCAGGCCCGAGAGCCGCAACCGCAACCCGTAGCGCAACAGCCCCCTGCTCAGGCCAGAGAGCTAGCGGGAACCTGCTTCACGTGCCTCTTCTACGACCAGGCCAGGAGCAGGTGTAAGCTCCTACACGTCGTGGTTCCAGACCCCCACAACCCGCCGTGTGGTAGGAGGAGGCCACGCTAGAGGCCAGCCGTACAGCTAGCCGGGTCAAACCTTTTAATCCGGGCTAGCATTAATATAGCTGGGTTGACATGTCTCAAAGTGATCTGCCGTACAGCGTTCTAGTAGAGTTCTACGAGAAGATCGAGAGCACGTCCAGCAGGCTTGCCATGACAGACTACCTCGTCGCCCTGTTCAAGAAGACGCCCGTAGAGGTGCTGGACAAGGTGGTATACTTGACCCAGGGGCAGTTGAGGCCCGACTACGAGGGTGTCGAGCTGGGCGTTGCCGAGAAGCTCACGCTCAGGGCAATATCTAAGGCTACAGGTGTCCCGCTAAAGACAGTTGAAGAACTCTACAAGAAGGTCGGCGACCCAGGTCTCGTTGCTGAGCAGTTGCTTTCCAGGCCGAAGCAGGCCACCGGCCTGCTAGGCTTCATAGGGCAGGAGGGCCTTAAGCACGAACTCACGATCTCCCAGGTCTACAGCTCCCTCATGAAGATAGCCCTAGCTACAGGCGAGGGCAGCCAGGACACTAAGGTAAACACCCTCGCGGGCCTGCTATCCGACGCTAAACCCAAGGAGGCCAGGTACATCGTTAGGACGGTTACAGGTAGGCTCAGGCTGGGCATAGCCGACATGACTATACTAGACGCCCTAGCCGTGGCCTTCACGGGGTCAAAGGCCGCTAGAGAGGTGGTAGAAAGAGCCTACACGAAGAGGCCGGATCTAGGCTTCATCGCGAAGGAGCTGGCTTCAAACGGGCTGGAGGCTATTAAAGCGATAAAGATCGAGGTCGGCGTCCCAGTACTGCCCATGCTTGCCGAGCGGCTCAGCGACCCAGCAGAGATACTCGAGAAGCTGGGGGGCCAATGCCTCGCAGAGTACAAGTACGACGGCGAGAGAGTGCAGGCGCACAAGAAGGACGAGAGAGTCTGGCTCTTTAGCAGGAGGCTGGAGAACATAACACACCACTACCCCGACGTCGTGAACTTCGTGTCTATGCTTAAAGCAGAGGAGGCTGTCGTAGAGGGCGAGATTGTAGCATACAACTCAGACACCGGGGAAATGCTCCCCTTCCAGGAGTTAATGCACCGGAGGAGGAAGTACGACGTGGACAAAGCGATGAAGGAGTACCCCGTCAGAGTGTACCTCTTCGACATAATCTACCTCGACGGCCAGGAGCTCATCGAGAAGCCGCTCCCGGAGCGCAGGAAAATACTGGAGTCCATAGTGCCCGCGGGCAGCGAGGACATATTGCTCTCCAAGGCGAGGCTCGTCGACAACGCGAAGGATCTCCTCTTGTTCTTCGAGGAGGCTATAAGCGAGGGCTGCGAGGGCGTGATGTGCAAGTCTGTATCAGGCCAGAGCGTGTACCAGATGGGCGCGAGGGGCTGGCTTTGGATAAAGTTCAAACGCGACTACAGAATGGAGATGACGGACACCGTAGACCTCGTAGTGGTCGGGGCTTTCCACGGCAGGGGCAAGAGGGCTGGGACGTATGGCGCTCTCCTTATGGCCGCCTACGACCCCCAGAGCGACACTTTCAAGACCGTCTGTAAAGTCGGTACGGGCTTCACCGACGAGGATCTAGCCAACCTGCCTAAGCTCCTCGAGCCATACCGCATACCGCACCGCCACCCCAGGGTTGTCTCCAGGATAGAAGCGGACGTCTGGTTTGTACCAGCTGTTGTTCTCGAGATTATAGGAGCCGAGATCACTCTCAGCCCACTCCACACCTGTGCCCTCGGCAAAGTAGAGCCCGAGTCAGGCCTGGCAATTAGGTTCCCGAGGTTTACGGGCAGGTATAGGTTCGACAAGAAGCCGGAGCAGGCGACGACGGAGGCTGAGCTCATGGAGATGTACAAGTCGCAGCGCAAGACGGCTCTCCAACAGTAGCTTACTCATGCCCTGACCTTGAGAGCATCTTGTTGAGGGTCCAGCGCAGAGTGCTCTTTATCTCGTTCACCACGCGCTTGTCCCCGTAGTTCCTAATGAGGATCTTCTTCAGGACACCCTTGTCCTCCACTACCTCGTAGTCGAAGACTTCGCCCGGAGACTTCTCACCCTTGGACACTAGATCCTCATCCTTCTTCTTGAAGCCCTCTAGAACCTTCCGGACGAAGAAGGACTCGAAAGGTGGTGTGCTCGCGGAAAACTCCTTCAGTAAGATAACCTCTATGCTATCGGGGTACACTAGCACCCTTGCCAAGTGCTCGCCAGTTGTAGCAGAGGTTATTAGGGCCTCCTCCAGTGGCGCGCCCTTGGCCTTCGCCTCCTGAACCGCTGCAGGTTTTGCCTCTACAGCTTGCTGTGCTTTTTGTAGCAGCTCTGAGGCTTTCATGAAACTTGTGGAAGATAAGGCCTGGTTCACGAGCCTCAGGGCCTCCTCTAGTACCTGTTCCTCGCGCCTGAGCTCCTCGAGTTTCCTCTCGAGAAACTCTTTTATCTCGGCAAGCCTCTTAGCCTCCTCGCTCAAACAAGCACCCCTGCGTAGTAAGGTGCGGGGTCAGTATTATTTTTATTCTTTACTCTAGTCAACCTCTCTAGTCGACAGGCAGATATAGTAGTGGGTCTCTTTGGTAGCCGTGACAGCTGGGCCTTCGTTCATAGTCTCAGGGAATGCGAGCGTAGACGAGTACTACCTGGTAGACAGCATTCCTGGTGCTGATGAGGCACAGGAAGCAAGGGATTTTTTCAAGAGGCTTGGTGGAGCAGCCACAAACGTCGCAGTCGCTCTGGCGAGGCTCGGGGCTAGAGTAGTCTTTGCCGGCGTTGTCGGGAACGACGAGCAGGGGGGCCTCATCGTAGAGTATTTGAGGAAGGAGGGTGTAGCTACCCACGGCATAATAAGGTCTCAGAAGCCGACTGGGAGGGTGGTTATACTGTTGGACTCTAGGGGCAACAGGGCTATGGTGGCTGTGAGGGGGGCAAACCTAGACTTAAAGCCTGGCGTCTTCGACCTGAGCACTCTCTTCAAGGAGGCGGGTCACGTCCACTTGAGTAGCACTAAGCCGGAGTACACTCTCTGGATGCTTGCAGAGGCTAAGAAGAGGGGGCTCACGACGAGCTATGATCCCGGCATGGCTGTAGCTTCCAAGGGTCTCGAGTACTTAAGCCCCGTTCTCGAGGTTACAGACGTGCTTTTCGTAAACATACGCGAGTACCACGCACTTGGAGGCAGGAAGCTAGAGGACGTCTATCAGGGCTTGCTCGTAGTAAAGGAGGGAGAGAGGGGCTCCAGGATACCCAGGCTTAACGTAGAGGCTTCAGCCTTTAGGGTCGACGTTATAGATACCACGGGTGCCGGTGATGCCTTTAACGCCGCCTTCCTCATTGCCTGGAAGCTCGGCCTGCCCTATGAAAGGTGCCTCTTGCTGGCCAACGCGGCCGGGGCTCTCAAGTCTACTAGGGTAGGGGCCCACTCCTCTCCCACACTAGAGGAGCTCAACGACTTCCTGCTGTCTAGGGGGCTAGAGCCCTTGGTGTTCTAATTATTAGACAGGGTAAAGTTCAATAATGCGTGTTGCTGAAGATATTCCGCAATGCGGGGAATTCTATGCAGAAAAACGACGTGAGTTGCTCCCCACATTGCCCCTTCAGAGCATTTACGTGCTACAGGAACGCTCTTATCTACAGGCGTACCAGGAGGGGGGTTGAAGCCTTTTGTACGTGGATTGGAGACAACTGTATTGGCCCAAAGTGCCAGTTCGCCGGGTGTGCTAGGCACGCTCTAATGCCAGACAGCACGTGTAAACTTAAACTCGAGGCTCTTAGACCTAGGAGGGAGGAAGAGGAATTTTCTATCGAGGAGGAGGCAAAAGCGCTCGACCAGCAAGTGTACAGCAAGATCAAAGATAAGCTCAAAAAACTCGGCCCCAGGATTGGCGACCTCGAGTAAGTGCTGGAATAGGTTTAATTGCCTGGACGTGTAGTCCGAGGGGTGGCATGTATTGAAAGTACTGCTCATCCATGCTAAGACCTTTGAGTACGAGGCTAGGCAGAAAGCTGTCGACACGGCAGAGGAGCTCTCAGATAGCAATAAGTCCGGCAGGGCGGAAAACGTCCTTGTAGCCTTCGTGACTGTCGAAAAAGGGGATTCTTCAGACCCCGAGATTGTCGGGAAAGCAACTGGAGAGATAGAGAGCGTCTATAAACGCGTCGGGGCGTCCGGGGTCGTGGTCTATCCCTATGCTCACCTCTCCGAAAACCTCGCTGAGGCCAGTGAAGCCCTACCCCTGCTTAAATCTATCGAGGAGCAGTTGAAGGTACGTGGCGTTAGAGTTCAGAGGGCGCCATTCGGGTGGTATAAGCGCTTCACGCTGGAGTGCTATGGCCACCCACTCTCGGAGCTTTCACGTACTATACGGCCAGGCGAGAAGCCCAAGCACGGCTTTGAAGATTTCGCAGTGATGTTCCCGGATGGTAGAATCGTCAGCGTAGAGGAGCTACCTAGTGGGCTTCCAGAGGACTTCATAGCTCTACTAGAGGCCGAAGTGTTCAAGCGGAGACGTGAGGGGGGAGAGCCGCTCTACCTAGACTACTGCAGGAAGTTTGGCCTCGAGTGGGAGCCCATGAGTGATCTCGGCCATATGCGCTATGGCCCTGAAGCCACTATAATGGTTGAGGCTGTTGCCGAGTATGCGTGGCAGGTTGCCAGGAGCCTTGGAATACCAGTATACAAGGTGAGGGGCACCAATACCTTCAACCTGGAGTACAAGCCTGTCCTGCAACACGCCCAGCTATACGGCGACAGGCTCTACCAGTTAGAAGTGGACGAAAAGAAGCTTGTCCTGAGGTACGCCGCGTGCCACCAGCAATTCGCGATGATCAAGGACTGGGAGATAAGTTACAGGAACCTCCCTCTCGGTATGCTCGAGATAGCCGACAGCTACAGGCTTGAACAGCCAGGCGAACTGCTCCTGTGCTTCCGCCTCAGGAAGTTTACGATGCCAGACCTCCACATATTCTGCAGGGATCTGCAGGAGGCCATGGAGATTTCATTTAGGGTGCACGAGAAGATATACGAGGAGATAAGGAGGCTCGGGCGCGATTACGTTAGTATATACAACCTGACGAGGTCTTTCCTAGAGTCCAACAGAGAGTACATAAGGAGGCTCGTGGAAAAGGAGGGGAAGCCGATTCTCCTTCACTTTGTCCCCGAGGGTAAGTATTACTGGGTTCTCAACGTGGAATACAACATAATCGATGAGCTCGGGAGGCCCAGGGAGATAGGGACGTTCCAGATAGACGTGGGCAACGCTGAGCGCTTTGGCATTACGTACGTGAACGAGGAGGGCCAGCGTGAGTACCCTGTAATCATCCACACAGCCCTAATCGGCTCGGTGGAGAGGTACATTTTCGCCGTGCTAGACACCGCGGCGAAGAAGGCCAAAAACGGCGAGCTACCGGCACTGCCCACCTGGCTTTCACCAGTCCAGGTCAGGATAATCCCGTTCTCCAGGGAATTCCTATTAGAGGCCGATAAGCTAGCGGATCTCTTGGAAAGTGAGGGCTTCAGGGTAGACGTGGATGACAGAGACGAGAGCATAGCGAAAAGAATCAGAGATGCGGAAGTGAAGTGGATACCATATATCGTGGTCATTGGGAAGAGGGAAGTCGAGACAGGTAAGCTTAACGTGAGAATTCGGGGTAAGGGGCAGGTGGAGATGACGCGCGAAGAGTTGCTCGCCAGGCTCAGGGAGGACGTCCGGGGCTACCCGCTAGTTAGCTCGAGGCTTCCCAGGCATGTTGCCCTTAGGCCGAGATACAGGTAGATACTAGAGGGCGGGCAAATACACCCCCAAACGGTGTAGCTTTTGGCACTAAAGCTCTCGCTTCGCGGCTTCCTTTACAGGAAACTTCTTGTAACGAAGGAACTCGAAGCTAAATTGCCCTCGGATAGCATCGAGAAGGTTAAAGGAGACTACCACGCGAGGAAGCCCCCGAGGCCCTGCGGGGCTACGGTGCACAGCGTGGTGGGGTGTAGCTATCAGTGCTCCTACTGCTACCTGCCGGACATGGGGGTCAGTAACTCGACGTACCGCGTCTACGGGCTCACAGGGGAGGAGATGGCCTACGCCCTCCTGCTAAACCCCTCGTTCCTTCCGGGAAGGCTTGGCACGCTAATTGCCGTGGGGAGTTTAGGCGAGCCGTTCGTAGACGCATCAGCCTTCTCACGTACGCTAGAGTACTTGCAGGCTTTCAGCAAGTACCTTGGAAACCCGACGCAAGTCGCTACCAAGAGTACCCTGAGCGAAGCCCAAGTCAAAGCGCTGGCGTCAGTCAAGCTACCGCTCAGCGTTCTAGTTACGCTGGTAACCTTGAAACACGCCGAGAAGCTCGAGCCTAAGGCCCCCCACCCAGAGGATAGGTTAGACACTGTGAAGTTATTGAGGAAGCACGGGTTAAACCCGGTAGTCTTCCTCAGACCACTCATACCCGGTGTCAATACTGGCGAGCTGGACGAGATGATTGATGAAGCAAAGGCCCACGGCGCTGCAGGGATAGTCTTTGGGGGCCTAAGGGTAACGCCCCTCATCCTTAGGCGCCTCGATAGGGTGGGCATAGACACTTCTGAGATTAAGCAGAGAGTTAAGGGCGAGCTCAAGCAGGGAAAGCAGTTACCGTTGGAGCTGCAAGACGTGAAGAGAGAAGCTGTAAGAATTGCCCGGGAGAAGGGGCTGGCTCCATTCCTCAGCGCGTGTTGTGCAAACAACTACTCGGCCATGCTTTACGACGGGCTTAGAGCCCCTTGCCCAGGGCTCGACTACATCGAGGGGAAGTTCTGCACGCTCTGTCCGGTGCAGTGTCCGGGTATAAAGACTCTTGTCGATGAGGCTGAAGTGAGAGAAGATCTAGAGAAGCTGACTTCGAGGAGAGTCATTAGGCTCTTTGTCGATGAAAAATTTATCCGAGCTCAGTTAGACGGGAAAAAGAGGCTATCTGTCAGGGAGAGGGCTATCGTCGAGGTAGGATATCGCAGGCGGGTGGTCTTGGAGTGAAGAACCCTATGAGGAACTTTTTCCAGAGAGTCTTATGGGACGATAACGTGGATAAGAAAGGCATAGTTGTAGAGTTCGCCTCGAGAGGCTCGAATACCGGCGTAGAGGCATTCACGGGAGAAGATGTAGTCAAGGTCACCCGTGATGGTTTACTGGTAGCTACAGGTGGGAGGGCTAAATTTATCCCGTTTCACCGGATAATTGAGATAAGGTATAGGGGTAGAGTTGTTTTCAGCAAAAAAGAGTCGGTTTACAGTTTCAAGATATGAAATGCTTAGAGGCCTTTTTCAGCCATGTAGACCATTAGGTCGACTAGCCTGCAGGAGTAGCCCCACTCGTTATCGTACCAGGCGAAGACTTTGACCATGTCGCCGTTCTTGCCGAGAACATCGCTTGCGAGAGCATCGTATATCGAGGAGTGCGGGTTTCCAATGATGTCGCTACTCACAATTGGCTCGTCTACGTACTGGAGTATACCTTTCAACTCGCCCTCCGCGGCCCTCTTGAAGGCGTTATCCATCTCCTCCTTGGTGACAGGCCTTTTGAGCAGGGCGACAAAATCGACGAGCGACCCATCGGGCACTGGAACGCGGATCGCAATTGCACTAAGTTTACCCTTGAGCTCGGGGTAGACGTCCATTATTGCCTGGGCGGCTCCAGTGGATGTGGGAATAATGTTTTGTGCTGCTGCTCTGGCTCTCCTCAGATCCCTGTGGACAAGGTCTAGGATTCTCTGGTCGTTCGTGTACGCATGTACGGTAGTCATCATGCCCTCTATAACCCCGAAATTCTCGTGTAGAACCTTTACAACTGGCGCGAAGGCGTTTGTCGTACAGGACGCGTTAGACACTATGTGGTGCTTGCCCGGGTCGTACATCTTGTGGTTTACTCCCATGACTATCGTAATGTCAGGGTTCTTGGCTGGCGCCGAGATAACAACTTTCTTAGCACCGGCTGACAAGTGCTTAGACGAATTCTCTCTGTCTGTAAATAGGCCTGTTGACTCTAGCACAATGTCCACGTTGAGTTTTGACCAGGGTAGCTGGGCTGGGTCTTTTACCGACAGGACTTCAATTTCGTAGTTCTCAATTACCAGTTTGTTGTCTCTTACTTCGACGCGGCCTTTATACCTCCCGAATACGCTATCGTACTTGAACAAATGAGCCAGAGTTTTCGCATCTGCTAAGTCGTTTACGGCGACGACTTCAAATGTCTTCAAGAACTTCTCGTTTTGGAGAGCAGCCTTGAGGAAATTCCTGCCTATCCTGCCAAAACCATTTATTCCAACGCGATACGTCATGCTTAGTCATGTATTATCTTGTTGAAGAGGGTTATAAAGGAGGCTTAAATATGTACAATATTTATCAGTTTACGGCTCCGACCTGCACGAGCTCCCCACCACTCGGGCCTTCCGAGCTTCTTCATCGCCACGATCTACACCGGGGGCGCTCTTAATAGGTTTCCGCCATCATTTTCGACAACTTGTTAAAACATTTATAACAGATGTTTAACTCTACTTTGCGATGAGTAAGGACAAAAACAATGAGTGGCTCGCAGACCCCTCCCTCAGAGAGATTGCGGCGAAAATAGCTGGAGAAGTAATAATGTCCGAGAACCCAGGCGCAGAGATGAAGAAGTGGCGCGAGAAGTTCAACTTAACGCAAGTCGAAGTTGCAACGCACATGGGCGTTTCAGCGTCTGTTCTAAGCGACTACGAGAGCGGGAGGAGAAAGTCTCCTGGAGCGCGCTTCGTAGCAAGGTTTGTGAAGAGTTTGATTCTCAAAGATATCGAGAGGGGAGGGATAATCCTGTCCGGTTTGAGGCGGATATTGCTAGGTTCAGATTTCCTGAGGGAAGCTGTCCTAGACATGCGTGAGTTCAGCATTCCCATCTCCATCGCGCGCTTCTGCGAAGCAATAGAGGCAGACTTAATAGTGGGGTCAGCGTTCGTCTCAACCCCGCTTCTCGGCTACACTGTTGTCGACAGTATAAAGCTCGTACTAGACGTGCCGTCCTACGACTACATCAAGCTCTACGGCGCTACGACACAGAGAGCTGCGATATTTACTCGCGTGGCCTACGGGAGGAGCCCCATGGTAGCAATCAAGTCCATGCAAGCCGGGATGGGCGGCCTACGGCCAGCGTTAGTCGTCTTGCATGGCGTCAAAAAGGTTGACGAGCTAGGCCTTGAGATAGCCAAGCGGGAGAATATTCCATTGGCCGTAACGCGCGTAGATGATCTGAATGAGCTAATAAGCAAGCTCAGGGCAATTAAATAAAATTCTTATTCTACCTTTACTCTAAACTTCTCTACCTTCAAGGGTATCTCCACTTCGAGCACCCCCTTCCTAAACGTAGCCTTTATCCCGCCTACGTCAATGTTCTCTGGCAGGGGGATTTCTAATCTATACTTTGAGACACCCCCTCTCAGGAACACGAACCCCTCTAGGGAAAAAGGCCTAGAGAATGCCGCTTCTATCTTCAATGTACGGCCCTCCACGCGCACATCGATATTCTCCTTGTCTCTCACGCCAGCCAGGTCGGCGCACACCCTGATCTTATCTGAAGAGCGCCTAACCTCGTAGAGAGGCACTACTGTTCTCTCCTCACGCGCCGTAAAGGATTGGAAGAACTCCTCCTCGAACCTCTCGACCTCCTCCCGAATCTTCTGGAACTCCCTCATCATCTCCTCGATTTGCCTCTTCAACCACGCCTCCATCTGCATCCCCCCTAAACGTACAAAGCGGGTATCGTGTACTCGTACTCCTTCCCGGATCCTTTCATTGTCTCCATAGTCCTCTTCATTAACTCGCGTAGTTTTAGCCGTATCTCCTCCTCCTGCTCGATCAACTGCCTGACGTCGACTTCTTTACCCACTAGTTTCGAGAATGCCTGAAGTGTCGAGGCTGAAGCGCCTGGGTCTGGGTAATTGAGAAAGCACTCCGAGAGTAGCGCTAGCGCACTGAGCCCCCTCTTATAGCCCTCCTTAAGTATCTGCGCGTAAACACCCCCTATGAACCCCTCTTTGAGCGGCTCGATGCCCATCCTTCTCGCGTAGTCTAGTGTCTCCGCCTCGATCGAGGCTGCATAGGTCTTTGGAGTCTCTATGTTAAGCCTATCCTGTACAGCTATCCCCCCTAGCAGAAACACCCTCTTAACACCCTTCTCGACCAGTTTAGCGGTCAAAAAGGAGGAAAGCCCGTATATCGACTTTGGAGGTATCGCGACGTCGGAGTGGACGACTAAGATAAAGTCGTTGCCCTTATACCCGCCATAGATGCGGATTGGTAGTAGAGGAGACGCTTCGTGGAAGAGTATGACTGGAGGTATGCTGGGCGAGTCAATGTAGCCAATGTTCCTGAGATCCCACTGCTTGACGAGGTGCGATGTGGATATCGGCCCCACTAGCCCTGCATCCGGTAGCCCCACTACGGCTATCCCTCCTTGCGGAATCTCCCCGTAGAGAGAAATAGACCAGCCAGGCTTCATACAATTTAAGAGGAAAAACACGCAATTATTTGTTTTTGCTCACTTCGAATACGTCTTCAGAACCTCCACTACGGGGAGTGTCCCTTTGATCAAGTACTCTATTAAGGCACCCCCACCGGTGCTCACGTGCGAAATCCTCCCAGTGTACCCGAGCTTCGAAGCGGCTGCAAGCGTGTGGCCACCACCTATGAGAGTGAAAGCCCCAGATGTCGCCATCGCCTCGAATACTGCTCTTGTCCCGAGGGCAAACCTGTCATCTTCGAAGACGCCCATAGGCCCGTTCATAACGACAGTTTTCGAGCTCCTTATTAACTCCGAATAGAGCCTCGCGGTCTGTGATCCTATGTCCTTTATCAGGCCTGCGGCGGGAAGCTCTGAAGCTCTGACTTCAACTCTCTCGCCGTTCCTCTCTACAGCCACGTCGACTGGTAGCACTATCCTGTCCCTGTAAATCGACAAGAGCTCCTTGAGCTCCCCCTCGAGGCTCAGGAAGCCTTTCTCTTCTAGAACCCTAATATTCTCGTCACCTATGTTATAGCCGGCGCTGTGCAAGAGGAGGTTTGCCGCTAGCCCTCCAGTTAGCACGCGGTCAGCAATGTTGTTGCCCAACACACTCCTAATTATCTCGGCCGTATCCTCAGCCTTAGCGCCACCAATCACATACAGGCATGGCCTCTCGGGGTTGTTTCGAACCCTATAGAGGGCTCGGAGCTCCCTCTCCATAACTCTGCCCGCAACGAAGTGTTTAACTGGAGCAAAACCGACGAGTGAGGCGTGTGGCCTGTGGGCAGCCGAGAAAGCGTCGACAACGTATACATCCATTAGGGGGCCGAGCCTGGCGACAAGCTCAGACTTAGCGTGCTCCTCCGGGCTAGCGGACTTTGTCTCGCCATCCCAGTACCTGACATTCTCTAGCACCAGGACGTCTCCTTCCCGGAGCGACTCTATAGCGCTCACAGCCTTCTCGCCAAAGACGTCGTCTACAAATACTACACGCCCCCGTAGGTACCTTTTCAGGACTTCAGCGTGCTCGCGCAGGCTTGTGAAGTCCGGGTCTCCCTTACGGCCCTGGTGGGATATGACGACTACGCGCGCCCCCCTGTCTACGAGTTCTTGTAGTGTTGTCTCAGCGTGTGCCGTGATCCTGGTGTAGTCGAGGAGCCTCCCTGTTTTGGGGTCTACAGGCGAATTGAAATCAACCCTAACGCCGACTGTTTTTCCTTTAACGTCTACATCATCGAGAGTTTTTATACCGAAACCTTCTAGCATGTTTTTCAACAAGTATAGAACAGTTTTAATATTTTAAAATTGGGCAATAATTTCGTTGATTACGAAGCCTCCAGAGCCCATATAGACGCTACGAGTACGGCCAATCCTACCTCGAATACCAGGACGGCAACTGTCTCTAAAAACTCTGCCCTCTGGCGTTTCAAGAGCTTGTAGGAGAGAAGCATGCCCTCCGCTGAAGCAATTGATATCGCTAGGACTTGTAGCAAGCTAACAACATCCGAGAACAGTGCCTGGAGACCGCCTTTACCAGTAGCTACCAGTTGCGCCTTAGAAACATAGCCGGTATAGTAGGACGTTGCTCCCGCAATTAATGGCCCTAGGACTGGGGTGTTGCATACCAGCATCAGCGGGGCAAAATCGAGGAAGATGTTTAGAGCCGTGGCTTCGAAATCTCCCTTGACTACGAGCCCCTCAGTGTACTGTTCTGTCGAGCTGTATATCTGCCTAGCGCTACCAGCGCTAATTTCTTGGCTGAAGCCGGCTACTACCAGGAGCACTGTGAGAGCCAGGGAGACCATGAATAGGATGGCTCGAAGAGACCAGTCACCCACGCTAGCCCACACCCAGGCATGTGTAGGATCACAAATTTATGAAGGTTGCCGCGTGAAAATGCTGTGGCTGGAGCAGAGACACTCTACAACATTGTGAGGTGCGCTGACGCGCTTTGCCTGGAGTTCGACTGTTCTGCAAGGAGCTGGGTTGAAAACTTCCTAGGGTTCACTGTGGAAGAGTCCAGGGATATATGCACTTCGGCGCTCCCCTTCCACACTAAGGATGATGCTATAAGGTACCTAGTGGAGAAGGGCGTCCCAGAGGAGAGAATAGCAGTTGAAGGGGCGCCCTTTAAACTGAGCGTTGAGAGAGGCGGAAGGCCGGCTATAAGGGTCTGTCCCGTGTGTGGGAGCGTGAGGATTGTGCAGATAGGGGTTCTAGGCTTAACGCCGCCTCTGTACGTGTGCGAGAACTGTGGCTACCGGGGGGCGCTGGTGTTAGAGGTAGTCATTTAATCTTCTTTCTCCTCAAGAGAGGCGAGATGCTCTCTGATGGTCAAGAGTTGTTTAAATAGCCAGAGGTCATCGACGCTGCTCTTCCCGTAAAAGAGCGTCAGGAACCCCTCGAAGTTTTGCTTAAGTAAGAAGCGCAGCAACTTAGGGTTATTATAATCGGAGGGTATGAGGAGTGGTGCTGGTCGCCCGTTTTCGTAGTTGGAGATATTCAAGTTCTTAGTAATCTGCAGGTAGTTCTTAAGTACTCCGGTGAAGTACTCTGTAGAAGGGTAGTCTTCCTCTGTCAGCGACAGCCCCAAAACGCCTCCTATGAAACGCTTAATCAAGTCGTATACTCTCTTGCACTCTTCCATGCTACTAGGCTCTAGCAACACCTTAACCTTGTAAGTCGCCGCTACGTCATATATCTGCTCGAAATCCTCTTCAGGGATCCAGCCCGGCTTGGCGATAATCACCGTCCTCCCGGCAGACTCGTCGGCGATTAAGGCTATCTTCTCGAAGCCATCAGCGTTAAACCCACTAGTGTACTCGAACTTGAGGGAGGCTAAGTTAAGGTTGTAGTCGTAAAAGGCATCCACTACTTCGCCTACACCCTCATCTAGGAGGACATCCCAGGAAGAAACTACCTGAACCCAGGCCCCTGTGTTCTCTATTGTCGAGAGCCTCCTGGCGAGCTCCTCAAAGCCTGCATTACTTGTAACAGCCAAGCCAGCTACGGGTATGATTCTCAACATCTCCCCACTGGCTATTAGCACGAATCTCTATAATAGGTTTAGCGTCCCTTAGATCTCACTTCTGACGTGTAAAGCTATATTTACCACAGTATCACACTCCCTATATTGCAGGTTATGCAGGGGTTACAGCCGGATCCTGATCTAGAACAAGTCTACATGATCATGGGCAACCCTTACATGAGGGCTATACTGCGAACCGTAGGCGAGAAGGGTGAAGTGTCGTTCAGCGAACTAAAGTCTGCTGTTGGCACGAGCACTGGTAACCTCTATTACAACCTCGACAAGCTCAAGGGCTTCATCACGAAAAACGACAGGAGGAAATACGTATTAACCGATAAGGGGGTTAAACTCTACAAATTCATACAGGAGAACGAAGTACGCATTAGGTCGCTGATGTCCGAGAGAGGGGGCTTTCACGCCGTCTTCGAGAAGTATATCGCCCCCATACTGGTTCCAGAGAGCCTCGCGTCATTCCTCTACTCTGAGGTAAAGCCATCATTCGTCATGATGTTCGTGTACCTCTTCTCGGTAATCCTAGCCTCGGTGCACGGTAGCTTTATATGCTTCGGCTTAGACCAGCTCTTCCCTCCACCCACTCTAGGCGTAAGAGTAGCCTTGACTCTCGCGGGCTTGGTGATACTAATACTGGCGCTCGAGGCTCCCTCGAGGCTAATGGGCGGCGAGCGCAGGATAGGGGTCGACTACATAGCTACCCTCCTCACTTCAACTCTGCCTCTAAGCTTCTTAGCTCTGGTGCCGCTAGACGTCTTCCACCTAAACCTCCTGTTCAGGGTTATCCAGGTGGTGGTTATTTGCCTCCTGACAGCTACCCTGAAAGTGTATAAACGCCTCCCAGCGGAGAGGGCTTTCATCTCTGTATTCACGGCGTACTACGCCAGTTACAACCTTGCGCTCATCATCCAAAGGTTTTTCTGATGAGCCCGTCACGTGGCATAGACACGATACTAGACAGCCTAACACCCCTAGTCTTCAGGGCAAGTACTAGGATACTTGAACTCATCTCCAGGCACTCCCTGTCAATAGACTCTGCCTTCCACGAGGCCATGGGGGAGTTTAGACTGAAGCCAGGCGAGCAGGGAGCCGTCTACACGTTAGCTAAGAGGACGCTCGAGAACATAGGACCAGCTATATACGCCCTTGAGAAGTATGGCAAGAGCGGCCTTCCGCTACGCAGGAAGGCAGCATTTTACATAGCCTTCTACCTAGCCCAGCACTCTCCCGACATCCAGAAAAAACTCAGAGCTGTCAGAGGCGGGTTATTGAGCGACAGCCTGCTAGGCATCCTATCCCCGCGCAATATCGAGCAGATTTTCATGGAGATAGAGGAGCAGCCAGTCTCGTTCCGCCTGGCATACCTTGAGAGCATACCACCTCTAATTGTAAAAACACTCCTCACTAGGACTGAGTTGAAAGAAGTGAAGGAGATTTTAAAGTCGTTTAGGCGGAGGCACGTGTGGGTAAGGGTTAGCGATCCCGGCAGAGTCGAGTACGTGCGAGAATTCCTAGAGCAGAGGGGGTTAAGGGCCAGAGTCGACGTCGACTTCCCCTATCTGCTAGAGGTCGGTGCGCCGAGCGAGGGGCCTCTACCAGAGCTACCTCTGGGAGTGGCAGTGTACCAGGACAAGGCCAGCGTGGCCGCAGTAGAAGCTCTCCTCTCGCTCAGCCCTCAAGGCCTCGTCGTTGACCTCGCCGCTGCGCCGTGTATGAAGTCCTCCTTGATATGTAACAGGGCAAGAGAAGTAGAGCTCGTTGCCGTGGACGTCTCGGAAAAGAGGCTTTCATTCTGCAAGAAGATAATGAGCAGGGCTCACTGTAGCTCCCACCTTATATGTGCTGATGGAAGGGTGTTTTCTTCGACGAGGCCGTTCGACGCGGCCATCGTAGACGCTCCGTGCACTAATAGCGGCGCAATATCAAGGGATCCGGGCTTAAGGCTCTCGTTGTGGGGCCTGAGGAGAGAGGATCTGGAATACCTCAAGCAGACACAAACATCTCTACTCAGGAACGCGCTAAGGGCCTCTGGGCGACGAGCACCTGTTCTGTACTCGACTTGTTCTGTCTTGCCAGAAGAGGGCGAGGATGTACTAGGAGAGTTGCAGGCAGACTTTGTAAGTCTGAGGCCTACTCTACCTCCAAGACTCGAGCGCGAGCTGGTTAGGCCCTGCGAGGGCTGCTATAGGCTCTACCCCCACCTCCACAAAACCGATGGCTTTTTCTTTGCAGTAATCAGTAGAGCATTTTAAGCCCACCTGATTACTGGCTTAGCATGTACGAGCATGAGTAGCAGGCCGTGCCTAGTAGTGACCACCCACCTCGACCTTGAGAGGGTAACGGCGAGCAGGATAAGGGAAGAATTCGGCCTGGACGCCGAGCCTTTACCTGCAGGCTTTCAGGGACTCGTCCTTGCGTATTGCCGTGAAGGTGATCCAGATACACTGGCCGAGAAGGTTGCTTCGCGAGTAGTGGAGGCTGAGAGAGTCCTCCCCGTACACGAGCACGTAAAAGCCAGTTTGGACGAAATATGCGAGGCAGTCAAGAAGATCGCCCCTCAGAGGCTAAAAACCCACGAGAGTTTTGCGGTGCGCACGGAACGGAGGGGGCGTCACAGCTTTACCTCTCTTGACGTCAACGTTAGAGCTGGAGCCTGTATACAAGGCCTCGTAGGCAGTCCTGTTGATCTCGAGAACCCTGACAAGATATTCTGGGTCGAGATACTGGGAGAAGAAGCCTTTATCTCCGTTACGCCTGGCACAATAATCTGGAAGAAGAACTACGAGAGGAAGCCTGATGCTCTAAAATACCTCAGGAGAATAGTAGTGGGGCAAGTACCTTACATTGCCGAGGGGGACGCCTCCTATAAAGTCGGCGTCCGCATCGGGAGGTCTGTCCAGTCGTTTGAGATTAGAGAGCTCGTCGTTACGCCGTACACCCCCACAGAGGCATCACCTCTCGCCAGGTTCATTATAGGCCTCTTAGAGGGAATTGAGTCGCGGTACAGGATACAGGTCAAGACGTACGGGAGGAGCGTTCACCGAACCCCCGTGTCTCTATTCGACCTCTACCAGCTTGTAAGAGACTATCGTGAGAGAGGAGTGCCTATACTCGCCACATCGACTAGAGGTAGGTACATCGGCGAAGTAAGAGATGTCCTCAGGAACGTTTTTAGGAGGAGCGAGAGAGTACTAGTCCTGGTAGGATCACGTGAAGGACTACCGACAGGTGTATTGCGTCTATCCGACCTAGTGATAGACGTCATGCCTGGTATTACCCTGGCAACAGATATAGCGGCTACGTCGATACTAACGGCAATATCCAATGTTCTTGTAGAGGAACAGAGCAAGACGCAAGTCTCTAATCACGCCTAATTAGAATGAAGCTCGGCTGGGTAATTCTCTCGCTCTTACACCGTGGGCACTTGCCCGGCCTCCAAGCGCTGTCCAGCTCCTTGAACACGTACCCACAGTCGCGGCATATCGGTGGACGCATGGCCAGGTAAGCCTTGTTGTTCGTACGCCTCCTGATAGTCTTTGCCGCGTGGTTTATGTCGTTCAATAGCCTCTTTGCCTCAGAGTCTCGTAGAGAAAGCATTGAAAGGAGTTGGCGCAGGGTGAACTCTACACCGGGGTTACTGAGAAAAACTTCTATCAATTTTTCGCGTGTAGTCTTTTCCTCATTCGTTGCTTACCACTGGTCTAAACTTTATGCCATACTCTATTATTCCTTTTTCCCCCTGTTCTCTGTATTTTCTGAAGACAGCCTCTACACGCATCCCCTCGCGGACTTCGTCTGGCTCCACATCTGTTATTTGCGCAGGCACAAGTGTGCCGTCGTCTAGCCTAACTATAGCTACGATGTACGGCGCCTGGCTGACAAACTCTGTTGGCGGCGACCTAACAACACTGAAGGTTTCGATTACGCCGGTCTCGGGTAGTTTCTTTTGCTCGACGTTCTCCGAGCCGCAGACCGGGCAAGCTTTCCTGTATGGGTAGAACGTCTTTCCGCAGTCTTTGCACGCTCCTCCAATTAACCTGTATTTTATTATTCTCTCACGCCAAACCCTTGGGACACTCCTCATATACGACATCTTACCTCACCCTCTTCACGACGTTAACAACAACTGTTCCCCCGACGCCGCCAACATTCTGGGCAACACCCACTTCTGGGTCAGGAACCTGGTTCGCGCCGGCCTCGCCACGCAGTTGAACAACCAGGTCGTAGACCTGGTACACCCCTGTTGCTCCAACAGGATGGCCTCGCGCCTTGAGACCCCCCATGGTGTTCGTCGGGATGTCTCCGTCCTTCTCAAGTTGCCCCTCCTTGAGTAGTCTCCAGCCCTCTCCCTTACGGGCGAACCCTAGATCCTCTAGGTGTATCACGCCGAGAACCGTAAACGCGTCGTGAACCTCTAGGACGTCTACGTCCTTTACTTCTATGTCGGCCTGCTTGAAGGCGGAGCCCTTGGCTTTCACAGTGGCGGCCAGTGTCGTGAGGTCAGGCCTGTCGTGGAGACTTAAGATGTCTGTTGCCAGCCCGCTCCCAGCTAACTCGATGAGAACATCCTTGCCAAGCCTCCTTGCCTTTTCCTCAGAGCACAGGACTAGGGCGGCGCTCCCGTCTCCTAGGGGTGCGCTTTCGAGGAGCCTTATTGGATCCGCGACAGGGGGTGACTTGAGCACTTCGTCGAGAGTTACAGGCCTAGGGTACTGCGCAAGGGGGTTATTCGCAGCATAGTTGTGGTCGTGAACGGCGAACAACGCAATATCCTCCTGTTTCGCTCCAAACTTTCTCATGTAGGCCCTGTAGACTAACGCGTTTAGGGCTACAAACGAGAACCCTGCGAAAGCAACGTATTCCTGGTCTTCTGCCATGATCAATGCGCTTGTAACGTCGCTAGTTGTAGCTTCCGTGAGCTTTTCAACCCCGACGGCAAGTACGCAGTCGTAGATACCCGACTTCACGGCCAGGTAAGCGTTGTGTACTGCGGCGCCACCACTAGCACAGGCAGCTTCGATCTTGTTGGCGGCTACACCCGGTATACCTAGCCACGTCGCGATCAGAGAGCCCAGGTGCTCCTGGCCCTGGAGGTATCCGGAGGACATGTTTCCAACAAAAATAGCCTGGATGTCGCGTTTCGATATGCCCGCGTCCTCGATTGCTTTCCTCGAAGCATCAGCAGCCAGCTCACGCAGTGAGAGATCCCAGTGCTCGCCTATTTTCGTGGCACCAGCCCCCACGATATAGACTCTCCCCACTCAAACCACCCCTTGAATGAACCTCCGGTACTTGAGGTAAAAGGCGTAATCCACAAACTTCGCCCTTGAGACGTAGTAGGAGACCTTGGGTGCCAGCTCCCTCCTCTCCTCTATTCCGTCCCCAACAATAATGCTCATGGCGTCAGAACCTGCTCCACTACCGAACGAGACTACGAGTATCCTCTCGCCTGGCTTCGCGTGGTCTAGTACGTTGGCCAGGCCTATAAGAGACGCGGCCGCATAAGTGTTCCCTATTTCCCCGGCGAGGAGGCCGAGCTTCAGTTGCTCCTGCGTGAATCCCAAGACTTGTGCCATCCTCTGCGGGAACTTGACGTTAGGCTGGTGGAATACTACGTAGTTGAAGTCGCTGGGCTTCAGACCTGTCTCCTCCATCAACCCCTTTGCGGCACTCTCGATGTGGTGAAAGTATGCAGGGTCTCCTGTAAACCTAAACGTATGCATCGGGAACTTCTCGCCCTCTCTACGCCAGAAGTCAGGCGTGTCTGTCACGTAACTGTACGTGTGCTCGATCGTGGCGACAGAGTCCTTGGAGAGGGGGCCCAGAAGGTACGCTGCCGCTCCAGCAGCGGCAGTGTACTCGAGCTCGTCGCCGGGCCTGCCCTGAGCGGTATCTGTTCCTATACCCATGCCGTACTTGATGACCCCGGAGGAGATTAACGCGGCCACGCTGATTATAGCGGTCGTCCCGGCCTTGCACGCGAACTCCATGTCTATGCCGTAGAGCTTCCTTGAAAAGCCTAGAGCTTCAGCTATTACTGTGGCTGAGGGCTTTACGGCATATGGTGGACTTTCAGAGCCAATGTAGAGGGCTTCGACCAGGGAGGGGTCTATACGGGCTCTCTTCAGGGCGTTTTTCGCGGCCTCATAGGCCATCGTTAAGGAGTCTTCATCGGGCGCCGGCAGGCTTTTGGCCCTTATGGGGGCTTTTTCCCCTCCTTTCGTATGTACTCTCGCAATCTCTTTGGCCTCGATCCTGTAGACGGGTATGTACACTCCGTAACCATAGATCGACGCTATTCCTTTCATCTCCTGTGACCAGCTGGATAAATGAACTTGTGGTATAATAATTTTTCACACTTGTTGTTCTTCTATACGTTATTTGTCGAAATCCTTTGAATATCGCTTACTATCTGGGTGCTACTACTAGTCCCTATCCTGTCCGCGCCAAGGAGGTAGAAGTACAGCGCCTGCAGGCCGGTTCTAATGCCGCCCGCGGCTTTTATGCGTGTCGATGTCCCTGAAACTGCGCGCCTTATAACTATTATGTCCTCTGGAGTAGCCCCACGCGGGCCGAAACCCGTAGACGTTTTGACGAAGTGAACTCCAATCCTCGAGAGTTCCCTCGAGACGTTATAAATAGTACTGGCGTCCAGGAAGCCTGTCTCGATTATTACCTTGAGCACTCCCCCATGCTCCTTTACTACCTCGAGGAGACGTTTTGCCTCTTCAACGGCCTCCGACGTCATGCCACTGCGGAGTAAGGAGATGTTGATAACAGCGTCGACCTCGTCTGCACCGCTCTCAAATGCCTCTCTCACCTCTCTCTCCTTTACCTCGGTCGGAACGTTCCCGTGCGGAAAGCCTACAACTGTTACCACTCTTGCTCTCTCACCCACAATCCGCCTGGCTTTTTCGACGAAAAATGGAGGGATACAGCACGCATAGAAGCCATATTCTAAAGTTTCTCTACAGGTTCTCTCTAGTTCTGCCACCGATGCCTCTGGCCTCAGATTCGTGTGGTCGATCATGCTCTTTATGCTTTCTACAAGATCCCTAGCGTCCTCGATGCGGCGGACAAAGACACCTTGCATAACTGTTATTATTGCCGACCTTTACAAAAAGGTAGTGGTGTGCATCAGTGTGGCGGTCTCTTGTAAGGGCACTCGGAGTCTACAAGATCTATGAGCGCTTACTTGAGAGAGAGGTCAAGAGTGGAAATATTCCAAATCACGTAGCGTTCATACTCGATGGCAATAGGAGATGGGCTACCTACAGAGGGCTACCACCGTGGCTAGGGCACCGCTACGGGGCTGAGAGAGCCGAAGAAGTGCTGAAATGGTGCTATGACTTGGGGGTTAAGACAGTGACCCTCTACGTTCTGTCAACAGAAAATCTACAGAGGAGGAGTAGGAGTGAGGTAGAAGAAATCCTGAGTCTACTCGAGGAGAAAATCAAGCAGCTAAAATCCTCCAGAGAGCTCGAGAAGCGGCGAGTCCGCGTGAAATTCATAGGAGACTTGAGCCTGCTTCCTGAAACTATAGTGTCCAAGATTAAAGAGCTGGAAAACTACACATCCAGATTCTCCGACAGGTTCCTCAACATCGCCGTGGCCTACGGCGGACGCAGAGAGATAGTTGAAGCCGTGAGACAACTCATAAAGGACGTAAAAACTGGCAAGCTATCAGAGGAAGACGTGGACGAAGAAGTATTCCAGAGGTACCTGTACACGGGCGACCAGCCTTACCCAGACCCAGACCTTGTTATCAGGACAAGTGGCGAGGAAAGGATAAGTAACTTCCTGTTGTGGCAGATAGCTTACTCGGAACTTGTTTTTCTCGATGTATACTGGCCAGATTTCAGGAAGATAGACCTACTCCGCGCTATAAGGGTATACCAGTCCAGGCACAGAAGATTTGGGAAGTAGGAAGTTAACAGTCGGTGGAAGCTGTTGTCGTAGGCTGGCATGCATTTCTCGAAGTCTTTCATTCAAAAGGACGTCGGCGGAGAGTGGCAGCAGTGAGCGGGGGGTGCTCTGGGTAGAGTCAATACACGTTAATTTTTTTAAACATATTAAGGCTTTAAAAGTGGGTGGCCGTGTCCTACAACATTTACCAGTTTAATAGCTTTGATGAATTACTGAGGTACATTGAAGCCGAGATAGCAACCATCCAGGGCACTCTCCAGCAACTCGAGCAGCGGTATGAAGCCGTGCGTGTGAGAGCTGAGCGTATGAAAGCGCTGGAGAGAGTTCTCGAAGACTTACTGGGCGAGAAGCTCTCCTCGCTCAACGAAATCGACTATATGGGGCTAAAAGTCGTCGTCAACGCGAGAGCCGTTGACGAGTTGAACGTGCTGGAGGAGACGATAGAGTCTCAGAGGGAGTCGCTTGAGGCCCTATCCCGCGTGAGAGAGATTCTATACAAGCTGGGAAGCTCCCTGTCGTCCGGAGAGGAGCTAACAGGTATATCTATTGTCGTTCAGACATTAAATGGGATACCTGTTAGGATACTCTTGAAGGAGACCGAGTAGTATGGTAAGGCAAGTAATCCTAGTGCTACTCCTGCTAGCAGCATTGTACGTTGCTCAGCATATGTTCTCTACACCGGTATATAGCTATGAGATAAGGTCTTTCGGGGCACCTGTGGAAGCATTCCTGCCAGCTGGGAGTAAAGCCTATATAAGCTTCTCTAACGGCTCGCTGGCTTTAATAGATTTCAACGCTGGGAGCACCATTTCCAGGGTGATAAAACCTATAGGGCTAGACGTTGTTGGAATGTTCTATAATGCATCTACGCTAGTAATAGTAGACTCTTCAGGTACAGTTATTGTCATAAACTCATCCACTTTAGAACCCCTGTACTCGCTCTCCGCTATAGCGAAAAGCGATGAAGTCTACGTATCCCGCGCGTCCTTAAGCCAAGATGGAAGGTTTCTCGCCCTAGACATCGTCTACACAGTGAAGAGCGCAAAACTCGATAGGCTCGTGGTTATAGATCTCTCCAGGAGGAATAGGGTTTTCGAGAGAGACGTGAACTCTAACGACGTCCTGTGCAAAATATTCTCCCTAGATTTCTACCAGAGATACCTCGTAGTAGAGACGATAGATACTCTCTGCGAGTTGTGCCAACTCACAGACAACAAAATCGAAGTTTACAGCGTTACAGCCAGCGGCGTAGTCAAAGTGGCTTCTCTGCAGACAGGCCTGACAACAAAAGCCGTGGGAGCAGGGTATGTAGTAGCGCAACGGGTTAAGGATGATGGTGGGCAACATGAAACCTTCGTTCTGTCACTGCCGGATCTTAGAATTCTCGCAGATAGGGGAATGCAACCTATAGCCCAGATTGTTCCGCTCGGTAGCAACTTCGTAGTAGTATTCTGGGACGGTACTACAAGCCTCTGTGATGCCTCTCTCCGCTGTACAAACTTCTTCTCGATCCCTACCAAACGTAGCGTGAGAGTTTTCTCGCAGAACCTAATAGCGATATTTACCGTAAGTGACGTGCTCCTCTACGCCACAGACTATAGAAACCCGCCAGTACTTATAGGCAGATACCAGATAGACTGGCCCAGTCTCTCGTGGGATCCTGTCGAGAGCAGGAACTCAGAGCAACTGTTCATAGCGAAGTACGGGAATAACTATTTAGTCTTCCTTTACCCGCTGGCTAGATCCACCGTATATATTAGGGTTGTAGACCGAGACGGTGCACAAATCAGTGACGCAAACGTGAACATAGTATCTGGGGGCAGTAGCTACAGCACTTTGACAAACTCTACAGGATGGGCAAAGCTAATAGTCCCGCCTGGCAATTACACCGTTGAGGTGCTCAAGCAAGGGTACTCCGAGAACAAGTTCTCGCTAACGGTTAACCAGCCGACAATAGTATTTGAGACCAGGATGGATAGAGAGCGGCCTAAAAGGTTCCTGCTTGTTGTTAGGGTTGTAGGCGAAAGGGGGGAACCTATACCTGGAGCTAGAGTAAGTATTAGCGGATCAGAGGCTTATGAGCTAACAACACCTGCGTCTGGAGAAGTCTCAATAGACCTCCTAAAGGGGAATTACTCGCTGAGAGTGCAGGCACCCCTATACATTTCTCAGTCCCTCAACTTCTCCCTCGAACAAAACAGAAACCTGACTGTAACGCTGAAACGGGAAACCTTCAACTTAACGCTGCTTTCTCCTAGAGAGACCTCCCTCAAGGTAAAGATTTCTAGAATAGACTCCCCTAGTTCACCTGTTGTTGTTGGTGTCGAGCAGGGGCTGGTTAAAACAGTAAAGCTGGAAGCCGGTAGCTACCAAATGTCCATTGTGGAAACACCGGGGAACTATACGTGTCGGCTGAATGCGTCTACAATTGTGTGGCGCACAGGGCTAGACAATCTCGTAGTACGCGTGGAGTGTAGCCTTATCAAAACGGGCGAGGAGGCGCACTTGGCCGAAATCCTTGCACGCATAGGCAACGAGACACTAGTTTCCAGGAGGGTGAGCAAGAGCGTGAGTCTAGGGAGCATAACTCTCTACAATGGACAGCAACTAGACCTCGCCGAGGCTTCCTGGAACAAGATCCTCGTAATAGAGTTGTTCTATACACAGTGCACGGGCTGCAAGTACCTTATACCTCTCCTGAAGAGGCTCTCAGAGAGGAACGATACAGTCGTTGTGTCCATAACTGTTTCGCAAACTGATACGCCCGATATACTTAAGAGATACTCGCTAGATAACAACATAACCTGGCCTATTGGATACGATGATGTAAGGATAGCAAGCCAAGTGAACGCGACCTCCTTCCCCACAGTCCTTGTAATCAAGGACGGGAGCCTAGTTCTCGTAGGCATAGGGGCGAAGAAAGAGCTTGAAGAGGCTCAGAACAAGTACGCCTCTCTACTCAACTCTACCGGCCTGCCCTCTATTTTAACCGCTGGCAGAGTCGTGGCGCCGGAAACCTTAATAATTACAGGTCTTTTTCTCCTTGTACTATCGATTATAGCGGGTGGTGGGAATGCCGGCGAGAAGAGACAGGAGAAAGAGGCTGGTCTCAGCCCTTATACTGGCAATATTCGTCCTCTCAGTAGTAGCCTACGTAGCGATAACACTCAAGCCTTAAGGCTAGCGGACGAAGTACTGGGAGAAACAACTTTTTAGAGCGGGCAGTGCGGGGGCGCGCCCAGCAACATAGCAGTAGTGGTTGCGACAACCGGGACTGTCAGGTTATCTTCCGGTGAGAAGTATTCCGACACTACCGCAAGAAGCGACACTACTATGGCCTGTAGGGCACTGCTACCGCTAACAACGAGTAGAGAGGCATATACGAGGAAAGCCACAGCCTCCCCTCCCAGGCTCTTACCCCTATGCCATATTGCCATACTAGAGATCGACGCTACAGTGTCGACTACAGCGAGAGCCGTGATACCGTAGAAGGTGTGGCAGGGATCCACGAGGAGGCTTATGACTGCGCCTATCATCCCGTACAGTAGGCCGACATATCCCTCTCTTTTCTCGTAATCTCTCTCAAGTAACGAAAGCTGCCTCTCGATAAAGCCGTGGAACTCGTCTATAGCCTCTTCAATCACTGCGAGAGGCATCCTTGTCTTCTCTCCAAAACTGTCGACGAACTTGTGTAGCTCACTCGAAAAGTTCTCAAGCTCTACCCTAAGCTTAGATCTCCTCACAACTGCACTATTGATAAGGGCTGCCGCTAAGAGCCCAAGAGAGTAGTAGACGCGGATATCTAGGGGTTCGGGGAGGTGGAGGATGAACGGGCATATAAGGAGAGAGCTCAAACCCAAATGGACTATCTTGCGGTAAATCTCCTTCATCAAGAGAGACAACTATATCGCCTCTATCTTGTAGGAGACAGCTCTAAACCCAGAGTCCACCAGTTGTCTCAGTAAATGTGAACCTGGATTTATAGAGCCTTCCCTGAAGAGAATGTACTCGGTGCTAATTTTGTAGGACTTCTCATTGTCCGAGGTTATCTTCCAGAAGACATGCGCCTTTTTGTCGATAGAGAAGATCTTCATGATGAGGCACAGTCTGTGGTTGTGTAAGTTCTCGTTACACGAGAACAAGTACTCGCTGAATGGCGTGAGCGGGTCATTCGTCCTGGTACCATAGAATTCTATCAACTTGTCCTTAGGTATCTCGAAAACCTTTACGCCCTCTTCTGAAGAGAGCATGCCCTTGAATGTTCTTGTAACAATAATGTCTATGAAGTCCTCAAGAGTCAAATTGTCCTTAAGCGTGTAAAAGGGGATTCTTACTTCACGTCTCTCCATGGTAGAATCTGTCGAAATGTCTCTGAATGTCAGTAGAGCCCTGTAAGGGATCCCGCTAACCCTAGTAAACTTCAAGTCATTCTTGTGCGCGCACTTCCTGCACAGGGTCCACTTCTCGGGTATGTGGACAACCCTCCCACAGCCAGAACACCTCTTCCATACTCCATTGATAAAGCGCCACTCGACTTTAACATCCCCACTGCTCGAGATGTCGATAAGTGCGTAGTTTCCTATAGGATCACCGCTCTTGAGAAGCCTATCAAGCCTGGCAACGTTGACGTACACCGTGCCGTTGTGCTCCACGTCCAAACCTCCAAAACTGTGGCTATGCCCGAAAATATGGACGCGAGGCCTATAGTAGTCGATGAGATAGTTTATCTCAACCACGCCCGCATGAGGGGAGTGGTGGTAGCTGTCTACAACTTTCCCGCGATCCAGTATGCTGAAGGGAGGGTAGTGGGTTACGAGTACTACAGTCCTAGCCTGTCTCTCGAGTCTAAAGGGGTTCGCCCTCCTGCCGTGGCCCACGAGAGCTATGTCGCCGAAATATATAGGACCTACAGAGTCTAAGTCGAATGCCTGCTGGAGGCTGCAGTCTCCCTCTATGTCCCAGTTCCCCCTGACGTAGTAGACTGGCTTCTGCAAGCCCCTAAAAATCTTGCCGAGAATCCTGCACATGCTCCCGGGCCTCTGCGGGTTTCCAATGTCCCCAGCTGCTACGACGACGTCGTAAGAGATATTATCCCCTTTAGTCCAGTCTATGAACCTATCAACAATGTCCTCCTTGCCGTGGACATCTGACACTGCAAGTATCCTGAGCTTCGCCATATCCTGGACACCAGGTCGCCACGCATTAACGAGACAACTAGCCACCCTGCCTTATAAAAATACCCTTACTCTAAGGCGACAAAGACATCGCGAAGCACCCTGGGAAAAGATTAATAAACCCACTCTACAAAGAGAGGTAGGAGCCCCGGTCGTCTAGCCCGGTCAACCTGCACGAGGGCTGAGAGGATATCGGCCTCTCGAGGTACTGGAGCCAGAGAAAGCCGAAGATCCCGGGTTCAAATCCCGGCCGGGGCATAACTTTCACTTTAACCGGCTAGCTGTGTTTAGTCGGCGTGCCTGCAGGGCGAGGAGCATTCTAGCGAAAAGCTGATAAATGTCTAGTGCTGTGTTTTCTCCAGCCCCGGTAGCTCAGACTGGTGGAGCGTCGGCCTCGTAAGGCTTAGAGTAACAGGGGGTTCGAGAAAGCCGAAGGTCCCGGGTTCAAATCCCGGCCGGGGCTTGATTTTTAGGAAAAGTAATAAATCGGATGTTGGAGCAGTTTAACCTTGTGAAGTCGACGTTCATTTTCGTCCTACACTTTCACCAACCGGTTGGACAGAAGCACAGCATTATGCAGAGAATCCAGCAGAACAGCTACGAGATGCTCTTAGACGTACTCGGAGACTTCCGCGACTTACCGCTCACGCTCCACTTCAGCGGATCCCTGCTCGTGTACTGGCGCGAGCAGTACCCCGACTTCCTCAACCGGCTGAGAGACGTAGTACGGGAGAGTAACTTCGAGATACTTGGGGGGGCTTTCTCTGAGAGCATACTGACGTTGCTCCCCATTGAGGACAGAGTAGAGCAGCTAAAGCGCGGCAGAGAACTCGTCGAAGAGGCGCTCGGCGTAACCCCTAGGGGCCTCTGGCTTGCCGAGAGGGTATGGGATCCAACTCTGCCACCAGTTGTTCGGGGGGCGGGCTACGAGTACGTAATTCTTGACGACGAGGTGGGCTACAGGTCTGGCCTCTGGAGAGATGATACGCACGTGGCTCTAGCCACAGAGTACGCCGGACATAGAGTAGGCGTTTTCTTCATCGATGCGAACATAAGGTACATTTTGCCCTGGCGTCCCCACGCAGAAGTTCTCTCCTACATAAGAGGCTTCCAGACCCACAACGGCTCCAGATACGTGCTATGGGGGAGCGACGCCGAGAAGTTCGGCGAGTGGTGGCCCCGCGAGCAGGCCGAGCCCTGGCTCAGGCTCTTCCTCGCATATTTGAGGGAAGAGAGGGTGATCCAGACCCTCACTCCCTCGGAGTACCTCAAGCGGTACGGCTACTCTGGTCTGGCCTACCTCGGCCCCTGGAGCTACGATAAGATGGTGGAGTGGAGTGGTGGGTATTTTCCGAACTTCCTTAGAAAGTACAGGGAGTCTAACAACATGCATAAGAAGATGCTCTACACAAGGGAGAAGCTTTCAAGACTAGAGGCCCCAGAGGAGGCCTGGAGGAACTACTACCTCGCCCAGTGTAACGATGCGTTCTGGCACGGCCTCTTCGGCGGCGTCTACATACCAGTCTTGAGGCAGGCGGTCTACGAGCACCTGATAAGGGCTGAGAGGATAGCAGAGGAGAAGGGAGGGTACTTTCTCGGCTCGGAGTACTATGTGAAGGAGGTAGATTTTGACTTCGACGGCAAAAACGAGATAATCGTCGAGACCCCCTTCTCGAACGTGTACCTGAAGCCTGACGACGGGGGGAGTCTCTTTGAGCTGGACGTAAAGGCAGCAGGCCTTGAGCACAACCTGGTAAACACGATGTCACGCTACGCCGAGCAATACCTCCAGGGGGTTCAGGGCTTCAACCCAGACTGGCACCGCCGCACCTCGTTCCGCGAGCACATATGGAGGCGCGACGCCAGGCTCTCCGACTGGATTGATAACACGCCGTTCGTAGACGTTAGTGACCTCGCGCTACGAAGATACATCGTGGAATACGTAGGCGAGAGGAAGGTCGTGTTGTCCACTGTAGGCCATGACTGGAGTGTCAGAAGCCAGCCTGCCAGGATTCACGTGACAAAAGTCTATGAGGTACTTGATGGGGGGAGGACATTGAAGGTCTCATATTACTGGAGGAACATGGAGAGGAGACTGATAGACCCTAAAATATCTGTAGAACTGTCCATAATGCCTAGGCTCTCATACTCTGAAGATGAAGTACCATTCTACACTGTCGACGATGCCTATAGGAGGAGCATGTACGAGAGGTTTGAGAGCCCCTGGTCTAGGACTGTTAGAATCACGTCCAAAGGAGGCCCCGAAGTCATTATTGAGAGTAGTAAGCACGCCGAGGTCTGGGTTGCTCCTATCGAGACCATATCCAGAACCGAGAAGGGGCTGAAGAGAGAGCTACAGGGCCTCGGAATAACTTTTAACCATGCCGTCGCCCTTAACCCTGGAGAGGGCTTCGAGGCACAGGTGATCCTGCGTTGGCTTTAGGCGTCTGGATGCTCACGTTCGAGGCAACCCCCTTTGTGAAAGTGGGAGGACTGGCTGAAGTCCCAACGAACCTCTCTATAGCGTTGTCCAATAAGGGAGCAAAACCCGTAGTAATTCTCCCTGCCCACACCCCCTCTATAAGCCTGGGCTCAGAAACTGTCGAGGCATTTTATAACGGGAGGAGGTACCTCTTCGAGAAAACGACGTTTAGGGGCGTCACCTTTCTTAAAGTTCATGGCGGCGTACTAGACGACCCGCGCATATATGCGGGCGACGTGCTGGACAGGAAGGTTATCGAGTTCTCCCTGGCATTTTCTTATCTGCTACTCAACAAGGAGGAGCTCGGGCTAGAGGAGCCAGATGTACTCCACTTTCACGACTGGCACTCGGTTCTACTGCTACTTATTGCCAAGAAGCACAGGGGGCATGAGCAAAAACCCGCGCTGATCTACCACGTCCACCTCCTAGTGAGGAAGAGGATAGAGCTCCAGATGCTCGAGGAAGTAGGGTTGCGCGGAGACTGGGCCCACACGGCATACATTAACGGCCGATACGCCACAACATCTCTACAGGAAATACACGAGTTGACCGGTGGGGTTGCTGAGAAGATTGGTCTCGCCGAGGCAGACAGGCTAGTGACCGTGAGCAGGTCTTACCTTGAAGAAGACCTCAGGTCAGCCCTAGGTGACGACGTACTAGCCCGTGGAGCCTACGTCTACAATGGAACAGATTGGACGTACGAGTCCCTTTATAGGGAGGTCTTATCCGTACACAGAGAGAGGCTCAGCAAGCTCTCCACGACGCGTGTTGACAGGTTAAGTCTCAGGAAGTACTTGCTGCTCCACGCCGTAGGGGGTCTTTCCCAAGGCGAGCCTCAGCTCCAAGATGACAGGATGAGGAAGTATATCGTAGATAGAGTAGGGCCGCCGTTTAAAGAAGACCTCAGAGTAGAGCCTTTCCGCTTCGACGGCCCCCTCTTAATAACCACTGGGAGGGTATCGCGTCAGAAGGGTTTTGACTTGCTCGCCGAGGCCATAGAGTACCTTCTCCATGATCTGGGAGAAGCGAGGGTATTATTCCTAGTACTCCCAGTGTGGGGCGGAGAAAGTTACATAGACATACTGATAGACCTATCCCGCGAGTACCCGGCAAACGTGCGCGTAGTGTTCGGAGTCGCCCCCTCAATATACAAACTCGTGCACATCTCTGCCGACGTTTTCGCGGCCCCCTCTAGGTGGGAGCCCTTTGGAATAATGGCTGTCGAAGCTATGGCTGCCGGCTGTCCAGTCGTAGCAGCTAGAGTTGGAGGTTTAAAGGAGACGGTTCTAGACATACGGGAACACGGGGTCAGGGGTACAGGCCTCCACGTTAAGCCTGAGGATCCCTACGACCTAGCCGAGGCGCTTCGCGACATGCTGGCATTCATGGAGGCCTCGAATAAGGGCCAGCTCGACAGGTATGTCGGGAAGATAGCTGAGAGGAGGCTTGTGAACTTACTCGAGACATACGTCGATGCCGGTGAAATTATCAGGAAGAATGCCGTGGATCGCGTAGTGTCTCTTTTCACCTGGGACAAGTCTGCAGAGAAATTAATAGATGTTTACAAGGCCGTCCTTTCTGCAGGTTAGAGCAAACGGAGAACTTCTTCAAGGGCTTTCCTGACGCTCTCAAGCTTTTTCTCGAGTTCTTCAACCTTCTTCTTAAGTGCCTCGACTTCGCCCGTCGAGGCGATGCCTGGGAGCGATATCTCGAGCTTACCGCCGCCCTGGAGTAGTCTCTCATAGGTTTCCTTTACTAGCTTGCCAGCCTCAGTCTTAGCCGCCAAGTGGTTTCTTATCGTAGCCTCAGTCCTGCCGAGCTCTTCGGCAATCTTCACGACAGAGTAACCCGCTCTCTCGCGGGCCAGAGCACCGGCTGCCACGACAAGGCTGTCGAGCCAAGTTAGCTTATCTTCAGCGTTCCTTATTGCGTCGATAACGTCTGGCCTGAGCAGTGTCCCCAAAATGAGTGAAAGCTCTAGCCTCCTCACGTCCTCCTTACCGATGGGCTTAAGGGGGACTTCACTCATAAGAGCCACCTTCTTCAATCCTGTATGCAGGTTCCCTTAACTTAACTATTTTGTTGCTGTAGACCACCACCCCTTTATCTGTTATCTCGAAGGGCCTCCTCCTCATGTCGTGTTTCGTCCCCCTCATTTTCCAGATGATAAGCGACCTGACAAGCTCCCCGTCTATTTCGTCCAGATCGAGCCTAACAATGCCGTCCACAGCGTGCTCAACGCCTGGGCCGCCAAACCCTCTCTCTGTGACGCTGACCTGGGACACAAATAGAGAGGTGGCGCCCAAACCAGAAAGGACTCTCTTGAGTTGCATGAGAACGGAGCGAGCCATAGCCGGCCTTGTTAGGTAGAGTGTGGAGACAGAGTCTATCACAACCCTATCAGCTTTAACGTCTCTAATTGCCTGTCTAACAACATCTATCAGTTCCCCGACATCGTCCACGCTCTTAACGACGTAACGCTCCCTCTTAGCCGCTTCTCCTACACCGCCTGTAAAGGCGTCTACAATTGCAAACTTACCCTCCTCCTCGAATCTGCGAACGTCCCAGCCGAACGAGGCCATATTCCTCCTTATCTGAACTGGGTGCTCCTCGAGAGCCACGAGAACTCCTGTCTCGCCGTTAGCCAGCCCATAGTACAGGTACTGCTGGGAGAATATCGTCTTGCCTGTACCCGGCCCCCCGGAGAGTAGTACGATATTCCTCTTGGGTATCCCTCCGTAGAGGAGGTCATCGAATCCCGGAATACCCGTTTTTACCTTCTCTATGACGCTCACGCGACCACCGCAATAAGGAGTTTTTATCAAAAATATAAATTTACGTCAAATACATGCACAAAACCTTTAAAATTATAAATTAAGAGGTGGGATTGTTTTATAGAGTGTTGCGAGCGCGGCATATATGTTGTCGGCCCGGTAGCTGGCCTCATAATACGCCTCGTATAGGGCTCTCTCCACGAACCACGGCAAGACCAAGCGATAAGCCTCCTCTGGCGAGGATGCTGGCACTATCTCCCTGTTAATACGCCTCAAGTACGCCTCAAGTAGTACGTCGCTCACTTCCTGCGCCCAGTCGCTTGCGAGTCTTACACGGCTGTCGCCGCTCAAGACGTAGTTGAACGCCTCCTCCTGGCTTAGTTTCAGAGTGTTCGCTATTGCAAAGAAGACTATATAGGACAGCCCTCTAAGCATGGTGGCAACATCGCGGATCGCCGGCTCAAGATCTCTCTGGAACTCTGCAGGCCTCCCGGGCTCCCCCTCGAAGTCCAAAATATAGAAGTTGTTCGACTTCATTAGCATTTGTGAGAAGTGCAGGTCTCCATGTGTGCGTAAAATCCTCTGCCCGAGCGACCTGGAAAAACCTTCCTCTACAGGCTGGCTCAAGTACGCCCAGGCCTTACCTATATTCCATCCAAGCTTCTCGAGTTTTAAGCGGTAGAAGGCTGTCCTTCCCAGCCACCTGTCTATATCTGTGCGCTCGGCATAGCGAGGCCTACACCAGTCTTCCTTACACTCGAGCATCCTGTTGTGGAAAGCTGCGATCGTTGCCGCAACGCCACCGAGCTCGCTCTCCGGCACTCGGTAGTCCCCCTGAAGAGTAGATACCATGCTCTCATAGAGTATTGAGCCGGGGTCAGTGCCGCCCTCGATGTACTCTGTGAGTATCCCGAGAACCTGCTCATCCAGGGAGTAAGACAGGATCAGCCCCGGAGAGATACCCGTATTGCTCAAGTGCTCCAGGAATGCAGGCTCGGGGTTCCACCGCGAGCTAAGCCTGTAGCCCTTCAAGACAAACTTTTCCCCGCTCTCTGCAGAGACGATGAGATGGGGGTTAGTCGCGTCTTCTGCAAGCACGCCCTCCAGTCTTAGTGCTTGTACTGACGCGTGTTTTCTGAGCTTGATAGAACTACACGAGGAGAGCCTTTGAAGGAAGTCTGGACAGTACTCGGCCTCGCAGAAGACCTCGCCGTCTATCTCCATGGTGTGCTTTGAAGGGCATGAGCACTTTTCGACGGGTACAACATATTCCGTATCTCCGGCCTTGAATTTCACTATAGTAACTCCGTTACAGGCCTCTGCGGAAGAGATGAGAACACTTACGGGCTCCCGTGTGCGCATCCACCTCTTGCCACTGAGGAAAATTGTCTTCATTTGAGCTTCTCCCTTAACTTCCGGATAGCATCTTCGAGGCTATCTCCTCTGATAGTTTCGACGTGTTCAGGTTTACGAGAAAGCTCTGCCGGTGCTTTCACGGCTACTATTAGGTGTTTCTCGTTCGAGTCTAGCGTCCTGCCGTAAGCATTCAAAACTTCTTCTCGGGCTTTTACAGCATCGTCTTCGCGCGGGAAAACAGTCTCAACGACGAACTTCTCCGAGCCCTTTTCGGCCAGCATTGGAACTTTCTTCTTCAAGCCGCTCAGCGTTATAATTTCTGCGTTGAAGTGCACCTTGTAGCCCTTAGAGGCAATGGCCTCAGCTACCCTCTTGGAGAGAACCTGGCCATACGCATTAGCTAAAATGCTCCTGTCAACAGAATACCTGTATATCTCCTTGTAAGTAGCCTCCCTATGGTCAAAAACATTGCCGCATGAAGTGCACTCGAGGAGGGTCGACGGGACACTGAACGTGAGGCCACAACCCTTGCACCTGTACGTTACCCCTATCTTAACCCAGTCCTTGTCCTGAGTGCCGAGCGGCCGGGAACACTTAGGGCACAAGGTGTTCCCCCGGGCGTCTTTTGGGGCCGACTCTAGTACTCCTATGTACCCGCACATGACGTGGCTGAATAAAGTGTTCTTTTCGACGTCACGAGATCCGCAGCTCGGGCAGGCATAGCGGGCCTTGAAGCTGGTGTTACCGCACTTCGGGCAGAAAACCAGCCTGTCGGCGACAACTGGCTTGAGAAAACCTCTTTTCACAGCCTCTTCTAGGAGCGCCTCCCTGGAGATCCCGTACCTCCCGGCTATCTTAGAGTATGGGTCATCCTCACCAGGGTTTACAAGTATCTCGCTAACCCCCTCCTCGAAAAGACTCACTACGAGCTCCTGCAGGGCGTTTGCGAGGGACTTGAGATACACCATTTCGTCGTGCCGTAATGACCCAGTACCCGCCATAGTCAATTTCTAATTTTTAAACGCTAGAAGCCAGTATATTCTTTTCTTTTGCGAATAATTAGGAGGCACTATTTTTTTATTTGAGGATCATCCTACAGAATTAACATAGAGGGGATCCATGGAGATACAACGTAATGCCAGGGTAGACGGGGGAGAGGTTCTCCTCGAATTCTACGAGATATCTCCACCGTTTGCGTATGCCCTAATAGTTAGGAGGCGCGACGGGGGTATCGAGTACCGCCTGCTAGAACCACCTCTCACCCTCGAGGATATCAGGGTTCTTGAAAGAGTCAAGAGGATCCTCTTGCTCTCATCTACGGAGCGGCTTGACAGGGCCCTCCAAAGACTGACATCCGAACCAGAGGCTTTTCTCGAAGAAGAAGTTAGGCGCGTTATCAAGCGGTACAAGATAGAGGCTCCGGGCGAGTCTCTCGAGAAATACCTGTACTACATAAAACGAGACACCATAGGGTATGGCCGCATAGACGCGCTCCTAAAGGACAAGGAAATCGAGGACATTTCGTGCGACGGGCTTGGGGCGCCTGTGTACGTCTGGCACCGGCGGTACGAGTCTATACCCACGAACATAGTTTTCAGCGATCCCGAGGAGCTTACGAGCCTGATACTGAAGCTCACTTATAGGGCTGGCAAGCAAGTCTCTATAGCCCAACCGATAGTCGAGGGAGCACTTCCCATGGGATACCGGCTCCACGTAACTCTGGACGAGGTCTCGAGGCGGGGCGGAACTTTCACGATCAGGAAGTTCAGGGAGATCCCCTTTTCCCTTATAGACCTGGTGAACATGGGGACTATTTCGCCGCAGCTAGCGGCATACCTCTGGTACCTCATCGAGAATAATAGAAGCGTGATGATTGTTGGTGCAACAGCAAGCGGGAAGACCACGACCCTGAACGCCGTCGCTACATTCATTCGCCCCGAAGCAAAAGTCGTGACCATCGAGGACACACCCGAGCTACGCTTACCGCACGAGAACTGGGTTCCGCTGGTTACAAGGCCTAGCTACGAAGAGTGGGTTAGGAACGTAGACCTCTTCGATCTACTCAAGAGTGCAATGAGGATGAGGCCAGACTACGTAATAATCGGCGAGGTGAGGGGTGAAGAAGCCTTCACGCTATTCCAGGCAATAGCAACAGGCCACGCCGGCATGTGCACCCTGCACGCCGAAAACGTAGACTATGCCGTGAAGAGACTAGTCTCTCCACCGATGAACGTGCCGCTCTTCCTAATTCCCATGATGAATGTCGTCATCCTAGTGAGGAGACTTAAGATAGGCGAGAAGGTGGTTAGACGCGTCGTGAGCGTTCAGGAGTTGCTGGATGTTGATGAAGCAAGGAACACCGTCGCCACGCGCGAAGTCTTTAGGATAAACCCAGTGCTCGACAGAGCCGAGTGGGTCTCGGAGAGCGAGCACCTAAAGAGGATAGCAGAGGAGAAGTTCACCACTCTCGGCGAGATCCAGAAGGAGCTAGAGAGGAGAGTCTCCGTCATCGAGTACATGGCTAAGGCAGGTATAACGTCTTATGAGAGAATAAGCCAGGTTATAAGAGACTACTACAAGAACCCCGAGCAGACGCTCCACCTGCTGATGAGCGGCTACTATGTGCGAGCGAGAGAGGCATGAGGTGGTTGTCTCGTGATCGAATCGCTCACGGCTAGATTCCTGCAACTCGCTGAGCCTTTTAGGCAGTACTACGAGAGGGCAGGCTTCAACGACCCATTCGAAACGTATATTCTCAACGTTGCGAGAGCGCTCGTGCTCTTGCTAATTACTTCTGCCGTAGTCCTCACGCTTATCCACGTTTCTCTCTTCAATATGAACCCTCTCCTAGCGCTGCCCGCATCCCTCCTCCTCACTTTTGCTACCACCGCCATATTCACAGGGCTCGCCCTATACTACCCGGTCTATAGAACCTACTCCCGCCGCGTAAGCATCGAGAAGGACTTGCCGTTCACCGTGGCGTACATGGCCTCTCTTGCCTCCTCCGGTATGGGGTTGGAGAGACTACTAGAGAGAGTTGCTGTCTACGAGACAAATAGGGAGTTGCGCAGAGAGCTCTTCCTAACGCTAAGAGACATCAAGGCTCTTGGCCTTGACACTCTAACTGCTCTGGCTAGGCTGGCGTCCCGCTCGCCAAGTGCGCTCTTGTCGTCGTTCATCCTAGCACTTAGGGAGGCATACGCTACTAGCGGCGATTTAAAGAGCGTTCTTATGCACTACGCTAAGCTGATGCTAGACGAGAAGACTCAAAGATTGCGTAGTCTCGTGAACACTCTCTCTATGCTAGCAGAAGTGTATACCACGATGATGGTCGCCGCACCACTCATGTTCATAACAATGCTGATAGTTATGAATGTACTCGGCGGAGGTGTCCTCGGGCTTTCACCCGACATATTGATCCTCGTCCTGACATTTATTGTCATCCCGTTCTCCGCTCTAGGAATCTACATCGCCATAGACGGCCTGATGTCGAGGGTTTGAGTATGCCCTACCTGCAACTAGACTCCAGGCGGCTGTTTCTCCTCTTCTCCCTCGGACTCGCGCTGGCCTCAATACCGGTGCTCCTCGTCCTCACGGGACTACGTGGCGAGCTGCTCTCAAGCCTGAAGGTAGTTGGAGGGGCTCTGGTGATAGTTACCTCTACGCGGGTCAACGTCTTACTACTTGCGTCTATAGTCCTGCTGTTCCTTCCCTACGCCGTGGTCGACTCTCTCAACAGACTATACGTTGCAAGGATAACGCAGGTGCTCCCGCACTTCTTCAAGTCTCTCGCAGAGGCTGTGAGGTCAGGGTTAACGTTCCACGGAGCACTACGCTCGGTGACGGAGACAATGCCAGGATCCCTCAGCGCCGAGGTAAAGAGGGCTCTTGTACACGTAGAATTGGGAGAGCCCCTAGGCCAGGCGCTAAGAAGGATCCCCGAGAGGATCAGGGATGCGAACGTGGAGAAAGCAGTCACCATCCTCATAACTGCAAACGAGAGCGGCGGCAGGGTAATAGACGTGCTGGAGTCAGCGGCGGAGATATTTGCGGCTCTTAGGAGTTACGACGAGGAGAAGTCCACGACAATTAATCCCCACGTCATAACGGTCTATGCCTCGACGATAATTTACCTAGTCCTGGCGCTGACGATTCTCTATGTCTTCGTCATTCCTTTGGGCGCGATCCAGAGAACGGGAGGCTTTTTCGGCGCGCTAGACCCCCGGCTGTACGAGACGATCATGCTGTACTCTGGAGCAATGACAGCCTTCTCCGGGGGATTAATCGCGGGGAAGCTGAAACACGGTAGAGCCTCGGCAGGTTTGATCCACTCCGCGCTACAGCTCTCCATAGTGTCTGCGGGTTTCCTCCTTGCAGAGGCTTATCTCACCCCCCTCACACTAATGAAGCCATAGCGGATCTTCCTGAACTTTCACGCGCCCCCTAAGACCTAGAGAGGCTAGTGGTGGAGGATAATGTACACCCCGAGGAGGATTAGTAATAGGCCAAGCGCGAGCTCGGTCCATCTTCGCAAAGCGTTGATCCGGATAGTGGCGACGTCTACCATTAGGAGGATTCTCCCGCCGACAATTACGCCGGCGGCTATCAGGACTAGGGGTAGAACGAAGACTGCATTGTAGAGCATTAGGAGTAGAAGCGACACTATAGTATCTTCTCCAGCAAGCATATACGCTGCCACCAGGTAGGGGCCACTGCTACAGGGCAGCAATGTGAAACTAACTACGACTCCGGCCAGAAATGCTGTAACAACGCTACCTTTCTGCGCCTTGGATAGAAGAGAACGCGAAACCTCATTAATCCTTTGGAAAATAGATGCGGAGAGACTGTAGAGCCTGGCCATAAGGGAGGGTGCTCCCCCTAGGCTATTGGAAGTGTCTCTGCACCCTTCCCTCCACAGTATGCTCGACTGGGCTAGCGAGTATGCGCCTGCAGCTATTACTGCCGCGGCAATAATGTACCTGAGCCAGTTGAAGAACGATATGAACTTTATCAGGCCTAAGCCCAGCAAGAAGTAGCAGATGTACACTGCCGAGATAAAAGCGGCGGAGGCCACAGTAGCTTTCCTCCTCCCAGCGAACCCCATAATCGCTATCACTAGCGCAGCAAAGACCATGAATGTGCAAGGGTTAATCGAGTCAGCAGCCGCTAGTGCCACGACTAAAGGCAGGATCGCAGAGGGCTTCTGGGCATAGACCGGACTTGCTGGGGCGAACCCCCTCACTGCGACAAGGTAGGCCTCTGTCGAGTTGAGAGAACGGTACATCCACTCGCCCTGGCTTGTCACTACCAGGGTGGAACCGTTTGTTTTCAAGCCCAGGATTCTACGCCAGTCCGGCTCGGCAAGGGAGCCTGCTACAACTGCGTGGAGGAGCTTTCCCTTGAAGACGAGAGTTAGGGGGACGATCCGCGGGTATCCTGAGAATGCCATTTGATACAGGTAGTCGTACTCCTGGAGGAATGTCTGGTTAGCAATGTCCCTGAAATAGACTTGCCCGACTATTCTTCCGAGCAGTTCTCTCGTACGTCTACACTCCGGACACGTTTCCTCACCATACACGACTACCGTGAGAGTGCTGTTCTCCCCTGTAGGGGCAGGAGGCCTAGGACTACTGGGTTTTTGCTGCGACGCCGTAGCGTTCAGCACAACAGTTATCTCCTCCCTCCCACTAAGGCTCAGCGTCCTACTCAGCGTCACGTTACCGTAGGAAGCGACTACAGTGTAGTTTCCCGGTAGGAGGCGTACCTCGAGGTACCCCACTCCGCGGGCTAGGCTCACGTTACCCCGGTATACTACGATTTCAGCTGGATCTCCTCCAGTCGTCGAGGCGTGGACGATGAGAGGGTACCTTACCCGGTGTAGAGTGACGATCTTTCTAGTGTTGCTGGTGAGGTTGAGGGGGAAGGTCACGGCTACGTAGTTCGGGGTCGTGACTGTAATGTTGTAAACGCCTCCCTTTAGCGTCAAGTTAAGCGATCCCGAGAAGACTCCTATAGTCTCACCGTTAATCTTCAGGGTGAAGTTGTCTACTTTCTCCCCGTCCTCTGAGACTACGTCGAGCACAAGGGTGTAATTTTCGTCCAAGGGCGCCCTCTGGAAGACGAGTACGCGGTCGCTACCCACAATAAACGCCCTGTTGTTGCTGTAGTAGACGTCTCTGACAGCAAAGCCGGCATCCAGGGTGTACATCACCCCGCTTAAATTGCCCAAGACGACAGTTTTTCCGTTCCACACCGCAAACGTTCCGCTGTCATACACTCTCACCCCGACCTTGTCGCCCTTCGCGTAGGGTAGAGGTAGGGTGAAGCTCCTCAGGATCCTGTTTGCGAGGTTATAGACTGCGAGCTTCATCTCAAGGTCGTTGACTGATAAACCGTAAAGGAGTTTGTAGTCCGGCTCGGACGTAGCTCCTAGTAGTATGGGGAGCTGTAGCTTAGTAATGGCCGTTATTCCAGCCTCGGAGAGGGTGACTTCTTCGACGATAAGGTTATCGTATACTATGCCTATGTTGCCGCTAGGGAGGTTTACCAGTGATAGGACATGGTAGAGAGTATAGTTCTTTTCGCCTCCTGGCGTGATCAGAGTAATGACCTTCTCGTTCTGCTCAAGGCATATATGGCAGAGTGTCTCTATAGACAAAGCTAGAACTTTGCCGTCGAGCGGTACTACTTGTAAGCCAGTGTTCCGGAATGTCTTGAGGTATGTTCTCTGGTTTAGATCTCGCGTGAAACCCACGAGGTACTTCTCTGTCAGTAAGTATATGTATGAACCTGTTGCAATTGCTTTCTTAAGGCCAGTTAAGTCTGTCCCAGGTATTTTCGGCGACCTAAGGTGTACTCCTCCCCTGAGGTCAATCAAGTGAACGTAGGAATAAGGGATAACAGAGCCCATAACATACTCTGTCACGATAAGCGTTGAGTTATCGAGGAATGCCAGGGCCACGTCGCTGAAATTACTCGGTTGTAGCCTGTAGAGTACCGTGAGGTTCAGCGTGTACACGTCTACAAAGCGCCTGTAATATACGCTGTCCCCATAGGCTACAGCTATAAGGGTGCCGTTCTGGTTTACTGCAGTTGCAATCACCCTGAACCCATCAAATGACAGAGTAGAGGCAGTCCATGGCGAGGAGCCAGCGACTAGCAGGTGCAGTGAGAGCAGGGCGAACAGGAGCACGAGGAGGCCACGGGTCTTGGGCGCCGTCATGCAAGCTCTCGAAACTTTTCGCACGACTCTTTTATAATGGTATCTCTCCAACACCCCTCGATCCTATTAGGCTCATGCAAACCGTGCTCTTTGGGCAGGAGCTACCTCTGGCTAATGCTGTTCACGGGCGCGGCCCAAGCTGTCGGAGGATGAGTTGAAATACTTGTGTGTTGTTTTTAAGCTAAATGTACCTGGAACCTGAAGAGGAAAAGATACTCGACGGGGAGTATGGAGAAGCGAAGGCCCTCGCCCTCAAGGCCGTAGTAAGAGTAGCCGAGGCTGCTGGTGCTCAGCGCCTGGTAAGGATAAAACACGCCCACGTATCTGGCATATCATACAAGAACATTGGAGACGAGGGTCTAGAGTTTCTCGAGGGTCTCGCCCGCAGGGGCGCGCGCGTAAGTGTACCAGCGACGATGAACCCAGGCGGTTTCGACACAGTGTTGTGGCCTTACATGGGTGTCTCTAGGGATTTTATGGAGAAACAGTTCAGGATTATTAAGGCTCTCTCGGATATGGGGGTGAGACCCACCCTCACATGCACGCCCTACCTATACGAAAACATCCAGTTCGGAGATCACGTAGCCTGGTCTGAGAGCAATGCCGTCTTGTACGCGAACAGCGTCATCGGGGCACGCACGAATAGGGATGGGGGGCCGCTCGCGCTCCTAGAGGCTATCTCTGGCAGAGCCCCGCTTGCCGGCTTACATCTCGACTCCAACAGAAGGCCGCAACTAGTCATAGACTTCCGCGAGGCGTCCCAGATAATCAGAGAGAAGAGCCTCTATCAAGTCGCCGGCCTCTTAATCGGCAAGCTTGCCGGAGACAAAGTGCCACTTGTCAAGGGACTGGGCCTAACGAGGGAGGATGTGCGCGACGTAAAGCTCCTGCTAGCAGCTGCGGGGGCGACAGGGGGAATGGGCCTAGTCCTGATCGATAATGTTTCGCCGGAGCGCTATGACTCTACTGGCGTCGAGAAAGTGTCCATCGACCCCGTGTTAGTCAAAGAAGTTCACGAGGAGTACCGCGACGACTTATCCGACGGGGTCGTCGTGCTAGGCTGCCCCCACCTCTCCCTAGAGGAGGTCTTGGACGTAATTAGCTTCTTTTCGGAGAGAGGATCCGCCAAGCGGAGAGTCATGCTTTACACTAGCAGGCAGGTTTATGACTCTATAGGTGGGTACGTAGAAAAGCTCAGGAAGAAAAATGTGTTCGTTTTCGCAGACACTTGTATGGTTGTCTCACCCCTCTCCGGCTACGCGGGAGAAGAAGTCGTGACAGATTCTGGCAAAGCAGCCTTCTACCTCAAGGCTCAAGGATATAGAGTGGCGCTGAAAACGCGGAGGGAGGCACTAGCATACGCAGTCGGTGAGGAGGAGTGAGGATTGCTGGCCGGCCTGTTTCCGAGGGTGTCGCGAGAGGCCAAGTACTGCTGTCCAGAGAGCCCATAACCTTCTTTGGCGGCGTCGACCCAAAGACTTCTGAGGTAGTCGAGCCCTCCCACCCCCTGAAGGGGGAAAAATTGGCGGGTAAAATCCTAGTTTTCCCCCACTCGAAGGGCAGTACTGTTGGCTCCTATGTCCTACTGCGCATGGCTAAACGTGGTGTTGCCCCCGCAGGAGTGGTTACTGTTAGGCCCGACGAGGTCGTGATAATAGGGTGCATAATATCGGGTATTCCGTCAATGACGGGGATAGACGAGGCGAGCCTAGGCAAGATCCGGCCAGGGTCGCTCGCGGAGATCCGCGTGGGGCGGAGTCATGCAGAGCTCGTACTCTACGAATGAGTGTACAAGGCTACATGAAGAGCTCGAGAAAATAGCAGAGGAAATAAGAGCTTGTAGACGCTGTCCTCTCCACGCGTCCAGGACTAATGCAGTTCCAGGCGAGGGTAACCCCTGTAGCCGCGTAGTATTCATTGGGGAAGCTCCAGGCTCCAACGAGGATCAGCAGGGGAGGCCTTTTGTGGGGGCGGCAGGCCAGCTGCTAACCTCTCTTTTGACGTCAAATGGGATTCCCAGGGAGAATGTATTCATAACCAACGTGGTGAAGTGTAGGCCCCCGGGGAACAGAGACCCCCATGACGAGGAGATACAAGCCTGCCTGCCCTTCCTCCTAAGACAACTAAAGCTTATAAGGCCAAGTCTTATAGTGACGCTCGGCAGGCACAGCACGAGAACCGTTCTCGGTTACTACGGCCATAGCGCCGACTCTATAATGGCCGTGCGGGGAAGGGTCTACAGGATAGAGGCGGAATGGGGCGAGCTAGTAGTTTTTCCGACACTACACCCAGCTGCCGCGCTGTATAACCCCCGGTTGAGGACAATACTAGAGGACGACTTCAAGCATATTGCTACAGTCTTGCAGGGCAAGGGCTCCAAGGGGCAGAGCACGCTAGACGAGTTCTTCAGGTAGACGAGTATTTCCCCCTCGCTAAGTCTTGCACTAATGATACCACTGTAGCCAAAATTTACTCCAATAAACTCTAGGTACTGGAGTACTTCAACGATCTTGTGTCGTAACAAGTACTCGTCTTCCACAGGCCAACATTGCCAGAGAACTAGCGCGGTGAAGAGCTTCTCCTGGTTCTCGTCGACCCGCCTCAACAGGCCCAGCAGCTTGTAGGCCTGGAGGCCGAGCTCGGGCACGCCTGTGAGGGCCTCTGAAGCCCTTTCACGGAACACGTACGCCTGAGCCTCACTACATGGCGCCCCAGCGCCCCTCGCCACGTAGCGGAACCTGTAGAGCCAGGCTGTCACAAGTGTCGTAAACCACGCCCCGAGCGCGGCCTAGCTCGACGTGACAACGAAGGCCCTGCCCGAAGGCGGCCAGCAAAGAGGGGGCTAGAAAAAGAGATAATCCAGACACTAGTATTATTGTTGTGTCCCTTACTCCATTTGAAAGGGCACGCAAGAGAGCCAAGCTCATAAAAGAGACTATAGAGGATCTCGACGCCATACGCGCCTTTAAGCTCTTCAACCCGTCCAGGGCCTTGCGGAACCTTAGAGAGCTCAAGCTGGAGGGAGAGCTGTGGAGAGAGCTAGGTGATGCTCTCACCGAGATAGCTCAGGTACCTTCCAGGGACAAGTCTTTTCCGAGGCTCAAGAAGATAGACTCTATTTCTGACAAGCTATTTATAGCCTCTTTTGGGTTAATGGTAGGCTCCCTTATTCTCCTTCTATTCAACTACGAGGCTCTGATATCGTACCTCGTCCTAATTCTCTCGCTTATTGTTCTTAACATCTCTTACCTGCTTAAGTTCTACGTCAGCGTCAAGGTAAGGAGCGTGTACATGTCTAATATCGGTGTAGTTAAAGCCCATGGCGAGTTAATGAAGAGGGCTGTAGACAGCCTCGTGCCTAGGCTCCGCGGAGAGCTTAAAAAGGCGGGCATTGAGGCTGGACGGGTGAAGCTCACTCTCTTTCACGGGGACTACACGGGGCTAGTCATTGTCGAGGAGAAGAAAGGCGTTTACAAGCTCAAGCTCAGGGAGTAGCACGCGCCTTCTTATAGCACTCGATGCAGAGGAGGGCGGGACCGATCTCCACGCTACAGTCTTCGCACACGAGCCTGCCGCACTTCGAGCAGTAGCCTATTGATAGCTTCCTGCCGCAAACCTCGCAGAGTGTTTCCTCGCAAGCTATGCATATTCCCAGTCTGTCCCTGTAGTGTATCCTGCAGACTCTTCTACCGCACATTTTACACGTGAAAAGCTCTTCGGAAGTCCTCCCGCAGATCTCACACCTCCCCAAAACTGCCACGCCCACAACCCTTACAGAAATATTTTTAAATTATCTGTCTAAGGGCGAATAGGTGGCTTTATTGCCGCTGAAACTCGATCAAGCCGAGAAGAGACTCTTGTATCTCCTCTACTCTTACGGGAAAGCGGTCTCTAGGAAGAGGATTCACGAGCTGGTATTTAAGCTACAAGAGGAGTATGGTGTCCAGCTCGGCTTCAAATTCTCGGGACATCCACCCATCTCCAAGGAGCTAGACGAAAAGCTCCAAGACCTCGTCAACAAGGGGCTCGTGAAAGTCATGTACTCAGTGGGGGGCAGTTACCTCAGCCTATACAAGCCATACTACAAGCTTACGGAACGGGGTGTACGCTTAGCCAAGAGAGGAGAGTTCTCTAAGACCGACAAGGAGAGCATCGACAGGATGGTGAGCGATATCCGTGGGGCTGAGAAAACTAGGGCCTCGGGGGTTGCGGGTCAACAATAGTAATTTATCTGTGCGCGACGCGTGTTATCTCGTGCATGTCTAATCCTGGGCCTGGAGACGAGGTAGAGATAGTTGAGGTTGGAGAGGGAGACATAGCAGTATTAGTAGCGGCACTGCGGAGACTCAACAATGGTGTCTATGCATTAAAGGTCTCGCTGGATTTCTTGAACTCTCGTGTCGGCACGCTTCTCGACAACATAAGGGAGCTAGAGAAGTCTCTTGAGAGCCATCTTGAGGGGTTTAAGAGCGAGAGGGAGAAGTTCTCCAGTGAGAATAGGAAGGCGCTAGAGGAGTTGAAAAGTGAGGCTCAGAAGATGACGCAGGAAATCAAGCTATCGATGGACGTTTTTTTCGAAAAACTTTCACGCGAAATAGAAAGGCTTTACGACTCTATCCATGGTGTCAGCGCTGACATAAACACTATTCTCTCGCAGATGAAAGAAGTGGAGCTGGTAATGACCGATACGACTGCAGCTGTTAAAGCTGAAGCCGGTACGCTCAGGACAAGGTACCAGGATACTGAAGCGTTAATAAGCGAACTATCTCAAAGAGTCAGCAGGCTTGAGGAAACGGTACTCGCCGCGATCAACGAGTTAAGAATATCTAATCAGGAGCTCTCTCTCAGGATGTCAAATATTGAGAAGCGCTTAGCAGAACAGCCACAAGCCAGGAAATAGTAGTATGGCCAACATATTGAGCGATAATAAATTATAACACGTGTCGATTATTTTAAGCTTGGGTGAGTGTGTGTCCTTTTTACGCAAACCTAGAGAGAAGGAAACAGTAGAGGAGAGTATGGTAGCCCAGATTCAAGCATCTCTAACCAGTATTGACCGCAAGCTCACAACGCTACCCGAATCACTACAGGAACCCCTTAGAAGCAATATCAGGACTCTACAGGCCCAGGTTCAGGCCTCGATAGAGGAGCTCCGAGGAATGCTTGCAGACGTCGTCGAGATGATACAGAGGCAACAACCTGCACTGGAGGAGTTAAAGCCTATCAGGACTCTACAGGCCCAGGTTCAGGCCTCGATAGAGGAGCTCCGAGGAATGCTTGCAGACGTCGTCGAGATGATACAGAGGCAACAACCTGCACTGGAGGAGTTAAAGCCTTTGCTTGAAGCGACCAGAAATATAGAGGCGAGAATTACCGATTTGAAGGAGCTGCAGAAGATCCTGGGGGAACTCCAGGGGATATCCGAAACCCACAGCTTATTACGGGACTCACTGGACAATATAGCTAAGCTTCTTGAAGGCTTGAACTCTACCCTCACAAACGCTGAAGCCCTCGTCAAAACCCTTATGGAGGAAACCCAGAAGTACGCCAAATTAATCGAGGAGTACTCCCAGTTATCTGCTAAGGCTGAGAGCCTCTCGAGGCAAGTCAAAGAACTAGAAGAGCTTCGGGCCTCTCTCGAGCAGAAGGAGAAGATTCTACTAGAGCGGGAGCGGGCGTTAATGCCTCTCTTCGAACAGCTCAACAAGGCCGTGTCGAGGATACCCGAAGTAGGAGACATTGTAAAATACATAGAGTTCCTCAGGCAGAAAGAAGCAGAGCTCAACACGCGTCAAGTGGAGATCGAGAGAAGGGAAGCCGAGCTTAAGGCTTTTGCCGGTAGGGTTGCCAGCGAGAGCGAGGAGCTGAGAAAGCTCCGGCTTGAGCTCGCAGAGCTAGAGAAGAAGCTTAAAGCCTGGGAGGAAGACCTAATAAAAAGAGAGAAGAGCTACGCGGAGAAGATGGAGGAGCTTGCGAGGTTTGAGCGCTCTCTATCGGAGAAGGAGCGCCGTATTAGTACGCTAATGAGCAGGTACGAGGAGTTGTCAAAACAAATTGCTGAGAAAGAGGTGCAGCTCAAGAAGTTGAACGAGGAGATAGCGGCCAAGGAGCGCCTGATAAAAGAGGAGCTTGAGCCCTACCGGGAGAAATTAATTAAGGAGCAGGAGAGGCTCATCGAGTGGGAGAAGCGACTGCTGGATAAGGAGCGGGAGCTCGTAGGGTACCAGCGCATGGTAGCCTCTAAGGAAAGCGCCCTCATAGAGCTGAGGGAACGCCTTGAAGCCAGGAAACTGGAACTAGACTCGCGTGAGAAAGCCCTTGAGGACAAACTGAGAAGGCTTTCTGAGCTCGAAGCCAGAGTGCAGCAGTTAGAGCGCGAAAACGCGTTGCTGAGAGAAGAGATGAAGAGGCGCGAGGAAGAAATCCAGCGCTTAAAGGAGCTGTGCGGTGGGTAGCTAAACTCCCTTCATGAAGTACACGAGGACTACAAGGAGAGCGAACATTATTGAGAGTAGAATTGAGAAGATGTTTACACCCTGGATAACTTTGAAGGGTAGTTTAGAGCCCCACTCGGGCTCTTCATCCTTGGCCATCGTGTAGCCTATAATTGCGGCAAGAATTGCTATAACGGCGATGGCGAGAGAGCCTACAGTGTAGACTAGGGGCGGGCTGTGGGGAGTTATGTTGAAACCCTCAGTGATGATGAAAATACTGGTATTGAGGAAGAGTGGAATAAGAGTTATTACGATGAGAAGGGTGCTAGGCTTTACTTTCTCTCCCATGTAGTCAGACCAACTGGACGTCTAGCTCACCCCAGCTAAAGAGGATGCCTCTTCAATCCTTCGAATCACAAAGTCCTTATTAAGCATAGCGAGGTATGGGGCGATCCTGGGCCCGCTACTCCTCCCAAAGAAGATCAGGTAGAGAGCTTGGAAGAACTTTTTCTCCTCCTCCTTTTCCTTCTTGAGAGAGATCATGGCGTTCTTAATGGATTCTTCGTCCCACCGGTCTAACCCGCTGAGTGCAGCGGATAGGCCTTTGAGGAGCTCTGCGACCCGTCTATCAACCACTTTTAGTAGTTCGTCCAAGGGTGGCTTCTCGACAATGGATATTTTGTAGTAATCTGATGCGTATAATTCCAGCCACCTCCTAGCCAAGGCGATACGCGTACTTATTCTTTCGAGCTCCCAGGGCTGTAGCTCGCGTGTGAGCTGTCTCGTCTCTCTCAGCCTCTGGACTACCTCTGCTATATCCTTCCCCTTGCTTGGGAGAACCTGTGAGAGTATCATAGCGTTGAGGTATCGTAGCTGGAAGGGAGGCTCGGGGAAGGGGTTCCTGAGTAGCGAGAGCTCGTAGCTCTTTGAGAGCTCTTCTTCGCCTTCTTCAAGGCCATAGAATACGCGTTCGGCCTTATCGAAGGCGTCATAGTAGCTAGGAACCTCGTCTAGGCTTAAGACGACGCGCCTCATGGGCGGCGCGAAGAGGTAGAGAAACCTGAGAACTTCGGGCTCTGCCACTTCAACCCACTGGCGAGGAGAGAAGCCTATGAAGTCGCTTGAACCCATGTCTCCAAGGTCTTTACCCCTAACTCTATACCCTACCCACTCATAGGCGAGCCCTGCTGGTGGCTTAAACCCGTACACGTTCTCAGCTAGATCGTTGCAGCTATCCCTCGACCCCCCAGGGGTAGCGTGATCCTTGCCGTACGGCTCAAACATAACCCCCAGAGTGTACCAAACACCCACCCACTCGACTCTCCAATTGAGTTTCCCGCGACTTAGGCTCTGCCAGCCCTCGTGTCCACAGTTCCTACACACATAGCGGACTCTGAAATTGGCGGGGTCTACCTCCAAGGCCTCTGTTGTGTCTATGCGCCCGCATTTTTCGCAGATAGGCTGGAAGGGTATAGCGTCTGGGCTGAGCTTCTTCTCACCCCTATACTTATTTATGGTGCTGACAACCTTTTCGCGCAGAGTAGTCACGGAGACGAGTACGAACTTCACCATCCTCTCGTTCTTCTCGTAAAGATCCTTTGTCGTTATAACCTCTACATTTTCCGCGAAATCATTCAAGTGTGAACCGAAGTACTCCCAGTAGTGCTCAACCCAGTTGGCATGGCACCCGTGAGGATCCGGGACGCGGTAAAGCGGCCACCCTATGTAGTTGCGGGCCTCCTCAACGTCTCTAAATTGCCTCAGTTGCCCCTCCTTTCCCTTCCATGCATCGACAGTATAGAGTGTGAGGAGGTGCCTAGTTTCCTTGCCACTTTTACGAACCAGTCTCAGAACAGTATCCACGATAGTTATTTCTCCCCTAAGCCTACCAACATGTTGAAGGCCTGAGACCGATAGACCCCCATTCCCGACTATTACATCACTGTTCCTATACTCTGAGACAAGCTGTTTGGCCACGTCCTCTATCCAGTGAGTGCCGCTCATAGGCCCAGAAACGGAAGGAGTGGGCAGGTTTATAAACCTGGTTACCCCTCCAGCCCCCTCACCGCGGGCTATAGAGCCAGGCTTTCCCTCTTTATGTTGCATGATTAGAGAGGGTCGGTACGCGTTAGCTTCAAATTCAGGGTATTTGTGGTATCGAATCTAGGTATATCATGTGCAGAGCTTTAGCCATTGTGTTGATTACCCTGTTAATAGTAACAGTAGCTTCTATCGAAGCTTCTCCAGTCCTCTATGTGAACTATGTCGAGGTCATGGAGTGGGACGGGTTCTCGTGGAGAAGCACCTATATTCTGCTTGCGGGGGACACTCTCAGCTTTACCACGAGTGCTAGGTTAGTTGTCGTTAGAACTGACTCCTCCTCTGGGAAGCAACCAGCCGAGGTTTTAATCGACGGAGTAAGGTACAATCCTACTCTGGGCACAGGGGTTCTATGGAACACTGCACTGGTGCAACTCGATGGCTTGCTACATCGTGTGAGCATCCGGTACGTAGACTCGCCGTCAAGGCTCCCAGCACTTGCATTTTTCGCGGCGCCCGGGGGTTCTACAGATCAACCTTTAAACGTCTCTATTCCCAGGGTTCCCGGCTTTACGACTCTAGGCCTAAAGGTCAAGGTGTTGCTACGCGGGAACGACACCACGAGGGTCATGGACAGACCCTTTTTCGTCTTGAACTCTACTACTATCAATGTCCTAGGCGAAGCTCTGACAGTAGTTGAGGCCATTGTGCCGTTTGAGAATGTAAGCATTCGAGGGGACTTCATCAAGGCAACATACTCTTACCTTTACGGGCTTCAAGGGGGGTTTGGCTCGAGCATCCAGCTACCACCCTACCCCGAGAGGTACTTGTTTCTGAACAGCCCCTCTCCCACCAACTTGACAAGCCTCAACAACGTACTGAAAGGAACGCCCCCCAAGGTACTCCTAGCGGCACTTGGCTCACTCGGGGTAAGCCTTCCCAGCGTAACCTACACTGTAAACTTCAATGTAGAACAGCCAAGCACTTTATGTGGCACGTCCAGTATCAGCTACAGGGTACTGGCCCCGCGGGTTATATCGGGCCCCTCTGGGCGCAGCATAACTCTTAGTGGGGACAATACAACACTAGTATTCAGGTTCTTTTCCAGGGGCGTCTCGTTGGTGGACGTCGTCGTGTCGACGCCTCCGGGGGAGCTCTCGGTGTCGCCGCCAATATACTCGCTTAGCTTCGTTCTCTACGACAAGATGGGCGGGCGCGTCCGAAACGCCTGCTTCACGGTCTACTCTACTGGGAAAGTCACGGCTTCAGGCGTTGTTAGAGATGGCGAAGGGCTCGTGTGCCCACTGCCGCCTGGAGAGTACGTCATTGTCGCGTACGTGGCAAATAACGTCATAGCTAGGGCGACTGTCCAGGTCGCCGGCGACACCTACCTGCCCATCACCACCAACACTACTAGCGTGCAGATAACTCTGCTACGTGAGGGTACGCAAGAGCTGTTGGGCAACTACACGATCACTCTGCGTAGCAACAACCTAGTATACAATGCAACGGGGGTTGGGGGCAGAGCAAGAATAGAGGGAGTCCTCCCAGGAGTTTACGCGTACAGCGTCTACATATCTGGGGACAAGGTCTACGAGGGTAAACTTGAAGTCTCAGACACGCGTAATAGCTTCGTCTTCTCGATACCCGTCTACCACCTAAGGGTACAGCTCGTAGGGGCGCTGAACCAGCCTTTAAACGGGCTTAAGGTGGTACTTCAAGGGCTGGATATAAAGAGGGAAGCAACGACAGACCCCTCGGGCCGTGTAGACCTCGGTCTAGTTCCTGCAGGCTCCTACAAGCTCGTTGCCGGAGAGGAGCTTTTCAACGTAACGATTGAAGCAGACTCCTTCAAGCTTGTCCAGCTCAACATAGTAGCCGTAGTCTACGGGCATAAAATAACTACAGGTCACGTCGAGTTCGCATTGCTTGTTCTCCTATTGTTCTCCATCGTGCTGGCCGTGAGGAAGATTGTAAAAGGTTTTAAGAGAGGAGAGTCTCACATAGTAGAGGTGTGAGTGTTGCCCGAAGACTGGCAACTCGAGCTGTCGAAAAAAATTGGCTTGACACCTGTGTACACGCCCTCTCATGAAGATTTCGTCTTACTCCTTCTGTATCTTGATGGGCGCACTCCGCTCTACGGCGAAGAGGCTCTACATGTTATCTTATTCCTGTACCCCTACGTACCTCTATCTTCCTCACCGTCTATCTTCCTCCCATTCTCGCCAGACCTCGAGAAGAGTTTGATTTCTCTAAAGGATAGGGGGCTTATTGAGGAGAAGACAGAGTTTAGGGGAGGTAGACACGTCAACACGATCCGGCTAACAGACAGAGGTGTAGCCGAGGCCAGGAAAGTATTTTCCGAGTTCTCGAACAGCTGGATTCTCGTACACGGCTTTGTCCTGAGAAAGGGCTCAGAGGTTATTTCGGAGCTCGAAGCGCTCAAGAAGACCTACAACGACAAGTCGCCGCTCGAGCTACTCAAAGTCATAGCCTCGAAAGTTGAATCTGAGGGAGACGCCTTCGTGAAACGTCTCAGGCTTCAGAGCGAGAGGCACGAGAAGCTCGTAATTGGAATAGCAAAGCAATTGGCACGCGACCTAAAAGTCCTGACGCGCGAGTCATACTTCTTCTAAACTGAGCCTGTATGCAGAGAGACTACGATGTCATAGTACTTGGAGGGGGTTCTGCGGGTCTTCAGTCCGCGAGAAGTATCCTGGAGAAAGCAGGGGGTTTCAGCGTCCTGGTGATCGAGGAGGATAGACGCGTCGGCTTCCCGGAGCACTGCACGGGCCTCGTGAGCTTGAAGGGCGTTAGCACGTTCCTACGTCTAAACCACTGGCAAATAGCCGTGAACTACGTACGCGGGGCTCACATAATGTCGCCTAGCGGCACGCGGGTAACAGTCGAGAAGAAATCGAGTGTAGCTGCCGTAATAAACAGGCCACTCTACGAGCAAAAACTGTACGACATTGTCTCGCGGAGAGCAGACATCCTCCTCGGAGTTAAGGCCACGACAGACGGTAGGAGCGTGAAAGCGGGGTCGAAGCGGCTGGTGGCAAGGTACATTGTCGACGCTAGAGGCCTGAAAAGCCTGTCTTCTAGGCACCCTCAAGCAAGGAGGTGGATCCTGCCTGCTCTACAGTACGACGTTAGGGTCGAGAGCACGGACAGCGAGTATGTCTACATCTTCCTGGGCTCAAAGTTCTCACAGGGTTTCTTTGCATGGGCCGTGCCTTTGGGCGATGACGTGTTCAGGATTGGTCTAGCGTCAGAGAACCTAGTTCTCACGAGGATGAAATATCTCCTCCGGCGCATGGGTGAACTGACCAGGGGGAGTCTGCGGCCCAAGGACGTTAGGAAAGTCATCGGAGGGGCTGTCTACACGGGTGGACTTAGAGAGCACGTCAAGGGAACGGTTCTCTATGTTGGGGACTCGGCTGGGCAGACGAAGCCGACAACAGGGGGCGGCTTGGTGTACCATTCCAGAGCATCTATACTGCTGGCAAAGGCCCTAGAGAGAGGTGAGCCCGAGGCCTATGCTAGAGACGTGAAGAGAACACTAGGGCTGGAAATCTTGGGGCAGCTTGCGCTAAGGAGGATCTTCAATAGAATGTCTGACAGCGAACTGGACTATATGCTGGCGAGCATCAAAGAGATTGAGGGAGAGGAGATAATCTCAACATATGGTGACATGGATACGCAGACTAAAGTTATTCTTCGCGTTGGGATGGAACTCCTAAGGAAGAAACCACTCTTTTACACGAGGCTACTCCTTTCTATTGTCTCTTCTATTATCTCTTGACTCTCGACAGAATTCCTAAAGAAGAAACTACTCCTTTATACTCTGATACCCTAGCCTCAGCGCCTCCATGTTTACTCTCAAGACATCCCCCTTGAAGCGCTTTGAAAGCAGGTTCTCGATATCAGGTATATCCAAGTCCAGTATCTTAGTAGCGAGGGCAGCTCCGAGCATAACCATGTTTACGGCTATCTCCGACCCAGCCTTCAGCGCTAGCTCTCTGGCGTCTACCACGTACGACTTCACGCGTGAGAGATTGCTCAAGAGCTCGCCGCGCGTAGGTATACTCTTAGAGGCTGGAGGAGGCAACAGGAAGTCGTTGACCACGACAGAGCCGTCCCTCTTCAAGAGGGGTAGGCGTCTAACAGTCTCGATTAGCTCAAGCCCTACGATTAGGTCTGCCTCTCCCTGCGTAACTACTGGAGAGACGGCCCCCTCACCATACTTGAGGAAAACAGCTACGGAGCCCCCTCTCTGGGACAACCCGTGAATCTCCCCAACGCTCACGTTGTAGTTTTTAGCCATGAGGGCCTCGCCGAGCACGCTCCCTATCGTGATAAGACCCTGCCCGCCCACACCGGCAATAACAACACTCCTCCTACTCATCTACCTCCACCTCCCGTATAGCTTTAGCCGGGCATATTGTGGCGCACACACCGCACCCAGTACATAGATCAGGGATTATCGTGACCTTTCCGTCTCCCTCCCTAACAATAGCGGGACACGCGAACCTGTCGACACATATCCCGCAGTTAATACACTTCTCCTTCATAACAGTATAGCGCTTTATGCTCTCGCCTCTACGCCTCTTCTCGCGGAGAACCATTAGAGCACAGGGCCTCCTAGAGACTATAACTGCCGGCTCTCCAGCCTCCCTCATGTACTTTATAGCTCTCTCTACGGCGTCCCTCATGGCGATAATATCGTACGCGTCGACGACCTCCACAAATTTGACCCCGGCAGCCCTCGCGACCTCCTCAATCCGTATAGCGGGCTTCTCCTCCCCGAATACTCCGACCCCAGAGCCGGGGTGGGGCTGGTGCCCGGTCATGGCAGTTATCCCGTTATCCATCACGATGACGAGCATGGGTGTCCTGTTATATACTGCGTTTATCAGCGCCGGGATGCCAGCGTGGAAGAACGTTGAGTCCCCTATGAACGCTACGACAGGCTCTTTACTGAACCTGGCAATACCAAGCCCGATCCCGATAGACGAGCCCATACTCCACGTGAAGTCAGCCATCTGGTAGGGCGGGTAGAAGCCTAGAGTGTAGCAACCTATGTCGTTCGCGTATACAGGTTTAACGCGTAGGCGTTGGGCCGCTATCTTCACAGCATAGTATGTAGACCTATGCCCGCAACCGGGGCACAGCACAGGGGGCCTCCTCGGCAGCTCTACAGACGGCATTACTGCAGGAGGGGCCTCGTAGCGGATACCCAGGGCCCTTGAGAGCCCTGCCTTCACGAGCTCCTTGTTCAGCTCGCCGACGCGTGGGAATAGATCTTTGCCGTGGATCTCTGCCTTCATGCCCTCTTCGTAGGCAAGCACCTTCAGCTGCCACTCTAGAACGGGCTCGAGCTCTTCGACTACAATGACCTTGCCATAGGAGAGAGCTTCGAGAGCGAGCTTCCTCGGGAGTGGGTATACTGAGGCGAGCTTGAACACTGAGAGCGCCAAATCAAGCTCCTCCAGCGCCTCCTTGACGTAGTTGTATGCGACTCCAGACGTCACAACTGCAACGTCTCCGTCAACCTTCTCAACGGTGTTAAACCGGAAGGATGAAAGGTGCTCCGACAGCTTATCGAGCTTCACGAGCACATCCCTGTGTTTTGCGAGGTTGTAGGGCGGTAGCAGGGCCCACTTTTCCGGGTCTCTGTGGAATACAGCCTCTCTGTTGGGCCTAACAACTTCGCCGAATACTACCTGAGACCTACTGTGGGCGAGCCTAGTCGTTGTCCTGAGAATGACGCTCATTTGGAACTCCTCGGAGAGGTCAAAGAGCTCTCTGGTTAAGTCCTTGGCTTCCTGTACTGTGGAGGGCTCGAACACGGGTATATTCGCATGTATCCCGTAGATCCGGTTGTCCTGCTCGTTCTGGCTACTGTGGGCATTGGGGTCGTCGGCGCTGACCACGACCAGTCCACCGATTACGCCAGTGTAGCCGAGGCTCATTAAGGGGTCGGAGGCAACGTTTAGCCCGACGTGTTTCATCGCTACAAGCGCTCTCAGCCCCATCATAGACACGCCTATACCTATCTCGAGAGCTACTTTCTCGTTGGTGCTCCACTCCACATAAATTCCGTAGTCTCTCGCAACCTCGGCTATAGCTTCAATGATCTCCGTTGAAGGAGTTCCAGGGTAGGCCGTCGCGGAAGAGATGCCAGCCTCGAGGGCGCCCCTAGCTATAGCCTCGTTCCCCAGTAGAAGTTTTTTCTCCCCCGCGCTTCCAGCGATAATAGCTTTTACCACAATGTTTAAGTCTCGAGCCAGAATTAAACTTATTCGTGCAAACCTCCATAACATTTACCTACCTCCAAGCTGAAAAAATAACAGAACCACCCCCAGGGCCGCTAAACGTTAACATACAGCTAAACTTCCCGATTAACGTTTCATTCTCTGGGAACCAGCTCGCGGCAGAATTCGTTGCCAGCGTTGAGAGTATACCGCCAGTTTTTTCAGTAAAGGTTAAGGGCAGATTCACGGCCTCCGGTGAAGCCCGCGAACTCGAAGAGCTCAACTCGAAGCTCTTAAGAGGCCCTCCCGACCCCCAGTTGCTACAGCTCGTAATGTCGATGACGATGTTCGAGATAATGCTCCTCCTCAAAGAACTGGGAATACCACCAACACTACCTATACCCGTGGCCCCACCGCAGGCCCCGCAATCCGACACCCTTCGCCCACTCTGATCCGGCCGCAGAGCCATGCGCGTGGAGGTCTTTTACGGCGAGGAGTGCCCAAGCGGAACGTTCTCAGTAACCCCCTCAGGCGAACTCCCGCCCTGGACCTATGGGCCGGAGTGGCTCCTCGCGCAGGCCCTAGAACACGACATGCCCCTCCGGAGGCCTGGTAGGCTCGTAACCCTCCTCTTGGACGCTCCAGGACCTCACACAGTATGGAAGGCTGCAGCCGTTGAACCCGATGACTGGTGGGAGATACTCAAGGTAGCAGTCTACACAGGCGAGCCAAGACAGGGACAGAGCGTGCAACTCCTCCCGTTCGCCCCCGCCACCTCTACGCTGTCAGCGATAGGACAGAGGGAGGTGTGCATTCATGCCGAGAGTATTTCCCGCTCCTTTCTCGCCTCCCTCATTCACGCCCTGTCAGCCTCGGGTACAGAACGGCTGGTACTAGCCAACCCCCCGTTCATCACGCAGTGGCAGAGCCTCAAAGCATCCGGGGTAGTGGGCTACTCGCTTTCCAGGAGGGCGCTTCTGCCCAGGGTAATCCAGCTTAGAGCCCTCGCGAGAGCCGACTTCGACGTCGAAAAGGGCGAGTTCTCGGGCGGTAGCCCGATCACCTGTAAATACCCCGAGCGCTCCAAGCAGCCTGACCTTGTGAAGCTTGCCTTCGGTGGGGAGTCGGAGCTAGCGCGGGCAATACTCTCTGAGCTCGAGGCGAGCGGCGGCGTAGTGAGCTACAGGGCATTCATGGATACTTCATCTAGCCTTGACCCCAGGGGCAAGAGCATAGCTAGAAGGCTAATCCTCTACGGCTACGTCGCCCTTAGGCAAGCACAAGTTGAACTCGCAGAAAAAGGCCTCTATGTCCTGCTCTATTAGAGAGCTCCTGCCACGCTAGAACTCGAACGAGCAGCAGAGCCTCCTTTTCATACAATACGGTTATCCAGTTAAAATGTGCAAAAAATGGACCGGCCGGGATTCGAACCCGGGACCTCCGCCATTCTGTGAGCTACTGCCCGTGCCAAGGCGGCATCCTCCCGCTAGACGACCGGCCCTTCAGCGTTATCCATCTATGTACGGGTGGTATTTAAGCGTTCTTTTTGCCCGGCTCTCCTAGGAGTCGTAGTCTGCACCGGTAGGGGGGAAGAAATAAAAGTTGCTGGAGCTGGGGGTGTGTGAAGGGTTATGGAGGTTGACGTCTACAGGATTGCTCTCAAGTACGCCCTCGCCAATGCTGTTAAGTACGGCGGGAAGGCTGACGCGAAAGCTGTTGCGGGTAAGGTGTTTGCCGAGGTGCCCGAGCTCAGGGCACGGGCTAGAGACATACTCGTTGTTGTAAATGATGTTGTTCAGAAAGTCAATTCAATGAGTCTGGATGAGCAAGAAAAAATGCTGAACGAGATATGGCCCGAGGCGCTTACTCGTGAGAGGAAGGAGGAGAGTAAGAGGCTACCCCCATTGCCCGGCGCGGAGGAAGTCGGGGGCGTCGTCGTTACGAGGTTCGCGCCTAACCCCGACTTTGTCTTGCACCTGGGCAGTGCGCGCCCTGCAATCCTGAGCTACTACTACGCCAAGGTAATGTACAAGGGTAGGTTTATTCTACGATTCGAGGACACGGATCCCAAGACAAAAAGACCCATGCTGGAGGCCTACGACCTCATAAGGGAGGATCTGAAGTGGCTGGGTCTAACCTGGGACGAGGAGTACGTCCAGAGCCAGAGGATGGAGATCTACTACGACCACGCTAGGAAGCTAATAGAAGTAGGAGGAGCGTACATGTGCACGCACTCTAGAGACGAGATAAAGAAGTTCCGCGATGCCGGGATACCAGACCCCTGCTCGAAGCTACCCACTGAGGAGCACCTCGAGAGATGGGAGAAAATGCTTAGCGGAGAGTATAGCGAAGAGGGGGCCGTGCTTAGGATCAAAACAGATCCCGCACATCCCAACCCGTCCGTCAGAGACTGGATAGCTTTCCGGATTATAGACACGAAGAGGTACCCTCACCCGTTGGTCGGCGACAAGTACATAGTATGGCCTACGTACAACTTTGCCTGCGCGATAGACGACCACCTCATGGGAGTGACGCATATACTAAGAGGCGAGGAGCATGCAGTGAACACTCTGAAACAAGAGTACATCTACAGGCACTTCGGATGGAAGCCGCCCGTTGGTATTCACTTCGGGAGACTAAATCTAGAGGGGATGGTTCTCAGCAAATCTGTCATTAGGAGGGGCATTGAGAAGGGACTCTACGATGGCTGGGACGATTTAAGGCTTGGAACACTGAGGGCGCTCAGACGCCGGGGGATACTGCCCCAGACAATATGGGATATGGTGTTCGAGGTGGGGATCAAACCCTCGACGGCAACTATAAGCATTGAGAAGATCCACGCTATGAACAAGAAGTACCTCGAGCCCGTCTCGAACAGGTACATGTTTGTTAGAGAGCCTGTCCGCGAGGTTGAGCTTGTAGGGCTGGAGCCCCCCATAACCGCGGAGGTCATAGTACACCCCTCGTATCCCGAGCGCGGCAGGCGCAGAATACACGTCAAAACGCGCCACGTCCTGATAGAGAGTGATGCTGTTGTGGGGAGAGGGGAAGTCAGGTTGATGGGGCTTGGAAACTTCAGAGTACTCGACAACGGTGTAGCTCTGGAATTCATTAACAATGATGTTGGATACGCGAAAGAACATGAGTTGCAGATAGTCCAGTGGGTTCCCAAGGAGGACAACTTCCCGGGGCGCATCCTTAAAGTTGAGGGCAACAGCATACTCACCGTGAGAGGTTTCGGGGAGCCTGCAACGCGGGAGCTCAAAAGGGAGGATAGAATCCAGTTCGTGAGGATAGGTTTCGTCAGGGTGGAAGAACCCGGCCTCTATGTATTCACGCACGACTAGGCCGGCGAGAGGCTCCAGGGCTTACCCTCTTTCACTATCTTCTCCGGTATCTTGTCTTTCACGCTCTCCAGAAACCTTAGGTCGCTCTCCCTCTTCCTCAGATTATCTGGAAGAATTATCGGTATCTCGTCTTTAATCGGCCACCACCTACCGCACTCTGGACAGTAGAGTATTCCGGTCTTTACCTCGAACTTTATGCACTCATCGCAGCCGGGATCGTTGTCCTTAAGCTCCTCGACACGCACCCCTCTAAATGCACAGTAGAGTTCGCAGGCAGGCTTCGTCTTGAATGTAAAGGTTCTCTCGTACCGGACTTTCTCTATAACGTAGAGCTCGAGGGGGAAGTGCTTGTCGTATGGGCATGCCAAGAGATCCATTAAGCGGAACTTCATACTGCCCCTTGTGGAATCCACAGTTCTCTATATAGGTATTTCGATTAGGGTCTAGCTATGGCACGCACTCTAAGTAGGAACACGGGCAACTGCTGTAGCACGGAAATGGTTATTAAACAGGCGGGGAAGTTCTGAGTGTGGTGCTTCCCGCGAACATATTCAGAGCTTACGACATTAGAGGGGTGTACGGCAAGGATCTCACGCCTGACGTTGTTGCTGTAATTGGCGGTGCTCTCTCAAACTTTGAGCACGGGGACTACTGTGTCTGCCACGACACTAGGTTTAGCTCTCCAGTACTGGCGAGAGCCCTTGCAAGCGGTCTTGCGGGAGCGGGTTCAGACGTCGTGGACTCTGGGGCAGGGCCTATTGGGATGGCGATTTACGCCTCGAAGCACTTAAACTACCATGTTGCCTACATCACTGCCTCTCATTTGCCCCCGGAGTGGAACGGCATAAAGTTGTTCAGGCCGGGCGGGGAGCCTATATGTCTGGGGGACATCGAGAGGATAAGGAGCATAGCGGAGAGGGGGGTGTCCTGGGCTAGCGTAGGGAGTTCTGGGACTCTGCGCGTGAGGGAGGTACTTCCAGAGTACTTCGACTTCCTACACAGTATTGGTAAGCATTCCGGAGGTCTTAGAGTCCTGGTCGATTGTGGGAACGGCGCTACATCCATGGTTGTCCCGAAGCTTCTGAGGGATCTCGGTTACCAAGTCTTTACAGTGAACTGTGACGTAGACCCGCGCTTTCCAGTCAGGGGAAGCGAGCCCACGCTCGAGAACACTATGTACATGTCGTCCCTAGTTAGGGAGTTCAAGGCCGACTTAGGCGTTTCCTTCGACGGTGACGGTGACAGGGTGATCTTTTTTGATGAGACGGGGTCGCCATTAACCCCCGAGCAGGCAGCTATCGTGATGCTTCATTCATTGGGTAAGGCGGAAGTAGCGGTAAACGTGGAGTGCTCGAGTATAGTTGATAGAGCTGTGGCGGAAATGGGCGGAAGGGTGGTCAGAGTGCCCGTAGGCAGAATTTTCATGATTCTCGATGCAGTAAAATCCGGAGCAGAGCTCGGAGTAGAGAGTAGCGGCCACTTCGTAACGTATAGGGGCGTGAACCTCGACGATGGGATAGTCTCGTTGCTCTTTATGCTTGAGGCTGTCGAGAAACTTGGCGGCCCTCTCTCAAAGTATCGTGTGCCTATGCCTCCCGTAAAGAAAGTGAAACTCGAAGTGCCTGATGAGGAGAAATTCAGAATTGTTGATGCTTTGAAGTCAAAGTACACTGCAGAGTACGACAGGGTTACGACGATAGACGGTGTGCGCGTAGACGTGGATCGCGGCTGGTTCCTGGTTAGAGCGTCAAACACTGAGCCGGTCATAAGGATAACAATTGAAGCTGAAAACGCTGAGGAGCTTGCAAACCTCGAGAGAAAAGTCTTACGCGACATCAGCGAGTTGTTAAAACGAAAAAATAAATAACTCGTATTAACAAGACTCTGGGGTTTTGGGTGAGTGTTGTTGCAATAGGTGCGACGGAGACTGTTGACCCCCTAAGGCTCCTGGGCTTCGAAATAGTTAAAGTGAGCGGTAAACCTAGCCCAGACGAAATCGAGGCCATCGTGTCAAAAATCCTGGAAAACAGGGTTGCGCTGGTTGAAGGTGAGATCTACTCGTACGTGAAAGACCGATTAAGCCAGGTAATGGCGGTCATGAAGGAGCCACCCCTAGTTGTAGTTATACCATCATCCGAGGAAGTGTCTACAAACCGGCTGGAAGAGTTATATAATAAGCTCTCATTAGCTGTAGGGGTGAGGCTGAAATGGGTCAAGAAGGAGTGAGCAGGGCCTTAGCGATTAGAGACGAGATCGACATCAGAATCATCTTGGAGGAGCAGAGAAAAGCTGAGGCTAGGATAGCTGAAGCAAAGAAACTCGCCGAGGAGATTATCTCTAGAGCCCGGGAACAGGCTAAGTCTCTACTTGCAGGTGCACAGGACGCGACACTGGACGATAACATAAAGAGCCTGCTGGAAGAGGAACAGCTCAAGGTGCGTGAGAGTCTAGAGGCTTTCGAGAAGCAGGAGCGCGAGAAACTGGAGCTGGTAAAGACTGCTCTCCTGGAAAATGAACGTGAGATCTGGAAAGCGCTACTCGAAGCTTTAATCGGGTGATACCATGAGTGCGAGTAAAAGCCTAATGGAGGTCATCATCGAGGAGCTTAGGACAGCGGCAGAAGAGGAGTACCGCAGGATTCTGAAGGAGGCAGAAGAGCAGGCACAGAAGATAGTTCAGGAGGCTACGCTTAAGGCCGATGAGATAAGAGCTCAGAGGGTCAAACAGCTAGTTGCCGAGGCACGCCAGAAAGCGGAGGGCGAGCTGGCGCCTAAAAGGCTCGAGATTAGGCGTAAGTACATGGCGGAGAGGTATAACTACGTCCTCAACTTTCTCGAGGACATTCTAGCCAGGGTAGTGCGCGAAGTGAAGCAGAATCCCGAGTACTACACTTCCTTCATATCTAAGAGATTAGAGGAGGCTGTACGGGACATGCAGTCGTCCAGCCTAATAGTCCACCCGTGCCTCGGCGACTCCTCAAACGTAGAGCGGATCATAAAGGAGAGAGCCGCTGCCCTCTCGAAACTTAAGCCAAACTTGGAGGTGACTCTAGGAGAAGAGATAGAGTGCAATGGAGGCATCCTCGTAGTATCCAGCGACGGGAAGGAGTACTATAACGGCACCATCGAAGCTAAACTAGCCGAAGTGCGAGAAAGAGTCTTCCCAGAGCTCCTGAACAGGATCCTCCGAAGAGTATAACTAGGAATTTACTGGCCTCGGCACTCTGTTTGTCTCCAGCTCTACGATCGCTGGGAAAGGATTCCTATACTTGATTTCTGCCAGTTTACTCTTGCCTATCTGGCTAACCAGAACGTCGTCCACGAGGAGCAGGTCTACATCTCTCCTCTTCACAACTTCCTCTATTACTCTAAGTGCCTCTTGAGGCCCCGCGACAACGTACACTTTGTCGACTCCGCTCCCAGCAATTGCCCCCTCCAGATCCTCTAACACCACTGCGCCTATCCTCAGCCTCATACCCGCTTTAAACACACGTTCACCTTTTTTCAACAAGCTAGTGCTTGCTCCGACTCCTTGTCGCCTTTATAAGCTTTTGCTATGAACCTTAACGTCGAAGGCCAGCTTGTAGACCCTGGGCGCGTAGGGCGATACTATACGCGCCTCCAGCAGTTCTGCCTCGAACCCATGCTCTTCTGCTGCACGCCTGACAAGCTCGAAGCCCCTCTTAAATAAGTCGTCTTCGCGATCCCAGAAGTAGAAGTGTAGCACGCCACCCTTTTTCTTGAAGCAAGTGAAGGCTTCGTGAAGGTACATATAAGCTCCCTTGGGTAGAGGCATCACGACCCTGTCAGCTTTCTCCGCAAACTTCGGCGCCTCTTCTCGGACATCACCGAGTATAGGAACCACCTTCTCCTCGAGCTTGTTGAGCCGGACATTCTCCACCATGTAGCGGTACGCTATTGGGTTAATTTCAATGGCAATTACCTTCTCGACGAGGGGCTGTCTCCTCGCTATAGCTATGGCGAATGGCCCCACTCCCGCAAACATTACGATGACAAACTCGCCGGGTTGAACTTTGCTTGCAACCCTCTGCCTCTCGGTAGCTTCGCGAGGCGAGAAGTACACTCTCGTGACATCAAGCTTAAGGAGGTAACCGTGCTCTCTGTGTAAGACTTCCCCGACTTCTTCCCCGCCTATCAGCTCCAGCTCCCTCAACCTATACTCCCCCTCTCTTCCACCAACCTTCCTATACACAGCTCTGACGTTCTTGTGTAGCTCCATTATCTTCTCTGCAATAATCCCCTTGTACGGCTCAAGCGCCTCGTGCATCTCCACGACCGCAACGGCGCCCTCCCTGGAGCCTATGATGTCGAAGCTCGACGGGACGAGCCTTAACAGGTCTTCCGGTAGGGTGCCCTTCAGCAACTCTCTCAGAGACGGCACAGTCTTAATTAACCGCGACCTAAAATATCCTTATTGTGCGCATAGCTCTGGTTAACGTCCACTATCCCCTTGACGAGGACGTCGATAGTATTGTCTTCTCAATGGGCAAGGGAGTCATATACGCTGGCAGAGAGGAGGGGGTTAGAAGGTTTGAACCAGAAGAGGTGCTCGACGTTGACCAGAGAGTAGTAATACCAGGGCTGGAGGACGCGCACATGCACCTCTATTCCACGGCTCTTAGCTTCGGCAGGCTCGACCTGAGGAACGTGCAGTCAATAGAGGATTTGAAGGAGAAAGTCAGGGTAGCTGTATCCTCCGCGGGCAGCGGAGAGTGGATCATCGGTAGGGGCTGGGATCAGGACAAGATGGAGGAAAAGCGCTACCCCACGCGCTACGACATCGACGAGGTCGCCCCTAATAACCCGGTCATACTGGTAAGAGTGTGCGGGCACGCCGCCGTGCTCAATACAAGGGCTCTCGAGGCTCTCGGTTTGCTCGAGGCGAGGAGCGAGGAGGAGAAATTTATCCAAGTCGAGGACGGGAAGCCTACAGGGGTTGTCTTTGAGGAGCTGGTCAGCTACGCTTTATCCAGGGTTCCCGACCCTCCCCTAGAGCGGGTTAAAAAGCTGGCGAAAAAATTGCTCCAGGAGTACCTCTCTTACGGGGTAGTGTCGCTCCACTCGATGTCCGTCTCGCGGGTCGAACTCGAGGTGGTAAAAAGTCTCCAGGATAGTGGAGAATTTATCCAGGAGTACAGAGCGTACGTAGACTACAGCTCTTTTCTCGAAGGAGTACACAGGGAGTTCCCTAGCCTAGTCGCGGGAGTGAAAATCTTCGCTGATGGAAGCTTTGGTGCCGGAACCGCGGCTCTGAGGGAGCGTTACAGTGACAGCGAGACCACCGGCAACCTTCTGCTGGACTCCGGCAAAATAGTGACGGTAGCCTCGAATGCCATTAGAGAGGGCCTAGAAGTGGCTGTTCACGCTATAGGAGACCGGGCCTTGGAGGAGGTTCTCGGGGCGGCAAGCAGGATCGGGGGCAAGCTACGGATAGAACACGCTTCTCTAACCCCTCCAGACATCCTCGAGACTATAGCGGAGTTGAAGCCAAGGGTCTCCGTACAACCCCACTTCATACTAAGTGACACGTGGATTGCTGACAGGCTAGGCGACAGGACAAAGTGGGTTTACGCCTACAGATCCCTACTCGCAACAGGAGCTGGCGTCTTGGCGTCATCAGACTCCCCCGTAGAGCCGATAAACCCGTGGCTCGGGATATACGCGGCTCTAAACCGCGGCAAACCTGAAGGGCTACCCATATATAGGTACACGTGGTATGAGAGCCTTAACTTCCGAGAGGCATTAACAATCTACTCGGCGAGCACAAAGCAAAGATCTCTCGTCGTGCTCAATGTAAGGGACTTACCCCACTCGAGAGAGGAGTTCCAGAGGGTGAGAGCTGAGAAAATACTACTCGTGGACAAGGTCGTAAGCCTGTAGCGTCACGGCCCCCAACACGCTGACGTCTCGTGTTTACCCTCTCCGGGGTTATGTACGAGGAATAGGGGTTAACGGCGTCAGAAAAGACCAATGAGCTCACCGGTCGCCCTGACGTGCACTCATCATCCAGAATTCTCCTGAGAAAAGGATAAATAAGTTTACCTGGTTAAGGTGCAAGGGAGGGCCGGTCGTCTAGCGGGAGGATGTCGCCCTTGCAAGGCTGAAAGCCTGAGAGCGGCGGAGGTCCCGGGTTCGAATCCCGGCCGGTCCATAATCTTTTATTTAAATCAAACTTCGTAGAGGGAGATCTCTCACATCTGTCATGATAGATTCTGATGTATACGCGGAAATTTACTTCAATTACTGTCTAAGCGGTGTTCTGCGATAGACGATGGGAGTACTACCAGTCGAGCAGAAGAGAATCCTCACTACTAGGCTCGAAGAGCTGAGGAGGAGGGCCCTAGAAGACCCCGAGGGCTTCTGGGACGAGCATGCCCGTGCCCTTGAATGGTTTAAAATATGGGACAAAGTGCTCGACGATTCCCAGAAGCCGTTCTATAGGTGGTTTGTGGGAGGCAGGATTAATGCCAGCTACAACGCGCTGGACAGGCACGTCAAGACCTGGAGGAAGAATAAAGTCGCACTAATATGGGAGGGTGAGGACGGCGAAGTCAGGAAGTACACTTACAGAGACCTCTATGTAGAGGTAAACCGGGTAGCCGCCCTGCTCAAGAATTTCGGGGTGAAGCCGGGCGACAGGATAGCCCTCTACCTTCCCATGATCCCTGAGCTACCGATATTCATGCTTGCGGCTGCCAGAATTGGCGCTGTACACACAGTTGTGTTCTCTGGCTTTAGCAGCGACTCGCTCGCCAAGCGGATCAACGACTCTAAGGCAAAGCTCCTAGTCACGGCAGACGGCGGTTACAGGCGGGGGAAGGTCGTCCCACTAAAGGAGATCGCCGACAAGGCACTAGAGCAAGTTTTCTCAGTTGAGAACGTCATTGTAGTAAAGCGTACAGGAGTAAACGTGAACATGGTTGAGGGGAGAGACTTCTGGTTCCACACTCTGATGGAAGGCATAGGCAGGAACACGTACGTAGAACCTGAGAAGCTCGACGCCAACCACCCCCTCTTCATACTCTACACTTCCGGCACTACGGGAACACCCAAGGGGATCTACCACAGCACAGGCGGGTACCTAGTCTGGGTCTACTGGACGCTGAAGTGGGCCTTCAACCCGAATGACGAGGGCATCTGGTGGTGCACTGCAGACATAGGCTGGATTACAGGCCACAGCTATGTGGTCTATGGGCCACTTATGCACGGCCTAACCACCGTGATGTATTAGGGCGCGCTTGACTACCCCTCTCCCGATAGGACGTGGAGCGTAATCGAGAAACACGGCGTCACGGCATTCTACACTTCTCCAACTGCTATTCGGATGTTCATGCGCTACGGGAGCCACTGGGCCGAGATGCACGACCTATCGTCGTTGAGGATCCTCGGGAGCGTTGGAGAGCCCATAAACCCTGAAGCCTGGGAGTGGTACTTCAAGGTCATAGGCAGGGGGAAGTGCCCGGTAATCGACACTTGGTGGCAAACAGAAACTGGAGGCTTCATGATAGCCCCAGCCGCGGGGATAGATCTCGTACCGTTGAAGCCAGGCTCTGCCACTCTACCGCTGCCCGGCGTCGACGCGGAAGTTTTTAACGAGGAAGGCGCGCCTGCGCCCCCAAACATCCAAGGCTACCTCGTCATCAAAAGGCCTTGGCCCGGCATGCTCCTCGGCGTGTGGGGAGACCCTAAGCGCTACATCGACACGTACTGGAGCAAGTTCCTGGGTTGTTACTATCCAGGCGACTATGCCATGAGAGACGAAGATGGCTACTTCTGGATTCTCGGCAGGGCTGACGAAGTCCTGAAAGTTGCAGCCCACAGGATAGGAACTATGGAACTGGAAAGCGCCCTAGTATCGCACCCAGCAGTAGCTGAAGCAGCTGTAGTCGGGAAGCCTGATCCGATTAAGGGGGAAGTTCCTGCAGCATTCGTCGTTCTACGGGACGGCTTTACTCCTAGTACCAGGCTAGAGGAGGAGCTCGCGAACCATATCGCGGAGACTATAGGCCCGATAGCCAAGCCTGCTAACATCTTCTTCGTGAAGAAGCTTCCAAAGACGCGGAGCGGCAAGATTATGAGAAGGGTCATAAAAGCAATAGTCAAGGGGGAACAAGAACTAGGTGACCTTACGACCATAGAGGATCCGACAGCTATAGATGAGATAAAGAGTGCTATAGGTAACTCCAGAATCTAAAGTTATTTTACCCCTCGCGCTTACTTTTCTGTAGTCGTGTAATGCGCTTAGATATCATAGTCTTGGCCCGAATACTCGACGCGCTATACAATGAGGGTAGAATGAGGAAGACACACCTCCAAATGGCAAGCAGGCTTAACTACCCAGCCTTTATGAGGTACCTGGAGTGGCTTGAGGAGAAAAAACTAGTGAGGGTTGTAGAGGACAGGGACGGCGAGTACGTGGAGTTGACGCAGAGGGGTAGGGAGAGTTACGAGAGAGTGGTTCTCTGGCTCAAGGAGTACATCGGGCGCCTATGACTCAAGTTTGAATAAGAGGTGGACGAGCCTGTCGATGTCCCAGGCTGGCGCTGTCGTGGGGACGTCTGATATCTGGGAGACCTCCTTGAAATACTCATTTAAGGTCTCGGCTAGTCTCTCGTAGAGCGAGTAATACCGGTTGTATACCTCGACGAGTCTCTTTTCGGGTTTTATCCTGGCCCTCTCTCTGAAGAACACCTTTACCGCCTCGCTGTACTCGCTGACAGCTCCGCTCGAAACAGCCACTAACACCGCATCACCACCTAGAGCTGCGTCGAGCAACCCTGGGAGCACAACCTCCACGCCTGTGACGTTCGCCTTAATCCTAGCCCATGTCGGCGACTTTGCTCCACCACCAATCAATACAAGCTCAGAGGGCCTTATGCCGACTTCGCCAATCACCTCCAGTATCTTTCTGATCTCGTACGCGACCCCCTCCATCAGGGCTCTGAAGATGTGGGCTCGCGTGTGGAACACTGTTAGCCCAAAGACAACCCCCCTAGCGTAGGGGTTCCACCTTGGACTCCTCGCACCCGAGAAGAAGGGCAGGACTATCAACCCATTGGAGCCCGGCGGGACGTATTCAGCCTCCATGTCAAGGTACTCGTATGCTCTACGCTTCGTCGAGGAGGCTAGGAGGTTGACGCTTTCAGCAAGCTGATCCCTGAACCAGCGCAGGATGGCGCCTGCTGTAGACATTCCCGCCTCTAGGGCCCAGGTGTTCGGGATAGGCCCAACCCCGACGGAGAATCTCATCTTAGGGTCAAGTAGGGGCTCACTCAGCAGTGTAGCTGTAGTGGATCCAGTTCCGGTGGACTCCTCGACGCGCTCGGATGAGAGTATGCCAGCACCCAGTATCTCTGCTGTCCTGTCGCCGGTGCCGGCTAACACTGGTGTCCCAGCTTTCAGGCCTGTAGTCGAGGAGGCTTCAGGTGTTACTTCTCCGGCGACTTCCCAGCTCGGGAGAGACTCTGGCAGGATGCCGGCATAATCCTCTAGCCCGAGCTCGCTTATTAACTCGTAGTCCCAGCTCCTGGTGTTAATGTTGAAGAGCATGGTGCGGGAGGCGACGCTGTGGTCGGTCACGGCCCTATTCGTTAGCTTGAATATTACGTAGTCTTTCGGTTGTAGCCCCACCCTTGCCCTCTTCAAGAGTTCTGGCTGATTCTCTTTGAACCATAAAAGCTTCGTCGCAGTAAACGTTGCGTCTGCGACGAGCCCAGTTCTCCTATATATCTCCTGTAGGCCGATTTTCTCCTTTATTCCTTCAGCCTGCGGGGTGCTCCTCCTGTCCATCCATATCGGTACACGCCCCAGGCTACGTCCCTCGGAATCCAGGAACGCCATTGTCTCTCTCTGGCTACTTATGCATATGCCTAGAATTTGACCTGGCTCGGCCCTCGACTTCCTAAGGACACTCCTGACAACCTGGACGGTAGTGTTCCACCAATCCTCGGGATCCTGCTCTGCCCATCCAGGGCGTGGGTAGTAGGTGGGGTATTCCTGTCCTTCGAGTGCAAGGATCCTCCCGTCCGTGTTGAAAATGGCGGACTTCACTGTCGTCGTACCGATGTCTACGGCGAGGATAAACTCCTCATCCATACCTGTGAAACTCGTTTTACAGAGAGATAAAGAATGGTTACTACACAGAGTTATTCTGCGGGAGCCCACCTCTAGAAAAGCCTTCGCTTATTGTTTTTCGAGCGTTTTGAAGTGACCCCCTATACCCAGCCACCAGATCTCTTCCTTAAGTCCACCGTGTCCAGCCTTCATACGTGCCCTGTGCAAGCCGTTTTCCCACGGGGCTACTTCTGGCCGGAATTCAACCCAGCTCCTGCGGTCACTGCTAGGAATGACTGCTACTTCTCCAGGGCTCTCAGATGCTCCTTTTTTATAGCCACTTGCTTGCCACAGTGAGAGCACCTGAAGAGAACACTGTCCTCGGTCTCTCCAGCTCTGTCCTTCAGGGGCCTGCCGCAGTAGCACACAAAGCCTACCAGACGAGCCGGGTTCCCAACAACGAGGCCGTGGGGCGGCACATCCTTGGTAACGACGCTACCTGCGGCAACCATTGCGTACTCGCCTATAGTCACTCCGCACACTATAGTCGCGTTGGCCCCAATGCTCGCCCCCTTCTTCACGACTGTGGGGACTACCTGCCAGTCTGTGGAGAACGCGCGCGGGTACTTGTCGTTCGTGAAGACAGCGTAGGGGCCGACGAAGACATCGTCTTCAATAATCACACCCCTGTAGACAGAAACTCCATTCTGTATCTTCACCCTGTCCCCGATAATGGCTCCAGAGTCGATGTAGACATCCTTCCCAACGTTGCAGTTCTTCCCTACGCGGGCTCCAGACCTAACGTGCGCAAAGTGCCAGATACGCGTACCCTCTCCGATGACAGCACCGTCCTCCACTACTGCGGTAGGATGCGCGTAAAACCCCTTCTCGTCCATCAACCCCACTTCCCCGCCTTGTTAAAAAACATTACTAGAGCCTCTCCAGAGTGCTCCACGACTTCCGGACTATAGGGGGTAGAGAACCCTCCCTCTCGATCCACCTCTTGACGAACTCGCGTGTTTTGGGGTCTGAGGGGTACCCAGAGCCGAAGTCGCCGTACGTGCTCTTGAGTTCTCTTATTATCCGGTCACGCTCAGTCTTAGCTATTATCGATGCAGCGGAAACTATGACGTACTTGCTGTCTGCGTGGCTCTCGGCCACTACCTCAACCCTAGTCCCGACCCTTTGTGATAGTCTCCTGCCAAACCTCTCTGGTAGAGGGTCAGGAGAATCGACGTACACTTTTTCTACGCTAACTCTCTCCAGGGCCTGCTGTATCAGCTCGGCCATGAGTGATAGCTCGAGCTCGTTCAAGTTCCCGAAGCTCAGGCCCTGAACTGCCCTGTCAACTTCCTCTGGCTGGACTACCCGCACGGCAAAGTAGTCGAGGAGTTGCTCCAGGACACGCCGCAACCTCTCCCTACGAGCCGGCGTCAAAAGCTTAGAGTCCCTAACACCTAACCCCTCTAACCTCCTCAACTTCGCCTCGCCCGCGCAGGCTATCGCAACGACCATCGGCCCTATTAGAGGCCCTCTGCCAGCCTCGTCTACGCCGGCTACGAAGACCACACCCTTATTAGGCTTAGCGGCATAATAAATCGTTGTGTTCAGCAGGACCCTATTCCCCGGCCGCTTTCAACCAGTGCACAACGGCCATGTGGCAGCGATACGCTGGTTGCTCGGAGTAAGCGAGGAAGTGATAGTCCTGGTCACTGCAGCGCAGTACAGCTACACTCTAGAGAATCCATTTACTGCCGGAGAGCGCATAACCATGCTTCGCTACGCGCTGCGGGACGTGTGGGATCGTCTCTACGTGGTACCTCTCGATAATATACCAGACAACTCCTTGTGGCTCGACTACATTGAAAAACGCGTCCCCAGGTTCGAGGCTGTGTGCACGGGCAACCCATTTGTAGAGCTGCTCGCCCGGGCTAAGGGCTACGAGGTCTTGAAGCCCCCCTTGCTCGATAGAGAAAAACTGCAGGGTAGAATTATCCGGAGACTCATCTCGGAGGGGGGAGAGTGGGAGAGCCTCGTCCCAGAAGCCGTCGCCAACTACATTAAGAGCATAAGGGGGGTGGAGAGGCTACGCGTGCTAGCCGCTACCGAGTATGTTGTGGTTAACCCCTAGAGTATCACCCGAGTACACGCGCGACTACTTTCACTGCACCGCTCTTCGAGAGCTTGTAGAGGGCTGATAGAGTCTCGCTGGTGCTGACCCCGCCCCTCCTACTTATCGTGTCTACCAGGTCAGAGAACTCCATGACTTTGCTTTCGCTTGAAGCGGCAAGCCACAATAAAGCCTCGAAGACTCTTGCCTCGCCGTGTGCAAGGCTCCTCTGCAGTATTTCGCCTGCGCGGGTCTTTATTCTCCCTAGCTCTGAGTAGAACCTCTGCGTGTCAATAGGTTGGGGCTTTGCCTTCAGTTCAACTAGTTCTTGTTCCATCTTGTTCAAGTCTTCCATGTCCCTCTCGAGCTGACTTTTCTCTTGTAACACAGCAACTGCGAGAGCTCTTCTCGTGATCTCACGGGTCGCCGTGAGCTCTCGGAGAATAAAACCCAGTGCTTTCTCGTACTCAGACCTCAGCGCCTTTTCAACTCTGTCTAAATCTTCTACCCCCTTTTCGAGGTCGGCGAGTAGAGGTAGCCTGGGGTATCTCATTAACGCCTCCTGGAGCCTCCTCACTCTAGCAACACTCTTAGCCGCCTCGGAGGCCATTGATGGGTTCAGTGGACTTATGATCTTGATGTAACTATCAACACTCTCTGCGGCTTTCTCGGCCTCGGGTATGATTTTCTCAACTCTCTCGAGGAAGTTGAGCGTCTGTCTAAGCGTCTCTTCGAGGGCTTTAAGGTCTTTCTCGTATTCCTCGAGCTTCTGGGGCAGGTTCTCAGAGTCTGGCGGGAGTGGAGGGTCAGGGATGGCTATACTTGAAGATAATTTGTCGACAAGCACCTTTAGGAAGGCATTGGACTCGCCCTTTTTCACGAGGGCCTCGTAGAGTTGCTCCACCCTCGCTATCTCCTCTCCAACTCTCTGGCTCGACTGGGCTAGATAGTCCAGCAGGAGCTTTTTGGACTTTTTTCGCAGCAAGAGCTCCATGACAGCTCTACTATGGAGTAGCTAGCAGACAAAATGTAGATATTGTTTAAAATACCCTAGATGAGCCCCTTCTCCTTTGCCCTCTTTATGACCTCCTCTACGAGCTCCTCCCTGGACTTGCCCTCTGTCTTAACACCCAGCTTCTCGGCAAGCTTCTTAAGATCCTCGTCAGAGATAGTGGACGCCGCCGTCTTTGGAGCCGCCGCTTCCTCCACGGACGAAGTAATCTTCTGGCTCTCCTCCCGGAAGATCCTGACAGCTTCGCCCGCAGCCTTCGCGAGCTCGGGGAGCTTCTTTGGGCCGAACAGTATCAGCGCGATAATTATGAGGAGCAGGATCTCAGTGGGGCCTAGTTGGAACTGCAGGGGTAGTGCAGGCTGGCCTCCGACAGGGTACATCGTTGCACCAGAATTTCAACGCACAGCTCATGGTAAAAAAATATTTCTGTGGCCACTCATTTCCCTGCTGTGACGAGGGAAGTACTCGTCATTCACGGCGGAGCCGGGAGGTTCAGGCCCTCTATCCTCGAGGAGCGCGATAAACTTGAGGAGGCCTTACGCACAGCACTGTCTAACGGCGAGAGAGCACTGGCATCTGGCAACGCGCTGGACGCTGTCGAAGAGGCCGTTAAGACCATGGAGGACTCAGGAGTTTTCAACGCCGGAAAGGGCGCCGCCCTGAACCTACTAGGGGAGCAGGAGCTAGACGCGAGCATAATGTTTGGGCGGGACTTGAGCTTTGGAGCCGTTGCGTCGGTGAAGTACACGTGGAACGCTGTCTCTCTAGCCAGGAAGGTTATGGAGCGCACAGACCACGTACTCCTAGTCGGCAGCGGCGCCGACAGGCTCGCCGAGATTCTAGGCTTTGAAGTGAAGCCGCCACCACCCGAGAAGTTGAGGGAGCGGTACCTTGAGCTCTCTGAGAAGCTCAAGAGTTCGAGCTACGACCTCTGGCGTAAGAACTTCGAGATCGCCAGGCTCTTCTTCTCGGACACTGTCGGGGCCGTGGCTCTCGACAGGGAGGGCAACCTGGCCGCTGCCACGAGCACAGGTGGCCTGTGGCTCAAGTTCCCTGGCCGTGTAGGTGACACGCCGCTCCCGGGCGCTGGTGTCTACGCCGAGAACGGCGTTGTCGCCGTCTCTGCGACGGGTATAGGTGAGATAATAGCGAGGTACCTCGCGGCGGCGCGCGTAGCCTTTAAAGTCGAGTCAGGCCTAGACGTTGTTCAGGCAGTTCGGGAAGTTGTCGACGAGGTTACAAGGCTGTTCTCGGAGAGGAACACTATAGGCCTCATAGCGCTCGATCCGCGAGGGAACATAGGCATGTCCTCGAACTGCGAAGTCTTCCTAAGAGGTTATGTTGTTAGGGGTGAACAATTCAGGGTAGCTGTCCTGGCCAACGAGGAACTGTCCTAGAAGCCCTCAGCCTAGGAGGGCCAGTATTGTTCTTCTTGCGCGTCTGCTCTCCCTGTAGAAATACGCCGATACGATTACTGCTGCTACGGAAAGTATGGACACTAGGGGGTTCCTGTATAGAACGCTGTAGGCGGCAGAGAGAGATGAGAAGGTTAGACTCAGCGCAGAAGCTGTCTCGGCGAGATTTACCATTAGGGCGCTTCTCTCAAGGCTACCCCTCCCGGACTTGACTCTTACTAGGACTGTTGAGAAGTAGAGGGCACCTATACCCGCGCACAGTAGTGCCGGGAGAAGCACTATACCCACGTCCTCATAGAGGGGCCTGGACGTGTACCTCGGTGCCGTAGCATTCGCAGGCTTCTTATTGGTCGAGAGGACATGAGGAGTAGTTTCATTGAGCTTCACTTTTTCTAGAGCTACGCTCTGCCTTGCCCCCTGGAGTACAGTGAGCAGGGAAGCCGTCAAGAGCAGGGCCGAGACCAGTACCAGTACCAGAGACCTAATCATCTCATTACGAAGCCTCTTTCGTTGTACCTGTAAATAAACTAAACGTAGCGCGGTTACGGTTTCAGGAGGAAGAGCACAGCGGGGAGCGCCACTAGGGTTGAGACGAGCGTAGAGGTGAAGACTATCCTGGCGACGCGGCCCGAGTCGAAGCCCAGCTCCCTCGATATCGGCACGCACGATACAGCGCTGGGCATCACGCTCTCTAGTATAGCCACCCCCCTGTCTACGCCGCCGAGAAGGCCTGTCTTAACGAAGAGTACAGTGAGCGGAATCACGATTGCTAAGCGGTACAAGTAAGCCCTTAACCCCTCCACGTCAAACCCGGGGCGTTGTCCGAACTCCAATCCTAGTTGCAACAGGGCAACGGTTGCAGCTGCATCGGAGAGCGATTTTAGAGTTGGGAGGACGGGATCGGGCAGGGGTAGTCTAGCTATGCCGGAGGACGCGCCTAGGATTACAGCTGTAACAGGGGGGAATAGCAGGATCCTCCTGACTAGGGAGAGGGCAGTCCTCCCCCTCCCGGAGAGTAGTGGCGCGATGGAGTTCGATAGCGAGTTATTCCCCAGTATATAGAAGCCAACGCTAGAGACGCCCTCCTCCCCCCAGAGCGCGTGTGCAATCCCTACCGGTACATAGCCTGCATTGGCGTACATGGACGTGAGGACGATCTCCCTGTCTTCGCGGAGTGACCTCGTCAACGCGAATGTTAGGAGTACGCCCAGAGCGCTCAAGGCGGAGAGGTTTAAGAGCCGCGGCTCTGAGACCTTCAGTAGCCTGTTGTACGTGGAAAGGAAGAGGAGCGCCGGCAGGAAGACGTAGAGCACAACCCTGGAGAAAAACGCTAGCTCCCTCTCGCCCGGCTTCAAGTAGGCTCCTAATAGTAAACCGATTGCTATGGGGATGTATATCTCTGCGAGTATTTCGAACACAATCCCCGATACTAAGCAAAACTTTTATTCGTAGCGGGCATCAACATGCTATATGCTTGCAGTTTCTATCAGGACGGGGAAGAGCATTCACCTTGTACCTTTTCCATGGAGGATTAGCATTGTAGCCTTTATGGCTAACCCGCTCCTGATAAAGGATGATGCCCAAGCGGCCAGAGAGACCGTAGAGGTGCTGGCCAAAGACCCCTTCTTCGACGTGGTGGAGCTGAACCTCCTGGGTGACGAAGCCTGGCGATCCGTAGAGCCCCTTCTCAAGAGTAGCGGGCTTGAAGTCGCTGCGGGGCTCCAGCCCATGACCCTCGCCCAGGGGTTTAACCCTTCATCAGTCAATGAAGACGAGAGGCGGAGGGCCGTAGAAGCCCTCTCCCAGGCGATAAAGACGGCCGCGTCGAGAGGGGTTAGGAGAGTCGCGTTCTCCAGTGGGGCTGACCCTGGATCCGGGAACCGCGAGGCTGCGAAGGACTCTCTAGTTAAGAGCCTCAGGGAGCTGGCCGGCCTGGGCTCTAAGCTCGGCGTTGAGGTTATCTTAGAGACCTTCGACAGGGACTGGGACAAAAGACAACTCATAGGGCCCATTAGAGAAGCAGTCGAAGTTGTTAGTGAGGTAAGGCAGAGCTTCGAAAACGTAGGGCTACTGTGGGATCTCAGCCACGCCCCTATGCTGGGTGAAAAGCCGGCAGACCTCAAGCTCGCGAAAGGCCTTCTCTCGCACATCCACATCGGTTGCGCCAAGAAACTGCCAGACGGCAAGCTAGTAGACTGGCACCCGGGCTTCTACAGGCCCGGTGCAGTGAACGGCGTTGAAGATGTGTCAGACCTCCTTAAAGTACTGGCGGAGATCGAGTACTCCGGTGCTGTGGGATTCGAGGTCAAGCCCGAGGAGGGACAGTTTTGGAGAGAAGTCGTGGAGTCGGCTAAGGGTGTGCTCTACACGGCGTTTGCTAGGGTGGTGCAATAGTGGGTAGGCTTAAGATAATCTTCCCCGAGAGCATAGGCGCCGTCGAAGTGGAGCTCACGGGGCGGAACCAGAGGACAGTGGACGCGATAATCAGGGCTACCCCCTTCGAGAGCAGGGTGAACCTGTGGGGCGAGGAAATATACTTCTCCACACCGGTGAAGGTAGGCCAAGAAGTGGGCTCTGAGGTTGTCGACAGGGGCGACGTTGCCTACTGGCCCCCAGGCAATGCTATATGCCTCTTCTTCGGGCCCACGCCCGTGAGCAAGCCCGGCGAGATAAGGCCTGCGAGCCCCGTCAACGTGTTTGGTAGAATTGTAGGAGATTTGGAGCGCTTGAAACGCGTCAAGAGCGGCGAGAAGGTCAGAGTAGAGTGGGAGCCTTGAGCTCCGGCAAGAAGCTGAGGTTGAAGAAGCTCTTCAGGGACGGGAGGGCTTTAATCGTGGCACTCGACCACGGCAGGAGGCACGGGCCGATTGCAGGCATAGAGGACATGCGTGTAACACTCGAGAGAGTGCTCGAGGGCTCGCCGGACGCCGTCATGATGACTCCAGCCATGATAGAACGCTACTGGGAGATCCTCTCGGACACGTTTATCGTGGCTCGTATTGACGGCACAGGAACCGTGCGGAGTGTTGACGAGACAGACGACAGGCTCATCTCGAGCGTCGAGCGCGCAGTGAGAGTGGGAGCGGACGCCGTCAGCGTCATGGTCTACCCTGGTTCCAGGAACGAGTCTACGCTGTGGGAGAAGCTAGCCCGCGTCGTGGAAGAAGCCGAATTCCTCGGCGTGCCCGTCATGGCCGAAGTTGTGCCCAAACCCCCTGGCTTCACGTCATTGGACTCCAGTGTCGTTGCTTATGGCGCGAGAATAGCGGCAGAGTTGGGGGCAGATATAGTCAAGACCGTATACGTAGAAGAGTTTTCAGAGGTTGCGCGTAAAGTCCCTGCACCAGTCGTTGTCCTGGGCGCGTCAAAGGCCCCCCTGACCGAGGTTCTAGAGAAAGTCGAGAAGGCTGTGAGGTCGGGCGCGGCGGGCGCCGCCATAGGGAGGAATATATTCCAGCACAAGTCTCCAGGGCTCGTAGTAAGAGCTCTAATGGAGGTGATTCACGGGGGTGCAGACCACCGATCTGTTCTGGAAACACTTGGCCTGAGAGAAGACCCCCTTATGTAAAGCTATATTTATATATAAGTTACTTATTATAGAATTGATGGCATGGAAAAGGAGAGCCGGGTCGAAGAGCTCGCAGAGGTGTTACAAGTGCTAGCGAACCCGGTACGCCTCAAGATGCTAGCGCTAATTGCCGTGAGGCCTAGGTATGCGTACGAATTGTCGAAGATTCTGGGGCTCTCCTACCCTCTGACACACCTGCACGTTACTGCCCTCGAGAAGGCTGGCCTGGTGAGGAGTGAGGTGATCCCGGGCCCGAGACCTAAGAAGGTTTACAGTCTTGCAGACTTCAGAGTTGAGGTCTCGCCGGAAACTCTGAAGAAAATGGGTGAGGAGCTTGAAGGCTAGCAGTGTTTTAGCACCAGCTCTATCGTTGCTCCTCGTTGCCTTGCTAGCACTTTATGTACCTCTTAAAGTTATAGAGGGCGTTTCGGCGAAGACCCTTGACCCCTTATTTGGAGGCATTATCGTTGTTGTCAGCATAGTTGCGGGGGCTACGCTCGGCTTCTTTGCCCTAGTATTTACTGTAGTGGTACCGCTTGCAGAGAGTGAGAATCATGACAAGAAGGTATACGCCTTGAAAATTAGAGAAGTGGAGGAGAAGTTGGCTATTTATCGTGCAAGGCAGAGAGCTATGCTTGAGGAGCTTGACGAGATAAAGAAGCAACTAGAAGAGATAAGGGACATCCTAAAGGAGGGGATGGGGGTTTGAGTGAGAGGAAGCTGAAGTATGTTGAGCTTAGCGATGAGGAAGTTGAAGAGATGGTATTGAAGAGGCTTAAAGAGGTTAAGGCATTACTAGAGGAGATAAAGGCTATTTTCAAGCAGGCAGGTGTCTCATAGATGGGCTACCTATTGGATGCCTACGAGTCAGCGTTGAAGTCTTCAAGGAGGGCTGGGTCGCTGAAAATCAGGGGTGCGGGAGTAGCGAGTGGTGGGTGTTACCGCGAAGTAATTGTGAGCGGCGCAGGGAGAGTCGAGGGCGATGTCGAAGCTGATTTTATTAAAATCTCTGGGTCGGCTACTTTCAATGGCAGTATTACAGCCAGGGAGGTTAGAGTTTCCGGGGCTATGAAGGTTCAAGGTTCGCTTAAAGCTGTACTTCTACACGCGGCTGGTGCTATGAGAGTCGAAGGCATTATAGAAGCAGAGGACGTAGAGTTTTCTGGCTCCCTGATAGCGTCCGAAATAAACTCTAAGCGTATAGTGGTAAATGGAGCCTTCAAGACGCTGGGGAGGGTGTCTGGACGAGAAGTTACATTTATACTGTCTGGAGACTCTAAGGCTGAGGCGATAGAAGCTGATCTACTTAAAGTGAAGGGCTACACGCTGCCTATGTTGCTCAGGCTTATATTACGGAAAACTCTTCCAGCGTTGGATGCTCGGGAGATTCACGCTCGGGAGGTTATTCTAGAAAATGTCATTATTAGAGGTACCCTGCACGCGGAGAAGGTGAAGGTTAGAGGGGGTGTAAGAGTAGAGGGAGAAGTTATTGGTAAGATCGTAAAAGAAGAGTAACTTTACTTACCCCTTTTCCCGTGAGTACTCTTCAAGGTACTCCTTTAGTGGGCTAAGTAGCCTGAAAACCTCCATCGGTAATACGATCTTTGTGGAAGGTGCTGATGCTACTGACTGCAGAGCTGCGAGGTACTGAAGCAGCACGGTCTTCGGGTCAAGCTTCCTGGCCTCCTCGTCTACATACCTCAGGGCGAGCGCTTGGCCCTCGGCCCTCAGTATCGCCGCCTGCTTCTCCCCCTCGGCCTTAAGTATCAGGGCCTCCTTCTCGCCTTGGGCCACTCTAACGGCGGCCTCGCGCTTGCCCTCAGCCTCTGTAACCATAGCCCTCCTGTTCCTCTCGGCGCTCATCTGCTTGATCATGGCCTCCTGTACCTCTCTTGGCGGGATAATTTCTCTAATTTCTACTGCCGTGACCTTGACACCCCACCTAGCCGTGACCTCGTCTAGTTTCTCCCTGAGAACCTCGTTTATGTACTCGCGCTTCGCGAGAACCTGGTCTAGGTCGATGTCTCCCACTACGGCTCTAAGCGTCGTCGTTGCTATCCCGATTGCCGCCCCCCTGAAGTCGGATACTTCTACTACGCTCTTCTTGGGGTCTACCACCCTGAAGTATATCAGGAAGTCAATGTCGACGGGCGCGTTGTCCTTGGTTATACAGGTCTGCTTGGTCACCTCTATGTACTGTTCTCTCAGGTCTACAGTTACCCCCTTGTCGATGAGGGGTATCAGCAGTACTATGCCTGGACCTGCTACTTTCACAACTCTTCCTAGGCGCAAGACTACTATCCGCTGGTACTCTGGGACTATTCTAATACTCGTTGCGATTATGCTTACGAGTATTACGAGAGCTATGAATGCAAGAAAGATTGTGAGAGGATCCATTTTCTCCAACCGATTGTAACTGGTACACGCGACCTAATTAACTCTATCCCCATGCTTGAACTCTCCTCGGAGCCCCTGGGATTCTTCGAGTGAAAAACTTCCCAACATTGGGTTACACTGCTTTAGAGAGAGGCGTGTCGAGTGGGTAGATTTCTTTGTTCAGGCCGGGGACGAACCGGCCCGTCTGACTCTTAGTATGAGCCCGTAAACTCCTATAACAACTATCTTTTCGCCCTCGTGGATTTCCTCGTCACTCTCGGCAGTCCACTCCTCGCTCTCCACAACTACTACCCCTCTCTTGCCAGGCCGTATCTCGGTCTTTGCTGTTCCGATTTTACCAATTAGTTTTTCCTCCAGACTGGGGGTCTTTATTTTTAGAGTCTCGGAGGCTTTGAAGATTATAAAGCCTATGAATGCGACTAGTGCCCCGAGGATGAGTAGCGCTGCTACTGTTAATGATGAAGGCGAAAAGTAGGGCTGTGTGTAGTACTCGAGGATTATAGCGAGAACTACGAGAGCCGTGCCTGCCAGACCGAAGACCTGGATACCGGGTTTAAAGAGCTCCAGTAGGATCAGCGCGGCTCCAGTGGCAACAAGTATGAGTGTCAGCAGGTTTATACCGATGATGCCGAACGTGTAGAGGGCGAGGAGTATCAGTACTGCGCCCGCAACCCCCCACCCCTGGAACCCTGTTACGTGTATTTCTAGGGCGAGTAGGAGAACCCCCAGAATCATGAAAAGGATGGCAACGCCTGGATCTGTGATAAACGATAGAAGGTCGCTGACAGCATCTGGCCTTACATAGGTGAGCAGCGTGCCCTCTAGCCCCTCCAGCCTCAACACATCAGCAAGAGAGTTTGCCCTGCCGTCGGCAATGCCCAGCGATATAGCCTCGCTAACGGTTAAGGTCTTACTCTCGGCAACGAGTTTGCGGGCTATGTCTGCCGCGCCCCTCACTCCCTTACCTTCTAGGAGGCTCTCCAGCCTAGAGACCATATACGACTCTATTTTCTCATTGGTGGGAACTGGCTTGCAAGCTCCTATGACTGCCCCCTCGCCCAGGTAGAGCTTGTTAGACGCCAGGGCAATTCCCGTAGCAGCGGAGACGGCCTTAGCGCCTGGAGGCACCCATGCGATGACCTTGCACTTGCATGACTTGATGAGGGCGATCATCTCGTCCATGGACTTGACATAGCCGCCGTAGCTGTCCACTATGAGGATTACTGCTCCTGCCAGAGACTCCTGCAGAGCCTTTCTGAGGAGGTATACTTTGCCCTCGTCAATGTTGCCGCTTATCTCCACCACGAGAGTGTCGGTTGGCTGGGGGGTTAAGAGGGGAGATGCTAGGAGGGCAAGTGCGAGGCAAAGGATAGCTACGTGCGCCTGCACTCTCATTGTGTATGAGATACGTTACCCTGCTATAATAAAGTGACTTAGCACTAATCCTAGTAGAGCGGTAATCCCGGTTGCGAGTAGATTTGTCGTCTCGTTTGAAACCCAATCTAGCCCACCAATCTTCATCGTCTTCTCGCCGCAGAGGTGGACAGGCTTGTCAGTAAGAGTCTGGCAGCGGGAACAGAAGTACTTAACCTGTAAGCTCGCTCCGATAAGGCTGTCAAGAACTTCTCCGAGCCAACCGAGTACTACAATATAGGGTACTACGACTTGGCTTGTGTGGAGGAGCCCCAGGGAGTTCTCCACTAGTACTATTAAGCCTATCAGTGAGGATCCTACGAGTGCCCCGAGGCTACCCAGTGGTGTTACGCCTCCAGATGTTCCTGGCTCGACTTTAACCTTCAACCGGGTTATGAGCCTAGGCTTCCCAGGATAAAGTGCGCCTATCTCAGCGGCCCAAGTATCTGCGTTGGAAGCGGCTAGCGCGGCTAGAGCTGGTAGTAGTAGTCTACCGCGGTAGTCCGGCAGAATACCGTACATGGCCGCCAGGATAGCTGCGATTGAGCCAGCACCTATTACCTGGCTGGCAGACCTGCCTTCCTCTCTCTCAGCTGAGCCCTTGATTTTCTTCGAGGAATATGCTAGACGTGTTACAGCCGAGGAGGAGAAGAAGAACGTAAGGGATGCCATGTAGAGGCCGACTCCACCCATGAAGTATAGGCCTGAAAACACTACGCTGACAACAGTTGCCCTGCCGTCAAGGTATCTATACTTGTAAGCGATTACCCCTAGAAGAATGCCTAGCGCAACACCTGTTGCAAAGCTCGCTGCGCTTTCTTCCAGAGTGTGCACATAGCGGGTAAGTCCTCCTGGGTAATTATACTTGTTGTCCGTGCCTCGGGCCTCGCACCTGTCGGCTCTCAATCCGTGGTATGACACGCTTCAAAACAGGCTTCCGGGAATCGGGGGAAGGTCAATCTCCAGGAATACCTAATTCCCTGCGTAGTGCATTTTACTAGAGAGGTAGAGGCCTAGCTATAGCCAGGTAGAAGAGGTAGCCTATAAAGAGTAGGGTTACATATGGGAGCCCCACCGTCACCCAGAACCCTTCATGCGCCAGGCTCTGTTTTTCTCCGGGCTCAGGGGTCGGTACACCAGCTCCTGCATCGCCCGGTAGTATGTACATGTAGCTCTTGGAGTAGTACTCTTCTGGAGTGACGAAACGCATTGTCGTGTACGCTAGTATCTTTTCCAGGAGCGACGCATTGCTGTCGAAGCGAGGCTTCCTTGCGATATTCACGGCTACGTTGTAGATAACATATACCAGCGAAGCTAGGCCCGCGATTGTAACGATTGATGCAAGAGGGACAAGTGTCAAGAAGTTCCTGGTAGAGGGGGGCTCTAAAGAGCCTATGAAGAATAGGGCTATCGCGTCAGCATCTCCCATGAGTTTGAGCTTCCACACGAGGAGGGATATAGAGGCCGTCAAGAGCAGCGACACAGTGTAGAGCTCCAGGTTAACAGTATTCAGGCGGGCCAGGAGGAGGGGGGTAGCCACCGAGAAACCGGTAATCCACACTTTGTCGTCGACTTCTCTACGCCTATAGTCAGAGTATCCTGCAGCTGCCAGTGTCAGTAGAACAGCCAGTGTACGTAGGGTGTCAACGTATGGTAAAAGACCTGGCAAAAATGCTCCCTTCCTAGAACCCGAAGAGACTCGAGAGACCCTCCTCAATGCTCTCTTCAGGCGCCTCCTCTTTCTTTTCCTCTTTCTTCTCTTCCTCTTTCTTGCCCTCTGTGGCTGGTGCGGGAGCGCTCGTGGACGCGGCTGTAGCCGGAGCGGCTGCCACAGGTATTGCGGCTGTCTTGATGGCTTCTCCTATATTGACTTCTTTGAGAGAGGCTACTAGTGCTTTAAGCCTCACTTCGTCGACCTGTATGCCTGCAGCCTCGAGTATCTTTCTCACATTCTCCTCTGTTATTTCACGCCCTGCATGGTAGAGTATCAAGCTCGCATATACATACTCCATTCTTTCCACCGCGAATTGTGCTTCTACAGACTCAATACTTAAAGCTTTCGTCTAGAAGCCTCTGTATTTCTCTTGAGTAGACCTTAATGGGATCCTCCATCAGTGACTGTGCTCTCTTCAGGTAGACCTGCCTGTCTCCCTCGCTGTTTTCTCTTGACATTATGCGGCCTATGACCCTGGGGTTTACAGGGGCCTTGAACAGCGGGAAGCCTTGCTTCCTTAAATACTCATGGACTTCCAGCTCGCCTGGGTATGTTGATACTGAAGGGGTTCCAAGGAGAGCTGCCTCAGTCGCCATTGTCCCTCCACCGCTAACGACGAGCCTTGCGTAGAACTCTAGGCTCACGAAATGCGTGGGTTTTTCAAGGATTTTAACCCTAGTACTCCACCTAGACAGTGCTTTGCCGAAAAACCTCGCCTGATTCGGGTAGCGGGGATACACGACGACGTCGAAGCTCGTGTGCTCGAGTACCTGTCTGATTATTCTTAGTGGCATGCTGGTGGCCTCTCTAGGATCCGGGTAGTAGTATGCCTTCTGCTCTCCGGGCCTTACGAGCACATAGCTGAATGGTTCGAGGCCAAGCTCGAGAGGCACCCTCTTATCCGGCTTCTCCCGGAGAACCCAGGCAAGCTCGAATAGCCCGTTGAACGTTATTATCTCCGTCAGGTCTTTGTAATGTTCGAAGTGCTTCGAGAGGAAGACCGGGGTTATGAACTTTCTCGACAGGGGGATTGTGAGTCTCGAAACAGCGTCTGAGTGAGGAGAATCGCTCGACGTTATAGTCTTCACTCTGAGCGCAAAGGCTACACGGGTCGAGTCAGGAGAGACGAATGTTATGTGGAGGTCTGGCTTTTCAGACAGGACTATCTTTGTCAGTACTTTCTGGCGGTTTATGCTCTCGAAGAATTTCTTGTGCGGCTCCACGCCGCCGTATTGGCCGACGACATAGTACTTCTTCCAGAGACGCGATGCGAGCTCTACATTGAAGTCGTAATCCCGTGTAGTTAGAAAAACTTCACCGCCTTTCAACTCGCCCTGGAGATAGGAGAAAAGGAGCACCTGTTTAGGCGTTAAAGCTTCGACCCAAATCTTCATCTACCACTGTACCCCTCCAGCTATCTCCTCCACCGTGTTAGTGTCTTCCTCGTTAGGGTTTTCCTCCAGTTTCCTCGTTATGTACCACATGAACCCCGTGAGGCCCAGGAAGATTGCCGAGAGTATAATACCCAAGGCAATCATCCCCTGCTTTGCCCCCTCCGGGGCCAGCCAAGGGTAGCCCCCCAGCACGTAGTCGCCTAGAGTCAGAGGTACTGGGAACCAGTAAAGCGCTATCGCGAGGGCAGATAGAGACGCTACCACCACAAACTTGGCATTCATATCTAGATCCCCACTATCTTCCGGTAAATATGGGTTTTGATAAGTGTCTGGCAATAATCTATGGGCTCCTGGCACAGTGGGGTCTCGGCAATACCCCTCTGCAGGCTACCAACGTATCGGGCCTCTTCAGGGCCGCCTTGCCCGGTGTAGGGTGTGGAGAGAGGACGTACCGTCGTCACTTAACGCAGAGACCGAGCCGGCAGCGCGAGCGCCTCTCTTCCTGGTACAGGGCTAGGAAGTGGGAACATGTTCGAAAGCTACAACAAGAATAGTTTAGTTTAAATACAGCCATGGTGTTTCGGCACTGATGATGACGCCGTCCCAGTTGCTCGGATGAGATGACAGCCTCGCGACGATCTGAAGCTTCTTCCTCCCTGTTTTCCGGCCCGAGTAACCCTCTGAACAAGATTGTGCAGTTTCAGTATTCATACTTCGAGTGCAACTTTTATCCTCTGCTCCTAGGCTATGGGTATACGAGCCTCAATGACTGTGTTTACTAATCCTAAGGCCCTCTCAAGGCAATATATACCGGCTAGGCTCCCCCACCGCGAACCACAACTCTCTATGCTTCAATCTATTTTCAGCGACGTTCGTGCAGGCTTGCCATACTTTAAGGTTGTCCAGCTTATTGGGCCGAAGGGAACCGGGAAAACTACGTCGACGCACCTGCTCTTGCGCTACCTGAGCTCGGCGTCGCCCGGTAGTGTAGCACACGTATACTTGAACCTCAGGGCTCTTTCTGAACCTTCTCCCTGGGTTATCTACTCCCAGCTAATCACCAGGGTCGGTGGCAGGCCATCGCGCAATCTAAGCGCTGGTGAACTCTTCGAGAAGTTTGTCTCGCTCCTTCAAAGGGACGCCAACCGCACTTATGTGGTCACTGTGGACGAGGCAGAACAGCTCACGGGCTACCGCAGCATACATGGGGGTCAGATAGTCTACAACTTGACGCGCCTACCGGAGTTCGGGGTAGAGAATGTCAGTGGTGTGATCTTTATCTCGAGAGAGGAAGACTGGGCTAGCCACCTGGCTCCCGAAGAGCGATCCTCTCTAGGAGCATTGATAGTCAGGTACCCCGCCTATACTCGTGACCAGCTCGTTGACATACTCCTGTTCAGGTCTGGAGAAGCATTCGTCCCAGGAGCCTTGTCGGGGGCCATTATAGAGTACCTTGCAGAGGTCACAGAGGCGGTTTTCGAGTCAGACTTGAGGCGAGCCCTCGACGTCCTGTTGCTTGCAGGTCAGATTGCAGACTCGGAGAAAGCCGGGAAAGTCTCTATTGAACACCTGAACAAGGCCATTGCCCAGAGCTTGCGGGAGAGATACCTATTCTCTCATAGCGTAGACCAGCTCGGGACAGCCGAGAAGGTAGTTTTACTTGCGGTTCTCCTGGCGTCACGTCAGCTAAACCAGAGTTTCGTCGCGATGAGGGACGTCTACAAGCAAGTTGCCCTGGTCTGCGAGAACTACGGGATGAAGAGTCTCTCCCAGCGCGAACAAGAGGAGGCGCTACAGCGGCTCGCCGACGAGGGGTATATCCAGTTCCGGGGGCCTCTGAAGATTTACGTCACAGCCTTCCCCTCTACCATGGATCCCTCTATGCTGGCCGAGCGCCTGCTAGGCGCGCGCAGGCAAAGAGCTTAAATCCCGTTCTTGGGTTGTGTGTATAACAGGGGCGATGCCTGAAAAGAATGCTGTGAGGAGGCTTGGAAGAGTACTGAGCTTTAGGCTTAGCTACCTGGAGAGACTTTTTTCCGGTGAAAAGTCGACTACGATAAGGAGGGGTATAGTTCAACCACTCCGCAGTGAAGTCTACTTGGAGAGTAACGGCAAGATATACGGCGAGGCGCGCGTCAAGTCCCTGAGGTTCACGCGCGTCGCTGATCTCACGGATGAGGACGCCAAGAAAGACGGCTTCAATAGCCGAAAAGACCTCCTGGACGCACTTAGAGAAATCTACCCCGATATAAAAGATGAAGACTGGGTCACTATAATATCACTCGACAACATCACGAGGTACTCGTCACCAGTGAAAACCGAAGGGCTTAAATCCTCAAGTAATATTGACACCTCTCTTGTCGCCCGTCTCTCCCTCGCGCACGGCCTTCCAGAGTCGCAAGAGCACCGCGCAATCCTGGCGAGGCTGGCCTTGGGCTATAGTCTAGAAGAGGTCGCGCGCATCCATGGGGTCCCAGTGCTAAGAGTTAGAGAAATCCTGGGGAAATACGCTATAATGCTCCGCGAGAAGAGGCTTCTCCCAACACAGGCCTGACTCAGCCGGGGCCAAAAAGGCCAAAAGCCTCTTCGTTGTCACGTTCAGTGAGGAAAAGGGTCTCTATGGTTCGTATAACGCTAATTGCGCATGGAGACATCGATGGCTTGGCATCAGCGGCTATAGTCATAGCGCACTACTTGTACAAAGAGAAACAACTCAAGTACCAACTCTACTTTGCCCAACCCTTCTCTCTCCACGTAACCCTAAACCGTGCAGAGGTTTCAGCCTCGAACGTATTGTACATACTGGATGTAGCCTTATACAGAGAACACTGGGAGCAGGTCTCGCAGCGGGTTCTCGGGCTCAGAGGCAAGCTTGAGGTCAACTGGGTTGACCACCACCCCTCGACGATATCCAACAAAGACGTACTCGAAGCTGTGGGCATTAGAGTCATGGCCTCCCCGGCGCCCGCGACTGCCTCTCTACTCAGGGGAATAGCGCTAGAAACAGGAAACCCGGGATTTTACGAGAGGCTAATAGCACTAGCAGAGGTAGCGGATGCCACCGAGGAGCCCCAAGACTCCGGGCTCGCGTCAGCAGTCGAAATTCTTTCCGGCTCGCTAGCTCTAGACCCCCTGGACGACGAGTTCAAGCGCCGCCTGGTCGAGTACTGGGTTAAGCGCCAGCTCCTTGTGCCCGAGGAGGCTGCAGAGAGATTTGAAGTCGCAGAGGAGAAGGCCAGGAAATTATATGAGGAAGCCAGGAGTAAAATAGTATACGAGTCTCTCACCCTCAGGGTAATTGACCTGCGGGAAACGAGAGTCTACGGCTTCACCGGCAGGATAGCCTCCCACCAGGCCAAAGTGGACGGCAAGGTAGTTCTCGTCCTATTTAGAGTAGGCTACGACTCCGTCGTAATCACAGGTAGAGCCCCTGACAACCTGGAGGTCAACCTAGACGAAATATTCAGAGAGGTGGCAAGACTCTGGGGCGGGTCGGGCGGAGGCCATCACCGCGCAGCGTCGCTACGCGTTCCAGCGCCCGTGGCGGACAAGGTTCTGGACGAAGTAGTAAAAGAGGTTGAAGCTAGCTTATCGAGACGCGTTTTATAGCCGGGTGCTGGAGGATCTTGTCGATCACTTCCCCGGGGACACTGGAGGAGACGACAACGTACAGTTTTGGCTCTTCGTAAAGTGTAGGATCCTCCGCCACCACCTGTAGTATGTTTATGCCTTTCTCGGCCAAGGCGCTGGCAACCCAAGCCAGTATCCCTGGCTTGTCCTCAAAAGTTTCAACTATTAAACACCTATAGCCTAACAGCTTGGCCACGTTTACCAGTGAGGGGCCGGCCGGCCTAAGCCTGGAGAAAAACTCCCTGAGGAATTCATCGCTACTGATCAGGCGCGCAGTCTCGAGGACTGTCCTCCTGTCAACTCCTGCCTCTAGAGCTATGGACTTGTAGGGGACTCTTATCTTCTCCCCCAGGTATACCACGTCATCGCGTACACTGAGTCCATACTTTAGCAGAACTTTGATGACATCCAGTTTCTTTTCGTGGCCTCTAACAGCAGCAGTAAACCTTTCGATCAGGGTGCCGTCCACAGTTTATTTCCCCTCTTAGACCCTATTATAACTACTCGTACACTCCTCGAGGAAACATTTATATACCTCAGTGTATAAATGTGGTAACTTGTGAACAGAAAATGGTAAAAAAGTACATAATTGATGAGACACTGCTCCCCACCAGGTGGTACAACATCTTGCCGGACTTACCCGAGCCCCTCCCTCCATCGCTCAACCCTGCTACCGAGGAGCCCGTGAAGCCACAAGACCTCGAGGCAATTTTCCCCAAGGAAATCGTAAGACAGGAAGTGTCCCTCGATAGGTTCGTGACGATACCGGAGGAAGTACGCGAAGTTTACTCCATCTGGAGGCCCACGCCGCTAGTCAGGGCATCCCGACTCGAGAGAGTCCTCAAGACTCCCGCCAGGATATACTTCAAGTACGAAGGAGTGAGCCCACCCGGCTCTCACAAACCAAACACTGCAGTCGCACAGGCATACTATAACCTGCGGGAAGGCGTTCAAAGGCTTACAACTGAAACCGGTGCAGGCCAGTGGGGGAGTGCACTGGCTTTCGCCACGAACCTCTTCGGGCTCAAGCTCACAGTCTACATGGTCAAGGCCAGCTACCAGCAGAAGCCCTACCGCGCAATCTTGATGAAGACTTGGGGCGCTGAAGTCGTTCCCAGCCCCAGCAACAGGACGAGGGTCGGCAGAGAGATCCTCGAGAGAGAGCCAGACAACCCCGGATCCCTGGGGATAGCAATAAGCGAGGCGATAGAGGATGCTGTAACCCACGAGCACACGAAGTACAGCCTAGGTAGCGTCCTTAACCACGTGCTAATGCATCAGACAGTGATAGGCCTCGAGGCCATCGAGCAGATGAAGCTCGCAGACGATTTCCCAGATTATGTTGTGGGATGCGTGGGCGGTGGGAGCAACTTCGCGGGCTTGGCCTACCCGTTCTACATGCTCGTTCGCGACAGGAAAGCGCCGAAGAACGTAAAGTTCATAGCTGTTGAGCCGACAGCGGCGCCCTCCCTCACTAAGGGAGAGTACATGTACGACTACGGCGATACTGCCAGGCTAACTCCCCTGATTAAGATGTACACGCTTGGCCACGACTACATACCGCCCCCCATCCACGCTGGGGGCTTGAGGTACCACGGCGCCGCGCCCACCCTCAGCCTGTTGAAGAAGCACGGGATATTTGATAGCGTGGCGTACGACCAAGTCTCTGTGTTTAATGCGGCAGTCTTGTTCGCGCAGGCAGAGGGGTTCATCCCCGCCCCGGAGAGTGCACACGCGATAAAAGCCGTGGTAGACCTGGCTCTCGAAGCGCGAGAAAAAAATGAAGAGAGAGTGATACTATTCAACCTGAGCGGGCACGGCCTCCTCGACCTGGCAGCCTACGCTGACTACTTCGAAGGCAGGCTACCGGCGTACGAATACCCCAAAGAGAAGGTCGTGGAGTCGATAGAGAGGCTTCGAGCGCACCTCGCAAGCATCGGGATCGCTTGAACTCAAGCAAGAAGATGTTTTTATTTGTAAGGGCTGTAACTCTCTCACGTGTACGCAATTGCATCGTCTCCTGGCAAAGCTATTCTCTTCGGAGAACACTTTGTGGTAGAGAACCAGCCAGCTATAGCTGTAGCCCTCTCGCTACGCGCCAGAGTGAAGGCCAGCCTGATGGACGCCAGCGTCATAAGAGTATCGAGCAGGAACTTGTCCATGGCAAGGAAGTTTGCGATCCCACCCTCTGGGGAGGGTGACCCTCTATTCCCCGTAGCCTACTCAGCATACCTCGTCATGGAGAGAATTGGATCTCCGCGGGGCATAGACATAGAGGTCGACTCCTCAATACCTCCCGGCTCGGGGATGGGTTCGTCTGCATCGGTCGCAGTGGCAACTATCGCCGCTACCTCCTATGTACTCGGCGCAGAGCTATCACCTGAGGAGATCTCCAAGCTGGCCTTTGAGTCCGAGAAAATAGTCCATGGCAGGCCTAGTGGCATCGACAACACTATCGCTACGTTTGGAGGGGCAATTGCATACAGGAAGGGTGAAGGCTTCTTGAGGCTAAACGTCGACTTCAGCGAGGTCAGCCTAGTGCTAGCAGACACGGGCAGGGCGAGAAATACGGGTGAGTTCGTGAAACGCGTACTAGCCCTGAAAGAGGCCTTCCCAAACGTCCTCGAACCCATCTACTATGCCGCCGGGAGACTGGCAGTAGAAGCGGCAAAACTCATGGAGCGGGGAGACTGGGAGGCTGTTGGAGTGTTAATGAACGTGAACCACGGCCTCCTCTCAGCAATAGGGGTCTCTACCCAGGAAATCGAACAACTTGTGTACACTGCTAGAAGAGCCGGAGCTCTAGGAGCGAAGCTAACAGGAGCCGGGGGAGGTGGCTTTATAGTAGCTCTATGCAGGAAAGGAAGCGAAAACGCCGTAGCGAAGGAGCTCGAAAAGATAAGCCCAAGGGTGATCATAAGCAATGTGTCAAGCGAAGGAGTCGTCGTCGAGGCGAAAAGCTGATAAACCCCATCGCGGGAAAAACTCTTAGCCCCGGTAGCTCAGCTGGTTAGAGCACCGCTCTGGTAAACCTAGTCCTGGTACAGGCAGGCGGGGGTCCCGGGTTCAAATCCCGGCCGGGGCTTTTTTGTGCATTATAACCGAAGTAATCGTTTTTGTAAAGCTGGTTTTGCTTATGCACGTGCTTCAGACACTCTGTAGGAAAAATATTTTTGGCTTTTTTGACAGTGGGGTGTAGTATGTCTACTCTAGGTATAACTGTGAAGAAGAGCGAGGACTTCTCCGAGTGGTACTCACAGGTCTTAGTAAAGGCCGGCCTCGTAGACCTTAGGTATAATGTCCAGGGCTTTGTAGTGCACAGGCCCTGGCTCATGAGGATAATAAAAGCCATCTACAGGCTTTTCGAGGAAGAGCTTGAGAAAACAGGGCACGAGCCCGTGCTGTTCCCGCTGGTCATACCGGAGGAGAACTTTGAAAAAGAGAAGGAACACGTTGAAGGCTTCAAGCCAGAGGTTTTCTGGGTGACAGAGGCCGGAGACGAGAAGCTCGAGAGGAGGCTTGCTCTAAGGCCAACATCGGAGACAGCCTTCTACTACATGTACTCCTACTGGATTGAGAGCTACAGGGATCTCCCCCTGAAGCTCTATCAGAGTGTGAGCGTCTACAGGAATGAGAGCAACACGAGGCCCCTCATCCGAGGGAGAGAGTTCCTGTGGATAGAAGCTCACGACGCTTTTGCCACTCACGAAGAAGCTCTGAGGCAAGTCCGTGAGGACATGGAAAACTCCGGGAAGATCATCTGGGAGAAACTAGGAATACCTTTCCTCTTCTTAAAGCGGCCTCCTTGGGACAAATTTGCCGGAGCTGAGGACACGTATGCTGCCGATACCTTGATGCCCGACGGACGAGTCCTGCAGATCTCGTCCACGCACGATCTTGGCCAGCGCTTTGCGAAGGCTTTTAACGTCACTTTCCTTGACAGGGACGGCCAGAGGAAGTTCGTATGGCAGACATGTTACGGACCCGGGATATGGAGGATTGCTGCTGCTCTGGTGGCTATCCACGGTGACGACAAGGGGCTTGTACTGCCGTTCAGCGTTGCTCCAATACAGATCGTTATAATACCTATTTATTACAAGGAGGTCGACAAAGCACCCATTCTGGCAAAGGCACGGGAGGTCGCCGAGACGCTTGCGCAGAAGGGGTACCGGGTGCGCGTTGACGACCGCGAAGGGTACACCCCTGGCTGGAAGTTTAATGACTGGGAACTGAGGGGCGTGCCTGTGAGGATAGAGATAGGGCGCAGGGAAATTGAAAACAAAGTGCTTACGGTTTTTAGGCGCGACACTGGAGAGCGCACAGTTGTCGCTGAAAGCGACCTTCTGCCTACAATAGAGAGGCTGGAGGTCGACATCCTTGAAAACTTAAAGAGGAGAGCTAAGGAGTTTTTCGAATCACACATCGTAGAGGCAAAGACTCGGGAGGAGGTAATCAAATTCATTAAGAGCGGCAACATCGTCAAAATGCCGTTCTGCGGGACAGAAGAGTGCGCAATGGATCTCAAGGAGAAAACAGACGGGGGTAAAGTCAGAGGCACAGAGATAGACTTCCAGGAAGGCGATTACGGGAAGTGCGCATGGTGCGGTAGGCCAGCTAGGCAGGTAGTCTACGTTGCTAAGAGCTACTGAGCGTTAGCACGTAAAGGTATGCGTCGCTCCCGTCTGCATAGTAGTTCTTTAGGAGAGCTTTACGCTCGAACCCCAGCTTCTCGTATAGGGATATAGCTACCGTATTCCCTGTCTTCACTTCTAGTCTGACCCTCCTCAAGCCCCGCGATCTGGCAAGACGGATCGTCTCTTCCATTAGCCTCCTACCAATCCCCTTGCCTCTAAACCACTCCACTACTGCTACGCTGTGCACGTGTACTTCTTCCCCTTCTACGCACGAAACAACATACCCTACAAGCATGCCCTTATAGTCGGCCACGAGGAAGAAGTCTCGGCAGTTCTCGTAGAGGTAAAAGACGTAGTTAAAGCCGAATGCGTCGGCTCTGAAAACTTTTTCCTCTATCTCTACTATGTAGAACAAGTCTTCGGCTCTTACCTCGCGTATCGTTACCTCCAAGAAGCGCCACCTAGCTCGAGCACATAGCCAGGTTCCGGCACGACAACCTTCGGGAAGATCTCTTTTGCCGTCCTCAAGAACTCCTCGCCTACCCTGTCGCCGAGGCGTGCATAGGGGAGGTGTACGAGTACTAGCAGTTGCGCTTTTGCTAGCCTGGCGACTTCCGCGGCCTGGCGGGGCGTCGAGTGGCCGTCTCTCACTGCTAGTTCCTCGTATCCCGGCGGGTAAGTAGAGTCGTGTATGAGAACGCTACAGCCGCTAAAGGCCTCTATTACTTTCTCTGAGGGTGCAGTATCCCCGGTATAGCATATAGAGACGTCCCCGATATCCAGCCTATAGCCCACTGCCGGTACTGAGTGTTGCGTAGCCACGGCTTTAATGCCGTTGTCTACAAAGCCGTCTCCGACCTCTATTATCTCGAAGAAGCCCAGTAGTTTGCCGGACAGCGCGCCGCCTAGAACTTTGAAACCTTGGGAGACTGTTTCCCTGCCATCTGCCGGGAGGTAGAGCCTCAGCCTCCTTTCTGACATTACTGTCCCGAGATGCCACGCGAGATCGTAAATTCCCAGGGAGTGATCCATGTGCAGGTGTGTTAGCAGAACTGTATGAAGTGAGCCTAGAAGGCCGCGTTCAGCCAACTTTTGGGGGCACTGAGCAGGGCAGTCGAAGAGGAACCCCTCAACGTAGATGCAAGGGGGGAAATCTCTGCCAGTGAACGTGCTCCCCGAAGTCCCGAGAAAGTATATCTTGATTTTACTCTGCGTCATAACCTATACTACTCTCTGAGAACAGGTATTTAATATTGTACTTCTACAAGTTCTGCAATCCTCTCATCGCTACCCGTAGCGTGTTCAGCGTTAGCTTCGCGACTGCCTCGAAGTCCGGTTTTACTATGACTTCAGCTGACACAAAGCCGCGGTACCCTGTGTCGTGGAGTGCAGCAAGTATTGAGGAGAAGTCTAGGTGGCCCATGCCGGGTGCATACCTGTTACTGTCTGCTACGTGGAAGTGTCCTATCCTGTCGCCGGCGGCGCGTATGGAGTCCTCGATTACAGGCTCCTCTATGTTCATGTGGAATGTGTCCAAGAGGAGGTAAACGCTACCGCAGTCAAGCCTGCCGATGAAGTCCAGACCCTCCGAAACCGTGTTTATAAGCCGTGTTTCATAGCGGTTGAGAGGCTCGAGGAATACCCTTACGCCGTGCTCAGACGCGCTCTTACAGACAGCTTGTAGCTGGTTCTCGAGCACTTTAAGAGCCTCTTCGACAGTACTGTAATGTTCCCCACGCCCCCTGATAAGGCCAATTATAACTCCTCCGGCCTCTGACCTGTACGCGCCAGCTATGAAGTCCAGAATTCTCTCGAGCGCCCTCCTCCTCGTCTCCTCGTCCGGGCCCGTGAGGTCTAAGCCAAGGTGCAGGTAGTTAAGCCCTGTACCGACAGCCGGCACCTGCAGGCCGTAATCGTGCGCAATACTGGCGAGGCGAAGTAGCTCTGAGGGGTCGAGTAAGGAGAACTCCACGCCATTATAGCCCAGCTCTGCCAGGAGAGGTATCACTACTTCAGGCGCCCCTGTAGCGACAGCCTCGAATTTCGCCTTAAGAGGCGTGTAGACGATCGACAGCTTGAACATACTACCATTACTGCAAGTATCTGTGTAGTTAAATACATAACAGTAATAACGCTTTTGATCTCGAATACCTGCTTGATTTTTATGTCTTCCTCAATTTGTTTATAAGAAGTGATAAGTGTGAGCTATTCGGCGAAAAAGCATGGCAACTATGAGAGCGGCACTAGTATATGCGAACTTTGCCCCAAGACCCGGGTACAAGATAAGTCAGGATGAGCTCCGAACGCACAAAGTTCGCGAAGGCAGCAAAGTCTGGAGAAACCCGAAGCTAGTTCTTAGAACCGACTACCCAGTTCCAGAACCTAAGCCCGACGAAATTCTAATTAGAGTGAAAGCCGTGGGGATATGTGGTAGCGACATACACTTTCTCGAGACAGACGAAGAGGGCTATATCATATACCCTGGCTTAACAAGATTCCCAGTAGTAATAGGCCACGAGTTCAGCGGGGTCGTAGAGAAAGTCGGGGCAAACGTGAGGGGGCTGAAACCCGGTGACATGGTTACAAGCGAGGAGATGTTCTGGTGTGGGGAGTGTGACGCTTGTAGGGGGATAGACTTCAACCACTGCATTAGGCTGAATGACCCTGCGGATCTAGAGTTCGGGGAGCTCGGATTCACACACGATGGCGCTATGGCCGACTACGTGGTCGTGAAGGCTAAGTATGCTTGGAAGATAAACTCGCTCCTGGAGAGGTATGGCAGCGAGGACAGAGCGTTTGAAGCCGGTAGCCTCGTAGAGCCCACTTCTGTCGCCTACCATGCTATGTTCACAAGGGCAGGCGGCTTCAAGCCTGGGAGCTACGTCGTTGTCTGGGGTGCAGGCCCAATAGGACTGGCCGCGATCGCTCTAGCTAAGGCAGCAGGCGCGGGAAAGATAATAGCCTTCGAAGTCAGCCCAGTTAGGAGGGAACTAGCCAAGAAAGTGGGAGCCGATTATGTCTTTAACCCCGTTGAGCTAGAGAAGAATGGAGTTCAACCTTGGGAGAAGATCCTCGAGGTGACAGACGGCCAAGGAGCAGACTTCCACGTCGAGGCCGCAGGCGCCCCCCAGTACACTCTTCCGCAAATACAGAGGAGTATCGCTATCGATGGCAAGATAACCTGGATTGGTAGGGCGCCCAAAGAGGTTCCCATATACCTCGAAGTGTTCCAGGTGAGGAGGGGGCAACTCTTCGGGAGCCAGGGCCACTCCGGCTTCAGGAACTTCGGCAACGTTATCCGCCTGATGGCTGCGGGCAGGATTGACATGACTCAAGTCATAACTTCGAAGTTCAAGTTGGACGAGGTGCACAAGGCTTTCGAGAGGGCTCATCAGAGGATCGACGGTAAAATCACAATAAAGCCATAACCTTATAATATGACGGCGTCATATACTAGGTGAGTAAACATGGTTGAGTATGAGTCTCGTTTCGCGCGACCGGTTTACAACAAGTTCGGGGAGAAAATATACCTTGATCAAATGACAATGGCTGAATTGCTGGAGCGCGTGAAGAAGAACGACATTGTTTTCGTGCCCTGCGGCTCTGTGGAATCGCACGGGCTCGCGCAGGCTACCGGGGAGGACACGCTAATAGGGACGTATATCGCGGAGAGGGTAGCTTTTGAAACTGGAGTTACTGTAGCTCCACCAGTATTCTACGGGAGCCACCCTAGCCACCACTATGGGATGCCTGGTACAATCCCTATAAAGAAAGAGGCATACATCGACTACGTCGTCAGCGTTGTAAAGTGGCTAAGCAACGCAGGTTTCAAGAAAATAATACTGTTTAACAGTCACGGGCAGGAGTACGTCCTCCCCATAGTCAAGGATAAGGCTATAATAGAGGAGGGGGTTAAGGCACTTATACTCGTTACCAGCTGGTGGGCTTGGGTCAGAGACATACTCAGGCAAGGCACAGAGCTAAAGCCTGGAATAGTCCTGGAAACCCCCTTCATACATGCAGACGAGCTCGAAGCAAGTGTTCTCTGGTATGTAGCCCCCAAGCTTATTGACCCTAGTAAGCTCAAAGAGTCCGACGCTGAGAGAATGGTAGGCGTGATTCCGGACAAGTGGGCTGACAAGGCCGGAAACGTTTACGGCAGGCCGTTTGGGTGGTACGACATAAGCGCGTACATGGAGATACACCACTACCCGAAGGGCAGCGTCGGCTACCCGAGCAAGGCAAGCCAGGAGAAGGGAGAGGTTGTTGTGGAGACAGCTATTCAGCGCATAGTCGACTTCGTCGAATGGTTACACAAGACCTACCCGCCGGGAACTGTGCCCCAAGTCTGGCCCAACCCCGACGACTTCAAGTTCTAAATTGATTTTTTAGGAAAAATTTATATATTTACGTTATTTGTTATAAGTTGATGCCAAAACCCAAAGTCTACGTTACTAGAATTATACCAGAGCCAGGCCTCTCCATGCTAAAGGAGTGCTGTGAAGTCGAGGTTCATAACTCGAAGGAGTGGCCTCCTTCTAGGCAGGAGCTCATAGAGAAGGTTCGGGACAAAGACGCTCTACTCTGCCTCCTCACAGACAAGATAGACGCAGAGGTGATGGACGCCGCCCCCAACCTCAGGGTCATAAGCACCTACAGCGTAGGCTTTGACCACATCGACATTCCAGAGGCGACGAAACGCGGCATATACGTCACCCACACTCCAGGCGTATTAACAGACGCCGTGGCAGAGTTTACAGTAGGGCTAATCCTGGCTGTCACGAGGCGTATAGTTGAAGCCGACAAGATAATCCGCACGGGCCAGTGGGATAAGCCCTGGAACCCCTACTTCCTCACAGGGCCTGAGCTTAAGGGAAAGACCATAGGGCTCGTAGGCCTCGGGAGAATCGGCGTCGCAACAGCCAAGAGGCTTTCCAGCTTCGATGTGAAACTCGTGTACTATGACATCGAGAGGCGGTGGGACGTCGAGAGCATACTAAACATGGAGTACATGGACTTGGACACTCTGCTCAGCGTATCTGACATCGTTTCTATACACACGCCTCTAACGAAAGACACGTACCACCTGATAAACGAGGAGAGGCTTCGAAAAATGAAGAAGACTGCGTACTTGGTAAACACTGCCCGCGGCCCAGTAGTAGACACAAACGCCCTCGTCAAGGCCCTAAAGGAGGGCTGGATAGCCGGCGCCGCGCTAGATGTCTTCGAGCAGGAGCCGCTACCCCCTGACCACCCGCTGACAAGGCTCGACAACGTGGTTCTAGCTCCGCATATTGCCAGTGCAACGATAGAAGCCCGCCAGAGGATGGCTGAGCTTGCCGCGAGAAACCTGATTGCCGTCTTGAAAGGGGAGATGCCCCCAGCCCTCGTGAACAAGGAAGTCCTTCAAGTGAGGCCTCTAGAGAAAGTAAAAATGATTTGATATAAATCCTTTTTTTCAGACATGAGCGGGTGGCGACAGGTTAGGCGGGTGATTAAGCAGGCAGACGTGGTAGTCGAAGTAGTCGACGCACGAGACCCCTGGGGCACTAGGAGCAGGGAAGTTGAAAAGTTCGCCGATGCTCTCGGAAAGCAAGTCATAGTCGTAGTAAACAAAGCAGACCTTGTCCCGAAGGGTATACTCGAAAAGTGGGCTAGGATCCTCCGACGCGAGAGAAAGACAGTATTTATCAGTGCGACCAAAAGGTTGGGCACGCGACTACTCTGGAAGGCCCTGAGGGAGGCAACGAACAAGAGGCCCGTGCTTGTCGCAGTCGTTGGAATACCGAACGTGGGCAAGTCAACGATAATCAACTACCTGAAGGGCTCGCACAGCGTCGGGGCGTCCCCAATTCCCGGCTACACGCGGCACGTCACGAGGCTCAGAGTAGCGCGATGGCTGAGGGTTCTAGACACTCCGGGTATCGTCCCCAGGAACCCGGAGGAACTCGCGCTCATCAGCGCGTTGCGCCCGGAGGCGCTCGACGACCCCGTCCCCATAGCCACGCGCTTCCTAGAGCTAGTCGCCAAAAAGAATCCAAAACTTCTTGAAGACCTGTATGGAGTGGGGTGGGAGAACAACCCACTTCTCTTCCTAGAGAAGCTGGCAAGGCGGAGGGGCATGCTCGGAAAGGGAGGCACTCCCCTTATTGAAGAAGCCGCCAGGACAGTCATAAGGGACTGGCAGACGGGGCGCAACAACTTTTACTTGGAGCCCGAGGATTACGGCCTCGAGTAATTACACCTATCCAGGTACCCCCAGAGGACACTGAGCCTGTCCAAGTAGCTGTCTACTCCAACCTTTCTCGCGATACACTCGCCGATAATGGCAGGCCTCTCGATGTTCTCGTCGATGCACAAGCCGCTAACCCAAGCAACACTGTCGAGTAGAACCGGGGGCTTTTCTGCTGCCTTGGAGGCAGCTTCCCATAGTCTTACAATGGTGGTTCTTAGGCTGGAACGTATTATCTGTGCCAGCCTCCTAATATCCTGCTGACAGGTCCAACCCTCGAGCATCCCCGATGTCAGCGTCGTTAATGATACACGGTAGTCCACCGGTATGGGCACTTTATCGCCGCCGGAGAACCTCCTACCCCCGGCAACTGCAGTGTAGAGAGCCATTTTCGCGGCGAAAGCTGAAGTCTTGCTATCGGGCGTCGCCTCCATGGCCGTACTCAGAGAAGCTAGTATCCTAGAAAGGTCAATGCTCTCTTTCTCAATCTCTGGCTCGAGGAGCGGAACGGCTCTGGAGAGGTAGAGCTCAAGGCGTCTTAACCTCTGCTCTCTCAGTCTAGCAAGTGAAGGACTCTCCCGAACGAACTTCCTAAGAGACTGAGAGTAAGGCCTTGAGGAAAACTCAGCGGCGAGAGCCCAGTGTTCTTCTCCTCTCGTGGTCAAGAGGTAGCTAACGAGTGAGACGCCGACGATGTACAGTAGCCCCTCCCGAAACCCCATCTTCTCAAGGATAGTCTTAACACTGTGAAATTGAGGGTCTGCGGAGATGAAAGCCCAGACGAGCCGGGGTTCTCCTAAAGCCGCTCCTACCTCGCGGGCCCTTTTCTCGTTTGGGTACAGCATCGCTACTTCAGGCTCTCGGCGAGCTCACTTATCCTTTCGAATTCCTTCTTCAAGACCTCAATGGAGGCCTTACTGGTCGCCTCTGTACTCACGTATATCTTCGACCCGTCCATGCCGAGAGAGACCTTTACCCACAAGTCACCCAGCCTGTACTTTACAGCTCCGGGCGCTACAGCTACCTCCGTGTGCTCCAGGAACAGCGAGTCAAGAACCTTCAAACCTACCGAAGCGTCGGCGTCTATCTCGAGAGTATAGAGTTGGGGCTCTGGTAATGCCTCTATTACCGTAGAGAGCCTGACCTCCTCGGTCATCAGCATTTCTAGGAGCTTAGCCACCATGAGCATTCCGTCGGGAGCTAGTGAGAACTGAGGGAAAATAACTTCGCCTGAGTCTGTCGCACCGAGATTCACCCTCAAGCGCCTCACCCCCCTCGCTATGTCTCCTGCAATACCCTTGACGCGCACGAGCGAGAGTTTATTCTTCTCCGCTACCGTGTCGACGACCCTGTATGCCGAGTCAGTTACTGCAAGGCGCGAGCCCTGAGGTAGCATTAGGGCCATAAGAGCTAGGAAGCGGTCTGGGTCAACATACCTTCCCTTGTCATCTACAAAGTATGCCTGTGAAGCATCGCCAGACACTGCTACAGCGAATGTCGCACCAGTGGCCTTGCAGAGCTCGCCTAGCATGTTCATGGCCTTTATGCTAGGGAGCTGGCGTGGCACGAGGTTTGGGGGAGGCCTACTGGAGTTAACTGCTATGAACCGGGCACCTATAGAGCTCAGCAGGTTCGGAAGAGCCTCGCTTGCAGGCCCAAAGTTCATGTCTACCAGCACGAGGGGCTCTTTGGCCATAATCGGCGAGCTGTCCACGAAGCTACTAGCAGATGAGACGTAGATGTCGTGGATATACTCCGCGTACGTCACCCAGCCAACTCTCGTAGGCACGGCTCTTACTGCGTGGTGTGACTCGAACATCGAGAGTATGTCCTCGAGCCTCTCCGAGGAAATCTCCACGCCGGCAGAGTCTAGTACCCTGACCTGTATGACGTTATCACCGTATGGGGCGACCGAGAAGTGAACCCCGGCCCTAGCCCCAAACCTTTTCACAGCAAAGGAGACTTCAGGCAGTGTTGCCGCGTGAAAGTCTATCACAGAGACACCAGTCGACATTAAGCCAGCGGTGAACGCCCTTTTCAGCATCCTCGACGGGGGGTAGTAGTCTCTAGCCGCGGTTACGAGTGCCCCCTCGCCGACTAGAGTTCCCAGGACTGCCCCGAGCTCAGCGGAGTTCTCTGGTGTAAGCTGGGTATTCGCTGTGCCATAGATCCTGTTATTGTAGTAGGGCAGAGGGGGCCTCCTCAAGCATTCTTCACCTCTTCTAGCAGTACGGATCCGGGCATAATAATCATCCCAGGGCCTACTTCAAGCCTGCTCTCAATCACACTACTCTCACCTATAACCGATTCCCTGACGCTAGCCCTCATTCTGACTAATATGTTTTTTGCTAAAATGCTATTCGTAACAAATGTTTGATCTTCCAGAGTACACTTATCCATGATAACGCTATAGGCTATTCTAGACGACCTCCCCACTTTAACATCGTCACCTATAATGGCGTAGGGTCCAATAACAGAGTTTTCGAGCACTTCTATCCTGTCTCCTAGAGCTACAGGAGGATTTATCACAACGCTCTCATTAATAACAGTATCTTCCCCTATCCACAATCCATCCCTAGGAGATCCGCGCGGCGTCAACGGGTAGGGTAAACCGTCCAGTAGATCCATATTCGCGGCCAGGAAAGAGGCTGGCCGGCCCACGTCGATCCAATACGCGTTCCCCGCGCTCCACCCTATAATGTTGTAACCATTCTCGAGTAACCACGGGAAGACGTGTCGCCCGAAGTCCATTAGGTGCGGGTTCTCCGACAACACGTCCAGCAGCTCAACCTTGAAGGCGTAGAAGCCGCTGTTCGCCAGGTTAGAGTAGGGCTGCATGTACCTCTGCTTACCCGTCGAGTAGGCCACAGTCGTAATGTACCATTCATGTGGAGTAGGCTTCTCCATGAAGTGCAGAACCCTCCACCTCCCGTCCAGTATTACTGCCCCAAAGTCGCGCACTGAGGGAACCTCTATTAGCCCAATACTCGCGAATGCGCCGCTCTTTTCGTGGAAGTCTGCAAATGCGCGAAGGTCGATGTTCGTCAGGACATCTCCCATTGCCACGAGGAAGTCCTCGTCTACAAAAGCAGCCAACTTCCTGACAGCATCCGCTGTGTCCTCCGGATATATACTCGGTGCGACTATCTCAACTCCAGCGTCAAGGTATTTTTCGAGAAGGTGTGAGAGTATCTTGTGGCCAAGATAATTGACTGCTACGACTATTTTCTCGAACCCCTTCGAGACGAGCAGGCCGATAATGTGGTCTAGTATAGGTTTATTCCCCACGGGGAGAAGGGGTTTAGGAGCTGTCAGAGTAAGAGGCCTAAGGCGAACCCCCTTACCACCGGCTAGAACCACAGCTGTTTTTATCATTTCTCACAGCTGTATCGCAAAGGCCCAGTATATTTTCATTACTAAGGTTATGAAAGAATTTATGAAGCCAGGATCGAATTTGCAACTAGATGTCTAAAGTCGAGCCGGTAAGTGCCATGGGCTTCTTCGTGGTCACAAACAACCTCGAGGTCTACCAGACTGTAGTCTTTGAATACTTCGACGGCGAGAGAGAGTACGCCAGGATAGTTGAGGACGAAGAGGAGCTGGAGAGAGAGCTGGGCAGGCTCGCCGCCGCTATGCAGGGCTACCTCGACTTGGAGGAAGTTGTCCTGAACGGGAAAAGAGTCAAGCCGGAAGTAAAGGCAGTCGACATCGGCTTCAAGGGAGCCCCCGAGGAGGTGTTCATAACATACTTCATCTTCTTCAAAGGAGTCCCTAAGGACGGGGTAAACTATTATGAGAATCTCTATGAAAATGAAGTCGCCGAATATCCTATCACGGCATACTGGTACTTCCCCCCAGGGTCGAAAATCACTAACGCCCAGATGTCTGGAGAAGTCACGATAGTAGCACCAAATATTCTCGTAGCCCACCTCGACGAAGGCGAGAGAATCTACGGCTACGAGCGGATAGAGTTCATACTCCCAAGGCGTAGAACCTCCTAGAGACCAATATAGCGGGACAGTAGCACTATGGGGTCCACCCTAGCCCCTCGCCCCCGGCCCTTCTTCACTGCATGCGCCGGGCTCCTAGGCAAGTAGTCTCACTGTACCAGTGGACGAGGGGTGGCGACCGCTCACCCAAGGGCGGTCAGTAAAGGAGAGTTGCGTGAAGCATCTACTGGTCAATCTTAAATACCTTCATGGGGGTGTTTTTAACGGCTGTGATCGAAAACTCGGGTTCTGATAGGTGAAGAGCAGGGCTAGGTGGTGAGCCTTCACGGCATCCGTAGTATAGGTTCAACGAGATCTCTAATAGCCTTCTCCCAGTCTTTAGCCTTCACTACGCCTGAGGCTAAGAGAACTCCTACAGTGCCGAGCTTCAGTGCTGCCACTACGTCCTCTCCAGTTGTTATCCCCGCGCCGCAGAGGACTTTCACCGAGGGGTTGATTCTCTTGACAAGGTCTACGGACGATGTCACTACTTCGGGTTTTGCCTTCGATACAGGTATTCCAGTGCCTATAAGCTCAGGCGGCTCGATGGCGACAATATCTGGGCCTAGGGCGGCCATCGCTGCTGTGACCTCTGGTGTGTTAGTGCATACAACGGTGACGAGACCCAGCTCCCTGGCCCTCTTGACTATGATGTCTATTTGATCGGCGCGAACCCTCCTCTCGGAGTGGTTTACCATCGTACCAACAGCGCCCGCATCTTTTACGGCTTCAAGTGTGACATGCCCTGTAAAGCTCCCGGGTTGGGCGTCGTCTACATGCTGTGAGAAAACAGGTATTTCGACGTTGCTTGCTATGAAGTGCAAGTCCGTCAATTGGGGGGCTACTGCAATTGTGATACCTGTCTCTCTACTGATCTTCTCTGCAGTCTTCGCGAGCTCAAGACCCCTTTTGCCGCTTGCCTCTCTATATGCCTTGAAGTTTATCAGGATTAGCGGGAATCTCAGACTCATGGCAATAGCTACACGTGACCGAGCTAAAGCCCCTTTGTATCACAAAACGTTATTAACCTCAATGTACATGTAGTCGTCGGGGAATGGACTGGCTCGAGCTCTTGAGGCCTGACGCAGTCTTTGTGTGGCGTAACGAGGAAGTCAAGCGCAGGCTCCACCACTATTACTCCATACTCAAGGGGTCTAGACCCCCCAAGTACCGCGCGGTCAAGCGCTTTGAGGTAGAGTTTAACCCTCAAGATGCTCTCGAAGAACTGTTCGAGGTGCACCGGGAGGCGTCGAGGGCGTTCGAAGAATTCTACAGCAGCATTGCCAGCGGTGATGTGTCCCTTAACAATATGAAGATCCCCGAGGAGTCGCTCTTAGACTTGAAGATTACTATAGTGAAGAAGATGATGAGGGAATGTCACCTCTGTGAGTGGCGTTGCGGGGTGGATAGAACCCAGGGCAGGAGGGGGGCTTGTGGGCTCGACTCGAAGGTGAGGGTTGCCTCAGCTTTCCTCCACATGGGTGAAGAGGCGCCGCTAGTCCCGTCTGGAACAATATTCTTCACGGGCTGTAGTTTTAAGTGCGTCTACTGCCAGAACTGGGACATCTCCACGAGGCCCCTCAACGGCGTAGAAGTTACGGCACAGGACTTAGCGGGGATTTCTACAGAGCTGTACTTAAAGGGTGCTAGGAACATAAATTACGTCGGCGGAAACCCGGATCAGCAGGCTCACCTAATAATCGAGTCGCTGAAGTACATGGACGTCGACGTGCCGCTGTTGTGGAACACGAATATGTACATGAGCGCCGAGCTCCTAGAACTACTCTACGACGTCGTAGACATCTGGTTGCCGGACTTCAAGTATGGAAATAACTCCTGCGCGAGGAGGCTCTCGGGAGTCCCCCGCTACTTCGAAGTCGCGTCGAGAAACCACAAGTACGTGTGTGAGAGAGGTGGGGACATCATTATAAGACACCTAGTCCTCCCCAACCACGTCGAGTGTTGCACTAAGCCTGTTCTCAAGTGGATCTCTGAGAACTGCCCAAGAGCGCTCGTGAACATAATGGAGCAGTACAGGCCTGAACACCTCGTGGCAAGGTACCCCGAGAAGTGGCCCGAGATAGCTAGACGCCCTACAGTCGACGAGATGCAAGAAGCATATGGCTACGCCGACAAACTGGGCATATGCTGGCGCCCTGTGAGCTAGCATCCTCCTTTGTCCGGAACACTATAACTTGGCGGGCTACGGGGGAGACACGTGATAGTCGAGGGCTATGAAATCGATGAAGAGCAGATTTACGCGTGGATCCGGCAAAACAGCGTCAGGAGTGTCCTGGTCGAGGCGCCTGACGGTCTAAAGAGGATTGCAGTCGCAGTAGCCGGGTTGCTAGAGGACAAGGGCCTAACAGTATTCCTCTTGGCAAGCCACACGTGGGGCGGGTGCGACGTCGGATACAGGGAGGCGCGAGAGCTAGGCGTAGACGGCATTATCCACATCGGGCACCATGGCCCCGTGTGGTTCAGCCCCCCTAGCAAGCCTAGGGTGCTCTTCGTCCCAGCATTCTCGACAGTCGACCCAACACCCCTTGTCTTGGAGGCGGCGCTTGAAGCTAGGCGAGAGGGGGCCCGCTCACTATCTGTAGTTACGACAGTCCAGCACGTCAAATGGCTCCCGGAGTGGAAAAGGGCTCTATCCGAACTAGGGCTCGAGGTGATTACAGGTAGCTATTCTGGCTTCGAGGGATTAATCGTGGGTTGCAACTACACGTCCCTTAGGGCGTCTGATGCCGTCATAGTTGTCGCAGGCGGGAGATTCCACGCGCTGGGGGCTGCCATCTGGTCTGGGCGGCCCACGTGGGAAGTGGATCCTTACCAGAGGAGGGTCTATAAGGTCGAGACTGTAGCCATTCTCTCGCGGAGGCTTTTCAGCTTGTCTAGAGCTATGGAGGCCAGAGCTTTTATGGTACTTGTCTCCACGAAGCCCGGACAGAACAGGCTCGACGTCGCCGCTAAGATTAAGAGAGCCCTCGAGGAGAAGAAGCGCAAGGCAGTGATAGTAGTGTTCAACGACATATCACGCGAGCAGGTGGAGAACTTCCAGGGATTTGACGCGTACGTAAATACAGCTTGCCCCCGTCTCGCGATAGACGACGAGAGTATTTTCCCCGGCCCGGCACTAAATCCTGGCGAGGTAAAGTACATTTTACGCGGCAGCCTTGAAGGCTACTCGCTACGCGATGCCCTGCTTCTAGACCTGCGGGACTTGCGCCTCTCTGCCCCGTAATAGAGCTCTTTTAGCAATATAGCGTCGCCCTCGAGGTTCGGGCTCTCAGATATTATGACTCCCTTGACGTTAAACTCCTTCAGCGCCTTCACCAAGAGTTCCGAGCTAAGGTCTGCCTCTGCCAGGTTGAGGTGCCTTATCTCGCCTTTATCGCCGTACTCTATGCCTGACACGTGGATGTGCATGTTGTCTAGACCGAGCCTCCCGAGCCTATCCTCTATAAGGCTCAGAATTCTGGCGAAATCCTCGTACTGCTTGATGGCTCCAGCGCCGCGGGCGTGAATGTGGGCGAAGTCTACTACGGGTAGAACCATCTCGACCTCCGAGCTTATGTCCAGTATCTCCTCGAGCGTCCCGTACTGTGATGGCTTGCCCGTAGTCTCGGGCCTAATCCACATCTCGACGCCCTCGTCCTCCAGTGTCCTAACAATTTCCTTAACCCTACTTTTAATTACTTCGTGTACACTAGAGGCGCCACTGTCCCCGTAGTATCCTGCGTGGAAGCACAGGCTCCAGGCCCCAGCCTTGAAGCCTATGCGTGCAGACTCCAGGATCCTATCTATGCTTGCTTTAACTTTGCCCCCCTCGCTACTATTGAGGTTTATGTAGTAGGGGGCGTGGACTGTGAGGACTACCCCTAGTTGGCTGGCAGTACTCCTAACTTCGAGTGCACTTTTCTCGTTCAGGAATATTTTTCTAACGAACTCTATCTCCATGGCATCGAGGCCAAGCCTTTTAACTTCAATAACCCCCTCCACGACTCCCCCCTTCTTTACAGTAGTGGGCACGCCTGCCGGGCCGAAGTAGACCTTATCGGGCCTCCAGAGGGCCATCTAATACCACTGGTATACCCAGTTCAGAGGGTTTATATTTCCTTAATGATTTCGTTTGAAAGGTGACGCATGGTGAAGGAGTTTCAACCTGTTACGCAAAAGCAGAAGCTACTCTACAATGCACTTGACAATAAGGAGATAGAACTGGTGGGTGTGTTCGGGCCAAGCGGCACCGGGAAGAGCTTCGTTGTCCTGCTCTACGGTATAAAAGCCGTTAAAGAGGGCAAGTTTAACAGGCTTGTAGTTGCAAGACCCCTCGTAAGCCTCCTCCAGTCCAGGGTCTACAACTCCGTCGAGCTCGGAAGCTTGTTCTTCGAGCTTGCATCCTCTTACCTCACGGACATCGTTTCGGGGTACGTAGACGAAGGGACAATAAGAGAGTTGTCTGCCAGCGGCAAGCTAGTCTTCATAGACCCCAGCTTCCTGACGGGTAGGACTTTCGACGACTCCCTAGTGTTCCTCGACGACGTCCAATTCCTAGACCCCTCAATACTCCCTGAGGCTATAATCCGCGTTGGATCCAATTCAAAACTCGTTATCGCGGGCGACCCCGTCATGCAGGCTCTAGCAGGCAACGAGAACAATACGGCGATCATAGCTAGAGAACTGCTCCTAGGCGAGGAGAAGGCCCTCGTTATAGACATGGGAGTAGAGGACATCGTGAGGCCTGGCTCGAAGCGGGGGTTTAAGCTCGCCTTGGAGGCGAAACTGAGAAGGAGGCCATTAACGGAGGACGAGCAGAGGGTTAAGAGCATCCTGCTTTCACACGCACCCGATGCGGAGGTAGTCAGTGTAGTGTGGCTTAAGGACTTGAAAGAGAAGTTTGGGGCTAAGACAGCGCCGGACGTACTAGTCATAGCGAAGGAGGACACTCTCAGCAGGCTCATCGGCAAAAAAGGCGAGAGGATAAACAAGGCGCAGGAAGAGGCCGGTGTACAGATTAGGGGCATCGAGCTTACAAACGACCTCTCAGAAATAGTGAAGGCTATACATCCAGTGGGCTGGATCAGGAAGCACATCGTGAAGGTGGAGCTGGCCGGCGCAGAGCTAGAGGTGCACGTGAACTCGGAGGAATATGGTGCTTTTGTCGGAAAAGGCGGCTCTTACGTACGCTTCCTGGACGAGGCTTTAAAGAGGATGCTAGGAATAGGCGTCAGAGGTAGACACGCCGAGCCCCCTAGAGTCGAGGAGAAAAAGAAGAAGAGGAAGTAGCCGTGCTTTACGATGCTGTCATTGTTGCGGAGAAACCCGCCGTGGCACTAGCCTTTGCCAAGTTCTTAGGAGAAGGAAAGTACAGGAGAGTGTTTGTTGAAGGGGTGCCCTCCTACGTCTTCCACTTCAGGGGCGGGGACTACCTGTCCATAGGGCTTACAGGTCATATACTGGATTTTGACTTCCCGAGAGAGTACAATGAGTGGAACGCTGTAGACCCCAAGAAACTATTCTTCATAGACCCTATATTGGTCGTCAGGGAGGGGGCCTATAAGTACGTCAAGGCCTTGAAGGCACTGGCACTAAAGACTTCGCACGCCATCTTGGCCCTTGACGCTGACGTTGAAGGAGAGGGCATAGCGTTCGAGGTAATTAGGATTATGAGTCAGGCTAACCCTAACCTGGAGTTTAAACGTGCCTGGTTCTCGGCTGTGACTAAGTGGGACATACTTAATGCTATGCAGAACCTGCGCGAGCCGAACGAATTGTGGGCTAAGAAAGTCTTCGCTAGGATGGTTGTAGACTTGACCGTCGGCGCGTCCTTCACGAGGCTACTGACGCTGGCCGTTCAGAGGCAAAAGTCCATGCTACCTCTAGGTAAGTTCCTGAGCTACGGCCCCTGTCAGACCCCAGTACTCTACCTCGTCGTAAAGCGGGAACTTGAGCGCGAGCAGTTCAAAAAGAAGAAGTACTATGTCATCGTCGCGGAGCTAGAGGCTGATGGCCACGTAATCACCGCGTCAGCGAACCTCGGCGAGGACAAGGAGAAGGCCGCGTCTGCTCTCGCTTTAGCTAAACGTGAGGAGTTTGCAACCGTTGTGTTATCCGAGGCTAGTATAGTCGAGGTTAGCCCTCCAGTACCGCTTAACACGATAGACTTTGAGAGCAGGGCGTCGGCGTTCCTCAACATTAGGCCGAAGGAGGCTCTAGCAATAGCGGAGAAGCTCTACCAGTACGGCTACATCTCGTACCCGAGAACCGAGACAACGATATACCCTCCAACGCTTAACCTATCCCAACTAGCGTCAATGTTCACTTCGTGGGAGGACATCGGCTGGTACGTCACAAAAATCCTCCAGAAGGGGCTCACGCCGACCAGGGGACGCGAGGACGACAAAGCACACCCCCCAATCCACCCGACTAAAGTGGCATCAAGGGCCGGTCTGCTGAGAGCTATGGGCGAAAAAGCCTGGCGTGTGTACGAGCTAGTCGTGCGACACTTCCTGGCGACTCTGAGCGAGAAAGCGCAGGTCGAGAAGCAGAGAGTCGTTGCAAGGCTGGGGGGCGTCGAGCTCTCAGCGGAGGGCAGGAGAGTCGTGTATCCGGGTTTCTACTATGTCTACTACTACGCTAGGCCCGAGGAGAAGCCACTGCCGTATCTGGTTGAAGGTGATAGGCTTAGAGTTAGGAGTCTAAGGCTGGAAGAGAGGTCTACGCAGCCTCCCCCCTACCTTAGCGAGAGCGAGCTACTGGCACTAATGAAGAGGTACGGCATAGGTACAGACGCGACAATGCAGGATCACATACACACGAACATTGAAAGGAAGTACTTCGTAGTCCGCGAGAGGCGTTGCATACCGACGCCGCTCGGAAAGACTCTCATACTATCACTGCTGGAGGTGGAGCCCCGCCTCGTTCTTCCGGAGATCAGGGGGAAGATGGAGTCTTTGCTTGCGAAAGTAGCGTCGGGCGAGAGAGAGGCCAGCGAAGTTGTGGCCGAGATTAAGGAGACTTTTCTAGAATACTACGAGAATGTAGCGGCGAAGATCGACGCTATATCGCAGAAGCTCGTGCCGGTTATTGCCGAGGTCTACAGGCCGGACGGGAACCAGCAGGCAGGGCTTTTCCCTCGAAACAGAGGTCTACGTGGAGGCCGGAAAAAGAGTAAAAAGGCCAAAGAATAAATCTAGGGCACGTAGCGGGTAAGTTGTGATTGTTACTATCGACGACCGTGAACGCAGGTCCCCGGTGATACCGGAGCTTGCTAGACTAGGAGTTAGGTTCGAGTTTAGGAGGCTAGACGTTGCAGACTACGACGTCGCCGGCATATACGGCATAGAGAGGAAATCAGCAGGCGACTTCCTGAACTCCATACTCGACAAGAGGCTGTTCGAGCAGGCACGATACTTAAAACAAACATATGAGGTGCCTCTAATCGTAATAGAGGGGGATCTATCGGCCGAGACAAGCTACAGGGAGGTCTCGCTAAACCAGGCATACGGGGCAGTACTGGCGTTAGTAGAAAACGGGGTTTCTGTGGTAAACACGGGAAACCCCCGCGAAACAGCACTACTCATATACATCACTTCTAGGAGAGCCGAGAAGAAGAGTGGTAACTATGTACCACCAGTCAAGAAGAGAGTGCAGAAGCTGAACGCGAGCATACCCATAGTCCAGCTAAACCTCATAGCGACTCTACCAGGGGTTAGCTACGAACTTGCCGAGAGGATACTAACAGAGTTCAAGACGCCGCGGAGGTTTTTCACGGCCACAGCAGCAGAGCTGAGGAAGGTTTCCGGCTTAGGGCCCAAGAAGATCCAGAGAATCCTGGCAGTCTTAGACACGATCTATGTTTCGGCGAAGAGTCTCTCAGGCGACAAAAAAATATTTAGCTCTAACAGTGATATGACAGGTGGATATCATGAGCGGGGCGACGAAGGAGGCAGTCCTTGAAGCGCTCAAGGAAGTCTACGACCCGGAGATACCGTTCAACGTGGTAGACCTAGGCTTGATATACGATGTGCAGGTCAACGGTGGGAAGGTCAAGATAAAGATGACGCTGACAGCGATAGGGTGTCCCATGTCCTACTTCCTAGTGGAGATTGTTAGAGACGTTGTTAAGGATAAAGTACCCGGTGTGGAAGACGTAGAAGTCGAGCTCGTGTTTGACCCGCCATGGACACCCGACAGGATGAACCCGGAGGTAAGGAGGCTACTAGGCCTGTAGGAGAGCAGGAGGTTTACCCGCCCTCGGAAGACACATTCTTCCTCGCAAGCTGGATAGAGGACATGCCCCGCTTTTCCACCTCGCTCGAGGTCGGCGTCGGCTCGGGGTATGTCACCGCTATCCTGGCCGGGAGATCCGACTATACCGTCGGGACAGATGTCTCCCTGAAAGCGGCCACAACAGCCAAGGATAACCTCTCGAGAAGGATGGTAGACAACTTCGACATCGTGGTTACGGACAAGGCTTTTGCCTTCCGCGAGAAAGCCTTTCAGCTCGTTGTCTCGAACCCGCCATACCTCCCGTGCGAGTACAGTGAAGAACCACTCTGGTGCGGCGGCCCCTCAGGGGTTGAGTTCTCGCTCGAACTCGCAGAGGAGGCGCAAAGGCTCTTGAAGGCAGGAGGGGTGCTCGTTCTCGTGGCCTCTTCTCTTTCGAATTTCGAAAAACTTGTCGGGGAGCTGAAGAAACTCTATAAGGCTGTTTACATTGTTCAAGAAAGAGAGGTCTCTCTCTTTGAAAAACTTTTTATCCTAGAGTGTCGGGCTTGAATAGTCCAAGAACATGATCGTCCCCAGAAAGTACTTCGTGACTAAGGGTAAAGGGCTGAGCAGGGTCTCGGCTCTAATGGCCTTCAACAACGCGCTGAGGGATGCAGGCATCCACAACGTAAACCTAGTTCCAGTCTCCTCGATTCTCCCCCCGGACATAGAGGAAGAACCCAAACACCAACTGCAACCAGGCTCAGTGGTCTTCCTCGTAATAAGCGAGAAGAGAGTCAAGGGGCCAGCAAGGATAAGCACAGGCATTTCATGGGCCCACGGCACCCCCCATGGGTACGTCATAGAGTTCCATGACGGCAATTCCAACTCAGACACTCACTCGCACCTTGAAGCCATGTGGGAGGAGATAAGGCAAGAGAAGAACCTCAATATAGGACAGCCACGGTACTTGACGGAGGAGCTCGAAGTGCCTGAGGGCTACTACGGAAGCGTCGTTGTAGCTCTAGTGTTTAGCAAGATAGAGTTCAGGTGAATTTCTTTTAACGCCTTGCGGTAAGTTTTTTATAACTCCTAGAATACTTCATCTCGGTATCAGAGATGAGCGAGAAAATAACCGTCTACATACTTGTTAACACCCAGGTCGGGAAGGAGGATGAGGTCTTAAAGTCCATCCGAGGCATGGGTTTCGTAGAGGAGGCGCATATAGTATATGGAGAGTATGACATCATCGCTAAGCTCAGCATACCTGCACTCGAACTACTAGACCAGACCGTTACGAATATCAGGAAAATGCCGGGAGTTACAAAGACTTCAACCTTAATTACCTCCTCGAGGTAGTTGAGTAGGGGGATGAGGAGCGCGTTGGTGTACGAGCCAGGATGAGTGGAGACGGGCGCCCTGACCTCCTCTTTTTCTTGTCTACGCTCACCCCCCGACGAAGACCAGGTAGGCGAAGTATACAGTAATCGACATCAGGACTGGTAGAGGTAGGGCGGGCATAAACCTCCTCCTTCTAAGCATTCTGAGCGTACACAGGAAACCCACCAGTAGCATCATAACTCCCAGAGCCCATCTGGCAATAGAGGGGCTCGGGTAGAGGTAGTAGAGGGGCGAGAGCATGGAGTATATCAACACGTCGCCCATCCCTAGGGCGAGGCCACCCACGTACACTACTGCCCCCCTCAGCTGGTTTGGCACGCTAGGCTGGCTCCCCTCGCTCACGGCGCTCTCGAGTATACGCTTCAATGGCCCCCTAAAGACGGAGTAGAGGTCGTATATTGCTAGTACAGCGGCAACCGAAGCCACGCTCCAGGGAGGCAGGACGGAGTAGAAGAGCGCCCCGGCCATCGAGCCGTAGACTATAAGCAACGCGTCGAGGAGGAGTATGCTCACGGGCTTCACGATGAGTATGGCCGTGAAAGCAGCTACGGCGAGGCTTAAGAGTTCGGCAACCGGCATGAGAGCATCCGGCACCGGGAGGACGTAGGCTATAAAGAGCTCGAGGATCCCCCAGAACGACAGGAACACGGCTACGGCCATGACGACGGGTAGTAGCGGCCTCCTCCTGGCTCTTATTATTAGTAACATGAAGAGCGTCCCCAGCAGCACTAGCCCCAGGAAAACAAGGCTATTCGCCAAGGCCGACTCCAAACTATTCTCGGAGTAAAAGGGAAAGCCCAGCGCCCTCACGTCGGCCGCGGAGAGCACAGCCCCAAAGAGCGCCGATAGCACAGACACTAGTGCGACGAGCAACAGGCTCCCCATGGTGGCTTTAAAGTCGATTACGCGTTCAGGAGGCACAGTTAACGCCAGGAGAGAAAAGCACAGCAAAGGTAATAAACATGTCCTCGCATCAGAGTCCTGTGAAGAGTGAGCCCCTCACTGACCCATGATGAGTCGGCTTCTCCAAGCGGATCAAATCTCTATTCTCCTCTCAACCTCGCGGTAGACGGCGTACGCTACTCCGAGGCTGAACACTGTGTGTACGAGGTTAAACACGGCTGTGTAGACGTAGACTAGGATTAGGCCGCCGGCCATCTTGACGGCATAACTGAGAAAGCCAGGGTAGAGTAGTGTAAAGTAGACCCAGTTTATAATAGTCATTACGGCTACCCGCGTGGTAGACGCCCCCAGAAACTCTAGCACAATGTTCTTCGAGACAGCTTTCACGACACTAGAGCCAACGAGCATCGAGGAGACCGCCAGGAACTTCATAAAAGCTCCTAGCGGCTCTGAGCCCCTAGCGACTAGACCGGCAAAGTGTAGCGCCTCGGCCAGCAGGCCGCACGAGAGGCCGCACATGAAGTAGGCGAAAGTTGCAGGTACTTCGGCCAGGTCGAATTTGAGGTATGGTAGAACCGGGTAGGGTGCCTCGAGCTTGAGTATCGAGAACGCCAGCGCTAGTGACGCCATTAGAGCAGTAATGGCAAGCTTCTGGGTTCTGTGCACTGGAGTTGTAGGATATAATGACTTATCAATTTTTCTTGATGAAATCATACTTGTAGAAAATCTATTTTAAAAGATGGAAGTTTTAGATAAACCATTATGAGCGCCAGGAGCAGTAAGTCTGATGCAATGATAGCAGATAAAGTGGGTATATCGAGCCTCAAGTAGTAGCTACTAGCAACAACATTGTACACAGAGTGGAAAACAGACGACCCCTCGAACCCCATCCTCTCTGCCAGGAGCCCTGCCGCGAGGCCTATTAGGAAGTAGTGGGGCGCAAGCAGGGAGGAGTACACGAGGAATACAGGATCAGTCGCAGAGATGTGCGAGTACATGAAAACAAGTGCCTGAAGGGGGAGCCCAATACGTTGGAGGAGGAAGCCTCTATAGAATATTTCCTCAATGACGGCCGATGCACAGGCAAACAAGTATGCGTGGAGGCTGTGTGCGCTCCCCACACGGGACGCGAGTAGGAGCACATGGGGGAGCACGCCGAGTAGCACGAGCAAGACCGAGTCGGCGCGGGAAACTCTCGGGGGGTCTCTGAGTCTGGGGATGACCACTGCGGCGCTGTAGAGTAGCAGGAGGGCATAGCCGGCCAGCACTAGCCCGGCATTTGCCATGGAAAAATAGGCTAGGAAAACGGCGAGCCACAGCTCCTCGGCTTTTGATCGAAAAGTAACCACAACGCTAAATAAATAGCTGCCATAAAAACGTAGGGATCATGGCTGAGTACGTCGAGCAACTCAAATTGGAGTCGGATGAGGCCTCGAGGCTCAAGCTGGACGTATTGAGGGCTCTCGTGGTCTTCGGAGGCTCGCTTTGGCTGTCCGAGATACCCTCATCTATCGAGAGGCTGTACCTCGGAGAACGGGCCGCTCCAAGCACCAGCGACGTCAAGAAAGCCCTAAAGGATCTGGCATCGAGGGGCTTAGTGAGGACAGAGGAGAGGGTGCGCGGCACGGACAAGCCTCAAGGTGAAAAGGACGTCTTAGTCTTGCTCGCTGACGGGAGGGTTAGAGGTAGCCTTCTCTCAGACGAGGTTCTCAATAGGTACTATTTGAGCTTGACTGAGGAGTTGGGCAAACTGCGGAAAGAATAAATTTACTTTTTGTCAGCTTCCCCCTCCTTGGATAGCTTCGCCACTAGTTCCTGTGCGTAGGCGAAGTTTATCTTGCCCTCACTCACCATTATCTCTACGACCTTATCGATGAGGTCTCCCGTAGCTCCGGCCATTATGGCTAGGTTCCTTGCATGTAGCCTCATGTGCCCCCGTTGAATTCCCTCAGTGGCTAGGGCCCTCAGGGCTGCAAAGTTCTGCGCGAGGCCTACTGCCCCCATGACTTCGGCGAGCTCTATGGCTGTTTTAACGCCTAGTATTTTCAAGGCGATCCTGGCTACGGGGTGCACTTTAGTAGCACCGCCGATTATGCCGACTGCCATTGGCATCTCGAGGCTACCCACGAGGTTGCCGTCGGCGTCCTTCTCCCACCTGGAGAGGGGCTCGTACCTGCCATTCCTGGCGGCGTATGCATGTGCTCCAGCCTCTATTGCTCTGTGGTCCTGCGCGGTTGCGAGGGCGACAGCTATCACCCCGTTCATAATACCCTTGTTGTGCGTTGCGGCCCTGTAGGGGTCTGCCGCCGCAAACGCCCAAGCATTTACGATGGCATCTACAACCTCCTCTCCCCCAATATCGTCCTTGTAGACCTTGACGTAGCTCCTGACGAGCCTCTTGTCGGCCAAGTTCGATATTATCCTGAGGAGCACTCTCCCTCCCGTGATCCTCTCAATTAGAGGTGCGACTCTCTCGGCCATCGTGTTCACGGCGTTTGCCCCCATGGCATCCCTCACGTCGACGATTAGGTGGACAATCAACATAGGCCCTGTCGGCCCCTCCACTACCCTGGCTTCTACGTCCTTGGCCCCTCCGCCCAGCTTCACGAGAACGGGGTCGGCTTCGTTAGCTCTTTGTATTATCTCGTCCTTGTGCTCGAGTACGAGCATGCGCTTGTACCAGGGATCCTTGAGGCCGATTACTTGGATTTGCCCTATCATTACCGGGCCAGTCGCGATAGACTTGATGCCACCATCCCTCCTCATCACTCTCGCAGCGTTGCTGGCCGCCGCGACGACGCTCGCCTCTTCGATCACCATGGGCACGATGTAGTCTTTCCCGTTGATCAAGAAGTTGACGGCCACGGCGAATGGGTAGCTCATGGCCCCGATAACGTTCTCGATCATTGAATCAGCGATCTTTGGGTCTAGGTTGCCAAAGTTCCTCAAGAGCTTGGCTTCCTCCTCTGTGAGGCCGGCGAACTCTGCGACTATCCGCAGCCTCTCCTCGAGGCTCTTCTTGTAAAATTCGGGTATGCGGGACGTCTTTCCCTCGCTCATCGCTTATCAAGTCCTCCACCGTAATATAAATTTGAGGGCCGGCTCTATAACTTAGGGACTAGGAGTGCTACCTGCACTCAAGCTCTCTAAAGGCGTTGAAATAGTCGGGCTAGGTCTCTATCTAGCCAGACTCGACGCACTAGTAGTGGCGGATCTTCACATAGGCTACGAGGAAGCACTTGCAGAAGAAGGCTTGTATGTACCTCCCTTCCAGAGCCAGGAGATCAGGGGCGTCATTGAGAGCATGGTGAGAGAGACAGGGGCCTCCAGACTCATTCTACTCGGCGACGTCAAGCACGAGTTTGGGGATGTTACGAGGCAGGAGTGGCGGGAGACGAGCGAGCTACTGGGCCTCGTGAAAGATAGTCTGAAGATGGAGGTGGAGGTCGTGAGGGGGAACCACGACAACTACCTGGTTGCGCTCCTGAAGAAAATGGATGTGCCCCTGCGAGACCCCTACCTAATGGAGGAGGGGGTGCTCTTCTTCCACGGCCACAAACCACTCCCAGTCGAGGGCTTTGCGGAGAACGTTGAGACCATCATACTGGGGCACGAGCACCCGGCTATCGCGCTACGGGATGAGGTGGGAGCTAGGCTGAAGATAAAAGCCCTACTCGAGGGCTCATACATGGGTAAAAGAGTCATAGTCCTGCCGGCACTGAGCCCCCTGATGCCTGGAACAGAGGTAAACGTTGAGAGGAGCCTCCTGTCACCGATACTACGCGAAGCCGACATCGATAGCTTCAGGGCCTACGCTATCGACCTGGAAGCCGGCGTGTACGACTTCGGGCTCATAAAGTACCTGAGAGTAGCTAGCAGGGCCCCGCTAGAGCTCTAGGAGTCGGGGCTAAGCCCTGCTCTTCTTCCTCCTCAGTGCTATGACGTTGCCCCTTATGCCAATAACTTCGGCGCCTAGCCGCTGTGACAGGATTACTGCTACGTCCTCTCTAGTGTACCCGTAGGTCTCGCGGAAGTTCTTGAGGAGCCTTACCTTCACCACACCGCGTGACTTCAGAGCGTTATCTATCTCTTCGAGAACCCTTTCGCTGAGGCCGTTCTTTCCAACATTAACTGTAACAACGGTAGGATCCTGGAATACGCTCGACAAGCTCCGACACCTGGAAACAAGCCAGATGCAGCCATCTTTAACCTTTGCGCTAGCCCGGAGAACCGGCGCTCGCCCCTGGTGTAGTGAAAGGTTTTTAGCCTTGAGAGGAGGGAGTACCCTAGACTACTCATGGGCGACAGGCTGGAGTGCAATGGTTTCAAGGTACATGTGGAGGTGTTTGGGCGTGAAGTGTTTGAGGCCTGTGTTGGAGAGGGGTATACAGTGAGAGACCTCTTGTCCCGGCTGGGCCTGCGCGCAAGCGAGGTAGTTGTCGCAGTGGACGGGGAAGTCGTGACAGAGGACGAGCCCCTGAAGCCGGGTTCTCGCGTAAAGATCCACTCTGTCGTCTCGGGTGGGTAGGACGGCGAAGTGCTTCGTGTGTGGCTCGAAGGCTGTGGCGTACGTCCCGTACTTGGGCGAGTACCTCTGCAAGGAGCATTTCATCGAGTACTTCGAGAGGAGAGTGTACGAGACCCTCAGGAGTTTCAAGCTTGTAGCGCCGGGGGACAGGGTGGCGGTTGCTGTTAGCGGCGGAAAGGACAGCCTGACGACGCTATACCTCCTCAGGAAGTTCTCCGGGAGGATGGGCTTCGAGGTCTTCGGCGTGGCAGTTGACGAGGGGATTGCCGGCTACAGGGAGTACAAGCTCCAGGCCCTCTCGGCCCTTGCTGAAGAGCTAGGCGTCAGAATATATGTCGGGAGGTTTGAAGACTACTTTGGAATAACGCTTGACGAGGCAGTCAAGAGGCTAAAGGAGAAGGGCATGGAGTATAAGCCGTGTAGTGTATGCGGCGTGTTCAGGAGGTACATAATAAACAAGCTCGCGCGCGAGCTGGGAGCCACCAAGCTAGCCACAGGCCACAACCTGGACGACGAGGTGCAGGTATTCGTCATGAACGCTCTCAAGGCCCATATGGAGGGCATCGAGCGCGAGGGGATAGCCTCGGCAACAGTTGGAGAAGGGCTTGTCCCGAGGATTAAGCCACTCTACTTCATTACAGAGAAAGAAGTACTGACATACACTCTACTGAGAGGCATACACACTCCGTTCGTGGAGTGCCCGTACATTGTCTACGCCCTCAGGCACCCGATACGCCGCTGGATAAACGCTGTGGAGGACGAGGCCCCCGGCTTCAAGTACAGGATCCTCGCAGTCAAGGAGCTTTCGCGGAAGAAACTCCCAGAAGCCCCAGAGGGGGCGCAGAAGTGCCGTGTCTGTGGCGAGCCCTCCTCGAAGCCTGTCTGCAAGGCGTGTCTATTCAGGGCATACCTCGACCCCGGATTTGCCGGTAGAGTAGAAAGACTCAAGCTTATATCGGGGAGCCGAGATTAATAGGTAGAGTATGTACCTCAGGAAGGCAATATCGCCGGTCATAGCTGTGACTATAATGACGGGTATCATGCTCACCATAGTGGCCGTAGCCCTCTACTACTCTACGTCTCTAATCGACCTCAACAGGCAGATGATGGAGTACCAGTACGCCAAGGACAACCTAGCGTACGCGGCGACAGCCCTAGAGCAGGTCGCACTGGGCACGGGCGGCTCGAGGTACATACGCTTCTCCCTGATTAGCACCAGGATAAACTTCGAGTACTCCCGGGACAACCTGTCCATTACCATAACTGATAACAAGACTACATACCAGATTACGCCTTTCAGGCCCGGACGTATAGTCGTGTGCGGCGGGAACCTTGTCACGACCACAAGGCAACTAATAGTGCCAGAGTCGGGCGACTTCAACGGAGAAGTTGGGAAGCTCATCGTAGCCCCCGGCGAGCCCATAGTCCTCGTCTACGAGGACTTCCGCGGCGCTGCCTGCGCCTACCTGGAGACGTACCGCGTTAGGGCTTTCTACAACGGCGCGATAAACGTGACAGAGGGCGGCGCCGTCAAGAGGTACAACTTCTACACCGTACACGTGATACGCCTAAAGCTCGGCCAGCTCGGAGGCTCGGGCACGATACCAGTAATATTCCGCAACACGAACTCGACGCTACTCGAGTACAGGTTACAAGGCCCAAGCGTAACGGTAAACGTCGTCTACGACGGGTACAGCCAGAGTTCAACGCTCAGAGGCCCGCAAGCAGACGGCTCAGTCGTGGTGGTAAAAATAGCTGAAGTAACCGTTACTACAAGTTGATTGCCATGCCGACGCCTATAATTTCCCACCTCGTAGGGACGACAACACTCCTCGCGGTAGCACTTATACTAGTCGTAATGTTCTCCTTTGTAGCCTTCGTCTACAACATGGAGACAATGAACACAATGCTCTCTGAAATAGCGGAGAGCTGTGCAAGAGAAATCGTGGAGCTTGTCTCAATTCACACTCTGGGAGGAGGCGACTATACGGTAATGCTTCTCAATGTGCCCAAAGATATAGGAGGACAGCCGTATACACTACAGGTCACTGATGTAGCTGAGAACAAGCTACTCGTCAATGCTAGCCTCCAGATATACCGGCAGGTCAGGATAGTTGTTACCCCAAACTTTGGCTCAAACCCCGTCCACGCCACGCCGGGAGAATTCCAAGTAGCGCCATGGTTGAAAGTTGCCTCCAAGATAATGCTGCCGCTACCCCAAGGCTATAAGCCCGTACTAGTAGCCTACAGGAAAAGCGGATATATCTATATTGGGTTCGCTGCTGTACCGTAGCCACTACTCTAACCCCCGGCTTTTAATCGAATAGAACCAGGAAACCTTAATATTTTGGAAACAGACATGGAAAACCTTAGGGGGTAGGTATTGGAGACTGTTCTAGAGTACATTACGGTAGGGCTCCTAATTATAGTACTTGTGATCGCGGCCAATCAGATGATGTCTGCCTCACTCGGAACGGTGGTAACAGTCAGGGAAGAGCAACTATACACAGTAGCACAGAGGATAATGGATAAAATACTCCTAACACCCGGCTACCCGGCAGACTGGGGCACCAACATCACGGTGTCAGCAGACGACATGCAGGACTTCGGCCTAGCCCTAAACGGGACGAGAGCACCCTATATAGTCGACCCCGATAAAGTAATGAGGCTTGCAAACCTCTCAACGCTCCCCAACCCGCTCCTACTCAACTCGAGCAGGCTTGCGGACCTTCTAGGCCTCAGGGGGACATACGGATTCAGGCTCGTAATGAAACCCATGATAGTCCACGACATCCAGCCGTTAGACTGGTACCAGCCGAAGGGCAGCAGCCAAAACTTCGCAGTAAAATTCAGAGTCAGGGTAGCTAACTGGTACGGACTTGGGTTGCCAAATGCTAACGTCACAGGCATCTACGTGATAGTGAAAGTTGACCCTGGGGCTGGCGGGACGGGACCACAACTTGAGGAGAAGAAGATTTTCACTAAGAGTAACGTTACAGGCGCACTTGGAGAGACGATCCTCGACTTCACCAACGTAGTACAGCAGTACCTCAGCACCCAGAAAGTGAATAAGTGGTTTTTCTCCTTCGTAGTTATCCACACAGTATGGCATGGCTTCGTTGCAGTCTACGGCTACACCTCGCTCGCCGAAGGCAGTGCACCTCTCCAGGGCTATATAATAGGCGACGCAATAATACTCTCAAGAGACCTTAACGTAACGTGGGTTCCAAAGAAGAGCGGTGCAGTGATATTCAAGGACGAGGTAGTTCAGCTCGTCCCCCAGTACGAGGGGCTGTTAAACATCACGGGGATAACGTGGTGTAGGAGTCAGCCCAGCGACCCAATATGGTGCCAGCAGGTAGCAGGCAAAGTGCTTCCTTCAAGCCCAGGCCGGTACGTCATAGGCCGTATCCAGTATGTGGAGAAGCTCTCGTCGCATGTGTTCGTATTCGCACAGTGGCGAGGTAAGCCCGTAGGGGTTGTCATAAACAGGATACCTGATATAGACATTTCCTATGGTGCTAGGGGTGCACAGCCAGCGAACTCTGTAACTCTAACAAGGTTTGTTACCATATACAACTACCCATATGTTGTACAGATAACCCTGTGGAGGAGTGTCGAGGGCTAGCGATGAGGAGAAGAGGGCAAGTCAGAATAGTAGAGGCTGTACTGGCTACTTTCATGGTTGTGGCAGTCATACTCATGGTCATGGCTTTTACCCGACCGTTGAAGAGCACTTACATCCGCGAGACTACCGACTTGAGGAGGCTTGCCTATAATCTGTTGAACGACATGGCAACTGCCGGAGTATACGAGAGAACTGTAGGTAGGGCGATTACAAACCCGGGTAACAAGGGCTGGATAGACGATCTCCGCCTCCTCGTGTCTTCTAGCCTGCCACCAGAGCTTGTCTTCAATATGACCATATACAGGGTTGACTTTAACCCCGCCTCTGGGGCAACTAGTTTCGTAAAACTAGGCTCTGTAGCGAACTCTGACTTCTCAAGAATACAGTTGTACGAGTCGGAGTCTGTAACCTACACTTATGTCGCTACTAGTGATCCAGACAAGGTTAGAGGCATGGTAATTTACATAGTTTTAACACTGGGGTTCGCGGGGTGACAGAATGAAGAGAAGAGCCCAGATAGTCGTCACAGCGATACTCCTGATAGCACTTTACGTCATTTCTGTCCTCCTCATGGTCTACCATGTACACACGATTTTCCTTAAGATGAGGTCGCCTGTAGCCAGGGAGATTGTAGCCTCGGTCACGGGTGACTTCCAGAGAGCCCTGGCTGCTATGCTCGCAGTAGCAACGAGGGCCTACTTTAATTATACTCGCTTCTCTGACTTGATGGAACGGTTCAGTAGTCTGGGGATGAGCTACTACAACAGGCACAACTTTACGGTTGCCAGAATGGTGGCAAAGTCTTTCTTGGAGTACTGGAGGCAGGCAGTCACAAAAGCATATGCAGAATACGGGATACAGATATCTTACAGTATAGAAAGGCTCGACGTCTCCAAGTACCTCAACAGATCCCGCGCAGTCTACAACTTGATGAAAGGCTACTGGTACTTGCCGTCATCCGGCTCCTATACCTATGCAAAGCTAAAGATTAACCTCACAGCACTAGGGCTCTACAACTGGGAGTCAGACGTCTTCGCAGGCCTGACAGTTAGGGTATACAGGACACCCGTAAGATACAGTCTTCCGTCGGATACCTCACCTGGAAATGTCTCTATCACAATAAACGTCTTGTTCGACCGGGGGGAGTACTACGGGAACCTCCTCGCGAAAGGATGGGTCGAGATATACTACCCTGAAAGAGCCGGCAACGTTTATACTGGGAGATGGCTCAGGGCGGTGATAAGAGATGTCCGCTACGACGGCATGGGCAACTATACTATAACGTTCGAGCCCTACGTTGAAGAGTTACAAGACCCCGTAACTGGAGAGCAGTATATTCCCGTCATGGTAGTGGTCTCCGACGAGAGAGGCATACTTGTTGAAGCCTCGACATACAACTACATTGGCTTCAGAGTACAGAAGAACACTCCGGACACGCTCTACTACTACTTCAAAAGCAGCTCCACTAGCTCCAGTATCTCCAAGCCATTAGAAACTCCATTCGAGGTTTACACCCTTGAACTCACCTCCAACCTCTCCATGTACTGGCTCGGCCAGAAACTACCCGTCCAGAGCGTAAGGTTACCACCCTTCCCGCTCATGCCCATGAAGCAAATAAGGGTCAACGCTACCCGAGACGGGACACTTGGCAGCCTAACGCTTATACCGGTACAGTACGAGAACTGGACAGTTCTCAACTGGCACGGGCTCAGCATCCGGTTACCAGTCGGTCTCTCAGACCCCCAGATGGACTTCTTCGCCGGGACGCGCTTCAACACAACGCTAGTCTTCCAGATCTCCTTCCCTGGGCGTGACATACGACAACAGTTCGTCCTGCTCTGGTGGGACGATGACCTCGACGCAAACCCTGTAAACTTTACAACAAGGATAAGATACGTTGGGCCCGACAGAGACCCGAGGTACAAGGACGTAATGCACCCCTTATTTGACCTGGAGTTCCTCGATATGGAGCACAAAGTTGCACGGGGCTTTGAGGCTATAACCCCAAGCACGAACCCCTGTACCCCCACCTTCGACCCAGACTACCACCTCCACTACTGGGGAATTGCAGCAATCAACCTACGTAGCCCAGACGGCAAAACAGTCTACGGCCCTGTAAACATACACGGCTTCGGGACGAACATTGAATGCGGCGGTCAGATATGGTACCTGGCTAGCTACCGCCCCTACGGGATCTGGAGCATATTTTACAGGTACCTTAGGTACGGCTATCCTGCGCCGATAAGAATATTCGCACTCCTAAATACAACATTGGTCGCAAATATATATGACCTAACGAAGAAAGGTGGCATAACAGAGGGGCTCCTCAGGAGCGACTACTACCACATAATAACGCTAGTGGAGATAACTAACGGTACAAACTACCTCCCAATGATAACGTATATCTACTGGAACGGGGATAAGGAGGGCTACGGGTACTGGGCAGTCCAAGTCTCAGGTGTGTCACAACCCAATATTCCAGACTGGGGCACAACCTTCGGGTACTTTGCATACCTCACATACCCAGGAAAATACCCTGAAAACTCGACCGATGGCACTCCTGTTGCATCCACCCAGCGGCAGACGTTTACTGGATATTACCCCGGGATACTGATCTCCCAGTGGGGTAGCCAGTCTGGGAAGGCGATAATATTCAACAAAAAAGCACTTGACTACTGGTATAAGAGAGTATATGGACAAAAAGCCACTTCATCGTTCATGTGCGGCTACATACCTCTATGCAGTGCTGACTTTCAAATCGCTAGGTGGGATCAAAGCGTTGAAATCAATGAAGGCTTGACTCTGAATTACCAGACAGTGATTTTCGCTTATAACTTGACCGGGACAGGCTGGCTTGGGAGAACAGGCACTGATGGGTGGCTAAACGCGTACGTCTATACACCCATGTTCCTGGAGAAGTACACCCCATCGGTAGTCCCTCCATAATCTTTCCAGTGCAAGAGGGGGCCGCAGGAGTGGCGGCGCTTCTTTTCCCGCTACCCCGGGTGAGGTTGCCGCCCCCTCAGCGGCCCCTGCAATAACCTGCACAAGGGGTATTTATTCTCTACACACAGTGCACTAGAACATCTTCATTCTATCCTACTAGTGGCCTGAAAGTTTTTCATTAGCCACTCTGCCAGGGCTCTCGCTGCCCTGGCCCTGTGGGAGTACTCGTTCTTCTCATTCACGCTCATTTCGGCGAAAGTTTTGTCGGCGCCTAGGGGCTGGAAAATCGGGTCGAAGCCGAACCCCCTGGTGCCGCGAGGCTCGCGGGTTATGTTCCCCTCTACCTCGCCCCTAAACGCCTCCACTCTGCCGTCGGGAGTCTTGACGGCGATCACGGAGACGAAGACTGCCCTGCGGTCTTCCACGCCTTCGAGGAGCTTCAGCACGCCCGGTATCCCTATGGTGTCGTAGACGTAGTGGCTGTAGGGGCCCGGGAAACCCTTCAGCGCGTGGATGAAGAGTCCGGCGTCCTCGACTGCCACGGGGGCGTCCATCTCGCGGAGGTTCTTCGCCGCCGTCAGGGCTATCTCCTCGAGGCTTCTCGACTGGATCTCCAGCTTCTCCGCCCTGACTGCCACGACCTCGACGCCGTACCGGGCGAGGGCAAGGGCAACTTCTTCCACTTTGTGCCTGTTAGACGTGGCCAGGTAGAGCTTCACACCTATCCTTAGATCTCGGTGAAAATATAGTTTGTTAGGCTCTCAGCTCAACACGGTTCCGCGAGCCGTGCTCCAGGGAGCAAGGGAAGGGGATCATTCCCGGGGGCCTGGGCGTTTGGGCCAGTCACCTCAGCAAAAAATATTATTCGTTTGACATGTTTTCCTATACTAGTACTAACATGTATAGCTTGCCTAAAGTTCAGGTACGGGATCGTCCCTCACTCAGGGAGGCCCTGTGGTGCCTAGCTAACAACACTCCACTGGAGTGCTCTCCGTGTGACGTCAGGGGGGTGGCACGCATACTGTTCCATGTGCAAGGGTGCAGGGATGGCAGGTTTAGGACAGTCCCCTCGGCGGGGGCCACTTACCCGCTAGAGGTATACCTGTACTCTAGGAATGAGCTCTTGCCCGTTGACTACGGGGTTTACAGGTACAGGCCGTGTAGATCGGTGCTTGAGCCTGTAAAGGGCGCCAGCGTGGGCTTCGAGGGCTTCGCCATAAACAGCGTGAGCGAGAGGACTACGAGCTTCTACGGCTCGAGAGGCTACAGGTACGTGAGGCAGGAGATCGGCCACGCCTTGCAGAACCTACTCCTCTCGCTGGTGAGCCATGGCTTCGCCTATAATGTCCGGGTCGTAAACATAGGACTTGAGGGCGTTGTCGGGGAGGCTAGAGTAGCCGAGGTAGAAGTACGAGAGGCCCGCGACCACTGCAAGGGGTTCCTGGTAGAGCGTGGCGCCCCCCTAGACGCGGTCATAGCTTCAAGGTCTAGCATAAGGACGTTTAAGAAGGAGGGCCTGTCAGAGGAACAGTTACTGACGCTACTCAAGTGGTCTACCGGGGATGTAATTGAGGGCGGGAGACCCTACCCCAAGATCTTCGGGAGCTACCTAGTAGAGACCTACGTGTTCACTAAGAGCGTTAAGGGGCTTGATCCGGGCGTCTACTACTTCGAGACAAGCACCGGTGAGCTTGAGCCAGTGAAACTGGGAGACGTCTCAGAAGACCTGTGGAGGCACTCGCTACGCCAGACGAGCGTGCTTAGAGCGCCAGCCGTTATTATCCTAGCCGGCAGAGGCTACGAGGCCGAGGTAGAGTGCGGAATAGTGGGACAGAACATATACTTAAACGCTACGCACGACGGCCTAGGCACGGTAGCCATAGGGGCGTTTAACGACGAGAACATCGCGAGGGTAACCGGCGTCGAAGACCCCCTGTACCTGATGCCGCTAGGCAGGCCAGCCCCCTGACGCGTATCCGTGCGGAGCCTTAAAATACACGTTCGGACATAGTACTCACGTGGAGTACTGGAAGTTGCCTCCGCGAGTTAAGGTTCTAGAGGCGCTCGGGTGCATAGGGGACGGTAGGATAGAGTTCACGGGCGAGCGAGAGGCGCGCGTAACGGGGTCTGACGGCCAGAGGGTCTACAGGGTTGTCTGGGACGGGGGGCTCGGTATAGCTTCCGACGACAACGGCTCCGTCTACCGCGGTTATCTCGGTTACCCGTCTATAGCGTTTCTCATGCTCAAAGGAGTGCTCCCATTTGACTCCAAGCTTTCCAAGGCCCTTAAAGGAATCCCCTGGCGGGAGTTGAACGAGAAGTTCAAGAGTTACAGGGAAACCGAGAACTATGTGAGGGAGCTGTTAAGCCAGAAGGGTGTAAGCTGGGCGTACGTCGAAGCCTTCATAAGGAAAGTGCTGGGAGAAATCGAGAAGCTCAAGCCGTATAAAATACCTCTGGAACGCTAGTTCTCCAAGCGTATTCTTCTCTCATGCTGTCTCTCCCCGTAATGGCTTAACTCTTTCTGCGCATGCGTTTTGTCGGACAGAAAAGAATATGAAATCTTTAGGCAGTGACATACAGCGTGGCGCGTGAAGCCTTCTACCCGCGCGAGGTTCAGGAGTTGACTCTTGCAACGTTAGCAGTATTTGCAGTTCTAGCCGGCCAGTGCTTCTATGCCTTAAACACTCTAAACATTCTACGGCTACTGACGCTGGCCTTCCTTATCTACGTCCCCCACGAGCTGGCACACAAATTCGTGGCGCAGTACTACGGCTACCCGGCCAGGTACTCTATCCTGTGGGAGTTCTTTCTCATCACGCTCTTATCCGCTATCCCGCTCATACCGATAAAGTTCATCGCGCCCGGAACAGTCTACATTTACACGGGTACGGGTATAACCAGGAGGGAGAACGGGATTATCTCAGCTGCAGGGCCTGCGACGAACATTCTCCTAGGTACAGTCGGCCTGTTTGCGGGAGGATCCTTTGCGAGGATAGTCGTAAACTATAGCGGCTGGATAGCCTTCTTCAACCTGCTCCCCATAGGCCCCCTTGACGGGAAGAAGGTTCTGGACTGGAATGCAGTTATATGGGGGGCGATGATTGTAATGGCACTCTTCATGGTGTTCTACTGACGTGTGCCGCCCGCATAGCGCCCCGCTCTTCCTACGGTGATCTTGGGTTGTCTGTCACTCCAGCTGCAGCTTCAGGAAGAGCCAAAGGGTAGCGAGTATGCGATTCCAGAGGTGGCGGGACAAGTAAAGGTAATGAGGGAAAACTTATATTCTGCGACCCCGTCGAGAGGGTGTGTCGTCTGAGAAAGAGCGCGAGCTCAAGTTACAGGCTCTGAGGAAGGCTCGAGAGCAGGAGGAGCAAGCTAGGAAGAGGCTAAGCCAGATAAAATACAAATTGATTGTACTCAGCGGGAAGGGAGGCGTTGGGAAGAGTTTTATAACAGCTAACCTGGCGGCGGCTCTAGCGAGTAAGGGGTTCGAGGTGGGGGTTCTCGACGCCGACGTCCACGGGCCGTCAATACCCAAAATGTTCGGGGTTCATGGCCAGGCGATGTACGCTGGGCCGGCCGGTCTACTGCCCATTGTGGGTGTTGGGGGTGTTCGGGTTGTATCGGCGGATCTAATGCTACCCGACGAGGAAACAGCCCTCATCTGGCGCGGCCCCCTCAAGACCGGTTTCATACGCGAGCTACTGTCAATGGTTGCTTGGAGCCCGCTCGACTTCCTTCTCGTAGACCTGCCCCCTGGAACAGGCGACGAGCCCCTCACGATTGCCCAGCTGATCAAGGATCTAAGCGGGGCTATCGTCGTAACTACACCAAGCGACCTCACGAGAATAATTGTTAAGAAGGCCATAACCTTCTGCAAACAGCTCAACGTCTCACTACTCGGCATCGTCAATAACATGAGCCACTTCACTTGCCCCGTCTGCGGCACCAGGCACTACATCTTCGGCCAGGCTGGCACGTCGCGCCTAGTAGAGGAAACGGGCGTGAGAGTCCTAGCAGACATCCCGATAGACCCCCGGATAAACGAGTCCGTGGAAAACGGTGTGCCGTTCGTCCTAGCATACCCGGAGAGCGAGGCTTCGCGTAGCCTGCTCGACCTGGCAGACAAAGTAGCCGAGATTCTCAAGGCTAGTCCTAGGCCTAAAGGAGAGACTTCAAGCTTATGACAAGGTCTCTAACTATATTGTATGCCCTTGGGGCCTCGTCGGAACCTAGGACAAATATAAGATCCCTATAGCTTGATACAACTTCCGTCAGATTAATCCCCCTAACTGAGAGAGCCATGGATACCACCGAGACTACACCCGGCGTCGTGAGTATCTCAGGGGAACCGGTCAATATGATCGCGGACTGCCTTCTCAAGAACTGCTTAACGTCTCTCCTCTCCAGGGAGTTATAGATTTCTCCGAGAAACTCCTCATCGCCGATTATAGTCGTAGCACTAACGCCCTGGACGAGCTGGAGGTACCTGTTCTTCGGCAACGTCTCTCGAAGCAAGTTTAGAACGCTGGAGGTTTTCCCAGGGTCTATCGATAGAACGCACAGGTTGTCTACGACCTTAATCTCGCTGCCGACGAGCGCGAGGGCGAGCTTCCTGGCGCCAGCGCCCTCGTCCATGAGCTCCTTCGAGGCCCTGAGCACCGCCATCTTCACTGCTGTCTGCGTGAGTTTTCTACCAGAGAGCCTCTCGACCTCCCCGTGTAGCATCCTTGCCAGCGCAGAGTAGTTCACGATGCCAAGCTTCATCGACTCAAGTATGTAAGGCTTCGAGATCAGAGCTAGCTTGACGTACTTTACCACATTATCTCTAGGCATCTGAGGTTAGCACTGGAAAGGCTTTTTATGCTTTTCTAGGAAAAGCTAAAATATCAATTATTTTAATAGATTGAAAAATAGTTACTAAATGAAAATGTTTTTAAAGGGGGTGTAGCAAAAAATGCTTATGCAGACCCAGGCAAATAAAATAAACAAAATAGCACTTGCCGCCGTCTTCATCATAGGACTTTTACTCGGCATCGGGCTAGGATACCCCCTATGGCATGGGGCTACAACGCAACAGGCAAGCTATATCGACAAGATAAAGGCTCGCGGAAAACTGGTAGTAGGGACATCAGCAGACTGGCCTCCGTTCGAGTACGTAGACAAGAACGGAAACTTCGCTGGGATAGACATCGAGATTGCAAAGAGGATTGCCAAGGCCCTAGGTGTCTCGCTAGAGATCAAAGACATGCAGTTCTCGGCATTGATAGAGGCCGTTAAAAACGGGAACATCGATATGGCCATAGCAGACATTACGCCGACCTCTGAGCGAGAGAAAGTCGTGGACTTCTCCTTCCCGTACTACTTCGCGAGCAAGGGTGTAGTAGTGACGCTGAAGAATGCCCAGATCTCCAAGCTGGAGGATCTCTACGGCAAGAAGGTTGGAGTGCAGCTCGGCACCATCCAGGAGGATTACGCTAACCAGAACCTTAAGGGGAAGGCCGAGATAAAGACTTACGACAAGGTCTACCCGGACATGGTCATGGTTCTTCAGCGGGGCGACGTTGACGCCATAATTATCGGCGAGAAGATAGCGGCTGCTCTCGTCACAAAGTACCCTGAATTTAAGATAGCATTCGTAGTGGGCAAGCCCACTGCCGGGGCGGCTGTAGCCCTACCAAAGGGGGCCGGTGACTTGAAGATTTTAGTAGACAAGGTAATAGAGGATCTCATAAACTCCGGAGAGATGGATCAAATATTCCTGAACGAGACCCTGAAGTGGCTTGGAGGCAGTTAAATCAAAGGGGTTTATTTAACAAGATTTTTAAATTTAGCCTTTCTGTGTGCAGGGGGTACAGAGCGTGGATTTTACAACATTCCTATTGGAATACACACCGTTCATAGCGTCAGGCCTGCTCACGACGCTCGAAATCTCCCTATTATCGTTCTCCATTGGGCTTGTCCTCGGGGCGTTCATGCTTAGCCTATCACTCTCCCCCCTACGACCAGTAGCTAGAGCATACGTCGAGCCTATAAGGGGGACGCCCCTGCTCGTCCAGCTCTTCGTACTATATTTCGGGCTCCCGTCGATTGGCGTCAAGTTGGACGCATTCACGGCCAGCGTGCTGGCGCTGGGACTGAACAGCGGAGCATACCAGGCCGAGATCTTCAGGTCGGCTGTGAAAGGGATCCCGGATAGCCAGATCCTCGCGGCAGAATCACTCGGGTTCTCGGGGTCTCAGGTTTTCCGGTATGTTATCCTGCCGCAGGCCTTGAGGATCTCGATACCCTCCCTTGTTAACGAGTTCGTCACGGTGGTCAAGGAGAGCTCGCTGGCGGCTGTCATAGGAATTGTGGAACTCACTCGGCGCGGGCAGTACGTTGCCGCCTACACGTACAGGGCCTTCGAGGCCTACATTATCGTAGCAGTACTGTACTTCGCGGTCTGCTACGCGTTCTCCCATGCTTCGAGAATTCTCGAGAAGAAGCTCAGAATACCCGGCTATACGGGTGCCTGAAATGGGGGAAGTAGTACTAGAGATGCTCGACGTCTGGGCGGGCTACGAGGGGACAGAGGTTGTAAAGGGGGTCTCCCTGAAAGTGCATAGTGGCGAGAAAGTCGTCATAATGGGTCCCAGCGGGAGTGGCAAAAGCACGCTTCTGAAGACGGCAGTTCTCCTGGTTAAGCCATCCCGCGGCAGGATATACCTCGACGGCGAAGAGATAACCTCGGGCCAGGTCGACGTTAGGGCTGCTAGAGCTAAAACAGGCTTCGTGTTCCAGAGCTATAACCTATTCCCCCACATGAAGGTTATAGATAACATCACCCTCCCCCTTAGAATAGTGAAGGGCTACAGCAGGGAGGATGCGGAGAAGAAGGCCCGGGAAATCCTAGCACAGCTCGGGCTAAGAGGGCTCGAGGAGAAGTACCCGCTCCAGCTAAGCGGCGGCCAGCAACAGCGCGTGGCCATAGCTAGAGCACTAGCCATGGATCCGATACTCTTGCTACTAGACGAGCCCACGTCTGCGCTCGACCCCGAGCTCAAGGCCGAAGTCCTAGACACGCTACGGGAGGTTGCCAAACGGGGCATAGCAATGCTCGTAGTCACGCACGAGCTCGACTTCACGCGGGACATAGCTGACCGCGTTATAATAATGGAGGACGGGAGGATAGTCGAGGAGGGCGACGCCAGAACCGTGTTGGAGAACCCCTCCACAGTGCGAACCCGCCAATTCCTGAAGCTCATAAGGAGAACAGCGTAGAGTACCTGTCGTAGAGCTCGCTACGCGACTCTATGCCCCAGTAGACGAGGAACCTCCTGTAGAACGACCACGAGTGCTCGACGAAGTGGTCGAGCTTTCTCCACATAGCTAATCTGGCCGCTTCAGCACCAGCAGGAGCTGTAACCGTCCTGAGCGCGTCTTCGAGGCTAACACCAACTAGAGCCGACACTGTCAGCGCGAGGATGAACTCTGGGCTTAACCCTACTGGTGCTCGCTCCCTGCAGAACTCCAAGTACTCCTCAACCGAAGCTCTACCCAGGCTAGGGTTCAGCATGCTTAGAACGCTCCTCTCTGCCTCGAAGCCTGCACTGTACAAGTCGAGGGGTATTACCACCTTTTGGGGCTTAATATACTGGAGGTTGTACACGGGGACGCTCGGGTCGTATACTACTGTGAGCGGCGTGACGTCTGTGCAAAAAGAGGGTTTCGTCGGGATGAGCACAAGCGGGCGAGAAGGGCTTGGGTTCTCGAAGAGGGATTGCTTGAGCCCTCCCTTTTTCAAGCGCCTTACTGAGAGCATCTTAGCCGCGTTCACGGCGTTGAACCCTCCCAGACCTACGACGCCCGTGTGTGGCTGATTATCTATCTCGCGGTGGATGCTGTCTAGCTCGAAGATGTTAATGCTCTTAGCCTCGTAGGACTCCCCGGGTAATTTCACGGGGAGATCTGCGTCCTTGACAACCACGTAGGATCCCTCCAACCCCAGCCGAGAAGATTCTACGTACTCTATACACTCCATACACCCCTGGCTACACGGTAGAAGTATTAAATTGTTCTCCTGTAAAACGGGGGAAAGCTTAAATATAGCCGCACAGAGGGAGTACGAATGGGTAAGAGACGCTAGTAGGCGGTGAAGGCGTATTGTGTTACAGGTATACAATACGTTGACTAGGAGCATTGAAGTATTCGAGCCAGTGACGCCTGGAAGAGTTCTCATGTATGTGTGCGGGCCGACGGTTTATGACTTCTCCCATGTTGGGCATGCCCGCACGTACGTCGCGTTCGACGTGATTAAGCGCTACTTGAGGCTTAGGGGGTACGACGTCGTCCACGTCCAGAACATTACTGACATCGACGACAAGATAATTAATAGAGCCAGGGAGGAAGGCAGGGATTGGAGGGAGATAGCGGACGAGTATACTAGGGACTACGTGGATTCCCTGAGGAAACTCCGCGTGTTCGTGGACGTGCACCCACGAGTAACCGAGCACATAGGCGAGATAATAGACTTCATACAGAAACTCATCGATAAGGGGCATGCATACGTAGCCCCGAGCGGCAGCGTGTACTTCGATGTCGGCACGTACGAGGACTACGGCAGGCTCAGCGGAAGGCTGGACAAGAGGATGTGGAGCCAGGAAGAGTTCGCCACAGAGAAGAAGAACCCCTACGACTTCGCGCTGTGGAAGGCCCGGAAGCCCGGAGAGCCTTACTGGGAGTCGCCCTGGGGCCCTGGAAGGCCGGGCTGGCACATAGAGTGTAGCGTTATGTCGTCCCGCTACCTTGGGAGCAGGTTCGACATACACGGTGGAGGATCCGACTTGATATTCCCACACCACGAGAATGAAAGGGCTCAGAGCGAGTCTCTTTTCGGTGAGAGGCCCTGGGTAAAGTACTGGATGCACACAGGGATGCTCCAGGTAGGCGGGGAGAAGATGAGTAAGAGCCTGAAGAACATTGTGCCCCTAAAGGACTTGTTCAACACGTACGACCCCCTGGCCGTCAGGCTGTGGCTTGCAAGTGCACACTACAGGACAGTGCTGAGTTTTAGTGACGAGGCCCTACAGCAGGCTCAAGCTAACCTCCAGAGGCTTCGCGGAGCGGCGCAACTCGTTTACAGGCTATCCCGCGAAGCCGAGCCCACTGGCCGCTTGACAGACAGCGAGTTGATGGTGCTGGAGGAGATGTCGAGGATAAGGAGGGACTTCTACGAGAGCATGGATCAAGACTTTAATGCGAGTGCGGCCTTTGCTTCCGTCATGAGGCTTGTGTCTCTGATCTACTCGCAGATTTCGACGAACCCGTCGTACACTACAGTCCTTAAGGCATATAAGCTCTTGGAGGAGTTTAATGCTGTTCTCGGGGTTCTCGACGACGTCCTCCACGAACCACCACAACAACTCGTGCCGGTAGACGAACTAATCAACCTCCTAGTAGAAGTAAGGAGCATCCTCCGGGGCCAGCGGAACTGGGAGCTCAGCGATTACATTAGGGCGAAGCTCGGCGAGCTCGGTGTAGTACTAATGGATGAGAAAGACAAGACGCGCTGGGTACTCAGGCCCCTCAGGAGTTGAGGCCCCAACTACGCGATTGCCCTCATCGGAGCGGGATCTTTTTTTCGAAGCCGAGCCCGAGGGCCAGAGCCCCCATCAACCCAACGTTGGCTCCGAGCCTCGTGAGTTTTATCCGTGGCACCCTGTTTATAGCGTACTGCCTCACGTCCCCCTCTAATCCGCTAAGAACTATGTCGGCGTTGTTCAAGGCTACAGAGCCACCAACAGTTATGAGCTCTGGGTCATAGTAGTTCGTGATCGCCGCAAACCCGTACGCATTGAACTTCTTCACCTCTAAAATGACGGCCCGGGCGAGCTTGTCGCCAGCCCTATAGGCCTCGAATACGTCGCGCGCCTCGATCCTGCTCTTTCTCGCGAGCTGTGACTCCTCAGCAAGACTGCTGTCTCTCTCTGCGAGGAACTTGGTGAACCTGGGTATCCCGCTCCCCGAACTGTAGGCTTCCCAGTGCCCTCTTCCTCCACAACCGCACACGAGCCTTTCCTGTGAATCGACGACAACGTGTCCTATCTCGTGGGCGTTCCCGTCCTTCCCCAGTAGCAGCGAGCCGTCAACGTACACACCTCCCCCTATACCCGTGCTAATAGTGACGTACACTAGATCCTCAACTCCAGCCCCATCGCCCCAGAACTTCTCGCCAACGGCAGCCGCTACAGCATCGTTTGCAAAGGCGACAGGCATGTCCACGAACTCCTTGAGAAGCCTCACGACCTCGAGCCTCTTGAAGGGCATGTTAGGTGACGCTAAGACCTCTCCTTTGGCCACGTCGAGGGGGCCCGGAGTACCCACGCCTATCCCGTAGATGTCCACTTTGAACTTCTCTCGGAGGCTGGAGATTATGCGGGCTATTTTCTCGATGTACTTGACGGGGTCGGGGAAGTCCCATGTCCTGAAAGTTTCAACCCCGAGGAGCTCTCCCTCGCTATTCCCAAGGGCGACGCGCGTGTTGGTCGCCCCTATGTCCACGGCTATGGCGTACTTCACACCTAGGAGGTTGGGTTAAAACTATTAAAGCGCCACGTCGTAACTACTGTGAATGATGACGGTAAAAAGCTGGGAACGGTGACCGGAAACCGTCGCATCTGACTGGCGTCACAACAGGAGGCGTGAGAGCATCACCACTGCATCGTAGTCTGCCAGGTTAATTTCACCCTCAATAACAAATACCCTGTCACTCGTCTTGAAAATAACTATACTCCTGGAGTCCCGCTTGAGAGCAAGCCAAGGCTCAGTCCCCCCTATTATCGCGAGAGCGGAACTAACAAGCGCCTTAAGATCCGTGACATCGGCGTGTTCGGGGTACCTGTATATAACGGCGTCAGAGTTTAAGATGGCCAGGCGAGTAACCCCGAACCTCTTCAAGGCCTCGAGGATGTCCTTGTCCTCAACTACAAACTCGATTACAGGCTCTCTATCCAAAAACACTCACACCTAAATCTCTTTTGGGGGATTCCTAATGAACTTTTCTCCTACCGATAGGAATAAATACAGGTTACTTGCGGTTGACGGTGACAGACCATGAACCCATACACTATAAACGAAGAAGAGGAGGAGTGGGAGGAAGAGTTCGAGGAAGAAGAGGAGGAGTGGGAGGACTTCGGCGAGGAGGAGGAATTCCTAGAAGAAGAGGAGGAAGAGGAGGGCTGGGAAGAAGAGGAAGAGGAAGAATTTTAAGCGTTTTATCGAGGCCTTTTTGCAGCTCCCTTTAGGCGTTTTTCCTGGAAGGCCTGATCTTTACCACTAGGAGGAGTGCAAGGCCGGCCCCTAGTATTGCGAGAACCCACGGTACGTACTCCGTGTACTCACCTCCACCAGGCTTCAAGTAATAGACGCTGAAGTATGCAACAGCGGGATCGGCATTATCCGAGATCAGAATCAAGGTAACGCTCGCATTCCTGGCGCTGTTCAGCCTGACGAAGAGCACCTGGACGACGTCTTTCCCCTGCGGCACCACCCCAACTTTCACCGTCAAGTTACTCCCCCAGTGAATCCCGTCGGCCGTCATGTTGACGTCCCTGCTTCCGTGGACATAGAGAGTAGAGTTGATAGCGGGCTGATCCCCGTAATTGCGAATCCAGACTCTTACAGTGCCAGTCCCGCCGACTCCCAGATTGAGCTCGGGAGGCACTGGGTATATCATTAGCAGGGGGCCTCTCTGGTGTTCTAGCTTGGTTTGAGGTTGTAGAACCACCATTGCCAAAACAGAAGGCAATACCAGTAATGTTAACAGCACTATCTCTCGACGCACAAGAGGCTAATCCCTACACTTCAAGATTAAAGTTTCTCCAGCGTAGATGGGGTCTAGAGGCGTTGTCATGCGGAAGGACGAGCCGGATATGGCCACTAGAGCCCAATTCCTGCAATCTGGGTATCCGGTTACAGAGACTATAGCCAGGGTGTTGTTCCTGAAGCCCACTGTGACGTCGCTAAACATAGAGACTGCTAGCAGGGCTGGCTCGCCCTCGTATATAGGGGTTGCGTTGAAGCAACTCCTTGAGTACCTGCTCTCCACGCAGAAGTTGATATAGGATATCGCGCCTATCTTTGTATTAATAGTGTCAGCGAGTAGCGCTAGGTCTCTCCTAATATTGTCGAGCTCGCTTTTAATTGAAAACAGTTTAAGGCTTAGCGCTGCTACAATAACTGTAGCGGCAATAGCCCAACTTAGGGCAAACACCGCGAATGCCTCCCCCCGCTTCACGGGGGAATAAAGATGGCTAAACTATAAAAACATGTGTCCTGTATGGGTAGGGAGGGTGTATGAGACTCACGCTCATGGTTCAATACCTCCTGGGGCTTGTACTAATGGTGCTCTTCGCGTATATGAACGCCAACTACCCTGACAAGACCTGGCTATTCTTCATGCTCTACTTCTTAGCTTTCATGGGTATAATATTCTTGGTAACTGGACGCCAAGCGAGGAGCATGCTCAGGGATCTAGAGGAAGTTAAAGGCGGCGAGAAAGTGTTTGAAGCCGACCCCCAAGAGGTTCTGAAGCTGAGGGAGAGAGACATGGAAAGAACCCGGAGCGAGCTCGCCGCTCAGGCAAAGGTAAGCCTAGTTCCCCTCGCCTCTATGATAGTGTTCATACTCATAGTTTCCGTACCGTCCCTGCGTGGCTTTTTCGACAGCGTAGGCCACATGCTGGCACAAGACCAGAAGACAGCCACTTTCTATTCCTTCCTCGCAATGTACGGAACGTTCTACGCCTTCTCGCTGGTAACAGGGCTGTACACGCGGCGCCTTCAGGCAAAGACAGGAGCGCTCAGGATAGCCACCAAGTACCTTGTCACCACCAAGGGGATCGTAGTCGACGACAGCATCCCGGTGAAATTCCCAATCAAGGGGACCGTAGTGACCGACAGCAGGAGGAAGTTCGTGGAAGTGCACCTAGTGCAGACATACATGGGTACAACTGTAAAGCAGAGAATCAGGCTCTACACCGAAGAGCCCTCAAAGCTAGCAGGCATGCTGAAGCAAGGGCTACAGGCGAAGTAGAAGGCCTTTGCCTACAAGGGAAAAATTTAAAGCCCCCGGGGCGAGTATACCTGTAGCGGCCGTAGTCTAGTCTGGTAGGATGGCGGCCTGCCACGCCGCAGATCCCGGGTTCAAATCCCGGCGGCCGCATATTTTTCGGCGGTGAAAACTCTCCGGCGTTTTCCTCCCCTGCGGGAGACTTTTCTAACCAAAAAGTAGTGAGTTCTTACGGAGAGTTTATCTACATGTTTTACCTTATAAGCCGTCGAGATACATGCCCGACAAGGTGCTGACGTTGCGGGAGGCCCTAGAACACCCACTGCGTAGGAGGATAGTGGCCCACCTACTTGAAAAGCCGGGGCTTAGTGTGCGCCAGCTCGCAAGAGAGCTCGGAATAAGCATAGGCTCGCTGACGGGGCACCTCGTCATCCTAGAGCGCGTCGGGTTAGTCGTGGAGGTTAGGCACTCTAGGAAGCTACAGTTATACGTGAACAGTGAAGTACTTGCAAACAAAGCTCTGGATCATTCTCAAGCACGAAAATAACAGGGTCAGGATTGAGGATTCTCTGGGCAGACGCTGAGTCAGGACAGCTCCGAGGAGAAGCTCTTCTTTCCTGGCCCCCGGGCCTGGCTCACGGTGCCGTGGTAGCCAGGAAGGGTTTCCGGCGGTCAGTAGCCAGGCAAGCTCTCTAGCAGGTCTCAAGGAAATGCTTTAATTCTATGAGCGGTCAGTACCTAGAGGTTGGCAACATGGAGAGCTGGGATGAGAGGTTTATTTTCGCCACGTTTGACGAGGTCTCAGCCGGGCTCACGACAGACGTTTACTTCACGCGGACTAGGCGCATCCTGCAGAAGTACGGCCTCATAGACGCCGTAGTACACGCAGAGATAACTGCGAGCAAGCTCCCAGACGGCTACAAGTGGGCAGTTTTCGCGGGCCTCCGCGAAGCCCTAAAGCTCCTGAAGGGCAGGAAAGTCACCGTGCGGTCAATGCCCGAGGGCGAAATCTTCACGCCCTCGGACTTCCACGGGAATAGAGTCCCCGTAATGACCATAGAAGGCCCCTACGGCGAGTTCCTCGAGCTAGAGACGCCGATCCTGGGCTTCCTTGCCTCGGCCTCGGGCATCGCGACGAAAGCCGCCCGAGTGAAGAAAGCTGCCGGGGACAAGATTGTCCTCTCCTTCGGGGCCAGGCGGCAACATCCCGCCCTAGCACCGTTCATAGAGTACTACGCGTACATCGGCGGGGCTGACGGTGTCTCGGCAGTCCTGGGGGCTCAGGCTCTAGGCATAAGAGCAACGGGCACAATGCCCCACAGCTTAATGGTACTCTTCAAGGCGCTTAAGGGGGATCACACGCTCGCCTGGAGAGCTTTCGACGAGACTGTCGAGGAAGATGTACTTCGAATAGTCCTCGCTGACACGTTCCTCGACGAGGTAGAGGAGTCCCTCCTAGCCGCCGAGGTATTGGGCTCTAGGCTGTGGGGCGTCAGGTTGGACACTCCCGGCTCGAGGAGGGGGAGCCTCGAGGAGATAGTGAGAGAGGTCAAGTGGAAGCTCAGGGCTAGGGGCTTTGGAGGCGTGAAGGTCGTTGTGTCTGGGGGCATCGACGAGTACAAGATACCTTCGCTCATAAAGGCCGGTGCAGACGCGTTTGGTGTGGGAGCCGCGATTTCCACGGCGCCGCCAATAGACTTTGCAATGGACATAACCGCGGTCTACAAGGACGGAGAGTGGGTGTCTATAGCGAAGAGGGGGAAGCTCTCCGGGAGAAAGCAGGTCTACAGGTGCAGTAAATGCCTGGTAGACGTCGTGACGCTGCTGGAGGAAGCCCCGCCTAAGTGTCCAGTGTGTGGCGGCGACATGGAGTCACTCCTGGAGACGTACATCGAGGGCGGTGAGTTGCTAAGAAAGCCGCCTGAGCCTAAGGAGGTGCGGCGGAAAGTTCTAGGAATGCTGAGCAGGCTCGAGCTCTAGGCTTAGAGGCTCTAAGCCTGCCTCCCGAAAAACTTCTAGGAGTGCGTCGCTACACTTCCCTACTCCCTCGTACCGCAGGAAGTGGGAAGCACATCCTCTCTTGCAGTCACTCGCACCAAAGCCCTTTATCACGTGGCTAAATCCCGCCTCCTCTAGCAGGGGTACCAGGATGCACTCCGGCTCTGCTGTTTTGGCACACACGGCACCCGAGACGCGTGCATGGGGTGATACCGTGACAAGGTCGACGTGCCACCTGACTTTCTTGTCCTTTCTCCGGTGCCTTGCGACTCTAGCTCTTATGCCCCCAGCCCCCTTGGCGGAACCGACGTAGACGTACAAGCCTGGAGCAAGCACGACTTCTCTTTTCCTAAACTCGAATCTCAGGGGGAACTTAATTTCTATCAACATAGCGTAGATACCCCTCACCCTGCGGCAATGTTTCCCGCTCATGGACACTATTATAAAACATTGCAACAAATTTATAGGGTTTTTTACATAGTTAAACCCTGGTGTGTCGTGAGTAGAGGATGGCCTATCTCGGTGCTCGTCGCAGGACCCGCTGGCGCCGGAGTTTTCGCCACGAGCATGGTTATAGGGAAGACATTACTCCGGCACGGGCACAACGTCTTCATAACGAACGAGTACCCCTCCCTTATTCGCGGCGGCCATCAGTGGGCTCTCGTGAGGAGCTCCCCCGACGAGTACATCTACTCCCACAGGAGGAGCATCGACATAGTAGTAGCCCTTGACAAGAGCTCTGTCGGAGTACATCTGAATGAGCTGAGCGCCCGCGGCCTTGTGATATGCGACGAAGCCGACTGCGGGGCTATTAGTGACCACCGTGTCAAGTCCCTTCCCCTCAGACAAATCCTGAAGGAGCTAGGAGGCCCACCTGTGGCTCTCAACACCCTCGCGTCTGGCGTCGTGTTCGGGATTCTCAGAGCATCCCATGAAGTCTTGGCCGGCGTCATACGCGACCAGTTCGCGGCCAAGGAAGAGATTGCTAGACTCAACATCGACTTAGCCAGGAGGGGATACGATCTCGGCGTAAAGCTCAAGGGGGGAGAGTTCCCACACTTGGAGCGCCGCGAGGATAACAGGGGGAAACTGCTAATTGACGGCAACTCCGCTACGGCTCTGGGCGCGCTCGCTGGAGGCATGACGTTCTTCACGGCGTACCCCATGACTCCCGCCTCCCCAATACTCCACTTCCTGGCAGAGATCCAGCGCGAGTACAACCTAGTAGTTTTCCAGCCCGAGAGCGAGCTGGCGGCGATAAACATGGCTATAGGCGCGGCGTACGCCGGCGCGCGCTCTATGGTGGCGACGAGTGGGGGAGGCTTCTCACTCATGGTGGAGGCGCTGGGGCAAGCCGCTATGACGGAGACACCAATAGTCATTGTCAATGTCCAGAGGCCCGGCCCAAGCACTGGGCTACCCACTCATACTGCGCAGGGCGATCTGAGGTTTGTTATACACGCATCTCAGGGCGAGTTCCCCAGGGTCGTGCTAGCCCCCGGTGACCCCTACGAGGCGTTTCTGCTAAGTTTCAAGGCCATGGAGATAGCGTGGATCTTCCAGATACCTGTCATAATCCTCTCCGACAAGTTCCTCGGGGAGAGCTACTGGACTGTAGAAGAATTTCCGAAGTTAACTCCAAGTAGCGGTTCTGTCATTCTCGGCGAGGTTGATGCAGGATACGCGCGGTACAAGATAACAGAGGATGGTGTCTCGCCGATGGCCCTGCCAGGCACTAGGGGGGCTTTAGTCTATGCAAACACGAGCGAACACGACGAGTACGGGCAGGGCAGTATTGATCCAAGAGTCGTCAAGGCCATGCAGGAGAAGAGGTTCAGGAAGCTCTCCAAGCTTAGAGCCTTGGCAGAGGCTGAAGGCGTTAAAACGTACGGCAGCGGTGACCGGGTAGTTGTGACATGGGGGTCTACCAAGATGCCTGTGCTAGAGGCCTTAAAGAATGTTCGGGACGTGGAGGTTGTGCAGGTACTGTGGCTAGAGCCCTTCCCTGTTGAAAGCCTGCGCCGGGAGCTCTCGGGGAAGCAATTCGTGGTTGTCGAGAACAATATGACAGGACAGCTGGTTTCTCTCATTCGTGAGAAACTCCTGATCGAGCCAGACGGTTTCCTCGGCAAGTACGACGGCAGGCAGTTTGTGGCAGAGGAAATTGAAAACTTCCTTCGGGAGAAGGGGTGGGCTAAGTGAGTATAGAGGTCTATGATACCGGTAGGAGGCCTGTCTGGTGCCCTGGGTGCGGCAACTTCGGGATACTACTCGCTCTGAGGAAGGCCCTGGCAGAGCTGAAACTAAAGCCGGAGGAGGTGGTGATCGTGACTGGGATAGGCTGCCACGGCCGCATGAGCGACTACATGCGTACGAACGCCTTCCACACCATACACGGTAGAGTTCTCCCGCTCGCCACGGGGATAAAGCTCGCAAACCCAGAATTAACTGTGATAGGGCACGCGGGTGACGGAGATGCGTACGCTATAGGCTTGGGACACCTGCCGCACGCGGCTAGGCGGAACGTAGACCTGACATTTATAGTTCACAACAACATGGTCTTCGGCCTGACTACAGGCCAGGTTACCCCTACAACGCCTAGAGGCGTAAAGACAAAGTCAACCCCCTTCGGCAACCCCGAGCAACCGCTGAACCCTGTATTACTAGCCCTCGCCAGCGGGGCGACGTTTGTAGCCAGGGGCTTCAGCGGGGACGTAGAGCACCTGAAGGAGCTGATAAAGGCCGGCATACAGCACAAGGGCTTTGCCTTTATAGACGTCCTACAGCCGTGCGTAACTTTCTTTAACACTTACCAGATGCTACGCGAAAAAGTGTATAAACTCGAGGAAGCCGGGCACGACCCCTCAGATCTGGAGAGTGCGCTCAGGCTTGCCATGCTCCAGGACGGCAGAATACCTATAGGCATCTTCTACAAAACCCAGGCACCCACGTTCGAGGAGGCGTTCAGCCACGCCATGAACCCCCCGCCTGCCCGGAGAACCCCGAAGCCCGTTGACCTGTCAAGAGCGCTCAAGAGGTTCAAGTAGCTTAGCTTGCCCCTCTCCTGAAAAGGCTACACTGGCACAGGCTCGACTACTGGCAGTATCTTCTCAACAATATAATTTCTAAACTCTTCGTCGTCGATCCTCGAAAAGGCGATGACGAGGCCGCCTGCTGAGACCCCGAAGAGCCCCTTCTCATTCCGATAGACGGCATACCTCTCCTGCCCTACTTGCATGTACCTCCTAAGTAGCGAGCTCTGCGAGAGAGGTTTTCCGTAGAGGACGACAGTGTCTACTCCTGCAACCTCCCGTAAACCAGTGAAGACGACCTGCCTTGGCTCGGCGTTTTCGCTATATAACTCGCGGAGCCTCTGGGGAGGGATGTAAACAGGCGATATCATGTCCGGCTTGCCGAAAATGGCCTCAGAGAGCGTAGAGGAGACTCTAAGACTTCTCTTCTTGCCGGAAGCCACGAGCAGAAATATCCCGCGCTTAACCCACACGAAGTGGAAGGCTACCCGCAAGAGCCTCGGAACCCTTATCGTCTCCTCGTTTGTGGTAAGCGTGTAAGGGGTAGCCTCCTCGTATGTCCCACTGACGCATCTCCCAGAGCTCTCAAGGTCGGTTATCCTAACCCCCAAGGCGTAACTGCGCCCCAGGATCTCCAAATTGCCCTTCATTAAGTAGAAGCCACTAAGCCTCTCGAAAACTTCTTCTGCCAAGATATTCTCCCTCACGTCAAAAATAGTGTAAGCTAGAGGCAATTAAACCCCCATATTACCTGCCAACACCTTTTTTATTACAGTAACGTGCAAGAATTAGCAGGATATGTCCCTCACGGCTCAAGACGTCGAGAGGATAGTCTACAGGTCTCTCCGCACGGCATACGAGAAGGACAGGGGCCCGTGGACTGCACCCCCAGACGTAATTTATGTAACTGAGCTCACAGGATGCCTTAGGAGGTCTTGGTATATTCGCGCCATGGGCGGCCCACTACCAGACGAGAAAGTGGTCATACTCCTCCTCGGCGACGACGTCCACTTCCTCATAAACAGCCAGTTCCCGCTCGGGGAGGGCGAGAAGAGCTTCGAGAAAGAATTTCAGGGCGTGAAGATTAGGGGGAGAGTGGACAGGATAGCCGGTGAAACTATTTTTGAATTTAAAACAGCAAGTTCGATACCCAAGGAGCCCAGAGACCACCACGTCGACCAAATGCAGTTATATTTCTGGCTCGCAGATCGCGCAAGGGGTTTCATTGTCTACGTCTCCAAAACGACTGGGCAAGTGAGAGCCTTCCCGGTGTCGAGAGACGAGGACAGGATAAAGCGTCTCCTAGAGCGTGCAATAAGGCTGAGCGGCTCTCTAAAACAGGGTACTCCACCGAATCCAGAGAAAGGGTGGCTCTGTGACTACTGTGAGTTCCGCGACTCGTGCCCTGCCATCAAAGAAAGCCAGTAAGCCCTCCTTTTAAAACTTCGTAGACCTTCCTCATGTTAATACGTCTAAACTCCAAGCCCTCCTTCTCCAATGCTACTGCAGCAGACCTAGTTATGCCCTGGGCTACAAGAATGCCCCGTACTCTGGGATTGATCTCCCTCCGTAGCCTATCGACATACCTTTTGAGCTGATAGACTGCGTCCACGCTTGCAGTCTCCCTCTTAACCTCCACTACAACGTAATTCCCACTACTATCTACTAATATTAAGTCGGCATACCCAGCTGTACTAATGCGCATTTCCTCCTCTAGTGGATTCAAGTCCTCGCCCAGGAGTTCCTTCGGGTTAACCATTATCGCCTTCTTAATATCCTCCTCGTCGCCCCACATCTCGAACTGTGCATTGTCCTCAATTCTGTACGTGTGTAGCCCCAAGATCCGGTACACCTTTATAGTCAGTTCTTCTCCGGGCCTGGGCCTTAGAGATCTTATAACGAGCCTATCTTCCTCGGAGTAGACGTTTACTAGACTGCTTTCAGGCTGATAGTTTACAGGGTTAACGCCTGTAGGCCTGTGAACCAAGAGGGAGCCATCCCTCTTTATAATGACTATCCTTTCACCGCGTCCAAGCTTTGAAGAAGCCCTACCCTTATACTCTATTTCACACTCTCCGACAAGAATTACAGTCTCTCTCCGTTTAATAGACTCGCGTAAAGCTTCTGCTATATCCTCCACAAGACTAGGAGGAAAAAGGGATAAGTTTAAAGTTTCTCGTAGCGCCCAAGCTCCTCTAATCTCCTCAACCTCTCTACGATGTTCGGGTGAGTGGAGAACAGTTCCAGTATTCTGTCGGCAAGGGTCACCTTCCCCTCAGCAATCTTCTTGGCAAGCCGGTAGCCCTCTAGCGCCTCCATGTCCTCCACGGCGCTGTCTGGGTCAGCGATGAAGAGCTCCTTGAATCCCGCGACGCGAACTTCAGCGCCTTCCGCCTTCAGCCTCCCGGTGTAGTTCACGATCTTGGCCAGCGCGGACATGAGCCGAGCAGCCCCGGCGCGCGGCGACGGTGCCGTCTTCACGCTGTGGTAGTCTGCGTAGTACTCCCGTATCCTGCTTAGGTGGAGGTTCGCCAGGCTGAGGATGAAATATATCAACAGGCTCAGGAAGCCCAGCGCGATAGCGCCGCTCCTGTCTCTATCCCCACCATCTTTGGAGTAGAGGAACATCCTGCCAAGGATGTAAAAGAATGCCGGCAAGACAGACACGAGAGTCATTACCTGAACGTCTCTGTGGACAATGTGCCCGACCTCGTGCCCCAGTACGCCCGCTATCTCGTCTTTGTTCAAGGCCTCTAGGAGCCCGCGGGTCACGGCAACCCTGTTGCCCGTCAGCGGAGACCCGTAGGCAAAGGCGTTAGGGTATGGGACTTCTGCGATCATTAGCTTGGGCTTCTCGCGCAAGCCGCTTTTGGACACGACCTCTTCCAGTGCTTGGTGGACGTGAGGCGCCTCGTGGTACGGTAGCTCCCTGACGTGGTAGAAGAACTCAACGAGGTAAGGCGAGACAAGCCACTGCCCGACGTTAAATATTAGTGCCAGAATGAGTGCAACAAGGGGCGAGGCTAGGCCTAGGGCGTCAAGCAGGAACACGAAAGCTAGAGTCGTTAACCCGAAGATGAAGGCTAGAGTCAGTATCATTGAGAGCTTAAGATCCTCGAGCGCCAAGCTCTACCACCAGAGACTTCTGTTATACAGGGGCTTAAAAACAATACTCTTGCTCGGCATAGTTTCCTCTTTTCTGGCTGCCTCTGGGCAGAGCCTTCGTCACTGCCGGTACCGTCCGTCTTCAACGCCACGTGCAGGGGCTACGGGCCCAGGGCGGCCGGCGCCCCTCTTCCCCACTTCTCCCCCTCCTAGGCATACTAGCGAGATCATATCGCAGCACCTATTCCAAGGTTCCGGCCTTGCTATCGACAACCGTGTCGACACCGGACTCCTTTCAGTACCCGGTTTGCCAGGGCCACTGCCAGACTGCAGGCCCTCCTGCTATGGTCTTGAGGCTCCGCTGAAAGTGGGGATCGCTAGGGTAGATTAATAGACTAGCATCCTGTAGCCGTGTTCCTCCATCGCGAAGTCCTGGACTTTCTTCTTCCACTGCTCGTCGAGCTTTTCAACGGTCTTGAACCACTCCTCTCTCATCTTGAGGTTCCTCTCCCAAGCGTCTTCGTCCCTGACGAGTAGGACTACTCGGCTCTTCTCGTCGGTTAGCTTAACCTGGTAGCCCGTCAGCTTCGAGATTTCTCCCGCGAATTTGAGGATCTCTTCTTGCGTCGGCATGGCTGTGATCGGTAGTCTCTTCTGGCTCTCGCCAACCCACGTGTAGCCCTTCAGCTCGACGAACATGGGGTTCCCGAGCTTGACGAGGGAAGCGTACCCCTCTGGGTCGACCATATTCAGCCCTTTAACCATCGTGAACCTTATGACAGTCCTGCTCTCGTTGAACTTATCCAGTAGCTCTAGGCTACGCTGAACCATCTCCCAAGCCCGCGGGACTCTGGGGTCAGCCGTGTAGTTGAAAACCTCCTCGCTGGGGCCATAAACGCTGACGTAAAGGTTCGTGGGTTGGGCGTCCTTCTTGACGAGCTGTTCCAGCCTAACGGGTATGGAGCCATTTGTGACTAGGAATGCTGTCATGTTCCTCTCCTTGACCCTCTTGATGAGCTCGGGGAGCAAGGGGTATAGCGTTGGCTCGCCGTCTAGGCTCATAGTAAAGTGCCTTGGAAACATCGCTTCCAGGAAGCGCTCGCGAGATACCTGGGGATTGCCCTTGAAGCCTACTAACAGGAGCCTCTGGGCAATTATGGAGCCGTCTATGATCTCGTCCGGCCCGTCCCAACGCCAGCCGACAGGGATCTTAAACCTGCCGGGCTGGTGCATCCTCCAGCAGAACCTACAGGAGAAGTCGCAGAAATTTAGGACAGGCGTCATCTGCACGCACCTATGGCTCTGGATGCCGTACCAGCTTTTATAGCAGAGGCGCTCGCCCCTTAAGGCCGCCCTCGTCCACCTACATATCGCGACTGCGCTATGCTTCCCGACGAGCCTGTATCCTGCCCTGAGGTAGCGTTGCACATCAAGCCTCTCCTGGACAGCCACTATTCCACCGGTTTATCCAGCTTTTTCCGAGTTAAAAAAGTTCCCCCGTATATATCTGTGGCCCAAAATAAATAGCTATATAGAACCTAAATAAAAATAATTTTATATAGTTCCCTCTAGGAGTAAGACTAGGTGCTGTTCTTGCGCAAGGAGACCCTCGCCCTCGTGCTAATACTCACTGTGGAAGTGCTCGTTGGTAGCGCCACAGGAGTCCAGCGTACAATACTCACTGTTGCCACGCGCGAAGCCTTGGGTAGCCTGCCGGCACTGCTTCCAATACTTTCTTTCGGCGTCTTCAAGGCAACATTCGACCTGGCCGCCGGCTTTATCTCGCACAGGAGCGGCAGGAGGGCATCTCTAATAGCAGGTACTCTGGCATATTTCTCAGGCACGTTGGTGATACTCCTGCTCAAGCCCCCACTGAATTTTGTCTTGGGGAACGTCCTCGTCGGCGTGGGGGAGGGCATAGTTTTCGCAACGTCGGCGATAGCTATAGGAGACATCCTCGGCCTAGAGAGATCCTCGCTGACGTTCGGTTACATTGAGAGCGCCTGCTACTTTGGCTACGCGCTGGGGGCCTATGTCGGCGGCTGGGTGTGGAACGCTTTTGGGCCCTACGAGACACTAGTATATATAGCCCTGTCCTCAGGCCTAGCCGTGCTCGTGGCTCTCTCGTCTCTCGAAACTAAGGCTTACTCCGAGGCTGACCGCAGGAGGTTCTCTGCGGCTCCAAAGCCGAAGGGTGCCCTCAGAATCATCGTTACGAACCCGAGCACTCTTTCTGCACTCATAGCCGCACACATGTCCAAAGTAGCCGACAGCATAGTGTGGGGTGTGATGCCGCTCTATGTTCTCAGTAGGGGACTCGACGTCTATTACGCGGGCTATGCACAGTCACTCCTGCTTGTCGTGTGGTCTGCAACTATGCCCTTCTGGTCTTCGTACTCTGACAGGGCTGGAAGGAGGCTCGTGTCAACACTAGGTCTCATGGTCATGGCTTTCATGCTGATAGCGCTACCCAGCACCAGGTCATTTCCCGAAATTCTCCTGGTAGCGCTTGCCCTAGGGATAAGCTACGCAATGTACTACCCTGTACTTCCAGCGCCCATCTCGGATATGAGCCCCCCTGCTGTGCGGGATATCGCGGTAGGCTTCTATAGGCTTGCGAGGGACTCCGGATACGCGACTGGAGCTATCCTTGGGAGCCTAATGCTACAACAGTCCCAGGGTAGCTACTCGTCAGTATTTGTAAACACCGGGACGCTACTAGCTGTAACAGCAGCATTCTACTCTGTGTTCTTCAGGGAGACAAGGCCAACATGGCCCTTCTTCGACTTGGTGATTAAACACCTCGAGACGATAGGCGAAATCCTGTCTATCCAAAAAGAACTCATCAAGGACATATTCGAGGGAAGGGTCGAGGAGGTTCAGACTAAGGCGGCCAAGATAAAGGATCTCGAGAGGAAGGCGGACAGAATAAAAAGGGAGCTCATGTGGCGGATATGGTCCGGTTTGCTGCCTGTCTCGAGCAGGATGGACTTTGAACGTCTAGTAGAGGAGATCGATAGGGTTGCCGGGGCTGTGATAGAGTGTAACGAGAGACTGCTGTGGGTCAAGTATGGATCAGAGCTTAGGAGGCTTGAGCCAGTGATAGTAGAGATGGTCGAAGAGACGGAGAGGCTCTCGAAGAAGCTGATAGACAATCTGCACATGCTCCGGCTCTCGCCAGCCTACGCCGTAAACATAACTACGGAGATCGACGCCGGCGAGAGGAGAGTCGATGCGCTAAGGTCTGAGGTCTTACAAGAGGTTAAGAGGCTGGTCGAGGAAGGGAAAGTCGACCTCATGTCCGCGCTCAACGTTATGGAGGCTGTAAACTTGATAGAACTGTCCTCGGACGATTTCCAGGACGCCGCCGACATAATAAGGATTATTGCTTACAAGCATGCCGCAATCCCACCGGAAAGGATTAAGGCGATGTAGCCGTAGTGGAGATGGAATTCGACTAAAGCCAGTAAATGTTCTAGAACTGGGCAGCCGGTCGCTGCCTTGTTAAGAGTTATCCCCGCTCTCCTGACCCTGGGAGCCCTGCTTATGTAAATGACGACGTCGCTATAGAAGAATGCATAACAGACTCTTCTAGTCCCTCTCTTTCTAGTCTCCCGTGCTGTGATAAGAGCCCCGCCCGGAAGGCAGCTAGAAAGGAAGGGGAGTAATATATCTTCCTATATCCTCCGGCTACCGTCCTCTATCGTTCTGTAGTAGACTTCGGAGAAGCCTTTAAGTTCTTCTGCTGCTAGTCTAGCAGCCATAATTACCTGTTCACGTGGGGTCTTTGGCGTTTTTCTGTATTCCGAAGGAACGCCTTCATACGGTATGAACTGCTGGACAACATACACAATACGGGGTGCTGAACCGAGATCCATCCCCCGTATTTCCCGGGCAATCTGAACTATGTCCTCAACCCCCAGAAGGCCGGGAACCATTAGCGTCCTGAGCTCTAGGAAGTCTCTCACGTCAGTCGAAGCTTTTATCCCTTCCTTTACTCTCTCAACGATACTCCTCCCGAACCTCTCCTGTAGCCCTACTACTCTAGCATAGAGTTCGGGCTTCGAGAGGGGAGCCTTTATGTCTACTGCAATGTGGTCAACGTCAACACCACTCGTGATGTATCTGATGGCCTCTGGGATGCTCGCGTTAGTATCAAAGCTGAGCTTTAGACCGGTCTCCTCCCTAACGCGTGATAAGAGTCTCGTCAGGACGCGATACTGCAGTGTCGGCTCGCCACCTGTCACGTGGAAATAGTCTGCGAAGGGTGCTGCCTTCTTCACTTCTTCGATAATGTCGTCGAAGGCAACGGCCCTCTTCTCGAGTCCCCGCGCCAGTCTGGAGTTTGCACACCAAGGGCAGCGGAAGTTGCAGAAGGAGAACCATACTGTGAAGCTCACGTTTTCCAAGACATCCACTAGGCTATTCTCCTTCCAGCCACCAATCCAGACAGTGTCCATCAGAATCCCATTAGGTTAAGTGCCTGATAAACGATTACTGCGGAGACTGTAGCTATTGCAAATTCGTATGCGATTAGCAGTATGGTTAGCTTGTACCTGCGGAACTGCGTGTGGAAAGTAGCCACTGTTGCCAGGCACGGGGTGTAGAGTGTAATGAAAATTATCAAGCTGGCAATCTGTGCCGGCGTTAAAGCTAGTTTCTGAACGGCCTCGACAGGGTCTACCGTCCCGGTAATAACTGTTAGCGTCGAGGCGACGGTCTCCTTTGCGACAAACCCCGTGAGGAGAGCTAGTGCAACCTGCCAGTGGGGGATTCCCATCACTGCAGTTAAGGGGGTCAGGGCCTCGCCTATTGCTTTAGCGATCGAGGAAGAGATGTCCTCGGTGAATCCGTCTGGCCCCAAGTGTAGTAACAGCCACACCACTACGGAGAGCCCTAATATGATGCCCCCCGCTTTTTTAAGGAAGTGGAGCGTGCTGTCCCAGGCGAACCACCATATTACTCTCAGGCTTGGCCTATGGTAAGGAGGTAGCTCCAGCACGAGCTCCGGCTTTTCCCCGTGGGAGAGGAACGTTGAGGCTACTCTGGCGACAACAGCTACTAGGAGGAGCGAGTAGGCGTAGGTGGATACCAGGGCCACTACTTTCGCCATCGGTGTAGCCGGGAGGGCTGAGATAAGTATCAAGAGCACTACGAGTCTAGCCTGGCATGGTATCAGCGGCGCGATGAGCGAGGCTATTAGTTTCTCGCGATCTGTTTCGAGGATTTTCGTACCCATTATTGCGGGTACGTTGCAACCAAAGCCGAGGAGGAGGGGCATTAGGGATTTTCCCGAGAGCCCCACCCTGCGCATAATACTGTGGTTTGCTGTGGCTATGCGCGCCATCACACCAGTGTCTTCTAAGAAGCCGAAAGCCGCGGAGACTATGAAGACTAACGGGAGGAAAGTGAGTACAGCCCCCACCCCTCCTATAACTCCGTCTACTATCAGGGATACGAGAAACGCCGGGAGCCTAATCCCTGAGAGATACTCCGCGAGGACGTTGCTGAGCGAGTCGAATAGGGACGAGAATAGTCCCGAGATCGTGTATTTCTCGAAAACCTGTGCTAGCTCTGAATTACCAGTTAACTCGAGCAGTTGTTTTATAGGGAATCCCGTGTTCACCGTGAGCGTCACTATGAGAACAGACAGTATTATCCCGAGGTTCGTCAGGGGGCCGGCGACAGGGTGCAGTAAGATCTTGTCTAGCCTCTCGGTGACTTCGCGTTTAACAACCCCTGTAGTCGTCACGCTCTCAGCGACGACTCCATCTATGAAGGAGTACCTCACACTCGCGGCTAGTAGTGACGGCGGCGAGCCGAGCCCCTCCTCGACTCTTCTCCGAGTGGCCTCTACAAGCCCTAAGGCATCGGCACAGTAGTGTTGCAGAGTGCGCTCCAGCTCTGCGTCTCCCTCTAGGAGCCTCATCGAGCTCCACTCTAGCGGGTACTCACTTATCTTCGGGCATCCCTTGATGGCATGCTCTATCTCGCGTGCGTAGTAGTCGAGCCCCTTGTAGTCCAGCTTAAGCCTCCTGACAGTCTCTAGCCCCTCGGCTACGCGGATTATTGTGTCGACGAGGTCGTGGAGCCCCTCCCTCCTGAGAGCAGAAATCCCAACGACAGGTACTCCAAGCTTTCTGCTAAGCTTTTCAGTGCTGATATGAATACCTCTCTTCAGCGCGGCATCTATCTTGTTTACTGCAATAACAACTCTGTCGTAAAGCTCCAGCACCTGCACAGCTAAGTAGAGCGTCGTCTCGAGGGAGACAGCATCCACGAGAACAACTACGACGTCCGGCTTCTCAGTTATAATATAGTCGCGTGCTATGGCCTCCTCCTCAGTCTGTGCGTTGAGGCTATAAGTTCCGGGCAGATCAACGACCCTTATACTATACTCCATGTGCTCGAAGAAACCCTCGTACTTGTCTACAGTCTTGCCGGGCCAGTTCCCCACAAATCTGTTAGCTCCCACGAGCATATTGAACAGAGTGCTCTTCCCAACATTAGGAGGTCCCGCCAGCGCGACTCTAATTTCCTTCATCCAACCACCTCTACGAGGATCTTAGCCGCGAGCCCCCTCCCTATGGCGAAGCGAGTACCCCCTCTCTCAACGACAACAGGACCAGCGTCGTTGAACACTACTCTTACTGTCTCGCCAGGTATTATTCCGAGCTCGAAAAGGCGCTTAAAAGCTCCTCTACCGCCCTGTACGTGGATAATCCGGACTAGAGAACCTGGCCTCGCAAGGGATAGAGGTATAATGTTTGACGCCGTCATATCATGACACTGAAGTGAGCACCACGGCGCTGTTTAAATTACTTTCTTGCAGGTTGCAGGCTAGGGGTATGTTCTCGCTACAGTTCGCGGGAATGGGAGGGAATCTACAATGTGCTCAAGCCCAGCAATCCACATCACAAGCCTATCCATTCCGAGCCCAAACCCAGCGTGAGGCACAGTACCATACTTCCTCAAGTCCAGGTACCACCTGTAGTCCTCGGGGTTAAGCCCAAACCTCTTAATCTTGGCTACAAGCTCGTCCAGCCTCTCTATCCTCTCGCCCCCGCCGATTATCTCCCCGTAGCCCTCAGGAGCGAGTAAGTCGGCTGAGAGCGTGACCTCCGGCCGCGAGGGGTCGTTCTTGTGGTAGAACGCCTTGACCTTCTCCGGGAAGCCGTAGAGGAAGAAGGGCTTGTCAAACTCCATCGTCAGGACTCTCTCCTCGTCGGCTCCCAGGTCGTCGCCCCACGAGATGTTCAGGCCTCTACTCTGGAGTATTTCAATCGCCTTGTCATAGCTGATACGCGGAAAGGGGGGCTCGACGAGCTCCAGCTTCTCTGTGTCGCGACCCAGCAGTGCCAGCTCCTCCCGGTTTCTCTCGAGAACCCCCCTGACGATGTGCGAGACGAGCTCCTCCTCTACCCTAAGTATCCCGTCGAGGCCAACCCACGCCGCCTCCGCCTCGGCATGCCAGAACTCCGTCAAGTGCCTCCTCGTCCTCGACTTCTCAGCCCTGAAGGACGGGGCCACAGTGTATACTTTCTCGAGGCTGTAGATAAGCGCCTCCAGGTAGAACTGGGACGACTGGGTCAAGTACACTGTCGACTCGTCAACGTACTTCACTGGGAAGAGGGTGGCCCCTCCCTCAACGGCCGCAGAGACGAACATCGGGCACTGAACCTCATAGTAACCGTTCTCGCGGAACCACTCGTGGAGAGCGCCGAAAGCAGTGTGCCTGATCTTCAGCACGGCTGTCATTTTCCTAGACCTCACCGCGAGGTGGCGCACGTCCAGGAGGAATTCTCTCGAGACATCCCTCCTTATCGGGAAGTTCTCAGCTAGCCCGACGATCACTAATTCCTCTCCCTGGATTTCCTTGCCGCCGGGGGCACGCGGATCCTCCCTGAGCTTACCAGAGACGATAACTGAGCTCTCCACGGTGACGCGTCTGGCCTCGCTGTGGCTCTTTGACTCCGGCGTGAAGACTGACTGTATTATGCCCGTCGAGTCTCTAACGACGACGAAGGCCTTGTCCCCGAGATCCCTCCTGCGGTAGACCCAGCCCCTGACCTTGACCTCCTGGCCGGGCTGAAGCTTTAAAGCCTCTCTTATGGGTATGGGGTTCGTGGCCGTCATGAGCCTTATCAGGGAAAGCCTATTCACTCTAATTACAAAAACTTTGCTAAGACTATACATGACACGCGGAAAGAGCCAAATCTTCGAGGGCCTCAGAGTGCTCGTGCCCCCAGCGTGCTTTCCGCCTTCGGGAACAGTCAGCACTCGGCTCTTGGCAGAAGTACTCAGGAGACAGACTATTGTTGGGCGTGCTGCTGAGATAGGTTGCGGTGCAGGAGCCCTTACACTGTTCCTGGCGCGGATGGGGGTATATGCTGTCGCCACGGACATCTCACTCAACTGCCTCAAGGCAGCCAGGCTCAACGCGCTCGCCAACGGCCTCTATGGGCTCGTAGACTTCGTTAACTGCGACTCCGGGAGCTGCATTAGGGAGGAAGCCGTCGATGTTTGTGTTACGAACCCGCCTTTCCTGCGCTACGGCCCAGGAGACCCTAGAGACCTTGCAATAGCAGGAGGGTCAGGTCTCGAAGTCTTAACGAAAATGGTTAGGGACTGCTACAGGGCGACTCGGAGGGGGCGTGCCGTCCTGTATACAATGAGCGATCTAGCCTCTGGGAGAAGGCCCAATCCACCAGGAGTAGTGCTTGCTAGGGGCAGGGGTCTCGGTGACACTGTATACGTCTTCTCCGTCACACGAGGGGCCTACCGCTCCTCTCTAGGCGAGCGGCTTTGAGTTTTAGAGCCATGACTTCTCCCAGCACTCTTTCGGCTCTCCTTCTCGAGAGGATTTTGTTGTTGTTTCCACAGTACGGGGAGAATATGCACCTCGGACACCCGTCTTCGCATGTGCAACGGGACACGATGTCGAAGGCTTTCCTCAAGGCATGCTCAAGCTTGTAGTAGAGAGCTTTCGTGACTCCAGACCCGCCGGGGAAGCTATCGTATATGAAGATGTGGCCCGACGGGAAACTTATGCCGCCCATGTCTGTTGGCGACGCTCCGAGGACGAGTTGCCCTGCGTATATCAGGGCGTGCTCGACTGCGTGGAATGCCTCGGCGTTTTGCACCTCGCTCCACTCGGCTCTAGGCTGGAATTCCAGGAGCAGGCCCCTAGTCTTGAACTTGTACTGCAACCCTGACTCGAGGAGCCTCTGGTTTATCACCTGCCCCTCGGGGAACGTCTTTGTGACATAGCCGTAGACGACGTCTGTGACCGTCAAGTCGAGATATGAAACTCTGACGCCCATGACCTCTCGCTCGAAGTGGACGCTGCCCTCCTCCGGAACCGTGTAGAACAGCGGAGAGGTGGTTACGGGTGGCGTCCTAGAGGGTAAAGGCTTAACTACAGCTCTCTCCCCCTCAAACCTTAAGGAGAGGTAACTCCTACCTCCATGGAGATAGATTGCTCCCGGGAATAGCTCCTTGATAGCCATCTGCTTCTCTCTGTACCCTATGACTCTACCTCCCTCGTTGACAATCTTGACTTGGTCGCCAACACCCCTTAGGTTATCGTGCTCTCTGAGGAACCTCATGCCGAGCCTTGTCGGCACGAGGAGCCCCGAGCCGGAGACCCTGAGGTAGCCCTGCCGTAGGAGCTCCTCCGCTTGTAGGCGTTCCCACTGAGACAGCTCCGAGAGCCGGAGGGGAGCGTCAGCTGCCATTGCTACCAAGTGGATCTTCACTACCTCGTAGTTCTCTGGCTCCAGGAACACGGGATCCGGGGCCTGCCCAAAGAAGTCTTCCGGGTTTCTCTCGTAGTAAGCGCTTATGGGATCATTTCCCAGAACCAGGAACACGTAGCCAGTCCTGTGCCTCCTGCCGACCCGCCCAGCCCGCTGCAGGTACTTAGAGAAGGTAGGCGGTACCCCGTAGAGTATAGCGGCGTCAAGATCCCCGATGTCTATTCCGAGCTCGAGGGTAGGGGTGGCTATTACGGCGTCGAGCTCGCCAGCTTTAACAGTCCTCTCGATGCGCTTTCTCTCTTCTGGTAGTAGCCCGGCCCTGTGGACTGCAGCCCTCACGCCCACGTTGTAGGCCTGTATGGCCAAGCTCTCAGCTAACCGATGGCTGTCGACAAACACTATGGTCTTTAGACCCCTCTCTGACAGCTTCTTCAAGAGCCAGAGAACCTCGGAGGAGCGCGACCGGGTTCTCGGGGACAGCATGACGTGGAAGACAGGAGCCTTCCTGGTTCTGCCAGCATCGATCACCTCTGCCTCCTCTCCGAAGAGCTTCTCAGCGAACTCCGAGGGATTGCCGACGGTGGCAGAGGCGCCTATAAACAGTGGCTTCTCGCGCAGGAGGCGCTTAAACCTCCTCAGGACGTAGTAGACGTGCGACCCGAAGACCCCACTGTAAACGTGCGCGTCGTCAAGGACGACGTATTTGGCCCTAGCGAATAGATCCTTGTAACCCGTGCTAGAGTGCATAGATAAGTGGAGCATGTCTGGGTTCGTCACCAGTACACGTGGGGGGTAGAGTAGTATCCTCCTGCGCTCCTCCTCAGGCGTATCGCCGTCGAAGACTCCAACTCTGAAGCCAAAAACTCTCCCAATGTACCAGTCTATCCTGTCCAACTGATCCCGGGCGAGTGCCTTGGTAGGGTAGATGAGGACGGCTACCTCCGAAGCGTTCGTCAGGAGTCTCTCGAGTATTGGGAGCATGAATGCCTCTGTTTTCCCGACACCTGTTCCGGCAACAATGAAGACATTTCTCCCGTCCCTCACCTTCCTGATGGCCTCGGCCTGGAACTTGTAGAGCCTAGCTATCCCCCGGCTCTTTAAGGCCTCCACAAGCACTCCTTCCCTGATAACCTCCTCGACGAGAGGGCCTGGCTCCGGCTCGCGCGCCTCCTCGTAGTAGACGTAAACGACCTTGTGGCCGCCGTCGTTACGCACCGCTTCAAGTATCTCGTCCCTATACGCCACAATTGTTTTTAAGGTCTTGAAGTCTGATAAGCTTTAGCGGCGGTCATGTGATAGCCCGCGTACACATAGACGTGCTGGTAGACGATATTCCAGCCGTAGAGGGTGTCTTACCGCTACACGGGCTCTCGATCCTTCTCTCGCTAGAATACGAGGGGGGCGTTACCAAGAAGATCCTCTTCGACACGGGACCATACAGCTCTGTGCTACTGAAGAACTCCGAGACACTGGGGGTCGAGCTAGAACCCGACATCATATTCGGGAGCCTCCACCACTTCCACCATATTGGAGCCCTCCGGAACAGCTTCCCCACAACCCCACGGGTACTCCCCCCGCCTCCCGTAGCGCGCGCAGGTAGGCCAATGTCCCAGCTACAGGGCCTCTCAGACGTTTACGTGCTTGTGGGCGACTCGTACTGGAACGAGCAAGGGCTCGCCTTGAAGACCCCCAAGGGGTGGCTGGTTGTGGTGGGGTGCAGCGTACACGGATTGAAGAGGACTTTCGGCGCTAGACTACTCGGCCTCGGTAGGGTGTGGGGGCTCATCGGGGGCCTCAATATCTCCACTAGAGACGTCTTCAACCTTGCCTTCGTGAGGAGGCTCGCCCAACGCGGCTTAAAACTCGCACTCCCGCTCCACTCCACGAGCATGGAGGCCAGGAAAACAATATTAGAGAGGTTTAATAGCTACGATTTCGGCTACGAGGTAAGCGGCTGTGGAGTACAGGCAGATATCGAGTTTTGACGGCAACTTGCTCCTTATCATGTCAATCCTAGCAGTCTATACCGTTGCCTTACTGGTACAACGGCGGAAGCCGAAAACCGCGGAGAGGCTTGGCCTGAAGCTCGAGGGAGGCGTTCTAATATTCAGAACCGAGAAATTCAATGACACCATTAGAGGCTTCGCCAGCAAGCACCTGAGAGCAGTAAAGCTCTTCGGGGATCTATCGGCCTTCGCGGGCTTCGCTCTAATGGTGTATGGCCTCTACTTCTTCCACGCAAACCTCCTGAGCTTCTTCTCAGAACCTGAGGCCGCTTCCCCCGTGTCTCCAATAGTCCCCGGATTAAACGTTGGAGTAGACGTGCTACCCTACTTCCTCCTTGCCGTCTTCCTCGCAATAGTACCCCACGAGCTCGCGCACGCCCTGACCGCTAGCGCGGAGGGCATACCGCTGAAGTCGACGGGGCTTTTCCTGGCCGTGGTATTTCCGGGTGGGTTTGCGGAGATAGACGAGGAGCATCTCGAGAAGGCTGGGCTGAAGACGAAGCTGAGAGTCCTCTCGTCCGGGAGCGTGGCCAACATACTAACCTTCCTTTTTCTCCTGCTCTTAGCACTCCTCCTCGTCCAGCCGCTAGGGGTACGTGTAACAGGCACACTGCCAGGGTACCCTGCTGAGGGCGTGTTAAAGCCAGGGGACGTTATTCTGAGCGTTAACGGTGTCAGGGCTCCCACACTAGAAGACTTCTCAAGGCTCATGGCGAAGCACCGACCCGGCGATACAGTTACTCTCACTATCCTGCGAAACAGCGTAAAACTGAACGTCTCCATCACCCTGGCTCCCAGGCCTGAAAACAGTTCCAGAGGATTCCTCGGGATCCAAATACAGCAGTCAGTGAGCAACGAGGATGTCTATAACATCGTGTCGTGGGGTCTCATCGTCACATCGAGTGTGGCGGTGATAAACATGCTGCCAATAGTCCCCCTAGACGGCGGGAGGATTTTCAGAGCGATCGTAGAGAAGCTTCTAGGCCAGTCAAAAGCTAGGACTGTGACCGTAGCTACGACAGCCTACACTATTTTCCTAGTAGCGCTGAACATCTTCCTCTCGACAAACATATATGGTTTGCTGCGCTTTCCTTAGGCTGTGAGTACGATGAGAGACTTCCTGAAGGACTTTACCCTAGTAGTAGCACCGGCGCTTATAGCCTCACTGCTGACGGCATTTCCGCTTGAAAACTTTCTCAGCGCCTACCTCGTGCCGCCAGCATTCGTGTGGTACGTGCCGTGGCGGGGGGCTATAGTCTCGATAATACTGTGGCTCCTGAGCGGGGCCTTCTACAGCGACAAGCGGTACTGGCTCAAAGAGGTCTTCCTGGGCTCTGCAGTTTCCTTCATAACCTTTCACTACTGGTTCCTCTATATACTCTCGCTCCGCACTCGCGTATCTCTCATACCCCTGGCCTACACCGTGGGCAACAGCCCGCCAACGCTAGATCTAGGTCAACTCGTAGCTTTGCTGACACTAGCAGCGTTCAGAAAGGAAATCCTGAGCGTTGTTGCCTCCCTGAAACAGAAGGCTACTTGAGCAGTTTTTCCTCGAGTTCTCTCAGGTAGCTTGAGGATTCCTTTGTGCTTATAAAGAGTTGTGAGACCTCTGCTACGTCCTCTTTAGTGACCCTGCTGCGGCTTCTCTGCATTGCCAGGAGCCTGGCCGGAGCCAGCAACTGCGTCGCGTAGCGCAGGCTCTTCTCGCTCCCGAGCTTAACGAGCTCCTCCAAGGCTTCTGGCTCGAGCTCCACGCCTTCTTCATGAGCCCTAATCTTAACGATCTCGCGTATCTCGTCCGGCGTGTACGGCCTAGTCCTAATTATCAGTAGCCTGTCCAGGAGGTCTAGCGGCATTCCATGCGGCGCCTCTACGTCAGTCCCCCTGATCTTCGTGAAGCCTCTGTTTGTGGCGAGGATTATTATAGGGCTCAGCTCGCTCTCCATAGCCCTCGAGAGGAAGCTATACGCCTCTATATCCAGCATGTGCGCATCGTCGATGAAGAGAACCCCGGGGATGAGCTCCGCTCTCTTCGTCTCAACCCACTCCTTAACCGTCTTGTCGACTCTTGCTCTGACATCGGGAGGAATCTCCTTCGCTGAGGGAGCCCCAAAGAATATTGACAGAATGCTCTCGCTCTTGCTCTCCATCTCGTCGAGGTCGTGTAGAGTCAGTGTATAGACGAACTCCTTCTCCTTGTATATCGGCCCCGTCGGGATCTCGACTAGGTCGCGAGGCCTGACGTCGTAATCCCCGTAGCCCTTAGCCCTGCCTGCGCGCGAGACGCGGCCTGTCTCCTCGTCGATCCATATAACGTCCCCCTCGCTAATGCCCTTCGAGAGAATCTGGTATATGATGTTGGAGTCGACCCGTAATGTCCGTGTCTCCCTATCTGTCTTGAGCGTTATCGTACCGCCAACGGGCACTTGTGTGTACGGGTTTAGCGGGTGTCTGTCGTAGCGCACGTCCATCTTCTCCAGAACCCCCTCGTACACCCATCTTCTCTCCCTTATCCTCACGCCTATAGACTTCCTCATGGCCTGCATTAGAACCTCCGTCTTCTTGAGCTCGGCAGAGTAGATCTCGCTACCCGACAGGGCCATGAACGGCGTCTCAGCCCCCAGCTCACGGGCTATAGCGACGGCGATCGCTGTCTTGCCGGTACCAGGTGGCCCGACGAGCAAAATCGCCCGCCCAGCCATCTTCCCGGCTTTTATCAGCTGGACGACAAGCCACGCGGCTTTCCTGGCCTCCACCTGTCCTACGAGCCCGTCCCCTACGGGCAGAACCTCTCCGTTCCTGACGCCCAGCCCCTTTATGTGGCTGTGGGTTCCAACGCGCTCAGTAACCGCGCTCATCGAAAAGTTTTTTTAGAAGCGATAATTTAAGCTTTTCTTCTCATCTTCACGTTCGGCTCCCAGTCGCTCGCGTCATCCGCGCGGACGACCATGTCCTCGCTGAACAAGCCGTCCACCCTCTTGAAGACCCACTTTTGCTCCCTGGAGAACCATACGGCTAGGACAGCCTCCCTCTTCGAGTACTTCTTGAAGGCCTCTAGGAAGCGGTAGAGCTTCGAGACCTGGAACCCCTTAACCTTAATCTTCTTACCCGACGTTACTTTAACCTCGAAGGCTACAATCCTGTCCTCTAGGTTGTTCACCATGAAGACGTCCGGGAAGTTCTCGCCTACGCCGCTGACGGGGACGCGGAAGACGTGGTTTTCTTTGTTCGCCGAGAGTAGCTTCACGAGCCTACGCTCGACGTTAAACGCGTTCCTGCGCCGTGCTACGACACTGCTAGCCATACTCCCTAGTGTTACACCGCGAAACCTTTTAAAAATACCCATGCAGACGTATTCACTGGATGATGAGAGTCATGCAAGCGCGACTGGTGGCCGCTATCCTGGGGTAGCTGACTCTCCTGGCCCCCTCTAGACCTTGTAGTTCCTACCTTTTCCCAAACCTGAACAATTGTTTTTAAGGTGGGTTTTTCTAAGAGGTCTACAGTGTCTGGTAGAGAGGGCTTAGTCTACGCCACTAGGGAGTACACTAAGGAGGAGGTACTCAGGGTACTGAACTCTCTCGTCGCTGAGTGGTTTGACAGGAAGTTCAGAGACCTAACGCCCCCGCAGAGGCTGGCGCTAATCCCCATACACGAGGGGAGGAACGTTCTGGTCTCGAGCCCTACAGGCACGGGGAAGACTCTGACGGCCTTCCTAATAGCCTTGAGCGAACTATTCGACATGGCACAGAGGGGCGAGCTCGAAGACACAGTCTACGTCCTCTACGTCTCCCCTTTGAGGGCGCTCAACAACGATATTTACAGGAACCTGGAGGAGCCGCTCAGTGAGATACGGGAGCTTGCGGAGTCTAAGGGCCTCGAGATCCCGGAGATAAGGCACGTCGTCAGGACTGGAGACACGACAACGACGCAGAGGCAGAACATGCTGAGGAAGCCTCCGCACATCCTCATCACGACGCCGGAGACGCTCGCGATAATCCTGGTCGCACCCAAGTTCAGGGAGAAGCTCAGAACCGTCAGGTGGGTCATAGTAGACGAGGTGCACAGCCTGGCCGAGAGCAAGCGCGGATCCCACCTCTCTCTGTCGCTCGAGAGACTGCGCGAGCTTACAGGTAGGGAGTTCGTGAGGATAGGCCTTTCAGCCACGATCAACCCCCTTGAGGAAGTCGCGCGCTTCCTCGTTGGTTACAATGACGATGGAACGCCCAGGGAGTGCGTGATCGTGGACGCCAGGTACGCCAAGAGGAAGAGCATCAGGGTCGTTTCGCCAGTGTCGGACTTGATACACACCCCCGCGCAGGAAGTGACGCAGGCGATGTACGACCTTCTCTTCGACGTTGTGAAGAAGCACAGGACAACCCTGATATTCACGAACACGCGTAGCGGGACAGAGAGAGTAGTCTTCCACCTTAAAATGCTCGCCAGGAAGAAGGGCGGCATACCTGAGGACTCCATAGCAGCACACCACAGTAGCCTGTCGCGCGGCGTTAGGCTGGACGTGGAGGAGAAGCTGAAGGGAGGCGAGCTCAAGGCCATCGTGAGTAGCACGAGCCTGGAACTGGGCATAGACATTGGCTACATAGACGTCGTAGCACAAGTGGGGTCGCCGAAGTCAGTGACCAGGTGCCTACAGAGGATTGGGCGTAGCGGGCACAGGCTCCACGAGACAAGCAAGGGGGTCATGGTCTGCGTTGATCGCGACGACCTCGTGGAGGTCGCGATAATGGTTAGAGAGGCCTACAGGCACCACTTGGACAAGATTCACATACCGCGCAACCCGCTAGACGTGCTGGCACAGCACGTCGTGGGGATGGCCATTGAGAGCAAGATGAGAGTCGAAGACGCCTACAGGATCATAAGGAGGAGCTACAGCTTCCACGAGCTACCCTACGAGGACTTTATCAACGTGCTGAAGTACCTCTCGGGGGGCTACAGCGAGCTTGAGAGCTACAAGGTGTACGGGAAGATATGGTTCGACCCAGAGGAGGGGGTCTTTGGGAGGAGGGGGAAATACGCGAGGGTTATCTATGCCCTCAACGTCGGAACAATCCCCGATGAAGTCAGCGTTAAGGTGCTCACCCTTGACAGGAAGTACGTGGGCAACATCGAGGAGGAGTTCCTGGAGAGGCTGTTCCCGGGCGACAGGTTCGTACTCGGGGGCAAGGTCTACGAGTTCGTGAAGAGCGACGGGATGGTGGCGTTCGTGAAGCCCGCCTTCGAGCAGAAGCCGACGATACCCGCGTGGTTCAGCGAAATGCTACCCCTCAGCTACGACCTTGCGCTCAAGATAGCAGAGTTCAGGGGGCAGATGTTCCGCTGGATAGAATCGGGAAAGGATCCCGAGGAGATTAGGGAGTACCTGAAGCGCGAGTGCAAAGTCGACGACAACTCGGCCGAGGCGATAATAGGGTACTTCCTGGAGATGTTCTACTTCCTCCGGTCACTGGGGATAAGAGAGTACCCGAGCGACAGGGTTATTCTCGTCGAGAAGTGGCTGGACGAGCAGGGCAGAATACACCACGTGTTCCACACGCTCGTGGGCAGGAGGACTAATGACGCCCTGAGCCACGCTCTCGCCTACCTCGCCACCAAGAAGGCGGGGGCGAACATAGGCATAGCGCTCCACGACAACGGCTTCGCCCTGGTATACCCGCGTGGTGTCGAGCCGCAAGTGACGCTGAAAGACGTGAAGCCCGAAGAGCTCGAAGAGATACTCAAGAAGGCGATCTTCAACACGGAGCTCATGAGGAGGCGCTTCCGCCACGTCGCGACACGGGGCCTCATGGTTCTGAGGAATTACAAGGGCCACGAGATAAGCGTCGAGAAGCAGCAGATGAGTGCCTCAACGCTACTCAAGGTGGTCAAGAGGTGGGAGGACTTCCCGATACTCAAGGAGACGTACAGGGAAATCCTAGAGGACTACATGGACGTACACCATGCCCGCGAGGTGCTCGAGAAAATCCACAGAGGCGAGGTGAGAGTCGTGGAGACACCCCTACTGGACACGCCGAGCCCCTTTGCGTACAATATAGTACTAGAGGGGCTTAGCGACGTTGTACTCATGGAGGACAAGCGCGCTCTCATCGCAAGGTTCCACGAGCAGGTAATGAGACGCGTAGCAGATCTCATGAAGCGCGAGTCGACAAGAGCAGCGACTTAGGAGCCCCTTCTACTTAACCGTCTCAAGGCCCTCAAGGCGGCGGGCACTCCTGTAGAACAGCCTCCACTTAACTCTATACCCGTGGCTCGTTTCGAGCTCCTTAAGAACTCTCTTGAGCTCGCCGAGAGCACGCTTGATGTCTTCCCGCCTGGAGGCGAACTCGCCTACGAGAGGGCATTCTGGGTCGAAGGCCACGCCTCTCTCCTCGTCGAAGACTAGGGGGTAGACACGGCAACCGGAAGGCCTGTAGTTATAGACTGTACACCTGCCAGTGCGCCTGTCGTAAAAGACGCAGTAGCCGTTCACGTTTCTCAAGCGTGGCAGCCTGCCTCTAAGCTCTACGAATGCCTCCCTGCTGAAGCCTAGCCTCTCGAGCCTCTCGATGTCGCCGGCGGTCAAGACCATCTCTGTATTGCGGCAACACAAGCCACAGGAGAGGCACTTGGCATGTTCGAACAAGCTGCCTCCGAAGAGTTTAAACCTCGGGACAAATATATGCATCACGTGTCACTGGCAATACTGGTCATCTTACTCGGAATTGTTGTCCTGATTGTTGGCTTCCTGTTCATACTAGGCTCGGCTATTGCAAGGGGTAAAGGCGAGGTGAGGGGTGGGGTCGTATTACTCATAGGGCCTATCCCCATAATTGTCGGCTCCGACGTCCAGGTAACAAAGTGGCTCATTGTCTTAGCACTAGTACTCACAATCCTCACGTTCGCTCTCTACTTCGTTACAGCGGGGTGGTTTAGGTGAGAGCGGAGGAGATTGGAGCTCTAGTGGTGCTTCTCGGGGTCATGCTTATCATGGCCGGAATAGTCCTGGCAATACTCGGGTCAGCTACACAGCTGGTGGGAATAGGGGGGTGCGTCTTTATAGGCCCGTTTCCTCTGTGCTTCGGGTATGGCCAGAACCCCCTCCTAGTAGTCCTAGCTAGTATCGCAATGGCGCTCGCGATGATTATAGCAACGTACATCCTTTTTTCGGGCTCGGTTAAGAGTGAGAAAAACACTCAAGGTTAATTGTTCCTCTACTCCCCTGACGAGTACTCCCTCTCAAGTATGCTGTTCAAGGCCTCTCCTGCCTCCTCAAGGTAGTATATCGTGTCCTCTAAGGCTGCGGCGAGTCTCTTGTCCTCCCTGGCGGCTTCGCGGAGCAGGCTGATAGCGTCGTCAATGTTATCAAGTGCTGCCCTCAATTTGTCGGCTATGCTCTTCATCAGAGAACAATAGTGAAGGGAGGGATATTAGGTTAGCCTATGAGGCGCTAGAGCCCCAACACGTTTATCACAGATACCTCGCTTCTACCTTTGTGAGCAGCGTCAAAAGAGTAGCACAGCTTGTTTCAGATATACCACTGAACGATGTGGTGGCCGGCTCGCCCGGCGAGAAAATGCTTGCGGAGAGACTCCGCGGCTTTCTTGAGTCGCTCGGCCTGGAGACTGGGGTGTACGAGTTCGAGGCCCTCTCATGGGAGGAGCGCTACGTAGAAGTCAGTTCCGGGAACTTGAAGTTCAGGGGTGTAGCCCTCCCCTACACCCTCTCCGGAGAGGCTGAGGGCGAAGTCGTATACATGGATGAGAAAATCCTCGAGGAGGAATGGGCTCCAAGCAAAGTCTCTGGTAAAATCGTCCTAGCTAGGTTCTACGAGAAAGTCGACGAGGCCGTATGGCAGTACGTACAGGCAGTCAGGTTTGGCGCTGAAGCAGTCATATTCATGGACATCTACCCAAGCCGCGTGCGGAGGATGGTTCTGACTCTAAACACTGACTACCGCTTCGAGGAGGGGACTCCTCCTCCAATCCCGGCAGTGGCCGTGAGCCTCGAAGACGGCATGAGGATCTCGAAGCTGAGCCGGGAGGGCAAGAAGGTATCAGTGAAAGTGGAGACGATCGCTAATCACTTCTCAAAGAGCAGAGTGGTCTATGCAGGCCCCCTAGATGGCCCTGTCTTCTCCGCACACATAGACAAGTGGCTTGCCGGCTTCACAGATGACGTGCTCGGCGTGGGCATAGTCATGCTACTAGCGGAACGGCTCCGCGAGAGTGCAGGTTATATCTTCTTCGGCTCCGAGGAGTCCGGAGCTCCGGGGTACAGCCCCTGGTACTGGATATGGGGGTCGAGGAGCTTTGCAGACTACTTGGAGAGGAGCGGGCTCCTCGAGAGCTTCGGTGCGCTCTTCAACGTTGATACGCTGGGCGGAGCAGAAATACGCGTGTCCGCGTCGACACCCGACGTGCAAGCAGGCATAGCGGAGGTTCTGGGTGGTGAAGCGAGGGTATGCCCCGACCAGGTGATATTCGACAGCTTCAGCTTCACGTTGAAGGGCGTCCCCTCATCAACTACGCATACATTCCCCGAAATACTGCCCGTGTACCACACAGACCTCGACACGCCCTCTATTGTCAACTGGGAGGGAGTTGGGAAAGCCACGAGTGCTCTGGAGAGAGTCGCGCTGGAGTTCAAGGCAAGGAGGTGGCATATGTTCAAGTACAGCGAGCTGACCAGGAGTATAGTGGCAAAGCTCGAGAGAGTCGCCCACCTCCCCTCTGCTCAGCGGGCGATAGACGTAGTCTCGGGCCTCAGGGTGGAGGACGAGGGGGACGCCAGGTTCCTCAGGCGTGCCCTTACGGGCCCAATGTTCTGGGGCAGGTACGACAGAGTATTCAGGGACAGCGAGGTATACTACCCGCTCTTCACGGACGCGATCGACGACATCGTGCTTCTTTCCGAGATCCTGGCTGGGGCTAGGAGCGTTTCAGAGATTCGAAGAATGAAGGGTCTTAGGAGAATAGCGGGGCTCGAGGCAACACTACCGTCGGTGGAACCCGTCTTCTACGGTAGAGTGCTGGACTCGCCTGCTTTCCTAAAAGAACTATACCACACGCTGGAGAGGATAGTAGAAAAGGATATAAACACCCTTTTGGAGAGAATACAAGCTCTAAAGAAATGAGCGTGTAAGCATGGAGGCTCTGGAGGAAGATAGTAGTAGTCTTTTACAAGTTAGAGTACGCCCCGCAACGCTTAACGACAGATCGGCCGTCGTAAAGATACTTAGAGAGTCCTTCACGGGCTCTTACAGGTACTGGGCTATAAGAGACATGGACGAGACGCTAGTCCTCGTAGCCGAGGTGAACGGGAGGATGGCCGGAGTCGCTGAGGTCTACACCACTCGCGTGGACGGCTACGGGAAAGTGGGCGTCGTGTACTTCCTTGCGGTGAAGAAGGAGTACAGGGGCATGGGCATCGGCAAGAGGCTCGTGCTGGAAGCCGAGGAGTTCTTCCGGCGCGAGAGGTGCATGTACAGTGCCGCCAGCACTGTGGAAAGCAACAAGGCTTCACAGGGTCTTTTCAGTAGCTTGGGCTATAGCCTCTTCAGAGAGAGGGACAGGGTCTACTGGGATCTTGTGGAAGCTCTCTCGGCCTACGAGGACGACGTAATTATGGTTAAGAAACTCTAGCCACCAGGCTTGACGTTTTTCTCTACCAAGTAATCCGTTATTTTTTGCTCTAACTCGCTATTTTTCTCAACAGCGCTCTCTAGGCTCTCGCCGGGCAGCGGCGGTGTGAACTTCACGACGTCAAACGGCGATACGAGGCTCAGTACTGCTCTAAACCTCTCGTAGGCCGCCCCGTGCGACACTACTTCGAGTGCACGGGCAACCTTTACGCCGTCAAAGAGTGCGGCTTGGCCCCTGTACACGGCTACCACGAGCTCGCACTTGAGGCCCGCGAAGAGCCAGTCCGAGACCCCCTCTAGCACCTGAGCTACACTTTTCCTCTTGAGATTTTTGAGAGCAAGTTCCACGGAATCCCTCATCGCGCCAACAATAATCCCCCTGAACGTCTCCAGGCTCTCCGTCTCGAGAATCCTCCCTGAGTGGCTGGAAGCTCTTTTAATGAGCCGGTCATTCACGAGCAGAACCCTCCGTTTAAGGGCCCACGCGTTCAACACCACGTCCATCGAGTAGCTCTCGCCAGCGGGTCTGTAAGCCCGCGCCAGGGCAGTCCTCCTCGCCAGATCCTCCTCGTAGGCAAGCAGCGCGGAGGGGACGCTCTCGCGGAAAAACAGGCTTATGTCGAAGGGGGCGGTGAGCAGGAGCAGCGGGTTAACGTCCTCGAGCCTCCACTTGAACCCTGCCTCCCTAGCTACAACCCACTCTCTAGGGTAGAGTGCACCGCTCTCAAGCCAGTCTGGCACTAGCTCGTGGTCGGTTGCCGTGTCCACTATCGCTACGGGCTTCGAGAAAGATGCCGGGACGCCGACGTCGGCTAGCGACTTGGCGAGGAGCATCGCGAGGGAGGTCTTGCCGCGGGAGTCGGGCAGGAGGCCCGTGACGTAGATGGCGGGCATGGCCGGCTAGAGTATACTCTTCCTCATGTTGCCGTTGCTCACGACAACGGCCTCTATCTCGTTGCTGTTGAGCTCTTCTTTCAGGACGGGCAGAACCTTCTCCAACGCGCCCTTGATGCCGAGCGCCCTGAAGGTAGCGCCAGCCGCGTACTTGTGCCCCCCGCCGCCGAGCCTCGAGGCTATGCTCGCGGCGTTGTACTTAGAGGAGGGCCTGGCCCCTACGTACACCCTGTACTTGAAGAAGCCCTTCGGCACCAGTACAAACGTGAACTCAGCTCCAGCTTTTTCTAACAGTATTGTTAGGTACCTGTAGGCTATCCTCTCGTCCCTCGTGAATATCACGATAGCCTCTCTAGGGGGCGGGCTTAGGGCTTTAGCTACTTCCTCCGTCTTGCCCCTGCTCTTGCCGTACCTCTCGATGAAGCCCCTAATTCTCTCATCTTTCAGGGCCTCTAGGCCTCTAGCGGCTAGGAGGGCTATTAGGTAGAGCTTTCCGCGGTAGTCAGCGCCTTTAACCGCTGCTTCTAACTCCATAGCTTCCTGGGATACGATGTTTGCGGTATCAGTCTCGACGGCGAGGCTGGCGAGCTTCGAGGCTGCAGCGTTGCCGTCCAGCTCTAGAGCTTTTAGCGCCAGAACAGCCGACGCGGGGGCGCTAGGGTCGTAGAACTCTCTCTCGGCACAGGGTGGGTTGGTTAGGTGGTGGTCAGCTCGGAGCACTGCTCTCCCGGGGCACGGGAGGTCTGCTACGAAGTCCCACTTAACAGACCTTATTAGCACACTCTTCTGGGCCTCTGTGGGGTAGGCCAGGACGACTACACCGTCTGGGTACTTCATCCTGAAGAGGGCCCCACTCACGATGCCGTCTGGGTCTCCCTCGTCGACGAGGGCGATCCTCCTTCCCTCTAGCTTAGCCCTTGCTATGAGGTAGAGCTTGTAGAGCAGAGTAGCTCTCATTACAAGTGCCCCCTGAAATGGGGAGAGCTTGGAATAAAAAGATTGCCTAGCCTATCACGGCGAGCTCGTGTATTAGCTCCCCGCGCTCAAACCTATCCAGGGTCAGGTTCTTGGCCTCCGGTATCCCGGGCCTGCCTTTCACTATCCAGTCTGCCATGACCTCACCGACTACAGGCCCCATCATGAAACCGTGGCCGCTGAACCCAGACGCGACGTATAGCCCTTGGAAGGCGTCGACGGGTCCCAGTATGGGGTGGTGGTCGGGCGTGACCTCGTAGTAGCCGGGCCAGTACCTGAGTATGTTCACGTCGGGTAGCCAGGGGAGCCACTTGGACCACTCTCTAACCACCTTCCAGAGGAACTCCAGCTTCACATCTAGCGGCGAGAATGGCTCCTCGGGGATCTCAACGCCCATCAGGACGTTTCCGTGGAAAGTCTGAACTGCATAGGCGCCGCTCTCGAAGTCTATTATCAGCGGGTCGAAGAGCCTCCCGAATTCTTCTGTTATAGCAGCGTGGTGGGGGACGGGGGAGACGTGAGGGTTGACGCCTAGAGGCTCTAAGAGCTCGTTGATATATGGCCCAGTAGCTAGGACAACCGTCTCTGCGCTTAGATAGCCTCTATCTGTCTGCACGCCTTCCACTGCACTGTTACTAACTTCTACTCTCACGGCGCTCTCCCCTACCCTGATCTCGACGCCCAGTCTACGCGAGGCCGAGTACAGCTTGTATACGGTGTCGAAGGGGCTCGCCTTGCCTGCTAGAGGGTCGAAGAGAGCCCCCACGAGTCTCTCAGTGCTAACGTATGGCGCTACCTCCCGTATGAAACTCTCGTCTACGAGCCGCGTCGGGACACCATTCTCGTTGTGTATCCTCATGTAGCTCTTGAGCTTCTCGAGACCCTTCTCGGTTGAGGAGAGCCACAAGTATCCGCTCCTCGAGTACTTCACTCCAAGATCCTCCGCGAGCTTGCCCCAAAGCTCTATGCTCCTCCTCATCAGGACTATGTGCTCGCGGCTCGTAAAGCTTGCCCTAATGCCCCCAGCGCACCTGAACGTAGAGCCCGAGCCCAGGTAGTTCCTCTCGATCACGGCTATCCCCTCGACCCCCCTGAGAGCCAGGCTGTAGGCGACCGAGAGCCCTGTTATCCCGCCGCCCACTATTACGACGCTATATTTCACGCCCCCTCACCTGGAGGAAGACCCTAGCAGGGACAGGCTCGAGCGGTGGCCTAACAGTGGGGTAGGCGAGTTTCTCTGGAGGAACGCCGAGCCTCCGGCCCACGTACGATATCAGGATGGGTATGCAGAACCTGCCCTGGCAGGGGCCCATGCCGACGCGTAATTTCCTCTTGAGGGACTCCAGATCCGTTATGCCCTCCTCCAGGGCCCTGTCAACGTCCTCCACGGCCACTTTCTCGCACATGCAGATGTAGGCCTTCACTTCACCCGTATGCTCCTCACCTCCCATAACAGCTCACCCGGAACTCTCACGTACACGACTAAAGTCTTGTTCATCTCGAAGACCCGTAGTACCTCACCCCTGCCCACAGGCTCTCCTCTCCGGTTCAGGAGCTCGACGACGTCACCTCTCCTGGGCCTCGGCAGGAACTCGTAAGGCAAGCCGACAACGTACCCATTGCTATCCCTGCCCACGAGGAACATCGCCTGGCCGGGGCACCCACCGACGCAAACACCACAGCCAATGCACTTCGACCAGTCAATTCTCGGCCTACCCCTAAGCCCCTCGACCTCAATCGCCTTGACTGGGCATAGGGACTGGCAGACGTTACACGGTATTTCCTCGATGCACTCGGTTACCGCCACAACCCTGCCCTCGAAGACTTCTCCCGGAGGCACAAAACCGGCTTTAACCAGTTCCTCGTACTCGACGTACCCCCTAGACCTATACCCCACTAACCACCACCCTCTCTAGCCCCCTTACCACCTTCGCGGAGAACGGCGTACCCCTCGTCTCCTGGAGCATCCTAATAGCTTCCTCGCGTCTCGAAACGATGTCCTCGCGCATGCCCAGTAGCCTGATTGCCGCTGAGTACCCTGCGATCCGGCCAGTGAGGATTGCCGTAGTCGCCTCCTCTATGCCCGATGCGTCGCCAGCCACGTAGACGCCCGGTATGCTCGTCTCCATGTACCTTGTCCTGTACGGCACGTACCCCCCTAACTCGCTCGACCAAATCATCTTCGCACCCATCTCCGCGAGGAGCCTAGCCTCTGGCGTGAGCCCAACAGCTAGGAGTAGTAGGTCAGCGCTAAAGACCTTCTCAGTCCCCTGGATGGGCTGCATCTTGTCGTCGAGCTCGGCGACAACGACTTTCTCCACTCTCTCCCTGCCCTCTGCCCTCACCACAGTATGATGCGTCAGTATCGGGACACCGTACCGCCTAAGCTTCGCGGCGTGTACGAGCCACCCGCCGATCTCCCTCATAATCTCCACTACTGCGAGAACCTCCACCCCGGCCTGGAGCAACTGGTAGGACACTATCAAGCCAACATTCCCGGCGCCCACAACGACAGCTCTCTCCCCCGGCTTCACTCCGTACTCGTTCATGAGAGTCTGGGCCGCGCCAGCCCCCATGACGCCCGGCAGAGTGTTCCCAGGGAATGCTAGAAACCTCTCAACCGCTCCCGTGGAGACTATGACTGCCCTCGGCTTGACTAGGACGAGCCTCCCGTCCTTCACGACGGCAAAAACGCCCTCCCTAAACCACCCGATCACGCTAGCCCGGGTATGGATGTTGACGCCAAGTGACTCGGCGCGGGAGATAAGTCTTTCAGCTATCTGGAAGCCTCTAAGCCCCCCGAAGAGCTCCCCCGACCCGAAGAACTTGTGCGTCTGCTTCAGGAGCTGCCCGCCGGGCTTGAAGTGTCTCTCGAACACGTCGACCTTCAAACCACTCTCAGCAGCAGCTATAGCCGCCGAGAGCCCTGCAGGGCCGCTACCGACGACTATCACGTCAGTGTCTACTCTCTCGGGCCCCTCCTCTACAGCGCTCGCCGGAGCCACGGGGGGAAGGCCCTGCTCCTCCTCCTCCACCACTAACCCGCCTCTGACGGGCTCTAGGCATGTACGCACGTGCGGGCGCCCATCGACCCTAGCCATGCAACCGGAGCAGTAGCCGATCATGCAGTAAGGGCCCTGCAGGGGCGCGCCTCTCTTCACGCTCCTGACGCCGCTAGCCCAGAGAGCCGCGAGGACACTCTCGCCCTCGTAGCCCTCTACAATCCCTCCATTGAACCTGAAGTAGACGGGTCTACCCCGCCTGAACTCCAGTACAGGGTGCTCTTTCAAACGCACATTTAAAGATTCCACCAGAAAAATAAATAATATTCTGTAAACAGATGCGCATAAACCAGCGCCAAGGCAAGGGTCAAGACAAGAACACCAGAGGGCAAGGGTTTAATTTCCTAGAAGGCCACGAGGCATAGTTTATAAAGGATAAGTGGATTTACTGGCCAATGATACCGCTGTACACTGATGAAAAGCATAAGGTCGTTGTTTTCAGAGGCTTCACGCCTAGGGGCTACGTACAGGCCAACCAGCTTGTAATAGCCGACTCGGGTGAAGGCCTGCTGGCAGACCCCTCCGGGCGCGTCGTGTTCCCGAAGCTCGTCTCCGAAATCTCGCTCGTCGTGCCAGCCCCCAAGATAAAGTACGTCTTCTTCTCCCACCAGGATCCTGACATCGTCGGAGCAGCGGCGAGCTGGTACACGGCACTGCCCAACGCTAAAATCGTCCTGCCAGAGGTCTGGGCGCGCTTCATACCACACCTGTTCCCAGCAGAGACAAACCCCTCAGAGAGGTTCTACTCAGTGCCGGACAGCGGCGCCGAGCTAGCCCTAGGAGCCTGCACCCTTAAACTCGTCCCCGCACACTTCCTCCACTCCCCCGGAAACTTCCAGATATACGACCCCTGCTCCAGAGTGCTCTTCTCAGGCGACTTATTTGCCTCCCTGACGCCCGAGAGCCAGGACTATGACTTCGTCGCGGACTTCGAGGCGCACGTCCAGTACATGGAGCCTTTCCACAGGAGGTACATGGCAGGCAACAAGGCAATCCAGGCTTGGCTGAACAGAGTGAGAGGGCTGGACGTAGAGGCTATAGTCCCACAACACGGTGCGATAATCAGAGGGAGGGAAAACGTCCAAAAAGCTCTCAGATGGCTAGAACAGTTAAAATGCGGTATAGATCTACTCTAACCAAACAGAAAAATTAAATTACTCATTACTCCTCGAGAATCTTCTTCAACCTCCTATACTCTTCTTCTGTTATCTCGCCCCTAGCTAACCGCTCTTTAAGGACTTCGAGCGCTGTTGACGAGCTGTGGGACTGCCTGCCGCTCGGATATAACTTGCCCAGAACCCAGAACAGGATTATTAGAATGACCACGAAGAAGACCACTGAGAGCAAAGCCATCGGTACCCACCACCAAGTCATAATCCCCGGCATCATCCCCCAGTCACCGCAAGGACAGTCTAGTTGCGTGATACCCCCGTGCGCACTCCAGATGTATGCCATTGTCATCACAGACACAGAGCTATGAACACTATTAAACCCTTCTGTTTCCAGACTGGAAAGCTGAGGTGAAAAAACTAGGATGGAATACTTCAAGCTGAGAAAAAGCCACCTAGATACCCAGCTTGACTGGAACTTTCAGGGTTACGAACCCAGCCAGTGTGCTACTGATGTTCACAGAGCAGGTGGGCTTCAGCGTCTCGCACGGGTGGGCAAAATTCGAGAAAGCGCCGAGTTGTGGTCATTCTCCCAAGCACCTAATTAGCAAAAAATCCCCGGGCCGGGATTCGAACCCGGGACCTTGGCGCACGGCCCATTGCGGGCCCGCCACTGCCGGTCTCCAGCCGGCTGGCACGGTCTCATACGAGGGGCCTGTTAGCCCCGGTCGCCGTGCGGGGTCGACCTACAGCCGGCCGCGATACCGCTACGCTACCCGGGGTCGTGGAAAATAATTTCGTGGAGGTTTATCAGCTTTTCGCACTTCAAGGCCTGATCCTCTTTATCTTCACGCCTAGCTTGGTGGCCACTTCGAGGGCCCTCTTCGTCGCGGGGGTCTTTCCGTACAGTGCTACTACTGGCTTTGCTCTGAGCAGCTTTGCTTTCTCGGCTACTCTTTGCACGGTATCGGGTTCCAGCGGTTTTGATGAGTAGTACACTTCAACTACTAGTTTCTGCCCGTTTCCATGGGCTATTATGTGTGCAGGGCCGAGCCTGGTCGGGTGGTTTATCCTGACGCTTAACCCTGCCTCGAGGTACCTCGACGCCACGCGCCCGATGACGCCGTACCTCTTCCTGAACTGTCTCGAGAGATAACGTATCCTCGCAAGGCTCATACGTTTTCCTTCTTGGGCCAGGGGGCAAAAACCTTTTCCACCGCCTCCACTTAAACTATTGTCGAAGTATTGTAAGACTCATGGACAAGCATTAATATGGGCTGTTATGAATAAACTGGAGTATGGTGCTTTCGCAGAGCCTCTACGAGCTACTCGTCGCCGTAGTGCAGCTCTACGAGGCTAACAAGAGGCCTGTCACGAGCACTGAGATAGCCGAGCGCCTTGGCAAGAGCGACGGCACTGTAAGGAACTCAATGTCCGCCTTGAAGGCACTAGGCCTGATAGAGGCACGCACGGGGCCTAACGGCGGCTACGTCCCCACAGTGAAGGGGCTGGAGTGCGTGAAAGCCCCTCAAGCACTCGAGCGTCTCTGGGAGCCCCTACAAGTAGTCGTGGACGACCACCCTAGCAGGATATACGCGTTGGAACTAGACCTCATCGGCTTAACAGACCCGGCGGGCGTCAAGGCAACTCTTAGAGTCACGGGCAGCATTCACCAGCTCAGGGAGGGCGTGAGGATAAGGGTGGGCCCTACTCCCAGGACTAGGCTTATGATTGCAGGTATAGTCTCGGGCGTCGACTTTAAGAGGAAGGAGGTTCTCCTGTCCGTAGAGACGTTTGTGGCCGTGCCGAGAATAACAGCGTCCGAGGTCATGACCCCAAACCCGATCGTAGTGCGCGAGGATGAGGCTCTCTCGAGTGTGGCGAGATTACTACTCAAGAACGATATACGGGCGCTCCCGGTAGTCGACAGCCAGGAGAGGCTCTGCGGCATCATAGGCGCTTCACGGATCGTTAGAGCCTACCTCGACGGCAATCACGATGCCAGGGTTAGGGACTACATGGAGAAGAACGTCCCCGTAATAAGGCCGGACACCGACATACTCGACATCATGAAGATACTAGCCTCGAGGAAGACCGGAAGGGCTGTAGTCGTGGACGAGGAAGGGAAGCCTAAGGGGATCGTCACGAGGACAGACGTGCTCAACAAGCTGGTAAGCCTCACTACTCTCGAGCCAAGAAGCTAGGTAACCTTGCCTGCCTCCTAACCCTCCTCAGGAGCTCGCTCTTCTCCTCTACGACGTCTAGAGGCATGAGAAGGTACTTCGAGGCAATCTGTAATGCCTCCTCGAGGCTTGAAGCTCTCTCAGCTCTCCCGCTAAGGGCCCTTCTAACGCTCTCCCTTATCTGCCAGTTCCCAACGGGTGCAAAGTACTCCGGGGTTATCTCCCTTATTGCGAGGACTCCCGCCTGCCTGCCGCGGCCCGCGAGGCTCTCCAGGACTGCTACGCGAATAGCGTAGTAGCCCCCGTCTTCCCTGCTCGGCCTGCCATCCTCCCACTCGTGGATGTCGTAGATCTCAGTTCCTCCGCTTGGCACCCACATGGATCCCGGGAGCCAGGCTTCGATCATCTCCATGCTCCAGGGGCCCGGGATCAGCACCAGTGTGTAGTTGTTCCCGATATAGTTCGAGTGGTAGACCTCGTAGTCCGTGATTTCGGGCCTGTCGCGTATCCTGTCCAGGAGGAAGTCGCCAATCTTTTTGTCAACAGCTGTGATAGCCCACCTCGTCGGGACGAATCTCTTCTCGACTCCTAGCACGCCTGCCGAGAGTAAGCGCTGGAGATAGTAGACGTCAAAGCCAGCACGGTAAAGCTCAATTATCGCCCTCTCTGCTCTCACTCTTTCCAGGGCCAGGCTATCTACACGCCTCGGAACACTGGGGTTCCCGAGCACCCGTATGCTCTCAGCCTCCCCCGAGAACCCCAGCGGCTTTAGTAGCGGGTCGAAGCGCGGCGCAAACACCGGGGGCCTCTTAAAGATGGCCTCAGAGTCCACAGGCTTGTAGGACATGGCGGACTCCCGCACGGCGTTGACTACCCGCCCTCCAAGCCTCTTGACCGGTAACTTCGCGTACGAGTATACGAGGCGCGCCCTCAGCCTCAGGATGTCCAGTAGACCGAGCCTGCCCCACCACTCTCTGGGGTTCTCGAAGAGCTCCGGAGCTTCCTCTCCCACGGGAAGATTGACCCCCACTCTCACACATGGGTAACCATACTCGCCAACTAGGATTGAGGGAGGGGTGTGGGATTCAAGAGACGTGCCGAGGTGCCTGCTAAGGCTTAACTGCTCTCTCAGCTTGACGAGTATGGGGCACTGCGGTAGCCCGCAGAGCCTCCTGGAGCCCTTGCACTGGGTACAGAGCTTGGGGTTAGGCTTCTTATACACTACGAAACACTATAGAGTAGTCCACGTTAATTTACCTACCTCTCAGGCAAACTTCCCCCTATAGGAATGCCTTCATTATTTATGACCGAGAAAGTTTATATACTACTCTTGGACTAGTTGTAAAGCATATGACAGAGCAGAAGGCGCCTGGAAAGGCGTTGTACTTTGCTGCAGTGCTCGTCGGCATTATCATCGCCATTGCGATAATATACGAGTTCTGGCTTGCAGTCGTCACGAACCCCAAGGATCCGTGGAGTGTCTTCCCAATTTCGCGCTTCTTCACACAGTTTACAGATGCCGTATTCTATGTCGGAGCCGTGGTGTGGCTTATAGGCACGGCGGTTTTTCTCCTGGAGCTGGCGGGCTTTACAATAACGGGCAGGGGGCTCAAGAGAACAGGACAAGGCATCGGGGACTGGGGAGTAATCGACATAGCGCTCGCGGCTCTCAGCGCGGCAGTCTACGGGGCTTTACTAGCAGCTACAGCCCCGATAACTATCGTCCCCGGTTTCACGTGGCTTAGACCCGCGAACTCCCTTGCCCCCCTCTTCGGGATGTTCTTCGGCATACCCGGTGCGCTTGGTGCAGCCTTCGGCAACCTCATAGCAGACATTCTAGCAGGATACTTCGGCGTGGGGTCTATTGGAGGTTTTGTCGGAAACTTCCTGATTGCGTACATTCCCTATAAGTTCGTGAAAGACCAAAGCTTCAAGACTACATCCTCGATAGGTGAGTTCTACATCTGGGGCGTTATCGTTCAAGCACTTGTCAGCGCGCTGTATATATGCTGGTGGCTTCACGTGACGCAGGCCTTGATCGGCTTGCCATTATTCGTAATCTGGGGGATAATTGCACCAAGCATACTGAGCAACAACATTGCAGTCAATGCTATTCTCTCGCCAATCCTCGGCGTGCTGCTATTCCCATTCGTTAAAGGCAGAGGCCTCTACTGGAAGGACAGGGTTAAGGCACCGCAATAAAAATATTTTTCTCCCTTTCTTTACTACAAACACCTTACAGAGGTAGCGGTTTATGTTTGCAGGCCTTTATATTGAGAGAAAGTCCTTGATGCACAGTTTAGATCCACGCTCAAAACTTCTGTGGGTCTTACTCGTACTAGTAGCGTCTATAGCCACACAGTTCAACGGCCTTAAGAGCCTGCCAGTTTTCCTTTCGACGATCCTAGCGCTTTCGCTATCAGGTTTAGGTTCAGGCCTAGCAGTGCTCCTCATATTCAACTCCATGGTTTTCTTGCTCGTGACTACGCTGATATGGGCCGGGATCTACAGCTCCCAGGGGAATATCCTCCTAGAGCTAGGCTGGCTAAGACTGACGGACGTCGGGCTGCTCGTGGCACTCGGCAAGTTCTTCCTTATAATTAATCCAATCCTCGCGTTTGTAGTCTTCTTTGCCTCGACTAAACCATACCTCCTAATGTGGACCCTAGAGAAGTTTAAAGTCCCCCACAAACTGGCACTTACGTTCGTGATAGCCCTAAGCCTTATGCCCACAATGGTTCGCGCAGCCGGGGACGTCATAGACGCGCAGAGGGCTAGAGGGCTAGCCTTAGACAGGGGTGGCATACTTGACAGGGTGAGGAAACACATTCCTATAATCGTGCCGCTCTTCTCCAAGATGCTCTCAGACATATGGGATCTAAGCCTAGTACTGGCAACTAGGGGGGCGGGCTACGGGAGGAAAACCTACATCTTCGAGCCCTCGTGGAAACCGCCCGATACCGTATTCTCGGCACTGTCTCTGGTGTTTTACGGGGTGGTCGCGGCATGGGGTCTGGGCCTGATAGGGTAGTGAGCCTGAAGAACGTCTACGCAAGGTACGTAACTTCCGAGAAGTGGATTGTTGAAGACGTCTCGCTAGAGGCGTCTAGGGGTGAAATGATAGTCCTAATGGGCCCCAGCGGGTGCGGTAAGAGCACTCTGCTCAATGTCATAGCCGGCCTCCTGCCGGGCGTCATCCCGGGGGTTGTAGAGGGAGAGGTTATCATCGACGGAATAAACCCTGTTAAGCAGGGCTATAGGGCTCTGAGGGGCAGGGTTGGCATCGTGTACCAGAACCCCGAGATACAGATCATAACACGCTCGGTGTACGAGGAGCTCGCAATGGCCCCTGAGAACCTTGGCCTCCCAAAGGAGGAGGTAATAAGCCGTGTTGAGTGGGCTCTCGACGCCCTCGGGTTGAGGGGGTACGAGAACAAGGATCCCCAGACTCTATCAGGAGGCGAGAAGCAACTAGTCGCTATCGCGAGCGTCTTGACGATGAAGCCCAAGCTACTACTCCTGGACGAGCCGACGTCAATGCTAGACCACACAGGCACTAGGCTCGTTCTAAAGGCGATAACGACTCTCAAGGAGGAGTATGGGCTGACTATTATTGCCGCTGAACACAGAGTAGAGTGGGCTGTGGACGTTGCAGACAGAGTCTATCTAATGGCCGATGGGCGCATAGTCCTAGGTGGCACCCCGGACGATGTTTTCTCGGACATCGCGGCTGTCACAAAGCTAGGAGTCCGCCCGCCCGGAGTAACCGAGGTAGCATATGAGTTGTACAGGAGAGGCATAAACGTTGGCTTCCCGGTGCGCCTAAGAAATTTTGAGAAATTCCTGGGTGTGTCCCATGATTAGGTTTGAAGACGTCGACTTCGTCTACCCTACAGGTGTAAGAGCCATACAGGGTGTCTCTCTCAGCATAGAAAGCGGCGAGTTTGTCGGCGTGATAGGCCACAGCGGTGCCGGCAAGACTACGCTGGCTAAGCTCGCGACGTCACTGCTCAAGCCGACGAGAGGCAGGGTTCTAATAGACGGAAAAGACTCAAAGAGCCTACCGGCGTCCGAGGCCGCCAGGATTGTCTCCTACGTGTTCCAGAACCCGGACATGATGATATTCTCCCAGACTGTGAGAGACGAAGTAGCCTTCGCCCTCAGGAACCTGGGCTTCCCCGAGAGCGAGATCGAGAAAAGGGTGCAGGAGGCTCTTAGAGCAGTAGACCTAAACAAGCCACTAGACACGCCGCCCCAGACACTCAGCTTCGGCGAGAAACACCGCCTGGCAATAGCAAGCGTGTTGGTCATGGGCTCGCGGGCACTGGTGCTAGACGAGCCAACAACGGGCCTAGACTATGGGCGTAGCTTAATGCTCTTCGACACCCTTAATGCCTTAAACGCCTCCGGCAAGACTATAGTGGTGATAACGCACGACCTGGATCTACTTGCCCGCTACGCCTCCCGCATAATCGTGCTCGAGAAGGGCAGGGTGATAAGGGACGGCAGCACGCTCGATGTTCTAGGCGACGCTGACTTCCTGGAGTCGCACGGCTTCATGCTAACTCACGTGCAGCAGGTAGCTAGGCGCCTAGGAGTCAAGGCAATAACTCCTAGCAAGCTGGCAGAGGAACTAGCGGATAGGCTACACGGCTTATCATCACCCAGATAGAAGTTTCTCCAGTTCTTTTATAACCTCTTCTTCGCTTCTACCAGACTCTACGAGCTGGCTCTCGGCGTAACCTGTCTTCCTCTCGCTGAGCCTGCGGGAAACTAGCTCTACAGCCCTCCGTACTGGGTGCGTGGCGACGTCCACGTAGGCCCTCACGATGCCGGTGACGGCAGCCTCTTGCAGAACAATGGCAGTGTCGGGTAGCTCAATCAAGACTCTTACATGCCTGTGCCCTGGCGGTATGAAGGCGATAACCCTCTTAACGTCCTCGTTCCTGTAGACCCGGAGGCTCATACCTCTACACTACGACCCTCCTGTACTTCTCAGATATAAGCCTCCAGTCCTCCTCGCTCAGCCTCCACCCAGCCGCGCCTGCATTCTCCTTAATGTGGCGTTTATCGCTGGCTTTCGGTATCGGCACCACGGGCTTGAACCCCAAGAGCCAGTTGAGCGCGACTTGCGCAGCTGTCTTGCCGTACTTAGCTCCAATGCTTGCTAGAAAGGGGTCTCTAGCCAGCTGACCCTTCTCGAGGGGCGTGTACGCCAGGTAGAGCATGCCCTCCCTCTCGGCATAGGGTATAACAGAGCTCTCGTCTCTGCGGTCGAGCAGGCTAAACTTGTTCTCCACGGCCACGACGTCGACGTGGCTTAGACAGCTCCTGGCTTCCTCTATTAGCTCTACGCCGAAGTTGCTTACCCCGATGAACCTCGCATAGCCCCTCTCCACAGCCTCCTCCAAGCCCCTCATTGTCTCGCACAGCTCTACGCCCTCTGGGGGCCAGTGGATGAGGTAGAGGTCAACATACGTCCCAAGCCTCTTGACGCTAGCCTCAGCGGCCTTGACGACCTCATCCCTGGCGGCGTGGGTCTGCCAGACCTTCGAGACTATGAAGAGCTCCTCCCGGCTAAAACCCCTGATAGCCCTGCCCACGAGCTCCTCGGCGTGGCCACCGCCATACATCTCGGCTGTGTCGATGAGTGTGAGGCCCAACTCCAGCCCGTACCTTAAGGCCTCGACCCACTCGTCGTCGCGAGTGTAATCCGGAGTCCAGAACCCACCCCCGATATCCCACGTGCCCATCCCGATGGCTGCAACTTCTAACCCCATTTTCGGCACGAATTTCCTCTCCATCAATGTTCCTTCCATCGGGTAACAATATATACTTGCCCTTGCTGAGATTACGCAGAGGTCTATTATGCGCGCTGCCCAGGCGGAAGTCGTAGCCACCCTCCTACTGATGGCCATAGCGGTCGCGCTCTGGGCGCTAGCGTGGAACTTCTTCTACCCCACCTGGCAACAGATTTCGCAGAGGATCGAGAGGGAGCGCCTCGCCTCCGAGAAGGGGTTGCGAGAGTACCTCCTGGTGGAGTTGCTCGAAAAGAACAGTAGTACAAATACCATATGCGTCCACGTCACCAACACAGGCGATGTTTCTTCCGAGATAGTCTCAGTGTACCTCAACGGAACCTTGGCGTGGAGCGGTTACGCCCCGATTCCCGCAGGACAGTCGAAGAGCATATGTACAAGCTTCACAGCAAAGGGAACCTACAACGTGGGAGTCTGCTCCTACACCAACTGCTTCGAGGCGAGAGACTATGTGGTCCCGTAGGGCGCAGGCGTCTGCTCTTGGGGCAGTATTCCTCACGATAGTCCTCGTGCTGGCGGCAGTAGTCCTGGTGCAGTACATGAGGTCACAAACCGAGCTACAGGCAATAGCCTCCCAGGTTCAAGCGCAGAGAGCGGGCGAAGGAGCCCTCACCTTCTCAGTAAACGACACGTATGCAACATCAGTTAGTGGCAATAACAGTCCGATCTCGCTTAGGGTAAATGTTCTCAATGGAACTTCTGTCTCTACAGGGACTCTCGAGGCACCGGACGGGAAAGGCCTCCTCCTCACCCCCACGGCTACGTCAAGCGGGTACCTGCTCCGGGTAAACGTCTCAGTGTCTGTTCCACTGGACACTGTAAACCTTACGCAGGGTCTGTACCTCAGGCCTAGCGCCACTATATGCCTGGAAATTTACACTAAGACCTCCTCGGGGAGCTACGCATTCTACACGGCGTACATCCTGCCAGCAAACGCGACTTCAAGCGTCCAAGTAACGTCCACAAACTACATCCTCTCAGTGCTACATCCCAAGAACTTCACGCTCCTCTTTGACAGAGTCCAGACAAACCTCACGCGCTACAACGCTACAGGCTTCTACCTCAAGATCGTGAACAGGGGCCCGGGCTACACTGCCCTCTACGGCCTGTGGGTAGTCACCAGTACAGCCGCGAAGAGGATGCCGCTCAACGCCGTGCTCCCGCCCGGCGGAGTGCTGCCACAGATCCCGGTGCAGCCGAACTCCTCCTCGGTGAATGAGGTTAGAGTCACCACGTCGACTAGAGTGTATATCTTACGCCCAACGCCACCCCGACTGCTCGGAGGAGCAGCCCCTCCTGCAGCCGGTACTCTCTTGATAGCTGTGTACCCGCCCGGCTCTGGGACAACAAACCCCCCGCCAGGGACATACACGTACCCGCTAGGCTCTCAAGTAACAGTCACGGCGAACCCCAGTACCGGCTACGCCTTCAAGTACTGGCTCCTGAACGGAACCGTATACTCCTCCAGCCAAACCGTAACCGTCACTGTGACCAGCTTCGTAAACTTGACAGCTGTATTCCAACCCGCGCTGCCACCTAAATTCGTGGTACTGAGCTACAACACGACAGTAACTGGGGCAGTCTCCTCGCAGCAACGGCTAGTAGTCACAGTCAACAACACTGGCCAGTCTACAGGTGTAGCCCAAGTCGAGGTCTACGACCAGTCAGGCAACCTTGTAAACAGCACGCAGGTGACAGTGCCTCCGGCAACACCCCAACAGGCAGTCGTTGTTATAAAGCTCCCGTCAACGCGCGGGACATACACCTGGACAATCAAGGTGAAGAACCTCGCCACTGGAAACTACGACGACGTGAAGACATTCACGGTGATCGCCAGAGACATCTTCCTCCAGTCCCGGAGCGCAATAGTATACGAGGACTTCGAGTCAAGCGCGCTCCCCTCAGGCTGGACGCAACTCGGCGGGACATGGAGCACAGCGACAGGGGGCTGGAGAGGCTACGCGTTAAGCGGTAGCGACAACAGCCAGGGCCCCGGCGGCGACTCCATTTTCGCCAACAACACACAGCTACCCGCAACAATATACGCTGTGGTCAAGCTCGGAAATGTGAAAGTAGATTACACGTACAGAGGCTTTGGCTTACTTGACTCTCTGAGCACTACGGCGTTCTTCTATGAGGTCTCTATTAGTCCAGTATCTACCTCCTACCTCTACCTATACATATGGAGGTTCACGGGGAACTGGAGGCCTCTAAAGTCGACAACTGCTGCTTACACGGGGACATGGTACACTCTCTACCTCGTGTTTACGAGAGGCCCGCCGAACACTATTACTGCCGTCCTCTATGACTCCAGCGGCAACCAGTTGGCTACAGTCTCCGCGAGCGACTCTGTGGTGAAGCCCTCATACATAGGCCTGGCCGTGGACGGGTCATCTTCAACGCTCTTCGACGACGTCGTCGTCGCCACTGGAGACCCCAGGTACGTGACGGTAACTGGGCTACAGCAGGGCTGGAGCGTGCTGCTCGTGGACTTCTCGGGCAACACTGTTGCACGTGCAATCGCTGACTCGACGGGTGTGGCCCGGTTGTGGGTCTTGAACAGCTCTGTTCTGCGGGACGCCACTATAAGGGTGCTGGACTCGAGCGGCAGCACGGTGATTCAGAAGACGTTCCCCGTCGTCATCGGAGGGGACACTTACTCTTATGGATGACTTTCGCCGCCCATATTTCCAGTGTTAGCCTCTTATACTCTCTTTCAGTCTCAACCTTGACGCTGCTGCATGCCTGACATTGTAGTCCTGAACCCCGAGTCCAATGTGGCGGTGGCCACCCTATGGACGAAGAAGGAGCTTGTAGTTGGGAAGCTCAGGGAGCTCGGCGTCGACACGAAGGTTAACATCGTCGGCACCCTTTACACCAGGTACGGGATAAACTACCTCCTGTACACCCTATCCCAGCACACGGAGATAGACTCGGTCATTGTTTTCGGGGCAGACCTCTCGGGGAGCGGGGAGGCGCTCGTCGAGCTCTTCAGGGGCAGGGTTCCTGAAGGCCTGAGGCTTATGTGGCCCCTCGAGGAGGTCAAGCCTATAATAGATAGCGTCAAGGTCGTAGACCTCCGCGAAGCCTTCAAAAAGAACGACTTTAACGCACTTGCAGAGGCCGTAGCTAGAAGCTACTCGCCGGGCGCCAAGAGGCAGCGTGTAAACCTCGAACTAAGGGAGGTTAAGGCCTCCTCCTGGCCCTTGCAGGTGGCGGGCCTGAGCATAGTCGAGGACGACGTCGTGAGGGCCTGGGGGAAGCTCCTCGACGCCGTGATGACCTGGGGTTTCCTCAAGGAGAGCGAGTACGGGGAGATGCAGAAACAGCTGCTCGGGGCCCAGGTTGTGCTCTACGCGGAGAAGGCCCTGAAGTCTGCGGAGAGGCTCGGCGAGTTCTTCCCACGGGACGAGCTAGAGAGACACGTGGAGTCGCTAATCAGGGGTGTAGAAGGTGCGAGCTACTCGTACGGCGAGAGGCTACGCAGGCACAGGGAGGCCGGGGATCAGCTAGAGCTCATAGTGTCTAAACTTGCCTCCTCGCCTAGCACTAGGAGGGCTATTGCCTTGACGTGGGACTTCCAGGTAGACCCCTGGAGCAGGGATCCCCCGTGCCTCGTAGCGATTCAGGGAGACCTCTCAGGGGGCAGGTACAACCAGCTAGCGTACTTCAGGAGCCACGACGCCTACGCCGGCTGGCCCGTCAACGTCTACGGCCTACTGAGGCTAATGGAGCACGTCTCAAGCCTCCTCTCCGAGAGGACAGGCCGGAGCGTGAAGCCCGGCTTCCTAATAGTCTTCAGCGCCTCGCTACACGTCTACGAGCACGACTGGCTACGCGCGCAGGAAGTCGTGAGCCGGGAAAAGAGGGGCTTCGCGGCATTCGTAGAGGACCCCAAGGGCAATTTCATAGTAAGGCTCGAAGGCGGCAGAATAGTCCTAGAACTGAGAGACCAGGAAGGCGTCCTCGTCGAGAGCTACACCGGCACCAGCGCCAAGGAGATCCTAGGCCAGGTTAACCTCGACGCTCTAATGCCCAGGCACGCGTCGTACCTGGCCAGAGAGCTAGTCCGCGCCGAGGAGGCTTTGAGGAAGGGGCTAGAGTACGTACAGGACGCCGTCTAGCCCACTGCAACCACCAGTATCTTCCTGAGAGCCTCTTCGAACACGTCCAGCTCCTCGAGCGTGTTGTAGATGTAGAAGCTAGCCCTCACAGTCCCGAGGGGTGCTCCCAGCCTCTTTATGAGCGGTAAGGCGCAGTGGTGGCCGCTTCTCACAGCTATTCCCTCGCTGTCCAGCAGCTGTGCTACTTCGTGCGGCGTGAGCTTTCCAACGTTGAAGCTGACAACTCCAGTCCTCTCCCTTGGGTCTAGGGGGCCGTACACCTTCACCCCGAGCCCCTGCAGAATGTCGAGAGCCTTCTTAGTCAGCCTCCTCTCGTGCTCCTCGACGTCCTCCATGCCCAGTTTCTCCAGGTACTCGACTGCAGCTGAAAGGCCTACAGCGCCAGCCACGTTAGGGGTGCCGGCCTCGAACTTGTGAGGGGCTTGCAGCCACTCGGCACTACATTCATCTACCCCGCACCCGACCAGCGAGATGGCCCCTCCGCCAGGAAACGGGGGCTCGAGCTTCTCCGCCAGCTCCCGGGTTACGTACAGCCCTCCGATGCCCATGGGCCCCAGCATCTTATGCCCAGAGAACGCTAGGAAGTCGGGCTTAATCCTGCCCACGTCCACGTGCATGTGCGGCACGCTCTGGGCTCCGTCGACGAGGCACAGGGCGCCGTGCTTGTGGGCTTCTTCACAGAGCTCCTTAACAGGGTTAATGACCCCTGTAACGTTGCTCACGTGCGTTACTGCGAGAACCCTCGTCTTATCCGAGAGTTTCCTGTAGAAGTCGTCCAGGTCGAGTGTCCCGTCCTCCCTGACCTCGATGATCCTGAGCCTCGCCCCGGCGACTCTGGCGACGCGCACCCACGGGAGGAGGTTGCTATGGTGCTCCATTCGCGTGACGAGCACTTCGTCCCCGCTGCGGAGGTGCCCGGAGACTAGCAGGGAGTAAGCGGCGAGGTTTATGCTCTCGGTCGCGTTCTTCGTAAAGACGAGTTCGTCCGGCCTGGCCCCTATGAACGCGGCGACTATCTTACGCGAGGCCTCGTACGCCTCTGTTGCAGTCAACGCGAGCTCGTGGACACTTCTGCCGATGTTGGCGTTCTGGTTCCTGTAGAAGCTGTCGACAGCTTCAATAACCTGTACCGGCCTCTGGCTCGTGGCAGCGTTGTCGAAGTATATGAGTGTCTTTCCGTGAACCTTCCTCGTGAATATCGGGAAGTCTTTCCTGATCTCGTAGGGGTCTAGCAAATAGTATCCCCGGGTACCGATATACGGGGGCAAACAATATAAATCATTATGTCCAGTTCTTCTGAGTAAAGTTTAAAGGTGACCGTATGGATAGCCTTCGTGGTGCCCATGGAGCGCCAATTTTAGAGAAGGTTTTTCTCCCAGAGAGGCAGAAGAGGCTAGTCGAAGCGGTTCTAAGAGGGGTTGACGATGTAGACGTGCTCGCGTCCGTTCTCGGCGTGAGACGGGAAGACATAATGCGGGATCTAGAGGAGTTGAAAGCTAAGGGGCTCCTTGAGGTTGAAAGAGCGGAAGAAGTGCTCTACGTCTTGACGAAGGAGGGCGAGAGATGCCTGGCCGAGGGCCTCCCAGAGGAGAAAGTCCTAGGAATCCTCAAAGCCCGAGGCGAGCTCCCGAAGACCGATCTCCTCGCGCTGGGGGCGAGGAGCGGTGTTTCTGAGGGCGAGGTAGAGTTAGGCCTCATGCAGCTCGCCGCGGCCAAGGCTGTCTCGTTCAAGTCAGGCGTTGTAAGCCTGGTTGATGCTAGCAGGGCCCAAGAGCTCGTAGAGAGGAATAGGAGTGCGCTACGCCTTGTCGCCCAGGGCTCCCAGCCTGATAGTGATGTTGCAAACGCTCTCAGGAGGCGGGGTCTCATAGAGGCAAGGAAACGCGCCAGGCTTAGAGCCGGACCCACTGCTCGTCTACTAGAGCTCTGGGATAAGGGACTCGTGCTAGAGGCCAGAGTGGTAACAGAGCTTACACCCGAGTTGGTAGTAAGCGGCGCCTGGAGGGAGGCCGTATTCAAGCCTTTCGACCTCAGCGCCGAGCCCCCTAGAGTGCTCCTCGGCCGCAAGCACCCGTACCTGGAATTCCTCGACTGGCTCAGAGAAATCCTTGTAGAGATGGGCTTCGAGGAGATGAAAGGCCCACACGTAGAGCTCGAGCTGTGGAACTTCGACGCCCTCTTCCAAGCCCAGGATCACCCGGCTAGGGAGATACACGACACGTATTTCGTAAAGGGAGGTATCCAAGGCTCCTTCCACGACGAAGAGCTCCTGAGGAGAATCGCAGCCGTCCATGAGAGCGGGGGCGGCACAGGATCCCGCGGGTGGGGCTACAAGTGGAATCCCTCGAGGGCGCTCAGGCTCATACTCCGCACGCAGACAACAGCAGTCTCTGCTAGAACACTCTACCAGCGCGGCCCCGGGGAGTACATGTGCTTCTCCCTAGACAGAGTGTTCAGGCCGGAGAACCTCGACGCTAAGCACAGCATGGAGTTCTACCAGCTCGAGGGCATCATCGTCGGGCAGCACGTAACGTTCAGAAACCTCCTTGGCTTCTTCGACGAAATGGCGAGGAGACTGGGGCTGGGGAGGGTCAAGGTCAAGCCGGCCTACTTCCCCTTCACGGAGCCAAGCGTGGAGGGCTTCATAAAGCACGAGAAACTGGGCTGGATAGAAGTCTTCCCAGGTGGGATGTTCCGCCCGGAGATGCTCTCGGCCCTAGGGGTTAAGGACGTAAACGTCGCAGCATGGGGTATAGGCATCGACAGGATAGCCATGGCAGTGCTCGGAATAGACGACATCCGGCTCCTCTTCACACAGGATCTCGAATTCATAAGGCGTACTCCCCGGCCTATACCGCTGAGCCTGCTGAGGTGACGCGGGATGCCTGTAGTAGAGGTGAGTCTTTGGGACATCGAGAGGCTTGTCGGCCGGAGCCTCTCGGCCAGCGAGCTGGAGGATCTACTACCAAGGCTGAAGTGCGAGGTAGAGGAGATTAGCGACTCTAGAGTCGCCTACGAGGCTACGCACGATAGGCCGGATCTCTACTCCGCCGAACTGCTCTCGGTCTACCTAAAGGGGCTTCTGGGGGTGGAGGAGGGCCTGCCAAGGTTCAACTACGGGGGCCTAGCCGGCGAAGCCCGAATCGAGGGGCCGGAGTACAGGCCATACGCGTTCTTCGCCGTCGTGAAGGGCGTCAGGCTAGACGACGAGGCGATACGCCAGTTGATGCAGCTCCAAGAGAAGGTACACCTCACTTACGGCAGGGACAGGAGGAAGGTCTCGATAGGGCTCTACGACCTCAACGGCGTAGAGTTCCCTATCAGGTACGTCGGCGTTAGGCCAGACTCTGTGAAGTTCAGGCCGCTCGGCTTCACCGTGGAGATGACCCCCCTGCAGGTGCTCAGCGAGCACCCGAAGGGGATGGCCTATAGGCACTTACTCGAGGGGCAGAGCGTCTTCCCGTTAATCCTGGACGCTGCGGGTAAAGTCGTTAGCTTCCCGCCAATAACTAACAGCGAGGACTTCAAGGTGACGGAGTCCACAAGGGATATCCTCGTCGACGTGACGAGCACAGATCCGGAGGCAGGCAGGAGGGTCATAGCCCTAGTTACGTCGGCCGTGGCCGTCAGGGGAGGGACGATCTACCATGTGAGAAATGTCTTCGCGGACAGATCTGAGCTCTCCCCGAGGCTCGACCCGGAGACGATACTTTACGACGTCTCCCTGAACAAGAGGTTGCTCGGGATAGACCTGGGTGTACCCGAGACAAAGTCCCTGCTGGCCAGGATGCGGATGGACGCGACTGAGAAAAGCGGGAGCGAGCTACTCGTGGCTTACCCCTACTTCCGGGTAGACATACTCCACCCCGTGGACATTGCAGAAGAAGTCGCAATGGCGTATGGCTACGATAGGATAGAGCCGCAGTACATGCCCCCTCTCCACCCCGGGCGCGAGGACGGGCTAGAGGTTTTCTCCAGGGCTGTCCGCGAGGCAATGGTCGGGATGGGCTTCCTGGAGGTGAACAGCTACATTATGACGAGCAGAGAGCTCATGTTCACCAAGATGGGCCTGGAAGCCGGGGAACTAGTAGAAGTGGAGAATCCGAGGCACGAGATGTACCACGCCCTACGTGTGTGGATAGTGCCCCAGCTACTCTCGACTCTATCGAACAGCAAGCACGCAGGCTACCCGCAGAGGATATTCGAGGTAGGCGATGTAGTGATCCCAGACCTTTCGCGTGAAAACAGGGCACGCGACGAGCGCCACCTCGCCTTTGCGATAGCGGGTAGAGGCGTGACGCTCACGGATGGCTTAGCAGTTCTAAAAGCTCTCTGCTCGCTCTTCAATGTGAGGTACGAGCTCGGACACTTGGAGCACAAGAGTTTCATAGCTGGTAGAACCGCTAGAGTAGACACAGACTGCGGCGAACTCGGTATATTAGGGGAGATTCACCCGCAAGTTCTCGTGAACTTCGACCTAGCAGTCCCCGTGGTAGCGGGTGAGCTTAACCTCGAGGTTCTCAAGAGGTGCTACGAGAGGTGGAGAGAGGGCTCCTCCTAGACCTCTGGGGCACCCTCTTCTGGCCCAGGCTGCCGCTCGAGGAGTACCACCTGATGAGGGCCAAGATGATACTACGGGCTCTAGACCAGGATGAGTTGAGCTTCGATGCCGTGTATAAGGCTTATATGGACGCGAGGAGGCTTGCCGACAAAATCAGGAACACAACACTCCATGAGGTAGACGTCATTGGCGAGGCAATAATCCTCCTGGACAAGCTCGGAATAGAGCCCACTGGAGACCTACTCCGGGAGCTGGAAGAGGCCTACCTACACCCCTTCGTCACGCAACTAGAGCTGGCCCCCGGCGCTGTCGAGTTAATCCGAACAGCGCGGGAGCACGGCTTTAGAGTCATACTAGCCTCTAACACCATTAGCGGCAGGCACGCCCGCATCCTCCTCATGGAGAAAGGGGTGCTCGGCCTATTCGACTACCTCGCTTTCTCGAACGAGATAGGCTTCCGCAAGCCACACCCGAAGTTCTTTTCGGTGATAGTACACCAGACAGGGATATCGCCATCCCGTAGCGTCTTCGTGGGAGACGAGGAGGGGGATATCGCAGGCGCTAGAGCCTTCGGGATGAAGACAGTGGCCTTCACGGGGTTCCACGAGTACAATGGCGGTGTGGCCCCCGACTACTTTGCGAAGAGCATGTCAGAGGTCGCGGAAATTATAAAAGTTCTTAGTAGCGCTTAGTATTGAAAGTTTTTTAACTGGCTCGTAGATATCCTAAGACACATGTCTGACGATGCTATTGTGAGTATCACGCCCGAAATAGCGTTAGATGAAGGGTACACGTATGCCGGCGGGCTTGGCGTCCTCGAAGGCGACAAGTTCTACACAGCCGCTAGGCTCGGGCTGAACTACTACGTGCTGACGCTCCTGTACCGGGGCGGCTACGTCGACTACGATTTCGACGCGGACGGCACCCCAGTCCCCAGGGCCCAGCCGCAACCACAGAGCTTCCTCGGAGGGCTCCAAAAGTGCTGCGAGCTCGAGTTAAAGCTCAAGGGCGAGAGCGCGAGCGTAGTGGCCTGGCAGTACAGGAGGGGGAGCGCGAGCGTGATCTTCTTCGATCCCCAGGCGCCGGAGTGGGCGATACACCTCACGGATCGCCTCTTTATCGAGAAAGACCTCCCGGAGAGGTTCCTCAAGTACGTCCTGCTAGCCAGGGCCTCTGCTGAGTATATCAAGGAAGTCCTGGATCCCGAGTCTATACGCTACGTCGACCTCCAGGAAGCGTATACTGCCTTCCTACCCCTCATCTTGAGACTACCCGGGCGCTACAGGCTAATAGTGCACACGCCAGGCCCGTGGGGGCACCCTGCATTTCCTAGAGACTTCTTCGAGAAGGAGTTCGGCTACAAGATGATAGAGGAGAAGGTCGTGCTCACGACTCTCGGAGCCATCATGTCAGGTGAAGTGATAATGGTCTCGGCGAAGCACTACGACATCATGAGGCGCGTAATCCCCCATTTACTCGAGAAAGCCCGGTTCGTCACGAACGGGATCGACCTCGAGAGGTGGATGCACAGGAGAATCAGGGAGAAGTACGAGAAGGGCGAGCTTAACAGCGAGAGCTTCTCCTCTTCGAAGAGCGAGGCCCGCGGAGATCTGGCCAGGCTCGTAAACGCCAAGAAGCCCGTGCAGGCAATTAAAGATCGAGCAGTCATAGTCTGGGCTAGGAGGTTGACGAAGTACAAGAGGCCCTACTTCGTCACCAGGCTGGTGGAAGAGCTGAGAGACGAAGCCGTATTCGTCCTCGGCGGGAAAGCCCACCCGGAGGACAAGGAGGGGCTACAGTTCATGAAGGCCTTCAAGGAGCTCGAGAAAAAGTACAGCAACGTCGTTTACTTCCACGACTACGACGTGGGGAAGGCTAGAGTCATCCTGGCCGGAGGAGACATCCTCCTCTTCACGCCTTTCTCCGGCTGGGAGGCGAGTGGGACGAGCTTCATGAAGGCAGCCGTGAACGGCACAGTGCCCATTGCCTCCCGGGACGGTGCTGCCGTCGAGCTGATAACCGATGGCGTAAATGGCTGGCTATTCGGGCATGATATAAGGGATCTGGTCGACTTCGGCCGCGATCCACGGGTGGCGGAGATAGATGCTAGAGAGTACGAGGAGCTAGAAGCGAAGCTCCAGAAGGCGCTTGACCTCTTCAACTCGGATCGGGAGGGCTTCCAGACGATAGCCCTAAGCTCTATTCTGACGTTCGCGCCTAGAGTCGACATGAAGAGAGTGCTGAGAGAGTACTACCCTGACTTTGTCAAGTAGTACCTCCTCAAGCCGGAGTTAGGCATAAAGTATTTTCGGCGCAACTCCTATCTTTAAAGCTATGAGTAGAGGCGTGGAGTTCTCCGTCTGGCAGCCGACGCGCGTGATCTTCGGACGTGGCTCGCTAGACAGAGTGGGGGAACTAGCTTCAGGGGTGGGCTCCCACGCTCTCGTCATCACTGGGAGGGGCTTTGCTAGGAGGTACGGCTACGACGAGAGGATTAAAAAGCTCTTGGAAGAGCATGGTGTAAGGGCGAGCTTCTTCCAAGGAGTCGAGCCTAATCCAACGTACACTACAGTCGAGAAGTGCCTCGAGGTTGCACGTACTGCTGGAGTCGATGTCTTCGTGGCCTTCGGGGGCGGAAGCGTAGTAGACGTTGCTAAGGCGGTCAACGTCACTTACACTCTTGGGGGGAGGGTCTCTGACTACGTCTACCCGAAGTCTGTGAACCAGAAGCTTAAGCCCCTGATAGCTATTCCAACCACGCACGGGACAGGTAGCGAAGTAACGAAGTACAGTGTTCTTGTAGACGAGGCCAGCAAAATGAAGGTCGCTATCTCAGGCGACGGGCTGTACCCCGACTACGCTCTCCTTGACCCAGAAGTCCTCAAGCACCTGCCAAGGGATCAGAGTGCGAGCACCGGACTCGATGCGCTGAGCCACGCCATTGAAGCATTCTTCAGCAGGCGCAGTACCCCCTACTCGGACATACTGTCCCTAGAGGCGGCAAGAATCGCGTTCCGCTACCTGCCCTGCGCGGTCTCAGGGGTGCTGGAGTGCAGGGAGAAGATGCTCTACGCCAGTATGCTCGCGGGCCTGGCAATAAACTACACGGGGACGAACGTGGGGCACGGCCTGGGCTACACTCTCACGGTGGAGCTCGGTATCCCCCACGGCCTGGCAAATGCGATGATACTACCCGGCGCCGCCCGCTTCTACGAGGCCTACATGCCCGAGAGAGCGGAGACGTTCTTCGAGAGCATAGGAGTCTCCAGGCCAGCCGGAGGGCTAGGCGAGTTGCTACAGTCCTTGAAGGCTAGTATAGGTGCTCCTCTCAGGCTAAGAGAACTTGGTGTCCCAGAGGAGAGATTAGAGCACTTCGTAAGAGACGGCCTACGCTACCAGAGGAACCTCTTGAACTCTCCCTTTGAAATTACAGAGGACGTGGCCCGCGAGATATACAGGCTAGTCTACTAGGACGCCAGGAGGTTCGCGATTTTCCTCGCTATCTCCACCGGCACGCGGTCGCGGTTGGCAAAGCTGAGCTCCACCAGCTCCACGTCTCCCCTTGATAAGATGCTTTTCCCGTAAGGATCTTTGCCTGCCCTCTCGTGTATAGAAGCGGCGACAGGTCTCTTGGAGTCAAGCGCCGCCATGACAGCCTCCTTGAACTTGGGGCTGAGGAGCTCCATAGGGCCTATCTCGTCTATAATTACTACTGAAGCCTTATCCACTGCCGCGTAGATGGCGTTCACCCCCACGCCCTCTAAATCCCTAACGTTCACTGTGTACCTCCCTATCCTAGGGCCGCTCTTTAGCTCCACGCTTGCGAGGACACCCCTAGCGTTGCTCAGGAGGTCTACAATCTCGAACCCCTTCCTCACCCCCGCCTCTCTCACCTCGAGAGTCAACATGCCGCCTACAACAATGCCCCTGCTCGTCAGGATTTCAGCAACCTTCCTGAGGCACGTAGTCTTCCCTATGCCCGGCCGGCCTGTTACAATGAAGTTTTTAGCCAAGAGCACCCCCCAGCTTTTTCTTCACCTCCTCCACTATGCTCGCCAAACTCTCCGTTCTGAACTCGAAAAGAGAGCCGAGAGAAATAGGTGTAATGGCTATCTTGCCGTCCTCCAGTACCGCGTGGACGTCGCTGTCCTCCTCGGCCTCCACGGGTTGCCCATAGAGCCAGTAGTACGGTCTCCCATGGGGGTCTCTCCGCTTGACTACCGCCGCGGCAAACCTACGCTTAGCCGGCCTCGCCATGACAACGTCCGTCGAAATTACAGGCGGAAAGTTTACGTTGAGCGCGTCGACGCCCGGGGGGAAGCCGCGCTTGACCACGCTCTCGGCGATTGCACGGGTGGCGTTGAGGACGAACCTGTGGTACTCTGGCTCCTCCAACTCCTCTGGGGAGTCAACGCACGCGCTGAAGGCCACCCCAGGCGTGCCCTCGATTGATGCCTGGAGGACAGCCCCCAGAGTGCCAGAGGTAAGGATCACCTGGATACTCAAGTTATCCCCGATGTTTATCCCGGAGAACACTATATCCGGTTTACCCGTGACTACGTTCATGGCAATGTAGATGACGTCGGAGGGGGTTCCGCTAACCAGGTACACAGGCTCCCCGTCTGTCTTTAGCTTGTTGACCCGGACGGGTTTGTGGAGGGTCAGGCCGAGGCCCGTGGCTGACTTCGGCGTCTCTGGGACTACGACATAGACTTCTCCTAAATCCCGGACAGCCTCCCGTAGTAGCGCCAGTCCCGGCGAGAAGGGGCCGTCGTCGTTTGTCACTAGAATCTTCATACGTATCCACTCTCCTCAGTTGCTTTTAAAGGCTTATTTCTTGGAAAACCTTCGCAAATCCCTGAGGATTGGGATACTCGTGATGTAGTCCTCTCCGAGCAGATCCCAGTAGATGCCCTCCGGCCTGAGGTACTTCCTCTGAGTCTTAATACTACGAGTAGGAGTCACCACATAGTCCACGGGCACATCGTGCTTCAGCATGGGCACGCCGTCCACCACCTGTAGGTCGTGAACCGTGGTGACTATCGGGGCAGAGTCGTCGATGGCCCCCAGAGTTCTGAGGATCCCGAATTCGAGGTCGCTGAAACCTCCACCTTTCCCGACCCTCCCTCCATACGTGTCTACCGCTACGCTTCCCGCGACTTTCAGGTCTATTGGCGGCACGTCCAGCGTGATGAATCTGCCGTATTCAAATGCTCCGCGTATTGTTGAGGCGCGAGGGATGGCCGCTCTGGGTATATTCCTTGGATTCACGAGGATGAAGCCTTTACGCAATCTAGGGGAGGCCATGATGAGCAACTTTCCGCTCCTCAAGACGGCTTCCCTCACGTAACGCTGAGGCGTGTCCGGATTGCAGAACACGACTCTAGCATCCTGGAAGATGTTGCTTTCTACTAGTCTCCTGGCAGCCGCCTCGGCGCCCCGAAAGTTCGGGATCCTGCCCTCAATCGGGAACGGGGGGAGAGCCACTCTCTCGGCCAGGAGCCTTGACCAAATGCTCTTCCTTATCTCTTCCTTTACTCTCCTCACGTCGTGCGGTGCCTGCACCGGGATCACCCCTACGGAGAGATGCGGGCTTTGCGCGTGTTACCGTTCCTGTCTACGCCCACGGCTACGAGTTCGACGCGCCCCTCCTCCTCGACAGCTTTGATATCAGCGACGAGGACGTACTCCCTTGAAAGGATCTCAACGACGCGGGACGCCTCTGGGAGTCTAACCTCTAGCAAGCTGGCGACGGCTCTAGAGACCTCTGAGAGCATCGGTAGCAACTCTGCCACCCTCATGCCTCTAAATCGGGCCTCCCGTACCTTCAAGTAAACCCTAGCCACGTCCCCACGTGGGGCTAGGAAGCTGATCACCTCGTCGTCAGAGAGGAGTACCTTTGCCTCCCTGGCGGCTACAAACCTCGCGGCGCTCCTTAGCGACTTATAGGCGTAGTTGAGCGCGTTGTGAGGCCTGCCGGACAGGTAGTTCTGTATGCTGATCGAGTAGCACACAAGGGCGTGCCTACTCAAGTAGCTGAGTGAGCGGTCAGTGAGAGGGGGCTTCACGCTTAGAGCACTCGCAACCTCCTCCCCGCCGTAAATAAGCCGGCCGCGGACGATCTCGTGAGCGATGAACTCGCCGTCGCGTATCAGCTGGTTGAGCTCGTCGAGCGTGAGGAACAAGAGGGAGACGTCGGGCCCTAACTCCTCCATTATGAGGGCTCTCTCCTCCACGGGCGGCTTCTCCCTGACTATAACCGCTATATTATAGTCGCTTAGCGGCGTGAAGTCCTCGCGCCTACTTGAGGAGCCGTAGACGACTACCCCTAGCAGGTTCTCCCCAAGTAGCCGGCCAAGCAGCGTGGGTAGGGGTTCCAAGGCTATCCGGATGTACTTACGTTAAGGAGGCCTAAATATTCTCCCCCCAGTAGTCCCCCGTGCGAGGAGCGTAACCTTATTATCTCCTCCCAGTCTTCTGCTCCACCATGAGCGGTGAGTGCGTGTTCTGCCGCATAGCCCTACGCGAGCAGGAGTCCTTCATAGTGTACGAGGACGAGGAGTTCATGGTCTTCCTCGACAAGTATCCCATAACGCTTGGACATGCACTGGTCGCTCCGAAGAGGCACTATGTGAACATTTTCGACATGCCCGAAGAGTCTGTGGCTAGGGCTTTCGTTCTAGCCAGGAAAGTTGCCGAAGCACAACTGAAGGCTCTCGGCGCAACTGGCGTCAGAATAGTCATGAATAATGGCAGGGATGCCGGCCAGGAAATCATGCACGCGCACATACACGTCGTACCTTATGGCGTGCCCCGCCTGGGCAGGAGAGAGCTCGACAGGCGCGAGGGTGAGAAGGTTGCAGCGGTCCTCAGAGGCTCGCTCGCCTAGGAGAGTCTGCTCGCTCTTCTCGGGCGGTAAGGACAGCACGTACGCCCTGCACTGGGCTGTTCTCAAGGGTTTCGAGGTCGCCTGCCTGGTTACGGTAAAGCCGCGCGCGGAGGACTCCATGATGTTCCACGTGCCGTACGTTGAACTGGCTAGGCTCCAGGCCGAGGCCCTAGGCCTGCCCATAGTCTACTACGAGCAGGGTTCCGAGGACGATGTCAAGGCGCTCAGGAGAGCAGTGTCTGCTGCTTGCGAGGAATACGGGTGCACGTCGATAGTCACTGGAGCCTTGAAGTCTGACTACCAGCGGCTACGCGTCTCTATAGTCGCAGAGGAGCTCGGCCTAGAAGTCTTCAACCCCCTCTGGCGCAAGAACCAGGAGGAGTACTTGAGGGAGCTCGTGCGGCAAGGGTTCCGCTTTATAGTAACGTCGATATCCGCTAAGGGTTTAAGCCCTGACTTTCTCGGGCGGGTTATTGGAGTAGACGACGTGGAGGCAATAATTGAATTGGCTCGCCGCCACGGCTTCAACCCCGCCTTCGAGGGCGGCGAAGCCGAGACGCTGGTCGTGGACGCGCCCCTCTTCCGGAAAGTACTGATGGTCGAAGGGCATCCTGTTAGGGTGTCCGAGTACAATTGGGCCTTCAAGATCACTAAAGTAGAGCTATTGGATAAGTACAGCTCCAGCCTGACAGCTAGTACGGTGGCCAGCAGTGGCTGACGTGGTGATTGAACCCTATAACATCAGGGTTAGTGGCGAAGCAGGGGAGAGGCTCTACGACATCTTGAAGAGAGCCGGTGTGCCGTTTAGGACTGAGTGCGGGGGGCGGGGGCTCTGCGGTAAGTGCAGGCTCATCATAAGAAGCGGGAATGTTACTCCGCCGACAGAACGCGAGATTAGGCTACTCGGAGAGGACTTGGTCGAGAGCGGCTACAGGCTAGCCTGCCAGACCAGAATCCAGGGAGCGGTACGTCTACTAGTCCCGCTCGAGACGCGCGTGGGGTCTCTAAGCGTTGCGTACTCTGGTTTGGCGAGGAGCGCCCCCCTATCGCCAATAGTCAGAAAGAGGCTTGTTGATGTTCAGCAGCCAAGCCTCGAGAAGCCCTTAGCAGATGCCGACTCGCTACTCGCGTCTCTCAACGGGGAGCGCTTGGATTTCGGCGTGGAAGCGCTGAGGGAGCTACCCCGTGCCCTGCGGCGAGGCTCCTGGAGGGTGACTCTCTCGATCTGGAGGGGGAGTAGGGTCATACGCGTGGAACCAGGGGACACTACGCCAGAGAACCTGGGAATAGCCGTCGACGTAGGCACTACGAAAGTCGTGGTACACCTCGTTGACATGAATACAGGCCGGACTCTAGGAGGAGTCTTCAGCGAGAACCCCCAGGTCGTGTACGGGGACGACATAATCTCTAGGCTGAGAGCAGCCCTGGACAACCCGAAGGCGCTAGAGGACATGAGGCGCCTCGTTACAGGAACAGTGAACAACCTAGTTAGAACGCTCTTAGTCGACTCGGGTTTCGCGAGCTCTGAGATCAACGCTGGAGTGGTTGTAGGCAACACTGTTATGCACCACTTGTTCCTAGGCGTCGACGTCTCGGGCCTAAGCTTCTCGCCTTTCGTCCCCTCCTTTGCACGGCCCCTAGAACTGCCTGGAGCCTCTCTCGGGCTCGAGAGTGTCAGGATGGTCTACTTTCCTCCCGTGGTAGCAGGGTATGTGGGTAGTGACGCCCTAGCAGACGTTATAGCCGTAGGCCTCCACCTCGAGGATAGCCCGTCTCTCCTCGTCGACATCGGAACCAACACTGAGATAGTCCTCAACACGGGCAAAGAGCTCCTCGCATGCTCTGCGCCTTCGGGACCAGCGTTCGAGGGAGGACACATCAAGTACGGCATGAAAGCTATGACGGGAGCAATAGCGTCTGTCTCAATAGAGGGGGACGTGGTACAGTACAGCGTTATAGGAGGGGTTAAGCCCATCGGGCTTGCAGGCTCAGCGCTAATAGATGCGGTAGCATCCCTCCTCGATAGCGGCATCTTGAACGAGAGGGGCTTCTTCAACAGGGACAGCAGTAGAAGAGTCAGGAAGTCGGGGGAGGGTGAGTGGTACGAGTACGTGCTAGTGTATGGGGAAGAGAGCGGCACGGGAGAAGACATAACGGTCAGCGAGAAAGACATTAGCGAGCTGAGGCTAGCTAAGGCCGCAATTGCCAGCGGCGTGAGAACCCTCCTGGAACATGCTGGGCTCGACGCGGGCTCACTCGAGAAAATATACGTAGCCGGGTCTTTCGGCTACAGCATTCGCCCTGAGAACGCCGCTAGGATAGGGCTCCTACCGGATGTCGACCCGTCTCTGGTAAAGCAAGTTGGCAATACGGCTATTGAGGGCGCGAAGCTCATGCTGCTCTCAGAGGACATGATAGCTGAGGCGCTGAGAGTTGCTAGGGAGATGAAGTACGTTGAATTATCAGCCTCTCCGTACTTCAGGAGGCACTTCGCTAAGTCTTTGAGGCTGGGGTGAATCGCGTTGCGGCTAGTCTTCAGGGAATGCTCCTACATTTTATCGCCACAGGGCCTGCTGAGGAACATTGACATAGCAATTGAAGACGGAAAAATCGTTGCAATTGGAAGGAATATTGGTGGCGACGAGGAGGTTGACTGCAGGGGGCTAGTCTCCCTGCCCGGCTTCGCGAATGTCCACACGCACCTATCCCACGTCTTTGCGGCTCCCAAGGTCACGCCTTCATGGGAGAACCACCACGTCGAAGCCCACTCACGCGAGGCCGTAGAGCACCTCTTGAGGCTCGCCTTAATAGACTCTCTCGAGCATGGCGTGACTCTCGTCGCCGACACAACTGCGTACCCCGATGTACTGCGAAGAGTTGCAGCGGAAGTTGGAGTGAAGGCCGTGCCTGCGGTTCCGTGGAGGATGCACGGAAGGCGTGAGCGCGGGATAGTCCTGGAAAGCCTCGAAGACATCGTGGATTTCTCCGAGGAGATCAAGAGCGCTCTCGAGGAAAACCCATCGGCCGTGCTTTTTGTCCACGTGGCTAACAGTAGGTTCCAAGTGTATGCGTCAAAGACAAAATACGGGAAGTTCCCCATAGAGCTTGTGGACTCTAAGGGCCTCCTCAGCAATGTAACGATTCTCGTCAACCCGGGGTGGGCTGCGAGCTGGGAGCTGAAGCTCATCAGCAAGAGGGGGTCGAAGATAGCTTATGCACCTGTGGCCGACGCTTTTACGGCAAGCGGAGGCTCGCTACCAGCCCGCGAGGTCGGCTACCACGGGATAACTTCAGGCCTCTGCACAGAGTCTCCTCTCCTGGGCTTGTCCCTAAGCGTGCTTGACGCTGCGAGGCACCTGCTCCTCTTGCAGAGGAGCCAGTTCTGGGAGAGAGAGCTCACGGCGCTGGAAGTCCTCGATATTGCTACACGCGGAGGCTACTCTATCTTGGGCTTCAAGGGCGGCGTATTGGAGGAAGGGGCTCCTGCTGACCTCGTGTTCTTCTACACAAGTCTCGTATACGTTGAAGACGTCACCCCTGAGAGGCTCCTCTTCTCGCTAGGCCCTGCGGGCATTAAATACGTCCTGGTAGACGGGAAATTTGTCTTGGATCCCCCAAGGAAACGCTTGCTAGAGGAAGCTAAGCGCGAGTCCCTAGAAAAACTCCGCGAACTAAGTTATGAACCGAAGGGTTAATTACACTGGGTATCGAGAATTTTCTTAATGGCTGCGAAGAAAGTTGTTAAGCGGGACGGGAGAGTAGAGGACTTCTCTGCCGTGAAAATATACAACGCCTGCATTGCCGCTGGAGCTCCCGAAGAGGTTGCGCACGAGATTGCCCGCGAAGCCGAGGAGAAAATCAGAGACGGCGCGTCAACTGCAGAGATTAGGCGGTTCGTGCTTCAAAGGCTGAAGGAAATGGCCCCCCACGCTTACGAGGCGTGGATCTTCTACGACCGAATAACAAAGGGGAGGATAACGTTCGAAGACGGTAAGGCTGTCGTTGTCGAGAAAGGCCACCTGTACCTAGGGAGGGAGGTCAAAGACATCGGGCCGCCCGGTCTGTCCTCGTCCGAAGAAGTGAGAGGCGTCCTAAAGGAGCTGGAGGACGACCTGAATTTTGGAGTGTCGAAAGCCACGATTAATGCCCGGCTATATGCCCTCTTCATGGGTGTCCTAAAGTCTTCTAAAATGCCCGCTGAAGAGAAGGAGAAGTCTATAAGGCTCATAAACGAGTTTCGCCAGAAGCTCGGCTGGAAGCCCTACGAGTTGAAAAAATTGCTTTAAAAGAATCTTTTTAAGCCTCATCCTGTATCTGGCTTCTGGGGGATGATGCGTCCCGGCCTTGTCCGAGAACATGTGAGGCGCCGGGTTTAAGATGACCCCTCTTTGCCAGGTGCGTTCCGTCGCAATTCACTCCGGGTGTGTTTAGAATTGCTAACCCTTCCCTGCAAGTAGCGAAGGTTAAGCTATTTCTCTTGGCCACTTCTTTCACGAGTCGCATTACGCTCACCCTGTAGCTACTGTCAGCGTAGAGGTAGCCGTGCAGCCTCTCCCCCCTCTCGAGATAGAGTTCGCGTATCCTTGGGATGAGTTCTGGAAAAGCCTCTGTTACTCGCCTAAGGTTGTCGGGCTTGACTTTGTATGTGGAGCTGACAATATGCTTCGCACCGGCCGACGCCGCAGCCTCTATGACTTCTCTTATGCTATTGCTGTCGTCATTCAAGCCGGGTATTATCGGGTCAAACCTTACGACTACCGGTACCCCGGCCTCCGATAAGGCCTCGACGGCTTTAATCCTCCGCGTGGGCGGGGGAGCGCCAGGCTCAAGCCGCTTGGCTAGGTCGGTGTCAAGGGTTGTTATCGTTATCGAGACGACAGAGTTTGACTTCGAGAGCATGTCTATGTCCCTCAAAACGAGATCCGACTTCGTTACGATCTCTATGGTGAACTTTTCTCTCAGCATCTCCAGTAGGCGGCGCGTATATGCCTTCTCCTTCTCGAGTGGCTGGTAAGGGTCACTGCTACTACTTATGTTGACTGTAGAGCCTTCTCTGAGCTTCTGGAGATCTCTACGAACTACTTCAATGAAGTCCTTTTTAGGCCTGGGGCTGAAGAAGTCCCTAATGTAGGACGAGGCGTAGCAGTACAGACACCTGTGAGCGCAGCCCGTATAGGGGTTTACAGTGTACTTAAATGGACACGTGCAGAGGCTTGTCGCGCGCCACGGGTCAAAGGATCTAATGTATGACATAACTCCTCATTCGAGTTCCAAGTACTCCCTAACAGCGACTACTCTAGTCACAGACCTAGTTATGGCGGGGATGGCTGCAGTCACTCCCACTAGCAGCCCCCCGATAGGAGCCAGGAGTTCACCGCCAAAGAACTTCGCATAGACGAGGCCCCCAGCTACCCCGAAGAGTATTGCCAGGAGCGAGTAAGCCCCAAGGGAGACTCTCCCGTGGGCTGTCTGAGGGTACTGGGCCTCTATGACTATGCCGCTTGCCCCGTCGACGAGCGCCCGGTACTTGCCGTTGCGGTACGAGTATTCTAGTACCCACACTGGGTAATAAATGAGCCCCCTGTACTCGACCTTTCTCTGAGTCACGGTTAGGGAATTCAGTGAGCTAAAGCTCTCCATGGCTTCAAGCCTCACCTTAGACTCGATGATCGAAGCGGCTATTTTCTCGGCGGCCTCCCGTGAGACCTGCGGCTCGTGGAACACTCCTTTGTCCTTAATCTCTGGATTGAAGGGCAACTTCCCCCTCACGGGGAGAGGGTAAGCCTCCAGTTCTCTGTCGAGCCACGTCCCGGATGCAGGTATGGACACAAGCCTTGTCTCGGTAACTTCTGTTATCGTCTCGCCGTAAACGTGGCTGAAGCCTCTAGCTGTAGCCTTGAAGTCAGTAAAGAAGAAGTACACGGGAACCCAGTGTAGCTCCCTCTGCGTGACTGCAAACTCTGTGGGTAGGTCTCTCGAAGCTGCATACTGCCTTGCAAGAAATTTGACAAGCTTCTCGAACGGGTCAAGGGACTCATAGAGAGGGAAGTAGAATTGAGCCTCTTCGGCCTCTAGCCTCTTCTCTGGGTGGAATGCTGTGAAGCAGTAAGGGCACGTTACTCTCGCCAAGCTTGATGGTATGCTGAACCGGGCCCCACACCGCGGGCACTCGACTTCTACTGTGCTCATGCCCTCTCAACCCTGGCGCTTTCAACTATGCTTCTACCGATGGAGTAGGCGGCCAACGTAAGGCCTCCAAGAACTAGGAGCGAGTTTTCAAAACCTACAACTGTTGCTGTTGTAGCGAAGAGTGATCCCGAGACCATTGAGAGCGCCAGTCCCCCGAGCATGCGCGCCAGCCTCTCGGTCGCAGTTAGGGGTTCAGACCTGTAGACACAGTACCCATCATAGCCGTCAAGCACAGCCGTGTAGGACGCTCCCCCGACAACGTAGGTAACGCTCCATACAGGTACATAGACGAGTTTAAGGTCTGTAACTTCAGACACTTTCGCGCTGAAGAAATCTAGCTTCTCGCCCCTCGCCCTGTACTCGCTCCTTAAAGCGTCGACTAACTTGTCAATCATTATCCTCACAGCTTCTCCCTTGCCTACCTCGACGCCTAGGAATTCCAGCTTAATTTTCTCCCATTCGTAGTCCTCCTGCACAAGGGGGATAGTTTTACTACTCTTCACAATGTACCCGGCAAGCACGTCCCTTACAGCCGACGACGGTATTCTACGCCTCGCCGGCAGGAAAACTCTTCTACTTATGTTTTTTACCTCCCTTAAGTATGCTTTTCTTGCTACAACCCGCTTTCCCCTCTGCTCATACTGAGTTATTTGCCACGAGGCAGTCACAGTACCCTTAAGGCTCGCGTACCACGCGGGATGGTATGCTCCCGTTATCTCGATGACTTCCAGGTCTCTAAACTTTGACAGTTGGGGGTCGCTCCTGGCAGCCTCGTAGAACTTGTTCTCAACATCACTCCTTGGGAGGGACGGTACAACGTGAATCAACGAGGGGCCGAAATCGCTTACGATTATGTTCGGGTAGCCGCAGTAGTCGCAGATATCTATCAGCGACTCAGGGTCGACTGTTAGAGGGGCGCCGCATCTCATACACCTTAACTCTTCCACAATACCCTTAGGCAAGTCCTAAGTGATAAGTCTTCTCCATGATAGGAACTTTTATCTAGGCGGGGTTTAGGTATACAAGCCTATGGGGGACAACAGGGAACAGAGAGAGGAGAAATCTTCCCCCTTTGCGAAGCTAGAGTATGAGGAGTGGACGCGGCACTCTCATCCCTCTGCATATGATAGTGTACTGGATCAACGCGAGGCTAGAGTTGCGCTTGCTCTAATCTTGGTGGGGCTCACCCTACTTTTCCTATACGTAGCACTCTTCCTGGCGGCCAGGTGACCTGTCTCTACTGTCCTAGGGCCTGCTCATCTCCTATCCTGTAGACGTGCCATTGGGGCTTAGGTTGCCTCGGCGTGTATATTGCCTCGTACATTACTTCTAGGTTGTAGGGGTCTTCCCGGAATGCATCGCCGAATGGAAGAGTATACTCGAGAACTTCGTGTATTAGGACCCCCCTATAAGTGAAAGCCTTTACCAGTTCACTCTCCTCTAAGAAACGGTAGAGCTCGAAGAGATCGCTCCCCTGTATGTAGGACAGGACATATACTCTTCCGTCTTCGGAGACGAGTGTTTCGCGGATCATCGGGTGGAGGGAGAGGCCCCAGGCAACTTGCTCGGAGCTCTCCCTGCTCGTGTGTAACTCTAGCAGAATGCCCGGAACTCTCAGCGAGCGAAACTTGGGTGTAAGCACGTTGAACAAGTGCAGAGGGCGGACGTGCTGGTTGTAATGATAGCTTGCAGTCTGCTGCTTCAACCCCATTTCTTCAGCCTTCTTCGACAAGCGAACAAAGGGATCCCGCATAAGCTCTGCTGTTATCCATAGATCCACGTAGTCAGGTTTTCTCTTTACAGGTGCACTAATTCTCGGCGAAATCTCTCTTTCCATGATTTCTCGTATAGAGTCGAAGTTTACTCTGAGGTAGCCCCCATCCAGTACAGCGTCTCTTGGCATATCACTCCTCCACAGAAACCTCCCCGCAAGGCTAGTGTACTCCTCGGACTTCAGTATGTCTGCCACATCGCTACACCTCCCAGCGGGGCATAGAGCCAACAATAACAGGGAGAGCTCACTTTTCCCAAGAGACACGGGTATTTTCTCGAGGACGAACGGTATTGGCTTCTGGTACAGCTCTTCGCTGAACCTAACTTTAAATAGGCCTAGCGAGAAGCCCATAGAGTTTAAGTCGAAAAGGGCACGTAGGAGGAACTTAGACCTCAAGCTCGACAGGACACGGGGAACACTCGACAAGCTTACACCAGAGCTACGCGCAACGTCAGTGTAATCCCTGCAGAAAGGTAGGTGCCTTATTACGTTGAACTCTATCCTCCTAAGGCGAAGCACGCGCACTTCAATTTCTATTAAAAAAGAGTCCAAATAAAAATATCCGGTGAACTTACCTTACTATCCCCGAAACCTCTTGGATTAGCCTTAGAGGTGTGTACTTTCCGTCCTCGTAATACATCCTGGGTAGTGTTATAGCTACGAGTTTGAAGGCGTCCGGGCTCCTTGCCCGAAGACCTCTTAACTCGCTAGCGACTTGAACAGCCTCTGAGAGCATCTCTTCTCCTGTTTTAGTGTTGCTCCAGTCGTACAGGGCATAGAGAACAGCCCCAATAAGCTTTCCGCTGTTAAACTCTGGGAAGAGCGAGTCGTCTTCTATTATGGATGCTATTTCAACTACATGCTCGAGGAACTTCTCCCCGACAGCTGTTGTGGTGAAAACTCCGTTTCTCTCCACGATCATTTCCCGTGCGGTGAGTCCTTGAGCAAGCAGGTATGGAGTATCTACGCCGAAGCCTATCCCGCTCTTTATTCCCCCTCTAGACGCCCTAATACCCTTCTTTCTCGCGAGAATTACTAGCGTCTCCAGCACTACGTTTAGTGTTTTCTCCAGCTTCCCCGCGTCCAAGTATACCACGACTACTCCTGCCTTAATCCGCCCCATGTACCTAATTAAGGCTTGTTATCATGGGAACATATAATGTTGACTTCACTTTCACTATACTTGTTGGCAACCTTTAAATACTCTTTCAGCGTAATTTCCTCCGGGGATTAGTGGCGATGCCTAAGAAGAGCAAGGGCAAAGCCGAAGAGGAGGTAGAACTCCGGGAAGCCAGTTCTGAGGCAAGTGAGCTAGACGAGATAGCGCGTGGTATATTGCAGGAGGACGAGGCGGCTGAAGCCTTCCCGGAAGAGGTCGAGGGCGAGGAGATACGCCTAGAAGACCTTGAGGGTGTAGGTAGGATAACTGCGCAAAAGCTACGGGCAGCCGGTTACTACTCCGTTAAGGATCTAGCGTTCGCGTCTGCGCATGAGCTAGCGCTGATACTCGGCTCGGAGGAGCGTGCTATGGCTATAATCAGGGCAGCACAGAAGCTCGTAAGCCGGGGAGAGGAATTCATCACAGCGAAAGAGCTATTCGAGAAGAGGAAGAATATCGAGTACATTAGCACGGGCGTTAAAAGCCTTGACGACCTGCTCGAAGGCGGGATAGAGGTTGGAAGCCTCACGGAGCTAATAGGCGAGTTCGGCGCCGGGAAGACACAGCTATGCCACCAGCTTAGCGTGATCGTGCAACTACCAAAGGAGAAGGGTGGTCTTGGTGCACGGGCGCTTTACATAGACACTGAGGGCACGTTCAGGCCCGAGAGGATAATCCAGATAGCTAGAGCAAGAGGGCTAGAACCCGAGAAGGCTCTTGAGAACATAATATATGCTCGGGCCTACAACAGCGACCACCAGATGTTGCTTGTCGACGAAGCCAAGAAGTACATTGAGAAGAACAATATTCGACTAATAGTAGTTGACAGCCTAATCAACCACTTTAGGTCAGAGTATCCCGGCAGGGAGAACCTGGCCTCGCGCCAGCAGAAGCTGAACAGGCATATAAGCCAGCTCCACAAGCTCGCAAGCCTCTACAATCTGGCTGTTGTCGTGACGAACCAGGTAATGGCGGCTCCAGACGTCTTCTTCGGCAACCCCCTCAGGCCTGCAGGTGGGAACATTATGGCCCACGGCTTCACGTACAGAATATGGCTCCGCAAGGCTAAAGAGGGGAAGAGGATAGCCAGGATCATCGACAGCCCCAAGCACGCTGAGAAGGAAGCCGCCTTCGCAATATCCGAAGACGGCGTTACAGACGTCTAAGAATAGCCCCCGGCGCGCCGGGGCCTCAGACTCACATCCTGTACAGGGTTGGTAGGCAGAGGCTGGCTCGCCGGGCCCACGCAACGCGGCAGGCTTCTCCGTACTTCTAGGATGCTTGCAGTGGCGGAAAAGGTTTAAAAACGCTGGGAGGCTATATTGGGTAGAGAGTGAGTAAGTATGGGTGGGGGCAAGAAAAGGCCCACGGTAAGTGCCCTCGAGAAGAGAATGAAGAAGGGGGCTGAGGGGAAGAAAGAGGAGGGGGGCAAGAAACCGCAGATGAAGCTATCTGGGTCAACTGGTGAGTTGACGGAGCTCTCACTCGAAGCCGTTGTAAAGGACATAAAAGGCCTAAAGTACATTACTCCCTACGTTCTCGCCACCCGTTTCGGCCTGAAACTTAGCCGGGCGAAGAGGGTTCTACGCGAACTTGAGAGCAGAGGGGTTCTTGTAGCTGTCGACAAGAACAGCAGAGTGCCGATTTACGTGCCGGCCGGCAAGTAGTGTCCTTCAGGTTTTCTCAAAGAGGTCGTATAGCGGCAGGGAACTCTGCGTTCTCCTGTAGAGCTTCCTGAGCTCCTCGCCGGCATTTATGACATTGTTCTCTGTCAATTCCACAAGCCTCCTCCTCCTCAACTCGAGGAGTATTTTCTCGGCCTTCCCAAGTTCGACCCCATCGTTAACCATGTCGCTCAGGAACCTCAACTTGCCTACGCTCCAGTACCTGCCTAGATACCTTATAGCCTTCGAAAAGTCAGCGTCTTTCAGGAGATCCTCTAGTCCGCTCAAATCCCCTCCCTCCTTCTCGGTAGCCGTAGTTCTGGCGGGAGCCTCCTTGCTGGGCGCCTCCCCCTCAACCCCTCCTATTCCGGCCTCCTCGTGCTCCGGCTCCTCTGCCTCGCTTTCTACCTCTGCTTGGAGGAATTTTAGAAGCGAGTGGGAGGAAACTGCCCTAGTCTTCTTCCTGCTAGTCTTCCTCGGAGTAGGGGCTCTAGCAGGCCTAGCGGGCTGGACTGCCTTCTTGACGTAGACTACCCGTGAGGGCACCTCAATGTTTATGACAGGCTCGATTACCTGCGGCTCCCCCTCGCCGCGGAATTCCCCGCTCTCGAGCAACTCCTGTACAAGCACGTAGAGTGTGATTTCGCTAATCCCCTTTCTTTTAGCCCACTCCACGAGCTCCCCAGCGGAGACGCTGCCCCTGCTTTTTATGAAGCTCTCAAGGTCGCCCTTGAGGCTGGCATAGTCCTCCATGGCCCCTTCACGCTACAACATGTCTCATTCACTACTCTCCACAAGGCCCCTATATTTCTGGCGTCCCTCCCAACAACCCCGAGACAAAGGTTATTACCCAAAACCCCCATGGAGTCTCCTAGAAGGTAACTTAAAGTGGCTGAGGCGACGCTACAGGAACTACAAGACAAGTTGCCAAGGTCTCTACTAGAGGTGCTGGAAAGAGAGGGGTACAGTAGCCTAAACTACATACAGCTACAGGCCCTCAAGCTCTATAGCTACACCAGCAACCTCCTGATTGTAGCACCCACCGGGTCTGGCAAAACAGAGGCTGCTGTTCTTCCCATACTTAAGAGCCTATTGGAAGAGGGAGGGCAACCAATATATGCCTTATACATTACCCCCCTCCGGGCGCTAAACAGGGACATAAACCTCAGGATGCGAGACTTGTTTGTATCGCTAGGGTTCTCCGCAGAGATACGACACGGCGACACGCCCCAGTCAAAGCGCAGGAAGATAGCTGAGAGCCCACCGCACTTCCTTATCACAACCCCAGAGACGCTCCAGTTCCTAATTGTAGACAAGAGGCTTCGGACACACCTACCCAACCTCCGGTGGGTTGTCGTCGACGAGCTCCACGAGCTCATCGACGACAAGAGAGGCGTCCAGCTTGCAGTTGCCCTAGAGAGGCTTAGACTCCTCTCAAAGAGCCTCAGAGTAGTGGCTCTTTCTGCAACGCTCAGGGATCCTAGCAGGGCGCTTGAATTCATTAGTGGCGGGCGGAGCGGTACCGTCATAGAGTGGAGCGAGAGAAAAGCCTACAGGATCACGATTGCAGATATCCCCCAAACAGGCGGATATACCCCCGACAACGTGCCACCAGAGCTCTACTCCAAGGTTAGGCTAATCGCCGACGAAGCGGCCAAGGGGGGCGTAATAGTCTTCACGAACACCCGAGACACGGCGGAACTGCTTGGGAGGGTTCTCTCGAGAGACTTCGGGCTTGAGGTTAGAGTCCATCACGGCAGCCTATCCCGTGAAGAACGCGAGGAGGCAGAGTCCATGTTCAAAAGCGGGAAAATAAAGGCGGTAGTCGCGACTTCGAGCCTGGAGCTCGGCATAGACATAGGGTACGCTAGGCTAGTCGTGCAGTTCGGCTCGCCTCGACAGGCCATAAAACTGGTACAGAGGGTCGGGCGTGCGAGACACAAGCTAGGCGAGGTATCAGAGGGCATCATAATCCCCCTCGGCGTAGAGGATGCCGTCGAGTCGGCCGTTCTCGCCAGAAGGGCTGTACGCGGCGACCTCGAGTCTCTAGGCACCTTTAAATCCCCGCTGGACGTCCTGGCCCACCAGGTAGCTGGCCTAGTACTCGAGTACCGCGAAGTGCCCATAGACAGGCTCTACGCAATAGTCACGAGAGCCTACCCCTACAGAGAGCTGAGCTACGGTGCACTAGTCGAACTACTGAGGTTCATGGACTCTATCGGCATCGTCAGGCTCGACGGCGATAGGGTTAGGATGGGGAGGAGGACGATAAGCTACTACTACGGCTCGGCCTCGATGATCCCCGATAACCCCTCTTTTGACGTAGAAGACCTTGCCTCCAGGAGGGTAATAGGGCACCTAGACTACTCATTTGCATCAATGATAGACAGGGGTAAGGTGATTATCCTGTCCGGGAGAGCCTGGGAGATCGAGGAGGTAGACGTTGAGAGGAACAAAACCTACGTAACTGAGCACACGGGAGAATTGGGAGAGCCGCCGATCTGGACAGGCATGTTGCTACCCGTAGAGTGGAGGGTTGCCAGGGAAGTCGGAGCTTTTTACAGGAGGCTTTCCGAGCTATTGCCGAGAGGCAGAGAGCAGGAGCTCTTCAGAGAGTACAAAATCCCGGACTCCATAGCTGCCGAGCTGAGAGGAATCATGGAGAAACAACTGCGCCTGGGGATCCTCCCTACCGAAAACAGCGTAGTCGTGGAAGTCCAGCGCCAAAGCGGGAAAACTATTATCGTCTGCCACACGTACCTGGGCACGAGGGGCAACAACCTGCTGGCCCTCCTCCTGGCGTTTGCAATTAGAGGGTTTTACGGCTTCTCTACGCGCTACTACGCTGACCCCTACAGGGTATTTGTCTACGCCCCCTCCGAGCTTTCGGGCAACATGGTAGAGGAGGTCTTGAGGAAGGGCATACCCTGGGCGCTTGAGAGAGTGAGAGAGGCCGTGCGCGAGAGCAACGCATACCTTCTCGAACTCCTACACGTGGCGACTCGGATGGGCGTAATAGACAGGAGCAGGGGTAAAGTCGAGCCAGGCTACTTGTCCATACTGAAGAAGAGGCTCAGGGACACCCCCGTTGACGTGGAGGCGGTTAACTCGTGCCTGGTCGAGCACTTCGACCTAGAAGTAGTCGAGAAATTCGCCAGGTCTATTGAGGCCGGGAAGAGGAAAGTTTACGTCTACACAGTTGCAGAGCTAAGCCCTCTATCCCAGCTAATCTTCGAGAAGCCATTCGTGAGGACAGGGGTCATCTCCTCGGGCATCCCGATATCCTCTGTCCTAACAGCCGTCCTAAAGAGGCTGGAGAGCACGAGAATAGTGCTCTACTGCATGCACTGCGGCGAGTGGAGCTCAGAGCTCAGGGTGCAGGACGCCCGGAACATAGCTTCGTGCCCAAAGTGCGGGTCGAGGGCCTTAGCCGCCCTAAGGCCCTACGAGGCGGAGAACATAAAGATAATCAGGAAATGGAGGAGAGGGGAGAAGCTCACCCGCGAGGAGGAGAAGTTCGTTGAGAAAGCAAGGCAGATAGCGTCGCTCTTTATGTCGTACGGCTACCCAGCACTCCTGGCGCTAGCCGGTCACGGGATAGGCCCGTCGACGGCGAAGAGTATTCTCTCGAAGAGCCGGGATGAAGAAACGCTCGTTAAAAACATACTTTTAGCCGAGGCCAACTACACCAGGACTAGGAGGTACTGGGAGGACTAAGTTCTCCTCTCGACGTCGACAGGCCTGCCTTCACGCACGCTCTTCCAGCAAGCCTCCGCTATTTCGACAACCCTCAGCCCGTCTAGCCCCGAGATCGGCGGGTGCGTGTCGTTGAGTATGGAGTCGATGAACGCTTGATCCTCTCGCACGTAGGCGTCGTAGAACCTCGCCCAGAACCACTGCACACCCCTGAATACGACTCCACTCTTCACGCCAATAGCCAGGTTTGGATCCACGTGGCTGCCCACATAAACTGTCCCCTCGGTGCCCAAAACCTCAGTTCGCAGATCGTAGCCGAAGACGCTCTTCCTGCTACCGTGCAAGACGCCGTAGACGCCGTTTTCAAACTCGAAGTTCACGTTGACTAGGTCGAGGTCACCCTTAGCCCTAATCTCGTCGTAGAGGACTGCTGCCCCCGAGACGTATACTTTCCTAACCTCGCTACCTACCAGGAACCTGGCCATGTCGAAGTCGTGGCTAAGCATGTCCAGGAATATCCCGCCGCTCAGCTTCGGGTCTTGGGCCCAGCCCGGCGGAGCACCCGGGTCGCGCGCGATGTTGAGGAACGCGACGGGCCTGCCTATCTCGCCGCTCAAAATCCTCCTCCTGGCTTCCTCGTAGGCGGCGTCGAACCGCCTCATGTACCCGACCATCAGTTTAAGCCCAGCCTTCTCGGCCTTCCTCACTACGTCTACTGCCTCGTCTACCGTTACGGTTATAGGCTTCTCTGTGAAAACGTGCTTCCCGGCCTCCAGCGCTCTAACAATCATGTCGTGGTGCAGGTAGGTAGGAGTAGTGACAAAGACAGCGTCGACTTCCCCGTCTCTCAGCAACTTGTCGTAGTCAGTGTACGCCTTAACCTTGAGCTTCTCGGCCGTAGACCTAGCAAGATCCTCTACGACGTCCATTACAGCGACCAGCCTCGCATTCTCAACTCTGTAGGAGAGAATCTCCGCGTGGACTCTGCCGATCCTGCCGAGGCCTGCTACAGCCACACCGACTCTCTTCAAAGCCGCCACCCCTATTTCTCACCTAAAAACCCGTGTTAAGCATTGCTAGCAAGTTTTTAATAATGTATTTTCTTCAGGAATAATTCCAGTGACTCCAGTGCTATCTCCTCCCAGCCCTTAACCTCCACGATGCGAGCCCCCCTTAGCTCGACACGCGGCCTCACACCCCAGTTAAGCTCGACCAGCAGGCCATAGAGGCTCGCCTGCGCGCGCTCATAGCCGCGGTACGAAGTGTAGCTCTTAACCTCCGCGACGCGGACGGGAACGCCCTCCCGGAAAAGCACCTGGTCGGCCACACCGTAGAGCCACCCGAACCTGAACCTCCACGCCAGCGGGAGCGGGGTTGAGACAAGCCTCTCTCGTGCGATCAGCTCGGGATCTCCCCAGAGCTTCGAGTGGAGCTCTCTGCCAGCCTCTGTTCCCATGCCTTTGCCTCTACCCCGTATCTTTGCAACTTGCGTGACCGTGTACTTCGCCTCCTTAGAGCTACGAGCTCTCTCAAACCTCTCAATACTCTTCTCGAGGAGTAGAAGGGCGAGACTACCTGGCATCTCGGAGGCCGTCCCTAGCTATTGCAAACTCCGCGCTAGCACCCCTGGGCAACCGGGGGCTGTCCAAGACCTCCACGAGGAATGTCTCACCAGTCCTCTTCATTAGGAAGCGGTGCGTGCTGGCATGCGCGATAATGTTCCCGCCAGCAGGGAGTTTTACCGCCACGCCCCACGCGCTTGGGACGCTCACGACCTGGTTTGTTATAACTGTCACAGTCCCGTACAGCCTTGACAGCCTCTTCAGCCAGTCGAGCATGTAGTTGATGCGCTGCTGCCTCATGGCAAGCCACTCCCTCCCCCGGAACTGGGCCCTGTACAGGGCGATGACGCTGTCTATCACCACTAGCCGGGCCCCAGACTTGAGAACCTTTGGCAGGCCCCTCACGACGAATTCCTCGAGCTCGTCGACGCTAAGAGGCCTTACGACGTATATTCCCGACAAAGGATCCTCCACGCCAAACCTCTCCCCGATGCCCTCTATTCTCTCGGGGCTGAAGGTTCCCTCCGTGTCCACGTAGACTGCTCCACCCCCGAGACCGCCCCTAGCCGGGGGGAGCTGAACCGTGACTGCGAGCTGGTGGCATAGCTGTGTCTTGCCCGTGCCGAACTCGCCCGCGAACTCGTAGATATCGTAGACCGTGAAGCCGCCTCCCATTAGTTCATCAATAGAAGCCACGCCCGACGACAGCGCGTCTCTCTTTTGGAGGAGTGCGGCGTACTCCCTCCCAGTATATGCTTTTGTCTCCCACCCCGCAATGCGCCTGGCTGCACGAACGATCCTAAGTGCACGTTCAAAATCGATTCCAGCCAGCTCCTCGAGCTCCTCGGGGTTGAAGAGAACTAGATCCTCGACGTGCTCGATCCCCAGAGCCTTAAGCTTGGCGATGGTGACCTTGCCGATGTTCTCCACACCGGCAAGTTCATCGATGTCGTGCATCAAGGCCCACCGCAGAACGGCTCGCCATCCAGGGAGCACAAACCCTTGTCACCACAGGCCAAGCGCCTGGCGAAGCTCCAGGCCCCCTCCAGGCTCCTGTCACCGTATACTAGCACTGGGACGCGGTAAGTTACAGATATCCTCGAAAGGATGTCTAGTGCGTACAGCACGCCTTCGCGAACGTCTCTCGTAAACCTCTGGTCGATGTCCTCTACGACCACGGGACGCCTGGCTTCATCGAGGCTACGCGGGAGGTCGAAGAGCAGGAACTCGAGAAACTCTTCGTCGAGCAACTCTGGCACGTAAAGGCCCCCAGGCACGTCCAGGTATACTCCGCTCGCAAGGCTAACTCCAGCTGGCAGGTAAACGCTCCTACCACAAAACTCGACGGAGACGCTGAGTGGGAGGTAGAGCACGGTGGTCTCGCGGGTAATAGCTAGGACTTCTTCTGCGAGCTCACCGAACATCGAGCGTATCTCTACGTCCCTGAACACCTTGAGGTGTGTTCTCGAGAACTGCTCCCTACCTATCAAGACTACCCTGCTCACAGTCCCAGCCTCTCACGCCCCCTCTTCGCCAGAACCTCTAGCCAGGGGTTACCCGCTAGGAAGGACGGCACAGCCCCCGCTCCTGGTGCTACGGGCTCGAGGGCGCTTGCTGTGTTCTCCGCCTGCTGCACCAGGCGCGCATCTAGCCCGATCAACTCCCGCATCTCTCTGATCTTCCTGTAGACCCCGAACCCTTTCTCCGATAGTGAGATCAGGAAGACTCTACCTTTCTTCCTTACTTTTACCAGTGAGTACTTCTGGAGGAGCTCTATAGCCTCCCGAGCCTTACTAGAATTCCTCGAAACCTCTACCAGGCTCTTCTCGCTCTCTCCTATCTTCCAGACCCAGAACAATATCCTGGTAAACTCGTCCACAATAAAGCACTGGGTAGCCTAGTATAAATATGTTTTTATTGAGTAAAACAATGTTCTATCAATAGTGGGGGCGAAAATAACATTACCTCACGTGGCATTGAGTGGGGGTATGTCCGACGACGTTAAAGACAGAGTGTTCTGTCCCTCATGTGGGGACTACGTAAGACCACGGGTTGTCCGCACACTAACGCTCAGCGGAGAAGTCATCATCGAGTACTACTGCCCGAAACATGGCCTCGTCGAAACGCAGAAGAAGCAACTCGCACTACCCCAGAGGCGGGTAACGCCAGGAGGGCTTTACATCGTCTTCGAGGGCATTGACGGTAGCGGCAAGACAACACAGGCAGTCATTCTCTACGACTACCTGTTGAAGAAGGGCTTCGACGTGGTGCTAGTCAGGGAGCCGTGGGTCAAGGCAATCAAGGACTTCCTCTACAAGCACGACCTAGATCCCGACGCCGAGGCCTACCTCTTCGCCGCCGACAGGATAATCCTGCAGAAGGAAGTCGTGCTGCCGTCCCTAGAAGCCGGCAAGATAGTGCTCTCCGACCGATCTGTGTTCGCCAGCCTCGCGTACCAGGTTGCGAGGGGGTTGCCCGAAGAGTTCATCCTCGCTATAAACAGGTCTATACGGTTGCCTGACGTGGTTGTACTGCTGGACGTGACCCCAGAGGAGGCCCACAGGAGGCTAAAGGCTAGAGGCGAGGTGACGCGATTCGAGGATCCAGGCTTCATGGCCAAGGTGCGTGAAAGGTACCTCCAGCTAGCTAAAGACTACGACGACATATTCCTCGTAGTAGACGGCAACAGACCAATACAAGAGGTTCACAGAGAGATTCTCTCAAGGCTTAAAGAACGACTCTCAGGGAGGGTTAAGCTCGATTGATGGCATAAGAAAAACAATTTATAAATTTGGAGAACTACTTACTCTTGTATGCCGGGAGCTCGTCGCTCGTCCACAGGCTCGATACTAGTACTGGTGCTGTTACTTTCGGGTTTAGCGTTTCTAGCCGGCCTCTACCTCGGGAGCAAGTACCAGGCTCCCGCACCGCTAGAGGCCCCAGCAACGTATGCCGGAGTAAGAGTAAAAATAATAAATGATAGAGACTACTACCCCACTCTCTTGGATCTTCTCTCAAAGGCTAACAAGTCAATATACATTGCAATGTTCGAGTTTAAGAGCGACACTGACGAAATATCGAGAATAGTGGAGATCCTCATATCAAAGGCTAAGAGAGGGGTTGACGTGAAGGTAGTCCTAGAGAACACTATTGACGTGAACGAGCTCACCTATCGCAGGCTCCTGGACAACGGGGTCTCTGTGAGGTTCGACACTAGGGCTAAGACGACTCACGCCAAGCTGGTGATAGTAGACGGGAGGTACGTGATAGTAGGCTCACATAACTGGAGCTACATGGCGATGATGCGCAACCACGAGGCAAGTGTCCTCATCGACAACCCGGAAATCGCGGCTGCTGATGCATCGTACTTCATGTCGATATGGCGGGGTGAGTAGGTGGACAAGGACAGGCTTGTAGGCATAGTACTCACGCTACTCTCACTCTCCATCGGAGCAACTTACACGTATGCTCTATTCTTCGCGGGCGATGAGACAAGCATGCTTGTCTTGAAGCTGACTGCCCTTGCCACAGTAGGCTCCTTCCTCCTAGTACTCCTAGTTATCGGCGTGTCTCTAGTGCTCTACCCGCCCCCCGTTAAGGTAGAGGAAATCGAGAGGAAGCTCTCGGAGGAGCTCAGGAAGCTCAAGGAGAAAGGCTACCCGTTCCCCTGGGTGCAATAATTATAGGCCTGGCGCTCTCTCTTAAGCGATGAAGCTTGGAAAAATCCCACTAAACGAGCTGCTCGGAACCCTCAGGGAAGTAGGAATAGCTCCCAGCTTAGACGCCAACACTGTTGAAGGAGACCTCGTAGCATCAACAAACCCCGCGGTAGGAGTCCCCCTAGAAGCCCTCGGCTTCTTCGCGTTCCACTACTCTGCCTCCAACGTCGCCGTGGCACACGCTCAACCGCTCTACGCGTTTCTAAGCCTGACGATGCCCCCTACTTCCACCGATGAGGAGGCGAGCCTGGTCATAAAAGCGTTTGCAGACGAGTGCAGGCGGTACGGAGTTAAGCTCGTTGGTGGCCACACAGCCCGGTACGAGGGCATAGAGTACCCCCTGGCCGTCTCAACAGTGATTGGTAGGAGGGTGCGCGACCGTAAGCCGCCGAGCACAGGTGACTCTATATACGCCCTGGGGGTTGTCGGGGCCGAGGCAGCCTGGCTCCTCGGCAGTGAGGTTCCTCTGAGAGAGATGACCCCGCTGGACTATGCCCTCTTGCTCCAGAGAGTCCCCGAGGTTAAGTTCATGCACGACGTCTCGGAGGGCGGCGTGCTCGGGGCTCTACTCGAGGTTAGCCACTTCTACGGCCTACAGATCGAAGTTCAAGCTGACGGGATTAAGGTCTACCCCGGGCTACCACCAGAGCTAGACCCCCTTACTGCCCCAACGTACGGCGTGCTACTCGCATTCACCGACGAGCCAGCAAAACTCGAGGCTGTTTGTAACGACGGCAACATTGCGTGCGCCAGGATCGGCTACGTTAAACAGGAGGGCGTCGGGGTGGTCTACAAGTCGTCGGTCTACGTGGAACCGCTGCCAAGCCCCCTCGTTGAACTCTACAACCCGTACACGCCAGGGGAATTTGAGCTAGCGCAAGTCGAGCTCGCGGCTAGGAGCCTCCTAAAGACGCCCGGCTTTGAGCAGTTAGTGCCGGAGGTCGGGTCGAATATAGCCTTTGCGAGGACAAGGCCCGAGAAACCAGAGGATGTAGCCGCAATCGAGGGCAGGATAGTGAGGACGCCCCGTGGATTGAGAGTGTGCGGCAGAGTTGCTTACGGCGCTTCGAGGCACCTGGCAAGAGTCCTCATCGAAGCCTCGAAGCTCGACCCAAGGCTACGCTCCGCGATAAACCTGAGGCCTGACCCCCTGTTCCTGGAAGCCCTAAGGAGCATGGGCATAGTGCCCGTTGTCGTCTCGGGCGTGCACTCTGAGTGCCCAGTAAGCTACGCTATAGCTAGTGGGGCGAGAGGAGTAGCGTTCTACTACTCCAACGTGCCCAATCTGGAGCCCTCCCTCGTTATTCTAGCGGAGACGCCCACGGCCCTCGTCGAGATAATAAGGGAGGCTTTGAACCGGAGGAAGACTTTATCAAGCCCCGAGCCACCTAATACACGATGATGACTTCGCTTGCCCCCCGGCGACCGGTGAGCCGGATTACCGCGGACTGAACTTCTCCCTTTTGGAAAAGTATTATAACGCCCTCAGAGGTGGGTTAACCAATGCCGAAGCTACTCTACCAGTTTGACAGCTACATGAGAGAGTTTGAGGCTACTGTCACTAGGATTGAAGGCAACAAGGTTTTCCTTGACCAGACAGCATTTCACCCCGGGCCGAGCGGTGGCCTGGACACAGACAAGGGCTGGCTCGAGCTCCCAACTGGCGAGAGAGTTGAGGTACTCCAGGCCGTAGAAGAAAGCGGAGACGTGGCACACGTGGTCTCAACCCCGCTAAACCTCCAGCCCGGAGCACGCGTGAAAGGGTTGCTGGACTGGGAGCGGAGGTACAGGATGATGAGGCTGCACACCGCCAGCCACGTCCTAGCGGCAGTCCTCTACAACAGGTACGGGGCCATGGTCACTGGCGGGCACATCCAGCCTGAAGGCGCGCGCGACGACTTCGACCTACCGGGTGTAGTCGACTGGAAAGCGGCTCTCGCCGAAGCCATAGCCGAGACCAACGGCATCTTGAAGAAGTGTATAGAGGTGAAGGTATACTGGCTGAAGAGGGACGAAGCCCTAAAGATCCCGGGCATCGTGAAGCTAGCTGGCAGGCTCCCGCCAGAAGTGGATGAGATAAGAGTAGTAGAGATTCCTGGTATAGACATCCAGGCAGACGGCGGCCCCCACGTCAAGAATACTTGTGAAGTCGGAGAGGTCATACTCCAGAAGACAGAGAGCAAGGGCGCGAAGCGCAAGCGCGTCTACTATACTGTGGCACCGTAAAGCTTTACCCTTACCACGGGTAATGCTCACGTGAGCGAAGAAGTAATCCGGGTTTTCTCGGAGAACGCTGAAGCCTACGACTCCTGGTATAGAACCGACGCGGGCAAAGTCGTCCTTGAGGCAGAGGCAAAACTCCTAGAAACGTACCTGCCCGAGGGCACCGGGATAGACGTGGGAGCCGGCACCGGAGTCTTCGCGGAAAAGCTCTCCAGGAATCGGGAGATCGTGTGTTTAGACCCCTCTGAGTCCATGTTACGACTCGCTAGAGAGAGGTGCATGCACTCGATTGTAGGCGTAGGCGAGTACCCGCCGCTCAGGAGCAGATCAGTGGACTTCGCCTACATGGTGACTGTAGTGGAGTTTCTCGAAGACCCCAGCAGTATATTTAAGGCCATAGGGAGCTTGCTCAAAGAGAAAGGAGTACTAGTGGTTCTGTCCATAGAGAGGGAGAGCCCCTGGGGGCGGCTCTACATGAGGCTCGCCGCAGAGAGAGCAGACCCGGTACTCTCGAAAGCAAGGTTCTACACGAGACGCGAAGTCGAAGAAATCCTCCTCGCGTCCGGCTTCGCCGTAAGGGGCAGGGCGTCGACCCTAGACTACGAGCCCCTAACAGTCCCGGAGGGCGAGCCGAGACGGTACATAGAGGAGGAGTGCTCAGAGTGTGGCGTCTTCTTGATCGCCTGCGAACAGGCCCCCCGAACCCCTTGCAAGCCCGCCTAGGCCGCCCAGCCTAGCGACCTTCAGGAAGAAGCCCGGCCACCTCGCAAGAGCCCCAGCTAGAAAGGACTTAGTCACGCACCCTGCAGTCACACACTCCAGCACTTCTACTGGCGCCTTCTCGAATATCTCGATCCGACCAGCAGGAGTACTCCTCTCGAGGGCCCTCAGTACTCCGAGCTGGACTTGGATATTGAAGTCGAGGCCATAGCCCGAGATTACATCCTGGAAACTCCTCCTGCCTAGGACGCTCTCGAATAGCGCCCTTGCGGTGATCATTGAAGGCCTAATGCCCTCTCCTGAGAGAGGCATTACCGCCCCAGCGGCTTCGCCTATCCTGACTATACCGTCCCCCTCCAGGCGTAGCCCGCCCGAGGCGACAGCACTACCCATTACAGAACCCCCCGTTTCCAGCCCAATAGTTCTCGCCAGGGATCTCAGATGGCCGAGCAAGCGATCCCTGCCAGCGATTCCCCCAACGCCAACCTTTGCTTTACCATCCCCGAGTGGGAAAACCCAAGCGTACCCGACCAGGTCTGGTAGGAAGTGTATTCGAATTGCGTCTCCAGGGTACTCCCTGACTCTGCCCTCAACTTGGAGCGCTAGCGCTTTCCTGCCGCCATAAGCCGCGTGGCCCCGGGCATCGACGACAAGGTCAAAGCCGTGTAGTCTCCCAGGATCAACCCACCTCCTCTCGACGTCTACCCCCTCCAGGAGAGAGCTGATAAGCCTCTCCTTGTCGATTATATATCCGTAGAATCTCCCCCTGCCAGTCTTGGAAAGCCTCTCCCCAACGTATACCTCATAGCCGGTGATCTTCACTAGCACTATGTCTTCAGGTATCCTGAACACTCTTTCAATAGTGTGAGGCACTCCCCAGCCACAAGCCTTGAAGGCATACCTTGGAGCTCCCTCGAAGACTTTAACCTTGTAACCGGCATCGACGAGTAGCCTGGCGAGGAAAGCACCAGCAGGCCCCCCTCCTACAATGGCTACTCTCTCAACTCCTCCTCTTGTGCTCATAGGCACGCCCGACCTCCACTATATGAACCACCTTGAACCCGTCCTTCACCAGTGCATCCGCTATGAACCGCCTATGGCACTTGAACCAGAGCCTCTCGGCGCACAGCACAGCAACAACCCTTTCAAGGGCCAGCTCCTCGAGGGCCCTCAACCCCCTCTTGAACTCTTCTGTCTCCATGTACCGCTCATAACCCCCCTCCCGGTAGCCTCCCAGCTCTCTCCCAAGCCACACGTAGCCGTAGCCCCGGCTCTCGAGAGACTTCTTCAGGCTCTCTGAGTTGAAATGCGGGTACTTCGAAGAGACAGGCCAGCGGCGTACGTCCACCACGGCCTCCACGCCGTACTTCTCGAGAATAGAGAGTAACTCTTCTAAGCTCCTGCTACTATGCCCAACAGTGTAGATAACTCTGGCGTTCCCCTCTATCCGCGACCCGCAAGCCTCTCTACTCCGGGGTTGCACCTTTTCTTCACCACGGGAGCGCCCAGGGCTGTCTGGACGTGTTGCTGAAGACCTTACTCAAGTGACTTCAGTACCTGCTCGAACTCGTCTACTGACAGTTTACTGAACTGTAAAATCACTTGGACTTTGTCAGGCTTGACTATAGTCACGATGGCGTCCCTGTACACGCCCTTGACTAGGGGTCCAAACTTCGCCGTGACTTTCCCCTCCCTCTCGAGAAAGCCGACAATCTTGTCTATACAGCCGTCCTTTACTGTAAAGACGTACGTCTTCGACGACGCACACACCAGGCTCCTGTTTACCACGCACACAAGTACAACTAGCGACCACGCATATATTACCTTTAACTTCAACGCGCTAGACGCTCACACCTGCCCTGCGGTTCTCCCTATACCAGTACCACTCGAAAAGGGGGTTTAGGCTCCTCTCGCGTCGGACTAGTCCAGCCCACTTCCTGTCTATCTCGGCTCCTATCTCGAACGCCCGCCTGGACAGGCTGGCCAGGTCTTCCCTTGAAGCCCTTCCAGCCAGGAACTCCTCCCGGAGACGTATAGCCTGCTCGTAGAGCTCCCTCTCGGCCTCTTCAATCTCCCTCATTATGGCATCGGCGTACCTTGGATACGACACTAGTAGCCTCCTGTGAAGTAGCTCGTGGGCCCACCAGTAGCTCTGGGGGTCATACCTGTCTGTCGGGCTAGAACCCAAGTCCGGGACTCCCGACTCGAGGAAAACCGGCTTGTAGAGGGATATGCACGGGGAGCTTGTAGCAGTTACGAAGACTATTGGCGTTCTCTCGTAGAGCAGTGCAATCATAGAGTTTGCCGTCTGGCTTGGCCGCGTTAAGCCCCCGGCGTGCATGCATATGTCGCGCATAGAGCCGCGGGCAGGCGAGTAGTTCCCGTCTCCTGCATGGCTCCTCATTAACCTGCTGACTTTCCAGAAGTCGATCTCGCCCTTGCTAGCCTCCAGTAGGGCCTGCGTAAACCTCTGTCTGTAGACACCTTTAGCTACCTTGGTGTACAGAAAGTCTGAGAAGTGTCTCGCGAAGTCCAGCTTCTCTATTCCACGTGTCTTCATGTATTCGCGCAGGCTCTCGCTCTCGAGATCCCACCTCTCGTGTATCGATAGAGCGTTCGAGATGCTCCTCACGTCCTTCACTCTCTCGGCGACCCAGTACCTCCCTGCTGTCTCGAGAACCCACGCTTCCCGTGGATCCGCGATTATGAAGGAGTTGTGGTAGTAGAACTTTCTGTCCTTCCTGCAGCTGCCACCCTGCCCGTACTCCTCCAAGAGCTGGGTAATCACGCCGAGTGCCTCTCTCGCTGTTCTAGCACGCTCCAGGGCGAGGCGTAGGAGATCCATGCCGGTCAGCCCCGTCTTCGCGTACTGCTCTTTAGTGAATACTGCCTCGTTCCCGATGGCGACGCTGTACTCATTGACGCCCATTTCAGCCCCCCACATCCACCAGGGCCGCGAAATGACAGCCGCGTACGTTTCGTCGACCTGGGGGACTTCAATATAAGTACACTTAACGTACTCCTCGCTGTGCCTCTTGCGGGGCAGAAACTCGACGACCTGCGCCTCGTTAGGATCCCTATCGCTGTTTTTCGCAAATATTGTTACTCTCTCCCTAGTATACTCGCCTAGTGCTACAATAGTATCGCACATACCTGCAAGAGTCCCCGCCTCTACGGGTAATAAACCTAGCTACTCGGCGCACCCCCCTACACTGTTGCTGAGACTCGCGTCCTCCAGGATTTCCCGGGGAATAGGCGGGGAACCGCTCCACGTAATCCTCCCGTCATATAGCACGAATACTCTGTCTGCAACCCTGCTGACTAGCTCGACGTCATGAGTAGCTACCAGCACGGCTTTACGCTCTCTACGTAGCTCGCAGATAGTGTCGAGTAGAAGCTTCACGCTTCTAGCGTCAAGGTTAGCCGTGGGCTCGTCAAACAGAACCACCTCGGGGTCGTAGACGAGGATCGATGCTATCGCAACCCTCCTCTTCTCCCCGAAGCTGAGAGCGTGTACAGGCCTCTCGAGCAGATCTTCAATGCCGAGCTGCGCGCTCACGCGGGCAACTCTCTCCTCCTTCTCCTTAGAAGATAAGCCCAGCTGGTCGAGGGCGAATAGCAGTTCATCTCTCACAGTAGGGTTGAAGAGCTGGTCGTCGGGATCCTGGAAAACCACGCCTATCCTCCTCCTCGCGTGGGGTAGCTGGCTGTAGAGATCCCTGCCGTCTAAGAGAATTCTGCCCCTCTCAATCTTCAAGAGCCCGGCCATTGCCAAGATTAAAGTAGTCTTACCTGCGCCGTTGGGTCCCAAGAGCCCGGTTATCTCTCCAGCCCTAACTTCAAGGCTAACTTCCTTGAGCACGCTGCCAACGCCTGGCAACGAGACCCACACGCCTTCGGCAGTGAGCATGCCTACACCACGAGCACGAACACGAGTACAGCAGAGAATATAACCATGGCGGCGTCGACCTTGCCGGGCCTAGCAGGAGGGGCTCCCCCTATAAGCCTGGAATCAAAGTTCCGCGAGGCGAACGCGAGCCTAGCCCAGTAGGCCTTTGCGTACGCCGACGCCAGGACGCTGCCGGCTACGCTGTTAACGGCTGTCCAGGAAAAGCTCCTACTTTTCACTAGAAGCCTAGCCTCCCTGGCCGAAATCAAGCGTAGCGTCTTCCACGCGAACAGCGGTATGAACCTAACAGTGAAAGCCAGCTCGTCGCCTAGAGAGCCCAGGAAAGCCAAGCCTCTCAGGCCTGAAACCAAACCACGCCACCCCAACACCGCGTAGAAAGCCGTGAAAGCCGATGCGGACGCGACAGCCCGTGCCACGAAGACGGGGACTGGTGTCTTTTCCCCGTGCAGGAATCCTGCAATGGCAGGCAGGGAGACGAGGGAGGCAAAGAAGAGGGCCGTCAGTGTCACGAGTAGCCACTCACTGAACTTCCTCGCTACGAGCGCCGCCAGGCCTGAAGCAGCCACGACGAGCAGGAGGGCTTGGAGCCGCGTACTGAAAGAGGAAGCCACAGTTACTGCTAGAGCAGAGAGGAGAGCCAGCGTGCTGTTCAAGCCAGGGTGCCCGCGGGCTGATAGATTGTCGAGGGCTCCAGCTATCGCGGATAGGAAGGAGGAAGTCAGAGAAAAATGTCCTTTTAAGGACACGCTCCTACCTTAGGAGCTTCAGTACGAGGAATGCGAGCAGGAGCACGACTACAGAGCCTATAACCCCGCTAACGATGTAGCCGAGCCAGTCCGGCAGTCCCGGGACAGTGTAGTCGATGAGCGGTGTCCAGTTATTTTCCTCAGTTGTCTCTTTGAGCCCCAGCGCCTCAGCTGCCAAGTCTAGGGGTTCGTGATAGCCTACGATGCCCGTGAGTATCACCCCGAAGACGGGGCTTACGGCGATGAGCACGGTGATTAGGGTGAAGGCCCTCCTGTGCTTCGAGAAGTACTCCCTGAAGCTCATGCTTTCACCCCTTCACTAGCTCCGGGTGCCTGGACTTGAGGTACGAGTAGACGCCTGCCGTTATAGCCCCCTCGACCACCCCAAGCAGGGCGTGCCAGCCGCCCATCACTGGCACTGTAACGCTGAGCCCGTAGAGGAAAGCTGACGACAGGCCCAGCTCGACTCCGGCCACTAACCCGGCTAGAGTAATGCTTAGCCAGCCTGCGAGGAAGTTCGCGAGAGTTCTATACTTGTCGGGGAAGGCCCTGTAGACAGCGTAGCCGGCGAGGACGGCTACAATCGCCATGTTCAGTACGTTCGCGCCGAGCGTTGTTATACCCCCGTCGTGGAATACTAGCGCCTGAACAACCAGGACGAGTGTAAGGGTTAGGTAGCCGAGCCAGGGCCCCATTAGTATAGCGGTAAGAGCTCCTCCCACCAGATGCAGGGAAGTGCCGCCCGGGATAGGCCAGTTCAGCATCTGCGCCACGAATACCGCTGCAGCCATGACCGGCAAGAGGGTCTTTGTCTCCTCAGGGGCCGCGCGAGCCTTCTTCACGGCGACGAAGCCGAAAGCCAGGGAAACTGCATAGGTCACAGCACACGTTACTGGGTCGAGGTACCCGTCAGGTATATGCATTTGGATCGCTAGCTATTACCCCAGGAGGTATTTATACATTATGCAAATAATACACAAAGGTATTCTAGTATTACAAGAAAAAAGCTTTAAGGAACAGCGACATTTCCTCCTGATCCACATGCCGCGGCTGAAAGACTGGTTCATGGCCACTAGGCCCTGGTCATTCGTGCTCACAGTAATCTCTATAACTGCCGCCACGGCCTACACTTACTTCCTGACGCAGACGGTCAATTTCCCGTTCTATGTCGCGACGCTTATAGGAGTCATCCTGCTGCACGCCTCTGCGAATGTATTGAATGACTACTACGACACCCTGCGGGGAGTAGACATCCCTGGAGCACCTACGACGATGTACAGGCCACACCCCCTCATAACGGGCTTCACAACCCCCCAGGGCCTGAGAAACTTCGGCCTATCATTGCTCGCCGGGGGCCTACTCGTAGCCTTTATACTCGCGGTGTACAGGACGCTAGTAGTAGTCTTGCTGGCTCTCTCTGGAGTGCTTTTCCTCATAGGCTACTCGGGACCACCGGGGTTCAAGTACAAGTCTCTCGGCGAACTAGCAGTCTTCCTCAGCTGGGGTCCCTTAATGTGGCTTGGAACATTCTACGTGCAGACGGGCTACCTTGACTACAGGCCTATCCTGGCGAGCGTGCCGGTGGGGCTTCTCGTTGCGGCCGTGCTCACTGCCAATAACTTGAGGGACATTGAGTTCGATAAGAGCAGGGGTGCAATAACGCTCGAGGTTGTTCTCGGGAGGGACAGGGGCCTCAAGTTCTTCGAGTACTTCGAGGTCTACACTGCTTACGTGGTTCTAGCGATCCTAGCTCTGACTCGTGTTATACCCCTACTCTCGCTACTGTCATTCTTGACCCTACCCCAGGCGGTCAAGCTCGTGAATACCTTCAAGCGGGAAATACCACCAGTAGCTGATCCCATGACAGCACAACTCGTACAGAACTTCGGCCTTCTCATGGTAGCAGGCATAATCCTCGGGGGAATACTACACGTCTAAATCCCTTTTTATTTTTAAATATCGTATTTACTTTAAAACCATAAGCAGGAAAACAGCGCCCATGAACATGTTAACAGTCTTGAAAGCCTTGTAAGACCACTTGCCGTACTCGCCGCTACGGAGAGCCTTCACCAGGTAAGATACAGGTAGGGCTAGTACTGCTAGCGACACCACGAGGCCGACTAGCGAGAGCACACCCACGGCCCAAATGCCCGTCGTCACTGCGGCCACTAAGAGAAGTGCTACGAGCGAGCCTAGGACTCCAGCTCTCTCCCCCTTCACCACGGGTAACATCGGCACTCCAGCCCTCTTGTAGTCTTCGACATAGTACGTGGCTAGCGTCCATATGTGCACATTGCTCCAGATTGCAACGAGCAGCAGGAGTAGAATTCCCGGGATGCCCGGTGAGCCAGTCGCACCGGCCCAGCCCCCGAGCGCGGGCATCCCGCCGGCAAACCCCCCGAATACTGTGCTGAAGGGGCTCCGGCGCTTCAACAGGTAGGTGTAGAGTAGGATGTCTATGAGAAACCCTAGAACGCCCGCTACGAAGACCCAGGCGTTGACCATGAGAGCCAGTAAGAGGCCGGGGACGAGCACTGCTAAGCTGAGCAGGCTCCCCCTCTTCTTGTCGAGCCTACCGGAAGGTATGGGCCTGTTCCTTGTCCTGAACATCTTAGAGTCTATGTCGGCGTCGAGAACCATGTTAAAGCCGGTCGTCCCGATGACGGTGAGGAATATCGAGAGCACGGTGAAAGCAAAAGCAACTGCATCTACCCTCATGTTGGCGCCTACGAGGAACGCGAAAACCCCCGTCCACAGTAGCAGGAGGCTCTGTTTAATCTTGAAGAAGTCGGCGGCTAATCTGAATGCTTCTCTCATAGCATTTATCTATCTATCACCACAAATTAGATAAAAATATTGTCAGATCCCTGGGGGAGCCACTTGTACGTCCTCGTTGAAGTTGAAAACAGCGTACTCGACGCTACAGGAGCCTTCTGCACCCTTAAAGACTAGGATTATTCTTGAAGGGACTCTGTCCATCAGGAGAATTATCCCCGAATAGTGGCTAGGAGCTCCGGCTCTAGAGCCGGCCAGGCCAGACACGTCGTTGAACACGTTTAGACAGAGAGGGTTACAAGTCCCGCTAAACAGTACTCTAGCCTCGGTGCCGCTCTTACTCAGGACTTTCTCCTCCGCGGACAGAGCTAGGTCGATTAGCCTGACGAGGATGGTGTCCTCAACTCTCCAACCCCCTCCGCGACTAACCCAGGCGCCCTCCATGTTCACGAACGACGCGCTCCTATTGGCGTAGAAGAGGTAGGCCTGCGGAGTACCGTGCCTCGGCATGATCGTGACACTTGTCAAGAGCTTGTGTTCTTTGAGGCTGACATTTCCAGCGACGAGGGCAGAGCCGTCGGAGCAGTTAACTCCCTCCCTGAACCTCCACCCACGTGATTCCAGAACACGGTTCCTAGCGTCAGCCAAGATAGCGTGGGGGGCCTCAGAGTACCCGGTAAAGAACAGTAGGAAGTAAGCCGTTAGTAGTGCGGTCGCCAGTAGCAATAGAGCCTCCCTAGAGTAACGCATCCAGCTCATTTCTATCTGTCCAGAGTAAATAAAGTTTAAGTGCAGAGTACTACTTACCCAGCTCTTGAGAGCACCCATGGCGTGCAGGCTATCCTCGATCTCGAACTCGCTAAGGAGGATCCCGAGGAACATCTGGGTTCTCGCGACTGGGTGGCTCTTCTGGTCACCTGTCCAGGCGATGACGGGGCCGTACATACAGTTATACCTCAGCAGGCTTGGAGCTATGCCAGAAGACCTCTCGCTGGTACAGTCTCTGCAGCAGTACGGCAACGCTCTATCACGCGTAGTAGGGGGCTACTTCACCGACAGGCACGGCCGGAAGAAGATCATATGGGTGGGCACCATGCTGGTCTCAGCGACCTACTTACTCATGGCTCTGGTCTCGGACTGGAGGCTGTACGCAGTCATCTCAAGCGTAAACAGTTTCTCGCTCTTCTACCAGCCCGCACTTGAGAGCATACGGGCAGACTCTGTCGCTCTAGACGCCAGGGGGAGGATATATGCTTTCATCCAGTTCCTCAGTGGTCTAACGTCCTCGCTTGCTCCACTCGGCGGCGCTGCAGTCGTGAATGCTCTGGGTCTGGTCGACGGAGTTAGGCTAGGCTTCATACTCAGCGGGCTAGTCGGCTTCGCGATTGCAGTGGCTAGGCTCAAGTACCTGGAGGAGACCCTCCCCTCCAACAATGCTGAGGGCTTCCTAGAGGCTTACCGCGAGGCGTTGAAGCTCATAAAGAGCAGCATAGCAAGCATGCTCGTCGTCGACGTCCTCCTCAACCTCGTAGGAGCGATGACGTTCCTCGACAACTACTACATGTTCTACTACCTCGGAGTCGATAAAACAGCCCTCGGAGTTTTAGCAACTGTCGGGGGGCTGACGGGCCTGCTCTTCACCCTACCCGCAGGATTTGTAGTCGATAAGTACGGGAGGGGCCTTGCGCTAACATGGGGGTACATCCTGGGGACGCTAAACCTACTCATATTCGTCCTCACGCCGCCGAAAACTCGCGCCACACTCCCCCTCCTGCTCCTCTCAGCGGTCATAGGGTCTATAGGAGGCCCCCTCTACGGACTGGCCCACGACTCGCTCCGCGCAGACTTAGTGCCTAAGGAGTACAGGGGCAGGGTTTTCGCGCTCCTAGGAATACCCCCGGCTATCGCCTGGAGCGCTGGTGCGATGATTGGCGGCTGGATGTACAGCGCCCTTGGCCCCCAAATACCTTTTATAGCTAGCCTGGCGCTGAGGATACTCCTAGCACCACTACTTATCGCGTTATTCAAGGATATGACCCGGCTTATCGACGAGCAACTCAGAGATAACGGATAGCTGGCCTTATAATGGGAGGAGGTTCACGCTTGTGAGTGCTTTTCCTGTGCATCTCGACGATCTTATCGACGATACTCCGTTCAATCCCGGCAACCTTGCTGACTTCTCCAGGCTCCAAGCCCACGTCGAACAGCCAGTAAAGAACCTCGTCAATAACCTCGTAGCTAATCCCCAACTCCTTCTCGGCCTCGTGTCCGGGCCATAGGCGTGGGCTGCTTGGCTTCAGGGCTATCCTCTCCGGCAGGCCCAGGTGGAGTGCCAGTTGCCTGACGTATGTCTTGTAGAGCCCGCCGATAGGCAGGACGTCTACGCCGCCGTCACCGTACTTTGTGAAGTAGCCTATGAGGATCTCGCTCCTGTCCCCCGTGCCTACCACGAGGCTACCGTACCTGTAGGCGCGTTGGTGGAGGACAGCCATCCTGACGCGCGCTGCGAGGTTGCCTCTCTCAACGTTCGTCATCCCCCCGAGAGCCCTGTCAAAGCTGCCTAGAATTGGCTCGATGTCGATAAGCTCGACGTTCTTCTCAGGAACGCCAGCTCTCTTTGCTACGAGGAATGCGTCTTCTATGTCGCTCTTTGGCGTTGATGCACTGGGCATTACTATCACGCGGACGTTTTCCGGGCCGAGAGCCTGGGAAGCTAGCACGGCAACAACCGCGCTGTCAACGCCCCCACTCACCCCCACTACGCCGCCACGCTTACCAGCGATCTCGAAAACGTACTTCCTGAGACCACTCACTATTGATTGCCGGGCTAGTTCGAGGTCTATCTTCGGGAGCGCCACTCTATATCACGGAATCCTTAAAATACCGCTTCAGATATAAGGGTTCCGGGATTAAATGCTCATAAACAAGGAGAAGCTCTTTTCGTTTACGAGGCACAGCGGGCTCTATTCGGTCGAGGAGAGCGGGGATAGGGTGACGATAACATTCTCCTCTGTAGTTTTAGAGGAGCTCCTCGGAGAGAACACCGAGATAGTCGTGTCGGGGCGAGTTGTGGGCGAGAACGTAGACATAGACCGCGTGTTTATCGGGAGAGCTGGCGTGAGGGAGGAGGTAGACCCTAAAGTGCTTGAAGGGTGGCTCAAGTACATAGAGTCGACGGAGCGCAGGTAGTGTACTAAGGCCATTTAACACGCACACAATATAATCTTGCTGACCGAGGTATAGCACGTGAAGCTCGTCTACCTAGTCCTCGACGGGGTAGCCGACAGGCCGGGCGACGGCCCAACGTCTCTCGAGCTGTCGAGCCACCCGGCACTCGACGAGCTCGCCAAGAGGTCTAAAGCAGGGCTGATGTATACCATTGGAAAAGGCGTAGCCCCGGAGAGCGATGCCGCTGTAATCTCCATACTGGGCTACAACCCCCACGAGGAGTATACGGGCCGCGGCCCCCTCGAGGCTGTAGGGGCTGGGCTGAGCATAAGAGAGGGCTACGAAGTAGCGTTCAGGGCAAACTTCGCTACCATAGACCCCGACACCAGGAGGATCGTCGACAGGAGGTGTGGGCGCAACCTCACGAGCGAGGAGGCGCGCGAGCTGGCAAGAGCCCTTGACGGGGCCGAGCTGGGGGTGTACAACGCTTACGCCAGGGTAGTTGCCACGGTGGGCCACAGGGCAGTCGTAGTAATCGGGAGCAGGGATTTCAGGCTGAGCGACGCGGTCGAGAACACAGATCCAGCGTACTCCAAGCAGGGCTACGTCTCGGTCGCAAAGCCCACATTCGAGCCATTTGTTGCGCGGGCAAGGCCCCTAGAGGACACGGAAGAGGCCAGGAGGACAGCGGAGCTCGTAAACGCGTTTACCGAGCTGTCGATATCCGTCCTCCGCGACCACTCCGTAAACGTCAAGAGGTCAAAGGAAGGCAAGCTACCAGCTAACGCTATCCTACTTCGGGACTCGGGCGGCAGGCTCCCGAGGCTACAGCCGATAAGCGAGAAGTTCGGCTTGAGCTTCGGGGCTGTCGCGGAAATGCCCGTAGAGATCGGGATAGCGCGCGTGCTCAAAATGGACGTCGAGGCTGTGCCGCCGCCGACGGGGGACAAGAAGTCGGACTACAGAGTGAGGCTTGAGGCCACGAAAAAACTCCTCGAGAAGAGCGACGCAGTATACGTGCACTTGAAGGGGCCAGACGAGCCAGGCCACGACGGAGACCTCAAGGCCAAGGTCGAGAGCGTAGAGGCGATAGACGCCTACTACGTGTCCCCCCTGCTGGACCTCATAGAAGGCGAAGACATAGCAGTCATCGTGACTGCAGACCACGCCACACCCTACACCAGGAAGTCGCACACAGACGACCCAGTGCCACTCATACTCTACTCGCCAAACCTGCACCACGACGGCGTTGAAAGGTTCACTGAGAAGGAGTGCTCGAAGGGTAGCCTCGGCGTATTCCAGCACGGGTGGGAAATGCTTCCAAAAATCCTCGAAGTCCTACGCGGGGGACGCTAGAGCCTCCTCTCAACGTGGATCTCGCAGTACGGGTCGCCGCGTCTAACGCACTTGGTCTCCGTTACAGCCACGGCACCGTAGGGCGCCTTCCACACGCCAGCCATGAAACCGGCGAGGAGGCCCCTCGTAGCGAGTTCCGCCTCGACACTGCTACCCTCTAGGACTTTAGCCTCCAGGCCGTCGTACACGCGGAACACGGCCTTATTGCCGGAGAAGCCCCTAAACTCCAGGACGCCGAAACCATTCAACCTGAACAGCTCGGTGAACAGCGCTACTTGGTTCTCGACTCTAGACGCGAGCTTACTGACCCAGTTCTCGAAGACCGCCCACCCACCCTGGTAGAACACGTAGAAGAGGATACCCCCAAACCCGTTGCCTAGCTTCTCGAACCCCGCTACAATGAGGGTTCTAAAGACGTCCTCGCTTATAACCACGACCCTTCTCCCCCAGAAAAAGAGAGGGTGACTCCAGACGTCGAGGGCAACCCCGTCGAAGAGCGGCGGAGCATACCTGACCTCTACTACGTGCTTCAACGACATCAAGTCCCTGTGAATTACTTTTACGAGGTGCTCGGAGCCAGCAAGGTCTGCCGACAAGAGGACTCTTATTTCCTCACCTTTTACCGGGGCAGAGACCTTCAACGCGAGGATGTTTAAACCATAAGACTTGAAGACTCCGAGTATCTGGTAGAGAACCTCCGGAGTGTCTATCGACTCCGGGAGAAGAGTTATTTCGAAAAAGTACGGTTTCCCCTTCTCGGCAACAACAACCCTACCAATGTTATACTTTCTAAAATTTCTCGAGTTCACAGTTAAAATATACAACATGCTGTATATATATATTACCTTTTTTACAAGGTATTACTAAGTAAAAGTAGTGCTCCTGCAAGGATGAAAAAGGCACCTGCAAGCTCGAGTATCGCGATGCTCGGCCAGCCGATAGTGGCTTCTACTAGCAGTGCGAGCGGCATGGGGAGCACCCCGAGGAGTAGGAGGGCTATGCCGTGAACAAGCTTCTTTTCGAGTAGCAAGCCAACACCAAGCACAGCCATGCCCATGAAACTCTGAACGTAGAACCACGACGAGACGAACACGTGAGGCCTAGTTCCGCTCGGGTAGACTCCTATAAGAGCTAGGAAGACTCCAGCCATGAATAGAAGCCCCGATGCAAACGACACGACTCTGGACTTTGACAGGCCTAGCAGTCCGATTGAGAACATGCAGAAGAGCACGCCTGCTACGATCAACGCTGAGTTGAAGATCCACGGGGCACGAGCCTTAGGGCCTCCTAGGTCGCTGAATGCGTCCTTGTAGAGGCTCCACCAGGGGTTTAGCTGTGACGACAGCAATACACCTGCCGAGAATACGGCGAAAGCTAATGGTCCTGCGAGCAGCAAGAGCCGTGAAACCCTGTACAATTTCGCCGGCACCATGGCATGGAATAGTGTCTGTTTAGCCTGTTAAACTTAACTTTCTTAAACATAGCCGGCTTTCCCGCCGTGTGGGGAGCAAGCCTAAATCCCTCGTGCTGTCCCTTGTAGTTATAAATGCAACGCTCTACGCTGTACTGGGGTACTTGACCTTCCTGGGGGTCTTCGCCCCGGTAGTAGGGACTGTGAGGTTCTGGCCTAGCGTCTTCATACCGGCAGTATTCGCCATAGCTTTCTCACCGCTGATCGGCGGGCTCGGCGCGGCTATAGGCATATTCATCAGCGACATGCTAATACACGGCAACGCCCTGCTAAGCCTCAGTGTAGGCGTCCCAGCAAACTTCCTAGGCTTCTACGCTGTCGGCTTGACTTACAGGCGCGTCAAGAGCACACGCATCGCCATAGCCCTTGTCTCGGCCGAAATTCTGCTGGCAACTCTACTCCTAGCTCTCTCCTTGCAGTACAACATGGTTGACTGGAACTTCTTCTACGCTGCGGTAATCGCCATTATCGCCACGCTCGGCTTAACCCTCTCCTTCGCACTGTTACTCAGGGGCGAGGCCTTCAGAGTGGTTTTCGCCGGCTCGACCGGGCTTATGCTCGGGTCAGTGATAATCGGCGTAGGAGTATGGCTCTTCAGCCAGTACCTTACTCTGCCAACAGGCCAGAAAGCCCTGCCAGCCTGGGCTGCTCTAGTCTGGTTCCTCTGGACGTACCTCACGGAAATACCGTTCATCGCGCTACTCGCACCCCCTCTCGTAAGCGTCTTGAAGAGAGTCGGCTTCACTTGGGGTGACAGTAACTGAAGTGCGCTAAGGCTTGGAGCCCTGCAGGGCTCTCAGCGCTATTCGAAGCACACATCGTGGAAGGCGACCCTTTAAGGTCAGGTGCTAGAGGCGCCGGTTTAGCGCTTGAGAAAGGAGTGACCGTCGAAGTTTGTATCGGAGATGACGGAGTAGAAAACTACCTCAACGGCGTTAAGGGAGACTACGAGGTAGCTAGGAGGGCGGCTATCGAAGTAGCTAGGCTCGCGGCCTACACCGGCGGCTTCTCCATCAGGCAGACTGTAGACGTCCCCATAGGCGGAGGACTTGGGACGAGCGGGGCAAGCGCCCTCGCCACCGTCCTGGCAACAGCAGCCCTTCTGGGGGTAAAACTAAGCTACACCAAGCTGGCTAGGATAGCCCACAAAGTCGAGGTTGAGTCTGGCACTGGCCTTGGAACAGTCTCAGGCCTGGTGGTCGGAGGAGCATGCGTAGTCCTGGAGCCCGGCCCCCCGGGCTCTGATAGAGTAGACAGGATAATCGTAGACCAGGATCACGTGGTTGTTGTGGGTTTCTTCGGGCCGATAAAGAAGAGTAGCGCGCTCAGGTCTGCAAGCTTGGCAGATATAAATAGGAGGGGCAGGCTCTACGTAGAGGCCCTCGCGAGAGACACAACGATCGAAAACCTTTTGGATTTCTCGAAGAAATTCTCGCTTGAGACGGGGCTCGCAACGCCTAACGTGAGGAGGGCGTATGCAGTGCTGGAGAGCAAAGGCTTCCCGCACGCGGGCCAGGCCATGGTCGGCGACACGGTTTTCACAGTCCTACCCAGTGGAGAGGCCGACAGCGTAGCTACTCTCCTCGAAGAGATGGGCGCGCGAGCAGTCACTTCTCGTATATCCTGGAGGCCCGCGGTTCTCCTGCAAGCCTAACATAACCGATAAATTCTCCTCGAACCTCTAGAGGTTGGTGTGGGGCTTGGCTCGGCTTGTTAGAGCACACATCTATGTATCTGGGCTCGTGCAGGGCGTGTTTTTCAGAGCCTCAATGCAGGAGGTCGCGAGGAGCCTTGGGGTCACGGGATGGGTTAGGAACTTGCCCGACGGGAGAGTTGAGGCAGTTCTCGAAGGCGAGGAGGACAAAGTCCTAGAGGTCATAGAGTGGGCTCGGCGCGGCCCGCCTCTGGCCAGAGTTGAGGAAGTCAGAGTTGAGTGGGAGGAGTATAGAGGGGAGTTCCGGGACTTTTACATCAGGAGGTGACCCTCCTTTGAGAGAGCTACACAGCGTACACGTGGTTCTACGCGAAGTTCAGAAGTACTTGAAGCCCCCAGCAGAGGTCGGAGTTCCCGTGGAGAGCTCTCTGGGGCTCTACTCTGCCGAGACTGTGCTCTCGACGTTTAAACTGCCTCCCAGGCCGAAGAGCGTTGTAGACGGCTACGCGCTGCGCGCGTCTGACGTGGAGCCGGCGTCCCCCAGCTCGCCCGTCCCACTCAGGCTACTCGAGGGCATTCTCAGGCCTACGGTCAACTACCCCCTTAGCATAGGCCCGGGTGAAGCCGTCAGAATCGAGACAGGTGCTCTGCTGCCCGAGGGCGCGGATGCTGCTGTCCCGCTGGAAGACACCTTCGAGGAAGGCGGTAGGGTCTACGTCCTAAAACGTGTCTCGGTTTACGAGAACGTCTCCCTACCCGGCGAAGAGTACGACGAGGGCCTGACAATAATCAGGAGGGGGGAGAGGGTAAAACCCCAGTCTATAGCCGGCCTGATCCTTGAGGGGAGGTCGAGGATTAAGGTATTCGACACTTCCGTCAGAATACTAAACGTTGGCGACGAGATAGTATCCGGGACTTTCTTTAGACCGTTTACACACTTCTTTGTCAAGAGCTGGTTCGAGCAGCACGGTTTCAGGGTAGAGGGTCTATCTCTGGCCCGAGACGACGTGGGAGAGATTCGGGAGTGGTTGGAGGGCGGGGAGGCCTATATTAGCGTGTTGCTCGGGGGCACCTCCATGGGAGGCCATGACTTTACAGTGAAGGCGTTAGAGAGCCTAGACCCCGAGTACATCGTCCACGGCTTTGCGGTTCAACCCGGCAAGACGGCCTGCCTGGCCGTGAGGGAAGGGAGGCCTATAGTGGCCATGAGCGGGCTACCCGTGGCGGCGATGTCGACGCTCGAGGTCGTGGTGAAGCCCCTGCTCCGCTCGCTGGGTCTAGAAGTGCCGGAGTACCCCAAGGTCAAGGCAGTACTAACTAGGAGGGTTACTGTCAAGATGGGGGTTGTGGGCTTCGTGAGAGTGAGAGTCTACAGGTGTGGCGGGGGGCTCTGCGCGGAGCCCCTGATGGTGGGGGGCTCAGGGTCGCTTACAAGCCTGTTGCGGGGCAACGGCTTCGTGGTTGTTCCCGAGGGCGTGGAGGGGTACGAGGAGGGCGAGGAGGTTGAAGTCTACCTGTACAGGGGTGTGGAGTAGTGGAGGGTAGGAAGATATACAGGAATCTCGTCCCGGTAGACGAAGTCCTCAGGGTGCTGGAGTCGTACAGGAGGCTAGAGCCCCTAGGAGAGGAGGAGCTGCCACTCGTGGAAGCCGTGGGTAGAGTGCTGAGCAGGAATGTGTACTCGCCTGTAGACTACCCCCCGTACACGCGGGCGCTTGTCGACGGCTTCGCGGTTATAAGTGCGGATCTCGTGGGCGTTTACGAGGACAGACCCCGTACCCTGAGACTCGTCGGAAAGATCGCGACGGGGGAGACGAAGCTCCTGAAGATTGATAAGGGCGAGACCGTCGAGGTATCGACTGGCGCCGTTGTACCCTACCCTGCAGACGCAGTAGTCCCCGTCGAGTACACGCACTCTTCCAGCGGCCAGGTAACATTCTACAGGAGCGTGTCGCACGGAGAGAACGTCGATGTTGCGGGCTCGGATGTGGCGCTTGGCGAGATACTAGCGTGGAAGGGCGACGTCGTGACGCCGCTCCTGGTGTCTGTCCTCGCGGCCACAGGAGTCGACAGGGTCTGGGTGTACAGGCAGGTCAGGGTCGGCATAGTCCCTACGGGCAACGAGATAAGACCTCTTGGGGAGCGCCTAGAGTACGGGCAGATCTACGACTCAAACTCCTACATGGTCTACAGCTTCATGAAGCTCCTAGGGGCGAGGCCGAAGATATACGAGAAGGCGCTGGACGACCCCAAGATGATAGAGGAGTACGTTCACAGAGCGCTGGAGGAGAACGACGTCGTAGTGACTATCGGGGGTACAAGTGCAGGCCTAGAGGACTACACTTACCGCGCACTAGCGAAGCTGGATCCAGGCATAATTATACACGGTGTCCGGGAGAAGCCGGGGCGCCCGCTTGTCGTGGCCCTCCACAGGGACAAGATAGTCTTGGGCCTACCGGGCTTCCCGATGTCATGCCTGCAAACAGTGTACCTGTACTTGATCCCTATAGTCTCGAAACTCCAGGGCATGCGTGCCCCACCCGTGAAAACAGTAAAGGCCGAAGTGGCCCTGCCGGTAAGGGGGGAGCCGGGGATACGCGTATTTGTACCAGCAGTAGTCACGAGCGACAGAGAGGTTCTTAGAGCATTCCCGTTGCCCGGGCACAGCGGGCGCGTCTCGTCCGTAGCGCTTTTCGACGGCTTCATAGTTGTACGGGAAAACGAGGAGTTCAAGCCGCAGGGATCCACCGCAGAAGTCATGCTCAATCCGTTTGCTAGGCAGTATGCAGTGAATGTTATAGGGAGCCACGACCCCCTGCTACAGGACATGGTCAAGGACGTAATAGGCGAGGCTGCTAGGCTCGTTAACATCGGGAGCACTGGCGGTCTACAGGCTGTCAAGAGCGGGATAGCAGACCTCGCGGGAACCCATCTCCTGGATCCCCAGACAGGCGAGTACAACATTTCTTACGTAAAAGCTTACGGCATCAGGGACGCTGTCCTAGTGAGGGGCTTCCTCCGGGAGCAGGGCTTCGTATTCAGAAGGGATTTAGGCCAGGTAGACTCGGTCTGGGACGTAGTCGAGCGGGATCTGCACTTCGTGAACCGCAATCCTGGGAGTGGGACTAGGGTGCTGATCGACAAGATGCTAGAGGAAGAGGCCAGAAAGAGAGGCATGCCTGTTGACGAGTTGAAGACGGGACTAAGGGGCTACACGTTTGAAGTAAAGACGCACGAGGCTGTGGCATACCTTGTAGCCAGGGGTGTCGTGGACGTGGGGGTGGCTATAAGGCTCGTAGCCGAGAAATACAATCTCGGTTTTAGGAGCCTTGCGTGGGAGAGGTACGACGTACTGGTGAGCAAGAAATCGCTGAAGAAACCGGAGGTCGTGGCCCTAGTTGAGAGGATTAAGGGCCTATCTCAGGCAGACCTTGGCAGTTACCCAGGCTACAGGGTAGACGGGGAGACGGGGCGAGAAATAGAGTTCTAAAAGGCCGCCCTTGCCTCAAGAACTAGGTTGTTAATCAGTTCCTGGTAGGGCGTCGAGAGCACTGCACTAATAGACCCCTCTCTGACTACTCTACCCATGAAGAGGATAGCGCCCCTGCTCGCGACTCTCTCGGCCTGGCCAGGGTCATGGGTCACGATGACTATAGTTATCTCTCTGGAGAGTTCTCTAATGACCTCCTCGATTCTCCTGGCGTTCACTGGGTCAAGGCTCGCTGTAGGCTCGTCCATGAGCAACACTTGAGGCCTGAGGGCAAGTGCCCTCGCGATGCAGAGCCTCTGCTGCTGTCCTCCGCTCAGCGTTGAGGCAGGCTCTCGGAGCCTGTCCCTCACTTCCTCCCAGAGCGAGGCCTTCTCGAGAGCCCACTTCACGAGCCTCTCTAGCTCTCTCCCCTTGGCCAACCCATGCATCTTGGGGCCTATTGCCACATTATTGAATATACTTAAGTGCGGGAATGGGTTTGGGGTCTGGAAGACCATCCCGGTTAAACGCGAGAGCCTGTCGGGGCTCATGGAGTCCCCGTAGACGTCCAGGCCCAGAAGCTCGACTCTCCCAGACACACGTGCCCCAGGCCTTAGCAGTATAAGGCGGTTTATTGTTCTGAGGAGGGTTGACTTCCCGCATCCAGACGGCCCCATGATCGCGTAGACAGAGTTTCGCGGGACTTCCAAGTTCACGTTATAGAGAACCTGCTTAGCACCATACCACACGTTCACGTCGCGGAGCCTGATTGCAACCTCTCCCATCAGAACCTCACCCGCCCGGCAAGCCTCCTAGTAGCGTAGGATAGAACTACTGAAGACACCAGCAGGATGCTCGCGGCTGTCCAGGCGAGAGCTCTGTAGTTCTCGTAGGGGGTCACGCTAAACCTGTAGATAGCCAGTGACAGGGTGTTTGAAGGCCCCGTGAGGCCGTAGAACCCGTACAGTGCGAAACCCGCCGTCAACAGTACGGGCGCCGTCTCCCCCAGAGCCTTCATAAGCCCTAGCAGGATCCCGGATAGCACGCCCGGCCTAGCCATCGGAACCAGTATTAGCCAGACAGTCTTCCACCTAGGTAACCCCAGAGAATACGCCGCCTCCCTGTAGTCGGGGGGTATCGAGTTTATCGCCTCGCGAACCTGGGTCACGATGAAGGGCAGGATGGCTATAGCCAGGCTGGTAGCCCCCGCGAGCGCAGAGTAGCTCTTCATCGGTACGCATATGACGCTGAAGACGAAGAGCCCGATAACGATCGTAGGTATCTCGGACAGCATGTACACGACGAGCGAGAGGACGCTCGGGAGTAAACCTTCACGGGTCTCGCTGAGGTACACGCCCACCACTACGCCGAGTGGAGCGGCCAAGAATAGGGCGAGGCCCGCTACGAAGAGCGTGCCGACTAGGATGGGGCCGATGCCCCCGAGCTCGCCGCCGGGCGGGCCTGGGGGCGCTACCAGTACTTTAATCCCCTCCGAGACAAATGCGGTGGTGGCTCTCGCCAGCGACACGGCAGCAATATGCGTGACGCTGGAGAGGAAGGTGAGAGTTGCGAGAGACGCGAATACTAGGAACGCCCTGTCTAGCAGGAGCCTCCCGATCCTCATTTTCCACCACCCCTACTGACAAAGCCTACAAGCTTCATGCCAGCGAGTATGAACACTGCGTTCATCAACAGCATCACTAGCGCGGCGCCGTGTAATGCGCTCAGCATGTGGCCGTAGAGCGGCGCCTCTGTGGCATAGTTTACAATGAGGCTCGAAACAGTGATGCCCGGCTCGAAGGGGTTTAAAGGCGCGTTGAAAGAGTTGCCGACAACAAGGCTAACGGCAGTGGTCTCGCCCACGCACTTGCCGAAGCTCAGTAGAATCGTGCCGGCGAAAGCTCCTCGGACAAACCCCCAGCTCACCGCGAACCTCTCGAAGCCGTTTGCCCCGAGACTGTAGAGGGCCTCCCGGTAGGTGAACGGTATAGACCTGTATGCCTCGCCTATGATTAGGGAGGCATAAGGCGCGTTCATGACAGCCAGGACAACAGCGCCCGTCATGATAGACTGGCCCGTAGGCGAGCCCCCCTGGAACAGCGAGGAGGCCATGTTCCTGACCACTGGGGCGACAGCATCCAGCCCCCACAGGCCGTAGACGACTGTTGGCAGAGCCGCAGCGTAGAAGATCAGGCCTTGGAGGGCCTCGCCCAGCCTAGCAGGGAGGTACTCGAGGGTGAACGCAACGAATCCTAGCGAGAGTAGGGAGAGAATAAGCGTGGCGAGAGCCGACACGTACAGCGTCCCAAGTAAGGCGGGAAGGATCCCGTAGGAACCGCTCTGCGGATCCCATGCTGATGTCAGTACAAACCGGACGCCTTCCTCCAGGATTATCGGCGCGGAACCGATCGCAAGAGTGGCTGTAATACCAGCTAAAATAGCTATAACGGCTAGGGCGAAGGGCAGCGACGTTACGGTGAACTTATCCACAGCCACCCTCATACTTCGCTACAAGAAACCTATAGAGAAATATATACTTTTCCTCCAAAATATGTAGAAAGAATATTAAATATATAGTCTATGGTTTAGCCAGCGACTCGGCTACAGCAATGCCCACATCCCTGAACACTTTGCCTATAGGGGCGTACCCCTCAGCAATGTTCACTCTCTCCTGCCCCTCCGTGAACACCCACTTTAAAAAGAGTGACAGCGCCTCAGCCTTTTCCGGGGGGTAGGCATCCCGGAACTTGACGATCACATAGCTTACGGAGACAATGGGGTAGGCACCGCTCACTCTGACGTTGAGAGTTTTATCTAGGATGTCGACGCTACTGACATCGCCTGAGGGGTCGAAGCTGACACTTGCACTCTCGACAGCTCTCAGGACAGACTCCAGGCTAGGCGTTACGAACTCTCCTACCGCGTTCTCCAGCGCAAACACACCCAGACCTCTGGCGTACGCAAGCTCGACGTAGCCGAGTGAGTATGGAGTGTTTCTCACTGTTTGGGCTACGCCGGGATTGCCCTGAGCGCCGATGCCCCTCCCAATCCTGTCGAGCGGCCACTGCACGGTTAGGCCCGACCCAATCCTGTCCCTCCACTCGGCCGAGATCTTGGACAGGAACCTGGTGAAGACATACGTTGTCCCGCTTGCATCGCTCCTGTGCACAAAGATTATCTTCGCGTGGGGGAGCTTGACGCTCGGGTTTAGATCCGCTATGCGGGGGTCGTCCCAGTGCTCTATCCTCCCGAGAAGGATATCGACGAGAACATTCTGTGTCAGCCTGAGCGTTACATTACCGGCCTCTGGGACGTTGTAGATGATTGCAATCCCGCCGGCAACCCATGGTAGCTGGTAGACTTTGCCGTATAAGCTCTTTGCTCTCTCCCAGTCGTCTGTTTTCAGGGGGACATCGCTGCATGCAAAGTCTACGACTCCCTGAAGGAAGTCTGATAGTCCCTTGCCGCTACCACCCCCCGCGTACTCTATTTTGATGCCTGGATACTTCCTGCTGAATGCAATAACCCACTTGTTTACCTGCTCCTGCGGGAACGTGGCGCCACTACCGGTGAGCAGGACAGGTTGCTTGGCACCCGAGCCCCAACTAAGTAGTAAATATAGCGAGAGGGCGGCAACTGCCAGCACTACCGTAAACAGTAGGACTTTCCACATACTACTCGTGGCTCTCACGGGATCGAAACTAAATACCTCTAAATAAATATTTCACTTACTATAGAGAGAAATATAGGTGTGGGAGGGGAAGCAATACATTTTTAGACAAAGCCCGGGGTTTCTAGACTGAGGAACTTGGAGAGATTGTCTACCGGGATCAGAGGCCTCGACGAGATACTTGCCGGCGGCGTACCCGAGGGCTTCTTCGTCGCACTAGTGGGGATGCCGGGTACTGGTAAGACTATTGCGTGTCTTCACTTTATAAACGCTGGCCTCGCCCTGGGCGAGAAGGCCATATACGTGACGACAGAGGAGAGCAGGGAAAGCATAATACGCCAGGCGGCGCAGTTCGGCATGGACTTCGAGAAAGCTGTGCGGGAGGGCAGGCTGATAATAATAGATGCTCTAATGCGTGCGTCGAGCGACGAGTGGAACCTCAACCTTGTTACAGTCGAAGAGATGCTGGACAAGGTGATAGAGGCGAAGAAGAGGCTTGGGCTGAAGGCGAGGAGGCTCGTTATAGACTCTATGAGCGCGTTCTGGCTAAGGGCCCCTGTGAAGGCCCGTGAGGAGAGCTATACAGTCAAGAGGATACTGGCGAAGTGGAACCTGACGGTGTACGCTACATCCCAGTACGCAATTACCACTGGCGGGGCATTCGGGTGGGGCCTCGAGCACATCGCGGACGGCATTATACACTTCAAGCGCCGCATAATAAACGGCGTCCTTACCAGGTACATTATCGTGGAGAAGATGAGGCAGACCCCCCACGACCTCCGGGCATGGGAGATCGCCATAATCGACGGCAAGGGGCTAGTCCTCTTGAACCCCCTGACGCGTAGGCTGGAGGACGAGGCCCTGCCAGAGAAGGTCTCCAGGAGGATTAAGAAGGTCTTGAGCGGGGAGGGCCAGTAAACTATTCACTCTCCCGGCAGGAGGGGCAGCTAGCGGAAAGCATAAGGGGAGGGGTAGGGCAAGGCAGGTAGAGGCTCTGGGGTATGGCCACAGTTATAGTTACTGGAGGCGCGGGCTTCATTGGGCACAACGTAGCTCTGTTCCTCGCCACTAAGGGCTACGAGGTAATCGTTGTCGACACGCTTGAGAGGGCTTCGCGCCAATCCGTAGAGAAGCTGAGGGCGAGAGATTTGCCAATCCTCCAGCTAGACGTCAGGGACAGGGCTGCTATCGGGAAGGCTATACGCGGCGCAGACTTCGTAGTCCACGCCGCCGCATACGTAAGCGTCGAGGAGTCCCTGGAGAAACCTGAGCTATACATGGAGAACAACGTCCTCGGGACACTATCCGTTGCTAGAGCTTGCCTCGAGGCGGGAGTACCTCTGGTGTACCTGAGCTCGGCTGCAGTCTACGGAGACCCGGAGAGACTACCCATAGACGAGGGCCACCCAACTAAGCCCCTCTCACCATACGGCTTGAGCAAGCTTTTCGGCGAAGAGGTTCTCAAGCTCTACGGCAGGTATGGCCTGGAGTACGTGGTACTCAGGCTCTTCAACGTCTACGGCCCAGGCCAGACCAGTAGCTATGCAGGGGTAATAACGAGGTTCGTTGAGAGAGCTGTCAGGAGGCAGTCACTCATAATATATGGCGACGGCACCCAGACACGCGACTTCATACACGTCGGGGACGTGGCCAGGGCAGTGGGACTAGCGCTAGAGAGGAAGCCCTTCGGGGAGAAGATTAACATTGCCAGCGGGAGGCCAGTCTCCATAAACGAGCTTGCCTCCATCGTGAGAAGGCTGGCTTGCGAGGAATGCGGGGTCGAGTACGCGCCGCCCAGGCCGGGAGACATAAAGCACAGCTACGCCGACATCAGAAAGGCGCAGAGCCTCCTAGGCTTTCAACCCTCTATAAGCCTGGAAGATGGGCTTAGAGACCTGTTGATCTCGTATACGGGTAGCCCGGGATAGGGTGCGGGCATGGAAGAGTCAGTCAGGGAGAAGCTCCGCTCTCTATGGCCAGGGCTCGAGACCCACTTCGCGGAGACCTGCAGGGAGTCCTCGCAGGACATAGCACGCAGGCTGCTGCGCCCCGGGAGGCCTTGTCTAGTCGTGTGCAGCGAAATCCTGGAGGCACGCGGCCGCATGGGCAGGAAGTGGCTTGCCCCCAGGGGAGGGCTCTGGTTCAGCCTCGCGCTAGGGCCACTACAACTAGAGAATCTGGGGCTCCTGGCTCTCGCGTGTGGGGTCTCTGTAGCGAAAGCTATAGCCCGGCTGACAGGACTGGAGGTGAGGCTCAAGTGGCCGAACGATGTCTTGGTTAGGGAGAGGAAAGTCGCGGGTATACTCGTGGAGGCGTTTCAAGCCGAAGGCGGCCTGGTCTACGTGTTGGGCGTGGGCGTCAACGTCAACAACCTCCTGCCCGGCGAGATGGCAGGAGTTGCCACGAGCCTCGTGTACGAGACGGAAAATCCCCCCGAAAGGGGGACATTACTGGTAGAGATCCTGGCAAGCCTAAGAGAATACCTCCAAGAGATTGTAGAAGGCCATGTGGAGAGGGTCATCAGCGACTACCGGGGGCTTTCGGCAACTATCGGCCAGAGGGTGAGAGTGAGGCTACCTGGAGGGGTAGAGTTAGAGGGTAAGGCTGTTGACGTAGATGAAGCTGGGCGGCTTGTAGTCGAGACGATGAGGGGCGTTTTCTCTGTAGAGGCTGGGGATGTAGAGCACCTGCGCCACACAGATATAGGCTCTTAACTCATTCATCCGTGTGCTAGGCCAAGTCATTATCCTAGTGGACGACTCTGCCTTCGGGACTAGAGGCCTCTTAGCGGAACATGGTTTCTCGGTGCTTATCTCCTACAAGGGGAAGAGGGTTCTCTTCGATGCTGGGCAGATGGGGGTGCCGCTCCTACTCAACGCTTCAGCCTTAGGCATCAACTTGGCACACCTAGATGCCGTTGTTCTGTCGCACGGGCACTACGACCATTCAGGAGGTCTCTACACACTAACGCGCGTACTCCGCGGTAAACCCCTCCTAGTCGCGCACCCCCTTGCGCTCAAACCCTCCCTGAAAATTGAGGGGGGCGAGAGGCGAGACGTAGGGATCCCCTACTCTGCTGCTTTCCTGGAAGAGCACTTCCAGCTCACCCTAAGCGAAGGTGTTCTAGAAGTTGCTCCGGGCGTGTACTTCCTCGGAGAGATTCCGAGGTACTATCCAGACCTAGTAAGCCACATCCCCGGAGTATACACGGTGAGTGAAGAGGGGCTCTCACAGCACACCTTTGCAGATGATACCGCAGTAGCGGTAGACCTCGGGGAGGAGCTACTCGTCGTGGCGGGCTGTAGCCACAGCGGAGTAGTCAACATAGCCCTCCACGCCAGCAGGCTCCTAGGGAAGCCCCCGAGCACAATCCTGGGAGGCCTCCACTTGTCGGGAAAGCCTCTAGATTTCCTCGACAAAGTTCGTGAAAAGTTAAAGGAGATTGGCGTGGTTAAGGTGTACCCTGGCCACTGCACGGGCACCGTGGCAACAGTGAAGATTCTGGAGAGATTTAGAGGAGAGGAGCTCGGAGTAGGTAAAGTAATCGACTTTGATCATTAACTGGCGTTATTAAAGCAGTTTTTTGTACTGTTTTTCCAGTTTTCTGTGGAAAGATTATGTTGCCGGTAAATATCCCGAGTAGCATTCTCCATGAGGCTATAGCTGTGCTGTCGGGGACGTTTGCCCCCCTCAACCTGCCAAAGTCGAGTTCACTTATACTGGCGTTGCTCTACACTCTCGGAAGACCCCTCGACTGCATTGAGATCCAGCAAGCCACAGGTTACAGCAAGTCCGCCGTCTCTGCCGCTCTCCGCGTGCTCGAAAGCCACAGGCTCGTCCACAGGGTTAAACGTGGAAGGAGGAGCGCCTACGCCCCCTCGCACTCGCTAGCTAAGCTTCTAACCGAGGCGCACGTAAGGATGCTTAGGTCGGCTAGGGAGCATCTACACGAGATATCCAAGCAGATTCCCAAACTCAATGATAACATTGCGAGGCTCGACTCTGAGCTATCTAATGCCATACGCATCCTGGAGGCTGGTATCCGTGGAGCTCAGAGCGAGAGTGGCTTCAAAAAGTGACGTCCTCAGAGTTATAAGCGAAGCCAGGAGGAACAGCGTCAAGAGGCTAGTACTCGAGATTGTTGCACAGAACCCCGCAGAGGCAGCCGAAGTCGTCCGTGAGGCGCTTGGGGAGGTAATACCTTTCACGATCGAAGTCAGGGTGGTGAGGAGTGTTTGACGTAATAATAACCTCAGACCGCTCCATGATGACGAACCACCACAGGAAGGAGTTCATAGGCTTCTTCACAACAGCTCCGCCGGTCGGGATGCCAGAGTGGGCTTGGATGTGGCTCAGCGCGCCAAAGCTTAAGGTCGACAAGTACGGGAGACCTGTCGAGGCCCCGTACGGCTTGAGGAAGGTTGAGGCGAAGCTCCTCGAGGAGGGCTTCAACGCAGCAATCATAGACCCCGATTACATTGACCGCTACCTCAAGAGCGCCAAAGTGCTGATGGTCGGCCACCACGACTACTTCGCTATGAACTCGCCAAGCGTGGAGTGGTGGGCCATCACGGGACAGGAACCCATCAACAGCAGGAGCTTTAAGAGGCTCATGCGCATGCAGAGCATCCGGGAGGCTAAGAGGAGGGGCCTCAAGATCATAGCAGGAGGGCCCGCGGCCTGGCAGTGGCTCTGGCAAACCGAGTACTGGAGGGAGTTCGGCGTCGACACAGTCGTCGACGGCGAGGCTGAAAGGGTCATAGGCGACATAGTCCGAAAAGCCCTTGAGGGCGACGACCTGCCAGCCTACGTCTACGTAGGACCAGAGGACGCGCCAAGCCTCGAGGAGATCCCAGAGATAAAAGGCGCCAGTATAAACGGGCTTATCGAAATCATGAGGGGGTGTCCGAGGAGGTGTAGGTTCTGCCCCGTAACGCTCAGGCCGCTGAGGTACTATCCACTGGAGAAGATAGAGAAAGAACTACAGGTGAACGTGAAGGCGGGTATACGTTCAGGAGTCATACACTCAGAGGACGTCCTCCTGTACGGCGCTAGGGGCATCGAGCCTAACCCCGGCGCACTCATAAAGCTCCACAGCCTCGTTAAGAGGTACTACAAGACTCTGGCATGGAGCCACGTTACCCTAGCTGGAGTGAAGTACGCAGAGGAGAAGTACAGGCTGATAACCAGGCTAACCGAGATAATATACGACGACCACCAGGACTGGCTTGGCGTCCAGGTCGGGCTCGAGACGGGCTCGCTGAGGCTTGCCAGGCTAATAATGCCGGGCAAGGCAGCACCCTACCCGATCGAGAAGTGGCATGAAGTCGTCGAGGACGCGCTAGCCATAATGCACGACAACCGCATAGTTCCGGCCTTGACGCTAATCCTCGGCATCCCCGGCGAGACGGAAGACGACTTGAGGCAAACCGCCGAGCTGTTAGATAAGATAAAGGACTACAGGAGCCTCGTAGTACCGATGTTCTTCGTCCCGATGGGCTACCTCAAGAACCACGAGGGCTTCATAAGGGACAGGGTCACCGAGGCCCACGTAGAAGTCATGTGGCGTGCACTGCAGCACTCGCTGAAGTGGGGCGAGGAAATCGCCTTCAAAATGTATTTCAGGTCGCCGAAACACTTGCCCTTGAGACTTCTCTTTAAGGCATTCCTCCTCTACGTCAAGTCGAAGACGAAGGAGCTAGAAAGCTTAATGAGAGAACAGGGCACCTCAGCCCTGCTAAGGCCGCAGCCAGCACTAGCTGTACAAGCAACCCGAAGGTAGCCTTTTATCCTCCCAAGGCAATTTGTACTCGATGATGAATGACTCCAATGCCCGAGGGGATGGGGTATGGTGACAAGTCTGAAATCTCAAGATACTTTAATTATAATTATAGGCCTCTTCTCAACTAACGCCTGAACCAGCTTCTTCCTGGCCGACTCTACTGTTCTCCAAAGCGTACCTCGTGAAACCCCCATCTTGGCGGCAGCCTCGTCCTGTGTGAGGTCTTCGAGGTACACGAGCCTAAGAGCCTCGACCTCGTCGGGCGTGAGCACGATCGGCTCACCCGGCAGTTCCACCCCGTTCTCGTCGACGGGGATAAAAGACACCCTCGGGATGGATCCCCAGATCCACCTCCCCTTAGGCGGCCTGCCCCTCCTGCAGCCTTTGCGCCAGATCCAAGGTGGGCCGTGCATGCAGCCTCTCTAGGCTTATCTCTCTGCCCGGAAAAAATAAAGGTTTACCGCTACTCGAACTCTATCGTAGCAGGTGGCTTGTGCGTGATGTCGTAGAGCACTCTATTGACGCCTTCAACCTCATTTACGAGCCTCTCAGCAACGTGCTCGAGGAACTCCCACGGCAGCTTGGCGAAACTGGCGGTCATGGCGTCCTCGCTCTCCACCACGCGTAGGGCTAGGGCATACTCGTAGCTCCTCTCGTCCCCCTTAACCCCCACTGTCCTAATTGAGAGAAGCGCGGGGAAGGCCTGCCACACCCTTTCATAGAAGCCCGACTTCCTAAACTCCTCCTCTACTATCCTTGTTGCCTTCCGCAGTATTCTAAGCTTCTCCTCTGTGACCTCGCCTACTATCCTGACGGCGAGGCCGGGACCCGGGAATGGGTGCTGCGTTACGATCTCGTCCGGTATGCCTAGGCTCCTGGCTATCTTCCGCACTTCATCCTTATAGAACTCAGACAACGGCTCAACGATCTCTAGGCCAGGTATAGCCTCCATAACCACGTTATGGTGGCTCTTAATCCTGGCTGTAGCCTTCCCAGTCGCTCCACTCTCAACTCTATCCGGGTATATTGTGCCCTGGACGAGGTACTTGAAACCCCCCACTTTCCGGTTTAGCTCCAGCGCCTTCTCCGCGAACACTTCTGCAAAAGTCTTGGCTATAATCCTCCTCTTCTCCTCTGGGTCTGTAACGCCCCTAAGCCTCTCCAGGAAGAGCCTGCTAGCGTCCACATAGAACACGTTCTTAAACCCCAGCTTCTCCAGAGTCTTCAACGTCCGATCGCTCTCGCTCTCGCGCAGTAGCCCTGTGTTGACGTGCACGACGTAGATGTTGTCACTGCCGATAGCCCTCTGAACCATCACAGCCGCTGTCAGGGAGTCGACACCGCCACTAACTGCTACTAGGGCTTTACCGCTCAGCCTTCTCCGCAGGTCGGAAATCACCTCTGCGGCCACGTCCTCCACGAACCAGTTGGGCTTCAGCCCTGCCACCCTCCTGAGAAAGTTGTCGAGGATTACTCTGCCGTACTCGGTGTGCCTGACCTCGGGGTGGAATTGCACGCCGTAGACCGGCAGTGTCTTGTGGCGGAAAGCGGCTACTTCGGAGTAGTCCGTGGAGGCTATGACTTCGAGCTCTTCAGGGAGCCAGACAACAGCGTCGCGGTGGGACATCCACACCCTCTGGGAAGCCGGCGTTCCGTGAAAGATAGGGTCGCCTGTAAGCACTCTCAACACGCTTAGGCCATACTCGGCTTTATCTTTCCGCGCCACGCGCCCGCCGAGCATGCTGGCTATAAGCTGGTGGCCGTAGCATATGCCTAGGAGAGGCATCCTGTTGTTGATTATGTACTCGAAAACCTCTCTCCTCGGCTTGGGGCTACCCTCAACATATATGCTTGCAGGGCCCCCGGAGAATATGACGGCGAGCGGGCTGGCCTGCAGGAATTCGTCGAGGGTAACGTCGTACGGGACGAGTACTGAGTAGAAGTTCAGTTCTCTAACTCTCCTCGCAATAAGGTGGGCGTACTGGCCGCCGAAGTCCAGTACGGCCACGCTACTCCTTCTAGACTCCATACCTTTCAAAAGCCAGCCTCACAGCTTCTTCTTTAAGCTTTTCAATATCTCTCCTCCCAATACCCATCCGGGGAATGGCTCCTTCGCCGACTACTAACTGCCCACTCACAATAACAGCCTTAGGCCTCGCCTCACCCCTAATAACCTTGTCGAGGCCCTCGTCGAACGCAACGATATCGCCCACGCCGTTCATGCCGAAAACCCTATAGCCCCCAGAAGTCGCCTTCCTGAGGAGCTCCAGGCTTGGGCCGTGTACGCGGACAGCGTCCCTGTAAGCCGCGAGTATAGAGCCCGTGACAAGCGGCCAGTCACTGCCCAGTGAGTCGAAGAATTCCAGGCCCTTAAGCGTCCTACCGTACAGGTAGAGGTTGGATGTAGGACAGTGGACAACCCTTAGCCCCAACTGCTTGCAGTTCTCGGCCCCCTCGATGCAGTGGACGGCTATGACGTTCCTCGGAGCTTCTCCAAGCACTTCGACTAGAGCTCTACTCTCGTCGACGCCCTCCGAGAGGTGGAGAGCGAAGGGTACGCCGAGCTTCGTAGCCGTCTTGTAGGACGCCAACAGGTAAGATTTCCCGGCTTTCCTCAACGAGTGCACGAAGAACCCCATGTTGAAGTACCCGTCCCACCTTGAGAGGTTGCGCACGTACTCGGCGTAAACATGCTCCGGCGTACTCCACCCGTCGCTCTCCATAACTGTAGGCAGTAGTACGACACGCGGTGCAACTGGTAGTGCTAAGAGGGCCGCTACGTTACCCTCGAGGCTCCCCGTCAGGGCGACGAGAGTAGCTCCGTCGACCAGCGAGGATAGGATAGCGGCCATGGCCAGCATCGACGAGAGCTCTCTGTCCCTCCTTATACCGGCCTCGTCTACTCTAAGCCTCCTATTCTCGAGCCACTCATAGGAGTGTCTCCACAAGCCAGGCCCGCCGACATCCACGACCTGCGGGTGTGCGTGCGCGTCGGCGAACCCAGGGGAAACTGCACTCTCGAAAAACAGGTCTTCGCGCCCCCCGTACACTATCTTCACGTTCCTCCTCAGGACGCCGTGGTCAAAGAACTCGCCAACCTCTACAACTCCCATCAATACCTCACCTCGAATAAGCCTCTAGGCCCGCTCTCCCTTACACCGGCGCCTGTAAGCCTAACAAAGACGCTCTTTTCCCTGAGCTCAGCTAGGCTCCTGGCTCCAACGTACCCCATCCCTTGTCTTATCCCGCCAGTTATCCACTCAACGACTCTAGCCACGCTGCCCCTACACTCGACAAGTCCCTCTACGCCTTCAGGTACTCTCTTGAACTCCCCGTACCTCGTAGACCCGCTCGCAAGCGCGCTACGGCTCCCCATCCCTCTGTACACCTTGAAGCACTTCCCGTCTCTCACTACGAGAGCCCCCGGGGCTTCGTCTGTACCGGCTAGGAGGTACCCCAGCATCACGGCGTCGGCGCCCACAGCCAGGGCTTTCACTGCGTCTGCCGGCTTCTCTATGCCGCCGTCTGCCACGACGGAAACGCCGTAGCTCCGGGCTGCGTCGGCAACTTCTGCTATGGCGCTGAGCTGGGGGCGGCCGACACCGGCGACTTCGCGCGTCGTACAGGCGTGCCCGGGGCCTACACCGACTCTAAGCGAGGAGGCGCCGGCCGCGATGAGGGCCTCTGCGGCCTCTCCCGTGACAATGTTCCCGGCCATGACCTTAGCGCCTAGGGCCACGTACCTCTTTGTCGCCTCTATGACGTTCCTGCTGTGCCCGTGGGCAGTATCTACGACGATTATGGAGACACCCACGTCCAGGAGCTTACCAACCCTCTCGTCGTCGAATGGTCCCACAGCGACACCCACAGGTATCTTCTCGTCGACAGCCTCCCTCACCACGGAGAAAGCCTCCTCGAGTGGGAGGTTCCTAGGGAGTACTCCAAGCCCCCCGAGCCTCCCCAGCGACAGAACCATTTCTCTACCTGTAACAGTATCCATTGGGGAGCTTATGATGGGGATCTTTAGGGTTAGGCCGGGAGCTATTCTCGTGGATATGTCGATTTCGTCTAGTCTGACGTCAGAGTACCTGGGTAGCAGTAGCACGTCGTCGAAGCTCAGAGCGAGTTCTGCATTCTTGAGTTTCTCTACAAGCAGTTCCATGTTAAAACAGCACAGTACTAAGCCTATAAGTGTACTCCCTATACAAAACTAATTTATTAATGCATGTATATACATGTTATGTATGAGTCTGGCCAGGAGAATAATCAGGCTGGGAAGAGCGAGCCTGTCGATAACACTGCCTAGAACATGGGTCGAGAAGAACAACCTGAAGGAGGGGGACACCGTCTTCGTCGAGGACTACGACAACTATCTATTAATATCTCCGGTGCGACGGCACGAGCAGTTCAAGGAGGAGGTGAAAGTGCTGGAGGCGACGCCTGGGGACGAGGACTCCCTTGAAAGAATGATTATAGCGCTCTATCAGGCGGGATACACTTCTATCAAGGTCGTCTCGAGGTCGGGGAGAGTGACTCCAGAGCTCCGCGACAGCGTGCGAAAGACCCTTAAGAGGCTTGTTGGCCTCGAAGTGTTCGAGGAAGGGTCTGACTACATCCTCCTGCAGATGGTTGCTGACGCGTCCTTGATTGAGATACCGAAGGTCTTGGGCAGGATGGAGGTTCTAGTACTCAATAGCATAAGGGATTTAGAGGAGTTCGTAGCTACGGGCGATACGTCGTACCTCAGGGACATCATAGAGAGAGACGAGGAAATAGACAAGTTCTACTTCCTCCTAAGCCGACAGGTAGCCTTATCCATAATGTACAGCTGGTACTCTCCGAAAGTAGGCGTCCGGAATAAGGCCCTCCTACTCCCCCTCTTCAATTACGGGAAGACCCTGGAGAGAGTTGGAGACGTGATAGCGAGCATAGCTAGGATAGCCCACCTAGTGAACATAAGCGCAGACTACGTCCAGCTGATAAGGTCTTCCTTCGAGAACGCCGTAAGAGCCTTCAAGACGGGCGAGGAGGGGGCTAAGCTCGAGATAATGAAAGCCTACAGGGACTATTTCAGCCACTTCGAGCCCTCAAGCCTCCTAGACCACCTGGTCGGGAACATACTGTCCCTAGCGCTCGACATGCTGGAGTCAAGAGTTGAGATGGAGGTCTTCGAAGAGTTTTCAAACTACATATCGCAACCTTAATTTCGCAGGCTATACACTTCTAATAGGTGTTCACTATCGCTGAAGGAAGGGAGAGAACCCTAGTGGTTTTCGAAAGCCCCGAGGACGCGGCAAACCTAGAGCCGCTAACCCTTACCCGCCCTGTTTTCCTCCTCAAAGCCGGCCCTAGGACAGTACTAGAGGAGATAAAACTAACCCTGGGCACACCTAGCGTCCTTTATACGAGGCCTTACCTCGCAGAGCTGGTGTTCAGGCAGACAGGCATACCTGTAAACTTGAAGGGCCGCCTGCGGAACGTCATCGCTGTAAACGCGAGCTACATCCCCCTGGGAGGGGTGGAATGCGGCTTCGGCGAGGCCTACTTCTACAGGGGTAAGCTTGTCTACGCCTGCATAAGGGAGCTCGTGATAGACGAGCCCTCCAATGCGGCGGAAGTAGTAGCCGAGGCCTCGACTAGGCTCGGGGCACAGGAGTTGAAGGAAGCGCTTACGGTGATCAGGCTCTGGGATCTCCCTAGGCTCGCGCACGCCACTATACCGCGCGAAGCTAAACGCCTTCCCTGGACTCCAGCCACCCCTAGCGGTGTAAGCCTAGTCGGGGAGCCCTCCCGTCTTTACGTTCACCCTGAGAGCAGGGTAATCCCGCCTGTCACTGTTGACACGAGCAAGGGTCCGGTGATCATCGAGGCCGGAGCAGTAGTAGGTTCATTCACGTACATAGAGGGGCCAGCGTACATCGGGGCCGGGACGACTGTTAGGGCCTCGACGGTAATAAGGGCTGGTACAAGCATCGGTGAGAAGTGCAGGATCGGCGGAGAAGTTTCTGAGAGCATTGTACACGGGCACAGTAACAAGGCCCACGACGGATTCCTCGGGGACTCCTATGTTGGGGAGTGGGTCAACATAGCGGCCGGGGCGATAACCGGTAACCTCAGGAACGATTACGGCGAGATCGTATTGTATACCCTGAAAGGGTCTATCAGAACCGGCGAAATCAAGGTTGGGTCGTTTATCGGCGACCACGCAAGGGTAAGCATCGGGACAATGCTCAATGCCGGGACAATAATTGGAGTAGCGTCGAACGTCATTGCACCAGAAATGGCCCCGAAATACATACCGAGCTTCACGCGCTTCTACAGGAGGAGGCTGGAGGAAATACCGCTTGACGAGGCGCTAGCCGCGATTAACAGGATGATGGAGAGAAGAGGGAGGAAGCTCTCCCAAGAAGAAATCGCAGTCCTGAGACACATACACGAGTCAACAGCGGAGGAGAGGAAGTACTACATGAAATTCTACGCGGAGCGTTACGGCTAGAAAACGATAGCTTTATTTACTACGTGTTCAGGCTCGCCTTCTTGAGGAGTCCTTTGGCAAGGCTCAGGATATCCGGAGAGCTGCACAAACGCGTCCGGAGAGGTAGGAAGGTCTACAGAGGTTTTTTCGTCTTGATAGCCGACGGCAAGATGCTTATGAACCTCGGGAGAAGAAACGGTAGCGGGGGGTTCGAAAGCGAAGGGGAAATAGCGTTTGAACGTGTATTCTCCGTGGTCGCGAAGTCAGGTCCCAGCGGCCTTGAGGGGAGCATTCCAGACGGTGGCAAGTGGTTTGTCCTCCAACTAGCCCCCTCCGACAAGGAGAGGAGGATCACACTGAAACTACCAATCCTCGAGGGTGAAGACGTGCGGCTGGAGCTCACGGGCTTCTTCGACGTTGTGGGGCTAGAGCTGTGCAGCGACTGTAGCTACACGGAGTTTATCGAGTTAGAGCCTTGAGGTTAGAGATATTTATGTTCACTTCAGGAACAATCTCCGAAATGTGCTTCTCGTAGAGCCCATCAATAAATACGTGGCGTGTCGTGCGGGGTGGGAAGAGATCCCCCCTCAGTGCACGCCTTATGACTTCTTGCTTACTGCAAGTAGCGCCATTGACCCAGCTTTTCACTACTATTCTTGGATCCCAGTAGTCCACCAGGACTGCCGGGATAATGCTAATGCCCAGCCTCTTGAGAGCCTCAAACCTGTGATGACCGTCGAGCAGGACGAATTCTCCGCGCTCTACGACTACAGGCTTTATTAGAACCCCCCTCCCTGTCATATCCTCCATAATAGCTCTAACTCGTTCTTCAATGTACATCTCATGTGGCTTTATTAAATAAATGTTCAGTAATGAAACTTTCAGATCAAGCATGTACATAAATGAGTATTTCAGTACCATATATTCTTTACTCTAGGCTACTACAGGGAGGACGTGGGGTTCCGCGGCTACAAGTCGTAGAGGTCGATCGTGGCTTCCAAGATGTCGGAGCTGTAGTCTGCCACGCGCCTGTAGCTCCCTGCGATTATCCTGAGAGTAGTGAGGAGCTGAGCGTCACCGATTGAATATATGCTAGTGAGCCTCTTCTCGATCTCCCTCAATTCCACAGCCTTGGCGTCGAGTAGATCGTTGGCAGTTTTCTTGTCTCTGTTAAGGAAGGTTTTTACACTCTTCTCGAAGAATGCCGTCACCTCCTCGCCGTATAGGAGGAGGTCTTCAAGGCCCGGGAACTCGCCCGGAATATTTCTGGTATTAATAGCTATGTTTACTGCATGGTCGCCGATGCGCTCCAGGTTCTTCAGAACCATGCTGTACGATAAAACCTCCTCAGAGCGCGACAGGCCAATTTCCTCTAGGCTGATATAACCCTTGAGCGCCGTGTTAAGTTGCCTGAGCCCGTAGAGGTAGAGTTTGTCGACAATGTCGTCCCGTGCGAGGAGCTCCTCGAGGTTTAGAGAGCCAGCGGCTCTCCTCCTGATAGCGTCCATAGCGTCTTTAAGCACACTCCTATTCGTGTCTCTCATCTTGAGGATGATGCTCGAAATAGGGAGGTCTTCAATGTTGACTAGAACCTGTATTGTCATCTCGTGCGAGTCCTCGTGTAGGACTTCAGCCCCTATGAGCTTTTTAACGGCGACCTCCTTCAAAACTCTTCTTAGCTCGGGGTCGTCTCGTAGAAACTTCAGGTGTATAGTCTTGTACCCAACGAGGTACTTGGACATGACCTCGCGCACGACAGCTCCCTGCGAGGTGTCCTTAGCGACGGTGACCTCAGCTGTGGTGGCTGCCTGGGGTTTCTTGGCACTCGGGATAACTCTGATAGTACCGTCGTGCTCTAGGGTTAGAGTCACGAGGCTACCCTTAGATATGCCCACGCTTGCCGCCCACTCTTTCGGTATAGAGACTATGTATGTTGAACCACCAGTTAGTTGCACTCTTCTAACGAGCCTCATAGTACTCATTTTTCTAAAAATTTCTATTCACATAACGTAAATATATAGTTTACTGTATGACTATGTAGGTTAGTTGAGTTAGAGAAAAACAGGGATTTCTGCCCTTGACTTGTTTTGTCATATGTAAAAATTTGAGTAAAGATTTTTTAATAAGAGATGATATTAAAATCACTTGATATATCTTTTTTGAAATAGATTAAATCGTGGAGTATGGTGTGTCCCGTTTGAGGCGTAAGAGCTTATGGGTCTACCACTTCAACTCGGGCGGCTGCAATGGTTGCGATATAGAATTCGTCGCCTCTCTTACACCCAGGTACGATATTGAGAGACTTGGAATACAACTAGTACCGAGCCCCAGACACGCAGACGTCCTCGTCGTGACAGGGCCTGTAACCACTCAATCGGCCCAGTCCCTGAGAACTATTTACGACCAGATGCCAGAGCCGAGACTTGTAGTCGCGCTGGGAACCTGTGCTTGCTCCGGGGGCATATTCTCCAATTGCTACAACGTGGTGGGCGGAGCTGAGAAGGTTATTCCCGTGAACATAAAGATCCCGGGGTGCCCAGTCCGCCCGGGGATGTTTCTCAAGGCCCTAGCAAGGCTTTACGGGGTCGAGACAGATGGGGAGCGCTAAAATCCAGGCGAAACACCAGGTAATTCCTAGCGAACTAAAGCAGAGACTACTCAGTCTACTAGCTCAAGGCTTTTCACACTTGATAGCTATAACTGCTGTAGACAGGGGGGATCACCTCGAAGTCCTCTACCACCTCGGGGATCTAAACGGCAGAGTTGAACACCTATCAGCCGAAATACCCAAGAGCAATGCTGTTCTACCAGATATTTCTCCGTTGCTTCCCGGCTCACTTTTCTACGAGAGAGAAATCAGCGACCTCTTTGGGGTGAAGTTCGAAGGCTTGGACAGTCAAGGCAGGTTCATCTTGCCAGACTGCTACCCCAAGGAAGCCCCGCCTCCCCTTCTTAGAGAAGTGAAACCTGAATCAGTAAAGGAATACATCTCCCAGGCACAGAGCTGCGAGGTTCAAGCCTTCACGCAGCCTGCACCCCTCTCTCCCGAGAGCGTGGTTGTCCCGTTCGGCCCCTACCACCCTGCCCTTAAAGAGCCAGAGCACATAAGTTTGGTGGTTGAGGGAGAGGTTATCAAGAAGGCTTTCCTAAGGATAGGGTTCGTGCACAGGGGGATCGAGAAGGCCGCCGAGTCTAGGACATACCTAAGAGATATTTTCCTACTCGAGAGGGTCTGCGGAATATGTAGCACCCACCACGCGTGGACGTTCGTGGAAGCTGTCGAGAAGCTCTTAGACCTGGGGCCTCCGAAAAGGGCACTCTACCTGCGCACTCTAGTAGCCGAACTTGAGAGAATGCACTCGCACTCCCTCTGGCTCGGACTAGTAGGCTACTGGATGGGCTTCGAGACGATGTTCATGTGGGTCTGGGGGATGCGGGAGGCAATAATGGATATTCTCGAGGAGATCACGGGGAATAGAGTTCACAAGTCATTTGTCACGATCGGTGGAGTGAGGAGAGATGTAAGCGACGAGGCCGTGAAAGGCATTGCGCGCAGGGCTGCAGACTTCGAGAAGTCAGTTAGCAGGGTACTCGAAGAGATAGTGAGTGTAGACGAGTTTGTCGAGAGGACGAGGGACATCGGCTCCTACAGCCTCAAACAAGCCCGTAAGTATGTTACAGTGGGCCCGGTGAGGCGTGCTGCCGGCGACCCGTACGATATAAGAAAAATAGAGCCCTACGGGGCCTACGGCGAGCTGGAGTTCGAGGTCGTAACTGCGGACAGAGGCGACGTGTACAACCTCGTCCTGGTAAGGCTGAAGGAGCTACAGGAGTCTGCAAGGATTATCCAGCAGATCGCCGAGAAGATCCCCTCGGGCAACCCGGTTCCCCAGAGGTACTTCATGGGGACTGTCCGGGAGAGCGAAGCCTACGCGAGAACAGAAGCCCCCAGGGGCGAGCTCTTCTACTACGTCAACTCAAACAATACACACACGCCCTATAGAGTGAAGATCAGGACACCCACTCTGCCCAACATCCAGCTCGCGGCCAGTATACTGGAGGGAGCCACGCTGTCAGATTTGCCGCTCATCGTGACGAGCATCGATCCATGCTTTAGTTGCATGGATCGTATCCAAGTCTACAACGCTGCCACGAATACTTCCCGCACTTTGACCCTAGAGGATCTGCTAGCAGAGGTGAAGAAGAGAAGGGTGAGAAAGTGAGGGCGAACAGTTCACTAGTAAGGATAATGGCGATGTCTGTTAGGAACCTCTTCGAGAAACCCCTAACAGCGGACTTGGGGCTCGCGACGGGAAACGGTGCAAGCCGAGGCTACCCTAGGGTCAGCCAGGAGAAGTGTCTGGGCTGTGGGCTCTGCGCCCGCTCGTGCCCCCCAGGGGCAATATCCATGAAGAGCGTAGGCAAGAGAGTAGTTGGCGGCAGGGAGGTAGAGAAGCAGGCGCCAGAGTTCGACTACTACAAGTGCATCTACTGCGGCATGTGTGCAGATGTATGCCCTGCCAAGGCCGTCGAAATGGTCAGAAGGTCTCCACTGGAGGTGTTGCCCGGAGCCATCCTGGTAGCAGGCCCTCTAGACCCTAGAGTAGGGGCTGTTGTGGCTTTTCTCTCAATACTGTTCGTAGTGTTAGCAGTGTACGTTATTTCTGGTTTTCTGGCGCCCAAAGGCAGGCACTCCGAGAAAGCTTACGAACCGTTCACGGGTGGCATGCCGTCTAACCCGCGCTGGGAGAAGTACTACGTGCCAGGAATTTTCGCCTTTGTACTGTTCTTTCTCATAGTCGAAGCAGTCGCATTTATACTGGTACTAAAGCCTACTCCTCAAACACTACTACTCTTCCTCGTTCTCCTGGTTGCGATCCTTATCGAAGGTATAAACCTGTTCGAGGAGAGGTGATCCCTGCTTGCTGGAAGTAATATTCCAGGCGCTGGTGTTCCCGGGCCTACTCTTCACGGTGGCCATGGCCTTCTGGTTCGAGTATATCGAGAGGAAGGTAACTGCAAGGGTACAGTCCCGTGTAGGGCCCCTCTACACGGGGCCTAGAGGGCTACTGCAGCCAGTGGTTGACTTCCTAAAGCTCCTCGGAAAGGAGGAGCTAGAGCCCAGAGGAGCGGACAAACTGCTTCTCCGCCTAGCTCCTGTCCTCGCGGTAACAATACCGATCTTCGGCATGGCATACATACCCGTAGCTTCAACCTCTATGCCGTTGAACTTCCAGGGAGACGTTCTACTAGTCTTCCTGTTGTTGGCACTGTCCACCTTAACAATAGCCATAGCAGGCTACAGCGCTATAACCCCGTATACTTCGCTGGGCGTTGGAAGGTTGTTAATACAGTACAGCATGTACGAGAGCGTTTTCGCGCTATGCCTAGCCGCTGTGGTTGTCCAGGCATCGTCTGTAAGCCTGGAGGGCATAGTAAGATACCAGGCAGAGCACGCGCCTCTAGCAATATACCAGCCCATAGGGTTTATTATCTCGCTGATAGCCCTCCTAGCAAAGCTCGAAAAGAGGCCTTTTGACTTACCCCACGCCAAGCAGGAGATAGCGGCAGGGTGGCTCACAGAGTTCTCGGGGAGGAACCTGGCGTACATGAGGCTCTACAGTGACCTGAGCATGACTTGGGGCATCTCGTTGGTAACGGTGTTCTACCTGGGAGGCCCCCTGGGGCCAGGCTACCCCGTGCTTGGCCCGCCAGCCGGTTTCTTCTGGTTTGGGCTCAAAGCACTCCTGGTAAGCGTCGTAATTACACTGGTGAGCGCCTCGAGTACCCGCGTCAGGACGGTTGGTCTCGCCAGGCGTTTCTGGGGGAGGCTTTTCCCCCTCATGCTTCTCCAGTTATCGCTTGCATTCCTCTTGAGGTGGCTCGTATGATGTTGGAATTGTCTTGTTTACTAGGTCTTGCCTTGGTGGTCTGGGCTCTGTTCTCCAGGAGAACAACGTTCAGCCTGCTGACAATGTCTGCCGGTAGCACCATAGTTGCTCTCGCAATCTCAGAGCTAGCAGGCTGGGTTCCGGCGCTGCTCGTAGCTGCTTTCTTTGCGGGCGCTCTCGTAGCGCTCATGGTGGTGTGGCTGGTGGTTGTCGTGAGGGAGGAGGCGAGAACAGACACCGTATACACCCTAGCTCTAGTGTTCATGTTCCTCACACTATTTTCACTCCTATTACTGATAGGGACGAACCGGATAAAAGTGGGGGGTGGGGTTTCTTTGAGGGTTGCAGAAGATACCGACTTTGCTCTCTTAGCAGTCTTGTTGTTAACAGTTCTTCTTGGAGGGCTTCACGTCGTCCGGGGTGGTAGGGGGTGAGCGGCGAAATCATAGTCGTATCTACGGCTCTAACGCTGGTTGTAGCAGGTCTCGCGGCTATAGCGGCTACGAGGAACATGATCAAGGTTGTTATGGGGATCCAGTCCATGGTGCTCGGCTCCCTCCTCCTCTTTGGGCTTGCATGTAGGGGTTCAGGGGTAGTAGCCCAAGACTTATTCCTCCTTGTCGCCACGACAGCCGCGGCCTCTGAGGCTCTCGTGATGGCTATAGTCCTCCTGGTCTGGGAGCGCTTCAAGACGATAGATCCTCGAAGAGTCTCGGAGTTGAGGTGGTAGGCATGTACGCAGACATACTCGTCCTCGAACTGTTCACCGCCCCTGTACTTGTACTCCTCCTGGGGAGAAATAGGAGGATTGTAGAAGCCTTGAGCGTAGCGTCGTCGCTCCTGGCGGCAGTGCTCTCATTACTCTATGCGGTATTCACGGAGCAGTCTCAGCTTATAGGCCTTCCCTTATACAATGATCCTTTATCGAAACTTATGTTGTGCGTCGTCAACGTCCTCGGGTTCCTAATAGTTGTCTACAGCCTAGGATACATGGGGCGCGACCCAGGCTATACAAGGTACTATTCTCTAATCCTCCTCTTCGTGGCGTCCATGAGCCTACTAGTACTCTCAACAGACATAGTCATCCTATACCTCTCCTGGGAGCTCGTAGGCGTCTGTAGTGCTCTCCTGATCTCGTTCTGGTGGGAGAAGCCGGAGGCGAGAAGGGCAGGGCTTAAAGCCTTCACGGTTACGCGGATTGGGGACATCGGCCTTATAATAGCCATTGCGATGATGCTGACAACACTCAAAACTACGCATATACCAGCAGTACTATTATCCTTCTCCAGCCTCGGGAGCCAGGTGCAAGCAGTCGCGCTCTTACTCGTCCTCGCCGCCATTGGCAAATCCGCACAGTTCCCGCTCTTCGTGTGGCTCCCTGACGCGATGGAGGGGCCTACCTCTGTGAGTGCCTTGATACACGCAGCTACAATGGTTAAGGCAGGCGTGTACCTGCTCTCTAGATTCTACCCGTTGATATCTTCGAGCGAGGCCGCGCTCAGCGCCATTACATGGATCTCGATAACGACCGTGCTCCTATCTGCTCTCTCAGCGCTGGGGGCCTCTGATGTCAAGAAAGTCCTAGCCTATAGCACGATTAACCACCTCGGACTCATGTTCCTAGCACTAGGGCTCGGGGCGTGGACGGCGGCCCAGCTCCACCTGGTATCCCACTCCCTCTTCAAGGCGCTCTTATTCCTGTGCGCCGGCCTCATAATCCACGAGTCGGGCACTCGAGACCTAGACAAAGTGTGGGGCTTGTGGAGTAGCGGCTTGAGAATAACAGGGGTAGCTTTCCTCATAGGCTCGCTTAGTCTCGCCGGCGTTCCCCCGCTTCCCGGCTACTTCTCAAAAGAGCTCATCCTCACAGCACTCGGGAACAGGTTCATGGGTTCATGGGGGGAAGTACTGGTCTTCATTGTCTCGTTTTTATCGACACTCTACATCTTTAGACTCTATTTCAGGCTGTTCACGGGCTGTTGCGGTGCGAGGAGAGCCCGCGAGAAAGAGTTGTCCATGTTGCTACCTATCCTAGCGCTAGCCCTGCTGACTCTTGGCGGCTACTTCCTACTAGTAGCAGCGTCCAGTCTACTAGGCGTCGAGCCGGAGCTCTCCGAGGTAAACCCAACCGCAGTCCTGGGAGTTGTCGCAGGCATGCTACTATCCTATTCAGTCTGGGTTAAAATGAGGGGAGAGCCCATCAGGAGGGCAGTACTACCACTAGCCCGGATTGCCGACAGAGGGTTCTACGTGGATGCTCTCTACACGCTAGTAGCCTCCAGGATTATGGGGTCTCTCTCAAGCCTTTCCGTCAAGCTCCAGAGAGGTATTCCCTCGGTCAACACTCTATGGTTAATGGGCCTGTTCCTAATCCTCCTGACGGTTATTCTAGGGGTGACGTGACAAATGTTTGAAGAATTAGTGGTTTATACAGCGCTTTCCGGAGGACTCTTACTAGTCCTGGCCCGGGCGGCTAGAGGGAGAGTACGGAGAGCGCTGTCAACGGCAATCGCTGCGTGCGCGCTGGCTTTCTTGCTTCAATGCTCAATCTTAGAGAGATCACCCGCAGGCCTCATCGGACTAACGTCCTCACTCATAGGGCTAGTAGCCGTGCTCTCAGCCTATAGCCTCGTAGACGAGGACGTGTCAGCACACAATGCACTAATCCTCGCCCTCTGCTCGTCCTCAGTGTTGCTCGCAACTTCGACTGACCTCATAAGGCTCTTCATGGCATGGGAGATCCTCAGCGCATCCGTTGTAGCCTTGACGGCATACCATAGAGACAGAGAGGGGGCGGAGGCTGCTATGAAATATGTCATGCTCTGCGGCGCCGGAACAGCACTAGCACTATCCGGAGTAACGCTAGTGGTCGTGGAGACGGGTAGTACGTCCCTAGAAGCCGTATATTCCGCGAGCCCACTGGCAAAAGTATTACTACTCACGGGTTTCGGCGTCGAGGCCGCAATCTTCCCCCTCCACTTCTGGCTACCAGATGCACATATGGCTGCGCCGAGCACGGCCAGTGCAGTCCTATCGGGAGTGGCCATAGAATCTGCGGCTGTCCTAGTGTTCAGGCTTGTCGGGAGCGATGCCTTTGCGAGAGCAGTTGTAGCCCCACTCGCGCTAGCAGGAGCCCTGGTGGGCAACTTCTCGGCCTACAGGCAGGACGACCTCAAGAGGCTTCTAGCCTTCAGCAGTGTGGCAAACGTGAACTACATCCTGCTAGCCTGGGCCTCCGGGAACGCTCTCGCCACAAAATTCGCCTTCCTACACATCTTCGCGCACGGGCTACTGAAAGCCTCACTGTTCATAGTGGCTGGCGTGCTCTTGACAGCCTACGGGACGAGGCTACTCTCAAAACTGTCTGGAGCTGCGTCAAAGAATAATGCTCTAAGACTCACTGTAGTCTTCGCAGCTTTAGGGCTTACGGGCGCGCCCCCGCTCCCCACGTTCTGGAGTGAACTGTACATCGGGGTTGGACTATTCCAGTACAGCACTGTCCTCGGGCTGGGCTTTCTCCTCTCGGTCGTCGTGTCGTTCGCATACTACTTCCGGGTCATGTACACCCTGGTCACAGGTAGCCGCGAAGGCGGGCTGAGAGAGAATCTCCCAGTAATTCTAGCTCTAACCCTCATAGTAGTAGGCATTGCAGCTTCTCCAATTTACAGCACAATTATTGAATACTTTTCAATATAACCTTTTATTTCGTAAAATAAAAACTACTACAGATAAAAATTTTGAAACTGTTTTTACACAATTCTGTATCCCCCTGTCTTATATATCACTATGCTAAAGTTTAAATACACAAGGACGTCATACACAAGGGTGTTTCATGCCTAGCCCCGCTACGACACTCCTCCTAGTTACAGTGCTCGGGCTTCTAGCCGGTTTGCTTGTTATCATTCTTGCCCTACTCCTCGAGAGAGGCCCTGAGGGCAGGTTTAAGAGAGCCCGGTACGAAGCCGGGAACATCCCCTCGGGCGAGGCTAAGACCCGGCTACCCTTCCAGTACTACGGTTACGTCATCTTGTATTTGGGTGTAGAGCCGTTAATAGTGCTGCTCTACCTGTTGCCGTTCTCCCACTCATACAACTCTCTAATCACTCTAGCCTCCCTCCTAGCAGTGCTTCTACCCGTCATCGCCTGGGGCGTCGCTATGTCGGAAAAAATTAACGAGTGGAGGATCTAGCTGGGTCAGGCCTATGTCGTGCCCGTTTGGACTCGTTCTCATCGGGAATCTCGAGGAGTCGGCCAGGAAGGCCACGAAGTGGCTTGTTGAGAAGACCCCAGTGAGGTCTCTCCGGGACTGGGCTATAGCGTTCAGCCTCTGGCCCGTCCACTTCACGACGTCTTGTTGCGGGGCAGAGTTTGCGGCCGCGAGTGCCCCCCGCTTTGACGCAGAGCGCTTCGGGTTCCTGCCCTTCAACTCGCCTAGGCAGACAAACTTGCTCGTGGTCGAGGGGACGCTCACGAGGAAGATGGGTGAAGCGGCGAAGATAGTCTACGACCAGATGCCGTGGCCCAAGTTCGTGATAGCAATGGGCGCCTGCGCTATTGACGGGGGCCTGTTCTATAACAGCTATAATATTGTGAGGCCTAAGGACATCTTACCGGTAGAGTATTTCATCCCGGGTTGCCCCCCAAGACCTGAAGCGGTTGCACGTGCTATTATAATGCTCCAAGAGAAGGTGAGGAGAGGTGAGTGGAGTAGAACTAGCTAGCTTGGTTGAACAACGACTGAGGGAGAGGGGTTTCGAAGCACAGGCTGTGCGCAGCGTAGTCAAGGTTAAGGCTACTCCAGAGAGGCTACGCGAGCTGGCAGAGGAGGTGCTCAGAATGGGGTTCGACCACCTCGCCTCCATCGAGGGCATAGACTGGCCACAAGACGGAGTCATAGAAGTGGTGTACCACGCTGAGAGCTACCGGGAAGACCTGCGAGGCGTACTCGTTGAAATTAGAGTCCGCGCCCCCAGGGACACTCCTAGGCTTCCGAGCCTCATCGACGTGTGGCCGAATGCCATACTCTTGGAGCGGGAGACTTGGGAGATGCTTGGAGTAGTATTCGAGGGGAACCCGGACTTACGCCAGCTCCTCCTGCCCCCGGACTGGTCGGGGCCCCCGCCTCTCAGGAAGGACTTCAAGGTCGTAGAGGAGGGTGTCTATGTCGACGTTGAGTGAGCAGGGTGGAGTAATTTACAGCAGGCTGATCGCCAGAGAGGGGGACGAGTCAACCTACGAGCTGTTCATCGGCCCACAACACCCTGCCTCAGGCCACATGCGCTTCATCGTGAGGCTGGAGGGAGACGTTATCGTGAGCGTGGATCCAGACATAGGCTACGTTCACAGGACAATGGAGAAGCTCGCTGAGGGGCGGGAAGTGATCAAGTCGATACCGCTCCTGGAGAGGATGACTATAATCGACAGCCACAACGTGACTCTGGGCCTTGTCAGGGCGATCGAGAAGCTGCTAGACGTTGAGCCACCCCCGCGAGCCAGGTACCTGCGCACGCTCTTGAGCGAGATAAACAGGATTGCGAGCCACCTCTACGGGATGGGTATCGCGGGGATAATGCTAAACCACTCGACGATGTTCATGTGGGCCTTCGGGGACAGAGAAGTCTGGCTCCAGCTCGCAGAAGAGCTGACGGGTGCAAGGCTAACGCACACCTACAGCATACCCGGCGGCGTGAGGCGAGACCTCCCGCAGGGCTTCGCAGACAAGGCCGAGAAAGCTGTGAGGTACATGGAGAGGAGGCTTAAAGACTACATGGCAGTATTCTTCGAGAACCCCCAGGTGCGTGCGAGGTACGAGGGCGTAGGGGTGTTAAAGAAGAGCGAGGCCAGCAGGCTTGGGATTGTAGGGCCAAACCTCAGGGCTAGCGGCATCAAATACGACGCCAGGCTAGCCGAAGACTACGCGGCCTACAGCGAGCTCGAGTTTGAAGTTCCGACACACGAGGAGGGCGACGCTATGGCGAGGATGCTCGTGAGAATCGAAGAGATAAAGCAGAGCATGAATATCATAAGGCAGATCCTAAGAAAGATTCCGGACGGTTCGATCCTTGCGGATAAATACGTGCGGCTGCTACCGCCACCCCTACGCGAGCAGGTCGCGAAGACCGGACGGGTGAAGTTCCCGGGAATATTCGCCACGCTCAAGCTCCCCGAGGGCGACGCCGTTAGCAGGGTGGAGATGGGCCACGGGGAAATATTTTACCACGTGACGGGCAACGGCTCGACTAAGCCGTATAGGCTTCGCGTCGTAACACCATCCTTCCGCAACGTCATCCTCTTCAGGTACCTCGCGCCCGGGCACAGGTTTATGGACTTCCCCGCAATATACGGAAGTCTAGACTACTTCCCGCCAGAAGCAGACAGGTGATTGAGATGGATGTAGCAGGCGTACTGCCTTGGGTTTTAAGGCTCCTGCTAAGCCCACAAGTCTTCGCCCCCGTCGTGTTCCCGGGGCTTGCAACTGCACTCGTCGTACTGTTGACGGTTATATGGGCGGAGAGGAAGATTGCCGCCCGCGTGCAGATGCGTGTAGGCCCGCTGTACGTAACTAGGAGGCTCGGCGGCGTACTGCAGATGCTCGCGGACGGCACGCGCTACATGTTCCAGGAGTTCATAATCCCTGTAACAGCAGACAGGGTGCCGTTCCTCTTCGCCCCCATACTCGCGCTTACTCTAGCCATCATACCGTTTGCGTTCATCCCCTCTGCCCCCGGCTTCTCTCCCATAAAGTCCCCATACTCCCTCCCGGCAGCCCTAGCGGCTATTTCAGCCATACCCCTCTCAGTCCTGCTCATGGGGTGGGCCTCAAACAACAAGTTCGCCATACAGGGGGCTGTCAGGGAAGCATTCATGGGCCTTGCGTACGAGGCAGTAGTCTTCATCAGTGCACTCTCCATGGGAGTCCTATACGGCACCCTGGATCTAGAAGAGGCAGTGGCCAGGCAGTGGCTCCCAGGCATAGTCCTGAACCCTGTAGCGGCCTTCACGTTCTTTGTGGGCATGGTTATGAGTGCTGGGAGGCTGCCCTTCGACATCGTGGAGGGCGAGCAGGAGATAGTCGCCGGCCCCTTCGTCGAATATAGCGGGATAATATTCGGCATAGGAATGGGCCTGGCATACCTCAAGCTGTACTCGCTCTCGCTGCTCTACACCCTGCTCTTCCTCTCGGGTTGGGAGCCCCTAGTAGCACCCCTCTACAGCGTGTACCCAGGCATCGCCGGCATCTTCCTATTCGTAAAGGCCTACCTCCTAATGCTCTTCGTGGCATTCCTCAGATCAGTCTACGGCAGGTACAGGCTGGATCAGGCCCTGAGGGCCGGGTGGAGGGTGTTCCTGCCTCTCTCGCTAATATCCCTGCTTATATCTGTAGTTGTAAAGGTGGTGGGATGTGTCTAGGCAACTGGCCTCGTTCAAGCTACACTTGAGAGCAGTAGCGACTGGCTTGAAGTACTTGTTCCTCCCGAACAGGATAACGGTCTACTACCCCGAGGAGTACATCGAGCTCCCAGAGGGTTACAGGGGGTTGATACGCTACTACCCAGACAGGTGCATACAGTGCGGGCTCTGCGCGATGATATGCCCGGCTTCGGCCATGAAGATGTACAGGACAAAGACGGACAGGAAGGGTAGGCCGGGTATAAACTACCAGAGGTGCATTTTCTGTGGCTTCTGCGTAGACATATGCCCGCAGAACGCGCTCGAAACGACCAAGGTGCATGACGTCGCGTACAAGAGCCTCGAGGAGATGATACTGCCGCCCGAGAAGTTTTCGCAGGAACCTATATCCCCTGCGGTTGCAGGCGGGGCTAGGAAGCTTAAACCAGTATTCGACGAGGAGAGGGGGTTGAGGCATGAACGGGTTTAGCTTGTTGGACGTTTACCTTGCTTTAGCGTCGCTAGTAGCAGTAGTGTCAGCGGCCCTAGCCGTGAGGTCGCGCGAGGACTTCTACTCAGCCATCATGCTCGGGCTAACAGGCCTCGCAACAGCGTCCCTCATGGCGTTAATAGGCTATGGCTTCGTTGCAGTGTTCCATGCGTTCGTGTACGTAGGGGCTACAGTAATGTTCGTGGTCTTCGGCGTCGTGCTGATAGGCCGTACGGGCGGCTTCGAGAAGAGAAGCCTCTTGCCCGCTGCTCTAACCTCCTTACTCCTAACACTAGCCCTCTACGTTTTCTTCTACAGTGTAGGGCGGGGGGCCGTGGCCACAGCGTCGATAGACCCTTCCAGGATCCAGGAAGTTCTATTTAGAGACCCGCTCACGGTGTTTTTCCTAGGCGTGTCGCTCGCGGTGCTTGTAGTTGCTGGGATAATGATAGCATCGGGGGATACTCCTGAGTTGAAGAGGTGATGCACATGGATTCTACAGTGTTGCTTGTACCGGCTGTTCTAATCGGTCTAGGTGCACTGGGCGCTATTACAGCTAGAAGTGCCGTTAAGGTGCTAATATCACTCGAAGTAATGTTCAACGGGGCTCTACTAGCCCTCCTGATGCTGGCCACCAGGATACCCAACGAGGCTTCATCTCTGGCTCTCATAGCAATCTCACTTAGCGGTGTTGAAGTCGGTGTACTGGTTTCGATTTTTGTCCTCCTGTTTAGGAGGACTAGGAGTGTTGATGTTTACGAGATTCCCGGTTTGAGGGGTGGTGGGAGTGAGTAGTATACCGTTATTGTGGGTGTCTGTCCTAGTGCCACTAGCATCGGCCGTCATAACGGTATTCCTTGGAGACAGGAAGAGAATTGCTGGAGTAATAAACTCGCTAGCACTTTTCGCTTCAGCGCTCTCTCTCCTGGCCGCATACATTCTCCATGGGTCTAGCAAGCCGTGGCTAGACCCCATTAGCTTCACCGTAGACGGCCTCGGGACCTTCGGCATGCTCCTAGACGCACCCTCGTTCCTAGTAGCATTCTCCATAGCCGTGACAACAGCCCTAATCGCACTGTACAGTATGCCCTACATGGAGCACCGCTTCGAGGAGATGAGGCACGAGGGCCTGCAGCCGCCAGGTTGGAGGTCTTACTACTTCCTCTACACGCTCTTCTCGCTGGCAATGATAGGGACTGTACTATCAACAAATATAATCGAGTTCTACGTGTTCCTCGAGCTCACACTCATACCTAGCTTCCTCCTCATAGCCTTCTACGGCTACGGCGACAGGATCAGGATAGCGATAATGTACCTGCTGTGGACCCATATAGGCGCACTCCTATTCCTCATCGGGGCCCTCACAGTAGGGTTCCAGAAGGGCTTCGACTTCATAGACGCTACGGGCTCGTACAGGCTTGGAGTGGGCGAGAGCATACCGCTAGCAGTCTACGCGTTCTGGCTGATGGTCGTAGGGCTCGCAGTAAAGCTAGCAGTCCTAGGAGTACACATGTGGCTACCCTACGCACACGCCGAAGCCCCAACCCCTATCTCTGCTCTCCTGAGCCCCAACCTCATAGGGCTCGGCGGAGCCATGATTTTCAAGATAGTCTACGTCCTGTTCCCGAAGACTTTCGAGGCAAGCGGACCGGTACTGGCAGTCTGGGCTCTAGCGACAATAATCTACGGCGGCTTAATGGCCCTAAGCCAGACCGACTTCAAAAGACTACTCGCATACAGTAGCATCTCCCAGATGGGCTACCTCCTCCTAGGGCTATCAACGGCCACAGTATACGGGGTTGCGGGGGTATTCCTGCACTACATGGTTCACGCGTTCGGTAAGGCAGTACTCTTCGGAGTAGCCGGAGTGCTGATAGCAACCTACCACGGGCTCCGCGATATAACGAAGATGGGGGGCCTGGCAGAGAAGATGCCGTACACAGCCTCAATCGCACTTCTAGGCTTCATGCACATAACAGGGATCCCGCCCACAGCAGGGATCTGGAGCGAGTACCTCATCGTAAGGGGGGCAGTAGAGCGGACACTACAAATGGGCTCCGCGTGGTACATAGGCACGGCGCTGGCGTTGCTCGTCGGCATAGGCCTCTCAACAGCCTACTCCTTCCTGACCATGAGGAGGATATTCTACGGGCCACTGCGGGTAAGCGAGGCCCACGAGGCGGGGAAGCAGCTAATAGTCCCCCTGGCAGTGCTGGCCGCAATGGGTGTGTTCTCCTTCCTCCTCGCGTCCCCACTGATAGATCCCCTGGTAACGCAGCTGTCGCAGGTTATTCGCAGCTAGAAAGGGTGAAGATGGTTGCAGGAAGCACTCGTACTCGCTTGGCTTGCACCGTACCTTGCTACGGCCGCCATCATAGCTCTAAACAGAGCATCATGGCGGGTGAAGTCCCTCGTCTCAATAACAGCTATTTTCGCATCAGCTATAGCTTCGGCTGTAGGTCTTCTCGAAGTAGCTCGGGGACATGAAGTCCGCGTAGCTTTCCAGTGGGTTAAGACGCTAGGCGTAAATATAGGTGTCTTGTTCGACGGCCTCTCATCGCTCATGGCAGTAGTAGTCTCCTGGCTGAGCTTCCTCATAGCAGTCTACAGCCACGAGTACATGAGGGGGGAAGGCGGGGAGACGAGGTACTGGCTGTTCTTCACATTCTTCGTCGGGAGCATGATGCTACTAGTCCTCTCAGACAACCTCCTCGCAATGTTCATAGGCTGGGAGGGAACGGGCCTGGCGAGCTACGCTCTCATAGGCCACTGGTTCACAGACGAAGAGGAGAGGTGGGTTGGAGACCCAGGCCGGAGAGCCCTAGGAGTGCCGATGTGGTTCGAGCCGAGTCACTCTGGCCTCAGAGCACTCGTATTCACGAGGCTCGGGGACGTCGGCATGATATTCGGGGTAGCAACCCTCCACACGCTGCTCGGCACCACCCTACTCGCCACAATCGCTGAGGGCGCATGGGCCACAAGCCTGCTGGCGAGGGGGGTTCTACCTGTATTCCTGTGGCTCCTCTTCCTTGGAGCCATAGCCAAGAGCGCCCAGTTCCCGTTCCACGAGTGGCTAGTAACGGCAATGACAGGCCCCACATCCGTCAGCGCGCTGATACACGCCGCCACAATGGTCAAAGCAGGCGTCTACTTCTTACTCCGCTTCGCCCCGGTGCTAGTGGTTGCTCACACCCTGCTCTCGGCGTCAGGAGCCCCACAGGCTATACCGTCGTTCTTGGAGGGCCTCGCCCTACTCGGTGCCCTAACGGCATTCATGATGGCTACAATGGCCCTCGTGAGCAGAGAGCTGAAACTAATACTCGCGTACTCCACGGCGAGCCAGCTAGGCTACATGTTCATGGGGGTGGCTGTCGGAACCCTCGCTCTAGGCTCAGTCGGCGGGCTCGTGGCGGGGTTTGCACACTTGATGAGCCATGCAGTCTTCAAGGCCACGCTCTTCCTAGCCGCTGGAGCAGTCATACACGCCGTGCACAGCCGCTTCATAGACGACATGGGAGGGCTAGCCTCCTCCATGAAACTAACGGCGCTAGCATTCCTCCTAGCCACACTGAGCCTATCAGGCATACCGCCCTTCGCGGGATTCTGGACGAAAGACGAGATAATCCACCTCTCGGCCGAGGCAGGCCTGCTAGCCCCGACAGTACTCGCCGTAGTCACTGCTGGGCTCACAGCCACATACTCTGCCCGCGCCTTCGCACGAGTGTTTTCGGGTAAACGCCACGAACTCCACGCCCACGAGCCAGGCTTGGCAATGCTTGCGCCCTACCTGACTTTAGGATTTCTCAGCCTAGCTCTCGGCCTGGCGTGGCCTCTCGTAGGCCACAGCCTCGAAGCTCTACTCGAACACACACTAGGAGCGGTAGAAAGCCATCAGCTCCTGAAGGCGAGCCCCCTTGTGGGAGCCACTGAGGCCACTCTAGTCCTGGCCCTGCTGGGATTCTCGGCTACTCTATACCTGTACGCTTTTAGGGGCTGGAGCCCCTATGTAAGAGTGAAGGGAAGCGAGCTACTGTACAGCGTCTACAGCTTCCTCTACGACAGGTGGCTCATAAACTCCCTGTACTACAGGTTCATTGTGGCGGGAGCCAAGCAGGTCTCGAGCCTTACGAGCCGGCTCGTCGATACGGGCATCGTGGACAGGTTCTACCACAGACTCCTGCCGACACTCTTCGCACGCCTTTCAGGCATAGCTTCGAGGCTTGTCGAGGCCAGCTACGACTCGCTACTCCACGTCCGCCTCGTAGGCCTCTTCAAGGGCCTCTGGTCAAGCTTCAGGAAGATGCAGACGGGGAGGGCCCCCCACTACTTGATATACTTCTGGCTCGGGGCGTCGGTAGTGTTGCTGTTGCTAGCAGCGGGGTGGTTTAAGTGGTAGCGGTGTACGCTAGCATAGGAGTTATAGCCGCGGCGATGGTCGCTGTACTATTCGCAGGGAATCGTAGAGGACTAGCGCACGCGCTCACGCTCGCAGCCCTCGCGGCAGCACTCACACTAACGGCAAGCGCTTGGTATAGAGGCCAAACCCGGCCGGGCGGAGCCGTAGCAGACTGTTTCCCCCTCGCAGTGGCCACCGTAGCCCTAGTAGACGTGATTATCGCCGTCGTAGGCTTCCGCGGGCCGGCAGGCGAGTACAAGTACGAGAGTGGAGCATACATACTAGCCCTCGCGGGCGCAATGGGTCTCCTGGGCGTAGCGTGGTCCGGCAACATGCTAACGCTCTTCACCTCGTGGACCCTATTCTCAGTGTCGAGCTATGCCCTCATCGCTGTCCCGCGGGACTCGTACTCGGCATCCGGCGCCGTGAAGTACGGCTTGATGAGCCTAGCCGCCTCAAACCTCCTTCTCCTCTCACTCGGCGTCGCCTCCCTCGAGACCAAAACCCTTGCACTGACGGAATCAGCCAGAATTCCTCTAGTAATAGCGCTGGGCGCTACGGCACTTCTACTGGCAGCCCTAGGCTTCAAAATAGGAGTCTTCCCGTTCCACGCGTGGCTACCAGACGCCTACGGGTACTCGGATCCGCTCCCCGTCTCAGTAGTAGCCCCGCTGTCGAAAGCTGCTACAATACTAGCAGTCTACAAGCTATCGCCCCTCCTAGCCCCACAGATCACTGACAAGTGGCTCGCGCTCCTGGGACTCTTCGCGCTCCTGACAATGACCTACGGCAACATCACAGCCCTCCTTCAGAGAGGCCTCCAAAGCCTACTGGCCTTCAGCAGCATAGCCCAGGCGGGCTACCTGCTCGTGGGCCTAGCGGCGCTCGCAGTACCCGAGGCAAAGAGGGTAGCGCTCTACGGCCTAGCACTACAGCTACTGGCATACTCCCTGGCGAAAACAGGTCTATTCCTGCTAGCAAGGGCGATACGCAGGTATGGAGACGAGCCCCCCACGCTCGACGGGCTCAGAGGCCTAGCCCAGGCTAACCCAGCCCTAGCGGCGTCGACTGCAATACTCGTTCTAAGCCTAATGGGAATGCCGCCACTAGCAGGCTTCTGGGGCAAGCTCTACCTGTTCCTAGCACCCGTGTACGTGGCCCCGTGGCTCACAGCACTGGCACTCATCAACACGGGTATTGCTGCAGCGTACTACGCCCGGCTGGTAAAGGCGGTCTACTTCGAACCCGGGAGCACCAAGCTGCAAGGTTATAGAGCGACAACTCTGGCTGTGGAGGCGTGCGCGGCCCTAACACTCGCGTCAGGGGTAATACCACTCTTCCTACAGCCCTAAACACGAGCTTGCGAGGAAAATAAATAATCTTGAATGCGGCTGAGTCTGACTATAGTACATGTTTTTTATACAACAGCACCCTAGAAGGGCTAGAAAAATCTACAACACTCTTAGAGAAAATCTTTTCTACAATCTCCCTGTCCGCAAAATATGCAGGCGGCAGAAGCTCTTGAGCCGGAGGAAAGGGAGAGGCTTCTGTCCAGGAGTAGCGCGAAGTACTACTCTGTAGTGTTCCAGGATCTAGAAGGCAGGCTGCATGAGAGAATACTGAGAGCCACTAATGCTGGAGAACTCGAGGAAGGATTCCGGGTGGACGGCTACTCTGTCGGTCTAGCAAACATTGAAGACTCAGACCTCCTGGTTAAACCAGACTTCGCGACGCTGAGAGTGTACAATTCACCCTTCGGCAGAACAGCCTTCCTCGTGGGCGACATCTACTATGAGTCCAAGCCGCTACCCTACCACCCCCGCTACATCTTGAAGAGCGTAGCTGAGAACCTGAACTTCGAGGTTCTCGTCGGGTTCGAAGTAGAGTTCTACCTTACACGAGGTGGCAAGCCCGCAGATAGCGGGTACTACTGGTCACCAATAGACAATACAGCGCTCCATGCCATAGCAGAGATCCTCGAAGAGCTCAGCAGCACCGGGGTGGAAGTGCGCTCAGCACACCACGAAGTAGGACCCGGCCAGTACGAGGTGCTCCCAGCTCCTATGAGCCCTGTAGCTGCAGCCGACACGCTGCTTCTCGTGAAGAAGGCGATCTGGAGCGTAGCCGCGAAGTACGGCCTGAAGGCGACGTTCATGCCGAAACCATTTACAGGCCTACCCGGCAACGGCTTACACCTGCACTTAAGCGCCCACAAAAACGGGAGGAATATCTTGTCGGAGGACGGCCAGCTCAGAGAGGAGGGCCTGAACTTCATAGCAGGGCTACTAGCCAACGCTAGAACAACCGCCCTCCTGACAAACCCGACGGTAAACTCCTACAAGCGCCTCGTGCCGGGATTCGAGGCCCCAGTTCTAGTAGCGTGGGGCATAGGAAACAGGTCTGTACTAGTCCGCGTCCCCAGAGGCCTGAAAGGGGCCTCCAAGACAGTAGAGTACAGGCTGCCCGACTCGTCCGGGAACATCTACCTGGCGCTGACCGCTGCCATACTAGCGGGGGTAGAGGGGCTCGAGAAGAGGCTTAAAGCCCCGCCGCCCTGCAGCGAAAACGCCTACAGGCTGTCGGGGCTAGAAGCCATCCCCCGTACACTTGCCGAGGCAGTAAGCCTCGCCAGGCAGGCGACACTACTCAGCGGGGACGCCAGGAAGGCTCTAGAAATGCTAGTAGCCTCTAAAGCCGAGGAGTGGGAAAACTACCTCAAAGCCACGGGGGCAAGCCCTGACTCAACAGAGGTGACAGAGTGGGAGCTTGAAAAGTACTTCGACAGGTAGCTTTAAAGCGGTTTAAGCTTCTCAAGGTACTTTTCAACGTACTTCTTGTTCGCCTCATCGCCCCCAGGCACGTTAGCACTCATCCACACCTCGGGCTGGACACCCTTCTCCAAGAGTATCTCGACAACCCTCGCGACGATAGACTGGAGTATGAAGGCGCAGACAATCGTAGAGACAGGCGCGACCCTCTGCGGGAACCCCTCGAGCTTGAGGATCGCGTCCCCAGCGGGAACCTTGTTGTCTATGACTACGTCTGCAACCTCGTAGAGCTTCTTCCCAAGCGGGTTAGACGCCGGCACGCTCCTGCTGTACTCGACGCTCGTGACAGCTATAACCTTCAACCCCCTCCTCCTAGCCTCCTCCGCCATCTCGACGGGCACGGCGTTCTTCCCGGAGTTCGATACGATGATGAGGACGGAGTTGGGGTAGATTGGCACGGAGTCCAGAATAGCCCTCGCATAGCCAGGAGTGCGCTCGAGGAGAGTACTCCTCAAAGCCCCTCCAAAACCAGACAAGCTCAAGTCGAAGAGCGGGTAAACCCTCACAAGCCCCCCAGCCCTGTAGAACATCTCCAACGCCATGACCATGGAATGGCCAGTCCCGAAGACGTACACAAACCCTCCCCTGGCCAGGGAGTCGGCTATAAGCTGGGCCGCCTTCTCAAGGTTCCCCTCCTCCGAGAAGAAGACGTGCCCCAGGAGATCAGTAACACTAACGTAAAACTTCTCCAGGGCAGTACCCGGCAACCACCAACACCCCGTGACAAACACCGCCAAAGATCTATTTAAAACCTTCACTCTAGCGCCACCCAGCGACAACCTTACAGCCGAAAGCCTAGCCCCTGGTCGGAGCACCGGCCCAATAGACTTTCCTTATTCTAAAACTAAGAGTTTTTATGTTTCACTCGTAGAGGAAAGGACTTTCCGATAAAAATACAACTTCATGAAACGTTATACTAATAAAGCATCAATGCCTGGAAACTATGACATGCATGAAGCCGGCGAGGAAGTTTCTACCCTTTCATAGTGGCAGGATTGTAATAATCCCCGGCAGGAAGCCGTTCACGTTCAAGGTGGAGTTCGACCCACAGGCGCTAACAGCCAGGGGGATCCTGGCCTCTATTTCAAACTGCTTCGCGAAGTACGATACACCAATACTCTCCCTCCACGTCGCAGGCAAGCCCGACGAGCCCCTATGGGCTTTCATAGCCTGCGACCTCCAAGACCCCCGGAGAGCAGAAGGCATCCTTGCCTGCGTGAAGGCAGTGCCCTACGTGAGGAACGCGGAGTACTCGCCCCCGATAACCGAGGGCGTAGCAGTGGACGTGTGGGGGTACCCGCCCCTCCTGGGCGGCGTCCGCGCAGTCATGCTGCGAGAGCCTGTTTTCCGGGCTTTCCTGCAGTACGGGTGGCGGCAGATGGGCACGGGCTTCGGCTCCATACTCTACCACACCTTCTTCGACGCCGGCGCAGAAGCCTACAGGGAGTTTTACTCCGTGTTCGCCAAGAGGAGGGAGGATCAGGCCAAGCTCGCCGAGCACGTGTTCAGGCTCGCGGGCTACGGCATACTCGAGGTAGTCGAGTACACTGACAGGAGGTTTGTGGCGAGAGTCTACGACAGCATCGAGTGCAAGCACCTGGGGGAGTTCGAGGAGGCCGAGAGCATGATGATCCGGGGCCTGCTCGCGGGCTCCGTGGCCGCCAGCTGGGGCGTAGACAGGGGGATATCGAGCCACGGGAGACTAAGTGCATAAAGAGGGGAGACCCCTACTGCGAGTTCGTCATAACTAGGAAGAAGACAGGCCTCTCACTACTCCCCTAGCCGCCTACGGCTGACCTCCTCCCCGCCCTAAAGGGCGAGGGTTCCTGCCAGGGCGGGGAGGTTTGGGGCTACATTCCCGTCGGGTTCAGCCCCGGGCCGGGTGTCCGGCCCATTACCCCTATCCCCCGCGGGACTCGGGGCTATGGACTTGGCCATTATGTTGTATGCGCCCACCAGGTCTGCGTTGAATACGATGCCCGACTTCGTACATTTAAATAGCCCTCTTTTTATCCTAATGCCGCAACCCTCGCCGTGTATTGGGCATCTCTTTGATGTCCCCTCCTCGGGGACGAGAACCGCATTGATCCCGTACTCCTCGGCCACCTCGACGACCCTCTTAAGCAAGTAGCCGTAGTGCCATAGGTTCACCGTATAGAAGTTGCCATTATTCCGCGCTATCTCCTTCGGATAGCCAACGTATATTGTGGACACGCCACCCTCGTAGAGCCACTCGATAGCCCTCCTGACCTGAGTGTTTATGAAGTGCCTTGCCTTCCTAAGCCACTTCCTGTAGAGCCTCCTAAGCCTCTTGGACGTTCTCGACCCGTTAAGCGTGGATTGATAATCGGCGATTTTGCGTCTGTAGTAGAAGGCGATAGCCTTAAGCGGCCTCCCGCTGTACAGCGCGGTTCTGCCGTCCTCAACGTATACGGCCAAGAGGTTGTTTATGCCGACGTCGACGCCGGCCCTTAAACCGCCTCTGGGCGTCCCGGGCACCTCGCGCCAGGCCCCCCTCACGGCCTTCTCCTCGGCCTCGAAGCTGATGTGGGCATACCATGCTCCGTCTACGTTTATTATCTCAAGCCTGCCCTGCTCCCCCCTCAGGTGGATCTCGCCCCTATACTCGACCTCGAGCCTGCCGATTGCACCCAGCCCCTTGAGGATAAGCTTGTCGCCCTCGATCTTGTACTGGTCATTTCTGAGCACGGCCCACAGCTTCCTCCTCCCCCCGTCCTTCATGTACCCGGGTGGATCCACCTTGGTTATGTGCCTAGGCAGTCCACCAGTTTTCTTTTTCCTCAGCGAGGCGAAGAAGGATCTCCAGGCCTCGTCGTTCTTATTGAGCACTTGTTGCGCCGTGGCCGAGCCGATCAGCACCTTATATTTCTCGTAGTACGTCTTATACGTGCCTCTCATGTCGACGCCCTTTTTGGAGAAGAACTGCCTCCTCCTCTCATAGTTCACTTCGTTCCACAGCCTAGCCGAGAGGGAGCAGAGCAACTTTAACTTACCCTCCTCGCCTTTATTCGGTAGTAGCCTAACAACACTAGTCCTCCTCATGTTTCCACTGCTCCTCCACGTACTTCCTTACAACGTCCGCGGTCACGTTTCCCACCGTTGCCACGAAGTAGCTCCTACTCCACAACTTGCCGCTTTTCACCCTTGCCCTCAACTCCGGGAACTTCTGCAGTATTTTCCTCGCACTCTTACCCTTTAGGTACCGCGCCACGTATGATGGGGAGTGCCTCGGGGGACATATGGTGAAGACGTGGACGTGGTCGGGCATGACCTCTAGCGCCAGGGGCTCACAGCCCAGCTCTTTAAGTATTTGGGACAAGACCTCCCTAGCATATTCCCTAACCCCATTAATTAAGACGTCTCTGCGGTACTTCGGAACCCAGACGAAGTGATAAGCGCACCAGTACTTGACGTGTCTAGTGCTCCTCAATCTCGTCCACGTTTGGGGGTTGTCCCCCAAGGCGCCCCCACTGAATATACTAGAATATACACCTTATAAACCTATTGTCAGCATCCCCGCCCTAAAGGGCGAGGCTTTCAGCTGTAAAGAGCGGGCTACAAGCTTGCCCCTCCCTGGGGCCCTTCCTCCCGGTGCTCTCCCAACACGCGGGGGCTAAAGAGCTAGCTCTCCCCCAGGAAGGCCTTCAACCGCGGCACGACGTTCCTCTCAGCCTCCTCGATGTCCTTGTGCGTGTCGACGCTCTTCCACGCCGCGCCCTCGTACTTCACGGCCCTCAAGAACCCCTCCCTGGCGATCCTCGGGAACGCCTCGCGCTCGATGTCCCCCTTCTCGGGCAGGTACTCGAAGACCCTGGGGGTGAAGGCGTAGACGCCAGCGTTGATCCAGTAGCCCCTCAGCAGGGGCTTCTCGACGAAGCTCGTCACCACGTCCCCCTCGGTCTCCACCACGCCGTACGGGCTGGGCAGAGGCACTAGTGCAATCGCGCCGACAGCGTTCCTGGCCTTCTCGAGGAGCCTGGAGACCTCGATGTCCGTCAGGACGTCTCCGTTGACGACGAGGAAGACCTCCTCGCCCCCCAGCAGGGGCTCGGCGTTCTTGAGCGCGCCCCCAGTCCCCAGGGGCTCCTCCTCAACCGAGTAGTACACCTTCACGCCGAGCCTCGAGCCGTTGCCGATCACCTCGAGGAACTTCTCCTTGAGGTAGCCGACACACACTATGAAGGCCGAGACGCCCTGCCTCCTCAGCCACTCAACCTGCCAGGCGACGATGGGCCTGCCGCCGACCTCGACGAGGGGCTTGGGCCTATCATCCGTAAGCGGCTTCAGCCTCTTCCCGGGCCCCCCAGCCAGGATAACTGCTTTGGGCACAGCCTAAAAGCGAAGCCGTCAAAAATATTCTTTACTAAGCTTCCATCTCATGGAGGTTCCAGGGCTTGGGAGAACATGGGAAAAGTATAAGTACAAGTAAAGACACGACAGAAGTGTATGTCGAGAGACCAGATCGTAGGGGCAGTCCTATTGCTCTTGTCAGTAGCAGTAATACTGGCGTACGCCTGGCTCGTATTCTTCACGCCCTGGAGCCAGCTAGTAATACAGCTGACAGTCTTCCTAGCGGTAGCAGGAGTATTCGGAATACTGGCGTGGATAGGCTACACGCTCGCAACAACCCCGCCGCCGAAGCCCATAGAGGAGATAGAGAAGGAGATAGAGGAGGAGCTGAAGAAGCTTGAGCAGGAGCAGCAGAAGCAGGAGAAGCCACAGCAGTAACAAGGTTATACTGCAACATACCATAGTTTTGTTCTAAACAAACAATATTATATCCTAACAAAACAACGTTTGCATTAAGTAAAACAATGATATAATAAGAGTGTGTGCCCCAGAACTCTCTGAATAGGTGAGAGGCGACTACGGGGACTTCAGCTTGTGCAGGAACTTCCCAAGGAGGCTTGTATCCACGGGCAGTATACCTAGCCTCAGGGCCTCGACCGCCCTGTAGGGGTTATCCACAACCCTCACGGGGTAGAAGCCCATCCTCATGGCAACCACGCAGTTGTAGAGGTCGTCGTCGAACACTACGACAGGCCCCCTCCCCCCAGCCCTCCTGACGCACTCCCGGAACATCTCGCTCTTTAGGGGGCCGAGGCCGCTGTCGCGCCCCAATACGACGCCCTCCCCTATGAACTTCCTCAGGACAGACTCGGGTTGCATGCTAGCTACGCAGAAGTCTAGGCCTCTGAGCACGCCTTCATCTAGGATCCTTTCAGCGCGGGCTACACGCTCGAACTCCTCCACTGTGCGGGAGGCCTCCTCGAACTTGTATACGTCTTCAAGCCACAGCCTGCGGAACATGCCTACCACAGTCTCCCACCGCCTGCGGTAGCTTCTCTCCTCGAGAACCCTGTACACACGCTTCCAGTCCACATGCAGCCTCGCGATGACGCCGTCGAAGTCCAGGATTACGAGGGGCCTCCCTCCCCTGAACAGCCCCCTGTAGAATTCTCTCAGCTTCGCGTAGTCCCTCTCAAGCGAATGCGCCCAGCTACTCTTCTCGGTCTCCAGCCTCTTGGCGGCAGCCACTACCTGGAGAGCAACCCTAGCGGGGTCTAACAGGCTGAAGTCGCTACGCCTAGCCCTCCGGGCCATGTAGAGCCATGTTCCCGGTAGCTTGGCCATGTACCTGAAGCCGTCGAGGAGCCAGTAGAACTCCCCGCTCCCCACTCTGAGCTCTCCAGCAAACCTCCTCGCCTCCTCTACCCCCTCTAGAAAGGCCTTTACGAGTACAGCGGGGAAGTGGTAGCCAAGCGATACTGGGAGGTCGAGGCTCCCCCAGAACTTCGGGTTAAGCTCGATGACGAAGTACCTGCCCTCAGCCGGGATCCACTTGAGTTCAACCATGAGCGGCCCAGTCCAGCGTAGCCTGGAGACGACAAACCTGCCAAGCCTGTAGAGCTCCGGGTCTAAAACAGGGCCCCTAGCCCCCAGGCTAGCCCCGCCCCCAGGGTCGTACTCGACAACTCTCTCGTGTGCAAACTCAAGTAGAGGCTCACCCTCGAAGGCCACCACCTCGTAGCCCCTACCTCTCCCCGGCACGTACTCCTGCACGAGGCAGGGGGCTCTGGCCGCAGCCGCCCTTGCTGCACTGCTAGCGTCGGGGAAGAACTCGGGGCTGGCAGCGTCGCTTAGACCCTTAACGACGAGAGGGGGCCTGAGGCTGTAAACCGCGTCGACCCCTGAACTGTCCGGTACTACTACAGAGGCCGGGACGACTCCGTCCCCCAGGAGACCCCCAAGGCTAGCCTTGTTCGAGGCCGCGGCAACAGACTCGTAAGCGGGGGCCGCCACCGTAGCCCTGGCGCGGCCCTTGACCCTGGACAGCGAGACGACGTCCAGGAAGTCCACGGGCACGATAACCTCAGCGCCAACTCTCTCAGCGACCTCGAGGACAGCAAGGCCCCATTCTAAACCTCCTCTCGGGGCGCCCTCCAGTACGAAGACTTCGTCGAAGAGCCTCGAATACACAAAGGGGTGCTTCCTGTGCGACACGCCGACAACTGTAGCCCCCAGAGCAGTCCTGAGGGAACTGCCGATAGCGAGGGCCTTGCGCGAGGCTATTGAGGCGAGCACGACTTTGTACCCCAAACCAGCCACCCGTCTTAGGCACTAGGACTAGATCTCACGCCTGAGTATTATACTTTCACTCCGGGAGGCGTCTCACGTAACCCCGTAAAACAGCTTGCAAAATCCCTGAGTCCAAAAAACGTATAAGTAACTCTACGGCACCGTTCACCAGGGATGGAAGACATACTTAGCATCCTCTCGGCGATTGGCGGGATAGGCGGGCTAGCAACAGTACTCTACCTGTCGTACTGGCTAGGGGGCAAATTCAGAGAAATAGACATGAGGTTCAAAGAGATAGACATGAGGTTTGAGGAGTTCAGTGCAAGATTCAGAGAAGTAGATAGAAGATTTGAAGAAATTAATAAAAGGTTTAATGAAGTGGACAAGAAGTTCGACGCCATAGATAGAAGGTTCGATGACGTGAACAGGAGGATCGAGGGGCTGGAGGAGAGGCTCTCCAGGCTAGAGGAGAGGGTTGACAGGAGGCTCGAGAGGCTCGCCTATGCCTTCATAAGCTACCAGGAGTTTCTCACAGGGTACTTCGTCTCGGAGGGGGTTCTAAAGCCGAGCGCTGCTAGCTTAGTCGTGACGGAGGCCAGGAACCTCATGAGGCTCGCAGTCTCGAACCCGTTCACGAAGGACGAGTGGAAGAGGCTCGGCGACCTCCTGGACAAGAGCGAGAAGGAGGAGTTGACGCTAGAGGAAGCCCAGGAACTCCTAAACCTCGCGAGGAAGGCCGTAATGGAGTACGGGGAGTACCCGGAGGCGTGGAAGCTACACATGTACGCGGCTATAATGGTAGGGCTAGCCTACAAGAGGATGAAGGAGCGCGAGAAACAACAGGGAGAGAAGAGCTAGCCTCCAGGCGCAGGAGGCGGCTCCAGCTTTTCGCCCCTGAGGAGACGGTACTGGGAAAACGCCCCTGGAAGACACGGGCGCAAGATCCCCGAAGACTGCTCAGAGCTCGTTACCAGCAACCATCCTATAGGCAGTCGCCATGTCCAGGAGCTCGAACCTCGACAGCGCCCTGAGAACCTCCGGGTAGACACGGCCACCCCTCATGTACACGGAGCTGTCGTGCCAGAGTATGGTGGCGAGCTTTACACCGCCCTCCCTGAGCTTCTCGACGCAGCTCACGATAAAAGAGGTAACCCTCTCCTCAGACATCCCGTCGTAAGTAAACATGTACGCGTCCATGAACGTCACGGGGAACTCTACAACGCCGCCAGCGTCGAAGAAGCCGGCGTTCCTGGCGTCGCACCCACCCCTGCTATACACGACACTGGAGTCGAACTTCACGCCCAACTCCCTTAAGACGCTAAAGTCCGCGACGCGGAGAAAGTGCCCCCTAGTCCCCTCCACCCTGAAGCCCAGAACCCCCTCCATGAAAGCCTTCTCCTCCCCCACACGGCCCGGATCATTGTAGTGCAAGCCCACACTCCACCCCCTCCCCAGCAAGTCCCTTATAACCCCCGCGTACCCCTCCACGGTCTCGCCGTCGTCGTAGAAAGCCCTGAAGAAAAACGTAGACCTAACCCCAAAGCCCTCCTCAACCTCGACAACCCTCGGCACGCCGAAGTACGGGTTGAAGCCCTCGCGGAGAACACGCTCGACAACCCACTCCTCAAACCTCTCCCTACGCCTCAGAATATGGTCGAGTCCGGGCCCCCTTCTCGAGTAGTCCACGTCATGGGTTAAAACAACAATCACAGAGTTTCCAATACATTTCCTTAATAAATTTTAATCGGAAGCTTCCCCTAAGAGGCAGAGTTAAAAATGAAATATTGAACACAACAACTATTAGTTGTGGAACTATGTTGTCTAATAGGAAGAGCATCTACGTGTCCTTCCGGGATATAAAGAACATTTCCCGACCTTTACTTTTCCATCAAGCCTTAAAGAATCTAGGTTATTCCATGCACTTTATCACATACAAGTCAATATTAAAGAAATCGCTAACGTGGCCACTTATCGCTGGACTGGATAAACTCAGGCCTTTTAGACCTATAACTTGGTCACTTCAAGGATTCCTCTTAAGTTTATATAGCACCGAGTACCATATTGCTTTCCTACTTAACCCTATGGGAGCTTTAGAGTTAAAGAAAAGCATTTTCAAAGGCTTAGCGATAATAGATTATATGGACGTTATCCTTGAAGAAGGTGCAGAACTACCCTACTATCACTATCTTAATTTAAAAAATTCTGATGGCGTTATTTTCTGGAGCAAAGCTTTTATGAGCCGTTTGAAGGGAATCATACCCAATATACGCTCACTGTATCTACCATTTGGTGTCTCACTTAATTTATTTAATCCGAGGAAAATAGGGGACTCAATATTTATTAATAAATATCCGTTTTTAAAGAACAGATTTAAGCTTTTATACAGCGGAGGGATTTGGCGTGGATCGAGAGGAGAAGACTACCAAGGTGTCGACAAATTACCTAACATTCTAGACAGACTTAGGAAATATTTACCGAGTAAAAAAGTTACATTAATCCTAAATTCTCCATTAGATAGAATACTCTACAAAGCTTTTAAGGAGACTGCAACACTCAATCAAGTTTTATGGATCCCTCCTCTGCCATCATCATCTATTATTAGGCAGAGTATGTTTAGTGCCGCAGACATATGTATCCTACCGGCATCGACTTACCCATCAATTTACTATGCCGAGCGTATGAAAATGTTTGAGTATATGGCTGCAGGAAAAGCCATAGTAGCCGAGGAAACCCCTGGAGCAAAAGGTGTTCTAAGGAATGGGTTTAATGCCTCGCTTACGAAATTAAACGATGTAGAAGATTTTTCTGAAAAAATAGTCACTTTAATAGAAGATAGAGATTTGCGATTACAACTAGGTGAAAACGCGTACAATGATATTTTACAGAACTACGAGTGGCGTATCTTAGCGCAGAGACTAGCCTTATTCCTTGAAAGTTTAGTAAACAGCATATAATCATGTAAACCTCTAATAAAGCCCAGTAAGAATGCGTACCTCCTAAAGACCCAGAAAGGTAAGAAGCTCATGTTTCCAAGGCGGATTGAATTCACTAACCCACCTATGGGAGCCGCAATTGCTCTTAATACAGGGATTAAAAACCAATAACAGCTTGGAATAATATTGTATAGGATCTTACTATAGCGAAGTGAGAGCCAAAATTCTTTCTCCTGGTTGTATTTTAGCAAGAGGATAGCAAAGCCTTTCCCCCAGCCATATTGTTCACGAAATAGTTCCCTTAGTGTCGGTCTGGGAATATGAAAGGATCCATGAACTCTTATTCTCTTGCATTTATAACCTTTTTTATACACTCTATAGCTGAAGTCCATGTCGTCTGAGCCATAAGGAGGATATTTCCAGAAACCGCCCACTTCCTTCCACAAGCTTTTCCGTAATGCCATAAAAGTTCCACCAGCATATATGACGTTCTCGCTTCTGAGTTGTGCGACTCTTCCATATTTCCAAACAAAATTCTCGAGAAGTTGGACTTTAGTATAGTTTTTAAATGATTTTGGACTGAAGGTACTTATAACATCGACGAGTCCTACGGATGGGTCATCAAAAGTTTTAAGAATCGTGCAGAAATGGTTTTCCCCTACTACAGCATCTGGATCAACAAAAGCTACTATTTCGTTTCTCGAACTAGCTATGCCATAATTTCTTGCAATCCCGATTCCACACCCTGGATCTTTTACAAGCCTCGCTTTTGGGCAAACTTCCTCTACCCATATAAACTTTTCAGGGAAAGGTGTAACTAGGATTATTTCATCAAGGCAATCAGCATTGCATACTGATGAGAGTGAAATTTTAAGTGTATAGGTGTCTGGACTCTTAACCATCATAACACAGGAGACCTTATACTCATAAGGCCTTCTCATAGCGTAAGTTAGGTTTAAATTACGACAAATATAAAAATATCTCCCTTGAGTGCACAAAAGGTGTTATATACTTTGAAAATACTAATTATATCTCCTACATTTAGTGGCATTGGAGGTGTCGCTCAGCATGTTTCAAAACTTGTCAAAAAGCTTATTGAGAGGAATTTTGAAGTAGAAGTCTTAGCCTGCGGGAAAGTCGGTTGTCTAAGGAAAAAAGGCCTAGCTAATTTAAGTTTCATTGCATTATCTAGCCTCATGTTGATTTCTAAGAGGAAGAGTTACGATGTCGTGCATGCACATAACATCCCGTCCGCCTTTGCTATGAGGGTTGTGAGTGGGAGGAGGGTTCTCACTCTCCACGGTGTTTTTTCTGACCAGATATCATTCCTCTATGGGCGCGGGCTTGGCCATCTGGCGCGTGCTGTTGAGCGCGTCGCTCTGGGCTGGGCTGATGCCATCACTGCTGTCTCGAGGGATGTTACGGAGAAGTACAGGAGGATGGGATTCAGCGTCAACCACGTTCCAAATGCTATAGACCTAAGGGATCTTCCGCGTGAAGCTGTGAGGCTGTACGACAGGCAGGTAGTGTACGTTGGGAGGCTTTCAAAAGAGAAGGGGGTATTAGACCTGGTCAAGGCTTTCCTGCTACACGACGTTGACGCAGACCTACTTATTGTGGGTGACGGCCCCCTGCGGCCGCTAGTCGACAAGCTCTCCGCTAGGAGCCCCAGGATACACGTCCTAGGCTATAGGCCCCGCAGCGAGGCGCTTAAACTACTTAAAGGCAGCGACGTGTTCGTGCTACCCTCGTACCACGAGGGCTTGAGCACCGCGCTCCTAGAGGCGATGGCCCTGAGAGTCCCCTGCGTGGCGACGAGAGTGGGGGGCAACGTAGAGTTGCTAGAGGGGGGAGCGGGGCTCCTCGTCGAGCCCGGCAGGCCGGCCGAGCTAGCAGAGAGAATTAGAGAGCTCTTGAGCGACAGGAGGCTAGCCGAGAATTTGGCCAGAACCGCCTACGATAGGGTAGTGTCCAGGTACAACTGGGACGTCGTCTTCCAACAGTACCTAGATGTGTACCTTAAGAGCCCCCTCTAAGTCTGGCCGCCCCTGGGCCTCGTGGGCCGGCCCATGGGGCTGGAGTCCTCGCACCCGGGAGAGGCCTCCGGTTGTAACATTCCACGTGGCAAATAGAGAGTGAGGCCTCCTTAAAGGCTGCCAGTATTGTTTCTTAGAGAAGGAGGCACGTGGTCAGGGAGGGATTTGAGTCGTTAAAATTATTCCTGGCTGTGCTAAAGCTTAAGTAAATGGTAAATTTAACGCGTGCATGACGCTAGTTGGTGAGTGGTTTGCCGAGGCTAAATGATGATGAGTGGAGGAGCTGGGTCGTTTACGCGCGCCGGGATAGGGTTGAGGCCCACAATGCTGTCGAGAGGGGATCCTGGAGCGAGGCTTGCTTCCACGCTCAGCAGTCTTGTGAGAAGCTTCTAAAGGCGCTCTTGATCAAAGAGGGGGTTTTCATGCCTGTACACGATTTAGGGAGGCTCGCTGAAGAGGCCTCGAGTAGGGTTGTCGAATTGGTGGAATTGGTGGAGTCCCTGGGAAAACTCACCGTCCACTACTATGCTTCCCGCTACCCTGACGCTGCCACGAGGTTTAGTATAACGTACGACGAGGGTGTGGCTAGGATGTGTGTAGAGGTGATGGATGAGTTATGGCGGGTGCTGGGGAGGCATCTAGCGTAGATATTGGGGAAATCTGGGACGGGAGCAAGGCCGTTGATTTTGCAATGAAGTTTCTAGGAGAGCTCTCAAAACACGCTAGGATAAGGTCTGCAGTTGTTATCGGGTCTAGGGCTAGGGGGGCCTGGAAGAAGTGGAGCGACATAGACCTGGTCATAGTATCCGACTGTAAGTTGGGGGAGGCCCTGTGGAGCACGAAGGGCTTTGGGGTCGTCGATGCAAGGCCGTATACGTGGGAGGAACTAGTAGAGGGGATAATGAGGGCTGAAGTCGAGATAATAGAGGCCTTTGAGTACGGCAAGGTTCTCGTGGACGACGGAACGTGGAGCAGGGCTAGAGCACTTTACGAGAAAGTTAGAAATGCGTTAGGGATAGAGAGGTACGGTGAGGGATGGAGGATAAGGAGGAAGATTCCCAAAAGCGAGCTTGAAAAGATGCTGGGCGAAATACCACCAGGAAGCAAGTAGCGAGCGCCACGAGTGAGAGCCAAGTCTCCAGGCGAGCACACGCGGACTGCAGGCTTACGGCCCTCTAGTGGAGACTCGCTAACGCCTCCAGCCCTGACCCCCCTCTAGTTGCACTATGCCTGAACCTGCCTGAGCCTCTTCTCAATCTTCTCTATGAGCCTGTACTCTAGGCGTTTAAGGTAGAGAGACAGTATTGAGAGCAGTACTGAAACTAGGCCCACGCTTACCATCTGTAGCGATATAATAGCCCAGACGAAGTGCTCCACTCCCCTGAAAACGTACTCGTAGAAGACCCAGAGGAATATCGGGACGCCAGGCATCAGTGACAGCGAGCCGAGCAGGAATATGACCAGCGTGGGGTTGTAGCGCCACGCGAGCCTCACGGTGTCGAAGAGTATTAGGAAGCCGTGCCGTTTACCCAGCTTCCCCTTACCGACGCGCCTGCGGTAGCGTATCGGCACCTCTGCTATCCTCCTAGTCGTATTAGCTACGTGCGCTGCTATCTCGACTTCGACGCTGAAGCCCTTACCCTCAAACCACACCTCCCTCGCTATCTCCGTGCGCACGAGGTACATGCCCGAGCAGACGTCAGAGAGTCTCACGCCGAAGAGGACGTTAAAGGCCTTCGTTATAACCCAGTTGCCGAACCTGTTTAAGAGCGGTATGTTCTCCCTGCCCAGGAGCCTCGCACCTATAATCTCGTCGTAGTCCTTTGCAACGCTGAGCATGGCGTCGACGTAAGAGGCGTCGTACGTGTAGTCGCCGTCGATGACAAGCATCCAGGGGGTTTCAACGTACTTTAGTGCAGTCTTTATGGCGAGAGCCTTGCCCCTACCCTCCTGTAACACGACTCTAGCCCCCTTGGAAGAAGCTACTTCACGGGTTCTGTCAGTGGAGCCCCCGTCGACGACTATTATCTTCTCGACGCCATTAGCCTTAAGCTCGTCAATTACCAGGCCGATCCCCTCCTCCTCCTGGAGGGTCGGGATAACAGCTGTGACGTCGCTTTTAGACGGTGAACCCGAGGACATAATTTAAAATCATTTTCATTTCACTTATATTTTTCCCGGCGGATGAGCTCAGCTCCAAGCACAGTTACGATTGTTTTCCTGTAGGCGGCAACTACAGCGACAGCTAGTATGAACGCGAATAAGGTGTATGCGACGGGTGTGAGCCTTATCCCCCAGGGCGTGTAGTTGAGAAAGAGCCCAAGCAGAGGCACTATCGCGAGCGACAGCCCTATCGACAGGGCAAGGCGCTCTAGAGGACTCAACTCCCCCTCAGACGGGTATAAGGCTTCCACAACCACGTAGCCAGGAAGGTAAAGCACGAAGAGCGAGCCGAAAACGTACCTGAGGATTGTCAACGCGGGGTGGGCCCAGCTGGAGTATATGAGGAGCAGTGTCGCCGTCGAGAGGGCGATGACAGACCAGAACCATAGGCTGTAGTCGAGCCTCGAGAGGTACCCCCTAAGGCTGGTAGGCGGTGAAAGGTCTACGAGCTCTAACTCGCCTCTGCTGACTTCACTGTAGACCTCCCTGAGCACCCTGAAGCTACTCCTCCCCCTGGACTTCTCCAACACGTACTCCTCGAGGGTAGGCATACTACACGCCCGGCTTCACTACATCCACATAGAGATGCGTCCACCTACCAGTGTACCGCCACCTCCCTGTGCTCGTGTCGTAGACCCAGAGCTCGAATATCAGAGCCACCCTACTGCTGTTGAGGCTCGGTGGGACTACCACAGAGACCTTGAAAGTAGCATTCTCGCCGTGTGCCAGGACACCCCTCCACGCCTTGAGGGGAGGGTCTGGAGAAGGCGAGGAGTTCGAGGGAATCGTCTGGTTTGTCCCGACTTTAAACACAACCTTGTAGTATATCGGCTTGCCCTCGTAGTTACCCACGAAAACACACAAGTCGACAGGCTGCCCGGGGACTACCCTCCTCGGGTAATCTCCTATCCTGCACTGCGAGTTCAGCAGGCCTAGAGCAGTAAAAGGCTCTGTGACCTCCTGCCGCAGTATCTGAGCAGCCGCAAACACCGAGGCCACAGTGATTATGGCCAGTACTACAGCAAAGACCTCCTCATCCAATATCACTTCCCGCCACCCCTCCTCTTCCTGACGAGCCAGCCACGACGGAGCCTGAACCACAAGTAGAGGTAGGCCCGCGGGACTGCGAGGTAGGCGATTAGAGGCAGGGAGAGGGCGAGGGCCGCAACACCATACCTAGCCACCGTGCGCCTAAGGTAAATGCCCTCGGCCTGCGACTTCAAGGCGTCAACCTCCGAAGAGATGCTGTCCAACATGCCCATGGTCTCGCTAGTCCTGTTTGCATCGTAGAGCCTGATAGCGGCATCAAGGCTCTTCGTGATATTCGAGACGTCGACTCCTCGGCTGTCAAGGTACTCAACGTCTCTAAGCAACGCTGAGACCCTGTCGTCTAGCGGGTCGCAGAGAGCCGTGTACGCTACAAGTAATACTAAGACTACAGGCCAGAGAGCTCTAAGCAAAAGGGACGCACCTCTCTCCTCAACGAAAAGTCACTATATTACCTTATCGCTGCTCTCTCGACAATTCTGCCATCAAGGAGAACCATGTCCCTATCAGCTGGGAAATCTGTAACAAGGTCGGTCGTGGTCATGAGCACGGCCACCCTACCCTCTGCGGCGAGCCTCCTGAAGAGCGACACCACTAGAGCCTCGGAGTAGTTGTCGAGGTTAGATGTCGGCTCGTCCGCCACCAGGAGTACAGGCCTCTTAGCGATAGCCCTGGCAATAGCAACTCTCTGCCTCTGCCCACCGCTAAGCTCGCCCGGGAGAGAACCCGCTAATTCCTCAATCTCCAGGAGCCTCAAGGCATCGGCTACTCGCCTACGCCTCTCTTTCTCAGGAAGACCCATAATCCTGAGTGGGAGCTCTACATTCTCGTAGACAGTGTAGGAGTCTATCAGCGAGAAGAACTGGTCAACGTAGCCGATGTACTTCAACCTGACCTGGGAAAGCCCGCTATCACCCAGCCCTGTTACGTCAACACCCCTAAACAGCACGCGCCCAGAGTCGGGCTTGAGCATTAGGGCCGCTATCCGTGCAAGAGTAGACTTCCCGACGCCGCTCTTCCCCCTCACGACTACAAACTCTCCCACTGCTACGCTGAGGCTAGCCCCCTTGAGCACCCTGGTGTTGCCCAGGGTTTTTGAGACGCCCTCGAGCACGAGGACAGGCTCATCCGTCCAGGGCGACAAGAACCTCACCCGAGTCGAACACCCTGCTAGACCCGACTAGTGAGGCCAGGAAAGAGTCTACCTGGTAGACGCTCAGGCCGCTAACGTAGCCCCTCAGGTAGTACTCCCGGAGGACGATGAGCGGGGCGCCCGGAGAAGTGGCTTTGCCAGCGTAGGAGCGGGCCAAAATACAGCCAGTGTCGACCCTAACGGCACCCGCGTAAAAGTAGTACACCTTATCGTCTCCACATGCAGAGCCCCCTGGCAGAAACTTGGAGATGGCTTCAAGGCCCCAAACTTCTGACCTGCTATACCGCCAGTAGAAGGCAGGGCCACGCCCGCTGGCCGAGAGGGCCACGAGACTCGCGGAAGAGAGGACGAGCGCAAGCACGACGGCCGCTACACCAGCTCTGAAGACTCGCCGCCTCATGTTTGCCACGACGCCCAGGAGTATGCCTGCCGGGAGGAAGTAGTAGTTCATAAACCTGTGCAGCGTAGAGGCCAGCTCGGGCCTTGCAAGGAATACGTATAGCGAAAAAACGCTCGGCGGGACTGCCAGCGCGTACACAAGGGCTAAGTGCTCCCTGGAGGAGTACTTTCTCGATACCAGGAAGACGTACGGGGCGAAAGCGGGGGCCACATACGGTAGTAGCTCCCGGTAGTTAACTCCGAGCCCTTCGACGATGGGGGTTCTCGAGGAAAACAGCAACAACACGACAACGGCTATGCCGACAAGCCCTTCGACGTAACCAACCCTAGAGAACTTCAAATATACCACGGTTCCCAGGGTGAGGTAGCACGCGTAGACGGCGAGCATGACAGCGTCTAGAAGCCCCAGCTTTAAGGGCATGGCCTTTCCGCCGTACGCAAGGTAGTATGCTGAGAAAAACGCCCCTGCAAGGAGCCCGAGCATGGCACTCCTGCCAGCCTTCACAGGGCATGACCCTCTACAGTAGCCCACGTTCTTCAAGGCAAAGCAGACTACAGCTGTGCCCAGGAGTAGCGAAGAGGCCATTACAGACGCCAAGTGGTGACTCAGGACTAGCGCCCCTGCGAGGAGACCTGCAAGAAGCGTGTCCCGGCGCGAGCCCCCCGCGGCTATGAGAAGCAGGGCGAAGAGGAAGGGATACGCGTAAACCTCCTTGAGGAGAGTAGCCGAGAAAACAGCGACAGGCGGGTAGAAGAGCCAGGTAGCGAGCAAGACTAAGGCAGGTATTCTCTCCCTGAACACCCGTCTCCCAAGGGCGTAGAACAGGAGCGAGGAGGCCGAGAGGGATGCAGAGAGGAGGAGGAAGCTGTAAGCCAACCACTGGCTGGCACCTGTGACTCGGGAGACTAGCGCTGCCGCCAGAATGACGCCAGGCCACCTGTTATTGTACCCGTCGAAAGCGGCGTCATCCCATATCCTGACGCCGGGGTTGGAAACAATCTTCTCAGAAGCCCTGATGAGAGGCCAGACGTCCGTCGAGAAAGGCTCCCATGTGACCAGAAAGGGCACGAGGCGCAGTAGTAGGCCTGTGCAGAGAACCAGCCCTAGGAGAAAAGCACCTAGTCTACTCAAAGGCTTCCCCCCTCGCTATACTTGCTGACGCGAAGCCCCACACGAGTACTACGCCCGCCACCAGGCCCGCCGGTTTAGGCCCGAGTTTCATGCCGAAGCCCAGGAGCTGTAGCTCAAGTGGTAGCAGGCTGAGGACGAGGCTTGAGAGCACACCGCCCAGCAACGAGTAGGCTAGAAGCATTAGGATCAGGGAGGCCCTCAGAGCTCTGGAAGATGCCCCCGATAACCGCAAGACTGCGAGCTCGCGGGCTCTAGCACTGAGCACAAAGCCCCCCAGCATCGAGGCCGAAACAGCCAGCGTCGCGCACACAGTTACAACTACGGCATAGAAGACCTCTACTGGTACGCCAAGCCTCTCGAGAACCTCCCCAGCATAGGCCGAGTAGAGCCTAGCACTGAAATTACCACCGGTACTCCTGACAGCCAAGAAAATTCTCTCACCGATGCTCCTCCTAGCAGAACTTATACCTAGAGCGCCCAGCACGGCCTCTGCGCCCCCCTCGGAGTGCACAACTACGACTGAAGCCTGTGAACCCCTCAAGCCGCGGAGAGAGCGGGCAAGCTCGAGCCTCGAGACAAGCATCCACGAATAGGGCTGCCTCCCCGCAAAGCCGCAGATCCGGAGAACATATGGGAGCGAGGTATAGGGCGAGTACGCAACAACGTCCATTCCAGGAGCTAGGCCCAGTTTATGGGCCAAATCCTCCCCCACAAACACGCAATTAGCCTCACGGCTATCCGATGAGGCAATTTTCCCGAGCTCGCGGTCTTCAAGGCCCACGAGGATTGCTGAAGAATGCTGAATTTTAACCAGCGCATAGACCCTTTCCTCCAGTGCGACGCCCTCGACGCCCTTCAACTTACCCCGCAACTGGTCTACATCTACTATAGACGTGAACGGTGCCAGTGAGATGCTCGTTACAACAACACTAGGGCCTCTAGCATCTAGGATGCTGTCATAGAAGTTCTGTACGTCCAGTAGGAGAGAGCCAGAGGCAATGATTGCCAGCTCCATTACGAGCACTTGGAGAATTATTAGCAAGTGGAGCTTAAAGCCCAGGACGCGAGCAACTTCAGCAAGTATTCTCAAGCTCTCCCACCCTGCTCTGGACTACCAGCGGAACGAGCAGGAGCAGTACAGCGGCGTAGACGCCAGAGGGCAGAAGCAGCGAGGAGAGGGGGAGGGGCCTGGAGAACACTGTCACCCCGAAGAACCTCAAAGCCCACAGGGCTCCATGCGCAAGCACAACACCTGCCGCAACTCCATAGGCGGACGAGAGTAGAGCTACAGCTGCAAGCGACAGGGAGAGAGAGCACTTAAGCTCGTCCACCCCCAGCCCCTGGCCCCTGAGTACGCAGAGCTCTCTCGAGAGAGACTCGACAGCCCTAGACAGCGTCAGGGGCGAGACCGCAGCGAATGGCAAGAGAGAAAGGAACGCTAATAAGAGCATCGCCCCCGAGAAGCTCTCGCCGAAGTCGCTTACAACCTCAAGCTGAGTCGAGTGCCTGGGGCACAGCTTAACCCACCCAACGCCTCTCGAGGCATTCACGACGATAAAGCCGCCTTTAAGGTACCTGCATTCAACGAAGCCAACCGCACTAGCATTAAAGATCCCCCTGTTGAGAGAGAGCTCAGCGATGAACCCGGGAACCCACAGCTCTGCACTGACGAGGGCACCGCTTCTCTCTCCCCTAGCATATGTAGCCCTGCACCCGTAGAGGCTAAGGAAGACATTAAGGTCTTCGACGAGATATACCGGTACAGCTCTAACTTCATTCACGTTTAGGTAAACTACCCTAGCCCAGACACAGCCAGCCTCCCGGGGCGCGTAGTGGAGGCCTGCAGTAGCCACAAAGCTCAGCTCGTGGACGAGCGCCGAGGAGCCCACGATGTAGATAGACGACAATGTAAGCGGCAGGGAGACGACGAGCAGGGTTATCCTGAGGACTTCTCCCCTCAAGCAGACTCTCGCCAAGAGTAGTGAAGACCTTAGCACCCTGCCCCAACAGGACATCCCTGAAAGACCTCAACCCATCACCCATATTACTACCTCCCTTAAAAACCTCTCCTTGGAGCCAAGCTCTCCCGTGTGAAGAGAAAAACTGGGGGCTACTGCAGCGCCATACGAGAAGGTGGAAGGACGATACCCCGGAGGTTATAGCAGTACATGTGTTTTACTATGAGGGCTGGTTCCAGGCGAAAGCTCTAAGAAGTGCAGAAAGGCTCCTAGAGGAGCTCGAGTGGTCGTAGCCACCCGCTCTCTCCACGCACTTAGATGGGATAGTGCGTCCGCGGCACTCCCTGACGGAAAAACCCGGCATGATTTCCCGTCACTTCTTCAGATGGAAGGCTCGATGACGAGAGTCTTCTGGATCTCCTTCCTGCAGAGAAACACGTTAACGCCCAGAGAAGACAGTTTCCTCGTCGCCTTATGAAAACTGGACTTAACTCTCTCAGCCTCAACATCGTCGCGGGCGTCCAGCCAGGGCTCAGCTGGCACAACAAGGCTCAAGATCCCGCCACTCCTGGCAACGCGGGATGCGAAGTCCAGCACCTCGCCGGTAGCGTGTAGGAGCGAGGTGACGTAGACAACATTCCCGTGGGCTAGAGTCCCCTCCTGCGCCCCAAACCCAGGGTTCAAGCCGGCAACTTTCTTCAAAACTCCACGTATCTCGTCGATCGTCTGTGGCTCGATAAACTCGTATATATCCAGCTCCTCCACAATTCTGGACTCTAGAACCCTCCCCACAACGTAGGCGAGAAGCCCCTGAGTAGTGTTGAAAGAAAAGAACCTCCCCGTGTCAGTCTCATAAACGCCGGAGGCTTGTACACCGTGTGAGACAAGCCCTACGGCCAGCGACAGAACAGCCGAGGCAACAGCGTCGCACGTGTAGGGGCCCGTACACCTGAGGTCGAATACCAAGAGAGGCTGGAACCCGAACCCTCCCCGGAACTCCTTCACGAACAGCAACTGCCTCCTCGCTGTAGACTTCCAGTCGATAAACTTCAGGTCGTCGCCAGGCTGGTACTCTCTGCTGCCAACGTACTCCTCCGGCGTAGACCTCAAGTAGACAACCTGGGACAAAGCCTCCTGCGGTACAGCAGCCTTAAAGCTACCCCCAACCCCGAGCAGCGCGAGCGCTCTTTGAAGCCAGAGCAGCGTGGCGGGCTTGACGCGGAAGGTGACTCCCACGGGCACTTCCTCCAGTAGCTCGAATAAGCCCAGCCTGCTGTACACCCTAGCGGTAATCTTCTCGACACTGTAAACTCCACTGTACTTGAACGCGGCTTCAAAACGGTACGCCAACACTCTACCCCTAGCCTCAACGTCCCCGACGGCCAGCCACGCCGGCAAGCCTACGGGCTCGAAGAATAGCCCAGCCAAGACCTCAAACCCCGGCCTCTCCCACACCCACACCTCTTGGACAGGCTCACCCCTAACCTCGAGCACTAGCCTGCGCGCGTCGAGGAGAAGCCTGGATAAGTCGAAGACGTAGACAACAGACGCTACGGCGGCAAACAAAGCCAGTAACTGGTCCTGGAGGAGAATAGTTGAAGCCCAGAAGAAAGACAACATGGCTAGGAAAGCTACGCCGCGCTCCGTGGGGGAGACCTTCATACCTTTGGAACCTCCACGCTCTTCAGAGCCCTCTCCACGACGTCTAGAGGCGAGACACCCTCAGACTGGGACTCAGGCTTCAAAACAATCCTATGCGCTAGGACGTAACGCGCAACACTCTTCACGTCGTCCGGGACGACGAACCCCCTACCCTCCAGGAATGCGAGAGCCCTAGCCCCCCTGTAGAGCCAGATACTAGCCCTAGGCGAGGGCCCCAGGAGAACCTCGCTAGAGCGCCTAATGAAGCCCACAAGGCTAACGATGTACCTCGTGATCTTCTCCGAGACGTAGACTGTCTTCATGAGCTCTGAGGCCCTGAGAAGCTCCTCCTGGCTAATAACAGGCCTAAGCTTTGAAGGTGCCTCACCCGAAGGCACCTCTAAGACAGACTCCACAGCGTCTGAGATATCAATGATCGTGGCCTCAAGCCCCTCGTCAGGGTAGGACGTCTGGTACCCGTAAGCAAACCTGTCAACAAGCACGGGCGTTAAAGGGTAGGTGCCCTCACTCCCAACTGGCATCTGGGATGCAAGCACGAGGAATGGCTTAGGCAGTGCGTGTCTAACGCCCTCGATGCTAACCTCCCTCTCCTGCATGGCCTGGAGGAGGGCGCTCTGGGTTCTGGGAGGCGCCCTATTCAACTCATCGATAAACAATACGTTCGTAAAAATGGGGCCTTTTCTCAGAACCCACTCACCCCTCTTCAAGTCGAAGTAGTACGTACCTATGATGTCGCTCGGCAGGAGGTCGGGCGTCATCTGGACACGCTTGAACGAGCCCCCAATCAGGCTCGCGAAGACTCTGGCAACGCTAGTCTTCCCAGTCCCGGGGGGTCCCTCGATGAAAATATGCCCCCCTGTCAGCGCGGCCACGAGGAGTAGCTTCTTAAGGTCGTCGTAGCCCACAATGTAGGAGTCAAGCTTATTCAGAATTTCAGAAGCCCGCACTAGGAAAGCCTTAGCCTCAGCCGTGAAAGCAGAGTTTCCTACACTCTCCTCCCGCAAAGCACCCACCTTATACTCCATGCCTGGCACCAATAAGCTTTCGAATCCTCCTAGAAATCGCCAGGGAAAGAGCGTACATTAACAGGCCTGTGAGAGGGACGCTTATGTACCTCAGGGAGGAACCATAAACCAGGCCTAGAACCCCTAAAAGCAGAGACCTAGCGCGAGTATACGTGCCGGCGTCCCAGAGGCCTACTAGCACGTAGACACTCCTAGAACCAACTAAATTTTTGATCATAGCAGAGTTCCCACCTAGATTAACCATCGAGTTAATAAAAATTGACGCATCCGAAAACACGACAAGCCTGCCAGAATCAATAGGCTCCATGTAGGCTACACAGAAAGGCCCGTGAGGCTCCCCCCTGTCGCAAACCCCGTTAAAATCTACGTCTAGGCAGCTGAAAGGCGAAGAGTAGGCGAGGCAGACACCACTGCCACCGGGCTCCAGTACACTAGCATAGTTCAGGTAGAGCTCCAGTGTACTACCATTTACACGCGCGAGAGCCCGTGGAAGGTAAGGAGACCTATACATGAAGACCCCGTCTTCCAGGAGCCCACCCCTAATACGCGTCGACGCCCCTAAAGCCCCCAGTATAGAGTTCCCGGAGCCGAAGTCGTCTGCAACTACGAGCACCCCGCCCCTCTCTACGAACCTCCTCAGCTCGAGAGCATTGACTGTAGAGAGGTTAGCCGAGGGCCCCACTATGAACAGGACAACCCCGCGCGGGAGCCCCCTTATGTTCCCGACGTCTACAACACTAGCGTTAAACTCCTGGCAGAACGTTGTGAGCCCATTCCAGAGAGGGTTATCAGGCGAGAAGTCGTCTGTAGAGGGTATAAAGGCCACCAGTAGGAGCAGTACAGCCAGAGACAGCCCCACGCCCAGCAGAATATAACCCTTCAACCCCCACCACCTAGAATGCTCGTAAATGCCCTAATTATCCTCTCAATCAGGTGCCTCTCGCCCTCAAGCTGGCTGTAAAGCACGACTTCGAGCTTCAGCATGAAGGATCTCACAGGTGCCCACAGAGCCTCAGAGACTCTACCCTTAATTGCGCTCAGATACTCTCTTAGAGTGTAGCTAGGCTCAAACCTTACACCAGTGACCCTCTCTAGAAGCTGTACCAGAGACTGGAAGAGGCCCTTTAACCCCTCCTCCTCGCGTGCCGTCACTGCACGCGCGGGCTGAGGCTCTTCGGCAACACGACGCGCCCGGATGGCCTCCACTGGTCTGGGGAGCATGACTAGGAATGCGAGGAGCGTCACGCCCACGGCGGGGAGGAAGGCCAAGGTGTTGTAGACCGGTAGCTCTAGCTCTACATCGACGTCCCTGTACCCCGGGTCTAGGGGGGAGATGTGCAGGACGACTCTAACACTCCTGTCAAGGTAAGTGTAGGGGACGCTTAGAGAGACGTTGTACCCCGTGGCTGAAGCGAAGACCCCCGGGGCAGGGTAAACATCGACTCGTGACTCCACACTAGGCGAGACAGAGAGAGTATAGGTAAAGCCCGTGAGTAGGAAACTGGGAGCACTGACCTCGACGCGTGGCGTAAGCCTGGCAACTTTTACGCTCAAGCTGACAAGCCCGGGGGCAATTCTGCCCAGAGGGGAGCTCGTAACCCTAATGGTGTACAGGCCTTCCCGGGCCGAGGCGGGGACAGGCACTGAGAAGTTGTGGATCGAGCCGTCTGAGATGAAGCTCGCGTTAAACCCGAACGGCCCATCAACAGCCACTTCTAACCCCTCCTCTGCCCTCACGTGAAGCGAGAAACTCCTCCCGGGGAGGCATGTAGAGTTATCAAGCCAGGCCTCCAGTGTGGGCTTGAAGAAGACGACATTGACGTAGACTTCGGGAGACCTCGCATACTTGTAAACACCATCTGACAGGAACTCTGCGTACACTCTAACAGGGGTCTGGTAAACCCTAACAGGGAACCACACGCTAAACCTGCCGTCCCCGTCAGTAACAACAGTATACTTCTCCGAGCCGAAGTACACGTAGACAGGCCTGCCAGCAACACCCCACCCGTACACCGAGACAAGCCTCCCACTAACGCCCAAGTACTCGCCGTAGAATACTTCAGTCCGAGAAACCTCAATCTCTAGAGACGCCCCGATGGAGGTGTCAGAGGCTCTCTGAACCTCGTCGAGAAGCCTATAATACCTCTCCTCGAGCGCGTCGAGCGCGGCCCTGAGTCTAGAGAGCACCTGGTTCAACGCCTCTCCAGGCAGGCCCAGAGAGCGTAGGACACTCACAGCCGCCTCAACGTCGTAGTACTGCGTCTCCGCAACCCTTATACTTGTGGAGGCGTTCCTAAGCACGGCGAGAGACGCATTGCAGTCACCCCTCACGTAAAAAGCCTCTGCAAGGTCTAGCAACGCCTTGCTCCTGTTCAGTGTACTCGTATAGGAGTCGAGGAGCTCGTTCATCCTCCGGTAAGCCAGCCTAAGACGCTCGGGCACGTAGGCCGCTGAAGCATTGGCGAGAATGCCCCTCGCCTGGGAGAAGTTAAAGCTCGCCAGGTACGAGGAGTAAGACATGTACAGCCTGGCAAGCGCGAAAGCGTCGGGCCCCGCCTCGGGTACGAGAGACGGGTCGACATGCCTCACCAGAGAAGGCTGGGCGAGAACAAAAACCAGCAGAGCAAGCACGACTGGCGGGAGTAAACGCCTCAAAAAGCCCCCCTCCTGATTCCCAGCACGCCCTTAAATAACTTTTGACGAACCCGCAATGGCCCTTACGGAGTCGTGTCCGCTGAGCCCCGGCCGAGACATAGAAGGTGCTCAGGCGCTTAAACAGCGTGTAAGCCGAGCACCTCGAGCACCCTGTAGACAACTATAGCCACGAATACAGCGAAGAGGACGGCAGCCAGGTAGTCCCTCGTGACACGCCTAGGCCTGAACAAAGCCTTCACGACAAAGTACTCAAGAGTATAGACCGATATATAGGCGTCAACCCTGCCCTCGCCCAGCGAGTACAGAGCCCAGAAAGCCAGGAAAACGGCGAGTGCGAGCACGGTGTTAGCCAGGTAGTCCCTCTCCACCAACCCCACCCCTCACGACAACCCTCCTCAAGTCACCCTCCAGGGTATCGCTTACAACAGTAGCGCTACCCCTCACCACAGCCATGACGCTCCCCGCTATAATGCCGTAGACACTACCTGCACTCGTCGAAAGCCTGTAAGGCGAAGAGGTCTTAACACCCCTAAACTCGACGAGCGCCCCCTCACCTCTCTCAACGCACCTAACCCACTCCGCGAGCCCGAGCCTGTCCACGGCAACCTCCTCGACGAGGCTACAGAAGTCCCCAGCCCCCGGGATAAGCCCGCTAACAGGAGACCTGAGGGCAACGAGGACGTTATCGCCCTCGACCCTCACGAAGAACTCGGGCCTCTCCCTGGGCAAGCTTGAGAGGGGCTTCTTGGAGACGAAGACGTACACGTCGCCCCCGTAGGACGCGTACGCGTTGTAGCTACCAACCCTGAAGAACTCCAGTGCAACGGCCATGTTCACGAGAGAAGACTCCACAAGCCCGAGCAGCTCCCTCGAGAGAGTAATGCGCTGGGGCGTCAAAGCCATACTGGCGCCCACCACTGCAAGCCCAAACCAGAGCGCCACGAGGGGCGTAAAGCCCATGAAGAGGTAGGTGGCAGTAGCCAGGATAGAGCCAGCCACTACTAGGGAGACGCCGAAACCCTGGTACGCCGAAACCCTCGTCATCGCTACACTGGGCAAGCCCCTAAGCGAGTACTTATACTTTGTTATAGCAGGCGCGAGAGCAAGGCTTCCAGCCCTTTTGCGAAATGAAAAACATTTATCGCATTACTCCCAGGAAGATTGAAGTGCGCGTGAGGCCCTGTAGCAAGCGTTTACAGTTACTAGCCGCAGTCCTCATGAACGCGCTCGGCCTACTAGCGGGCCTCTACGGCGTGCTGGCTTTCAAGGACAACCCAAGCCTCGACACAATAGTGCGCCTAGACTACCTGCTGTGGGCGGACTTCGCCCTCACCCTCGCAGCCGTGGCAATCAACGTCAAGGTGTTCTCGGCGAGCCACAGCGTTGCCTCAACCTACGTGCTCAACCTCGTCTACGCCGTCCTCCTGCTCTACGCCCGACTAGCCTCAACCCTCCAGTCGATGCTGGACTACGACCTCATGAACCCACCGGTAGGCACGGTGTACACGCCCAGAGCCCTACCGCTGGCCCTACTCGTAGTAGTTCTCTCGGCCCTAAACCTCGTACCCTCGCTAGTACACCTGCTACTCTCGCGACCGGTAGCCCTCGCAGACGCGTACACTCTACATCAGGTGCTAGAGAGGGCGAAGCCCACCCTAGCCAGGAGACTGGACATAGGCACGCCCCGCAGGGCTATACCCCTAGCCTTCCTGACAGCATTCATCGTGAGGCTGTACCCAGAGCTGAAGTACTGGCCGTGGCACGTAGGCTGGGATACCGTCGAGTACGTAGCCCACCTCAGCGACTTTCTCGAGAAGCCCAACCCCTTCGCCCCCCACTACTGGATGGGAGGGATGAGGCACATACCCCCGCTCCTGGACATCGTCCTCGCCCTACCAGCAAGGCTCGCCGGCGCCTGGCTAGCCTTCAAGCTATACCCGCCCATAGCCTACGGGGCCCTAGCTGCCGTTACATGCGTGTTCGCCGCGAGGCTCTCGAAGGACTGGAGGAAGGGCTACGTAGCCTCGCTCCTCTCAGCGCTCTACATCCTCAACCTCAGAATATCTTGGGACTACCAGAGGCAGCTCCTCGGAAGCATACTCCTGCTGGCAACACTGGCGGCTCTCGACACTGCAGCCCTAGGCCCGCTCTCCAAGGCTACACTGCTCGTCCTCACGGCGCTGTCGCACGAAGTAACAGCCTTCGCGGCAGTAGCAGTATCGGCCTACTGGCTCTGGGAGGCCCTAAAGAGGCGTGAGAAACCCGCACCGCCGCTAGTAGCCCTAACCGCCTCAACGCTCCTCGAACTCTGGTACTGGGGAGCCCCCGTAACCCCAAACCCCTACACGCAGGTAGTCCCACCCGGCCTCGTGCCCTACGACTACTACAGCGAGGCCCCACAAACCCTGGCGTACCTCGTAGCAGGCCTAGCGCCCCTACTGCTCCCCGCCTCCCTGTCGCGGCACAAGCCCAGGTATACTGCCGTGGCTGCGCTAGCACTCCTGCTCGCTGGAACCTCGCCTCTAATCGCCCCCTACACGGCCGCGGCGACGTGGTACAGGTTCCTAATACAGGTCTCCCCGATCCTGGCGCCAGTAGCCTTCCTGGCCCTCTTAGAAACCCGGGCAGACGGGAGGCTAGTAGCCGCCGCGCTGGCGGCGGCCGTAGCGCTCCCATCGGCATACTACATAGCGGGCTCGCCAATGACTTCAAAGTACGCCTCGAGCATACGCGAGTTCCCCTACGCGATGGTTCCGGGCAATGCGCCCCACGTGCTGGCCGAGATGAACAAGACAGCCTGGCTCGTAGCGGCGGGAAACCACACAGCTATAGCCGCAGAGCCCAGTATAGCCAGGTTCATACACCTCTACATGAGGAACCCCTCTCCGCAACAGCTCGCGTGGCTTTGGAGTAGCTCTGCGACGCTCCCGTGCAACATTACAGTCACGCCCACCTTGATCGTCACGCAGGGAGAGCTCCAACGAGGCCCCTGTAACGCCACAATCGTGCCGGTAGACACTAACGCTACGTTCAAAGTGTACCTCGTAAAACCCTAGGCACTCACTAGAAAATTATTTATGCGTTCAGTGAATTATACCCCAGGCTCGTTTATGGCGGGGTGCGAGGGCTCAGCCCGTCTCCGCGGGCAACAACTCAACACCAGCATCGAGGTACAGGTAACGCCGAGGCTTGTGCGCGCCGCCCTCACTAAGGCAAGGCGTACAGGGGCATACTGGAAGCTCAAGCCCGCGGAGCGGGCAATACTCGTCCTCGCGTCCCGCCTCAACTACATAAGGAGCCCAGTCCTCCTGGACTCCATACTCTCCATACTCGAGAAGGTGTGGCCCCAGAAAGCCCTGGTGATAAGGGCCTACGAGGCAGGGCTACGCTACATAAGCTACAAGGTGGGCCTAGCACTGAGGCTTGGGGCGAGGGCCGCGGCTGAGGGGCTACTAGCCCTGGCGGGAGACGCGAGGAGAGTAGTCCTTGTTGGGCTGAGCTACTTGAACACGCCTTCATTCTACAGGGTGGTGCTGTGAGGCCCCCTCAACAGGGCAAACACCGGTAGACCCCAAGGACACCATGGCTGAACCAGAGTACTTCCTAAGAGGCGCCTTCTGGCTCACGGCAGGCCAGCTAACAGCCACGCTCGTAGCCGGGATAGCTTCGATACTCGTCGCCAGGATCCTCGGGCCCGACGGGTACGGGCTCTACAGCCTCTCGATCTCCGCCGCGAGCCTCCTAGCAGTGTTCTCGTGGTTTGGCGTAGACCAGGCTACAGTAAGGTATGCCTCCCGGGAGAAGCAAAAGGCTAAACGCTACCTGGACGCTGCCGTGACACTCGCAATAATAAACACTCTAGCTCTAGCAGCCCTCGGCACGGCGGCCTCACGGCTACTAGCGTCAGCAGTCAACAGGCCTCAGCTAGCACAGCTGGTCTCTCTCGCCTCGATAGCTCTAGCCTTCTCGGTACTCTTCTCGACGTCGGGTCTCCTCACAGCCGTAGGCAGGCCAGACGTGACTGCCAAGGCTGGCGTTGCGTTGCAGCTCCTGAGAGCCCTCCTGGTGACAAGCCTAGCCCTGCTAGCAGGCTACTACGGCGCGGTGCTGGGCCACAGCCTGGCGTACGTCGCGGCGTCCCTACTCGTACTCGCGGTCTACTCGAGAACCATAGGGGCATGGAGGCCGACTCTCTCGGGGCTGGGGCGCGTGCTCGCCTTCGGTATCCCGCTCTGGCTGCCAGGAGTCATCGGGGCACTCGTAGCATTTACCCGCACGGCTATAATGGGCATGCTCCTGAGCAATACAGACATAGGAGGGCTGGCAGTAGCGATGAACTTCACCGCCCTACTGGGGGTTCTGGTCGCGCCTTTTTCCTCCATGGCCCTACCCTACATCTCAGCCTCAAACAACAGCGAGGAGAGAGCTCTAAGCCACGTCGTGAAAAGCTCAGCCCTAGTGGCAACACCGCTGGCAGTCTACACCCTACTCTACGCAGAACCCCTAGTTCACGCAGTCTACGGCGCGGAGTACGCGGGCGCCGCGTGGCCCCTCAGGATACTGGCCCTGCAGTACCTGCTCCCACTAGCGGGCTCCGCAGGGCTCGCGCAGTACCTGGTAGCCAAGGGAGACAACATGACAGTACTGGAGGCATCCGTCCTCGCAAACCTCGTACAGCTAGCAACAGTATACCCCCTCACCCGGGCGCTACACGCCCTGGGAGTCGCGGCAACACTAGCAGCGTCCCAGGCTGCGTGGCTCGCCTACACGGCTCTAAAAGCAGGGGTGAAAGCCTACACGCTCAAGCCACTACCCCCGGCACTACTAGCCGCGCTGCCGGCAGCACTGCCACTACTACTCCAGGCGCACCAGCTACTCAAGGCAGCCCTAGGCCTCGCAATCTACGCCGCCGCATATGCCATCCTAGCCCTGAAAACCGGCGCACTCGCCCCAGCAGACGTGGCGGTACTACTCAGGCAATTCCACAGCCTTACAGCCGGCCCGGCGGAGACGCCAGGGAAGAAGCAGCACTGCCACTGAGCTAGGCACGCTAAAGCGGTGCTCGTCGAGGGCTCGTCGAGGCGTTGACCGCGGCTCTACACCACATAGCCAGGAGGGGCTTTAGCCTAGCCCCAGAGACTCCGACTGCGACGTTGAGGCTCCTCGCCGAGAGGGGGCTTGTAACCGTGGATGAGGTGGAGGACGTGGCTAGGCTCATAAGGTTGAGGAACCTCCTCGTCCACAGGTACTGGGTCGTGGACGACAAGAAAATACATGACGAAGCGAGAAGGAATTTTAAAAAGGTAGTAAGCCTCGTTGAGAGGATTAAAAGGCTCTATGGAGTTTGAGGAGAGGTACACCTACTACAGGGGGAGGAGGGAGGAGGTGCTAGGAGGGCTGAGGAGGATTCTGGGGACGGAGCCAAAAGTCCTCCTGGCCACGGTCTTCGGGAGCTTCGCGGAGGGCGAGGTGTACAGAGACGTAGACGTTGCAGTCTACGCTGTTGACGCCGACCTGCACTACTACCTAACACTGGGCGCGAGGCTGGAGATGGAGCTGGGAGTGCCAGTGGATCTAGTCCCTCTAGACGAGGCGCCGCCCACGCTAACAATAAGGGCGCTGAAGGGGATCGTGGTCGTGGAGAAGGCACCGGGGCTCTACGAGGCGTTGCTGAGCAGGGCGCTGGACGAGCTAAGGCTGATCGAGGCGGTGGAGCGGTAATGATGCGGATCAGGCTCCGCTTCGTCCCGGGTGTGGACGTTGAGTTCGTGGATAGGGATGTGGCCATCCGCCAGGTCGGGGACTTCGCAGAGAGGGGCACCCGCTTCCCCCTGGTGGTCTACGGGCCGGAGGGCTGCGGCAAGACCGCTTTGTTCAGGCAGGCCTTCGAGGTGCTCCGCGAGAGGGGCTACAGCGTTGTGTACATAAGCCCCCTCGAGAGGGAGGCTAGAGATAGGCTAATCGCCACCGACGATTTCAAGCCTAAGCTGGCTGTGGACAAGCTTGCACGCCTCTTGACGAGGCTGACGGGGGCCGTCGGCGGCGAGGCCCCCGCCGCTCTGGTCGAGTATGCTCTCAACTTAATTACATGGGCAATAAGGAGGGGCAAAAGGAGGATCGCTGTTCTGGCGGACGACATATTCAAGGCGGTTGGCTTAGACAAGGCAGAGATATACGTGAAGATATTGCTCAACTTCATAGAGTACCCCTCAAGGCCGGTAGAGAAGATAGTCGTGCTGGTGGGCTCAAGCGAGGGGGAGACTAGGGAGAAGATCGGCAGACATAGATGGTCTCATATAGTAGCCATGTGGAATATGCCAAGGGAGGGGTTCAAGCGGTTGTACGATCAACTGCCGGGGGAGAAACCCCCACTCGAGGACATGTGGAGAGTAACCGGGGGGAACCCCGGGTACCTAGCCAAGCTTTGCGAGGCCAGGTGGAACGTTGAGGTCTTTATCAGCAATTTCATACGTGAGAGGAAGCTTAGGTCTTTCGTGGACAGGCTTACTCCGCTTCAGCGTGAGGTGCTGGCGGAGGCTGTGGAGGATCCCGACGTGCTTAGGCGTAGGCTTAGGGAGGCTGAGGACAAGAGGCCAATGGTAGACCTGATAAACAGGCTGGTGGAGGAGAACTTAATAGTTGACTATCTGCCGTCTAGGGAGCCCCATGGGTGGATTGACGAACCGCCGCCGGTGGACAGGGAGCTGGGCATTGGGGAATTTTTCGCATGGCAGATGCCCCTGCATAGGGAGGCTGTTAGGAGGGCGCTCGAGGCCCTATGAAGGTGGACGCCGGCGGACGTGGCCTCAAGACGGCGGCGCGCAGCACCTCAACACATAGACGTGGCGGTGGAGTCCTCCCCGCGGAAGCCGCAGAGAAAAAATGATATTCGAGGCTGTAGCCTTACTACTAGCGTTCATACACTTTAGCATCCCGCTAGCATACTACTGGTACGCTAAGGCCGTGTGGCTCAAGAAGCCCTGGAACATAAAAGCTGACCTCAACTACACCCCTAGGGTCACGGTCATAGTCCCAACGTACAACGAGGCAACCCTAATACAGCAGAAACTCGACGATATCGCGGCACAAGACTATCCGAGAGACAGCCTAGAAGTCATAGTAGTCGACTCGGCGAGCACCGACAGAACACCGGAGATAGCGGAGGAGTGGGCTAGGGGGAACAACCTCCAGGTGAAAGTGCTCCGGGAGCCCGTGAGGAGGGGGAAAGCCCATGCACTGAACACGGCCTTAAGCCACGCGACCGGAGAGGTTGTCGTGGTCTCAGACGCAGACTCGACGTGGGCTACAAGGGACACGCTCAGGAGGGCCGTAGCAGTTCTCGCAGACCCGTCCGTAGGAGCAGTCACGTGCATCAAAGTGCCTGCAGGCAGGAGCCCCGGGAGAGTCGAGGAGACCTACAGGGGCTACTACAACACCCTCAGAGTAGCCGAGAGCAAGAAGCACTCGACGCCCGTCTTCCACGGGGAGCTCGCGGCGTTCAGGAGGAAGCTCCTTGATGAAGTAAAAGCTTTCCCAACCTACACGGGCTCTGACGACAGCCACACAGCGACGCTCATAGCCTTGAAGGGCTACAGGGCCGTGGCGCTCGAAGATCTCGTTTGCGTGGAGTTCCTGCCCACTAGGGGCTACACGTCCTGGAGGGTCAGGAGAGCCCAGCACCTGGTACAGCACTTCGCGTACACGCTAAAGCGCGTACCGCGAGCCCCAAGGGGCTTGAAGCCAATACTCGTAGCGGAGGCATACTTGCACCTGCTAAACCCATGGCTACTGCTAGCAGCGGCAATACTACTGTCCGCTGCGGCGGCAAAGGGGGACGTGCTAGCGGCGGCGGCGCTGTCTGCGGGCATACTACTGCTAGCCCTCAAGCCCTACAGGACGTGGATAGCGTCACAGCTATACCTAATCCTCGGGTCGCTGAGGAACCTCTCCGGCAAGGGGATAGCGTGGGAGAAAACAGCGAAGAGATAGGCGTGGCAGGCGCCACTACACGGGGAGGCCGCTAGGAGTGCATTGAGTGAGGAGGGTAACCCGTGAGGAGGGTTAAGCTGAGGCTGGCTGATCTAGATGTGGAGTTTGCTGATAGGGATACTGCTCTTAGACAAGTTGAGGAGTTTGCTGAGAGAGGTACCTACCCTGTATATGTTATATATGGACCTGAGGGCTGCGGGAAAACAGCCTTATTTAGACAGGCAAAGGCCATACTTGAGGAGCATGGCTACATAGTAATATATTTTAGCCCAATGGAGAAGGAGTTTGAATACAGATTAAGTGTATCTGATGATGCTAAAGAGCTCGTAAAACCTGTTCTCGAGGTTCTTCTAGGAGAAAACGGTGCTAAATTTGTTGAGAGGGCTATAGAGCTAGCGTCTAGGGTTATGAGGTATAGAGAAAGAGTTGCTGTTTTAGCAGATGACATCTTCCAGGCTGTAGGCCTAGAGAGAGCTGAGATATACGTAAAGATGTTGCTGAACCTAATAGAATATCCTTCTGCACCTATAGAGAGGGTTGTGGTATTGGTGGGTTCTAGCGAGGGGACAACCAGGGTGAGGGTTGGTAGACATAGCTGGGCATTGCTAAGAGGTATGTGGAATATGTCTAGAGACGGATTTAGAGAGCTATATGAGCAAATATCTGGTGAAAAGCCATCGTTCGATGAGGTCTGGAGGTGGACTGGAGGAAACCCTAGATATTTAGCAGAACTGTATAAGGCTGAGTGGGATGTGGAAGTAGTCGTGAAGGGCCTAGTCAGGAGGAAGGGACTTGATAAACTAGCTAAAAAATGGAGACAGGGCCTTGAGAGGGCTGTGGAGGACCCTGATTATCTATGGGACGAGTATCCGAGAACCGAGGGATTGATTCAAGAGCTCACCGAGCTAAACCTACTATCTGAGACTGGCTATAGAGATACATACCTATGGATAGATCAGCCGCCACCTGTAGATAAGGAGCTTGGTATTGGAGAGAAATATGCTTGGCAGACTCCTTTACATAGGGAGGCCGTTAGGAGGATATTGAGGGAGATTGGTTCATGAAGAGGATTAAACTGAGATTAGCTGACCTAAATGTCGTGTTTACCGATAGAGATATAGCGGTTAGGCAGATAGAAGAATTAGCTGATAGAGGTACCTACCCTGTATATGTTATATATGGTCCTGAGGGCTGCGGGAAAACAGCCTTATTCAGACAGGCAAAGGCTGCGTTGGAGGAGTGGGGGTACTATGTAGTATACTTTAGCCCCCTTGAAAAGGAAGCTATGTGGAGACTGAGCATTACTGAGGACGCTAGAGAGTTGGTTGAACCTGTATTGTCAGTGGCATTGGGGGAGAGTGGTGCTAGGTTTGTTGAGAAAGCTATAGAAATAGCTGCCATGCTCATGAGGTATAGGGAGAAGATTGCTGTTCTAGCTGACGACATTTTTCAGGCTATTGGTCTTGGTAAAGCTGAGATGTACGTAAAGATGTTGCTGAACCTAATAGAGTACCCAAATACACCGATAGAAAAAGTAGTGATCCTCGTAGGCTCCAGTGAAGGGATGACTAGATCAAGGATCGGTAGGCATAACTGGGCCACGATTTGGGGTATGTGGAATATGCCGAGAGAGGGGTTTAGGCTGCTCTACGAGCAGTTACCAGGTGAGAAGCCCGGCTTCGAGGAAGTATGGATGTGGACAGGTGGAAATCCTAGGTACTTGAGCGAGCTATATGAGGCCGGGTGGGATGTGGAGGCGGTCGTGAGGAGGATATTTGTGGCGGGGGTAAAGCCCCTTGTGAGCGAGCTCACGCCGCTCCAGCAAGCGGCTCTTGAGGAAGCCGTAGATGACCCAGATACGCTCCTGCGCAGGCTTAGAGAGGCTGAGGACAAGAGGCCAATGATAGACTTGATAAATAAGTTAGTGGAACAAAACCTAGTCGTGACCTACTTGCCTCCCAGGGAGCGGCTCCTGTGGATAGACCAGCCGCCTCCCGTGGACAGGGAGCTAGGCGTAGGCGAGGACTTCGCATGGCAGACACCCCTACACAGAGAGGCCGCTAGGAGGGCACTTGAGGCGCGGTAGAGTGCAGGCTGGTCGTTCGCATAGGCCAGGCATGCTAAGCCGTGAGCCAGCCATGGTGGGCGGAGGCGCTGTTGACAGGGGTGAAGTTGTTAGGAGGCTATCGGAGCTGTTCTCGGAGCTGAGGGATGTCGAAGTGGCCGTGCTGTTCGGCTCGTTGGCGCGCGGCTCCCCGAACCCGCGCGACATCGATATTGCCGTGAGGTTTTCCGCCGAGAAATCACTCCTAGACCTGTCAGAGCTCGCCGTGAGGATCGCTGAAAAGCTTGGTGTTGGGGTAGAGGCCATAGACATAGTGGATCTGGGAGGGGCAAAGCCCCTGCTCTTATTCAAGGTGTTAAAGGAAGGCGTGGTGGTGAAGGGCAGCGAGGATGCCTTAATGAAGCTTCTAGAGAAGGCACTCCTAGGCACTGACCAACTAATGGAGACCAGGCTCTGGGGCACACTCGACCCAGAGCCCAAGGTGGATGAGGTCATCATATCCTCGAGAGTCGAGGAGATTAGGAGGAACAGGGACTTCCTAAGGAGCGAGATACTCACTAAAAAGGTCGAGGAACTCACATACAAAGATGTTTTAGCCCTCGAAAGAGCAGTCCACAGAATAATCGAGGCAATACTAGACATATGTAGACACCTCATAGCAGTCCACTCCCTCGGACTCGTTGAAAGCTACGGCGAATACCCGCTCAGGCTAGCCCGCGCAAACATCATGCCAAGGGATCTAGCGGAGGACGTCTCTAGGCTAGCGGCGCTGAGAAACATCCTCGTTCATAGATACTTAGAAATAGATTTGAGGGAGCTCTACGAAGCCGCGGAGAGAATCGTTGGGCACATCACCCCAAAGTTCCTGGAATGGATTAAGGACTTGAGCAAAGACAATACCTCATACAATAAGGCCGAGGGACAAACCCATGGATAAAGGCCACGGCAGGACTGATATATACTCCGTATACGTCGTAATAGCCCTAAGGACGGGGCTTAGGTAAGATGAGGATAGCGTTCACCAGGCGCAAGGACGCCACGTACATCGACGGGGTGAATAGATTCGTGTACACGCTCGCGGCGGGGCTGGAGAGGCTGGGCCACGAAGTGTTCATCGTGAGCCACACAGCCGAGGATAGGGAGGCTGCGGCGCGGGTATTCGGGCCGAAAGCCAGGGAGGTGATAGCTTTGGCGAAGAAGCACAGGGGATGGCTAGGGATGGCGCTGGACTGGTGGCTGAAAGGAGGCAGGCTGCTAAGGAGACTGGGGGCAGAGGCGGCCGTGGTCAATGGCGTAATACCGCTCAGATTTAAGCCAAAGGTGGCGGTAAACCACGGCGTGTTCAAGGTCGGCTTAATTGGGAAATTCGCCGCACCCCTCTATAGGCAATACAACGAGGTAGTGTGCGTCTCACACAAGCTGGTGCGGGAGCTGGAGGCCTTGGGCATAAGATGCAGCGAGATAATACCCATACCCATTGAAGTCGCGAGATACAGAGCGAGGCCGCTCGAAGAAAGAGAGAGGCTAATCCTGCACGTGGGGACGAGGCCCGTCAAGAGGGCCGATATATCCATAGAGGCGGTGAAGGAGCTGAGGCGCAGGGGCCACAACGTGAGGCTAGTGGTGGCGGGGCCTCCTAATCCGCAACTGCCGAGGCTCGAACACGTGGAGTACAAGTTCGGCGAGCTGGCGGAGCTCTACTCCCGCGCCCTCGCCCTAATCCTACCCTCAGAGTACGAGGCCCTCCCCTACGTCGCGTTGGAGGCGCAGGCCTCAGGCACGCCTGTCGTCGTGAGCGACGCGGTGCCCGAGGAGGCGGTCGTAAACGGCGTCACAGGCATTGTCGTCAGATCCAGAGACCCCAGGGCGTATGCGGATGCGCTGGAGAGGCTGATGACCGACGAGGGGCTGTGGCGCAGGATGTCGGCCGCCGCATTGGAGCACGCGAAGAAATACGACGTAGAGGCCGTGGCGAGGAGGTGGGATGAGTTACTCTCCAGGTTTTAATGTCGAGGAGATCGTGAAGAGGCTGGGAGACGACAAGGCCCTATGGTCGTTCTACCTGGAGTACTCCAGGAGGATCTACGTGGTAAACCTAGCGAAGAGGTTCTGCCCTGGAAGGCGTGTCGTCGACCTCGGCGCACAGCCCTTCATCTTGAGCTGCATGCTGAGGGCGTTAGGCTACGACGTGACCGCGGTTGATGTAGAGCCCGAGAAATACGAGAGCATGGCAAAGGCATGTGGAGTTGAGGTCGTGAAGTCCGACTTGGAGAGGGCCATTGATCTACCCAGTGAATCCTTCGACTGCGCGGTATTCTCCGAGGTGCTGGAGCACCTAAACCCCTACTACGCCCCAAAGACTCTCTGCGAAATAGGTAGGGTGTTGAGGACGGGCGGCGTCCTCATCCTAACCACGCCTAACGTGGCAAGCCTCTTCAGGAGGCTGAAGGCCTTAATCGGCCGCAACCCGATCTACAGATACCATGTCCACGAATACACAATGGACGAGGTACAACAACTATTGATTGAGAGCGGCTTCGAGGTCGTCTTCAAGGAGTACACGCCGGTGAATGATTTGAGCTTCATCGACTGCTCAGAGGAGGAATACAAATCGCTGAGGAGCTATGTGGACCTGCTCAAAGCGGCGATTAAGAGGCCGTCTAAGATCCGCGTGCTGAGGGCCGCGGCCTACCCAGTGGTGAGGATGGTTCCGTCCCTTAGGATGTTGATGGCCCTAGTGGGGAGAAAGGCGCCACGAGCGTGTAAAGCCGTAGTTGAAAGATGGGGGTGAAATGAGGATAGTCCACATTGCGCCGTTCTACCGCCCGGTCGTGGGCGGGGTCGAGGAGGTCGCGGAGAAAATAGCGGAGTACATGGCGTCCAGGGGGCACGAAGTATACGTGTTGACCTACAACAGGGACAGGCGGAGAGCGGGAGGATTGCCGGAGAGGGAGGAGATAAACGGTGTGGAGGTGGTGAGGCTTAGGCCGGATTTCGCCTACAGCCACGGTACGTACAGCGCGGAATTGCCTAAGGCCCTCGAGGCGCAGCGCGGAAATCCTCAAAATATAACATGGATACCATGAGGATAATCTACGTCTCGCCCGGCTATTTCCCGCGGATAGGCGGCGTAGAGTATGTGGTGAAGTCTGTGGCCGAGAGGCTAGCCTCCAAAGGCCATGAGGTGACAGTGGTAGCGGGCTCACCCGAGGCCGAGGCGCCGGGCAGAGAGGAGATAAACGGCGTGGAGGTGCTCAGATGGCCCACCTGGGCGCCGGGCGGCGCCTACCACATGCCCAAGGCCACCGGCAAGTTCGCGGAGGCAGTGGCGGAGCTCTGCAGGGGGGCCGACGTCCTCCACATACATAACATACACGCTATCACGGCCTACTACGCTTGGAGGGGGTGGAGGAGGTGCGTAGGTAAGGTGAGGCTGGTCGTCACGCCTCACTACCATAGAACCGGGCATACCATATTCAGAAGACTACTCTGGATCCCTTGGAGAACCGTAGTGGGTAGAATGCTGAGGAGTGCAAGCGTGATTCACGCTGTATCAGAATACGAAGCCATGTTGCTTGAAGAGGACTTCGGTGTGAAGCCCATTGTGATAATGCATGGAGTTGACGAAGACGTGTTAAGCTATAAGTGGGATCCAAGGGGGTATGCCATGTACGCTGGGAGGATCGAGAAGTACAAGAACATAGATCTCGTAGCATGGGTAATCGCGGAGATGAATAGACGCTACGGCACAGACCTGGAGTTCCTAGTAGTCGGTGAAGGCCCTTACGCGGAAAGGCTCCGAAGAAACCTCGAGAGGATAGGCCTAAAGTACAGCATACTGCCATTCCAACCGAGGAAGAGATACTTAGAGCTACTCTCGCATGCAAGCCTCTTTATGACGCTATCAAGGAGAGAAGCATTCGGGATAACACCACTAGAAGCAGTAACAATCGGGGTTCCAACAGTCATAACAAAACCGTGGGGAGAGCACTTCAAGGGGATCGGCAGGGTACTCATAGTCGACGCAGACGAGCCCGTTAGCAAGCTGGCCGAAGAAGTACACAGGTTCCTGTCACAGGCTAAAGCGAATGCAAACAAGCGTGCTTGTACGTGGGACGAAATAGCCCTAGAATACATTGAGAAGCTTTACACTATCTAAACCAAAGAAAGAATTCAATCTTGCTCAGTCATGAAGAAGACTGCAAGGTTTTGAAAAAGTCGCACAGCCTTGCAGGACACGTAAAGACAGCTACACTTAAAGCCTTTAAGGAATACCTCGAAGATAACGGTTTCAGAGAGTCTCATCATTGTATAGCAAGGAAGGATTTTTAATAATTCTAGTCGACCATGCAATGCACTTCTTCCCTAGCTTAAGTAGAAGGTTCGCCGTATTAACGAAATACATGGGAGACAGGAACAAATCCTAATATTTTCTGAATATAAAAGCATATAAAAGCATACAAGGACTCTCATGAAAGCCTTGCTAGTAGTCCCGAGCAAGGGTTGCGGGTACCTTACTTATCTAACGAGAAGCAGAGCAATATTGTTAATGAATTTAAAAAACATTAATTTCAGGCGACACTGAAGGTGCAGATTTAAATGAAACTTACATTATCAAAGAACGAAAATAGAATTCTTCAAATAACAGTCTCTCTAGTCACGTCCATTGCAGCTCCTATTTTTCTGCTTGGACTATATAGTGTTATGCATCACGTTTCCTATGGGCAGCTTGCTGACTCCTATGAAATTAGCCATAGTGGTCATATCCCCCTTAGAGGGTTTTGCCCCCTAACTCCGGTACCATTTGTATGGGGTGCAGTGGTATTTGAGGTCTTGGCCATGGACATCATGCATGTGAATCTTTTATTTACCGTTCTATTTCTTACATCGCTAGGTATGTTGTCTGTCTCTGTTATGCGACAGCATAGGCTGGCTGCTCTTGCTGTTATTAGCCCCGCTATTGTTCTACTCTATCCTTCAACAATATATGAGTTTGGGTTTCATCACCAATGGTTCGCTGTATTGGTCTTTGCTTTTACTTCATACACGGCCTTTAAGTTCGTTGCACATGACGCAGATTACGGAAGGGTCTCCCTCTTGCTTTCAGTGCTAGGGTCTTCACTAGCATTATCACACCCGTTCACCCTTATACACTTTATTTCGCTCGTGCTAGCTATGCTATTCCTAGCATCCCTCTTACATAGTAATAGAGGCTCCAGAAATCTCTACGTGTGTTGTGTCTCCTCTATTCTAGTCAGCATAGCTTCAACAGTTTTTAATGAAACCCTTATGAACATCGTTAAGAGAGATTACATTCCATTTTTAAAACACTTGGAGTTACTAGTACATGAGTCCTTAAGATACTCACAATTAGTGACTACTCCTCCTCCTCAAGGTTTACTTCCATTCGTAGGATCAATCGTGGTCAAAATATATATTGTGGTAGTATTCATCATCCCTTACATAGCTCTTCTCCTCAACAGATTTTCCTTGAAGAATAGATCAGTCTTAATCTTTACCGTAAGTTTAACTAGTTCCGTAGCTTTCTACATGGCTGTTGGTTTAACATTACTGCCATTGACACTAGCCTTTACCGGGAGATGGTTATGGCACTTTGTCATATTACCACCCTATACTCTTTATATTTTAAGTCTAATGCCTGCGGAGAGGAAGAAACTGGGCAAGCTAATGGAGCTTTTCAGGCATATTTTCACGGCCTTGTGCTTGATCGGCCTGGCGACATCGCCTTTAGCCACGGTTGAAAGAGTCCCGTTAAAAGACTACTATGCTGTTTATTCACCATACACTATAGCTTTAAATAAGGTGTTGCAACATCTATCTCATGGAGTCTCCCTTACACCAGGATACTATTTAATGAAACTTAACGTCACTGTTCCTGTGGATGAAGTAGCCCTTTACACATTCAAAGACCCCCAATCTAGAATAAAAGCTCTACATAGCACTGACGTGGTGATTCTGAGTAATGGATTAAAGTTGCAGCTGATGCTTGAGAATACAGATCAGCTCTACAACACCCTTCTTGATAAACGTGATAAAATCTACGACCAAGAAACATATGCGGTGCTTTGGCGTGTATAGAAATCGCCAGAAGAGGGGAGCCGTTATACTGATTTCAGGCCCTGAGGCTACGGGAAAAACAACACTATCGCTAAAATTATCTAGGAGACTATCATGTCCTAAGAGTACTTTCTTAGGATTCCACTACCTAACATTCATGATCTTAGCATTACTAAAGGGAATTCTCATAGTGCTTTATCCGAAGGCATTTTTCTTGAAAAAAAGCAGTCTTTTAGATTATCCCAGGTTAGCAAGTCTTTACTACAGATTATTGCCTATTATTTTCTACATAGAACTGTTATCTCTGCATTTGGCATACTACATTAAAATTAGATTACCGCTGTTTCTGCGGGGCTGCATCATCGTAGATGAGGGCATCATAAATATCATTGGGAACTACTTAGAGCTCGCAACACGTGTAAATGATCCAAGGGTGTGGAGATTTCATCTAGCTCTTATAGTAAGAGTTTTGGCTCTGAACAGAGCTATGCTTAAACAGTATAAGGTATACAATATTTACCTCGACATAGATTTCCCCGAACAGCTGAAAAGAGTTGTTAAGAGGGGAAAGCCTACAACGACAGTTGGTGGGCTTTACAGACGTAGGACATTCTTAGAGCTCGCAAGACGTTTATATGCAAGGACTTTAGGAGGAGAAGTGCACGAGGTGTATATAAATAAATGAAAACTTGCATACTTCACGTATCCCTTAATCCTATAGGTGGAGGTGAGCGTGTAGTATTAGAGATGGTTAAGGCGCTTAAAGATATAGGAGCTGAACCGCTTCTTATATTACTTGAGCCCCCTAAGAATCCTCTTCTTCACGAATTCTTAGAGGAGATTCGCAGTACACGTGTTTTATGGCTATTTGATTCTCGGCGCCCTATTACTCTAAAACATGCAGTGGGAAGCTTTAATGCAAGGTTCCTCAGACTTCTTAAAAAACTTGATTGTAATCTTTTAATAAATGCTACAGGGTTATATTCTATAGTATTAGGAGATATAACGTACGTCCACTGGCCGTTTCACTTAGACCTCTCTTCAACCTTCAGGAATTTCGGTGAAAAAATTTACGGGAGTCTAATGCTTGAGTTTGCCGATGCCGTGAATGCTTTAATGGAACCGAAGTTTATAGCGTATAACAGTAAGCTAACATTTAGAAGAACTATGGAGGTTATGAAAACGCTTAGACCGGCTATACCTGTTACATATTTTAAATTCAACAATGCCACCCATACAATACTATACCCACCTGTTAATGTCGAGAGGATAGTCAGGCATGCGAAGCCTGACCTTAAAGAAGATTTAGTTGTTACATTAAGTAGAATAGACAGTAGAAAAAGACTTGAAATGCTACTACCTATAGCTAAAGAAGTACTCCAGGAAAAGCCCCACACCAGCTTTATAATCCTCGGCGCTCTCAATGATCCAGAATATTTCCAAGCACTAAAAAGCTTATTTGAACGTAAATCGGTAAACGTACGCTTCGCCATCAATACACCCGAAAAGGAAAAGCTTCGAATACTGTCTAGAGCAAAGGTTTTACTCCATTTAATGCCGTTTGAACATTTCGGGATAGCCATAGTCGAAGGGATGGCTGCCGGGGCTATACCAATCGTACATAGAGAGTGTGGAGTATCAGAGTTCATTGATGATGAATACCTTTATTCATCTTACAGAGAAGTTCCCGGGAAAATTCTGAGAGCTTTGAATATTTATGACACACACCTCGCTAAGAAGTTCATGGAGATGGCCATGAGATTTGATGCTAAAGTTTTTAGGACAAAATTTATCTCCCTCTACAATAAGTTGGTGTCAAACCGATGAACCCCCTGACCTCTATAATATGGGTGAACCATAACAGTTATAGATTTATAAATTTAACGCTTGAGAGCCTCGAAGGCGCACTCAACATTGATTATTCTCCTGTAGAGCTCATAGTGATTGATAATGGATCCACCGATGGAAGCTTTGAATACTTAAAGAACTACATAGAGTTGAGGAAGCCCTCAGACATGAAAGTGAAAATTATTAGGTTAAACAAGAACATTGGGTTTACAGCTGCGGTAAACATAGGCTATGCATCTAGGAGCAAGGACGCAAAGTACGTGGTACTCCTCAATAATGATGCTGTTCCTTACCCTGAAAGTTTAGCAACACTCATCGAGGTTATGGAACAAAATCCTGGGCTCGGTGCCGTACAAGGAATCATAGTGTCTCAATCTAACCCCGAGATTATTGATACAGCTGGAGGCTTCCTAAGTGAACTGTTGACTTCACACATGGCTTACAGGGGAATGCCTAGGCAGACTGTGAAGAAGGGGTTTTACATAACGTATGCAGATGGTTCCTATGCCGTGTACAGTATAGATGCCTTAAAGAAATCTTTAAAGAATGATAAAAAAATATTCTACGATTTCGCGTATGGATATTTTGATGACGACTTCATAGGCCTTAAATTATGGAACAGAGGCTTCAAAATCGCTTCACTGCCCATCGTTGCGGCAAAACACCATAGAGGAAGCACTTTTGGAAAAGTTAAGCCTCTGCAAATATATCTCGGCTTCAGAGGCTTAATAGCATTGAGCCATATCTCGAATAGCAGGCTCAAAGGTTTAGTCAGCCTCTTGGCACTGAGAAGCTTTTCACCAGTGGCATGCTATGGTATTCCAGCCAAAGAATGCAAACAGTTAATATACTCTCAATATAAAGCATACTTAATGGGTAGAAGGATGGGAAAAATACTGTCCATACTCGGCGAAGATATAGATTTATACAGGGCGCCAATAGTCAGAATACCCCTTCATCTAGCGATACCGTACTTAGTCTTAATCAGGAAGCTCCATGAATATGTGGATAAAAAGATCGTAAAACTCGTGGAAGAATTACAAGTGGATTTCTAGTCTTTGAGCGCTAGAAATATTTCTCCTGAATAGTTTGGGTATATCACTAATGCTTTGAAATGGTCAGATATGAAGGCATGCAGTCTCTACGTCTTTACAAACTGAAGACCTCATTCTTTGACAGTCTGTTTTGAAGTCTTTGTGTTATTGGCTGCTAAAGGAATAGGTAACAAGATGGTGGAATATGATAATTTGCCTTTTTGGCCCCGATGGCTCTGGTAAGAGTAGTTTGGCCAGGGTTCTCGCTGAAGTGCTTACCCGGAGGGGTTTTAGGGTTAGAGTTTCCTGGATGAGGGGCACCCACACGCTCGCCTCCTTGCTTGCCGTTTTTCTGTCCAGGTTTTGGGCTTTTAGGGGCCGCGACAACCCGTACTACAATATTTCTATTCCCCGGAAGATGAGGAGGTTGTGGCAGCTCTTGGAGTTCGCGTCCGTTATCCCAGTTATTCTTTCAAGGTTTATTTTGCCCAGATTGCTCGGCTATTGTGTGATAGCTGAGAGGTATTTGCCTGACTTCATAGTCTGGGTTTCACTTACTACAAGAGACGTAAGCTATTTGAGGAGTTTGGAGGCGAGGTTCCTGTTAGCGTTGTCGGAGAAGGCGAGTGTTAAAGTTTATGTGAGGGCGTCTGAAGCCGAGCTGGCTAAGAGGAGGAATGATGTGGGTTCTGGGTTCATAGTTAAGCAGCTTGAGCTGTACGATAAAATAGCTAAAGCTATAAATGCACAAGTAATAGATACGACGGGAAAGACTGTAGCGGAGTCTGCTAGAATCTTATATGACTTAGTAAAGCAGTGTTCATAAGTTGGGAAAGTCGTTGGGTAATATATAGATGGCTAGTAGGTTTTCAGCATCTCTGCTTGAATTTTCCCTTCTAAACTCTTGTTTTTGCTAAAGTGGGTTCGATGGATAGTGTTGAGGGGGTTTTGATTGCTATGTTGGATGGTAAGAATGTTCAGTTAAATAACCTAGAAGTTCTCATTGAATATGCCAATAAGAATAAGGTTCTTCTTCAGATTTTAAGGGTGTTAAACATTCAAAATTCTTTGAGAGAGTTACAGGAGAATAGTCTAAAGGAGAGAGTAAGGACAGTTCAGCTCATCACAAAGGTTTTAAAGGGTTATGATTATGCTTTCTTTAAGCTTGTTAAGCCTGTAGTGTATGTTCCAGCAGATATAGACCTTCTTATCAAGGCGAGTCAAGCTGTTTATGCGGCTAAGCAGCTTATTAGTTTAGGCTATAAGGTTGTAGTTAAAGATCCCTATTGTATAACTTTGGTAAGGGGCGAGTCTATAGTAGACTTATATGTGCATCCAAGCTTAGGTGGTGCCATATTATTGGACGGTCAAAAGCTCTTAGAGCATACGAGCTTAATGGAATATGAGGGTATAGAGATAAGAAGCTTGAGCGCTTATGCTGAAGCCCTAATAGCGGCTGCTCACGCTATATACAAGGAAAAGTTATACACACTAAATGATTATTATACTGTCAAAAAATGGGCTACAAGTGAAACCATAAGATTGGCAGAGGAGCTAAAATATAAGCCAGCCCTAGAATATGCTACAGAATTGAACCGGCAGATAGAATGTGTCGTATGAGGGAAGAGTATGGAAAGCTTTAAAAGTTGTAAATGCGATTTTTATATTAGGTGTTCATCGTTAAACCACACCATAGCTAATGTGAAGATATGCTTTGGCTTTACCATTCAAAGTTACTTATTTATAAAAGCCAAAGATAATATATAGTAATTCAGGGTGATTAATAATGGAAGGTGATTTTCAGAAAATTTCAATTATTATAAGAACTTATAATCCAAATAACTATGTATTCGATGCACTTCAATCAATTGACTCACAAGATTTTAAAGGTAAGATAGAAACGTTATTACTTTATGATCGTGGGTCTGAAACTGATGAAATCCTGGAAAGGCTTAAAAATTTCAAGTTTCAATCTAAAAATATCGATTTAAAAATTTATGTTCATAGACATATGTCCGCCTATAGAGCTATGTTAAAAGGTTTAGAATTAGCCTCCGGTGACCTAATTTTTTTCTTAGATTATGACAACATATATCCCTCTAACTATATTTCAAAGATGGTTGAAAATTGCGTTAATTATGACTGTTGCTTCACAAATCCTACAGTATTTGATAAGAATGGCGTTGTAATCGGAAAGCTAGTACGAGTACCAAAGGATTATCTTAAACCTGAAAAGATAATCAAAGGTAATTATATAGATATAAGTAGTATTTTAATTTCTAGAAAAGTAGCCAATTATTATATAGATATCTCATATAGATATCTAACTTCAAGATATTACGATTGGATTTACGAAGATTGGTTGTTAGGTTTTGTTTGTCTAAAAAAATTTCGAACAAAATATGTAGAAGAAACTTCTCCTTTTTATAGAGCTCATGACTCGAACTTAACCTTTTCAAAGGATTTTTCCTTCGATAAATTTATTTTCAGTATAGATAGAGAAATAAAGACATTGCATGCGATGTGTTCAGCATTTTATAATGAATTAAGTGAGAAAGAATTAAATTTGATAGCTATGGCTTTAGCTATCAAAGAACGAACATTGGCAAATTATATTTTGAAGAGGAAATCCTTCAGAGAGGCATTATATGTTTTCCTTAAGGGTCTAAAAGATTTATTAATTAAATAGGAGATATTAGGGAGGCTCATGTATTACAAAGGAGACTTCTACTTATATGATGAGTAGATGAGTATAAGTACTTGGAAACATGCTGATGATAGAGAGAAGAGAGGTGTTGAGGAGGCTTTGATCGCCGTGCTGGAGGGTAGGGGTGTCCGGCTGGGCGACCTGGATGTCCTTATTGAGCACGCCAGGAGGAATAAGATCCTCCTCCACGTTTTAAGGGCTTTAAACGTCCAGAACCATTTGAGGGAGGCGCAGGAGAATAGCCTGAAGGAGAGGGTGAGGACTGTCCAGCTCATTGCGGGGGCTTTAAGGGGCCTTGACTACGCTTTCTTCAAGCTCGTTAAGCCCGTAGCGTACGTCCCGGCAGACGTAGACCTCCTCGTCAGGGCGGGCCAGGCTGTCCAAGCAGCCAAGCGGCTTATCAGCCTGGGCTTTGAGGTTGCCGTCAAAGACCCCTACTGCGTGACCTTGGTGAGGGGCGGGTCTGTAGTGGACTTGTACGTGCACCCGAGCCTGGGCGGTGCCATACTGATGGACGGCCAGAGGCTCCTGGAGCACGCGGGCCTGGCGGAGTATGGCGGCGTGGAGGTGAGGAGCCTGAGCACGTATGCCGAGGCACTGGTGGCGGCGGCCCACGCCGTCTACAAGGAGAAGCTGTACACGCTGAACGACTACTACACGGTCAAGAAGTGGGCCACGGGAGAGACCAGGAGGCTGGCGGAGGAGCTGAAGTGCGAGCCGGCCCTGGAGTACGCCATGAGGCTGAACAGGCTGGTGGAGAGCGCCGGGATTAGGGTGCCCTACAGGATCCCGGCCGGCGCGTGGGCGGGGCTCCTGCTCAGGAAGATATTCGAGGACGGGCTCGCAAGGTCTACCTCCGTGAACCTCGTCAGGGCCTTGGCGAGCAGGCGTGCGGGTAGGCTTCTGACGTCGAAGCTTACTAGGGAAACGTACTAGCCAGTCTTTTATTGGACGTTGCTTTTTAGAAAGTTTGGTCAAGCGAATTTGCTGGAATGACTTTAATGACTTTTAGGAGACGTTGATGGGGGGGGGCTATTACACTGATACATCAATCGGCAGCTAAACCAAGTATTTCAGCGACGTATCTGAGCCTGTCCGAAATGTCCTTGAACGCTAGAACGTAGTGGTTACCTATAGGATGCTCTGTTAAGTTCTTCGAGTCAGCGTCAAGTCTTATCCTAACTTGAGTCCTGCAGTGTTGAGTGCTTGAAGGAACTCCTGAAGTTACCGTGCCCACGGCGAACCTCAAGGTCTTAGTTATGGGGTCTAACCTGGCCATAGTTACTCTAGAGCCTTCGGGTATGAGACCAGCTATGCCTACGCCTAGGCCGGACTCGAAGTGCGTTTTTAGCTCGTAAGCGCTGGTAAGCTTTAAGGCTATGGTGCAGTGGGCCATTAGAACTTCATTGCCTTCAGCCCAGGCTAAGTTGCCCATGAAGACAGGCGCGTTGCTTAGCTTAGAAGCTAGGTACATTGTTACGACTGCCGGTAGATCGCCTTCACATCCTGCGGTGAAGCCCTCGGAGTTCAATAGGGCTAGCGGCAGGCAGGCGGTGGTCTTTAGCTCTTTAATCACGTCGAAGCACCTTATCGTTATAGCGTCTAGCCCGTAGCTACTAATTATGCTCTTTAAAGCTAGGTATATCTTGAGAGGTTTCACGAGCTCTTCCCTAGCTACGGAGCTCCTCGTAGCACCTCTAAACACGTTCTCAACTAGACTTGGAACTTCTGAGTCGGGAACCCTGCCCGCCTCTTCGTAGAGTTTCTCGAGATCTACCCTGACGAACTCCATGTTGCTGAAGAGCTCTTTCAGCCTGCTCTCAACTTCGGTTCCCGAGCTGTAGGTCAGCCAAGGCGAGGGCTCTCCGATAAGCCCTAACTTCAAGCTGGAGAGCCTTGACGCGGCTCTCCAGGCATTAATGAAGTCGAGGACTTTGCCGCTCGGAGGCCACTCTACGATTAGCGAAGACCGCTTGCCTGACGCGGTTAGCGTGGCGTACGCCTCTAGAGAGGCTGGCAAGCTATTCATAGTCTTGTGGGGTAATAGCACTGTATAGCCGGCGAGGTCAGACACCCTAACTATCAAGTTTTCACTGCCGCCCGTCAGCACGGCGACTAGGGCTAGGTCTTCGCCGGTTACGCCTACGTTGCTTAGTTCTCCTTCAGAAGTCACGATCTTAGAGACTTTATCAACGTGTTTTCCAAGGGCTCCCACATACTGGTTTAAGACCTCGTTAACTGCTTGGGGGTCGTGCAACGGTGAAGCCACGGGAATTAAGTATACACGCCCCACTTTAACTCCGAGGAATCCAGACTCAAAAGTTAAAAAGTTTTTATTGAGCCTCAGGCATTCCTCTGAGTCGTGGCTTTATAAGGAACTTCTAATGTACGTGTTCCTAGCCCGGGATGCCCTGAAGTTTAACAATTAGCCGGGCATTCTCGCGTTTAAGGGCGCCTCTTCTAAACTAATGTCCTTTAAGGCGCTCATGGGCACGGAAAACATAGGCGCTGTTAAACTCCTGTAGCATCGTCTAGGGCTGTCGAGGGCTCAGCCGAGCTATCTGCTTTGTACCGGTACTCCCGGCAACTCGGGCTTGGGGGGTCGGGGATCTATAGCACTGTAGGCAGCATGCCACGCGGGGGAAAGCTTTAGAATTAGCGGGTATAACTCTACACGGGTGCATGCTCCTAGGCCACACTATAGCTAATGTGAGGATATGCAACCCCAGTGATGTGAAGGCTTGCATGGGCCTCGAGTTAGTTGTAGACACTGGCTCGAGTTATACCTGGGTCAAGCGTAGCCGCTTGGAGGCTATAGGCGTGAAGCCCGTGACTAGGTGGAGGTTTAGGGGTGGAGTGTATGGGGGAGAAGGCGACGCGGGTAGTGGTCTTCGCGGAAGAGGGCGATGCGGAGGTTCTCGGAGTAGACGCGCTGGAGGGTCTCAGGCTCGAGGTAGACCCGGTAACAAGGCAGCTTGGGAAGACGGGGGCGTTACTCGCCGTTTAACGTTCTAGCTTGTCTGCGCATTTTATCATTCCTCAAGTGAAGAGTGTTGCTATTTTTATCAAAATCTCCGTATAGCGGTAAGGCCGTCTAACTCGGGGGCAAGCTACTAGCTTTACTTGGACAACTTTTTATACTTTCATCGGTATTATTGGTATAGGAGGTGGTGGAGGTGGCTAAGGCAAAGACCAGCATCTACGTGGATAGGGAGCTATGGGAGAGCTTCAAGAGATACGCGAGGAGCAGGGGCGTGGAGGTGAGTAGGCTCCTCGAGGACGTTATCAGGGACGAGTTGCTCGGCGAGGCTCTTCTCAGGGCGGTATCGGAGCTAGTCAGCTCCGAGGACTATGAGGTAGATTTTGAACCAGTGGAGCCAAGCGGCTTAGTAAGCGAGCTGGTCAGGGTTTTGAGGGATGGTAGGTCAGGTAGTGTATCTTGACAGCAGTGCCGTGTTGAAGAGGTACGTCAGGGAGCCTGGGAGCAGTAGAGTCAGGGAGGTCTTCCTGAAGGCCTACTCCGGGGAGCTAGTTCTATCCTACAGTGTATGGAATATCGGCGAAGTCCTGGGCGCTCTAGACCGCGCCAGGGCCTCTGGCAGGCTAAGCGGCGAGGCTTACGAGTTGGCCAGGAGGAGGTTCGTGCTCGAGGCCAGGAGGATGGTAAAGCTGGGTCTTGCCCTAGTAATCCCGTTGAAGATCGGCGTCCTCAAGGAGAGCTGGAAGCTCCTCGAAAAACACCACATATACGAGGCCGACGCCCTGCAGATAGCTAGTGCTAAGTACGTCAACGCCGCACATTTCATGACCGGAGACAAACGCTTGCACGAAGTAGCCGTTGAGGAAGGGTTGAGAAGCGAGTACCTGAGTCCATCGTACGTGGGGCCTGGATCCTCTTAACGCCCTATTAGGGGACAGTAACCCCCTTTACTACCAAGTTTTCCGGGCGCACTCACCTCTCCCGGCTCAGAGGACGAGCAGTTGTAAGGGCGCCTCGGTGACGTTCGCTGGCAGGTGGTAGCAAGGGAAATAAAAGGACACGTGGAGTTTTGAGCCGTGGAGGTAAAGGCGGTTTTGGCCGAGGCCTTGAACAGCGCCAGGAGGGCTAGGGGCTTGAACCCGCCCAGGAGCGAGGCGCTCAGGTAGGAGCTCTACGCCTTCCTGCAGAATGTCCTCGACGCCGTGGCTATAGTGTGCCAGACTGGGCTTGAGGAGGCTCCTATGGGGATTTGGGCGTGTCCTCTACGGGATGGGTGTTGCCCATTGTCGAGGAGGTAGTGGAGGCCGTTGAGAGGCTATTTATTTGGCAACGGGGTCTCAGGAGACCCGACTGTGACATAGCCGCGTGGACAAGGCCGGGCGCGACTGTGGTAGTCTCTGTGTGATAGGATTTAAATCCTGGGTTCACGTCCGCTGCTCAATGGGCTCTGTAGTTGTCGAGGTTAAGGTTCGCGGTGTCTCTCGCGAGGCTGTGCTTAGGGCCTTAGTCGATACTGGGTTTTACGGCGATTTGATCACGGCGTCTAGGGCAATTGAGGGCTTGGGTATTGAGTTGAGGCACGAGAGGCTGAGAAGGTTGCCCGATGGTAGGCTTGTTAAGGTTAGGTTTGGGGGCGGGGAGATCGAGGTTATGGGACTCGTCGTATACGGGGACGTGGAGGTGTGGGATGACCTCAAGCTGCCAGAGGGTATCGACGCATTGCTCGGGGTAACGGCACTGGAAAGGCTTGGGCTGAGGATCAATCCGAGGACGGGGGAGCTGGAGAAGACGGAGCTCTACCTGCTCTAGGCCTGTTTTGACTATTTCGCAGCGGCCTGGCTTGCTAGTTTATTGGGGATGTAACCTTATTGGACAGGTTCATTAGTCTTCCATAACATACCTTAACCTTTATCTTCAAAACTGTTACTCACACCTCTAAATCAACTCATCAATAACTTCAGGAGTTAACAACGTCAACACATAGGTATCTTCTTCTTGCTTCCCAACAACCGAAGGCTTTTCCTCATAATCCATAGACCTTTTTTCAACCCCCAATATTCTAATATTACTAAAGCTGACGACGGCGTTTGCTGGGTAAGTCAGTGACGTGTATAAAGCTTGAAACGCATAGTTAGAGTCCTTTAAGGTTCTACCTTGGCTTTTAGTCGTAGAAGCCCTTATATGCGAACCACGGGTACTGGAGATGATGGGCTTCATAAGGGTTAGGTTTGGGGTGTATAACCCCGTGAACCCGGGGGACGTGGTTGAGGTTGAGGGCTTAGTAGACACTGGGGTCATATACACGGTGGTACCGAGGTCGGTACTCGATAAGCTGGGCGTGAAGCCCCTGGAGAGGAGGAGGTTCAGGGCTTTCGGAGGCTACGTGGAGAGGGACGTCGGCGAGGCCGGAGTTGTGCTCATGGGCAGGCGTAGGACAGTGCCCGTGGTCTTTGGTGAGGTGGACGAAATAGTCGTGCTCGGCGTCACGGCGCTCGAGGCGTTTGGGCTAGAGGTCGACGTGGTTAGGGGGTCGCTCAGGGAGGCAGAGCTACTAATGCTATTACAATCGAAAGTTGGCCGTAGCCCGCAGTTTCAGGGCTAGGCATTTATATCCCCTTGGAGGAGTTTGGTTGTGGAGCCTGTTGTATCGGCTGCGTTGAGTGAGGCAGTCAGGGCTGTTGTCGACAAGCTTAAGGAGGGTAAGAAGCTCAGCACAGAGGACATCTTCCTCCTGTACCTCGGCACTATTGTCGAGGAGCAGAGGGCATTAAGGGCAGAGGTTAGGGAGGAAGTGGCGCGGTTGAGGGCCGAGATAGGCGAGGTCAGCAGGAGGATCGACGAGACCAACAAGCGCATCGACGCTCTGACCGTCGAGTTCGGCAAGCGGATAGATGAGGTGAGTAAGAGGGTCGATGAGACTAACAAGAGGATCGATGCACTGGCGGTTGAGTTTAGCAGGCAGATGGGCGAGGTCAGCAGGAGGATCGACGAGACCAACAAGCGCATCGACGCTGTAACCGCTGAGTTTAGCAGGCAGATGGGCGAGGTCAGCAGGAGGATCGACGAGACCAACAAGCGCATCGATGCTCTGACCGTCGAGTTCGGCAAGCGGATAGATGAGGTGAGTAAGAGGGTCGATGAGACTAACAAGAGGATCGATGCACTGGCGGTTGAGTTTAGCAGGCGGATCGATGAAGTGAGTAAGAGGATCGACGACCTGTACAAGCTCCTGTCTAGCATCCACCAGGTACTGCTGGAAATATCCAGGCACGTGTCGGCAAAGTAGTGCCGGCAGGGGCGAGCGGGTTCAGAGGTTACACGAGGCCGTAATGGCTATGTTCAGGGTGGATCCCCTCTAGCTCTCTACTGTAGTTCTCCAGGTGTTAAAGATGGCAAATCTTCTGAACCGTTCTCTGTTTAGACTGCTGTATAAACTTCTATCCCGTAGGCTAGGCATAGCTGTTTCGCGTAGTCGTCGATGAAGGGCGTGACGAACACTAGCTTGGAAACTTTCCTGCCAGTAACCTTCTCGTAAAGTTCAGCTTTTCTCTTGAATATCGGCACGTCGGAGGCCTTCACGTGCGCTGAGATCTCAACTACAATGACTTTTCCACCAGATACGACAATACCGACCTCAACGGGTGCTTCACGGCCGTAGACGTAGCCCTCCCTGTCGATGTACTCCCACTTTTCGACACTAGCTCCAAACTCCCTGCTTAACAGCCCCTTTAAGCCCTCTCTGAAAGCCCCCTCAATCATAATACCCCACCTAGCGCCCAACGCGGCTAAATGCCTGTCTAACCTACCAATATCGTCTCTCAACTTCCCCTGCTCCTCCCACAGCTTCTTTTGGTCTTCTCTCAAAGCCTTCACTTCCTCCCATAGCTTATTCGTGTTCTCCCACAGTTTGTTCAAGTTCTCCCATATCTTGGCCTGCCCCTCCCCCAGGCTGTCCAGCCTCTTCAGCACCTCCAGTACGCCGAGGTACCCCGCCACCGCGTACCTAAACTCGACGTCCCTCTCCAGCAACTCGAGCATCTTTTTCTTAAGCGAGCTACTCATTGTCCTAAACACTATATCCAGAGCTATCTTGGGCTGCTGAGAAGGGCTCTGTTCTCCTCGGAAATGATTGGGCTATTGAGAACAGTGTTACCACAAGGATTATGCTGTCGGCGGCGACCCTAGGGCTGAGAGGACAAGTCTCTCAGGAGGTCGTCCAGCCTCCTGGCTTCCTTCTTCATCTCGAGCATGTAGGGCGACGTGGACTTCTCCCACTCCTCCCGCGTGAGCACGAGGAACTCGACGCCGGGTTCTAGGTACTTGGACATCATGTTGAGCCTGTCGATGTACCTAACTCCCTTCATCTCGTCGCAGATGATCACTAGGTCTATGTCGCTGTCCTCCAGGTAGTCGCCCCTAGCCCTGGAGCCCACGACGTAGACCTCCTCGATCTTGAACTCTTCCTTCAACTTCTCCACGAACGCCTTAGCCCTTTTCAACATGGCCGCCTGGCTCTTCACTGCAGATGCCGCCTTACCCATTCAACCACCCTACTAGCCCTCCTCAATAAGTCCTCGGCGTCCTCCCTACTATAAATCCTAGCCGGCACAGCGTTCGCCGCGTCTGGGTACCGCGACACGACGTAGTGTATGGTCAGCTTGCTTGCGTCAGCCCTAATTTCGTCTACGCTGACTCTTAACTCGCGTTCAATAATGTCCAGCATCTCGACTAGGTCATGAGTTCTAACCGCCTTTCCACTAGCTATTAAGAGGGCCTTAAGCGCCTTCTCGGCGGCCTGTTGGGAGTAAAACGCCGCCGCGTAGTAGTGCGCCGTCCTTAGCAAATCCTCGGCTGTGCTCAAATCAGCCAAACACTGTTCAAACCACCTAACGGCCTCCTCCCTCATACAATGGACATACCGCTAAAAATTAAAAAACCTTTCAGCAGGCCCGCGCCTACGTCATAAGCAAACGTCGCACTCATCGTCCTAAACACTATAGCCAGCTCCTTCTCAGGTGCTTGCCCAGCGTCACGGCACTCGAGGCGCTTGAGCTAGAGGTCGACGTAGTTAGAATACCGCTCGAGGGGGATAGAAGGTGTCTGCACCGCGTTACCTCCACGACGCGAGGCCCTTCGAGATGTCGAAAATTTCTCGTAACTTTTGGGCAGGGCCTCCATCAGCCCTTTTCCTCTCGCACCCAGGAGGAGGCAAGTAGCTGGCGGGAGGGGATGCTAAGGTAGGCTGTTAGCTTTGCCCATCTTCTCCTTGACGTCCTCTGGGATGGGGTTCTCGTATATCAGGCCGTATTTCCCGGCAAGCCTTTTCACGTGCTTATCGTCCGAGACAACGATGGGGATTCTGTTCTGGAGCGCTGTTGCGACGAGGAGGCCGTCTCCCGGGGGGACGCCCTCCTCTAGGGCCAGTAGCAGGCCCCGCGGGGAGGCGCAGAGGATGTTTAGCCCCTCGGCTACTATTCTCAGCTTCTCCAGTACGGCGCTGCGCGGGCGCACTCTATAGTACCAGTACAGCGTGTGGTAGGCCTCGAGTAGGGTTGTGTCGAGGACATAGGCCTCAAGCTCTCCCTTGAGGGCTCTAACAAGAATGGGCCTCGCGTAGGGTGTTGCTATGTGGTTCTCGAGTAGGGCGTACGAGAGTATGTCAGCGTCGATGACTCTCAATGCTTCACACCGCCAAACCTGTGCTTGCCTACCTCAGCGTCCCAGTTCTCGCCCCTGCCCGCGTACAGCTTCAACTCCTCGAACTTCCTGACAAGCTCCTCCCTACTGGCCTTCCTCATGACAATAGTGCTCCCCAGACGCTCGACAACAACCTCGTCGCCGGGCTTTAACCCTTCCCTGACTTCTCTAGGTAGCACAACTCTCCACTTACTGTCAATTTTCACTCTTCCCACTACCACTCCCACACCCACACTTTAAACACCCTCTATATAAATTTTACGGATGAACTTTCCCAAAGTCTTCTGATAAACGTGCCCTGTATGCAACCGACGCTTGGTGTGGCTGCCGTGAAGAGGCTGGGGGTGGAGTCGACCCTGCAATGTGGTAAAGTAGAGCGTACAAGACTGTATGACCCTGGCTATGTTTCTCGGCGGTTCAACGTCGGCGATGATTTACGGGTGGTGCTGGCGAGTAGGCTTCCTAAGGCTAACAGGGCTCTGGCCTCTGGCGAATGGGGTACCGGCTATGAACGGTACTCTGACACGGGATGCTTACTTGCCGTGTAACCAGTGGTTTAGATGGGGTAGTTGAAGTTTGTCTCGGCTTCCTTCAGGAGAGGGCATTTTGAGTCTTTTTCGCTCACAATTACCTCCTCTCTCAGGGGCCACTGTATGCCCAGCTCTGAGTCGTCCCACCTTATGCACCTCTCTGCCTCCCTGTTGTACTCCTTGGTGACCAGGTATAAGAGGTAGGTATCCTCCAAGGCTTGGAAGCCGTGCGCGAAGCCTGGTGGGATCCACAGGGCGAAGCCGGGGTAGAGCTCCGCTACGACGTGTTTCCCGAACCACGGCGACCCCTTCCTGACGTCTACAGCTACGTCTAGGACTCTGCCGCTTACCACTGTGACGAGTTTGCCCTGCTCGAAGGGTTTTAACTGGTAGTGAAGGCCTCTCACGACGCCGCGCCTGGAGAAGCTCAAGTTGACCTGGACGAAGTCATAGGGTATGCCGTGGGCGAGGGAGTCTGTCCTCTTGTAGAGCTCTGTAAAGAACCCCCTGTCGTCGGGGAAGATGGCGTTCTCGACTAGGATCACATCTGGTATAGCGAGCCTCCTGGCGGACTTTATGGGCACTAGCCGAGCCACCTCTTCATGTCCTCTACGAACATTCTTACACACTCACTAGTAGCTGGTAGTGAAAGGCCCAGCGCCCTGGCCTTCTCCGTGTTCAGGCTACTGTCTACAGGTCTCCTGGCAGTGAGTTTCGCGTCTTTCAGGCTTGTAGGCCTGACTCGTTCTTCGCTGAAGCCCCCAGTCCTGGCGACTAGTAGTGCGAACTCGTACCTGGACATCCTCTCGCCCGCCAGGTGGAGTACGCCCGAGAAATCTGCTCTAGCCAGCCTCTCGAGGGACTTTGCAAGCTCGACGACGTACGTGGGGGAGAGGTACTGGTCTGAGAAGGCCCTCACTTCCAGGCCCTTTGACAGGGCCTCGTAGACGTTGAAGCCGAAGTTCCTCTTGCCCGCAGGGGAGTAGCCATAGAGCCCGCTCACCCGGACGACGACAGGGCCCTCACAGGCGGAAAGCACTGCCTCTTCCCCCAGGAGTTTCGTCAGGCCGTAGTAGTTCACTGGGCTGGGCGTGTCCTCCTCGCTGTAGAAGCCTCTAGACCCGTCGAACACGTAGTCTGTTGACACGTAGATGAGTTTAAAGCCTACGTCCCTGCACAGCCTCGCAATAGCCCTGGTGCCCAGCACGTTGACCCTGTAGGCCCTCCCCCTGTCGACCTCGCACCCATCGACGTCCGTGTAGGCGGCGGTGTGGACGACTACCTCAGGCCTACTAAACTGTACTGCCCTGGCCACAGAGTCCCGCTCCTCCAGGTTGACGTGGAGCCACTCCACCCCCTCAATATCCGGGGGCTTCTTCTCGTGGAATGTAGAGTAGACCTGGGAGCCCCTATCCGCGAAGATTCTGGCAACCCAGTAGCCGAGGAGCCCGGCTCCGCCTGTAACAAGCACCCTCATCTCCGGGCCACCCATGGCTCGTCGCGGAGGACGTACTCGTCGACGAGGGGCCTCCACCACCACTCGTTGGACTTGTACCAGTCGATAGTCCTGGCCAGTCCTTCTTCGAGGCTGACGAGGGGCCTCCACCCGAGCTCCCTGATCCTCTCGCACTTCATGGCGTACCTCCTGTCCTCGCCCGGCCTCCCCCTGACGTGGACGACCCACTCTGACGGCTCTCTCCCCATGAGGAGAGCTACCTTCGAGACAACATCCTTCACCGTCGCGTACTCGCCTGCACATATGTTGTATATGCTCCCCGCGGAGCCCTTCTTCATGACGAGTTCAATGGCCCTGCAGTTGTCCTCGACGTATAGCCAGTCCCTGACCTGCGAGCCGTCACCGTATATTGTAGCCTTCAGGCCGAGCACGAGCCTTATCACAGTCCTCGGTATCAGCTTCTCAGGGTGTTGCCTGGGGCCGTAGTTATTGCTAGGCCTGACTACCAGGTACTTGAGCCCGTACGTCCTGCCGTAAGCCTTGAGCATGAGGTCGAAGCCTGCCTTCGAAGCAGAGTACGGGCTGCTAGGGTTGAGGGGGTAGAGCTCGTCAGCGTAGACCCCCTCGGGGAGATCCCCATATACCTCGTCTGTCGACACGTGGAGCAGGGGTTTGTCGAGCCTCCGCAGGATCTCCAGGAGTATGTGGTGGCACACGATGTTCGTCCTGATAAACCTTGAGGGCTCATTTATTGACTTGTCAACGTGGCTCTCGGCGATGAAGTTTACGAGGAGCTCTGGCTCAAACCTCTTCACAAAGTCCCCCAGGAGCTCCTCGTCGCACAAGTCGCCCCTCTGGAAAACCACCCTGCCCCCCTCTACCAGGTCTGTTATGTTCTCGAGCCTCCCAGCGTAGGTGAGCGCGTCGTAGACTGCCACAGTGTACCCCTGGGAGACGAGGTGCCTCACGAAGTTGCTCCCTATGAACCCTGCACCGCCTAGAACTAGAACCCTCATCAACTCCACCTACAACTCGACGTAGCTGTAGTCTGATATAACGACTCTGAAATCGCCGTACAGCTCTCTTGAACACTTCACGACGCTCTCCCTCCCGACGATGCTGTTGACAAGCCTAAGCCTCCTGGTGTCGAGGAGGGCTCTCTCGAGGACAAGGCTCCTGGCCAGGGAGCCGCTCTCGACCCTCGTTCCGGCTTCAAGCGACGTGTAGCTCTCCACGACTGAGCCTCTAGACACGTATGCACCCCTGCCGATGTAGGCAGGGCCATACACTCTGCCCTCGACTACCGCGCCCTCCTCGACTATAACTCTCCCGTTTACGTCGCCGGTGACTTCCCCTCTAAACCTGCTCTCGACGCTGTCGAGGAGCAGGCTAACAGCCTCAAGGAGGCTCTCAGGCGTCCCAACGTCTTTCCACCACTTCTCGACGAAGCCGTACGTAACCCTGTAGCCGCTGTCAATGAACCACTGTATGAGGTCTGTTATCTCGTACTCCCCCCTCCACGACGGCTTCAGGCTCTTGAAAGCCCTTGCATACAGGTCGGGGTCTCTGAACATGTAGACCCCCACGAGTGCGAGGTCGGATACAGGCTCTCTAGGCTTCTCGACGAGCCTCACGACCACGCCGTCCCTGACTACTGCTACCCCGAACCTGGATGGGTCTCTAACCCTGCTCAGCAGGATGTGTACGTCGCTCTCGCCCTCCAGGAAAGCCTCCAGGTACTTCGCCACGCCCTCCGCGAGTAGGTTGTCGCCGAGGTAGACTATGAAGGGCCCCTTGAGGAAGCCCTCCTCTAGAGCCCTGAACACGGCGTGGGCTATGCCGAGCCTCCTCTCCTGCACGACGTAACTCAGCCTAACGCCGCTGTTGGAGCCCTCCCCGAGGGCTTCGCGGATCATGTAGCCCAGGTAGCCGACTACAACGGCAATATCCCTCACGCCGGCCGAGGCGAGGTCGCTGATGACGCGCTCGATTAGAGTTTTCCCGAGTAAGGGGATGAGGTGCTTGGGCACAGAGAACGTTATGGGTCTCAGCCTGGAGCCCTCGCCGGCGGCAGGCACAACGCCTTGAAGCATCGCTCTAATACCCGCCTCGACAGCTAATATACCTAATGCCCCTCCTATAGGACGTCTGGAGCACGCAACGCATCATGCTCCTGCGATTGAAGCCAGCATTGTTGCTACAACCGATAGCCCGACTCGAGGGCTAGGCGTCGACTACACACTGCCAGGTGTGAAAGTTTAAAATAGTGGTCTGCTTAGGCTGTATTGAGTAATGGGACACGTTAGGGTAAAGACGGTATTCTACAATGCTGTTGACTACGTGAGGTGGGTTAGCGGCGAGCTCCCAGAAACTAGTGTTAGGAGAGTTAAGGCCGACTCTCTAGTCGACACTGGCGCTACCTACCCGGCGCTCCCCAGAGACATTATTGGGAAACTAGGCCTGGTCTTCTTGAGGGAGGTTGAGGGCGAGGTAGCCGGGGGGAGGGCTAAGCTCACGCTATACGGGCTGGCTATAGTACAGATCGAGGACAGGATAGCTGAATGCCCTGTTATCGGGAGACCTGAAGGCACGACGCCTATTGTCGGCGTTGTGGTGCTCGAGCAGATGGGCTTCAGAGTAGACCCGGTTACAGGGAGGCTGGTTAAAGGTTTGCCACTAATGCTTTGAGCACGGTAGCCAGAATCAGCCCTGCAGCCCCTTGTTTCTCCCATCTCTCGCTGAACCCCGCCTGCGTGGAACCGGCGTCACCACGCCGAGCTCTAAGCGTGCTACTTACTGGGGCTTTCCACTCGTGGCCAGAGAGTACTAAGCCAGACACTTTTCTCTAACATCTCCGACTTAAAGAAGGGCTTTGGTCGCAAGCATTGGAGCAGTGAAGTCAAGTTTCACTCCTTAGCCCTACTGGCTTGGAGAGCCCTCGTCCTGCCAGGGGGGCACTACTATTGTAGTGCTCGTCCTCGCGAGCCCCCTCTCCTTGAGCTCTCGGTATTTGCCCACCAGTACGTCCAGTTCACTGCTCGAGTACAACACTCTCCCCTCCTCCATAGCGTCGACTATCAGCGGGTTGCCCCTGCTGAGCATGTTCAGCGCCTCTTCGAGGGTATAGGGGTGTGGTTCTACCGGCAGTTTGACGTCCTTGAGGATCTCGAGGACGCGCCTCAGCCTGGCGAGATAATTTTCCTTAAAGTCTGCTATGATTAGCAGGTCGTAGTCGCTGCCCGGAATCCAGTCGCCACGCGCCCGCGACCCGAACAGGATTATCGCCTTCACGGGTAAACTCTCTACGAGGAGCTTTACGAGCCCCTCCAGGGACTCAGTCTCGCCCGCCACGGATGACCCGCCTCGCGAAGTTCAGGATCCTCATAGAGGCTTCGAGGGCTGTCCTAGACATTTCTTCATCATAGGCTTCGTGCGGAGTCCCAGCCGGGTGCGCGTTCGGGTATCGCGAAGGAACGTAGTGAATGTCGAGCTCTCTGGCGCAGGAGAGCAGCTCTTGGTCAGAGTTGATGCCGGTCTTCGCGAAATACCTCTCCAGCAAGACCCTGATACTGTGGCCCCAAGGCGCCTCATTCACGTAGTAGAGGAGGGCCTTCGCGGCTTTCTCAGCTGACTGGTGCGCGTAGAAGGCGGCCGCGTTGTACCTTCTCTCGCGGTGCAGTATTGTAGCAGTCTCGTAATCCCACTCAGCCTCGCTGAGCCACCTGAGCGCCTCGTCCCGCATCCCGCCTGTGCCCTGTTAAGTATCCAAGGTGAGTGCTTATATAAATACCTGGGCTTCACGGCCCTCCGTGGAGCACCAGGCGGGTGTATGTTGGAAGCGCTCTGCGGGCATATACACCCGCGGGCATAAAGAACACGTACTTAGCTCTAAGCGCCGCTGGAATGTCCCGACAAGGGCGGCTCCGAGGTTCTCCAGATATTCGGACAGCCAGGCCCAGAGGCGGCTAGTAAAGAGGGGACTAAGAGTGGGAATATACATATACTTCTCCACAGCATACAGCATTGAAAGGTGCTGTGCTGTCTCTCGAGGCCTTGACGACTATTGCTTCAACAGCGGCCACACTAGTGGGCCTTGCCGTAACAGCCTCCAGGCTCTCCTACCAAATGGGCAAGAAGTTCGCGGTAATAGAGTCCAGGCTCCAAGAGCAAGACAGAAGACTCGGGGATCTTGAAAACAAGATAATAGGACTTGAAAATAAGGTAGTAGGACTTGAGAACAAGGTAACAGGACTCGAAAGTAGGATAACGGGCTTCGAGGGTAAAATAGCAGGGCTCGGAGAGAGGATAACAGGCGTCGAGGAGAAGTTGGATAAGAGGATTGCAGAAGCTAAGGATGAGCTAAACAAGAGAATCGTAGAAGTCGAGGGGAGGCTAAACAAAAGAATAGCAGACGTGGAAGGGAGGCTAGCCGGGAAGATCGAGAGACTGGCATACGCTTTCACTAGCTACCAAGAGTTCCTAATGAAGTATTTTGTCTCAGAAGGTGTTCTAAGGCGTGAGGCGGCCGAGATGATAGCTACAGAGGCCAGGAACCTCATGAGACTCGCAGTGTCGAACCCGTTCACAAAAGAGGAGTGGGAGAGGTTGAAGGTTTTGCTAGACAAGAGTGAGAAGGATGAACTCTCGTTGGACGAGGCGTACGAGCTCTTGAACCTCGCGAGGAAGGCCGTAATGGAGTACGGGGAGTACCCGGAGGCGTGGAAGCTGCACATGTACGCGGCGATGATGGTGGGGTTCGCGTGGAAAAAAGCTAGGGAGGCTGAGAAGACAGAGAAGCGGGGAGAGGAGAAGAAACCCGGCTCCTCCTAGTTGGGAGCTCCAACCACAAAGTTAAAGGCGCCCACGTCCCTGACCCCAGACCTGTTTCAAAACAGCGAGCTAGGCGTGGGACTCAAGCCTATGCCGTACCCCGTGATATCCCCTGCCTAGAGGGCGGGCTTCCGGCCACAAGGGCTCGCCCAGGCGACGGTAGTCGGATTTTCCCTAGAACCAGTACTGCGGCTCCTCAGTCTCCCTCACAGCCTCTTCATCGCTGAACTTCCACTTGCCCCGGAGATCCAGTATCACTATGCCGAGCTCTGACCCGAGCACGTCGCTTATCAAGACCTCGTACTCGTGGTCAGACACCATCACGTCGGCCTCAACAGGCCCTACTGTCCTCCCTCCTGCCTCCACATACACATGCACGGCCCTGGGTATGAGGTAGTTTCTAACGGGGCCGCCTGCAGTCCCGACTTCCACGAGGACTGCCTCGACAGGGGGAGGCCAGAGCCCCAGCTCGTAGGCCACCCTCCTCGGCACTAAGAGTTGAGGGGTCTCTGCCTCAAAGCCGGAGTTCACGAGGGCTGAAGTAGCGACTTCTCTGCCCTTACGACTGGCTATTCTCAGCTTCACCCTTACAGCCACGCCTAGACCCCTCCAGCTTATATATGTGCCCTACCCGCCTCCTTATGCGGTATATATGCCCAATCCTCCCAACGAGTCTGCCGAGCCTCACTTCAACACCCCAGTGTTGAGGGACTATAGCCTGATAAATCCGTTACTGATAGTAGCGCCCCTCCCCAGCCTCCTGCCTACTGTGGAGATTCCTAGAACCCCCGTGTTCAGTGGTAAAGTATTTTAGTTAGGGGGGTAACTTGGTTAGGGGGGTAACTTCATGGGCTACTTCGATCCCGAGCCCAAGAGGAGAGTTGAAGACTTCTTCGACATGGAGGAGGAGATTGACGAGCTCAAGAGAGGGCTAGGAGCGTCCAAGCTCGTAGTTGTATCAGGGCTCAGGAGGTACGGGAAGACTTCCCTGATTCTGACTACGCTGAATGACATGGGCGCCAGCTACGTATTCCTCGACTGCAGGCTGTTGCCCAGCGGGATGATCTCTGCGAGCGACATCCTGTACATCCTCGAGGGCGAGTTGAGCTCGAAGCCGTGGTTTAGAGAGCTAGCAGAGGCCGTGGAGGGGGTTCAGGTCGGGGGCTTCGGCGTCAGGTTCCGCCGCAGAGACTACAGGACGCTTGTTAGAGTCCTCGAGTCGCTGGAGGGGAGGATTCTGGTCTTCGACGAGGCCCAGGAGTTGAGGAGGTCTAGGTACAGGTTCGACTACCTGCTCGCATACCTCTACGACCACGTGGGCGTCAGGGTGATACTATCGGGCTCGCAGGTCGGCTTGATGTACAAGTTCCTGAGGGTGAACGACCCTTCAGCGCCGCTCTACGGGAGGCCGCTCTACAACGTGAGGCTTAAGCCCCTAAGTCCGGATAGAGCCCGCGAGTTCCTCGTCAGAGGCTTCGAGCAGGAGGGCGTTGAGCCCCCTCTAAGCGCCATAGAGGAAGCCCTAGAGCTCTTCGACGGCATCATAGGCTGGCTCGCCTACTTCGGCTACTCATATACCAGGCTAGGGCTAAAGGATCCCAGAGCAGTGCTCGGCGCTGCAGCAAGGCTCGCCTACGAGGAGCTGGAGCACGCGCTACGGGTGTTTGCGGCGGCGAGGCCGAGGTACGCGGCTGTCTTGAAAGTTGTCGCAGAGAGGGGGGAGGCGAGGTGGTCGGAGATACTGAGGTTCGTCGAGGCGGAGCTCGGCAGGATACCCAGGAACACCCTCAGCAACATACTTAGAAACCTCTCAGACATGGGGCTTCTCAGCAAGACTGAGGGAGGCTACCGCATACCGGATCCCGTCCTCAGGCACGCCGTCAGGAGGTACTTGAGACTGACAGCAACGTAGAAACCCTCCATGAAGTTCTATTAAAGATTACTGAGAAAAGCGTTTAAGGCTGCACCGTCCCCTTACTGTGATGACTCGGGAGGTCAGGCTGAAGGTTGTGAACAAGAGCGGGCTCCACGCCAGGCCGGCAGCCATCTTCGTCCAGAACGCTAAGAGCTTCTCCTCGAGGATAGTTGTGAGGAAGAACGGCAAGTCCGCGGACTCGAAGAACATACTCCAGCTGTTGTCGCTAGGCATAGACATGGGGGACGAGATAGAGATTGTAGCCGAGGGGCCGGACGAGGACAAGGCGATCGAGCACCTCACGAAGCTCCTACTGGAAGTCCTCCCGGAGCAGGACAAGTAGCCCTACTCGTAGACAGCTACCCCGCTCTCGTCGAGGACTTTCTTGGACCACTCCCTGACGTCGCCCGGCCCCTCGGCGTACTCTAGAAGCTCCCCAACCTCCCTCTTGATGTTCTCTACTCTAAGCCTCCTCACGACGTACTTCACCCTACCTACGAACTGGGGGGCGACGCTTAGGCTCTCAACCCCCAGGCCCAGGAGCACTGGGATCGCTAGGGGCCTCGAAGCCATCTCGCCGCATACCTCTATCTCGGCCCTACCCTTGACCTGCCTAACAGCCTGGGCTATAAGCCTCAAGACCGCGGGGCTCAGCTCGTCGTAGAGGTACGCTACGAGGCTGTTACCCCTATCTGCAGCCAGGACGTACTGCGTGAGGTCGTTCGTGCCGAAGCTTATGAAGGAGAGACCGCCCCTCGAGACTAGGCTCCCCGCGAGGAGCGCACTAGAAGGCGTCTCGACCATGACGCCCAGCTCAAGCCTCCCGGTGCTCACCCCTGAGGCCTCGAGCCTCTCCCTCTCCTCCTCGACTACTCGCCTGAACTCTTCAGCCTCTTCTACCGCACTAACCATGGGCAGCATCAGCCTAAGCCTGCCGTGGCGTGAAGCCCTGAGTAGAGCCCTCACGAGCGGCAGGAGGAGTTCCTCCCTGTACTTGAAGAGTAGCCTAGCACCCCTCAGCCCCAGCTGGGGGTTCTGCTCGCGCGGGAGCTCCAGGAACGGGACAGGCTTGTCTCCCCCAATGTCCGGCGCCCTGACCGTCAGGGCTTTACCACCCATGAGCTGTGCAGACTTCGAGAAGAGCTCGTAGAGCTCCTCCTCGCTCGGCGGGGTAGACCGCGCCATGTAGGCGAACTCTACCCTGAAGAGCCCAACCCCCTCGCAGCCGTACTGGTCGAGTATACGCAGCTCCTCGAAGCTCCCCACGTTGCAGTAGACGTTGACGCGGTGGCCGTCGAGGGTAAGAGCCTCCAGCCTAGCCTCGCTGGCGAAGACTTCGAGAAGCTTGCTGTACTGCTGGGCAAGCCTAGCGTACTTCTCCAAGTCGCTGCCAGACGGGTCTGCGATAAAGTAGCCTTCTAACGCGTCGACGATCACCTGCGAGCCCTCGGCTACAGCGTCCAGGTCGAGGCTACTCACGATGAGGTACGGCACCCCCTTGAGCCTCGCAAGTATAGCCACGTGTGACGTCACGCCGCCGCTCTTCGTGACAAGCCCCCTAAGCCCCCGGTTTACGAGCTCGAGGAACTCTATGGGGTCTACTTCGTCTCCAATCGCCACTTCTAGCCCAGCTCCGTACTGCTCTGCTCCAGCACCCTGTAGTAGTGTTACGAGCCTCGACGCTAGATCCCGCAGATCCTGGGCCCGCAGCGCGAACAGCTCGCTGCCCTGCTTGAGCATCTCGCTATACTTCTCATAGACGCTCCTGACAGCGTATGCTGCGGAGTAGCCAGCCTGGGACACTAGCTCGAGGGCCTCCGACACGAGAGACTCTAGCATGAGTTGCTGGGCCTCGAGTATCTCCTGCTCCTGCTTCGGGAGGAGCTCCTTCAAGGCACTGAGCTTTCCAGCGAGCACCTCTCCAGCCCTCCGGAGCCTCTCGGACTCCACTCCCACGTCTACAGCCCTAGCCTCGAGGGGGACGGCTAGTACGTCTACTTTCCTAAGCACATTGGCCTTACCGATAGCTATGCCAGGAGACGCGACTACGCCTTTCACCCGCATCACTGCTATAGCCTTGAACCCAAAGATATGCCTTTAGCCAACCAGTAGCGGGGGCATAAGTACCGTTGTTACAGAAACTTTTTCAGCACTGCTGTCGCAACAACACTTGATGAGGGTTATAGTTAGAGGGGGCAGAGTCCTAACACCCTTTCTAGATCTAGGCGAGAAGGATATTGCGATAGAGTCCGGGGTAATACGCGACGTGGGCAGTAACCTGACGGGCGACAAGACCGTAGACGCGTCAGGCCTAACAGTAGCCCCCGGCTTTGTAGACACGCACTTTCACGGCTACGGAGGCGTAGACTTCACGCTCGCGAGCTCCGGAGACGCCCTGAGAGTAGCTCAGGAGGTTACGAGGCACGGGGTAACAGGGTTCCTGGCGTCCCTCGTCGCGGCACCCCACGAGGTGTTGCTGAAGGCCTCGTCTGAACTTGCTGTGGCAATCGAGAGGCAGGAGCCCGGGTCTGGCGCGAGGATACTCGGAATACACCTAGAGGGCCCCTACCTGAACCCGCAGATGAGGGGCGCAATGGATCCCCGCTTCTTCAGGGAGCCCTCAACCGCAGAGCTCTCAGAGTACTACAGAGCCTCAAGGGGGCACATCAAGCAGGTCACGGTCGCGCCCGAGCTCCCGGGATCCACCGAGTTCATAAGGCGCGCCGTGGAGATGGGTATCACCGTGGGCCTGGGGCACACAGATGCGACCTACGAGGATGCTGTTAGAGCCGTGCTAGCAGGCGCCTCAAAGGCCAACCACATCTTCAACCAGATGAGACACTTCCACCACCGCGAGCCGGGAGTAGCTTTCGCGCTCTTAGAGCAGCCAAACGTGTTCATCGAGATGATAGCCGATTTAATCCACCTACACCCTGCTACAACCAGGCTTGTTGCGAGAGTAGCAGGCCCGGGTCGCACAGTCCTGATAACAGACGCTGTCGCCGCGACAGGGCTACCCGACGGGGAGTACACTCTCGGAGGCCTGAAAATTGTAGTTAGAGGAGGCGTCTCGAGGCTTGCTGAGACAGGAGCGCTTGCCGGTAGCACGCTCACAATGGACAGGGCAGTCGCAAACATTGTGAAGCTGGGCTTCAGCCTCGCTGACGCCGTTCGCATGGCTTCTACTACGCCAGCCCTAAGCATAGGTCTAGGGGGCAAGCTGGGCGTCATAGCGCCCGGCTACCTGGCAGACCTCGTCCTCCTAGACGAGAAGCTAAGAGTAGTCAAGACAATCGTCGGGGGAGTGGAAGTATACGGTGAGTAGCCATGGGAGGCCTCTTCGGGGCAGTAAGCAGGAGCGGCGCTAATGTAGTGCCTAGCGTCCTCGAGGGCCTGAAGAGGATGCGCTTCAAGGGCTACGACGGCACCGGCATAGCAGTCGTGGAGGGCGGCGTGCTGGAAGTGTACAAGGACGCCGGCTGGGTAGACTACGTCGCAGAGAAGCTGGGCCTAGACAGGCTGACTAGCAGCATAGCACTGGGCCATACCCGCTACGCTACACACGGGAGGCCTACAGCCGAGAACACGCACCCCTTCGCCGACTGCAGGCAGAGAGTGGCTGTTGCTGGGGACGGCGCGATAAGCAACTACGAGAGGCTCAAGGACAGGGTAGTAATGGGAGGCCACAGACTACAGTCTAGAAGCGACTTCGAGGTAGCGGCGCACCTCGTGGAGGAGGAGCTCGAAAAAGACAGGAGCTTCACCGAGGCCCTTAAAGCCCTCCAGGGTGCCCTGGAAGGGTTCTACGCGGTAGCAGTGCTAGACAGAGACGCAGAGTGCATAGGAGCTTTCACCCAGGCTACACCCCTGTACATAGGGCTGTCGAGCAACACTCTCTACATAACAAATACCCTGCCAGCCCTCTACGGCTTCGCGGACAGCTACGTTGCCATCGAGCCAGGCGAACTAGCACTACTCTGCAGGGAGGGAGTCCGAGTATTCAAGGAGGGTAGGGAAGCCCCGCTTAAACCCGGGTCCCCCGTAGATGTAGACCCCTCACTCGTGGAGAAGGGCGGCTTCCAGCACCACATGCTACGCGAGGTGTACGAAGCCCCCTACGCCCTCCTGAGGACGCTGAGCAGCGTCCAGGAGAAGTACCTCCAGCTCGCCGCACGCCTAGTGCTCGGCGCGGAAGATGTCTACATAATAGCCAACGGGACAAGCCTCCACGCAGGTATGGTCGCATCGTATTACCTCTCGGAGCTTGTGGGCATAAGCCCAGTCGTCACCAGCGCTGCAGAGTTCCCCCTCTACTACGTCGAGAACGTAAGCCCGGGGAGCCTAGTCGTAGCAATCTCGCAGTCAGGCGAGACAGGCGACGTGCTCTCGTCGCTGTACGAGGCGAAGCTCCGAGGCGCGACAATACTAGGTGTAACGAACTACATAGGCTCCAGGCTTGCGAGGCTGTCAAACGTCTACCTACCCATAGCCGCCGGCCCCGAGCTCGCAGTCCCAGCCACAAAGACGTTCACGTCGACGCTGTTGCTACTCTACCTCGTTGCCCTAAGAGCCTCCAGGGAGGCCGGCAAGACCGACGCAAGCACGTACGCCCAGAAAGTATCCTCAGCAAGGGAGGCGGCACTCCGCCTCGCGGAAGCACTCCCAAGGGTAGACGAAGAGGCAAAGCAGGCAGTGAAGCTGGTAAGGGGGTGCAGGGGAGGGTACGTGGTCTCCAGGGGTATAACATACCCCCTAGCCCTAGAGGCCGCCCTGAAGCTCAAAGAGGCGGCCTACTTCCACGCCGAAGGCGTAGAGGCCGGAGAGTTCAAGCACGGCCCCTTCGTCCTCGTAGAGGAGGGCTTCTTCACGGGCTTCATAGTACCCGTCGAGAAGCTCTCGGCAGAGGCAACGTACCCCCTAATACAGTCAGCCGCCGAGGCAGGGGCGTCAGTAGTAGCCGTGGGCTTCGAGGGCGACGGGAGACTAGCGGAAATCAAGAGCGAAAGACTAGCCGTTATCTCCACTCCGCCAGCCGAGCGGCACCTAGCCCCAATAGCCTACGCCATCCCACTCCAGCTCCTCGCGTACAGGCTAGGCGTAGAGCTCGGGAGACCAATAGACGCGCCACGCTACCTGACGAAAGCCGTCACAAGGTAGCGGGGATGCCGAGGGCTTGCTTCTCCGAGAAACCTATCACGCCGCCTAACCCCGTAGGGCATCCCCTGGCCGGGTATATTACGCGAACAGGGAAGTCTCAAGGAGTGCACGACGACATATTTGCAAGGGTAGTAATCATAGAAGACTCCGGAAGACTAGTAGTGGCTGTCAGCTTAGACCTCCTAGGAGTTGACAATCAAATGTACTCAGATATTTTAAGAATTGCTAATCAGACGTTTGGCAACAACATCCTGATTATTTCGGCAACACACACTCACTCTGCTCCAGCCACACTGTTTAGATCCCCTCTACTTACATTCTGCGAAGATGTTTTCGATCCTGACTCCTATTCGCACTTCCTAGGTGTAATCGAAAACTTATTCTCAGAGACCAATCCTGTCCAGCCAAGCTCTATATACCTTTGCAAGTCTTTAGTTCAAGGTGTAGCTACAGACAGGAATAATCCCATGAGATACCAGACACTGCCCGCATACTCATTGATTTTTACAACTACTTCCTCGGAAATTCTCCTCTTCAATACAGGTATCCACCCCACTGTACTGGGGCCCGAAAACCTCTTAATCTCTTCTGACTTCATCGGCTACACTGTTGAACGTCTGAAATCACTTAGTGTTTTAAAGGGTGTTCTTTTCTTCAATGGTGCAGCCGGCAATATTTCTACGCGTTTCACGCGTAAGTCACAGACGTTTGATGAAGCCCGGAGGATCGGCTACTTGCTAGCTGACCAGATCGAAGCCAAGCCTGAAAATTGCACGACGTTATCCGGCGATATATCTTACAAGTACGAAGAAGTAGAGGCTGAACTAACCAACCCAGAGGAAATACTCTCAACTTTAAAGTCTGAGTTACCGGCTACAGGGAGCAACAGAGTTCGCGAATCTATGCACGAAGGCTTAATGTTGCTCAGCAAGTTAATAGACTGTCCGGGCTACCCTTCAAGAGATATTGCACGGCTTCAACTTCTAAGGATGGAGGATACTTCTATTGTAACAGTGCCGTTTGAGGTTCACATGAACGTCTATGAGGAGCTGGCCGAGGTTGCAGAAAAGAAAGGTGTTAAAAACCTTCTACTTTTCTCATATACAAACGGGTACCTTGGTTATCTATCAAATCCAGAAGAGGGGGTATTCTATGAAAGACTAGCACAGTTCGTTAGCGAGAGCTCCTTCGAGAAGATCAAGAAAAGTATAGTGGATCTACTCTAGATCGATAGGTTCTCCCTTTGTGCTTGATTCGTAGAAACTACTTAGAAGGACTTGGCTCCGGAGCCCATCCTCCAAGGTTGGTACAGTGCTCTCCCGGAGCCCTGAAACATTGTCGATGAAGTTCTTGTGTAGAATAAGGTAGGCATAAACCCAGCCTTCAAAACTTTTAGGTGCAGGCCATATAAGCCACGGGTAAATATCCTCAAAACCCCTCGTTACTTTCTCGACTCTAGATGTTCCCCTCTTAAAAATATAGATCGTTTGGGGCTCAGTTATTGAGAAGCGGATACCTCCTTTGTCTCCGTGAATTTCTATCCTCATTTGCTCCTCGAAGCCTGGTGAAACCTTAGAGGCTTCAATGCTACCGACACCACCATTCTCAAACTCGAGTACTGCAAACCCCACGTCTTCAGTGTCTACTTTCACTTTTTGCCCTACGCGTGGGTCAAACCTCTCACTTACCAGTGTATATGTCCTACCCCATATCCGCTTTACCTTAAGCCCAGTAAGGTTTTCTGAGAGGTCTAGGGGGTGAACACCAAGGTCGGCAAATACTCCTCCTCCTGCGACCTCTCTACTCATACGCCACTCAAAAGGTGTATCTGCATAAGCGTGCTTTGCATGCGCTATGACAGCTCTGAATTCTCGTATCTCCCCTATTTCTCCCCTACTTATCAACTCTCTAGTAACCACAGAGGCTGGTAGAAGCCGGCTAACCAGGCATATTGCGCCTCTCCTCCTACTCTTCTTGGCTTTAGATACAATCTCTCTTGCTTCTTCAACTGTTACTGTGAAAGGCTTCTCAACAATGATGTCAGCACCAGATTCTATGGCTCTCGACGCGTAGTACGCGTGTGTATTGTTAGGAGAAGCTATTATCACGACATCAAGATCGCCCTTGAAAAAGTCCCCCTCCTTAGTTGTCCACTCTTTAAAGCCAAACTGTCTAGCGAAAGACTCTATCTTCGAGGGAGTTGAGCTCATAGCACGTACGAGCTCTACTTCAGGGAACCCGTCTTCGCGTACGGTAAATCTTAGAGCGCGTAAAGCCCAAGCCTGGGCATTGGCAGACCAGCCAGAACCTATAAGGCCCACTCGAAGCCTCAGTTTAATCACCCAAGTCTTAGGCTTCTAATCTTCTGCTCCATGTCTACAGGCTTTGGCGGAAAGTCTGGAAGTTGCTGGTAGTAGAGTTTCACCCCCATATCCAACAGTTTTAAGAGTGCCTTGTGGTCTTCGGGGCCAATATCGAATGTTTTCTCGATTTTTACTCTTCCAGCTCTATACCCCATTTGACCCAATTGGACAGAATCCACCTTGACGCCCGATTTCTCGAGAAATGCCAGGACGTCTACAGGGTTCTCAAATAACATTAAAACTTTCTCATTATTTTTGAGGTTTTTAATTTTCTCAACAGCCTCCTCGATTTTCAAAACAGCGACAGAGACTCCTGGAGGTGCTAGCATTATCTGGAGCTGTTTGAGGGCTGGGTTTCCTGCAATTTTGTCATTTACAACCCATATAGATGTAGCTCCAACTTTTTTCGTCCAGGCAGCAGTCACTTGACCGTGTATAAAGCGGTCATCTATTCTAATGAAAATATTCTTCTGTTGCATAGACACATACTTCACCTGTTAAATCTGCTCTTTATTTTTTCGATAAAAAGACTCCCCTGGGCTCTCCGTAACTTCACTTAGGCTAGGGCCTATGAATGCCCTAATGCCCTGCAAGCCAGCGTCTCTAGCGCTTTTCGCAGCGTCCTCTGCACTGGAGGCTCCATTAGATAGTAAGTCAATAACCATGGCCATGTTGAAGCCTGTTAGTACTGCTTTGACTTTACCCTCCTGTAAGAGCATAAGTGCGGCTCTGCTGGGAGTCCCACCAAACAAGTCGCATAGAACAATTGTTTCCCCGTCCACACTCTTGGACAATTTTTCATAGTAGTTTTCAAGGCTCTCGCCTTCTAGTAACTCTACACATTTAGCCTTCTCTAGCACAGAGACTCCGAGTATCATAGCTACCGCCCTTATCATCTCGCATCCTAGACCTCCATGGGATGCCAAGACCAACTTCAACTCTACTCACCTCAGATGGGACATTGATATTCTCTTATATGTGTGTCTAACGCCTCTAACTGCAAGTGAGAGCTCCAAAATATTCTCCGGTATAGCGACGCCCATAGAGTAACCTGAATCGCCTATGTGGTGAATATCACATCCACAGGCTTTGGAGTGTAACGCTATACTCCTAATAACCTCCTTGGGACTCCCCTCCTGGGATGTCCCGATAGTACACATAACTAAAGCGTCGTATTTCTCGGCGAGTGAGACAACTTTTTCGATGTTTTCTGGAGAGGCTCCAGGAACTGTAAATGGGGCTGGAACAAGTACTCCATCAGCACCACTAGACATTACTCTCTCGATAAGCGCTAAATCGTACATTTTCTCGTTTTTTAACCCCCCACTGTGCATCTTACCACCGAACACGAGAGCACGAGTTCCAGTAATACTTACAGTCTTCTCAACTCCCACAGCTATTTTATCCCAGGTAACACCGAGGCCGGGATTTCCAGTGACTACTATAAGCCTTGAGCCTAGCTCAATGCTCCGTTTAACAGTCTTCTCAGAGAGCCTCCTTCCCTCAGGAATCAACCCCTCTTCAACAGGCTCGAGGTTGTTTCCAACAAACCTCTGGACAAACTCTGCTATGCCCTGTAAAGACGCAAGTACCTCTGGTACACCTTCAACGCTAGGATTGAGAGCATCGTACATGTTCAGTATGAGGATGTCTGCACCGAACCGTGCGGCGAGCTCGACATTAGACACTCCGTCAACTAGAGGTTTGGAAGCGACAACGACCTCTGCGGCGACTACTCTCCCCTCTGAGGCTTTAACGGCATCTTTAAACTCTCTTGCACTTATACTAGCTAACTCTCTTCCAGTTAAGTCTAATACTCTTTTAGCCATCCTTTGACACTGTTATGAAAACAACCTCGCTATATCATCTTTGCTATTTAAAAAAGGTTTATAAGAAATTACATCGCAAAAAACTTGTATGACAGCACTAGGATCTTTTGAAGTCGGATTGCTTGGCCTCCTCGCCTTTATATTCGGCCTCGACTACATATGGGTAACACCCCTAGGCATCTGGAGACCAGTAGTTGCTGGGACGCTCACAGGGTTAATTCTAGGAGACCCGATAACAGGTCTAGTAGTAGGGGCACTTCTAGAGTTTGTATTTGCAGGTCTCTTCACTATCGGTGGAGGAACAGTACCCGAAGCTGCAACTGGGACAATAGCATCTGTAGTCGTAGCCATAACTACAGGCCTGAAACCTGAAGCCGCGGTTCCTCTAGCTATACCTATAGCAGTTCTCACAATGAACCTCGAAATAGTGGTAAGGTCTTTTGACGCAGTATTCACCCACTGGGCTGACAGAGAAATCGAGAGAGGAAACTTCGGAGCAATACCGTTGATAAACATAGTAGGTGCTGTTCCTTGGGGCCTCAGCAGGGCCATCCCCATCTGGGGGTTTGTAGGAGCACTTGCCATCAATCCTCAAGGTGTCAAGGCTTTCATTGATTCATTGCAAGTGATCCATGTAGGCCCCCTGACTATAAGGTTCTGGGACGCTATGGGCGTTGCTGGAGCTGTGCTCCCAGCTCTAGGTGCTGCAATAATGATGAAGATGATGCTCTCCAGGAGAAACATAGCCTTCTATATTCTCGGATTCGCCCTTGCCGCTTACCTAAAGCTGAGCCTACTAGCCATAGCACTCATAGCTGGCTCAATAATCTTTGCTCTATACCTCTTTACCCACAGAGAGGTTCTTGAAGGTACAGAATCTTCTTCGACAGTTACCCCTCCAACTGGCAAGGCGACGGCAAGAGACTTCCTGCGGTGGTTTGGTGTTTCATGGTTTATTCAATCCTCCTGGAACTACGAGAGAATGATGGGAACGGGATTCGCACATGGCATGCTTGAAGTGGAAAAGAAGTTGCGAAAAGACCCTGAAGAGATCAAGTCATGGCTCAGGCTTCACAACGAGTTCTACAACACAGAGCCACACCTACACAACGCGATATACGGAATGGTCATATCACTCGAAGAGCAGGGGGCAGACCAGGACACAATACGCGGCATTAAAACTGCACTCATGGGGCCCTTTGCAGGCCTAGGCGACTCTATAATGTGGTTCACAATACTGCCTATAGCATTCCTACTGGGGGCCTCTCTAGGTGTTCAGCGTAATATCCTGGGACCGATAATAGCGCTCCTAATTTGGATACCTGTGTCATGGGCTGTGAAGTACTATACTCTCGTCTACGGGTACAGATACGGTTTATCCATGGCGGAAGTGTTAAAGGGAGAGGTGCTGAAAGTCTTCAGGGAAGCGATAACAGGCTTCGCAATGGCGATAATGGGAGGAATAACAGCCACATACGTCAGAGCAACAACCCCGATAGTTCTAGCAGCCTATGGCGGGCAGGCCATAAAACTACAACCGGTACTAGACCAGCTGATGCCTTCCTTGCTCCCATTACTCTTCACGCTATTCACATACTGGCTCATCAAGTATAAAGGCTACAGCTACGGCAAAGCCGTAGTAGTACTATTCCTCGTAGCCTTCATCCTGGCAATCCTAGGAATTCTAGGATAAAGAACAAATTTAAATTAATTTTTTTACAGCTTCGATAACGCCTTCTCCCCGCTCCCCACTAGTGACGTAATCGGCACTTCTCTTAAGAGACTCGTCTGCATTGGCAACAGCTACTCGGATGCTAGCTAGCTCGAATAGAGGGAGATCTGACGCACTATCCCCGATTGCGACAACTCGATGCTTCCATCTAGCCAGCCTTAGAAGCCTAGAAAGGCCAACGCCTTTGTCAAGCCCCCTAGGGGCGAAAACGTATGTTCTAGAGCCGACCTTCTTTATTTCCAGCAAAGCCGTGCTAACCCCTGTAGCAACCTTCTCGGCCCTTGCCAGCCAGTCTTGGTCGAAGTAGTATAGCACTTCTCCCTTGTTCACTGGAGGCACCTCGCGGGAAACAATATCGATGAGCTCTTCCCAGCCCCCCGGCTTAAAGATGACGAGCTCTCTAGAGCTGACCCCCTCCCCGCCCTTCAGGGTGGGGCTTTCAGCTGTGAAGTAGATAACGGATCCTAGCTCAAGTATCAAGGCGTCGAAGACATCAACCCTCTTTATAAACCTCCAGGCATCAGCTTCTGGTCTAGCTGTAGCTAGGACGAGTTTAAAGCTGTGCGTGCTCTTCAAGCGCGACAAGTCCTCGATTACGCGCGGGTCAGCAGGAGAGTTCTCGGGGGCAAGTGTTCCGTCATAATCAACGACAAACAACACATTACTTTTCTTCATTGCCACCACATTGTCACCAGCCTAAGTAATTAAACTTTGGTGCTACCCAGAATACTCCCGTAAACTACTATACCTAGCTCTCCCATCATCGGAACTCGCTAGTACCCTCCCTAGTGCTTTACTCGACTTCGACTACTGCAACTTCGCCGTCATTGAAGAGGACATCGACCTGCCAGCAGAAGCCAGCTCTGGGCACTCTCTAGACTCTGCCTCCAGACCTGCAGAAACACTACAGCCTCAAGAGGGCCACGAACTCAGAGCCTGCCGGCACGGCCTCGCGCCACGCCTCCCCGAGAGCGACCATCGATACGCCGCCCACAACCCGTGCGTCGGCCTTCGCGGCTATATTGACGAGGGCTCTGAGAGTCCTGCCCGTGCGGAACAAGTCGTCTACGATTAAGACTCTGTCGCCGCCCCTCAGCATGTCGGCCGGCATGTACAGGTGGACGTAGGAGGGAGGGTCTCTGAGTAAGAGGTCTGCCTCCAGGTACTTGAGCGTCGGGCTCTCGCGCTCCCTCCTGGCGACAGCTAGCCTGGTGCCGAGGAAGGAGGAGGCGAGCGCGGCGAGAGGTATGCCGTTGGTCGCCGCCGTGACGACTACGTCGACCCTGCCCCTGAACAGGGCGTAGGCGACTGACGCCGCGAGGTCGAGTAGCTGGGCGTTGTAGGCTATAAGTGGCACGTTGACTATACCCTGCGAGTCCACCTCTACTGCCCTCCGGAAGGCCTCCCCTACAAGCCCGCTGCGGTAGATTATGTCAAGTATAGCGTAGGCCTTCTCGGGGGCCGGCAGGACAGACCCGCTCAGGTACCGGCTCAGGTCTACAGGCGAGAGCTCCAGCCCCCTCGCGCTTAGGGCCTCGAGTATCACGCGCGGCTGGACGTATGCCCTGAGCGCGTGGAGGGCCTTCTGGCACACGAGCTGTGCTAGTACCTCGTCTACTCTCCTAGAGCCCATCGTTATCATATTCAAGATAAATCCATATAAACTTTTCCTTTTAAAATAAAGAAAAGTTTATATAAACATGTAAAGTAGTGCTCATGTGACGGGGGGAACACGAGCTAAGAGGAGAGTGACCTGGGGCCACATAGTATCGTTCGTGCTGGCAACAGCTATCGCATACGTCCTTGCCGTCCTGTCCTCCCTCATATTCCCCGTACTCGGGGCTCCCGGCGTCTCAGCCCTCTACGTCGCGGCCGCAGTGTACGTGCCTCTCGGCGTGTGGATGGGGATGTGGGGGGCGCTGGCAGGCTACTTTAGCTGCTTCTTCCTGGGGCTCTACCCGAGCGGGTACACCGTCATCCAGTCTGCAGTCTGGTCTTTTGCAGACTTTATCGAGGCAATTGTCCCGGCCATGCTCTTCAGGCTCCTCCGAGTAGACCCAGACTTCACTGTTAAACGCGGGAGAGCCGCCAAGCTATTCCCAGTGTTTGTTTCACTGGGCTTTGCAATCCTGGTGCTTGGGATCATAATACAGGTTCTCTGGGGCTCTCTCGGAGAACCCTTCACGTCTATCTACGTCGGAAGCGTGTACACAGGCCTAGCACTAGCACTGGTAGGCATAATGCTCGGCCTTCTCGTCGGCAACGCGAAGACCTGGGCCACGTACATAGCGGGAGTCATTCTGACATCAGTACTTTCAGGCCTGTGGGGCGCGGGGACGCTCACCGTCTTCAACTTCCCGCCGCCCCTGCCCTCTGAGCTCTTCTGGCCTGTCTTCACGGGGTGGGTTATCGGGGATCTCATAGTACTCTCGGTGATCTCAACAGCTATACTAGTAGCGCTGACTCCTGTGTTCAAGCGTACCGAGCTATACGTCGAAGGATGGTGGAGCTAGAGGATGCCGACTATACTCGAGGAACTCGCCGGGGCTCCTGTGCGCCCTACAGTCTACAGCAAGGTGAACGGCACTGTTAGGATACTAGTCCCACTTTTTCTGTCGCTAGGCGTTCTATTCGTGAAGGACATACCATCTACACTCCTCCTGATACTGGTCTCTCTCTTCTTCGTAGCAGTTGCCGGGGTGCCTCTCAGGTTCCTAAAATCTTACCTGCTACTCGTGATCAGCCTCTCGGCTTTCATAGTTCTGTCATTCGTCCTCTTCACCCAAGTCCCCGGGAACGTCCTATTCTCGGCCACACTACTCAGCCTGAAGGCAGAGAGGGGGTTATGGGAGTGGAAGCTCGTAGTCACCGACGCAGCCCTAACCAAGGCAGGCTTCTTCATAGCCAGGATACTCGCAATGATCCTCGTAGCCACGATATTTGTAGCCACAGTCTCAGACAGGGACATTGTGTGGGGTCTCCGCAGGCTAGGCCTGCCCGCAGGCCTGGCGGTCTCTGCGTCTCTCTTCTTCAGGGGGCTCAGCTTCTTCGTATCTGACTTTTTCACCGTGCGGGAGGCTATGATGGCTAGGGGTGTTGACTTCGAGAAGACGGGCCTCGCCAAGCGCTTCCTGCTCTATGCTAACGCCCTGATACCCCTGCTCTCCCTCATGGTCACGAGGAGCCTCGAAATCTCCCTGGCTCTCGAGTCCAGGGGTATAGCCCCCTCTACCAGGTTCTCCGCCAAGTACCACAGGGACAGGCTCACGCTGCTCGATGTCTTCTTCCTGGCCGTTGCAGTCGCTACTACAGTACTGCTTGCGTGGTGGTCTCTATGGCTGCAGTGGAGGTAAGAGACCTCTACTGGAGGTATAGGGGGTCTAGGGAGCCAGCCCTGAGAGGCGTGACTCTGGACGTTAGGGAGGGGGAGTTCCTGGCAATAACCGGGCCCAGCGGCTCTGGGAAGACTACACTGCTCATGGCCTTAACGGGAATAATACCCCAGAGGCTCCCGGGAGAGTTCAGCGGCAGAGTCAGAGTTCTCGGGCGCGACGCCTCGAGGACAGATGTCTACGATATTTCAAGAGAAGTGGGCATAGTCTTCGAGGATCCGGAAATCCAGTTTGTGATGAGTACGGTCGAAGACGAGATAGTTCTAGGCCTAGAGCCCCTGGGCCTAGACGAGAGCGAGTTGAGGGAAAGGCTCTACTGGGCTCTAAACCTCGTAGGCCTAGACGAGACTTTCCTGAGCCGCTCGCCTAACCAGCTCTCGGGAGGGGAGAAGCAGCGGGTAGCAATAGCCTCAGCAATTGCCCGCAAGCCTAAACTGTTACTCCTAGACGAGCCCACCTCGGATCTAGACCCGGTAGGCAAAGAGGAGGTAGTCTCGGCTATCAGGAGGCTACGGGACGAGTTCAAGGCGACGGTCGTCATGGTAGAGCACGAGCCAGAACTCATCGAAGAGTTTGCAGACAGGTTAGTTGTTATTGACAACGGTAGAGTGGTGCTTGAAGGCACCCCCAGCGAAGTCTACGAGCTAGGTGTGAGAGCAAAGGAGCACGCGGCCTACCCGCCCGACTACTTCGAGCTCGCAAAACAGCTGAGGGTGAGCCCCCCGACTCTCGACCAGCTCCTAAAGGTTGCCCGGGAAGGCATGCTAAACGTCCAGCCCCTCTGCGACTCAGTATCACCCCTAGGCCTCGAGAGAGGGGTTGTTGCCTCGCTCAGGAGCGTCTGGTTCTCCTATACTAGAGGTAAAGACGTCCTCAGGGGAGTAGACCTTGACCTTAGAGCAGGCGAGCTTGTGGCCCTTATGGGGCCTAACGGCAGTGGTAAGACGACTCTATCGAAAGTCATCGCCGGGCTCCTAAAACCCAGTAGAGGCTCTGTCCTGATAGACGGAGTTGAAGTTAGCAGGTATACGCGTCTAGAGCTCTCGTCTAAGGTGGCATACGTCTACCAGAACCCCCAGCACCAGCTATTCAACCAGACTGTCTGGGAGGAGGTAGCGTTTAGCTGGAAGATAAGAGGTGTCCCCGAGGAGGAGTACGCGGAGAAAGTTAGAGAGGCGCTAGAGCTCTTCAACCTCGAGGGCCTCGAAGACGAGCACCCCTTCTTCCTGAGCAAGGGCGAGAAAAGGAGGCTAGCGATAGCCAGCGTCTACACTCTAGGGCCGAAGATACTCATTGTAGACGAGCCGACAACCGGGCAGGACAGGAGGCTTAGCGAGCACCTAATGTCTATCTTCAAGTCCCTCGCGAAGATGGGTAAAACAGTACTAGTAGTGACGCACAACGTCAGCCTGGCCTTCAAGTACGCCGACAGGCTTGTGGTAATGGCCTCTGGGAGGATAATAGCAGACGGGCACCCAAGAGTCGTGCTGAGCGACGACGACGTCGTGAGGGAGGCTCACCTAAAACAGCCAGTCGAGGTTTTAGTCTGTAGGGAGGCTGGCGTCACGCCTACTCGGGGGTACAGGCATCAACGCCCATAGCTCTCTTTAACCCTTTTCTCCTCTTCTTGAAGACTTCTTCAAGCCACTCCTCGTACCAGGAGGCCCCGCGGACGGCGTTGTGTAGCACCTCCAGGCTTTTGAGGCTCCGCTCGAGGTGCTCCCCTATCTTCCCACGCTCGTACCCGTACCCGTTGAAGAGGAGGCACTGTCTCTCGCTCCAGTCGCCGGGCTGATCCATCCCCGGGAAGTACTCTCCGAGCATAGCTCTGAGAGCCTCGGGTACCGAGACCCCTGCAATAGTCTTCTCGGCGTCGACACCCCTTGGGCCGATGTCGGGGCCGTACAGTGGCATGTCGTACTGGTTTGAGGCAAGCGCGGCGAAGTCTTCGAGGGCGAAGAAGAGAGGTGTTATCCCGTTCTCCCCTAGGAAGTCGCCCACAACCCTGGCACCGCTCTCGGAGATGAAGCCGTAGATGACAACTTTCTCGAATTGAACACCTTTAAACACCGCCATGTCTAGCATGAAGCGTAGCGCCTCCTTTAGAGTCCTCCCAGTCGCCACGGTGTCTGCTACAACGAGCGTCTTCTCCTCCCCAGAGAGCCCTGTGAGCTGGGCGCTGGCTACGTGGGGCTTCGCTTCCGCGTGCTTCTCGCCTAATCCACCGGCGTAGACGACCTTAACAAACTGGCTCTCCACACTAAACCCTGCCTCTCTGAGCGCGACGTCAAGCCTGTAGCCCTGAGAGCCCCTCAGGACGTGCATGAACACCACCTTTCTATCGGCGAGGCCTGAACGCCTCAAGTAGCCTGCTACCAGGCGCGCCGGGTGCGTGACGAGCGAGTCGAGCTTCCTGCCCACTATCTCGGGCCTACTCGCTACTAAGGCGCTTTGAACCGAGTGGACGATGAAGGCTTCGCCATTCACCTCGAGGGGAACCCTGTACACTGCACCATCGTTGCCTCTGTAAACCTCTTCTCCGTTGAGTAGCCGCAAGCCGACTTTGCTTGCGAATTTCTCAATCTCTGACTCCATTACACGCTACACTCTAAGCCCGTGGAATGCCTCGTCTTAAAAAACTATCTTTCTCGGGAGACCTACTCTAGGACGACTTTCGCCTTCAACTCGGGATCCTCCTCCGCGAGCTGGAATGCCACGATGCCCTTGAAGGCGCCGAGGTCTATAGTGTTCCGCCCCTCCTTTATGCTAATGCTGTCCTCCTCAGCCCTGGCAGGCGGCAGGCTGAAGTCGTAGGAGAAGACCCTGAGCGTGTTGTCCTTGCTACTCCTCAACACGAGCCTCGGCTCCCTGTAGCCGTAAAGGGGTATCCCGCCCCAGGGCATGTCCAAGACCTGTGACCCAGAGACTGTAAAGTAGACTGGTGGAGTACTGCTGAGGAGTGTTCCCACGTCGACGGCCAAGACCTCCTTCCACCCGGCGTCGACAGGGCCGGCGTCTAGGGCCCCGTAGTTGGCAGTCGTGGACGTGCCCAAGTAGACTACACTCCCAGCGTTCTCTATGGACGTCACGCGGGCCCCGAGGGCTCCAACTATCCGCGCTAACGGAGGAGTTATGTACACGAGGACACTCGGGCCAACAATAGTATTCATTGCCCGCGCCATCTCCCTCTCTTCCTCGTTCCTCGGGTAAAGCACGCCGTGCGTGAAGGCGTTGAACGCTACGAGCACGCCGCCTCCGAGGGGCGTAGCAGTTGTCCTCAGGGGGCCGTAGCCCGAGAGCCCGAAGTCGAACATCCTGACAAATGAGACGCCCTCGTCGTTTAGTGGGTTGCCCACGAGCACGCCGCCCCTCACGAAGTGGAAGTACCTCCCGTAGGCTGAGATTGCAGGCCCGCTCATGGCGAAGAATACTGGGTACGAGTCCACGCTGATTTTCGAGTAGTCGAGGCTAAAGTAGTCCCACTTCCCGCTAACTAGATCCAGACACTGTATCGCTTCCACCCCCCTCCTCCACTCCCTCATCACGTCGAAGCACGCGTAGTCGGAGAGGAGAGCCCCCTTGAGGGACGGGTTCTCGCTGATCTTCTCTGCTTTCCCGCCCTTCCTAGGCAGGGCATACACGCCGAGGTTCCTGTGGCCGTCCGCCCTAGAGAGGAGTAGCCTGTCGTTAACAGGATCGTAGACTATATTGGATATCTCACCAGCCCACTCTGACTCATGGCCAATACCCTCCTTCCACAACAGTCTCACTCTATCCTCGCCAATGCTGTACTCGTGTACATGGCTGAACTTATCGTAAAAGTATATTCGCCCCCCTCTCCCTGCTCTGCCAGCATACCTAGCCGGGGCATGAACCCACCCTCCAAAGTATATCGAGTCGTCGACGACGTCGACAGCGTTGTACGTGTCGCCACCGCTCGTAGGGAGGCTGCCGACCTGCTCAAACCTGTATACTCTTTCGCCGCCACTCCTGACGAAGTGCGCCTCTGCCTCGAACGCTACCGTAAAGTAGAGGACTCCCTTGTAGAACTTCAACCCGAAGACCCCACCGCTACCCCATTCTGGCCCATACCTTGGCGGGAACACGTGCAGCTTCTCCATACACTTCTCGATCTAGAGCCTGCACTTTTATAAATTTAGGTTTTATTCTCCCAAAGAGTACCGAAAAGCAGCGGTTTTTTCCAAAGAGAGTAAATAATATAAAGATTGTTGCGCAAGTTTAATTGTATGCATAAAAGGTACAGGTGGTTCGTAGTACTCTTCTTCGTGCTCTTCCTCACCACGCACCAAGCCGACCGCTTCATAATCTCCGCCGTGGCACCGCAGGTCATGGACGAGTTCCAAGTCACTTATGGGCAACTGGGCCTAGTGTTCTCGCTGACAGTCCTCATCGCGGCAGTCCTCTACCCCCTGTGGGGCTACCTCTACGACAGGTATTCCAGGAAGCTTCTCGCCGGATTGGCAGCTATTATATGGGGCTTTACCACGATATTCAACGCCCTAAGCAGGACATTCGCTCAGTTCTTCGCAACGAGGCTGGCCACTGGGATAGACGACGCGGCTCCGCCGGGAATATACAGCCTCGTAGCAGACTACTTCGAACCGTACGAGAGGGGGAGGGCGATGGGACTCTTGAACGCTACAGGGCCCCTGGGAGCTATTATCGGGTCGATACTAGCACTATCAATAGTCGGGGCTGGCATTTCGTGGAGGAATGCCTTCTTCATAACGGGTCCCATCGGGGTTCTCATAGGGGTTCTCACGATACTCCTCGTGAAGGACATTCCTCGTGGGAGTTCTGAGCCCGAGCTTGAAGGACTGCTCAAAGAGGATGTATACAAGGCGAGGTTCTCCGACCTTAAGAAACTGCTGAGAAATAGATCCCTTCTGCTCCTATACTTGCAGGGGTTCTGGGGCGTTTTCCCGTGGAACGCTATCACATTCTGGATCATAACGTACATGGAGAAGGAGAGAGGCTTTACGCCCGGCTTTGTGATGCTGGTAATGGTTCTGTGGCTCGTAGCGATGACAGCCGGGAACATAATCGCAGGCTACATTGGCGACATGCTCTTCCGGTTAACTAAGCGTGGGCGCGCACTCTTCGGGGCAATAGTAGTGCTGTTCTCAGCTATCCTACTATACCTAACCATGAACTCCAGGACTCCAGAAGAATTCCTGGTGCTCGGCACGCTCACAGCATTCGAAATACCCATGGCTGGCCCCAATGTCTCAGCTGCGATAACCGACGTCACTGAGCCGGAGCTAAGGGCGAGCGCTACAGGCTACCTGAGATTCTTCGAGAACATCGGTAGCGCCGCCTCCCCGGCCCTCACAGGCTTCATGGCTGAAGGTCTCTCGCTAGGCGCGGCGATCACTCTCGTAGGCGTGTCGACGTGGCTCCTCTGCTTCGTCTTCTTTATGATTCTCGCCATCATAATCCCCAGGGACATTGACAGGCTTAGGAGTATAATTAGGCAGAGGGCGGAGCAGTTGAGGGGGTGATCCAGGTGTTCCCGAAGGGTTTCCTGTGGGGCGTTTCAATGGCGGGCTTCCAGTTCGAGATGGGGGATCCCGCCGGGGAAGCCATAGACCCCAGTACAGACTGGTTTGCGTGGGTGCACGACAGGTCGAACATTAAAAGAGGCATAGTCAGCGGGGATCTCCCCGAGAACGGCATAGACTACTGGCACAGGTTCAGGGAAGACCACGACATCGCGAAGTCCCTTGGCATGAACGCCTACAGGCTCAATGTCGAGTGGAGCAGAGTGTTCCCTAAACCCACCTTTAACGTAGAAGTTGAGGTAGAGCGGGAGGAAAAGCTACTAAAGAGAGTGGGCATCGACGAAGGCGACCTTGCAAAGCTCGACGAGCTTGCAAACAAGACGGCAGTGGAGCACTATAGGGAGGTTATAAACGACTTGAGGGAGAAGGGCTTCTACGTCATATTAAACCTCGTACATTTCACGCTCCCGATATGGCTCCACGACCCCCTACTAGCACGTGCATCAAAGCTTAGAAGAGGCCCTCTGGGGTACGCCGACCCGCGCTTCCCAGTAGAGTTTGCTAAGTTCGCCGCGTACGTGGCCTGGAAGTTTGGAGACCTAGTCGACATGTGGTCTACGTTTAACGAGCCGAGCGTAGTTGTAGAAGCAGGCTTCCTCTTTAGAAACGGGAGATTCCCACCGGGACTCTTCAGCTTGGACGGCTATAAGAGGGCACTAGTGAACATTGCACAAGCCCACGTTCTGGCGTACGATGTTATCAAGAGGTTTGACAGGAAGAAAGCCTACAGCGAGAGCCCGAGCGAGGCGTACGTGGGCATAATACACAACATAATACCCTTCTATCCACTACGACCCGGTAGTAAGCGGGACGTCGTGGCCTCAAAATTCTCGGATCACCTGCACAACCGCTGGATATTAAACGCAGTAGCGAAAGGCTGGGTAGACCTAGACATAGACATGCGCATGGAGCCGAGCGAGGTCTTCGAAGCGTACAAGGGCAAGCTCGAATGGATAGGCGTGAACTACTATTCGAGGCAAGTGACTAGGGACAGAACCAGCATCATCCGCATTCTAGCCAGGATCCCGGCCTATCCGGAGATGGTTAAAGGTTACGGTAACGAGTGCCAGCCCAACTCCCAGAGCCTTGCAGGGAGGCCTACAAGCGACTTCGGGTGGGAGGTCTACCCCGAGGGCATCGCGGAAGCCTTGGACATAGCTTTCGAGTACGGTAGGCCTGTACTCATTACAGAAAACGGGATAGCAGACAGGGAGGACAGGCTGAGGCCACACTTCATAGCACTCCACCTAAGAGTTGTTGAGGAATACATCTCCCAGAGGAAGCCAGACCTAAGAGGATACCTGCACTGGGCGCTCACAGACAACTACGAGTGGGCTGAAGGCTTCAGGATGAGGTTCGGCCTCTACGCCGTAGACCTCGAAACAAAGAAGAGGATAAAGCGGCCGAGCGCCGACGTGATGGCTACAATCATAAGAGAGGGGACAGTTCCAGACGAGTACCTCAAGAGAGCCTTAGAGGTGGTGAAGGGGGTTAGACTGTCCTTGTAAGCTTCACGAAGTTCCTACCCGTTCTCTTCTCTACGACTACAAGCCCCCTTGACTCAAGCTTTTTTACGTGCCTCCACACAGTGGTTATTGGGAGTCCGAGTAGGCTTGCAAGCTCAGACTGGAAGAGGCCTCCGCCGCTCTGTTTGAGGATGTTTAGTATCTGCACGTCCACCTCCGATAACCTCTCTCCAGCCTCTCTCCTCCTGAGAAGGAAGTAGGCTACTACTACTGCAGCAGTCACCGCTGCCAGCCCGTAGAAGAGCGGGCTAAAGCCCTGGGGCTGCCCTTTCTCCTGCTGTACTTGGGGTGGAGGCTGCTGAACTTGAGACGCATTTGAGGGGGGCTGTGTCTGCGGTGGGGGCTTGGGCTGTGTCTTTACGGCCGGCGGGAGGATGTATGCCAGTTTGACTGGTCCAGCTGGGTACGTGAGAACTATGCTCTGCCCCTCGGTGGCTATGCTTGCTGGTATAACGTAGAGTGCGGAGAGCGTCGCGTTCGGCGGTAGCTTTACGACAGCGGGGAGAGGGGTCGTGAAGTTGACAACCCACCTGCCACCCACCTTTGAAGTTATCGTTTGAGTATAGTAGTCGACAGTGACTTGTGTCGAGTTTATAGCTATGATAGTCATCACGCTGCTCGTCTCGTTGATAGCGTAGGTTAGCAGCTCCCCCCTCTCGTTCTGCACGAGCACAAGGAAGTTTGGGTCTGGCTGCCCTATTAGCCGGAGGTCTATGACTGCTGATCCGTTCGTGGGGAAGGTGTACACAACGTGGGCACTACCATCCACGAACACTTCAACTTTCACTAGGCTAGTTGGAGAACAGAGAGCTCTAAGTGTGGAAATAGCTAGCAGGAGAGACAGGAGGAGCGGGTGTAAGCTCTTCATACCCACTTTACAGCACATGATACATTTATAGACTTAACTCTACCTTGAGAGGAAACCCCCGCGTATGCAAAGACCGTAATAGGTAGCATCCGGTGCGGCCGCACTTCTTGTATTTAAGGAGGGTATAGGAGAGGGTTGTCGCGCAGTGACTAGGCTTACCGAGAATAGACCTTCCCCATGGCAATGTACCCCTGCTCCCGCATTTTCTCTACTGCTCTAGCCAGCGCCCCCCTAAGCTCTCCAGCCTTCTCCTCCGGCAAGCCATCATACGTGAACACCCACCCACCCCACTCTATCCCTGCAGCGTACTTTAGTTTATCAGCAGTCCTGTGGACGGGGTAGAACTCGACGTGTAAGTGGAAGCCCTCGTATCCCCTACAGGGCCTCTGATGGAAGATCATCATGTACGGCAGGCTGAAGCCGAAGAGGGTATTATACCCCGCTACAATGACTTTAATGGCGTCCGCGAGCAAAGCCCTCTCGTCTGCGCTCAGCTCTATAAGGCTCTCTACATGCCTCCTAGAGTAGATGTGGACTTCATAGGGCCACATGGCGAAGAAGGGGAGGAAGGCTGTAAACCCGCTGTTCTCGTAGAGCACCCTCGAGCCCTCCTCGTACTCGAGGTCTAGTACGTCACATAGCAGGCACCTGCCGCGCTCAGCCCTATGCTGTCTCATCATTTCATATTCCCGCCTGACCCTCGGCGGGACGAAGGGCAGGATGTATATCTGGGAGTGGGGGTGTGTTAGGGAGACGCCGATAACTTCCCCCTTGTTCCTGAATGGGAGGACGTACTCGACAGCGGGGTCCCTGCACTCCTCCTCGGCTACTCTGGCTAGGATCCCAATGTACTTTACAAGGTTCTCGGCGGGGATCGTGTCTAGGTCGCCCTCGTGGCTCGGCGTCTCCACCACGACCTTTGCACCGCCGTAGGCTCTCTCCACGCGGTAGAGATCCAGGCTCTGGCGTGAGACTTTCGCATCCCTCCTCAAAGCTGGGTACTTGTTGTCCAGGAGCACTACGTCCCAGCCGTAACCCGTCTCCTCAGACCCGGGGCAGAAGGGGCACTTCTCAGCTTCCCGCCAGGGCCTTACAGCTCTCCCACTTGACACTATGACCCAGCAGCCGAGAAGAGGGTTCCACCTCAACTCGTTGTAGCCCTCCACGAAGTTTAATTCCACCGTGCCCACTATATTCATTGTGAAAGTACCCGCCGTACTATTCGAAGTCGCTCCGAAGAGGCCCGTGCTCGTCTCGTCAGCCCCGGGCCGCGTCGACTTCCTGAACACCCACCAAGACTACAAGGGGCTCCCTGTTGTCCCGATAGCGGTGAACCTGAGGACATATGTCGCCGTCCTCGAGGAGTCGACTCTCTTTGAGGTTGAGAGCCTAAACTTGCGGGAAGAAGGCCAGGAGTACAGGGACAGGTTCGGCCCCGAGCCGCAGCTCCTGCCCGGGAGGTGGTGGGGGAACTACCTCAGGTCGTGTGTCATCGCACTAGAAAGGAAGGCGGGCGTCAAGCTCGGCAAGGGGTTCAAAGCACTGATCTACAGCGAGGTGCCAGTTGGCTCAGGCCTGTCGAGTAGCGCGGCGCTCGAAGTAGCCTTCCTGAAGGCACTCGACTCGTTCTTCAACCTGGGTTTATCAGCGCAGGAGCTTGCAGAGACAGCCTTCTACGCCGAGAACACTGTCGCCGGGATACCCTGCGGACGGCTGGATCAGTACGCCTCGGCATTCGGCGGAGCAATACTCCTGTATCCGAGGCCCCCCGTGCGTGTCGAGCCGCTGGACATAGGTAGTCTCGACTTCATCGTCGTCGACTCGGGGATAAGGCACAGCGTTGCAGAAATCCACCCCAGAAGGCAGGCCGAGATAAACCAGGCTCTCTCCCTGCTCCTCTCGTTCCAGGATCTGCCCCCCACGCTTAGAGAGAAACTCGCGCCAGACTACTCTAGGGCTAGGTGGGAGGAGATCACGTTCGATGAGGTGAAGCCATTCCTAGACCGCCTCCCCGACAGACTCGCCAAGCGCGTTGCGTTCACCATACTCATGCACGAGTCGACTATGCGGGCGGTAGACCTCATTAAGAGTGGGTCGCTGAGTAGGGAGCTACTGGCACGGGAAATCAATGTACAGCACGAGCTCCTCAGGGACTACTACGACGTAAGCCTACCCGAGCTGGAAGAGCTACGTAGAGTCATGATGAGCTCGGGAGCTATAGCGGTTAAGATCAGCGGTGCAGGGCTAGGTGGGAGCCTCTTCGCCCTGACAGGAGAGGGAGTAGAGGAGAAAGTAAAGGTCATAGACAGTGCGCTGAAAGCTGGAGCTAGGAAGGGCTGGCCGCTGAAGCCAGACCAGGGTGCTAGGATCGAGTACCATATCTGAAACAGTGGTCGGCTCCGCTCTATGCTCCAGTAATCTCTGTTGCTTTGGGTGTGGGTGAGGCCCCGGGGTCTCCAGGTTATTTTAGCCCCCTCGGAAGACGGGACTACCTGGCCCGCTGAGCTGGCCCCTACCACTCTCAGCCCTACGAATCAGCCAGGACAACCTAGACCTAAGCAATTACTCAAACGAGGTAACGGCCTCTACGGAGCCCGAAAAGCCCTGGGACATTACTTCTCGAAGCAGCCGTAAGCTCCGGCCAAGTCAGGGTAGCCGCAACGCATGAGTGTCGCACACACAGCGTAGTTAGTCCTGCCCTTAAGCTGCCTCCACCTAACTGCGGCGTCGTATAGGATTCCAACGAGTGTACACTCCTTTCTGACGAGTTCCTTGACGAGTCTGTCAACCTCCTCAACTGCCTCGGCAGAACGCCCCCCGCCTAGCATAGCGTCAACGAGTAGAACGCGTAGGGAGTAATACTCCTGTTTCAGCTCTCTCTCTTCTGCGTAGCGAAGTGCCTCGCGCAGGTGCCTTTCAGCATCACTGTAGAGTCCCATGCCAAGGTAGGCAACGCCTTTGACCCTGCTAACATCATACATTGTTTCATCGTTCACTACTCTCACTTCGTCTAGAAGCTGTAGAGCGAGCTCAGGTAGGAAACGGCTAACCCGGAGTTCTGCCAGTTTCACCGCGAGGGAAGCATACTCAGAGCGGAGTTCCTCAGAGCCCAGTGCTCCCAGAATGCCTAGAGCCTTTGAGACCAGCTCCTCGGCTACAGCAAGGCTACCCGCGCTTTCAGCGGCCCTAGCAAGAACCCCTAGCCTGAAGGCAGTCGCCCCTCTGAGCAACCTGGATATAGTACCACTACTTAGAACAGCCACAGCTTCTAGAGCCTGGATACTCGCCTCTTCAGATATATTATTTATGGCGGCAAGTGCGATGTATCTCGCCGTCCCCGGAGCCCCTACAACAGTAGACCACGCCGCGTGGAAGGGGGACTCGGAGGTGAAAACATGCTCGTAAATGTTAGGAGGGCTTAGAAGAGTTTTCTTAAATATTTCTCTTGAGACATCACTTCTCCAGGAGTACAGGGAGTAGGCGTCGTGACGCAGTAACAGCCTGTCCAGTAGAGCCTCTTCCTCTTCACTGACTTCAAGCAAGCTTGTGGGGAAGCAGCGTGACCCCAGGGATGCTGGGACGGCGAGCTTGTTAAGTAGGGGTTCAGGGATAACCTTTTTCAGCCTCGCTCCTGCTTCCTCGATGGACTTTGGGATAACGAAACTCCTGCCGTGAAGCTTGGACAGAGAGACGTAAAGTAGTGTTGTCTCGACGTACCCCGGATTGCCGCTAGAGTTCTTCAAAACCTCAGCAGTCTCTGGCTCAGCAAGCGAAACTCCATCCCAATCTGCCAGCCTCCTCACAATCTCCTCTAACTCCCCAGCCGTGTACCTGTTGTTGACATCTATCTGGACATACTCACCACCCCACCCAGCCGGAATAACTCTAGGCTTACCTGGTGTAAAGACCACCTTCTTCCCGACGAGCTTCGAGGCAATGCTCTGCGCGCCTGCGTAGAGAGTAAAGCCTTCTCTTGAAAGCTCCACTAGTGTTTGGTACATTAGTGAGAGCTTGCCGGATCCGCGAGGCCCAGAGAACTCTACGCCCTTACCTGCGCGGATAGCTGATACCGCCTCTCCTATCACGCTATCTGCGCCTTCCCCCCGAACCTGTTCTACGAATACTGGCCACAGGTAGCCGAGAGACCATGTAATATCCTCGGCGAATACCGCTAAGACAGGTGTTGCCGATCCGCCCTCGAACACCATAACCTCCTTGCCGGCCCTCTCCCTTACCTCTGCGATTATCCTCCTCCAAACTCTAGGTCTCTCGTCGGGTAGAGCGCCACTCTCAACTAGGAGCTCGTATAGTCGTTGAAGCCCTTCTAAGCTCCTAGCGTCCAGCAGGGCCAGGTCGAGGCCCCCGAGGAACACCTCGACTACGAGTGATAGGACAGTAAGGGATTCATTGTCGAGCGTGCACGGGCCCTGAACCCTTGATAGCCTGTCTAGGCGGCTTCTCACTTTCTCTGCTTCCTCCAGGCTGGTTATACTCGAAACAACAACTTCGACGTCATTCCAGTGGTTTACAGCGCAGGTAGCAATATCGCATAGATTGAGGCTCTCGTCCCGCAACCTGCTAGCTACACAAGCGTAGTAACTCAAGGTTCACACCTCCTATAGCTACCCGTCAAGACTATTTATCGCTAAAGTCGATCGAGCCGAGAACTCTCACGCCATTGCCCTCCCACTTACCCAGAGTAACCGCTCTGCTCGACACCCGCACGAACGTGCAGTAATCGTTCTCCCCGTTCTCGACCCACGACCCAGTGTTCGCCAGCAGGCGGCTGTTTTCCAGTAGCAGTTCAGGCACGTGGGTGTGCCCCAGGATGACGCCATCAACCCTACCCACTTCCGGCACACTTTCAAGCACATTCACTATGGCGCGGAGTGGCTTGCTGACAGCAATGTGGCTGAGGCTCTTACCACGTAACCTACTCTTAAGGAGCTTGACACCTATACCCTCTACAATGCCGTACCATATCTTGTCCTGGAGCTTGCGCCACGAGAGTATCGCCAGCGGTGATAGAAGGAAGAAGGCGGCGAGGACTAGGAGAATCTCTCCGGTTAGAGTCGAGACACCGAGGGCTCCGATTATTAGCAGCAGGATTAGCGTGGCCAAGCCTGCGAAAAACCACTCTAAGGGCCCTGGAAGCGAGAGAAAGGACTCAGATAGGATGTATATGTAGCTTTGCACCTTCCACAGGCTTTTAACTCTCAGAAACAAAGTATCAAGCTGGTGGCCGTGGAGAAGGAGAAACTTCTTCCCGTTAACCTTAAGGACGAAGAAGTCTGGCACAATATACAGATCTCCTCTCCCCCTACTACTCTCGAGGCGTAGGCTTGCCACAAGCCTGTCATGGTTCCCTGCAACGTACACTACGTCCTTGTCGACCTTCGCCAGAGCTTTCACGGGGTAGTACGCGTTCCTGACGATGTCCCCCACTCTAGCATTCCAGAACTCGAATATATCGCCAAGCAGCACTACGAGTTTCACTTTCTCGTCGCTACAGTAACTTGACAAGAAATCAGCGAACTCTCCATGTTTAGACAGCTCCCTGTTACGGAGCCTCAACCCCAAGTGTACATCCGATACGACGACAGCCTCCTCGCCGTCTCCCAGCTCGACCTCCAGGAAGCTCCCAACCTCGCTGTCAACCCTCTTAACCCTCATGGGATCAGGGCCTCAAACTGCACAATATAAAAATAAACTTAATTCTTCAGCAAGTAGCTCTGCTTTTCTCATGGCGGAAAGTTCTTTTCTCGCGTCTTGCCACAGTTTTCCTAAATAACCCCCATTGCGCAACAGTTGTTGACCGGTATGAAGCAGAAACTGGTCGCCCTAACACTAGTAACACTGTTGCTGGCATCCGTCGCGTCAGTACTCCGCGTCGCCGCGAGCACAGACTTGTCCCTAGAGGTCTTAATAGCCAACGCCCAGAAACTCCAGAAGATAGCCTACGAGAAGTTCTCGCTCCTAACCTCGGCGGTAAACACCTCGCAGTACGCGTCTAACCTGACAGAAGTAAAGTCTCTACTCTCAGAAGCAGATAGCTACTTGAACCTAAGCATCAAGCTCTACAACTCCGGAAACTTCACTGGGGCTAAGACGTACGCCATCTACGCCCTCAACACATATGATGCTGCGATAGAGCTGATCGAAGAAATCGCTGAGAAAGCCGGCGTAGAACTCGAGGTCGAGGTTGAAGTTGAGGCCCCCGGGAACCGGACAGCCGCTAACGTGACAGTCTCCCTCAACAAGACAGTAGCCATCAACAAGACAGCACTCACGCTCCAACTCCAAGTACTTAAAGCCAGGCTAAGCCAGCTCGAAGCGGCTCTGTCTAAGATAAACCAGTCTCAAGTCAACCTGACATACGTATATACGCTGATCGCGTACGCTAAAGACGTCCTGGCACAGACCGAGGAGAAGCTTGCCAGTGGAAACATAACGGTTTCAGAGCTAGCCGTAAACCTAGCTGTAGTGAAGAAGATCCTAGGCCTCATAAACGCAGAGCTGAACAGGCTGTCACTCCACCTGACGGTCATAAGGGCAATGAAGCTAGGGTTATTGAAGAAGAATGAGACATCATTCCTCAATATGACGCTACTCAACCACACGGCACCCAAGTTCAAGGAGATTAGGAACAGGACGAGAACAGGGATAAACGAGACAGCCGCAGTACTAAAGGAAGTGGAGAAGGAGGTTCGGAACATAACTAAGGCTGTTAAAGAGGCCGTTAAGGAGCTGAAGGAGAAAATCAAAGAAGAACACGGAAAAGAGAAGGAGATAGATATCTCTGCCAAGCCACCCAAAGAGAAGCCACTACCTCCTGGCCTCGAGAAGAAGCTAAAGGAAACCGAGAAAGAAATAGAGAAGGAGGTAGAAAAGAGCGAGGAAGAGGGCAAAGGCAAGGGCCCTAGAGGTTAAAATAAGTTTTTTTCTCTTTTTCTCTTTTTTATACCCTAGTATGCCTGGTGATGATTTCAGCCCTAGCGTTACAGAGGTGTTCGTCTCGTTTGAGGGGCTTCTCGAGAAAACCACTGCCTCTACCGGAGGAGTATACCTAACTAGTAGCGGGCGCCAGGCTAGACTCTCCAGGAGAAGCGTCCACGGAGTTTCCATCCTGGAGCTCCTAGGCTCGGGCACGTCGACGGTGGAGGGGGTTGCCGCCATACTGGGAGTAAGGCTCCCGCACTACCGCCGCGTACTGGCCTTCCACCATACCTACGACCCGCCCGGGTATCTGGGCGGGTCGAGTGAGCCATACCATTACCCCCAAGCCCAGGAGGTAGGGGGGTTCATGGTAAGTCCTTGGACTTTTCCATGGCACGCGAAGAGCCTCGACGAAATGCCCACGTCGCTGAAGATAAGCCAGTTACTGCTAGAAGTCGAGGAGGGGTACGCTTTCCTCCTAGCTGTCCCTTCAAGGGGTTATGCCCCGTACTTCACTAAGCCTAAGGGAGCATCTCTAGAGCTAGTCGTTACAGCAGGCACCCAGCATAACTGGAGGGACTTACCCCTGCTTGCATACGCTACTTCAAACGACCCTTACACGGCCGTTGAAACAGTGTACAAGGCTGTAGCCTCGTACCTCGATAGGGTATGCTCCCTGAGAACCAGGAAGAGGTTCCCGGACGCGCTAGGTTTTCTCGGTTGGTGCACCTGGAACGCTTTCTGGCGAAACCTAGATGAGCAGAAGGTAGTTGATGGAGCGCGCGAGATAATGGCGAAGGCGCCTGTCCGCATGGTTCTCGTGGATGACGGGTGGATGACAGAGGAGAATGGCAAGTTAAAGGACTTCGAGGAGGACAGGCAAAAATTCCCGCGGGGGCTTGCTGGCATAGTGGACTCTCTGAAGAGGAACGGCGTACGAAGCGTGGGCCTCTGGTTGACTCTAAACGGCTACTGGAATGGCGTTGACCCTAAGAGCAAATTGGCTGAATCATACAGGGATGAGCTCGTAGAGGTGGGTGGACAGTTAGCGCCTAACCCAGAGAGGGCGCATAGCTTTTACATAGACTGGTTTAAGTCCATCCGGGCTAAGGGTTTCGACTTCGTGAAGGTAGATAACCAGTACGCGTTGTCCACGGTCTACGCCGAGAGCTACCCGGTTGAGCTTGCATCACAGAAGCTCCACGAAGCAGTCGAGGCTGCAGCTGCGTTGTGCGGCTTGGAAGTTCTGAATTGCATGTCTCTCAACCCCGAGCACTTCTTCAACTGGTACAAGTCTAGCGTCGTGAGAGCGTCGATCGACTACAGCGTACCGCATAGTGTCTCTAGGTCGAAACTCCACGTATACTTCAACGCCTATAACTCTATCTGGCTATCCCAACTGGCCTGGCCCGACTGGGACATGTTCCAGTCTTACGACCCGCTGGCCCTCATTCATGCCGTTGCAAGAGCGTTGAGCGGCGGGCCGGTCTACGTCACGGACGAGCCTGGGAAAACCCGAGGCGAAATACTGTCCCCCCTCGCGTTCAGGGACGGGAGAATCCCCCGCCTCGACGGGGTTGGGCGCCCCACGCGCGACACGGTCATGCTTGACCCCTACAACGAGAAAGTCGTGCTGAAGCTTGAAAACAAGTTGACTGTGCCGGGCTTAGGCACCTACAGTCTCCTAGGAGTCTTTAACATCTATAGGGGTCACGAGAGAATAGAGTACTCTTTCAAGCCAGGAGACTTGGGGGCCGAGGGCGACGAAGTCATCGTCTACGAGTTTTTCTCAGGCACCGCTCGTAAGGTGGACTCCCACGAGGAGATAAAGAGTGCTCTCGAGCCTAACGGCGTCCACCTCTACATTATAGCACCTTTGAGACATGGAGTCGGGGTACTAGGGACTCGAGAGCTGTACATAACCCCAGCAGTAGTTGACTACGCCGAGGACATTAAAGGGGAAATAGTCGTCCACCTGCGGGAGCTCAGGCCCATAATGCTCTACCTCGAGAAGAGCGTCCTGGTAGACGGCGAGGAATCGGCTCCGGGTTTCCACGAAATACACCCGATGAGAACTGTCTTGAAAATCAAGGCTTTGCAGTAGTCAAAGGCCCCGCAACTTCCCGCAGAGAGGGGTTGTCTAGGCAAGGAACATCCGCATAGGCTCTAGTGTGCGTTTAAATGGGTTGAGGACGAGCCCGAGGATTTCAAGCGTCACTGTGCCCAATAGTGCTTGGTCATCGGCTTCCCCGAGGACTACGGGAGTATGTCCCTCACCTTGTGGGAGCGAGATGTAGCATTCCGATACTTTCCGTTTTACGGTTCTCCCGTCTGCTAGTACGAATTCGTGCTCACGTAACGGCGTAAGGCCGATTTTTCTCCAAACTTCCTCCGGGAGAACAGTGTATGTGGCCCCGCTGTCCACCAGGAATCGAACACTTTCTTCGCCCGCCGGCCCTTTTACTTTCCCTTCAATGAATACTACGCCCAAACCCGACCCCCTTACTCTACATTAATAGTCATGAAGGTTATTATTTCGCTTTTCAGCTCTCCTATACATCACCTTTGAGGAAGTTCTGCTTCCACAAAAATGGATCCTGTGGAAACTTCTTGGAAATTAAGGCTTTGTGGCTAGGTATAGTGTTAGGGCTAGGGTGTAGGTAAATATCAGGATCCCGAGCACAGACAATATTTTCCTCGATATATCCTCGCGGAGGATACCAGCTTCGACTAGAACCATGTGTAACCCGTAGAGGGCGTGGTAGAGGACGGCACCGACGAGTGCGAGCTCCAGCGCTACAGTGACAGGGTTCTTGAAAGCTCGTAGAACCTCCTCGTATGTTGGTAGGCCCTTGTACGAGCCCTGAACGTGTACCCGCACGAGGTGCAGTGTGACAAGCAACGTCAGGAGAGCGCCTGTCAGCACTTGAAGTACCCAGCCTGCACCCTTCTTAGGCGAGAGCACAAGCAATCACCCAGACCCCAACGGCTATTAGCACCACTGCCAAGGCCCACGCCAGTATCAGCAAGAGGCGTCTATGCTCGAGCATGTATCCGAGCTCCACGATGGCTGAGTAAACACCTAGTGTTCCGTGCAGGACCAGGGCGCTCCAGAGCAGCGAGTCGGCTACCAGGCCAAGCCTCCCTCCGAAGAGTCCAAGGAGCGCATCATATGCCTCTTTCCCTAGGACAAGAGTAGAGATGTCGATCAAGTGCAACAGGAGGTATAGGGCCATAACCACACCCGTAAGCCTCCTAACACTGAAAGAGAAGTGCTCAAAGCTTCTCCCCCTCACCCTAAACCAGCTCTTTAAAACCCCTACCAACTCCATTAGCATCACCCCTCTACCTCAACTTCACCCTTCAGGAGCCTCCGGCGGAGCCTCATTATAGACTCGCCGGGCTTAAAGTCGACGGGGCACCTTACACTACACTCGAATGCGGCGTGGCAAGCCCAGACACCAGCTCTAGAGTCAATGACGGCTGGAACCCTCCCCTCGGCGCTTCTCGAAACAATGGCCAGCAGTGAGGGGCCGAGGTAGTCTTTGAAGGTGTTGGCAATCGGGCAGGCAGAGTAGCATATTCCGCACTCTGTGCAGTCGTAGAGCTTCTCAAACTCGACTCTATCCAATCTGGAGTCCAGCTTCTCGAGAGTTGTAGGCGTGACGAGCCTGTACTTGCCGAACATTCGCGATTTATCTACAGCCAGGTCGCTTACCACCCTGAAGCCCCGTAGAGGCTCCACTACGACAACCCCTCCCCTAGCCACCTCCCCTATCCTCGTTATGCAGGCGAGCCTCTCGACGCCGTTTATAACCATGCCGCAAGCCCCGCAGACGCCGTGGTGGCAGGCGTGCTCGAAGGTCAGGGTTCTGTCCCCCTGGAGGCTAACCCTCTCGACAACGTCCAGGACGCTCTCGTCCGGCTCAGCCTCAACCTCGAACACGTCAAACCTCCGGCCCCCTGTAGCTTTAACCCTCCTCACGACAAGCCTATACTTCAACACCAATCACCCCTCGAAGAACAGCCAGTAAGGCGCAAGAGGGGTGCTCGCAGTACTAGACTCTCTCGCGATTCCAAGCCTCTCAGAGACAAAGTCCCCTAGCTTCTCGGCCATAAGTCTTGCAGTCGTGAACTTCCCGCCTATTATGCTCACAAAATTCTCGACGCCCTCACGGGAGTGGTCTATGACCGCGAAACTCCTACTGACCTCTCTCCCGCTGCTTGCAGCACCCTCCCCGACTAGGGGTCTGGAGGACACGTATACGGCTTTAACTCTGAGCCTGGACACTACCGGTGCTAGCTCAGAGCCTCTTCTAATCATCAACTCGATATGCTCTCTAGGCGGGGCGACTTTATCAGGGTCTTCGACGACCCAGGAGGTTGTCCCCACTACACTCGTCCCCCTGTGGTGGACAATGATGTCCCCGTCGCCTGGCTTATTGAGTCTGTTGAAAACCATGTTTCCAATCCTCCCATCCAGGGCTACCATGACGCCTGGACTAGGCTTAACAGGGACTCTCAGGCCTGCAAGGCGCGCAACTTTATCCGCCCAAGCGCCGGTAGCGTTCACAACGAAATCCGGCTTTACCTCGTACTCCCGGGGGACTGTCTTGTCCAGTATTCGCACTGAGACTACCCTCCCGCCTTCAACCTTGAAACCAGTGACTTCGTTGAACGGTTTTATAACTGCGCTGTGAAGCTTTGCAGAAGCCGCGAAACTGAGGATTACCTTCAGGGGGTCGAAGGTTCCATCGGGAACCCGGATTACAGCCTTAAGCCCAGGGTTAAGGTTAGGCTCTAGCCTCAAGGCCTCCTCCCTGGAAAGCTCCTGGACAGGGATACCTGCTTTGTCGCACTGCTTGAGGAAGAAGTCCCTGTACCCCAGATCGTCGTCTGAAATGGCTACGAAGAGCCCGCCGTTCTTCTCGAAGAGGAAAGGAGCAATCCTTCTCAGAATAACGTTTTCCGTGTAGCACTCCCTGGCAACCTCGACATCTGCGATGTACCGGCAACCACTATGGAGTAGGCCGTGTGTTCGGCCGCTAGTCCCTGCTCCAAGAGAGCCCCTCTCGACGAGAGTAACTCTAGCTCCTCGGAGGGCAAGGTCATAGGCTACTGCTACTCCTGTAATTCCACCGCCAACCACTAGTACATTCGGCATCGAGAACCTCAGAGATGGAAATCAGGCCTAAAATATTTCAATCTTTGTTATTATTCAGAGGGCACAACAGAAAAGCCAGAGGAGCAGGCTACGCGAGCCCGCCACGCGCGGCGCCTCTACAAAGATCAAGCCCCCAGGGTTTTCTCGAGCCCTCTGTAGAGCGGAGCCATACCCGTAGGCTTAGATGCCTGGAATTGCTCTGGGTATAGCTTACCGAGGAGCATGATAAGGCTATGGCCTACTAGAGAATTACCCCCCCCCACCACCCGCCGTGGGTGGACATGAGGCTATGGTTTATTACCTTGGCCAGGAGGTTATTGCTGGTGGTATATTTTGGGCCGGAGGGAGGAGTATGAGTACCTCGTTGAGAGGTCTAAGAGGTTTTACGAGACTGCGCTCATGCAGATTGAAAGGGGTTTCTATGACCTAGCCTGTTTTAGCCTTGAACAGTCCCTCCAGCTGTACCTTAAAGCATCCCTACTCATGCTCGGCGTAGATTTCCCTAGAACACACAGCGTCAGAAGGCTCTTAGAGCTTATACGGGAAGTTACAGACGACAATAAGATTGCGGAGCTCCTTTCAAAGTTTAGCGTGGAGCTAGGAGTCCTGGAAGACGCGTACATAACCTCCAGGTACGTGGCCAGAAGCTATACTGCTGATGAAGTTGAGAGAGTTAGGAGAACCGTTGAGGAGGTGGTGAGCGTTGTCGGAGGAGTTGCTCGTGAGAGAAGCAAAGCGTAGGGCGGAAGTGTTCAGGAACCTCCCAGAATACCTTAAGCTCATACGCGACACTGTACTAAGGCTTGACGAGAATGCCGAAATCTACCTGTTTGGCAGTGTAGCCGAGGGCAGAAGCCTGCTCTCCAGCGACATAGACATACTAGTAGTTACAAACCTTCCTCCGCCGAAAATCCTGGCGGAACTGTGGAAAGCCGGTATCGAGGATCCATTTGAAATACACGTTATAGATGGGAGAAGCCTGGAAGCGTACAAGAGAAGGGCAAAACTAGTGCCAATACAGGACGCCATTAGGCTCACCAAATCATAAGTTTTAGTAGCCGTAAGCCCATGGAACCTCTCTAGCCCAACCGAGCGCACGCCTGACGGCTGCTCTCCAGCCACTGTAGAGCCGCTCCCTCTTCTCGGCGTCCATCTGCGGCTTGAAGACTTTCTCGGCTCTCCACAGCTTCTTGATCGCGTCCAGGTTTTCCCAAAATCCTATAGCCAGGCCGGCCAGGAATGCGGCGCCAAGAGACGTCGTCTCCCTGACGAGCGGCCTTATAACCTCCACGCCGAGAATATCGGCTTGGAACTGCAACAAGACGTCACTTCTAGATGCGCCTCCATCCGCTTTAAGCCACTTGATGCGGGAACCCGTATCCCTCTCCATGGCTTCAATGACGTCGCGTGTAAGGTAAGCTATGCTCTCTAGAACGGCTCTAGCGAGGTGGCGCCTCGTAGTACCGCGCGTAATGCCTATGATTAGGCCCCTCGCGTATGGGTCCCAGTAGGGAGCCCCTAGGCCAGTAAACGCGGGTACAAAGTACAACCCGCCGGTGTCATCTGCAGACTCTGCGAGCGGGTCTACCTCGGGGGAGACCTCAATTATCTTAAGTCCGTCGCGTAGCCACTGTATGGCGGCACCTGTAACGAAGATGCTGCCCTCTAACGCGTACGTGGCTTTTCCCGGCTCGAGGCTGTAGAAGACTGTGCTGAGAAGGTTGTTTTTAGACTTGACTATCTGGCTCCCCGTATTCACGAGAATGAAGTTCCCAGTGCCGTACGTGCACTTAACTTCACCAGCGTCAAATCCTGCTTGGCCGAAGAGTGCAGCCTGCTGGTCGCCGGCATCGCCGGTCACTGGTATGCTGTAGCCGTTGAAGACTCCACCAACTTCGGGGCCTGTGTAGCCGTAGACTTCCTTGTCGCTTGAGGGGCGGGGGAGGGGTAGGCTTTCCGCGGGGATGCCTCCGAGGATGCTAAGTAGCTCCTCGTCCCACTCGAGTCGCCTAATGTTGAACAGCATCGTCCTTGAGGCGTTAGAGTAGTCGGTTACGTGCGCGCCCCCCTTTTCTGGCGTGAGAGTATTGGGGGAGCCTTTAGTGAGGTTCCAGATAATCCACGTGTCAATAGTTCCGAATATAGCCTCCCCCCTACTGACTTTCTCTCTTAGCCCGCTCACGTTCTCGAGGAGCCACTGGATCTTGCTCCCAGAGAAGTAGGGGTCTGGGACGAGGCCTGTTTTCTCGTATATCGTCTCGAAGTAGTTTTCCCGCAACGCGTCGGTTACAGGGGCAGTCCTGCGATCCTGCCACACGATAGCATTGTAGAGGGACTGGCCAGTCCGCGGATCCCAGACGACAACAGTCTCGCGCTGATTCGTCACGCCGATTGCGGCAACCGCCCCGGGGTCAACCCTAGAGCGTTCCAGCGCCTCCTTTATGCACAGCAGCGTCTTTTCCCAGATCTCCAGAGGGTTGTGCTCAACCCACCCGGGTTTAGGGTATATCTGTGAATGCTCCCTATAGGCCCAGCCGCCTGGGATAGGGCTCCCGTTCTTGTCGTACAAAGCGACACGTGTCCCAGTTGTTCCCTGGTCGACTACGAGAACTATTCCCTTCTCTCTCACAAAACCCCCAACTGTACAGAGAGTATTTATTTTTTGCTAAAAATAGAATTTTTACTATTTTGACTAAACGACGAGATATATCGAGCTAGCGACTTCCTAAATATATTAACCCCTGGGGGTTACGTTACCTGGAGGTGCTATGGAGGCCGAGCTCGAGCTAATCAAGCGGAGGCTCCTCAAGGAGATGATCTCTCCACGACCGGTAGAGAAGAAGTGCCCGTATGAGGGTAGAGCAGACAAGACAAGCATGGATATAGCCCTAAAGCAGTGCCAGGTAGCAGTCGTCGACTTCTGGGCCGAGTGGTGTGCTCCGTGCCGGTTGACGAGCCCTATTGTCGAGGAAGTTGCCGAGAAGTTTGCAGGTCGCGTCGCGGTCTTAAAGGTTAACGTCGACGAGAACCCTGAAGTCGCCGCCGTGTACGACGTCATGAGTATCCCCACGATAATAGTCTTCTGGAGGGGTAGAGAGTTCAAGAGGTTCGTGGGCTACAGCCCGTTTCTCCGAGGCGAGCTCGAAAAGGCCATCATGAGGCTTATGGTGTAGGCGTAGCAACCACTACCGCTAAAATCTTTTAAGCCCCGCCCTGCTTTTGAGGGGTCGAGTAGCATGCAGGATTTAAAAGCACTCGTCGAGCGGGTCAAGGTGTTCTCCTTCGACATCGACGGCACAATTATAGACAGCTACAGCTACATGCGTGACGTCATCGAGATCCTGCTACTCTACCTCGGAGTGCCGGCGAACATGCTCCAGCCCGTGTCTAACGACGCTGTCGACGAGTGGTACAGGCTTGAGAGGAGCGGGACAATGGACTACTCGAAGATGCTCATCATCCTCCTAGAAGCCGCAGGCAAGAGAGGACTAAAGCTGAGCCCGGACGCGGGAGAGTTCGACGAGCTCCTCGTCGAGGCGCGCGTGAAGGCTTCTCCCACTCTACCCTGTGCAGTGAGAGTCCTGCGGGAGCTGAAGAACAAGGGGAAAGTTGTTGTCTCCGTGTCGGGCGGTGACGGTGTTCCTGGCATGAAGAGGAAGAGAATAGATCAAGGCGAGCTCTCGAAGTTCTTCGACGAGATAATCGTTGTCCCGGAGGACGCCCCGTCCAGGGTTGAAGCCCTGGCACGCGTAGCAGAGAAGTACAAAGCTAGTTACAGCGAAGTCGTCCACGTAGATGACCGGGTCGAGCACGCTAACAACGTGGCGGAAGCCGGCTTCCAGTCTATTCTCGTTAAAACGGGCATGTTCAACCCTGAACGCCCCGTGAACGACGGCGTGATTGTCCTAGAGAACCTCTGCCAGTTATACGAGGCTCTCGCTGGCGAGAGGCCCGCCGTGGAAGTCAAACGCGGTAGACGTTGATAGGCGAGAAGAACCCGAGGACGCCGAGCACTCTCGGTATAAATACTTCTTTGCAACCATGCTCAATGCAATCGACTACTCTCTCGGCAACTTTTTCAGGCTTTAAGGCGTGGCGTGGAGTTCGAACACCTGCCCTAGTGAAGAACTCACTCGCAGTAGGGCCGGGATACACTCTGACTACGCGTACCCCCGCCTGCTCGAGCTCCTTCTCAAGGGCAAGGGAGAGGACATGCAGTGCGGCCTTCGACGAGCTGTACGTAGCCAACCTCGGGCTAAGCGCGAAGGCCGCCGGTGTGATTATGTTCACGACGGTGGCGCCTGGGCGAAGCACTTCCCTTAAGGCTATGACGAGCTGGATCGGCCTCACAGCGTTCACGAGGAACACCTCCTCTACTTCACGGAGGGTGTGCTCGACTACCGGTTTGAAAACAGCGAAACCAGCATTGTTGACGAGAACATCTAGCTGCGGGAAATTCTCCACGACGAGCTTTGCTATGAGTGAAGGGGAATCCTCCTCTGCTAGGTCTTTCACAATGTATGTGAAACTGCTACCGAGCTCTGCTTGGAGCGCTTTCAGCTTCTCCTCTCTCCGTGCTACTCCTATAACCCTGTACCCCCTTTTCACAAGCTCCCTCGAGATATGCTCTCCAATACCACTCGACGCTCCAGTTACGAGGGCAGTCCTGTGCAAGCTCACTTTGAAAACCTTACAATTCACCGCTATGAAAGTTTTTTAAGTATTTCTCTCTGGAAGTATGGGCGCCTAGGTGGAACTGGGCTTGACTGGGATCCTAGTAGCTTTCGCCGCGTCCATAGCTCTCAGTAAAGTCCTTAAAATCAGAGTACCTGAGCCGGTCTTCAAGGCAGCCGTCGTATTACTGGTCTTCACAATATCACTCTGGGCCTCAACGAACGGGGTCGCCCCCCTCATATACAGCATGGCGGTTTCAGTCGCGATGCTGGCCCTACTCGTTGCCGTCCTCATACCTCTAGGCTTGCTAGTCGACAACGACTCGGGTGTAGATCGTGGCGGAAAAGTCGAGGTAAGAGCAGACCCACTTCTACTGTCAGCTATTGCTACTGGCTGGCTGGCAGGCTTTCTGCTCGACGGCACATATTCTGCGATCATCAGTAGCATTGTTACACTCGAAGTGTACGCTGTAATCATCGTAACTGGCCTTACAGTCGCCGAGACAGTGAGTACAGATACTATAAGGAGGAGTGGTGCCCTAGCATTCAAGACAGTCTTCTTGAGCATAGTGTCAGCGGTGATCGTAGGCTTGCTCGCCTCCTGGGCTCTAAACTTACCTCTCGGAGTAGCCCTAGCCATAATGCTAGGCCTGGGGTGGTACAGCTTCACGGGGCCCTTCGTAGCGCAAGCGTACGGTCCAGTCTGGGGTTTTACAGCCTTCCTGACTAACGTACTGAGAGAACAGATAGCCTTCGTGCTAGTACCCTTACTCAAACGCCCTAAAGTGTCTATGGTCAGCATCGGGGGGGCCACTACGATGGACAACACCCTGCCGGTCTACGTGTACACGTACGGGGAGGAGGCGTCTGTCGTGAGCCTGATTCACGGCTTTCTCTTGACACTGCTAGTACCGCTCCTGGAGAGCATCGTAACTAGCGCCCTCTAGAAAAAGATATAAGAAGGGGATACACGAGTAACCATCAGGTTCAGATGGCAAAGTACAAGGTTGTAATTGACCGAGAAGCGTGCATTTCCTGCAACTCTGCCCCCTCGCTGTGCCCCGAGGTGTTCTACCTAGACCCCACCGACTACAAGAACAGGGTTCAAAGAAGCTACGAAGTCTCCTTCGACGGCAAAACATCCACGGGGATAATACCCGAAGAGCTCTACGAGTGTGCCAAGACTGGCGCCGACTCGTGCCCGGTGGGAGCCATCAAGATCGAGAGAGGGGACTAGCAAGGGGCTCTCCACCCTGCTAGATAGAGTTGCCAGGGAACGACCTTGGAAACCGCCTACATTCTCTCCTTCACGGCCTCTTTTCTTCAAGCCGTATTCATGCCTGTACTAGTTCTCTACGCGTACAACACGTCTCTAAGCGAGTTTCAAATAAGCGTCATCACAGGCTTCGCCTCGCTAGTCTACATCGTTGGAGCTCTCTTTTCCTCTAACATTCACCTACGCACAGGCAACCCTAGAGCCGTAATAGCGGCGTCATTCGCCGTAATGGCTATGGGCTTTGCAGCCCTACCATTCTCCTACGACTTTGCAGGCATTCTCGAATCCACAAGCCTCGTGCTCCTGGGCTTCGGAGTCTTCTGGCCAGCCGTAGAGGCCTACTTGTCCCGTAAAGAGTCTAGCGTCTCGAAGTTCTCTTTTTCCTGGAGCTCGGGCTCCCTAATTGGGGCCTTACTGACCTCTACGCTCCTCAGGCTCAACCCCCAAATCCTCTTTGCCGCGTACTCGCTTCTCTCAGTACTCCAAGCCCTGCAGGGGCTCAAGATGAGTAGTGCGAGCAGTAGGAGGGCAGGCACGGATCTTGGCAGTCCAGGGAGCGTTAAAGACCTTCTCCTGTACTGGACACCCTGGGCTTACTGCATAGCATACTCGGCCTCCGCGAGCGGAGTACTCACCTTCTACCCTCTGTTCGTAGCGGACAAGAACATCTCCAGGGACTACATTTCCCTCGTAAACTTCACCATGCTGCTGTCGAGGACTCTCACGTTCTTCCTCTTCGAAAGGCTCCCAGCGCACTTGAAGAACACGCTTCTCGCCTCGCTGGGGTTTGCAGCGGGCCTTGCTCTGACGTCGACGACCAGTGTCCCAGTAGTAGTGCTTATCGCCGGAGTCATTGGCTACGGCCAGGGCGTCGTATACGCGAGAGCCTTACAGCTGGTGTTCAACAAGAGTGGGAGCACGGAAAAAATGACTTCACTTTTCGAATCCTTTATAGGGCTCGGCTACGCCGTCGCGCCCCCTCTGAGCAGTCTTGCTAATATGGCTGTAGGCTTCGAACCTATAGCGTTCGCGAGCACTCTTGCCCTAATCTTCTCGCTCTTCCCAAGCCTCAACTCAAATTTGGAGGAAAAAGTAGCTGGACAGTAAATAAACTGTCAGGTTACCTGAAGCTACTTACAAGCCCCAGGCCTAAACCTCAGTATCGGCATTTCCACAGGGTTTTCCTCTTAGAGGAGGGGGCGGGCCTTGTTCACATCAAAAGACCTACCACCATCACGGGAACATTGAGAAGCTCACGCTCGCTGTCCCAGCGAGCAGAACCGAGGAAGCACTGGAGTCCATAGTGCACAACTTCAGGTCTAGCGGGTTCAAGGTCAGAGGAGTATCAGTCAAGGAGCCTACCCTCGAGGACGTGTTCATAGTGCTAACAACCAAGCGGGGTGGTTGAAGTGGACTTGAGGGTCTTCCTCTCCCAGCTAAAGGCTGGGGCTTACCTGTGGGCCTCCTTCTACCGGCACGCGCCAGCCCTCATAGCTGTCCTCCTACTGCGACCGTACCTAGTACTCCTAGCCCTGGTTGCCATAGAGCCGCGCGCTTCGCCTGCAAGCATAGTGCGCGATGTCCTGCTCAGCGTCTTAATAGTCTCCTCAGTGGACATAATATGGGATCTAGCTGGAAATGCTTTTTCACTTCGCTTCCTGGGGATTTTGCCGTACTTGGCAGTCTCGCCCTCAACACCTTCCCTCGCGCTGATCCTGAGCTACATTCCCAGGTACATTATTGAGTCGCTTCTCAAGGCACTCGAGTTTGCACCGTTGCTGGCGATATTCCTTGGCCTAGCACAAGCGCTTCTGTACACTTCAGCGCTCTTCGCCCTCTCTGCACTCGCAGTAATACCCCTTCTCGGCCTCAGCTCGCTGGTAGCGTACTCTGTGCTAGCCTCAAAGGAGGAGACAGTGTGGCTTGACCGGCTCGCCCCCCTAATCCTGCTTGTCTCCGGTGCTATATACCCCGTGTCCCTCTTGCCACCATGGCTGCGAGCACTTTCAAGAGCACTCCCCACAACCTACCTCTTCGAGATGGCTCACGCCGTAACAGAGGGTAGTTTTACTAGCGGGTCTTTCCTAGCCCTCTCCGCAATGTTCCTCACAACGAGCATGCTCTTCAACATTATATTCCAGTTCTTGGTATCAAGGGGAGAGGCTGAACTCATAAGGAGAGGGGTTCACGTATGAGGAGGCTTAAGGCCCTCTTTTGGCTTCACGCGCTAAGGACTAGGCGCTACTTTCTGAGCACAGCGTCTGGAGCCCTAACCGACGCTCTGTGGATGTCCATTTTCCTCTTTGGTGCGTATTCTTCGAGGGGCCTGGAATACGCTAGAGAGGTGTACTGGGCCCTTGTAGCGTGGGCCATAATCGCTAACGCTGGGTGGATGATTGGGGGGTGGATTGATTACCTGTCAGAGCTGGGGCTCCTTGAACCCCTCGAGTTCGCAGGGGCGTCTCCTGTAATTGTATCGTCGGCTAGGGGCTTTGTTCTAGTCTTCCCCGTAACTCTCTCAGCGCTGGCTGTTCTAGCCTTCTCCTACGGCTTGGGCATCGATGTGCTAGGCGTTTCTTCCCCGGCTATGATCCTCGCCTCGCTCGCAATACTCTGAGCCCAAAGCGTAGCGTATGGAGCAGTCCTGGCGGCAACAGTTCTCGTGACGAGTATACCGGCGGCCCTTCTGGACATCGCAGCTCTAACGTACCTAGGACTGCTGCTGATCCCACTCTCGCAGGAGCACGTGCGAATTCTAGCACTCCTACCCTTGCTGGGACCGGGCTATGTTATTAGGTCTAGTGTCTCAAGATACGCCAACTGGGATCTACTCGCATACTCTGCTCTGCCAACAGCGCTGTTAGTGCTCATAGCACTGGCATACTCGGAGAGAACCATGCGCGCCGTGAAGAGGAGGGGCTTCAGGGCTGTAGTCTTCCAGTGACTATGGATTTTGAAGCGCCCGTAGCCCTACTCAGATTTCACTCTCGCTTGTAGAGTACTTGTCGCCTCCAAGGTGGAGTAGCGGTTTAGCCCTGTCGAGAATATACGTCGTGCCGTCCCAGACGTCCTCCAACACCCGGGCTACTCTAACTCTACCCACGACGAGCACGTGGTCGCCCGCGGGGTACTGTGCCCAGACACTGCACTCGATACAGGAAAGAGCGCCTTCAACGCAGGGCACTGAGAGCTCCTTGGCGTCGAAGAGCCCTATTCCAGCACTCCTGGCCTTATCTACCTCCCGTCCAGACACGGAGCCCGTGAAGTCGACAACGCTCTTCATGCCCACTGGGACGGGGTTGACGGTGAATTCTCCTCTGGCCTGCAGTAACTCGTAGGTGTAGCGTCTCGGAGAAACTGCAACAGTTAGGAGAGGCGGGTCGACGCTCGTGGGCATAGCCCAGCTTGCCGGCATGACGTTTACCCTGCCGTCGCCGGACTTCGTGACGATTAAAGTGACGAGCTTCGGGTGTAGTAGCCTTGTATACCTATTAATCGGAACATCGACATATCTAGCGCTAAACACGTTTTTTCTCCACGCCCCGTAGATATAAATGTTTAAAGTCTTCAATTCGGGAACACTTCACGTGAAGCTCGTAGCAGTCCAGTACGAGTTTAAACCCGAGAGTTATACGGATGTAAAGGCGTTCTATGAGTCACTAGAGGAGCCACTCCTGGAGGCAGAGTCAAGGCTCGGGAGCATCGAGGACAGTATCGTGGTATACCCGGAGCACGTGGGCACATTCCTGGTCTTCTTGGACGAGAAACTCCACGAGGAAACTCTCGAGAGGGAGCTAGCAAGGATAGCTCTAAGAAGCCTTCCCACGTTCCTGCTCAAGACCCTACAGACCCTCAGCCCAAGATACGCACTCGTGTCCATTAAGTGGAAGAACATGAGGAAAGCCTACTTCGACTCTTTCAGCAAGCTTGCATCCAGCCATAGAGCCGTTATAGTAGCGGGCTCTATCCTGGAGCCCTCGGCCCCGCGCTCCATCCATAATGTTTCGTACGTCTTCAACAGCGACGGGAGAGCCAAGTGCAGACAGGTGAAAGTTTACCTCGACATCCCCGAGGCGAAGCTGGGTGTTTCGCCCGGGCGGCTCGACGAGATAGACGTCTGCGAGACCCCGCTGGCGAGACTGGGGGTAGCAATATGCCTGGACGCCTTTAAGGAGGACGTCGTCTCAAGGCTGGCCTCTAGAGGGGCCACAGTACTAGTGCAGCCGTCCGCCAACCCAGAGCCCTGGAGCGAGAGGCTCGAGAAAGAGTGGAGGAACAGCTCCTGGCTCATGGTTCAGAAGTTTGACCCCCTAGTCTACGGCATAAACCCCATGGCTGTGGGCAGAGTGCTCGGCCTGGAGTTTGAAGGCATAAGCAGTATTGTCGCAAAGGCAAGTATAACACCTGATGGATCAGGCTACCTCGCGAGGGCAAAAAGCCCCAAGAGTAAAGGCGTACTGGCGGTCTCCACGCAGGAATAAGTTTTTTACTTCCCTCCTGGGAACATTTTTCACAGCATGCCTAGGCCAGGCTCACTCTTAGAGGCTATCGATGACAGAATATCTCTTGTCGACTCACTGTCAAAACCTTTAGCTGCCGACCGAGCTTATACACATACTTCTGGGTCATACCTTCACACCGGGACTATAGTTCGCCTATTCCTTAAGCCTCAAAAAGCCATAAACTTTAGGCTGACTATTACGGGAGGCCGCCCCGCCCAGGACGATTGTTGCCGGGTTTAAGCTTTAAAAGCCCAGTGCGCGGTTGTAGGCTTAGGTGTTGCATGGACACCAGTGTTCTCTCGCCCGAGGAGAAGCAGAGGATACTCAGAACCCTCGAGGTAGACACCGAGTTCAGGTACGCCGTCGCCGGCCTAATCGGCGTCTCCGAAACCCTGAAGAGGCTGGACAGAATAGAAGACGAGATAAGAGCCCTAAGGGAGGACTTCAGAGCCCTGCAGAGGAATTTCGGCACCTTACGCGAGGACTTTATTGCCCTGCGAAAGGACTTCATTACCCTACGTGAGGACTTTAACAAAATGCTGGGTAGAATCGGGAAAGTCGAGAAGAGGCTTGGCGACGTGGAAAGAACCTTGGAGAGGCTTGCCGTCACGATAGAGGACGAGGCCCAGGACGCTGTCGCTTCCCTCCTCTCCAAGCGCAGCATCACAGTTGCTGTCTCCAGCCTTAGAGTTGACGAGAAGTACGAGTTCGACATCTACGCCTCCACGGGCGATCTGACCGTAGTAGGCGAAGCAAAGGTGAGGGCCTCGCCGAGGACTGTAGACAGGCTCCTCAGGCGGGTGGAGGAGGCCAGGAAGATTAAACCGGAGTTCTTCAAGGGGAAAGTCGTGCCAGCTCTCTACTGCCTCAGGTTTGCTGGAGACGTAGTAGAAGCCCAGAGGAGAGGAGTGTGGCTCATAGTCTCCGGGAAGGAGCTCACGAGCGTCTTCTAGAAACAGGCATGCGTGAACCAGTCGCGGCGAGAGCCTTGGGGGCTAGGCTCCTCTTAAAACCTCCTCTAGCAGGTCTCTGAGAGAGTCCCCGCTCTTCCTGTCTACAAAGAGAGCCTTCACGCCTGCCTCTACGGCGTTCTTAAAATCGTTCTCCTCGTCGTCGCCTACATGCAGGACTTGGTCGGGCCTCACCCCCAGCTTCTCGGCAACCCTCCTGTAAAAGGCGGCTGGCTTGCCTGGTAGGCCGAAGTCGGAGGAGGACGAAAACACACGGCTAAACGCCCTAGAGTACAGCTCGACTTTCGATAGGACTAGGCCCACAAACTCCCGCGCAGCACTAGTGCTTATGATCAGGGTGTACCTCCCCTGCAAATCCTCCACGACTTCAATAGCGTCCTTGTAGGGCCTTATCCTCTCCGAGGCCTCCCTAAGGGCGCTCTCGAGGTGCTCCTCTATCCCAAACCTCCTGAACCAGTAGCCCGGCATGTACCACCTCACGTCCCCCGGGCCTATTTCGTCGTAGCTCGCGTACACTATCCTCTTGGCCTCCTCGAGCGCCAGTCCGTGCTTCTCGGCGTAGAGCCTGGGAACGAGCTCGAGCCAGAAGTAGTCTACGTACTCGCGCGTGACAAGCGTACCGTCGAGATCGAAGCTTACAACGGAGACAGGCTTAGCTACCCCTAGCGTCACACTTCTTGGGAGAAAGAGTTAAATTAAAAACTTTATTCCCTAAGGTCTAGACAATAGCCTTGCCAGTTCTCTTGTCGAAGATGTGTGCATACTCTAGCTTGAAGCGTATCCAGAGCTTCTCGCCTGGAGTCGCTTCGAAGTGCCCGGGGTATTTCGCCTTCACTAGCGTGTCACCGTGCTTGAAGTCTATAATCGTCTCCGCGCCGAGTGGCTCCGTAACGAAGACCTCAACCTGGTAGCCACCGGGGAGCTCTTGCTTGCTAATATCTATGTGCTCCGGCCTTATCCCGAATATTACCTCGGAGGGCGCCCCGCTCTCCAGCAGGATTTTCCCGACATGCTCCGGCAGCTCTACCGTGAATACCCCCGTGTCGAGCATCACGGATCCGTCTCTCTGCCTCACGGACGCGTCGATGAAGTTCATTGCAGGGGCACCTATGAAACCTGCAACGAAGGTATTGGCGGGCCTGTAGTAGAGCTCGGCTGGATCTGCGAGCTGCATTATCTTGCCCTCGTTCATCACCGCGATCCTGTCGGCCATCGTCATGGCCTCTGCCTGGTCGTGGGTGACGTAGATCGTAGTTATCCCCAGCTCCCTCTGGAGCCTCTTGAGCTCGGCCCTCATGTATACCCTTAGCTTGGCGTCCAGGTTGCTGAGTGGCTCGTCCATCAGGAAGACCTGGGGCTGCCTGACTAGGGCTCTCCCGAGGGCAACGCGCTGCTGCTGCCCGCCGCTCAGCTGGCGTGGATACCTGTCGAGCAAGTCCTCTATCCTCAGTAGCCTGGCGACCTCCCTCACGCGCTTGTCTATCTCCTCCCTCGGCAGCTTGCGTACCCTGAGCGGGAAGGCGATGTTGTCGTACACTTTCATGTGCGGGTAGAGCGCGTAGTTCTGGAAAACCATCGCCACGTCCCTGTCCTTCGGCGGTAGGTCGTTTACGAGCCTGCCTCCTATGTATATCTCTCCCTCGTCAGGCGTCTCAAGACCGGCTATAAGCCGCAGCGTGGTAGTCTTGCCGCACCCGCTCGGCCCCAGTAAGACTAGAAACTCCCCGTCCCTAGCTTCGAAGGACACCCTGTCTACCGCAACTACCTTCCCGAACCTCTTAACCAGCTCTTTAACAGCTACTCTTGCCATGCCCTATCCCCCTACTACAAAGACTTTTCTCCGCAAGCCTATATATATGTTAACCCTAACTATCGACATGATTAACAAGGCTCTTAGCGGCTTTTAAACACCTGTCTCTAAATTTATTATAGGCCTCCGTGAAACCCCTCATAGTCTTCACGCGCGGCCCAAAGGTAGCCCACTCCTCTACTCGCAACCCACTCTCGCCGTAGCCATCCACGGCCAGGCTAGCCTCAAGCATCAACTTCTTCAGCTCCGGCGTGAGGTCATAGGCCTTCCTGAACTCACCCCACTTTAGGAGCAAGTCGAGCTCCTGGGGCCCCCAGTTGACGGAGACAGCCTCCCGGTAGTCCTCTAGTCTCGCCCCCCGGGCCAAGTACTCGAGGTGAACGTTCAACTGGTGGTTGGGGAACTCCGTGTTTGTCATGTTCCTGCCCGCGAGCGTGTAGTACGTGTCGGCTGGCTTACGCTTAGAAGCGGGTAACACGTCTATACCGTCGAGAACTTCCTCTGCCTGCTCTGGGGTTAGGCCGTACTTCCTGATTATGTAGCTTATCCATAACCTTCTGTTCCTCTCGCTAAAGAATATCTTCCAAACCCTCTGCGCGACGAAAGTACCGCTCAGCGAAATAGCCTTCTCCCACGCCTCGAGGCACGACCTTACCTCTTCTCTAGTCGCGCCGCAAACCCCAGCATTTAGGAGGAAGTCTATTAGGGCGTCGTTCACTAGAGACTTCATGTAGGCCTGGCTCGAGACGAGCTCAACTTTCTCGTCGAGAGTCTTTGCCTCGAGCTCGTAGCCCCAGCCTGTCGGGCCTCTCCAAACCCCGCCGGGCGTAGCCTCTGGCACTCCAAGCCTACGAGCAAGCTCTGAGAGCGCGCGCTCGGGGTTCTCGTAGAACTTCAAGGCCGTCCTTATGAGTTCCGATGCTTTCACCTCGCGGAGGTGTGCCTCTAACCTCCCGCCCATGTTCGTCTCGTAGACCTTCGTTAACTTAACCCCCCTCTTCACAGCAGAAGCCCTCCCCTCAATCTTCGCCAGAATGAGACTCACCTCCTGGGACACCGAGAACGTGACAGTGTTGTTCGTCCCGATGCCCATGCTCTCCAGAATCCTCGTTATCTCCAGGGAGGCCTCACTGCTACCCGCGACTTTGAACACTATATTGGGCCTACCCCTCTCCATGTAGCTAGGCCAGCCCCAGAGGAGGTACGCGTCGTACTTCCTGAAGTAATCCTCTGCGAGCATGTAGATCTTCAACGCGTCTCTAACGCTACCCTCGACGCTGTCCGCCACGTTCGGGTTAAGCTGGTAGCTAACCATGCCGTCCTTGAAGTCTAGCAGAAAGGCTACGGGCCTAAACACCTCCATGTTAGGCAGCAGGGCTAGGAGCGTCGCGACCATTGCAAGCTCATCTCCCTTACTCTCGATGTCCTCGAGAAGCTCCCTGTGCGACTTGACATACTCCCTGAACCTGTCCCACAGCTCCGGGTCGTCCTTGTAGGCCTCAGCCGCGAGCACGGGGTTTGTCGACACCTGCACGAAGCCGAGCCTCCTGAGCCACCTCAGGCCTAAAGCGTAGTCATTCCCGAATCTGCAGAGCCCCTGCACGGTCATGCGGTAATAAGCGTTCGACTCTATAAGCTTCCTCATGGCGAGCAGGAAGCTGGACAGGGGGTGTCTCTCGTCTAGGCGTTTAGATGCCTCCTCGGACATCCAGGCCAGCAAGCTCTTAGCTCTAGGGTTGCTGGACATGACCTTCTTCATGTCGCGCAAGTAGTATTCAACAACGGCTCTCGAATGAACGGGTACACCATGCCTAGCAGCTTCCTCCTCTTCGAGGCTCTGGAGCTCTGCCAGAGTAAAGCCGAACGCTCTCTCCCTCTCGCTGTCCGGTATCCTGGCCCAGTGCGACTCGAGCCCGACAGTGTTTAGTGCCACCTCGCTAAGTAGCGCGTAGAGCCTCAGGGCCTTGAGGGGATCCCCAGCCGTGAACGCGTCCAGCATGAGGAGGTGGACTCTCCTGTTGAGCTGCCCAACTAGGCTCGAGTAGAGTCCGGAGGTGAGGGGGTTCAGTAAGTTGTCCGCGCCGAGGTCGGGATATCCTCTCAACGCTGCGAGTACCGCCAGGGAAGGGTGATCCGAGACAGGTGGTTGCTCTGGGAGGGCTTCGCGCCGGAAAATGCCCTTAATGTAGCTTTCCTCGACTCTCACAGACTCCTACTAGCAATAAAACTATATTTATGAAATAAGGGGAAAATTTATAAAACTCAGAGACTCTTCTTCTTGTTCTCTAAAACCGCTTTAAGGAAAGCCCTGTAAATGGGCGAGGGCCTCCCAGGCCTACTCTTAAACTCCGGGTGGAACTGGACGCCTACGACCCAGCTGTTGCTCGCTATCTCGATGGAGTTCACCATTCGGCCTGAGGGATCCGTCGAGGAGACTATCAACCCCTTCTCCTCCGCTAGCTTCACGTAGTCGGGGTTTATGTGGTACCTGTGCCTGAATCTCTCGTACACCAGTTCGCTACCGTAGGCTTCGTAGAGCCTTGTACCTCTCCTTATTTTCACGGGGTGTGCTCCGAGCCGCATTGTTCCACCCTTGAAGACAGCCACCTTCTGCTCTGGTAGCAAGTCCACTACAGGGTGGGGGGTTTCGGGGTCTATCTCGGTGGAGTGGGCGTCGCGTAGCCCGACTACGTAGCGCATAAACGCCACGAATAGGAGCTGTGCTCCGAAGCATATCCCCAGGAATGGCTTGTTATTCTCCATGGCGTAGCGGGCGGAGTGTATCATGCCTTCAACACCCCTAGCGCCGAAGCCCGGCGTCAGCAAAATGCCGTCGGCCTGGCTGAGGAGTTCTTCGACCCTGCTGGGCTCGCGCTCAAAGTCCTCGGCTTCAATGTACACACGCTTTACCCTCACGCCGAGCGAGGCCCCTGCGTGGCTGAGAGCCTCGTTTATGCTTATGTAGCTGTCCTGGATCATCGTGTACTTCCCGGGCATTGCTATGACGACTTCATCCCGGGCGCTTAGGAAAGAGGACACAATGCTCTCCCACTCCCTCACCCCCTCGGTGCGGGGCTCTGGGGTGATGCCTAGGAGCTTGCTCAAATACCTCCCGAGGCCCTGCCTCTCGAGTACTAGCGGTAGCTCGTATACTGTCTCCAAATCGGGATCTGAGAACACTGCCTCGGGCGGGACGTTGCAGTAGAGGCTTATCTTCTTCTTGACGTCCTCGGGCAGTGGCCTGTCCGACCTCCCAATAATCACGTCCGGTTGCAGGCCCATGCTCTGTAGTTCCTTGACGCTGTGCTGAGTCGGCTTTGTCTTCAGCTGCCCGAGAGTAGAGAGGTAGGGAACTAGAGTAACGTGGACAAGGGCTGTTGTGCCCGGGGGTTGCTCGAGCCTAAACTGCCTCACTGCCTCCAGGAAGGGCATGGCCTCTATATCCCCCACTGTTCCGCCGATCTCCACGATCAGGACGTCCGGCTTACTGCGCTCAGCCACCCTCCTTATCCTGTCCTTGATCTCGTCCGTGATATGGGGTATCACCTGGATCGTCCTCCCGAGGTATGATCCAACCCTCTCCTTGAGGATCACCGAGAGGTATACCTGGCCGGAGGTAATGTTGTTCGAGGGGTGCATGTTCATGTCGAGGAAGCGCTCGTACGTCCCGAAGTCCTGGTCGATCTCCGCGATAGTAAACCTGTAACCAGGCGCAGGCTCAAATTCCCACACCTCCTCGCACACGAAAACCTCCCCGTGCTCGATGGGGTTCAGCGTGCCGGGGTCGACGTTGAGGTAGGGATCCGCCTTTATCATGTCGACCTTGAGGCCCCGCATCTGGAAGATCTTGCCGATCGAGGCGGCCACCACACCCTTACCGAGCCCGCTAACCACACCGCCGGTGACGAAGACGTACCTAGTCTGCATAATGTCTAGAGCACGACCGGGTATTAACCCTTTACCTCCGGCTAGCCCCTTGCAGGCCTACTCTTGAGAACCTTCAAGTATTTCCCCGCTCTCTCACCCCTATGCGCCTCCTGTATTGTCCCGTGCGACTTGATGATGGGGTCGTTGAACAAGACCCAGTAGAGGGGCCGCTTCTAGCCTCTCCCGCGAACAGCTCCATCGCCCTCGGGTTGGCCTCTACATCTCCAGGTTCGAAGCGTTATATCGAGCCACTCTCACCCACTTCTCAAACTCACACTGTCTATCTTGTCTCTGAAAAGCCTCGTAGAGGTACCACGACGTAGCCCCCACAACCCCCTCGATTACTTGGACGGGCTCGAGGACAAGCCCGTCGAACTCGTTGAGTGGTCGGGCGAGCCTAGCCTCCCTCATCATCAGCCATGCTGTAGTAGCTGTGCTATAGCTAGATTTTAGTCTTTGTGCGCGAGCCCCACGATCTCTCTTGCAGAGGCAAAACCCTCCTCCTCCAAGTACCTTGCCAGCCCCTGAGTTATCTCGCTGAAGAGGGAAAGGTTCCTTCTCGCGATGCTGGAACCGACCCCGACGGCTGTTGCACCGGCGAGCATCATCTCGACAGCTGCCTGCCACGAGTCGACGCCTCCCACCCCGATGATGGGGACGTCGCTATACTCCCTGTATAGGTCGTACACGACTTTGACCGCGATAGGCCTTATGCCTGGGCCCGAGTAGCCTCCAAACCTGTTGCTGAGCACGGGCCTCCGGGCGTATACGTCTATAGCCATGCCCCTGACCGTGTTTATAGCCGTCAGCCCCGAGGCCCCCGCCCCGAGAGCCTTCCCGGCGACTTTGATGTAGTTGTGGTGGGGGGAGAGCTTGACGAAGACCGAAACCCCCGTAGAGCCCCTCACCTCCTCCACTATCCTGGCTACTAGGTCGGGGTTATCCCCGATCTCGGCGCCCATGCCCTTGACGTGGGGGCACGAGACATTCAGCTCTACTGCCTGCGCACCGCACTCCACACCTCTAACAGCAACCCTCACAAACTCTTCTAAACTCCCCCCTCCGGCGCTCAATATAACGGGTATCGAGAGCGACGCCCTCATAGCCCTGATCTCCTGGCAGAACGCCTCGATCCCGGGGTTCGCGAGCCCGATGGCGTTCAGAAACCCGTGCTCCAGCTCCACAAACGTCGGGTTATCGTAACCCCTCCTGGCCTCGAGGGTTATCGTCTTCGTGGTGAACCCCCCAGCCCCAGCCTCTTCAACTCTTTTAGCCATGCTAGCACTCGTCCCGAGGATCCCGGATGCCAGGACAGTCGGGTTGCGTAGTCTCAGCCCTGCGAGCTCAACCTCTAGGGACGGCAAGTCTGCCACCCTTATCGGCCATGAAGTAGCCAGCGGTATATACTTCTAGCCCACGCACGTACACGGCGTGCGTCTTCGTGTGGAGCACGTGTCCCTCGAAGGGCGTGTACTTTGCCTTCGACTCGAACTCCTCACCCCTAATACTCCACTCCTCCCTAGCGACTACAACAATATCCCCGTCAAAGCCGGGCGCTATCACCCCCTTCCTGAAGCCCAGGAGCTCTGCGGGCTTCCGGGAGTAGAGCTCTATGGCAGACAAGCTAAGCCTACCAGAGAACACCTCCTCGAGTAAAACGTGGAGGGCTATTTCCAGCCCCGGGAACCCCGGCGCAGGCTTCTCGCCGAGCTTCTCCTCGAGCTTGTGTGGCGCGTGGTCGGTGACTAGGGCGTCTGCGAGCCTATTCTTCAAACTCGCGTACACGGCTCTCCTGTCCCCCTCACTTCTCAGAGGTGGGTTGACAACAGCGATCCGCGCGAGGGCGGAGGAGTACAGGGAGTCATTGAGCAGGGCGTGGTGGGGCGTGACGTCGAACGTCACCCTAGGCTGTAGGAATGTCTTCGCACGCAGTACCTCGAGCAGGGCGGCCTCCGTGCTCAAGTGGGTCACGTGGAGCCAAGCACCGGTGGCCTCCGCGAGGTCAAGTGCTCTCAGGACTCCAGACCTCTCCGCGATGGGGGGCCTAGCCTCGCTGTGCCGCGGCGCATCCCTGAAGAAGTGCGGGTCTTCTGCGTGGACGACGACGGGCCTGCCCAGCGTGCTCGCATACCGGAAAACGTTTAACACTTCCTGGGAGAAAAGCTCCTCAGGGTACAACTTAAAGCCTACAAATAGGTTCCTACAACCCTCTAGCTCTTCGGGCCTAGGGTTGAAACCGGCGTAGAAGGCAAAGTCTACTAGAGACTTCTCCGAAGCCCTCAAGAGCTTCTCCCGGAGCCTCTCGCAATTGTTCGCAGGCGGTGCATTGTTGGGCATGTCGACGACTAGAGTAACGCCGCCTTTAACAGCAGACCTAGAGCCCGTGCCCCAGTCCTCCTTGTACTCTAGGCCGGGCTCTCTCATGTGGACATGTATATCGACCATGCCAGGCAGTATGAGGAACTTCCCGCCGAACTCTATCCTGGCGTCACTACTCGGCGCCAAGGAGGGCTTAGTGACACTAACGATAGTGCCGCCGTCGACACCTATCGCCACTTCCTCGAAAGAACCCCCAAGGTAAGCCCTACCTATAATCACTAGGTCTACAGCCACCCCCAACCCTCCTATACTGGAGGCTACTACGCAGATAAAAAGCCATCCAAAGAGCTTTCCGGGATAACAGTTATCGCCTGTAGCGACGTACTGGTCAACCCTGTACCCTGTTAAAGAATTTATACGGCTCCCAACTAACTACATTCGATGGGACTTGTTAAAGTGAGAGGCTTTGCCTCGAACTTCAGCGGGAACCTCGGGGTGGACGTGGAGTCTATCGTCGACTCCGGCGCCACCTATCTATAATCCCTGGGGATTTAGCCGAGAAATTAGGCCTCAAATACACTGATACCAGGAGGTTTAAGACCGCTAGTGGAGAAATCATCGAGTACCCCGTAGCTGAGGCGAGGATAGAAATCGAAGGCCGTAGGGCTACAAGCCTCGTAGTCGTAGGCCCGGAAAACGTCCCCCACTCCTAGGGGTAACAACACTAGAGCTACTAGGCCTAGAGGTAAACCCGGTATCTGGTAGGTTAAAACCTGCAGAACTCTGGCTACTCTGACCTCGATTACCAGTCCTACTCGGGAGTGATGAGGAACCAGCACCCGCTCATAAAATTATCCACGGGCAACTATAATTCCACCTCAACAACCCCGCTCTTCCCGTCTAAAACCAGCCTAAACCTGTTTAGTAGAGCCCTTCCAACTAGGTTCTTCTTGGCAAGCAGCGCTGTGTAGATCTTGCAGGCAGTTCTTAGGCCATTTAGCTCAACAATACCATTCGAGACTCTAAGGTCTATGAAATACCCTCCAGCCACTGAACCCCGGACTACTTCTGGTTCCTCATAAAGAGCCAGGCCCAGTTTAATGTATAGGTCAGGGGAAATTAGTAGAGACCCAGAAAACCCGGTATCGACATTCGCGTCTATCTCAGCGAGATACCTCTCAGACGGTGTGTAGACTTTTAGTCTAATGCAAGGTACGGGAGGCCTCTCTCTGTCTGAATACCACCCCCTTACAGTTCTACCAGACTCCATCCCAGCTCTACCTTCTCTGGGGCTTCTTCCACTATCTTCTTCACTATCCCATGTCTCGCATTTGCTCTTTCTACGGCTTCCGCGGCTTCCTTTATCGAGTCGTAGACTCCTAGCAAGCTACCGTGGGCGATAGCTACGTATTTACCTTTATACTTCTCCAGTTCCGATCTAAGACTCTCATAGGCTTTCCTATTCCTGTCAGCTTCTTCATCAATAGTTGAAAATGCCTCCAACACCTCCGGCCTTATCGAAAGCCAGAGCTTCAGCGCCTCGTTAACAATGTCACCTACCTTCACTCCTCTAAGCGCTGCAATGGCCTTTATTTTCCTATAGGTCTTTTCGTCTACCCCCCTGATCGTTACCGTGCTCATCGCATTACCTTAGAATGAAAACAATGAAAACTAAGATAAAAAGATTTCTTGTATACAAGTTTTCAAAATTCTCTAACTATGTGTAACACAGGAAGTAAGCGAACTAATTCTCACTCTACAAGCGACGAGAGGGATTTAGACTAAAAGCCTTGTCTCTCAGAGCGCCTTAGGAAGAAAGTGATGGAGGGGCTGCTCGGCAGAAATATTAGAACGGGAGCTAAGACTATCCTTCTCTGAATCACTTTTAAATATGCGTGCGGCGCCAAAAAGGTGGACATGAAGAAAGAAGAGCTGGAAAAAATTGCTTGAAATGTAGAGGAAGTTTAAAGATGCAGCGGATTTTCACTTTTCTCGTGGTGACTATGATCTAGCAGTATTTAACATTGAGCAGTCCCTACAGCTTTTCCTAAGGGCTAAGCTACTCGAGAGGGGTCGATTTTCCTAAGATTCATTACATTGAGGAAAATTTTCCTGCTGCTTGGTAGAGTTCTGGGGAGAGAAGAAGAATTCGAGAGTTTCGCGGAGAAAAAGCACTGGAGTTTGCGGGTTTAGAGGTGCGTACATTACTTCTAGATATTTCGCTAGAGACTTCACTAAAGAAGAGGTAGAGAAGTTAAAAAGGCTCTCAGAGGAGGTTGAGGAGTTTGTTAGAAGATATTCTAGTTGAAGAAGCAAAAAGGAGAGAAGAAGTATTTAGGAACCTTCGAAGCTACCTGAATAGACTCAAAGACGCTATGAAAAGGCTAGATAGTAATGGGAAGTTATTCCTGTTTGGTTCAACATCAAGAGGAGAAAATACTTTAGCTAGCGATATTGACATCCTAATTTTAACCTCTCTTGATCCTAGTTTCGTAATAGCGAATCTGAGGAAAGCTGGATTTGACGACCCGTTCGAGTTCCATGTAGTGGATAATAGTAGGTTTGAACTCTATAAGCGCTTCATAAAAGATCTAAAGGAAATCTAGTTTACAGCGCTTCTCACAGGCTTGAATGCGGTCAGTGAAGTATTTTTGAGACGTTCTTAGGAATCAGCACAAGAATAACTCTAGGCTATGCTCATGGATAGTCTCCTAGCAGTTTCCAGTCTCTCACGAGCCCCCGCGATTAAAAAGCGGTAGTCACTGCCGAGCGCGATGAGCTTAAACTTATTCCTGAGGGCAAACTCGAGAGACTCGTAATCTGAGCAGTACATACCACCCGGTACTCCCGTTTTTTCCGAGATTTCCGCTAGCCTCTCAATAGCTCTCCTCACGACATCATCTTTCCAGGATCTCTTGCCATACGAGAAGGAAAGGTCGTTGGGCCCTATGAAAAACGCCCCCACGCCCTCCACGGATAAAATCTCTTCAGCGTTTTCAACTGCTTCCCGGGTCTCGATCTGGACTATCACGAGAATGTTCTGGGCCTCCTTAAAATACTCGTTTCTCCTAAGCCCCCAATAAGCCGCTCTTCTAGGCCCCACACCCCTTATACCCTCAGGAGGATATCTAACGGACTTTACAGCTTGAAGGGCATCCTCTCTGCTGTTGATGAGGGGGAAGAGGATACCTGCTACTCCCAGGTCGAGTACTCGTTTAACGTAGACGGGGTTGTTAAATGGTACTCTTACGAGCGGTGTAGTGTCCCCCCTGACACCCATTAACATGTACTCGAGTTGTTGGTAGTCTATGGGTGCGTGCTCTAAGTCGAAGAGAAGCCAATCAAAGCCTACAAGGGAAAGCATCTCCGGGATCTCGGGGTTAGCTATTGTAACCCATGCACCATAGCTCGTCTGTTTCCTCCTAATGAGCTCTGGTAGTTTACCGAACATAGGCGTCCAACTCTTAACACAGGCCAAAATTATTATCAATTGCCTAACCTGTTTGGATGGGTTGATATATCACCCCTTCAGTAAGCGTAGCGTGGAGGAAAATGTACAGAGTAGCTATAGTCAATTCACGTTCTTTCGGTGTTAGCGCCCCCGACCTACTCGAGGAGCTCAAAAAATACGCTCAAGTAGACTTCATAGATGTAGATAAGAAGTTAAGGGGTAGAGAACTAGCAGAGAGGCTCAAAGGGTACCACTTCATCGTCGCAAGCGTTACCCCCACTTATGACAGAGAGTTCTTCAAAAACAACAAGGACGTCCTGCTTATAGCTAGACACGGCATAGGTGTAGACAACGTAGACTTGGATGCAGCGACGGAAGAAGGCGTAATAGTAACTCGTGTCCCCGGGTACAAAGAGCGCGATGCTGTTGCCGAGCTGGCAGTCGCCCTGTGCCTAGCTGTCGTCCGTAAGGTCTGCTACTCGCACAGTCTAGTAAAGCAGGGGAGGTGGTCTGAACGCGGGAAGGTGGTTGGTTTCAACATACGCGGGAAGACAATAGGCGTTATAGGCATCGGAAATATCGGTAGTCGTGTTGCCGAAATCTTTGCAAAGGGGTTCAGTGCACGGGTTCTAGCTTTCGACCCATACGTCAAGCCGGGAGATGCTGAAAAAATAGGAGCACAGCTTGTCGACTTCGAAACTCTCCTCAGGGAATCAGACATCATAACATTGCACGCGCCTCTCACACCTCAAACGTACCACATAATCGGGGACAGAGAATTCTCGCTGATGAAGCAAGGCGTTGTGATTATTAACACTGCTAGAGGAGAACTCATCGACACGCAAGCCCTGATAAGAGCACTGGAGAGCGGGAAAGTAGCGGGTGTTGGCCTGGATGTAGTTGAAGACGAGCCCATAGACGCTACACACCCGCTCCTTAAATACGAGAACGTAGTAATAACCCCTCACATTGGCGCCAACACAAGAGAGGGTCTAAGAGGGATGGATGAAGCCAACGTCGACGCTATAATGAAGGTGATACGAGGCGAGGCACCAATAGAGTACGTGGTTAACCCCGAGGTTCTCAAGAGAGGCACGAGAGCCAGCTTAAAACCTAGCACCTAGATAGTGCTGTAGCTTTGACTAGCATGGTAGAGGTAGACCGGTTTTATTCTCTCAAGTAGTAATTTGAATAAGTTGTAAGCGCCTCTATAGGTGTTTATATTCTTCTCGTTAGGCACAAATGTTTTGGCAATAACAGCCTTACTTTGTGCAAAGGTCTTAACATCTCTTATCTGCCCGAGTGCTTTCATCCCTAGTATAGTTGCCCCCCATAGTGCTGCATCCTTAGCTTGGATACGATGGATAGGCACTTCTAGCACATCTGCTATTATTTGAAGCCATAAGTCTGAACCGGCTCCTCCACCAGTTATTCTGACTTCTCTCACGTGTAGTGAATTCTCTGCTAGAGCTTCTTTAACCAACTTGAGGTTGTAGGCGACCCCTTCAAGGAGGCTCCTAACAACATGCGCTCTAGTGTGGTACTCCCTAAGACCAAATAAGACTCCTGAGGCCTCATTTCCGAACTCTGGGATACGCTCGCCAAGAATGTATGGTATGAAGACTAAACCTCCTGCTCCGGCCGGCGCTTCTGAGGCCTCAAGGGTTATAAGGTCGTATACGTTAATGCCAGTTTCTTCTGAGACTATCCTCTCGAGCTGGGCAAAGTTGTCTCGAAACCACTTGAGTAGAATGCCTGCATTATTGAGAGCTCCCCCGGGTAGCCATATACCTTCGCAGGCATAGTACGTTTGGAACCTCATCTTCCCCACTTTATCCACGATAGGCGTATGAGTTGCGACGCGTAGCATCGTGCTAGTTGAAAGGTGAGAGGAACCAGCACCATTAGATAGGGCTCCTTCACCAACAGCTACAGATCCTCCATCGAAGATCCCTGGAATTACAGGGACAGAATGTTCTAAGCCAATAAGCCTGGCAACCTCAGGTTTTAGTTCTCCAACAACTCTATCCCCTTCGACAAGTTCTGGGAGTTTAGACTCGTCCAATCCTAGTTCTTCCAGTAGCTCACTGTCCCACTCCATAGCAGCCATGTTTAGGAGTTGCGAGCCAGAGGCTGAACTCTTCTCGAAAACTACTTTACCAGTGAGCCTATAGATGAGATATCCTCTCACGTCCACGAAGTAGGCAGTTCTACGATATATCTCAGGTTTTCGCCTATAAAGCCAGTATATTTTTGCAAGCTGGTATATGTAGAGGGGTGGACAACCAGTCTTTTCGTAGACAAGCGGAGGCTGTACCTTCGAATACATCTCACCGAGTATCTCGACAGGTCTTCTATCAAGCCACGTAAGTATTCCTGTCAAAGGTTCACCTTGAGGATCAATCCCCACCAGCCCGAAGAGGTAGCCTGAGAAAACTAAAGCATCGATTTTAACTTTTGAACTAGAAACCGCCTCCCTCGCTAGTTCTAGGAAAACTCTTAGTAGAAACTCGGGGTCGTGTTCTGCAGCGTGGTGTTCAGCCCTCAAGACAGGTATTTCAACTGTTTTGTAGAAGAGGAAATTTGATTTTTCATCAATAACTGATACTTTAAGCGTAGTAGTGCCAACATCTGTTGCTAGGAAATACATAAATAGGATCCCTGCTGGATAGAGCCTAGTAGGAGTTCGATCAGTTTTCGCTCCCCTTTCCTCAAGTGTTCACTCAGAGTAGTCTTGGAGATGCTAAGTAACCGTGCCAACTCGCTAAGTGAAGTCCTACGCGGCCAGTCGTAGTACCCGCGTTTAAGCGCCTCAGCGAGAATTAACCTCTGGTATGATGTCATGATATTATCAACAGCTATTCTCAACCCTGTTAAGCATGTCTCCTTTATAACCATCTCGTGTGGAAGTTTCTCAAGAAGTAATACCTGACCGTATTTCGAGAGATTCGAAAGTAGAAGCTTTTTATCTTCAGGCGAGAGTATGTAAAACTCCCTGTTACCTGACTTAATTACATACGGGAAGAACGTAAACCTGCTGGAACCGAGAGTGTACTCATAAAACTCGCAAAGATTCTTTGTTACCGCTAGCGTTAACGAGTGCCTCCTCTTACTTAAAATCCGGTAGTCTATAACTTCTGGGTATTTCTGGAGCATCTCGATGATTAACTGGTGCGTCTTCTCTTTTCTAGGTGGAAGAGAAACATGAACTAGTGTTGTGGCTTTATCGCTATTCATTATTATTCCTTCAATGTAGACATTTGCACCAGCAATCCTGCTTAAATTACTTAATACGCTTTTATATGGCTTCATAACAACCTTGTAGGCGAGTAGGCGAGTTGAGGCCTCTCTCATAGCTTCCTCTATAATCTCACATGCATCTCCTCTATAAAACCTATTCTGTTTGGTATAATAAATAATTAGGAGAAAACTTAAATCTATTCTATGATGGGGACAAAACTCTTCGGCATAATCCCCCCTTTACTGACGCCCTTTGACTCTCAGGGTAAAATAGACTTTGAAGCCCTCGGACAACTGTTGGACTTCACGAAACCCTATGTTCACGGGTACTATGTATGTGGGACGTACGGCCAAGGCCCGCTGATGAGCGTAGAAGAGAGGAAGAAAGTTGTTGAGAAGGTAATTGAACGCATGACATCCTCAAAGTACGTGGTAGTGCATGTTGGCTCAACATCAACGGAAGTGGCTGTAGAACTTGCTAAACACTCTGAGCAGGTGGGAGCTAGAGCTGTTGCGAGTGTCCCCCCCTTCTACTATAGGCACACAGAAGAAGCTGTCGTAGAATTCTTCAGAGAGCTCGTAAACTCGACAGATCTGCCAGTCTATGTCTACAATAATCCTCCTCGAGTAGGGTACCCGGTAACCCCCGAACTGGCAGCTAAGCTTAAAGAGGTAGGGGTCGCCGGAGTGAAAGACAGCAGTTTCGACGTCCTCACGTATATAAATTATAAGCTTTTTGCAGGCGAAGAGTTCGACGTTATCGTTGGAACAGAAGCCCTAATGCTGCCTACCTGGGTTTTGGGTGCTAGGTCTTTCATACCCGGGATGTCAAACTACCTTCCAGAAATCGTGTATGAGCTCTTCAAAACCCTGGAGGAGGGTGATTTTGAGAAAGCAAGGGTACTTCAATTTCGAATAAACAAGCTACGCGAGGAACTACACAGGCTCGGCAGTCCAATATCTATTGCCTACACAGTGTTGAGAGTAAGGGGTATTAAACACTGCTATCCCAAAAAACCACTTTTACCGGCTCGAGGAGGTCAAGAGGAAAGTATAAAAAGATTACTCGAGGAATACCTGCGAAATTTTTAGCCTAACAAGTTTGGCTTAAAAGAGATTAGTAAGACTCTTATTTGATTAAGTTGTATGAGTGAGCAAAAAGGTAAGCAGAAGAGTAGGGTGATCCTAGCCGTCGCGATCATAGCATTACTAGCGGTAGTAGGCCTAGCTGTGCTTTTCTTCGTCAAACCAGCACCAACCCCAGCAGAGAAGCCTAAACTCGTAATCTGGGGGAGAGCAACATTCGTCCCCCCACAAATGTACTGGGTTGAAAAGAAAGTAAGGGAATGGGCGGCTAAGAATAATGTTGATGTAGAGATAACATGGCTAGCAGTAGCCGACATAGGTAAGAAACTAATTGCCGCTGTTGAAGCCGGGAATCCACCAGATATCGTGATAAACGGGCACCCTGTCGCAATATTTGCCGAGCGTGGCCTTCTGCTACCAATCGACGATATTGTAAAGAATCTCAACGAGAGCGACATCTACGAAGTCAAGTTAAAACAGTGTTCATGGGAAGGACACTACTACTGTATCCCCACGATGTTTGAAGCAACATGGCTACACGTTAGATGGGACATCGTAGAGAAGGCTGGTGCACAGGACTTGTTCCCCCTGAAAACACTAGACGACTTATATGTTGCCGCTAAGAAGCTACATATGGTTGAGCCCGGCGTGTATGGGATAGGATTACCACTCGGACTAAATGGGTATGACACGTGGTGGACTTTCCAGCACTTTTGGGGTGGCTACGGAGGTGGGATGTTGACAAGCAGGTCTGTTAACGGGGTTATAATGGACAAGGAGCCGTACAGGAGTGCTCTTAAGAGGGCCTTTGAGATAGAGAGGAAAATTTGGACAGAGGGGCTTACACCGCCTGACAGCGACCAGTGGGTTGATGTCTCTAACAACAAAGCCTACATCGAGGGGAAGATAGCTATGGCTATAAACCCTGCTAGTATCTACTACGCTCTAATGACCCAGAACCCAAAGCTAGCTGCAGTCACAAAACTCTTCCTATTACCAGTTTCGGTTGACTGTGGGGATGAGAGCGTATTTATATTCAAGACAACAAAATACCCAGAGCTTGCAAAAGACCTCGTCTACTACCTATTCGCCGACAAAGATGACTACAGGCGAGGTTTCGTAGAAGCCTCAGCGCTCTATGCGCTCCCAATTTTCAAGAGTCAAATGGCTGTAATTTCAAGAGACTGGAAAGCAGGCAAATACCTCGCATTCGGTGAAGACCCGGCCAAAGCAATAGAGAAAGTCAAATTCATGGAGACAGCAGCATTCCCGCTTGGCGAAAGAACAACAGTCAGTGAAACCTTCCGTGAAGGCTTCATTTGGAACGAAATGATTCAGAGAGCGGTCGTCAAAGGAGAGAACTACGACACAGTAATAGACTTCTACGCTCAAAAACTACGAGAGGAGGTAAAGAGAGTATATGGCGGATAAATTAAGTTTAAAATTTTGATTTTTTTATACTTTTTCCTGGTGTTCCTGTTATGAAAAGAAGGCTTAAGGACTCTATGTACCGGTGGTTCTACGTGCTTCCCACAGTAGTTCTAGTATTCTTCATCTTCATCGTACCAATAATCTACGAAGTGTGGCTCAGTTTCCAGGCTAAACCTGTTGGCGGCGAACCAGTATTTGCTGGGCTTTATAACTACCAGAGGCTTCTCTCCTCCGAAACTTTCTACAAGACAGTAGCTAACACGATAATATACTCGTTTTCCTCTGTATTCGTAAAAGCATTGATCGGACTTGGCGCAGCTCTCCTCTTAAACGAGAAGTTCTGGGGGAGGGGCTTCTTGAGAGGTTTTTCTATTCTCCCCTGGGCATTTCCATCTTTTGTTTGCGCAGTTCTCTTCTGGTTTAACTACGATTACAGAGGTACATTTAATACACTCCTGAAAGCCCTCGGTTTACAACCCGTACACTGGCTGAGCTACAACAACGCGATGTTGTCAGTGGTTATACTCAATATATGGCATGGCTGGCCTTTCTTCTTCATGGGGTATTTGGCAGGACTACAGGCGATACCTGTTGACCTCTACGAGGCAGCGGACATCGATGGCGCTACAGCACTTCAGAAGTTCAGGCATATAACTCTCCCCATGCTAAAACCTGTTATACTTACTGTGGTTCTCTTATCCCTAATGTGGACTATGGGCGAATTCACCCAGATATACATGACAACGGGCGGAGGCCCTATCGATGCAACTCTCACTATACCAATCCAGACATACAAGATAGCCTTCCAGACAGAAGTTAACATGCCGCTAGCAGCAGCGTATAGTATCCTAGTTCTGCCCATCTACCTTGCCTTGATATACTTCACGTTGAGACAGATGGGGGAGTAGCTATGCCTACGAGACAAAACCTCTACAAGCGGATAGTTATAGTGTTCGGAAGTACACTACTCCTACTATGGATAATAGTCCCCTCCTTCTGGGCGTTCAAGACAAGCCTCTCCCCACATGAGGAAGCCTGGAAACCCCTTCCATCCCGCATGACACTAGACCACTATATTAGCCTCTTTAGCCCTACATATGAAGCTATACTGAGGGGGCAGGGACTGAGAGCTACTATTCCAGACCCCATGATAATATATATCAGTAACAGCTTTATAGTCTCTCTTGTAGCATCAATACTTGGCGTATTTTTCGGCTCTCTGGCAGGGTATAGTCTGGCTAGATTCAACTACCCCGGTAAGAGGTTTGTAGTGTGGCTTGTTCTCTTCGCCTACGTGTTCCCGGTCTTCACGCTCATGGTGCCTATAACTCTCATTATCAGGGCGATAGGATTGTACAATAGCCTGATAGGGTTGGCTTTAGTTCACTTAGCCTATACTCTTCCCTACTCTACACTGATGATGAGAAGCTACTTCTATGGAATACCTGTAAGCCTTGAGGAGGCAGCCCTTATAGACGGTTGTACCAGATTCGAAGCTCTATGGAGGATTGTAGTACCTGTTGCGGTACCCGGTTTTGTAACGGCTTTTATCTTCTCGTTTACACTGTCTTGGAATGACCTCCTCTTCGCACTAATTCTCCTAAATACAAGCAAATACTATACGCTGCCCATCGCGACAACATTCTTCCTTTTCGGCGGAGAAATAGTAGACCCTGGAGGGCTTGCGGCAACAGCCATTTTCGCCGGGATTGTTCCGGCAGTGATCTACATGTTCGTTCAAAAGTACGTCGTTGTAGGGCTAATCAAAGGAGCTGTAAAAATGTGAAAAGAGGATGAGTGAGCTTCTTTTAGCAGTTGACATCGGAACTACTAACCTAAAAGCTGCACTTTTTCGAGTAGAGGATGGAAGAATAATTGATAGCTTCTCGCAGAAGATACCTATGTATACAGGTGGAGGCATCGCAGAACAAGACGCCGAGGAGATATACAGGATATACGAGAAGACGGTAACGTATTTCGCCAAGAAAGAACAGTCAAAAAGGATACGTTCAATCTTCCTGTCGTCCCAGATGCATGCCTTTGGAATCCTATCAAGGGAAGGTAAACCCACTACGAGGCTACTAACATATTTTGATACACGTAGCAAGGAGTCTCTACCCCTAATAAACAAGATTAGATACGAGCTCTACAGGGAAACAGGATGCCCCCCTCTACACGTCTATCCACTTGCAAAAATCCTGCTAGCACGCAGTAAAGGTTGGCTAAAACCGAGAGACAAGATTATGCTCTCAGCCAAAGACTATATTATACTGAAGACTGTGGGGGCTCACCTTCTCGACTTCTCTACAGCTTCAGGCTCTCAGCTCCTGGATATTCACAATTTAAAGTGGAGCTCGCTAGCTCTGGAACTTGGAGGAGTAGATGAGAACCAATTACCCGAGCTACTGGAGGGCGCCGAAAAACCTCTGAATGTAAGCTTAGAGTTCGCTAGGGCAACGGGCTTGTCGGAGGACGTCGAACTATATGCTGGAGTCTCAGACGCCTCGGCAAATCAACTGGGTGTCGGGGCGACTAGGAGTGACACGCTAGCGATAAACCTAGGGACAAGCGCTGCTGTGCGCTTCCTAGTCGACAAGCCCGTCCTCGACGACGAGAAAATGCGGTTTTTTCTGTACTATGCTGGAATGGGAAAATACCTGGTAGGAGGCGCTGTGAACAATGGAGGTATAGTCGTGGAATGGTATATAAAGAGCTTAGGACGGGCAGAGATAGAATACTCTAAGCTCGCTGGCGTCGACATATACACAATAGTAGACTCTATAGCCTCGAAATCGCCTCCGGGCTCTAACGGCTTAGTAGCCCTACCCTTCCTGCTCGGAGGGGAGAGGTTCCCCATAAGAAACCCTGAGGCCAAGGGTCTCCTCTACGGCCTTCAATTCCGCCACACGAGGAGCGACGTGCTGAGAGCACTAATGGAGGGGGTGGTATTCACGCTGAGAATGATATACGATGCCCTTTCAGAGCACGGGTTGAGAGCAAGTACTATAAAGGTCGGGGGTAACGGGTCTAGTCTTAAAACCTGGCGGCAAATAATAGCGGACGTCTTCCAAGTACCTGTCCACAGGGCAGAATTCGTGGAGTCAACGCTACTAGGATCTCTCATTCATTACTCCACAGCTAGGAGGGTACAAGTTAGCCTCAACATACGCGAGGACATAACTTACCCAAATGAAGACAGCAGAGAAGTCTACAGGGAAACATACCTGCACTTCCGCAAGTTGATGGAGTTATTTTACCCGATAAGCTAGACTTTCCCTCTAACTCCCTAAGAGGTAGTAGAGGATCGACGGTTCAGGCGAACTAAACTAGAATAGCGTAAAAATTAATTCTCAAGCCAGCCTAATTTGCTCTGTGGAGATTAGAGCCCCCGTCTCCAGGGCCGTAGACGCCCTGAGAAAGGCAGGCGAGCTAGCGGGCAGGGCCTCGCTCGATGCTTACGGGGAGGCGTCACTACGGTGGTTCCTGTACGAGGCCCACCAAGACCCGCTCGACGCCATGGCGGCGCTCATATCGGAGCTGGGGATCAAGAAGCCGCCCTCGTACGCGGGGATGGGCCAGGTACTCGCAGAGAATAGTCTCGTGAGCCCCGGGGACGCCGAGCTCATCGCCGAGATGGCCAGGAACAGGAACAGGCTCGCTCACACATATAGGCTCCTAGATCTCGCCGAGCTTAGGGAGGTCTACTCGCGGGCACGGGACTACATCCCGCGTCTCGCGGAAGTTCTCCTGCGCACCAGCGAGGAGAGGGGCGTGGATCCGCCACAGCTACCGGGGGGCCTCTTGGCTCTGCTGAGAAGCCTCGGAGTCAAAGCCCTCCTGCTCTTCGGGTCGAGGGCGAGAGGCGACTACACTGAGGAAAGCGACTACGATGTAGCCGTCCTCGCAGAGAGGCAACTGAGCCTGAGGGAGCTTGACGCAATAGCCAGTGAGCTCTCGCGGCTCTGGAACGGCGCAGAAGTCGACGTTGTAGACCTGAGCAAGGCTTCCAACGAGCTCCTCTACAAAGCCTTGAGAGACGCCGTCCCGCTATACGTTGAAGATGAGCGCTGGTTCAAGGCCTGGGCCGCGCGCGAGTACTCCAGGGTGCTGGACGAGGAGGATCTAATGGACGTCTACTACAGGAGGCTCCGGCTCAGCCTGCACGTGAGAACTTGAACTGCACCTGCAGTCAATGTGAGAATCTAGAGCTCGTTTGGATACTTGCAACGTGTCGGCGAAGACCCCGAGTACTTTATAGTGGGGCTGAACATTCGCCCGCAGAAACTGGAGTAGTAGTGACTAGCTTCTGCTCCCAGTAGGGGGGACGCATTGACGAATCTAGCAGGCCGCAAACTACTACTTATTTGTGGTAGTAACAGAAACATATAAATATATCCGTTATAGCTTAAAATATTGATGAGCCAGCAGGAGAAAAGGTTAACAACGATAGCACTCGCACTAGCAGTAATATCACTCCTTCTCGGCGGGTACGCACTAGTAGTTCTACAATCTCTGTCCTCCTCGGTCTCAGACCTCCAGGCGACAGTCTCCCAGCTTAAAACCTCCATCGACCAGTTAACAGCACGTGTAAGCAAGCTTGAGGGGGCAGCTGCGGCACCACCGCCGGCATCACCCGTTAAGCTTGTGGTTATCGGCCCGTGGGCTGGCAAGGAGGCGGATTACTTCCAGGCTGTGATAAACGCTTACAAGAAGACGCACCCAAACGTCGAGATAGAGTACAGGACTATGAGGGCTGAGGACGTCGCCGCGGTGATGCCGGTTCAGTTTGCCGCAGGCATAGCTCCTGGCGACGTTATCTTCGGCTGGGCTTGGTGGATTGTCAAGATGGGCAAGGAGGGTCACATAGTGGACGTCAGTGGCTTGATAAACGAGAACGACTATATCCCGGGGATTGTTGACCAGGTTAAGGATGGTAACAAGATCTACGGCGTCCCCTTCACGATGTGGCTCAAGCCCGGGTTCTGGTACAGGAAGTCCTTCTTCCAGAAGTACGGGCTAAGCGAGCCCAAGAGCTATGATGAGTTCGTCAGCCTGCTCGAAAAGATAAAGGGTATCCCCGGCGTGAAGAACCCGATTGCGACGGGAGACGGCGTAGGCTGGCCTATGAGCGACGTCACGGAGCACTTCCTGATAGCATACGGCGGCCCGCAGCTACAGCTAGACCTCATAAGCGGGAAGGTGAGGTTTACAGACCCCAGGGTTAGGGACATATTCGCAAACAAGCTTGTCCCGCTAATCTCCAAGAGGTACTTCAGCGAGCCAATAGAGTGGACAACCGCTGTGACCAAGTGGTGGGCTGGAGAATACGGTATCTACTTCATGGGAACCTGGATTACGGGAATGGTCGACGATCCGAAAGACCTTGACTTCTTCCCGTTGCCCGAGGCAAGAGGCGTTGTGGGCGGGGCTGACTACGCCTTCGTGCCGAAATACTCTAGGAACCCGGACGCAGCCCTCGACTTCCTCAAGTTCCTCGCAACAGAAGGCCAGGTAGTCCACGCAAGTGTCCCCTCGGGCAAGATACCTACGTGGAAGAAGGCCTCGGTTGAAGCCCTGTGGCCCCCGATGCAGTCGGTCTATAGGAAGATAGCCGGGAAGGGTATGAGTATACTGCCCGACCTCGATGACTCTGTAGGAGGGGACTGGCAGAAGCTCTTCTGGGACCAGCTAAAGCTCCTCTGGGTCAACCCCGGCGCGCTAGACAGTGTCCTCAAGACCTTAGAAGCCTCCCAGCCCAGGCCCTAAGAGAGACTTTAAATCATTATTTTTTCTCTATATCTTTTAGGTGTTAATTATGAGGGGGCTGGAATTTTTAGTCTTCCTGCTACTGCCCCTAGCCGTTCTAGGGGTCTGGGTGGTCTACCCCATCCTGGCAACAGTAGTCCTCAGCTTCACTACATCTTCAGGCTTCTCGCTGGGCAGCCACATCGCCGTTGTCACCGAGAGATCCCCGCTTAAGGCACTTATCTACCCCGAGCCCGGCCCCTACCCTCCGTGGGGTGCACTGATCCACAATGCCCTCTGGATAGCTATCGGGCTCCCACTAGTCGTGTTCCTCGGGGTTGTCCTCGCCTACCTCCTGCGGGAAGCCTACGGGAGCGGCGCTGTCAGGAGCGTAATATTCCTCGGCATGGTTCTACCTGGGGTTGTGAGTGGGCTGACGATAAGGTTTATGTTCGACGCAGATATAGGCATATTCCCTAAGCTGTTCTCCCTACTGGGCATACAGGAGTTGGCGAAGACATGGACGATATACCCTCAGACTGCACTCCTAGCCCTAATCCTGGGCTCGGTCTGGCTCTGGCTGGGCTTTAGCGTGACGATATTCTCCGCAGGGCTGGACGCTATTCCTAAGAGCACTATTGAGGCCGCTATTATTGACGGCGCGTCGCCTGTCCAGATATTCTTCAAGGTGATCCTACCCCAGCTCAAGCCCGTAACGCTAGTTGTAACCCTAATGACGATTATGTGGATTCTCAAAATATTCGATATTGTCTACGTGGCTACAGGCGGGGGGCCAGGCGGCTCCTCCACAGTCCTAGCACTCATAATGTACACCTACTTCGCCAGCGCCCTAGAGTATCACAAAGCAGCTGCTGTTGCGACTATTCTCGCCCTCCTCACCCTCATACCTGCTGGTCTCTACATCAAGAGCGTACTCGCAGGTGAAAAGTAGTGAGGAGAACAGTCTCCGCCAGGAGGGTGCTAGTCTCGACGGCACTCCTAGTATTCGCGGCCCTGTGGGCTCTCCCGTTCATAGGGCTCGTCGTAACATCGCTAAAGCCGTACTCTGAGGTCATTCTTCACGGGTGGTGGAGCATGGGAGGCACGTACAGCCTCAAGAATTACATCGAGGCACTGCAAAGCCCCTTCTACAACCTCATGGCAGGCTTCAGGAATTCTTTCATAGTGGCTACAGCCAGCACCTTCATACCCGTACTCCTGGCCTCGCTACTCGCGTACTCGCTCTCATACCTCGACTTCAAGGGGAAGACTACCCTCTTCGTGTCAATACTCTTCATGATGTCAGTCCCCCAGCAGATGGTCGTAATCCCACTCTACATGTTGTACGCGAAGATAGGCCTGCTCGACAAGCTACTCGGGCTAATACTACTGCACTCCGCCTGGGGTGTTCCGTGGATAACGTTCTTCATGAGAAACTACCTCAAGATGATTCCCAGTAGCCTCGTAGAGTCTGCGCGCGTAGACGGTGCATCCGAGACGACAATCCTCATGAGGATACTAATCCCAGTCATAACGCCTGCAGTTATAGCAGCCTCAGCTATACAGTTCACGTGGGTGTGGGGAGACTTCTTCTACGCGATGGTATTCCTGGCCTCGCCCGACAACTGGGTCATAACACAGCGTATAGCACTCCTGAAAGGCGAGTACCACATCGACTGGGGCCTACTCAGCGCGGGAGCAATCCTAGCCTTAATTCCGCCGCTAGTAATCTACACGGCCTTCAGGAAGTACTACGTCAGAGGCTTTGCGGGCTGGGCTCTTAAAGGGTGATCTACTCCACCCTCTGCTGCGGGGTTACTCTGAAAACCCTGCCCTCAAAGTCCTCGAGCGTCGCGCCACGCCCCCCAACACTAACTCTAGCACTGTCTTTCTCGACGATGAAGGATATCTGCACGCCATTACTGTTTTCAATCAATTCAATAATAGAGCCATCAAGAGTCCCTGCAGAGCCATCCCTCCGGCTGAAACCCTCGACCCACAGCGTAACACTATATGACGCTTCCATACACTTCTTCACAAAGCCTGCTGCAAGCCAGATATCTGTGAAGTATATTCCTCTCCCCGGGGTAGGCTGGAAGCCCTTCACTGTACTACTCACCCTCCAGATAGAGTGGTAGTATAAGTCCGAGAGCATCCTGAGTAGGCTCTCTTCAGTTATCTCCAGCGTGTAGGATTTCTCCAGTAGGAAGGCCCTCGACGAGTCTACGATGACTAGGGGTATTACTGGAACCTTCCTCACCCTAACTTCTACGTTGGGCAACCCCCGCCAGTGCTCGACGAAGCCGGCAGAGGCCGTATCGTACAACGCGACGGCTAGGGAAACACTATTATTACTGTCCAGAAGCCTGGAAAAACCGTCGTAGAAAGCGTTAATTGTCCCCACGTCGAGCCCGGCTAGAACCTCGTACCTCGCGCCCTCGACAGCTCTCCTTACACGCGATATGGCCTCCTCGCGGCTCTTGATGACCCAGACGTCGGGCGGCTCTACGGTGAAACTCCTCCCCTCTATTCTCTTCAACTCCTCGTAGATCTGGGACTTGAAAGCCGTCAACTCCCCTATCTTGGCGTTTACAATCCTCTCGATCGAGGAGAACGGGTCAGACACCCTGAACTGCTTCGGCTTCCCGAGCTTGACGTCGACGAGGCCCATGGCGTTGAGAGACTCTAGAATACTGTAGACGCGGGGCTGGGGAACACCAGTCATTGCCGAAATCTCGCTCGCTGTCCTCGGCACTCCATCTAGGAGAGCCACGAAGACCCTGGCCTCGTACGGCTTGAGGCCCACCTGCCTTAGGAGCCTGTAGACTCTCTCAGCCACACTCTCATAAGAACCTAAAGAAATAAAAATATATTTACTGAGTAACTACCACTGAAAAGTGGTAGTAAAAATGAGAGCTCAGCCAAAGTACTCGAGGAGAGTGGAGGACTACCGCGAGATAATCGGTGACAAGGCTTACAACGAGTTGATACAGATCGCCTCTAAGCTCGAGGGGAAGAGGCTGGTACACGTAAACTCGACGAGCTACGGTGGAGGCGTGGCAGAAATACTGCACAGCGTGGTTCCCCTGATGAGATCCCTGGGCATCGACGCGGAGTGGCAGGTGCTGGAGGCGGAGCAGGACTTCTTCCAGGTTACGAAGAAGATACACAACGCTCTCCAGGGTAACAGAAAACTCGAGCTAACGGAGGAGGAGCGCAGGAAATACCTAGAGTGGAACCGGTACAACGCGGAGATACTAGATCTCGACGCAGACATAGTGCTGATTCACGACCCCCAGCCCATGGCTATACCCTTCTACGCTAGGAAGAGGGGGAGAGTGTGGGTCTGGAGGTGCCACATAGACCTCTCGTCGCCGAACGAGAAGGTCTACAAATTCGTGTCCCAATTCCTGCCGCTATATAACGGCGTCATCGTCCACAGCGAGGAGTACGTGAAGCCGGAGTTTGAGAACCGCGTCCTGATATCTCCCCCGAGCATCGACCCCTTAAGCGATAAAAACAAGCCCCTGGAACCCAAGCTTGTAGAGAGCATAGCCGGGAAGTTCGGCGTCGACCCAGCGAAGCCTGTGCTCGCAAAGGTTGCAAGGTTCGACCCCTGGAAGGATGTCTTCTCGGCAGTCGACGTCTATAGGATTGTTGCCAAGAGATACCCCGAGGCGCAACTACTCCTGATCTCCTCGATGGCCCGCGACGACCCAGAGGGCACGGTCTTCTACAGGAAGGTTGTGGAGTACGTGGCCGGCGACAGAAACGTGTTCATACTCACGGACGAACAAGGCGTACACGACATAGAGGTAAACGCCTTCCAGAGGATAACAACCGTAGGACTACACACAGCGGTGAAGGAAGGCTTCGGCCTCGCGGTCACAGAGTTCCTGTGGAAGAACGTCCCAGTAGTCGCGAGACCAGTAGGAGGAGTGAAGAAGCAAGTAATTGAGAACGTGACAGGGCTCACGGGCTGGAGCCCTGAAGAGCTGAGCGAGAAAGTACTACACCTCCTGAGGAACCCTGAGGATAGAGCGAGACTGGGGAGGGCAGGCAGAGAACACGTCCTCGAGAACTTCGTCATCACGCGCCACACACAAAGGTACTTAAGCTTCACGTACAGTTTACTCAGCTGAACATCTTTTATTCTGACGTCCTCCCCGCCCGAGGAACCCTCGCCCTTCAGGGCGGGGAGGTTCCCTCCCTCGGTCGGGGCTTCATCCGTCAATGGGAGGGCAGTCGGGGCCGTCAGAAGTCCCCCCATCTGTATATTTAGGGCGGCTATCAGATCCCTATCGGCGGCGAGGCCGCATTTTGGACAACGCAGTGTCCTATATCCGGCTTCGGCCAACTTGAAGCCGTCCACCGGGCACCTCGACGAAGTGCCCTTTGGGGGCACATATTCGACTGGTACGCCCCTCTTCCTCGCTTGGTGGGTTATCCAGAACTGTATTTTGCGGTAGGCCATAAACGTATACCTCAGCCTCCAGTCCTTTGAAACCTCTTGAGCGCGATTGTTTAAACCGTTTAAATCCTCCATCTTAATCCTCGCCCTCCTCTCAAGGGCGTACTCGGCGACGGCTTTGCCTATTTTGCGGACGGCGTCGGTCAGAATATTGCGGGAGCGCTTGTGAAGCCCGCGTATTCTCGCCAATATTCTGCGCCTCCTCTTCCAACTCCGGCCGTGCCTCCGCTGTAGGGCTTCAGCATGGCGGCGGACGCGCACCGCGTCCTCAATGCGCGTCTCCAAGCGTATTGAGTCCTCCATGGACGCGGCCGCGACGACCTCTCTGTAATTGATATCTACGCCGACGACGTCTTTCGCCTCGATTGTAGGTATGATCTTCGCCTTGGGGACGTGGAGGAATACGCCGTTTTCTCTAACTACCAGGACGGCGTCTTTCGTCTCCCAATCCGCATACTGCGATTCGTGGCGGGGCCTTCCGATAATTAATATATCGCCTACGCCGGCTATATGCACGACATCCCCCTTTAGCCAGTAGCTGTATTTATGCGCCAGCCACACGGCCCTCCGCCTTATCGCGGGGAATTCGCCTCTGCGCGGGTTCTTCGCCCAGCTTTTGTACACCGCGATGGCGTGGCGGTAGCAGTCCTGCGCCATCTTGGAGGGCAGGCCGTACCTCTCCCTAAGCGCGTTGTAGACGCCTCTATGGACTTCCGACAGCTTAGTCGTCTTTTGTTCCTTAATCCAGTATAGTACATACCTCAGCCCCTGCACGTATCTGTCGGCCAAGGCCAAGAGGGCGGGCTCGGGGGAGACCTTGTAGACCAAGGTGGCGAGGGTCTCCGATCCCTCACTTGCCCGCCTCTTGGCCTTGGCCATTCCCCGCCCCCATCTCGAAGTGGGGGACGGTATTTAAGCTTGCCGGCATCCCCGCCCTAAAGGGCGAGGCTTTCAGTTGTAAATATCGAGTCTTAGACATAATGATATATAAATATTGATAGAGTTATGTTTTTTGACATGTCAGAAATTACAAGGAGAGATGCTATAAAGCTTGGAGCCCTCCTGGCTGCTGCCTCTGCCGTAAAGTGGCCTGTAAGCCTCGTAGTTAAGCCGCCGGAGCAGGAGCAAAGCCTAGCTGTAGAGGAGAAAGTTCCTGTGATGTGCAACATGTGCGGGGCTGGCTGTGGGCTCTACTTTGTCAGGAAGGGCAAGGTGATGTACTTCGAGCCTAACCTCGAGCACCCCCAGCCCGGCTTGTGCGCCAGAGCCGCGTCCTCCATACAGCTGTGGAACCACCCGCTCAGGCTTAAAAAGCCCCTAAAACGCGTAGGCGAGAGGGGCGAGGCAAAGTTCCAGGAAGTCGACTGGGAGACCGCGCTAAACGAGATTTCCCAGAAGCTGAGGGATATAGTCGCGAAGTACGGGCCGGAGAGCGTCGTCTTCACGTATCACGACTTCTACGCCTGGCACATGCCGCTAATAGCCTTCACCCTCGGCACGCCAAACTACGTTCAACACGCTTCTTGTTGCCACAATGCCTCGACTTATGCTAGAGGACTAGTCCTGGGGGCGGGCGGCCCCCCAACCGCCGACCCCGACTACGAGAATGCCCGCTACATAGTTTTCGTCGGCAGGGTTCTCAACGCGGCTATGGGGATGGTTCAGAGGCTCCAGAAAGCCCGGGAGAGGGGTGTAAAGCTGGTCTTCGTCGATCCCAGGATGGGCAACGCCGCGATGTCGGAGGCCGAGTGGATCCCGATAATACCGGGTACTGATGCTGCGTTCCTCCTCTCGATGGTACACGTCATAATCCAGGAGAAGCTCTACGACGAAGCGTGGGTTAAGAAGTACACGAACGCGTGCTTCCTGATAAAACAGGACGGGACACCCGTAACAGGGAAAGACGTCGGAAAGGACACGACAGACTACGTGGTGTACGACCTCGACGCCAAGGACTTCGTCAGCTACAAGGCCGCCAAGAACCCGGCTCTCGAGTGGGAGGGTGACGCGCCTAACGTCGGGAGGGTTAGGACTGCATTCCTCCTACTCAGGGACAGAGCCGCGCTGTACCCGCCGGAGGAAGCCGAGAAGATAACGGGAGTCCCAGCCGACACTATCAGGAGGATAGCGAGAGAGTTCGCCACGAGCAGGGGTGTTGTAGAGGACGGCTGGTGGACTTCGAAGAACGCGAACGACTCGGACGCCTTCAGAGCCGCCTTGATCCTCAACGCGCTAGTAGGCAGTATAGACACGCGGGGAGGCCTCTACGTACAGCTTGGGGCAAAGTTCCCGGCTTCCGCTACAGCTGCGCCAGACAAGGTCACCACAATAACAGGCGGAACCCTGCCCCCGATCAAGGCTAAGAGGATAGACACTCTGAAGTACCCGGCTGTGCCGCACGTGTTCGACGCTGTACTCGACGCTGTAATTACGGGCCAGCCGTACCCCGTGAAGGCCCTCATCATCGTCGGCACAGAGCCCTTCACCCGCGACGTCAACACTCAGAAGCTCGTCGAGACCCTGAAGAAGCTCGAGCTCGTCGTGGTAATAGACGTTGTCCCAAACGACAGTGTAGACTGGGCTGACTACGTACTCCCCGACAACGTATACCTCGAGAGGGAGGAGCTTGCGACCGTAAAGTGGACGCCCCACGCAGCCGTCCAGCTGTCCCACAAGGTTCTAGACCCTCCGCCCGGCGTCGACGCGAGGAACGGCTTCTGGATCATGATGGAGATAGTGAGGCGCACCGTCCCGGACAGAGCGGCGGCAGTAGGCTACACGGAGAAATACGCAGACTACCACAAGTTCGAGGAGTTCGAGACGCTTGTCAAGAGGAAGGTTCTCGAGAGCCTGTCCAAGGCGTGGAACGTCCCAGTCGAAGAGATCGAGAAAGCGCTGGAGGAGAAGGGCTTCTACGTCCTCAAGTACTGGATCCCCAGGGCTGGGCCCGGCGCGCTCAAAACTCCAAGCGGGCTCGTAGAGATATACAGCCTCAAGGCCCTTGACTACAAGGACGACCCACTGCCTAAGTGGAAGCCGCCACCGTACAAGAAGCCGGCAGCCCCCAACGAGTTCTACCTGGTGAACGGCAGGGATCAGTTCGTCACGGCTCACGCTGTCTGGACCAAGAACATAATCTTCCTCGTAGACAGGAGGGTCTGGATGAACCCCAGGGACGCCGAGAGGCTCGGCATAAAGGACGGTGACCTAGTCGAGCTCGAGGGCCTGGACAACGGCTTCAAGCAGAGGGCTAGAGTGAAGGTGACGAACAGGGTGCGCGAGGGCGTCCTCTTCGTCTACAATAGGGCTGGTGGCAGGACTTCTAGGCTCATAGCGGGAGAGTACGAGGTCATGAGAGAGGGCATCAACCCCAACAAATTCACGCTCAGCTGGCTCGAGCCCCTAAACGGCTCGACGGGCCTAAACTCGACTGTTAGGGTCACGAGGGTGGGAGCATGAGGCTGGCACACCTCTGGGATCAGTCGAAGTGTATCGGTTGCGGGGCCTGCATTGCCGCCTGCAACGCCGCCAACTACGCCTCCAGCACCAAGGAGAACAGGACTTGGGGCTGGATAAGGAGCAACATCAAGAGGATAACTTTCGACCTCAACGCGAAGCCGTACCTGCTACTAGTCCAGTGCCAGCACTGCGACAATGCCCCATGTGTCGCTGTGTGCCCGACGGGTGCGAGCTACAAGGACAAGGACGGGCTGGTAAAAATAAACCCGTCTCTCTGCATCGGGTGCAAGTACTGCATGACTGCGTGCCCCTACGGCGCTAGATGGCTCGACGAAGACACGGGACTGCCCGCCAAGTGCATGGGCGAAGAGTGCCTGAGCAGGATCTCCGGCGGCTTGGAGCCCATGTGTGTAACCGTGTGCCCCGCCGGCGCCAGGGCGTTCGGCGACATAGACGACCCCAAGAGCGAGATAAGCCAGAAGCTCAGGAAGGGCCGCGTGGTGAAGTTGCTCGAGTATAAGGGTACTCAGCCCAAGTACTTCGTGGTGGTGGGACCATGAGCTTCCAGGAGGTTTGGAGCCCATTCCTGATAGGATCCTTCCTGTGGTTCGCAGGGATCGCCGGGATGGGTAGCGTAGCGTACGCGCTCCTACGGCTCTACAGGGTCGAGGAGAAGCTGAGAGAGCTATCGCTAGTCCTCTTCGCGAGCATAGTACTGGCGCTGGTCTTCGTAGTCGCGGACCTCTCCAGGCCTCTTAACATGCCGCTAGCAATTCTGGGCTCTCTAGCCAGCGGAGTCTTCATAGCGAAACTAGCCGTGTCCTGGATGACGCTTGGTATAAGCCTCCTGTCAATCCTCCTAGTCCTCACGCTAGCCCTGGCCCTGAGGCACACCGCGGTGCCGGCTCTATCCAAGTTTACGGACAACAAGTACTTCCTGGCCCTCCTCGCCCTAGTAGGGTTGCTAGTAACGCTGTACAGTGGGTTCCTCATCTCCTCGGCCCCAGGAGTCCCGTTCTGGAACACCGCTCTCATCCCAGTCCTGTGGCTCATAAGCGCCTCTATCTGCGCAATAGCCGTGCTCAAGATACTCGTGCACGAGGAGAAGCTGTCACGCATCCTCACGACTTCGAGTCTGGCCCTCGACGCGGCAGAACTCATAGCCATAGCGGCGCTACTCAACGTTGCCCTCTACTCAGGTAGCATTGCCGCTAAGATCAGCGCTAGGGCACTCCTGGCTGGCGAGCTGGCCGCGCCGTTCTGGGCTGGAGTAGTCGTGCTTGGCGTCCTAGCACCCCTAGTGCTGGGCTTCATGTTGCTCAAGAAGGAGGACAGGCGCCTCGCACTCGCAGCGGCAGTACTTGCCCTCATTGGCGCCCTCGTACTGAGAATACTTGTGATCCAGGCAGGAGTGTTCGAAGTAGTGGGTCTCTAAAATCTTTATACTTCTTTACCTCCAAAAATTTACTACTTCTTTACCCTCCTGCCCTCCTCCGAGTAGCAATGACATTATGGGAGCCGCGTATCTGATGTTGCACTCTTCGGGTGGCCGTTGGGTTTTCTCTAAGAGCAATGAAGGTTCCTAGAGCCGAACAAAGTGTTTTCAGTTATAAACATGGCCAAGCCATATGGTCTTGTGTACTCTACCCTTCCTGTAACGGGGTCGACTTTTATCCCCAACCCCTCCATAGCCGTCACACCAAGTACTGGCTCAGGGACATCCATTATGGCTACCGGCAGTACACCCTCCCTCTCACCCACCTTTATGTACGCATAGGACAGCTGAGCCTCCACCACCCGCTTGTCTGCTAACAAGAGTTCAGCCCTTGCCATTGGTTTTATACTTAAACTCTCAGCTAGCTCTGAAGGTAATACAGTATAGTATGCCCCTGTGTCAGCTAGAAATACTACCTCTTCAACTCTAGTCCTATCGGGAGAACCTACTAGAACCTTCACCCTAACATATCCCACTACGCTCCCCAGCTCTCAAGACGCTAACCATGAAATAAAAGTATAGCTGGAGAGACCGCTCAAGGCCTAAAAACTGGATCATAAACCACCAAGCATAACTCCAAGCCGTGGTCTTCGGGGTAGCAGGTCTCTACTACTTCTAAAAACACTCTTTCCTACCCTATTTTCAATCTAAACCTTAGCAGTTTTGAGTAGTTTTCATCGAAGTAGAAGTGGCCCTCCACGGTGTAGCCTGCAAGGACGTGGGGGAGCCAGTGCCTGTCGTCCTCCCACATTTCATCGAAGGGTATGGACTTGAGAGGCACCCAGACCGGATCCGCCTCCACAGTGCTCAGAGGCCTCCCCTCGAACGAGTAGGCCCGGAACACGTACACTACCCAGTCGGGTTCGCTGCCCGAGGAGTAGAAGTAGAGCAAGCCGGCGCTATCGGTACTCATAATACTGAGACCAACCTCCTCGAGTACTTCGCGCCCCGCCGCATCCTCTGGAGTTTCGCCGGGCTCCACCTTTCCTCCGATGCCGTTCACCTTGCCCGCGCCGAAGCCGCTCTTCTTCCTGATTAGGAGCACTTTCCCGTCGTGGACTATGAAAGTGAGAGTGGCTAGGGTGGGCATCCGCAGTAACTACAAGCGTACCCTTATAAAGCCTCGCTAGCCGGTCTGAGGGATAGGTTTATTAGCCCTCTAGGAGTTGTAGTTGCGGGCGTTTGCCCGAGAAGCTGGAACACATAAGTAAGCTGAAGGGCTCGTGGGTTATCCTGGCGCTCGACTACGCTAGGGGTAACAGCCCCCTAGCCTACTGGAGCGAGCTACTGCACAGGACTACTGGCCTCGTAGCCGGGGTGAAGGTGGGCCTCCCAGCACTTCTGAGAGCGGGGCCTACAGGTATCTCTGAACTCGTCCAGAGCTTCGGCGATGAGCTCTACTTCCTAGCGGACTTTAAACTGGCGGACATCGGCGACGTCGTGCTCGAGGAGCTCTCCATCTTAGAGGAGATGGGCTTCGACGGGGCAATAGTCCACCTCTTTCCACGCTGCCTGGACAGGCTACCGCTGAACGCCCTAGACGTCTACGGGCTAGTCTCGATGACCTGCCCTAGAAGCCTGGTCGACGAGCACATGGGGGAGTTGCTGGACTACGCATCCACGCTGCGCCTGAAGGGCCTAGTAGTGGCGGCAACTAAGCCAGATGCTATCCGGAGGGCCCGGGAGAGGTTTAGACACGCCGTGATACTCTCGCCTGGAGTCGGAGTCCAGGGAGCGCCCCCAGCCTCGGCCCTCTCTGCCGGGGCAGACTACGAGATAGTTGGAAGGTCTGTCGTCCTATCTGAAGACCCTGTGCGGGAGCTTACGAGAATAGTGGAGGCCCAGAGGGCGGTGAAGCATGAGGGTTGAGGAGCTGCTCTGGAGCATCGGCGCCGTGCAGAGAGGAGTCTTCAAGCTTTCCTCGGGGAGGATCAGCAACGTCTACATAGACTTGAGGAAACTGCCCTCCCACCCGCGGGAGTTCAAACTAGTGGTGGACGCGCTGTCGCGCGAGGCCCTAAACTACAGTTTCAACATCGTCTGCGGCATTGCGGTCGGAGGGCTGCCGCTAGCAACGGGCGTGGCCTTAGCCCTCTCGAAGCCCCTCATATATGTCAGGAGAGACAGGAAGGATCACGGCACGATGAAGCAGCTTGAGGGGGACTTTGAGCCAGGTGCCAAGGCCATTCTCGTCGACGACGTTGCCACGACAGGAGGCTCCCTACTCGAGGCCTTGAAGGTTCTGAGGTCTAGCGGCCTGATCGCTGATACTGCGCTAGTTGTGGTCGACAGGGAGGAGGGGGCACGCGAGGCGCTGGAGGCCGAGGGAGTCAGACTCGTGGGCCTCACTACCCTGAAGAGGGTGCTTGAGGTGGGAGCAAGTGTTCAAGGGTAGGGACGTCCTCTCAATACTCGACTTCACTCGCGAGGAACTCGAAGAGCTCTTCTCGGAGACCGACAGGATGCTCTCAGACCCGGCGAGGTACAGGGGGGAGCTCTCCGGCTACATACTTGCAACGGCCTTTTTCGAGCCGAGCACGAGGACGAGGCTTAGCTTCCAGACCGCCATGCTGAGGCTCGGAGGCTCCTACATTGACTTAGGGGAGCTCGAGAGGAGCTCGGTTGCAAAGGGCGAGAACTTCGCGGACACTATAAGGATGCTCGACTCGTACGCCGACGTCATAGTCGTGCGCCACAGGCTGGAGGGGGCGGCGAGGTACGCGGCTGAGATAGCCGAAGCCCCCGTGGTAAATGCTGGCGACGGCAGGAAGCACCACCCAACCCAGGCCATGCTCGACTTGTACACTGTGAGGAGTGCCAAAGGCAGGATTGACGGGCTCACCTACGGGGTTCTCGGGGATCTGAGGTTCGGCCGGGCTGCTGCCAGCTTCATCCTCGCCCTCTCGGTATACAGGCCGAGGAAAGTGTACCTCATCTCGCCCCAGCTGCTTAGAGCTAGGCAGGAGGTTCTAGAAGCTCTAGAGAGGGCTGGCGTGAGCTACGAGGAGGTGAGCGACCTCGATAGCGTGCTGCCGGAGCTCGATGTCCTCTACGTAACCAGGATCCAGAAGGAACGCTTCCCCGACCCCGCCGAGTACGAGAAAGTCAGGGGCAGCTACGTGGTTACGGCTAGAGCTCTAGCAACGGCGAAGGAGGATCTCATCGTCATGCACCCGTTGCCAAGGGTGGACGAGATAGCCCCTGACGTGGACTCCACTAAGCGTGCCTACTACTTCAAGCAGGCTGAGCTGGGCGTGTGGGTGAGGATGGCCCTCCTGAGGCTGATCCTTAAGGGGTGATAGTCGTGGAAGACAGGCTGATAGTTAGGAAGATCAAGGACGGGACTGTGATAGACCACATCCCTGCCGGTAGAGCCCTCGACGTCTTGAAGATACTCGGGATATCCGGGAAGGAGGGGATGACGGTGGCGTTAGTCATGAACGTGGAGAGCAGGAAGCTGGGCAGGAAGGACATAGTGAAAATCGAAAATAGGTTCCTGAAGCCAGAAGAGGTTGACAAGATAGCCCTCATCGCGCCCACGGCAACGATAAACATAGTCCGGGACTACGAGGTCGTGGAGAAGAGGAGGGTAGTAGTCCCGGACGAGATCGTAGGCATACTCAAGTGCGTTAACCCCCTCTGCATCTCAAACTCTCCGCGGGAGCCCGTCGTGCCCAGGATAGCCGTAGTCTCCCGCCAGCCCCTGAAGCTGAGGTGTACTTACTGCGACGAGGAGTTCGGCGAGGAGGCGCTGTCTCAACTGGTGTCCCAGTAGTGCACCTTAGGGCACTCGTAGTAGAGTCGGAGAGAGTCGGGAGCACAACGCTCTTGACACTCTCCGTCGAGCTCTCCGACCCAGAGCCGGGCCAGTTTGTAATGCTGTGGGTTCCAGGCGTCGGCGAGATACCGCTCAGCGTCGCAGACTACAGCGACGGGAACCTGCTCCTGGCCGTGACGAGGAAGGGCAGGGTAACCAGCTACATCTATAACGAGGTGAGGAAGGGGGGTAAGCTCTACGTGAGGGGACCTTACGGCAGGCCGTTTACGAGACCCCCACCGGGATCCAGGGCTTTGCTTGTCGGGGGCGGGAGCGGTGTAGCGCCGCTAAACTTCCTCGCCCGGAAAATTAGAGAGGCGGGGGCCTCCTGTACGGCTGTCTTAGGCTACAGGACGGCTGAGGAAGTATTCCTTGCAGGCTCCTTTTCACGTAACTGCCACACTATTGTCTCAACAGATGATGGAAGCCTAGGCGTGAGAGGGCTCGCTACGGACGTTGCATCTCAACTGCTGTCGTCGAACGTCTTCGAGAGGATTTACGCATGCGGTCCCGAACCCTTAATCGAGAAAATGCTTTTCCTGTCTACTGAGAAGGGCCTGTACTTTGAAGCTTCGATGGAGAGGTACATGAGGTGTGCTGTAGGCGTGTGCGGCTCGTGTGTCCTAGAGCCCGTCGGGCTACGTGTGTGCAGGGACGGGCCAGTCTTCAGCGGTGAAGTGCTCAAGAAAGTTTTTCACAGGTAATAAAAAATTAAAAAAAAAGGCTTCTTTACTGGGCTTCGTCTTCGAATTCGATCGTGCCGGTTCCGTATCCCTTGACAGACACCTCTACGCTAACTTTATGCTTGCCCTTAGAATAGGGGCCTTTAATGCGGAACTCGAGCTCTGTTCCAACTGGAACCTCCAAGGGCGATGATGGCGACGGCTGGCCAGTATAGGGTTGCCCGTTCACTAGGATTGTTAAGTCCTCAGATTTAACGGGGCTACCGTCCACTTGTACCTTTATGGGTGCGTCGACCTGTGCTGTTATGAGCGTGTTTTTAACCTTGAAGGACAGTTCTTCGCCTGTGGCCCTCATGCTCCCCTTCACGTATAACCGCCTGAGAAGAGCCTTAGGTATGTATCCCATCTTCTATCACTCTTGCTACTAGGCAGTCTAATTTAAATTTTTTAGTTATTTCAGGCAAGGTTTTTATCAGAGGGTTAGGCTTTCCCAGCACATATGGGCGAACTTGGGAGAAAGTTCATACTGACTGGCCACAGAGGCGCGAAAGCCCTAGCCCCCGAGAACACTCTCCCCGGCTTCTTCAAAGCACTGGAGTGCGGTGCAACAGGCATAGAATTCGACGTGCGCGCAACTGCAGACGGTGTACCAGTGATAGTGCACGACGACGAGCTCGAGAGAGTTGCCGGGGTCAACTTGAGAGTTAGCGAAGCGAATTACAAAGAGCTGTCGAAAGTCAGAGTGCACGGCAGGGCCCGGATCCCAACACTCAGAGAAGTTCTTGCCATGGCTAAAGGAAGGCTGTACGTCGACATCGAGGTGAAGGTTCCAGGAGTAGAGGAGGAGGTCGTAGAAGCCCTCCACGAGCTAGAAATGGTCGATGAAGCAATTATAACGTCCTTTCTGCCAGCGCCCCTAGAGAAGATCAAGAAGCTCGATCCAAGGGTATATGTAGGGATACTCTTAGAAGATTGGGACGAAGAGTACCTCGAGATAGCGAGGAAACTAGAGGCTGTAGCTATACTCCCAGCACACGACATTCTAACCCATGAGATCGCCGAGAGGATCAAAGCAGAGGGCTACAGCATAATCACCTGGACTGTGAACAGCCTGGAAGAGGCAGAGAAACTGTTCAGAATGGGTGTAGACGGCATCATCACAGACGACCCCTGTGCTCTACGGCCTGTTACCCGGAGAGAAAGGTTATAGTCTCGCATGCCCAAGATCTAGCGTGGCTAGCTCTAAACTGCTCGTAGTTTCTCTCCTGTACTTGCTTCTAGCCGGCCCGCTCGTAGCATTAGTAGCTACGAGCAGCCCTGGAGTCTCAAGCGTTGAAGTACGGGAAGTCACTCTGGGAGTCCTGAAGGACGGCAGTTTCTACCCGCGCCCAGACAGAACGTTTAGAGTGGGCGAAGTTCTAGCCGTAGAGGCAAAAGTCGTAGTCTCTGGGAGCCCGGGCACGCGGTACCAGCTAGACCTAGGCCTCCAGGTTCTAGACCCTCTGGGGGCTGTCCTCGTGGATAGAGCCTCGAGTAAACAGTCTAGGCTCGTCGGGGGCTACGAAGAGTGGGTTTTCACGTTTGCGTTCAACGTAACACCCGACATGATCACAGGGTACTACACGCTGGAAGTCTCGGCGTATGCGGGAGGCGTTCAGAGCCTGAGGAAACTCGACTTCTTCATAGAAGCTTACGCCTCCAGGAGGAACATGTACGAGGTTGTATACAGCGTCGAGCTCACGGGTAACGGTAGAATCGAGGAACTCTACCTCTCCCTGCCTGCCAACACCTCTACAACAGCTGTAGTAGCTGGGCCGCTGATAACTCCAGCCCCTCTCTCCTACTACCGCGACGCCTTTGGGAACATCTACGCAGTCTACAAGGGTTTAGAGGTCGGTTCTAGGCCTCTCAAGATCGCTGTGAAGTTCGCTGTGGTAGAGACAGCTAGGCATGTGACCGAAGACGCCCCGATGAGCTCTCTGGCAAACCTGCCTGAGGCGCTGAAAGTATTCCTCAAGCCGGAGAAGTACATTGAATCAAACTCGCCTGAGATCAGAGCGCTGGCGAGCAAACTGACTTCCGGCTCGCAGACAGTGCTGGAGGCAGTGAAAAAGATAGCAGACTACACCTCTACTACTATAGCATACAACCCTGCTCTAGGCACAATCTCCGCCTCCTGGGAGCTAGGGGCACTATGGACGCTGCACTCGAGGCAGGGAGTGTGTCTACAGTACGCGAGGCTCTTCGTAGCCCTTGCTAGAGCCTCTGGCATCCCGGCTAGAGTTGCCGGAGGCCTCCTCGCGACACCCCCGAGTGCCGAGGGGAGAGAGTACCTACACGCCTGGGCTGAGGTATACATCCCGGGCTACGGCTGGCTCCCAGTGGAGCCCCAGAGACCCGGCTTTAGGGTTGGTGTAGACCCTCCAGGCCCCGGCTACATACGCCTCGTCGCGGGCTTAGGCGAGGGATTTGAGAGTAGGCCCGTAGTCTTCGTCTACTACAAGTATACAGGTTCTGTCGAGGCAAGGCAGAGCTACTCGTACAAGCAAACCCCGCTTGAAAGCATTACAGGTAGAGTACCACTGAGGCTCCGGTACAAGCCTCTAGCCTACTTCCAGGACAACGTCGCGATAACTGTAGACACTCAACCCGGTACAGTATGCGAAGTCATAGTTTTGAGGCCCGATAAAGTCCAGTACACGCTCACTCTAAGGTGCCCCTGCACCCTCGAGTTAAAAGCAAATAAGACGGGCGTGTGGGTCGTCGAGTTTTTCGCTTCCAACCCGAACTCTATCCCCAGCTACGCGAGAATAAACTTCACAGTAGCCCCCAGGCCTCTAAGCCTCGAGATAGAGCCACGCGAGGTACTCCTGTTCGAGAACGCGACAATACGCGTGAAGACTAGCCCCCCGGCACCCGGAGTAAACATAACAGTCGACTACGAGGACTGCCTCACGAGGAGAACATTCACCCTCCAGACACGCGAGGACGGCGTAGCTAGCTTCCACGTAACCCCTCTCTTTTTATGCAAGATAAGGATACTCGCAGAGGCATCGTCGGAGGGCTACGAGCACGCCAGGGCAGCACTCGAGATAACTCCACAAGTCCCAGCCGAGGCAACCACGGCTACTGTTCTCCTCGTAGTAGCCCTTGTAGTCTCCTTTTCGCTACGGCGTAGAGCAAAGAAGAGCTTGTGAGAAAAACATATTCGCGGGTTCTTTGAGTAAAACGGGGGATGACGATCAACCGGAGGGCTTACGGAGACGTGAAGAGTGCGGCCGTATCTGACCCATGTATTTTGGAACAAAATTTATAAGAGAAAAGGCAACAAAGTACAAATGTATGCTCTCTCGCTTCAAAGGGCTCATGTCATACGAGCTTGGGCGTATCTTCATTCTCCCCTCAACCTCTACCTACATGTTCCGGATAGTATACAGTGAGGAAGCATTGCTTGCCAGGGGAGTTTTAATAGAGTGCCTAGAGTGCTTCTCTAGGAATAACGTCCCCATACTGACACTCCACGTATCCTGGAATGAAGAAACGCGTGAACTCTGGGCTTTCGTCGTTGCAGATGTACCCGACTCTTCTACTGCCAGGAGGGTAACGGACTGTCTAAGCAGAGTTAACATGGTGAGGAGAGCTGAGTTCGCGCCGCCCATAAGCAACGGGGTAAGCGCTGACCCCTGGGGCTACCCTCCACTACTGGGAGGTCAAAGGTCTGTCATCATGCGCGGAGAGGTTTTAAGCAAGTTCCTCCTGGCAGGATGGTCCCAGCTCGGGACGGGGTTCGGCTCTATACTCTACTACACGTTCTTCGAGGCCGGCGCGAGTGCTTACAGGGACTTCTACTCGAAGCTCCTGAAGAGGAGGGAGGACATTGCCGTGCTTGCTGCCAGGGCTTTCACTCTGATGGGCTACGGTGTACTGGAGATCCTCGAGTGGAGCGACGAGAAGTTCGTGGCTAGAGTTCACGACAATGTCGAGTGCAAGGCTCTAGCAGGCATTGAGGAGGCCGAGAGCATGATGATTAGAGGGATGCTGGCAGGGTTCGTTGCCGCGAGCTGGGGTGTTGGCATGAGGGACGTTCTCCCCTCGGAGACGAAGTGCGTAAAGAGGGGAGACCCCTACTGCGAGTTCGTAATTACTAGGCGGTAGTGATAGCTTTATCTACAACCACAGCCTCTATTGCCTGTGAAGCTGAGTATTTTCTCCGTCGGGGACGTAGTATACAGCTACGGCGTTATCGAGTTTGAAGGGGGAGAGGACTTCCTAGGCGAGATCTTGAAGAGGGAGCCCTCACAGCTAAAAGAAGAACTCGAGAAAAAGCTTAACACGGCTTTTACGTCTTTCGGCTTTGCCCGCGGGGGCCTTGACTACAAGGGCAATGAGATGCCCCTCGTCTACCTCAGAGTGGAGCTAGAGGACGGGAGCGACTTCAGCCTGGAAATATACCCCGGCTCGGCTAGGAGCTTCTCAAACACGGACGCCGAGGAGCACTACAATACCGTCGTGAAGCTGCTAACAGCCATACAGCCCGGCTTGAAGCTACCGAGAGCAAGGCTAATAGGCTTGGCGTAGGTGTGCCCATGAGGGTTGTCGTAACAGGAGGGGCTGGCTTCATAGGGAGCCACCTTGCCGAGAGGCTCGTCAGAGAGGGCTACAGCGTAGTAGTCTTCGACAACTTCTCGTCCGGCAGGATCGAAAACCTCTTGAGCGTCCTCGACGAGGTCGAGGTCGTAAGAGGGGATTTAAGGTCGCCGAGCGACTTGGAGAAGGCATTCGAGAAGAGAGTGGACGCGGTGTTCCACTTCGCGGCGAATCCTGAAGTCCGAGTAGGGGATCCACAGGAACACTTCGAGAACAATATTCTGGCCACGCACAACCTGCTTGAGGCAATGAGGAGGCATGGCGTGAGAGACGTGGTCTTCGCCTCGACGAGCACTGTGTACGGCGACGCCAAAGTCCTCCCCACGCCCGAAGACTACGGTTCCATGAGGCCTATATCGCTCTACGGGGCCTCAAAGCTCTCTTGCGAGTCGCTGCTCTCGGCGTACGCCCACACGTTCGGCTTCAAAGCCGTCGCACTCAGGTATGCTAACGTCGTGGGCCCGAGGGCTAAGAGAGGAGTCGTGAGGGACTTCGTCTGGAAACTGCTCCAGAACCCCCGGGAGCTCGAGATTTTAGGAGACGGGACGCAGAAGAAAAGCTACGTCTGGATCGAAGACGCCGTTGAGGCAACGCTCCATGCCTGGCTCGCGACTCAGGGCGGGTTTGAGGCCTACAACGTCGGGAGCGAGGACTCCATAACAGTAGTAGAGGTAGCGGACATTGTTGTGGAGGTGATGGGGCTAAGCGGCGTTCACTACAAGTTCACGGGAGGGGTTGACGGGGGTAGAGGTTGGGTGGGCGACGTGAAGTACATGCACCTAGATATATCTAAGCTTGTGTCCCTCGGGTGGAAGCCCAAGCACAACAGTAGGGAGGCCGTGAGAAAGGCCGCAAAAAACGCCTTAGAGGAGCTTAAGCCTGCATAGTGAAGAGAACGTACGTTAGCGTAAGCTTTTCCATAGTCATCGAGCCCTCGTTCTTGAAACTCTTCTTCACCTTCCCGTTCTCCCGCAGTAGGAATACTATGGTTGGGGACACGTGGACGTCAAATATCTCGAAGAGCCTCCTGGCGGGCTCCGAGTCACACTGCTTCGCAAACCAGTTGCAGAGGGCTATCATGAAGTAAGTGTTCCCAGCCTGATCGGCGTTCTTCTCGACGAAGGGGAACCACACTTTGTCGAAGCGTCTACACGCGGGGCATAGCGTGTTGTCAAAGTAGATGACGTGTAGGCCGTTATCTCCCAGCCAGAATCTATCCAGTAGAATCCACCCCTTCTTCTCCCTAGAGTAGACGTAGAGGCCGTTGGGAGTGCCAGATCCCGGTTGTTGGTATACCTCCGTCATACGGTTCTGCATAAGAAGAGCCGAAGATATAAAAATTTTAGAATAACCACCGGAGGCCTCAGGCTCTCCACCTCAAGCTTTAAGCCCGGCGGCTCCTTATACATGGGGCGGATATGGACCACATAACCGTTGAAGCAAGGATATGCTCGCTAGACAAGTCGAAGTGCGTTGCTATGGACGCTCTCGTCAACACGGGGCCACTCTCTCTGTCATTTCCAGAAGCCTAGCCGAGGAACTGGGGATAAAGGTTGTTAGAAGGGATCAGGTAGAGACGGGGGCCGGCATGATAATTGTGGACAGGGGAGTTGCAGTCATCGCGATAGGGGATAGGGAGACGATATCCGAGGTCTGGGTGAGCGACATAATAAGCAGAGTATTGGTAGGATCCGTAACCCTAGAGCTCCTCGGGCTCAGGGTTGACCCTAGAACAGGCAAGCTAGAGCCAGCCCCACTGCTCCTCTACACCACCTTGCAGCAACAGCCTGTCAAAGCGCGTGTGAGCGCCTAGAGTACCGTAGCGGGCTGGAGTGCACGGGTCAATAGGATCCAGGCTCAGTTTTCGTTTTTCAGGGTGGGAGTGCTGTGCATGCTTTGAGGAGCGGCTGGTACAGTGCGTTTGCAACAGTGCCTTTAAGGATGAAGTCGAGGGCTATCAGCGCGAGTGCGTAGACAAGTAGCCTCTTTACGCCCTCTTCTACCACGACTCGACGCTCCTTCACTAGGAGCCAGGATACTCTTGTAAGGGCTGTCCCAAGCATCACGTACCCTAAAACCCTCAGGATAGCGTAGACCTGCCAGGACAGGAGTGCGACCTCGAGGAAGTGCCCCGGCTTTGCGTACGTGAGTAGGACTCCGACGTAGAAGTTCATGTAGTCTAGGAGGTAGGCACCCATGAGGAGGCCAGCAAACCCTACAGTGAGGAGCGTGGCCAGCGAGAAAACAACCACCTCTACAACCTTGGGAACGAAGAACAGTGAGGGGTTCCCCTCTGCCCCCCTACTAGTCTTGATCCACTCGAACATCTCGCGCACGTATTCCTCGCCTTTAGCTACCAGGCCTCCGTGGACGAGCCCTGTGAATGCAGAGTTTATCATGAGCAGCGACGAGACTAGAACCCAGGAGTAGACGAGTACCAGTGCGGCTGAGAGCCTGTTACTGGAGACCATTCTCAGGAAGCCGGGGTATACGGATAGAGTCAGGAGGAGGGGGAGGAGAAGTTGGTTAACCCTCGCGAGCAAAACCCCCACGTAGAACGCCACAACTGTTACAGCGAGCGTCGAGACCAAGCATATATAGACGTTTTCACAGTAACGCGAGGGGTCTTCCAAGCCGCCCGCCTCTACTCTTATTTCTAACGAAAGTTTTATTTATATCGTTTTCCCAAGCGCTAACAATGACTGTAGTCCTTGTCAAGGATCTTGTTAAAGACTTCGGCGGCTTTAGGGCGCTGAACGGCGTGAGCTTTGCTGTCGATGAAGGCGAGGTCTTCGGGCTCATAGGCCCCAACGGCGCGGGGAAGACGACGACCTTCAGGATACTGGCCGGCTTGCTCTACCCTACGCGGGGCGAGGTGCTCGTCCTCGGCGAGAAGCCCGGCTCGCTCAGAGTCAAGAAGCAGACGTCCTATCTCCCCGAAGACGCTGGAACCTACAGGAACATCACGGGCTACGAGTTTCTCAGGATGGTGGCTGAGCTCTACTTCGGCAAGACCAGGGAGGCTGAAGAAGCAGTAGAAGTTGGCGTGGAGATCGCGGGGCTAGGCGAGAAGATCCATGAGAAGATGAAGTCCTACAGCAAGGGGATGAAGCGGAGGGTGCAGGTTGCGAGGGCCCTCATGGTGAGGCCTAAGCTAGCCATTCTTGACGAGCCTACTGCCGGGCTGGACGTGGTGCAGGCCAAGGAGATACGCGACATAGTGAGGGAGTACGCCAGGAGCCTCGGCGTGACCGTGCTCATGTCTAGCCATAACATGCTGGAAGTAGAGGACGTCTGCACCCGTGTCGCACTGATCGACAGGGGGAGGGTTCTAGAGGAGGGGCACGTCAGGGATCTCGTTGAAAAGTACGGCGCACACAACCTCGAGGAGGTCTTCTTTAAGGTGGTAAAAGGTGGTGGCAGGTGATAGTCCCGCTCCTCGCCAAGGAAGTCAAGGATCTGCTGAGAGACCCCAGGATACTAGTACCATTTATACTGAGCGCCCTCATACTGCCTGTAGTGGCTCTCGTGATATCTGTACCCATGAAGTCAGCGGTAGAGCAGGCGGTGCGGGGCGCCCAGAACATCGGCGTCGTAGACCTCGACACAGGCGCTTACTCGAAGGCCCTCATCCAGTGGCTGGCAAGAGCGGGCTTCAACGTAACCGAAATACCCCCCGGGAGCATCGAGAGCATAGCCGCGGCGGCATCCCGGAGAGGCCTACGGGTCGTGGTGATCCTGCCTGAAGGCTTCTCCACCAGTATAGCCCAGGGCAGGCCCGCGAACATAACAGTACTCTCTGTCGTAGACGAGATCTCCATGTTCTCGGGAGTCGAGGTACAACCGATAGTGGAGCAAGTGAAGAACTTCTACATCACCCTCATCGCTAACAAGTCCGGCATTAACCCACAAGTGCTCCTGAACCCCGTCGTCTATAAGCCGCAGACATACATAGCGAGCAAGAAGACGTTCCTGCCCGCAGGCCCCACTTCGCTGGCAGGCCTCCTAATGGCAGCGATACTAGTGCCAATGGTCGTAATGTCGATATCCCTCGTCGTCATGCAGATGTCTGCCACCTCCATGGCCGTGGAGAACGAGGAGAGAACCCTGGAGACGCTGCTGACAATGCCCGTCCCGCCACGCGATATCTTGACAGCGAAACTACTGGGGATGTTCATCGTATCTCTGGTGGGCTCCGCACTCGAGCTCGTGGGTATGCTCCTGTACTTCCTGGTGTACTTTGCGACTTTTCTCGGCTCGGCTCCAGCCATAACAGCTCCGGGACAGCCCATGCCTGTGAGTTTCCCCGGCCTAGCAGACCTGTTCCCGCCTCAGTCTATGCTACTGTTGGCCCCGAGCCTCCTCATATCACTCTTCTTCGCAGCAGCCCTCGGCGTCATTGTAGGCGCGCTCAGCCGCGACGTCCGGATAGCTAACACAGTGATGAGTCCTCTAGGCATGCTCGTGGTTCTCCCTAGCTACTTCGTGGTCTTCGCCCCCTCGAACATGATTGGCCCCGTACTCAAAGCAGTGCTCTACACGTTCCCCCTAACACAGCCGACAATCCTCGCCAAGGACATTATCAGCTCCAGCCCGCCTCCCGAGGCTCTCATCTACGTCGTGCTCTCCATTGCCCTGACACTCGGCCTCGTATACCTCACCTCCAGCATAATTTCCCTCGAGACACTGTCCAAGGTTCAGTATAGCCTAGAGAAGGCTATTGCTAAAATAAGGAGGACAAAATAACTCATATTATCCACAATTTCTCAAAATCTATAGAGTATATAGATTTAATTTAAATGAACATTTAAATATTTCTAGAAAAACAAATAAGTAGTTATCTTTCACTCTACCCCGATAAACATGTCAAAACCACTGCAGAAGACAACAGCACTATTGCTCATAGTTACTCTTGTAATAGGCTTCATAGCGGGCTACCTAGTACACTGGGCAACTACACCAACAGCCCCTGCGGAAGGGTACGTCCCGAAGTCTGAGTACGATAAGCTAGCGACTGAGCTACAGGGCCTAAAAGCACAGCTACAACAATTACAACAGCAGGGGGGCAAGCCTGTTGAAATAGTTATTACAGCCTGGACGCAGGGGCCTGAGAGGGAGTCCATATATAGGCAGCTAAACCTTGTAGAGGCAGCGAACAGGTTGAACACGATATTCAAGGCTCTGGGTGTACCGGCTACCGTGAAGGTTGAGGGAGACTTCTCTACAGCCTCCTGGACAGACTACAGGAATAAGGTGTTCTTGGCCCTACAGGGCGGGACAGGCCCCTGTATCTTCCAGATGGAGCACCACTACGCGGCCCTACTCAGCGAGAACGGCTGGATAATACCGCTCGACGACTACGTCAAGAAGTACTGGAACTGGACCTACTACGACATCATAAGCGGGCTCTGGGACTCTGTGACCTACAAGGGCCGCATCTGGGGCATCCCCCAGGATACAGAGGCACGGCCTGTCTACTTCAACAAGCTACTCTTGAAGCAGCTGGGCTGGACCGACGAGCAGATAAACTCGCTACCGGACAGGATAAGGAAGGGCGAGTTCACGCTCTGGGATCTGCTTAAAGTCGCAGAGGAAGCTGTACAGAAGGGCGTTGTCCAACCCGGGTACGGAATCTGGCACAGACCCAGTGCCGGGCCTGACTGGCCAATAGTCTACCTCGCCTTCGGCGGGACACTCCAAGATCCGGCCACTGGGAAACTTGTTGCCGACATGAAAGCCTGGAAGAAGACCTTTGACTGGTTCTACGAGGCTTCAATGCAGAAGAGGAAAGTAATATCTGACAAAATTACTTCACTCGATTGGAACCGTGATATACACCCCACAGTAGTTGCTGGCAAGGTCTTGTTCTGGTTCGGCGGCACCTGGCACAAAGGACAATGGGTAGGATCCTTCGGACTTTCCGAGGAGAAGTTCTGGCAGATGTTTGGCTTCGCGCTATACCCGGCTGGAGAGCCTGGTCTAAAGCCTGTAACGCTGTCACAACCACAGGCCTACTTCATATCTAAGACTTGTAAGCACCCTGAAGTTGCATTCCTCATAATCACGCTGGCAACAGACCCCTACCTCAACTCATTGCATGCTGTTAAGAGTGCTCACTTAGCAATACTACACGGTCAGCTCTCTGACTCAGTTTATACGCAGGACACGTTCCTTGCGGCTACAGGCTACATGGTCGAGTACGCTAAGTACCAGCCCCTACACCCGAAGTGGAGCGACTACAACACGATAATCTTTAACGTAATAAAGGGCATTGAGACAGGACAGTTCAACTCCGACCAAGCCCTCCAGGTATTTAAGCAGAACCTCCAGAGCACACTTGGAGACCAGGTGATTATAAGAGAGTAGTACCTGAAAACAAAATTCTTTTTTTCTCTCAGAGGTGTCTCCGGATGGCTTCTAGGAGGCGTTTAATGAGGATCGCTATACTCAGTCTCATGCTTATCCCGGCTACCCTTGTCATAGTAGTCTTCATGGTAGTCCCGGCTGTACTAACTATCCTCATGTCGCTCACAAACCTGGACTACAGGTTTATCTGGGAGTGGGTTGGGCTTGCAAACTACCAGAAATTCGTCACAGACATAAATACTCTCATATTCGTGAGGAATACTATAATTTACGTCGCGGGGACTCTCGCCTTTAACGTGGGCATGGGCCTTCTGCTCGCACTAGTCTCCACACACATCCACGACACTATCGGCACGTTAATGCGCGCGCTCTGGTACCTGCCTAGAGTCATGCCCTCCGTCATCTACGCGTTCATAATGATGTGGATATTCTCTCCAATGGACACGGGCTTCTTGAACACGGTTATAAGGGGGCTAGGGGGGCAACCTGTGCCCTGGACTTTCAAGTATTACTGGCCTTTCCTGTTCATAGTCAACGGCTTCATAGGCTGTAGCTTTGGAATGGTAATATTTAGCTCGGCCATAAAAGCCATACCACAGGACTACATCATAGCCGCTAAGGTTGACGGGGCGTCACAACTCACAATAGTGAGGCGGATTATCCTCCCACTGATAAAGTGGCACATAGCGTTCGTCGTGGCCTACCAGACTCTCTCGCTCCTCGCCTCCTTCGAGTACATCCTACTAACCCTAGACGGCGGCCCAGGTTACTACTCGACAGAAGTCATGATACTGCAGGCATACCACCTGGCTTTCGGGCAGTACTTAGCGTCCATGCGGTACGGCTATGCAGCCGTCTTCGTGTCCGTACTCCTCGTAATAGGGCTTGTTCTCTCGATCGTATACTGGAAAGTATTCAGGCTCCGCGAGCTCATGGCTGAGCCGAAGATGGAGTAGGTGGGAGTCTATGAGGGTGAAAGTTACGACTGTCCTCCTCTACGCGCTTGCCCTGATCCTTCTAGTAATAATAGCAGTTCCCATCGTATTGCTCCTAGGACTCGCGTCTAGCGAGAGCCCTGTTACAATTAAGGGCTTCACGCTGGAGAACTTCAACTACCTAAGGAAGGGGATACTGTTCGAGAATGACCCTGTCTACAGCAAGCTCTACCCCAATGTCTACTCTACTGCGCTCAACACTCTCGTGTTAGCCCTCGGGAACATGCTACTCGTAGTTTTAATATCCTCTATGGCCGGTTACATCATCTCCCGCTACAGCTTCAGAGGGCGTAGCACGCTCCTGGGGACATTCCTCATTATACACGGAGTCCCAGCTTCTGTCCTACTCATAGCACTGTACTTCATGCTACGCGAGATGAAGCTGCTCAACACAATCCTAGGCGTCGTACTTGTGAAGATGTCTGTCGACCTGCCGCTGGGAGTCTGGGTGCTTAAAGGCTTCTACGACAGTATACCATGGGACTTGGAGATAGCAAGCCTCGTTGACGGCACGAGCAGGCTGGGAGCCTTCTACCGGGTGATGCTGCCCCTGGTTAAACCGGGAATTTTCGCAGTGGCGCTCTTCTCGTTCCTAAGTGGCTGGGGCGAGTACATCTTCGTGTACACGTTCATCCAGTCCCAGACGAACTGGACGCTCTCCTTGTTGATACGTAGCCTCATAGGGGAGATGGGCGGCATAAACCTCTCACTGATAGCTGCTCTCTCAGTATTCTATTTAATACCCGTGGTTGTACTATTCGTAGTGGGCGAGAAGTACCTGGTTAGGGTCACGATAGGTGGTGTTAAGGGGTGATAGGGTATGGTTAGGGTAAGGTTGGAGAACGTTTCGAAAACGTTTAAAGGCGGAGTAGACGCCGTGAAAAACCTGAACCTCGAGGTAAAAGACAAGGAGTTCGTCGTGCTACTGGGGCCCAGCGGGTGTGGGAAGACAACGACGCTGCTAATGATAGCTGGCGTCTACAAACCCAACTCTGGGTACATATACTTCGACGACACCATTGTCAACGACCTAGAGCCTAAGGACAGGAATATAGGCATGGTCTTCCAGAGCTACGCGCTGTACCCCCACATGACTGTCTACGAGAACATAGCCTTCCCCCTGCGGCTGAAGAAACTACCTAAACAGGAGATCGACGCGAGAGTGCGGGAAGTATCCTCCATGCTGAAGATCGAGGATCTCCTCAACAGGAAGCCCTCGCAGCTGAGCGGCGGGCAGCAGCAGCGCGTTGCACTGGCACGTGCAATAGTAAAGCAACCCCAACTATTCCTGATGGACGAGCCACTCAGCAACCTGGACGCCAAGATACGCGTCGAGGTTAGAGCTGAGCTGAAGAGGCTTCAGAGGGAGCTGGGGATAACCACTATCTACGTCACACACGACCAGGCGGAGGCCATGAGCCTGGCAGACAGAATAGCAGTGATGAATAGAGGCGAGCTACAGCAGTACGCCACCCCTGAGGAACTCTACAACAACCCTGCAAACACCTTCGTTGCAAGCTTTATAGGTAGCCCTCCGGCCAACCTGCTAGACGCCGAGGTAGTTCTCGAGCCCCACCCACGGGTTGAAGTGGCCGGAGCCTCCTTTGCATTGCCGGAGGATCTGGCGGGAGTATTCAAGGAAAGGGGGGAGACTAGAGTCACGATAATGCTCAGGCCGGAGCACATTAAAGTAAAGAGGGGGAAGGGCTTCACAGTATACAGTACTGAGTGGCTCGGCCGCGAAGAGTACGCTTTCCTCCGGGCTCCAGACGGATCCTTAGTAAGGGCTGTACTGTCCCCAGAAGAGAGGTTCGACGTAGGCGAGGAAGTCGAGATAGCCTTCGACTTCAGGAAAGTACACTTCTACAAGCGCAGCGGAGAACTAATTGTGTAACTTTATTTTTTAATGTTATTTTATACTCTTTCTCCCGCCGAGAACGTACACTAGAGCAGACAGTGTAGTCAGTAGTGCGAAACTGGAGATGAAGGGTACAATTGTCGCCGCTGTGGCTTCTCTCGCAACTACTAGGCATGCTGCGAGCACCGTGAGAGAGCCTATACGCGGTACTTGAGGCTCATCCCTAACAATCCTCTGGTAGACGAGGACGGCTATGGCCGTGACTAGGCCCCAGCCGGCGAAGTTCGAGACAGGGACTCCAAACCAGCTGGACCCCGGTGCTGTCCACTCCCAAAGCCCCCGCTCCACCATTACCGGATCTAACCCTAAGTCGAGGAAAACCATGTAGAGTACTGTTGCCACAGCCCTACCCCTCCTACCCGGGAGTGGCAGCGAGGAGAGGTAGGACGTGTAGACGTACGTGCCCCAGGCCACCACAACGGGGACAGGCACCCCCAGGATTCTAGGCGCAGCCCAGTGGTACGTGTAAGAGCCGAAAGGGAGCCCTGTACTGAGCCCTATAACCTCGAAGATGAATCCTGTTAGGGAGCCTGAGAGGAACAGTAGCATTGCACCCCTCCAGAAGACAGAGGCAGCGCAGATAGACGCCGCGAGAAACACTAGCAGGAGGAGCTCGCCTAGGGGTCTGGGTGTCACTGCCTGCAATGCATACCCTAGTACTAGGAGCAGTGAGGGGAGTAGCCTGTACACCCCCAGTTCGCAGAGGCCAGAAGTCATGAAGTTTTCTGTCATGATTTATCAATAATAATATTTTAGATTAATAACATGTGGTTTATTAACGTGATAAGGGTAGCCGTTAACGGCTTCGGGACGATTGGGAAGAGAGTGGCCTGGGCCGTCAAGCTCCAGCCCGACATGGAGCTCGTAGGGGTCTCGAAGACTAAGCCAGACTGGGAGGCCCTACTGGCCGTGAAGATGGGGTTGGACGTCTTCGTCCCGGAGGAGTCTATCGAGAAGTTCGAAGGGAGCGGCATCAAGCCGTCCGGCACAATCGAGGAGATGGTATTGAAGAGCGACGTGATCGTGGATGCCACCCCGAGCGGCGTCGGGGCAAGCTACAGACTCCTATACGAGAAGGCTGGGAGGAAGGCCGTCTTCCAGGGCGGCGAAAAGCCCGGGGTTGCAGATGCTAGCTTCAACTCTCTAGTGAACTTCAGCAGAGTCATGGGCTTGAAGTATCTCAGAATTCTCTCTTGCAACACCACGGGGCTGGCTAGAGTTATCTATGCTCTTTCAAGGGTCGGTGCGCTGAGGAGGGTGAACGGCGTAGTGGTGAGGCGTGGAGCCGACCCTAAGGAGACGGGGAGAGGGCCCATCGAGGGTTTAGTCCTTGAAAGCCTTCCACCCCCTTCACACCACGCCCGCGACTTAGCCGAGCTCTTCCCCAGCCTGGAAGTGAATACATATGCCATTGTAGCCCCCACGACGCTCTCGCACCTCCACGTCCTGTTCGCGGAGTTCCGGGAGCCCGTGAGCCCTTCAAGCGTTCTGGAGGCTCTCTACGAGACGCCTAGAGTCTCCGTGGTGGGCGACCACATAAGATCTACGGCTGAGCTGCGCGAGCTGGCGAGGTATGCGGGCAGGCCCTTCGGCGACATATACGAGGTCGTCGTGTGGGGTAGTAGCGTCCTTGTGAAGGGGTACACTGTAGCTCTTGCCTATGCCGTGCACCAGGAGGCTGTCGTCGTTCCGGATAACGTAGACGCTATTAGAGCTCTAACGGCATCAGTGAAAGATCCTATGGACTCGATATCCATCACAGACAGAACTCTCGGGGTGAAGAGCTGGCTATAAATTACTGCCGGAAAAAGTTGTACATGTGAGACTGGGCCTAGCCTTCCTGCTACTGGCGGTCTCCCTAGCAGTGGCTAGTCGGGCGTACGCCCAGGACAACTGCGTGACGCTAGCGTACACCATCCAGGCCAGCGTTGCGCCAAGCTACTACTGGTACTACCCCCTGGACTTCGGGATCTCTGGGAGCGTTACTGTCACTCTCTACCCCCAACTCTACTCGGACACGCCTGTGAGGGTCGTGGTATACGACCTCACGCGCTCCAGGGAGCTGGCCTCCACAAGTCCCTACACACGGCTTTCGGAGCCGCTTACAGTTACCTTCAGCTCCCCGAGACGGGTCGGGCTAGCAATCTTCAACCCCTCCAGCAGTACTGCCAGAGTCCGGGGGGCGGTGAAGGCCACGCTGTGCGGAAACCCTGCTCTCGCCTGGGCTCTGGAGCACTCAGCGAAGCTCTCCAATACTGTTCTCGGCCCCGCGGCGCCAACGGGCATAGCTGACTTCGGCATAGCCCTCGTGAACGGCACGTACACTGTTTACTCGTACAACTTCTCCGGGGCGAGAGCTGAAGTCTCCTTTTCGCCAGACTTTAGAGCAGTCAGCTACAGCTACCCCTACTCGACTAGGGGCTTCAGCGTTCAGCTGAACCTAAACCTAAAAGTCGCGACGAAGGCTGGCTCGCAGCAAGTGTACTGGGTTCAAGAAGTCCTCATAGCGTCGGAGAGCGGCGTGTTCGTAAACATAAACATCTGGAATACTACAGTTGTCTCTAGGGAGCAGGTCTGCTCCCTCGCGCAACTCAACCCTTACAGGGTTTCTGGGAAGGGCTACGTCAGGCACTACAGCGGGGAGCAGGGGGGCTGCGCGGGGGACGTCTACGTCTACGCGGCAGCCCAGACCCCCTTTGCCGCGCGCGTGAGCCTCGAGGTTGGCGTCGAAACCACGGGCGATAGCGTGAGAGTAAGCTTCTACAGGGACGGATCCCTCGTAGACTCGGTCATCATAACCCCATCCGGGGGAGTCTCATGGGCCGGTTTTGTCGTCGAGCCCCTACTGTGGGAGTGGGCCCCGCTGAACGCGGAGCTCGTGGTGGCCGGGCAGTCTAGCAGGTACCCCGTAGCCGTGGTCGAGAGCGGGAGTGTTACACTGAAGCTCATATATCTCCGCGAGGGGCGCTGGGCCGTGCCAGTATCGGCTTGGTCTGTCGGGGGCAACACCTACGAGAGGGCTGTAGCTGGCTTGCAGCAGGTGGGCGGGGCGTCCGTTACCGTTGGCAGGGGGGAGCCCCGCGTCTTCCAGGCCTGGCTCTTCCTCGTGACTATTCGGACGCCTCTGGGGGTGTTCTACTCGACGAGCCTGGACATATCCAGGTACATTGCCCCGGTCATAGACTTCGGCAACGGGACTAGGCTTGTGGAGCCGCGCGTGTACATTGACGGCAAGCCAGCCGGCTCTATGAGAGTCTGGCCCGGCGCTGTGGTCGAGGTCTACTATACTAGGCAGTATAGGGTTAGCGTCTACTTGCCGACCGGAGGAGTAGAGAAGTGGGTGGCTCAGGGCATTGAAGTTGGCTCGCTTGTGCCAGAAGAGATAGACCTGGGGAACGGTACTAGGTACAAACTGGAGGGCATCTACTTCTCGGGGGGCAAGGTGGGCCGCGACTACAGGGTCGAGGGGCCGGGCGAGATCCGGGGCGTCTACAGGAGACAGTTCCTCGTCTCGATAGTAGCCCTGGAGACCAGGACAGCGTGGCTCGATGAAGGGTCAGGTCTCGAGGAGCTCGTTCCCTCCCAGGTGGACTTCGGGAACAGGACACGGCTAGTGTCGCCTGTCGTCCACTACAGGGGCTTAAGCTTCAACCTGGCAGGCGCGAGGGTTATCGGCCCCGGCGTGTACACGGTCACCTATACGAGACAGTACCTCGTGAGAGTTTTCGCGCTCAACGCAAGCTACGAGGAGTGGGTGGACAGCGGGAAGAGCATAACTGTCAGGTCTCCCAGCTTTAACGTTTCAGGCGTCTACATAGCCCCTGTTGCCTACGAAGTTAACGGGACCAGGCGGGAGACCCCTGAGATCCTCGTGAAGGGGCCTGTGGACGTGAGGGTCGTCTACAACGCGACTGCGAGGCTAGGGTTCTCAAGCCTCGGCCTACCGGCGCTCTACGCGGAGGCGGCGCTCAAGTGCGGCGGGAAAGCCGCGAGTAAAACCCTCGTGCTCGCGTGGGATGCAATGCTGACGCTCGGCGATGTTAACACCACCGACTGCTCGGTAACTTACACGAGCGTACCCTCGTGGCCTGCAGTACTCCTGCTCACAGCGATAGGGGTCGCAGTGACAGTTAGGAGCGCGGCGAGGAAGTTGAAGAGAGGCGTTGAAGGCGCGGGAGGGCCTCTTTAAACGGTGGGGTGCAGGCAGTGACGCGGGGAGTCATACAGCTCAAGCCGATAGGAGTCGTGCACACGAGAGCCACCCCGGAAGAAGTTAGGTCTTCATTGAGGGGTGTGGACGGGGTCATCGAGGTCTTCGAAGAGTACGCTGAGGGGCTGGTAGGGCTCGAGGGCTTCTCGCACGTAATCGTAATCGCGTACCTACACCTTTCAAGGCAGGCTCCGCTACTAGTAAAGCCTAGGAGGCTTGCGAGATTCGGGATACCCCTGGAAGATTTGCCGGCTATAGGCGTCTTCGCCACGGATAGCCCGGATAGGCCAAACCCGTTGGCACTGTCGATAGTCGAGTTGAAGAGCGTTAGAGGCAGGTTCCTGGAGGTGTCCGGCCTGGATCTCTTTGACGGGACGCCGGTTCTAGACATAAAGCCCTACACGCCGTCCCGCTCGCTGAGGATCACAAAGCTTCCCGCGTGGTACACCGAGCTGGTGCAGAAACTCAGGGAGAGGGGCATAGACATCGGCGACGTGTAAGGTGTCGCGGGCTTCTGGCCGGTGGACTGGGGCTCGAGCCCTCGCGCCAGGGCAGGTAGAGAGCCTGTCACCTCTCATAGCTGGCCACGACATAGAGGCCTAAATCCTGGGCCTTCTTCTTTGCCGAGGGGTGGATGAGATACCCGAAGAGCACTCCAACTGTCTTCTGCGCGAGGGCCTCAGAGGCAGGTCTGTAGATGCGGCGGTAGAAACGCTCCACGTCTGTGTCGTAAATCCTGGATTTGACCTCTCCCAGAACAACTACCCTCTCCCCCCTCAAAGAGCCCTCCCCGTAGAGGTCTACTTCTACCTCCTCGCCTCCGACAAGGAGGAACTCCCTCCTCAAATCCTCTACCTCGACTCCAAGGTGCTTGTGCAGCCAACCCGGGAGGAGGGCTCTGGCGATATCCTCGAGCCCGAAGCCGACGGCCTCTGACAGCCTCCCCACTTCGGATCGGAGTATGTTGAGCCCCTCTACGAGCTTAGCTACAGCATCCTCTAGCCTGGCCACTCTCTCCTCCGTTCTTGCCTGTGCTTCTGCGAGCCTAGCTACTGTATTCTCGAGCCTCGTTAACCGCTCTTCTGCTCTTACCTGGGCTTCTGCGAGCCTGGCCACCGTATCCTCCAATCTGGTCAGCCGGCTCTCGACCGCAGAGAGTCTCTCCTCCGCTCTTACCTGGGCTTCTGCAAGCTTGGCCACCGCGTCCTCCAGTCTAGTCAGCCTGCTCTCGACTCCAGAAAGCTGCTCTTCGGCTCTTGCCTGGGCTTCTGCGAGCCTGGCCACCGCGTCTTCAAGCCTCTTGGCTGACGCCCTGAGATCCTCCAGCCCTAGGAGGCCGGCTACTGCATAGCGTAATTCCTCGTCCTCTTTCAGCAGGTCTAGTAGCTTTTTCCTGAGCTCTAGTTGTGCCATCCGCTCCAAGTCGTAATGACGCTGGATTCGTTAAAAGTATTGTCCAGCCTGGCGGTTGTGCCGGTCAACGCCTATCTTAGGCCTGGATCTTGGTATCCAGTTTTCGGGCCTCTCGTGGTAGCCAGCATTTATTTCATCGCTTACCCGGAGCATGACGGAAAAGTTTCAAAGAATGTTCTAGAAAGTTGAAAAACCTCGTAGCATCCTCACTGCGATGTACATTCCTAAGCTGATGTGTACCCAGCACCCCGACTCTACGGTGAAGGTCTCTGCCTCTGAGGAGGTTCAGGAGGCCATCGACGGCTACAGAGTATATGGCTGCGATGAAGTCATGGTGGACTTCGAGGGCAAGCTCACCCCCTACTCTCAGCCGCGGGACATAGTGCTTAGGGCTGTCGAGGAGGGCCTCCCCCTCGGCGAGAGTTTCTTCGTGAGCGTCAGGGCCCCGAACCCCCTGCTCGAGGGGCTGGACAGGTTCCTACTAGCCCTGGAATCGGCTGTTCTAGCCAATTATTACTCGGTAGAGCACGCCGGCGTGGAGGCTGTGAAGTGGGTTATCGTACCTATGGTTGACTCGGTCGACGTTCTGAGGAAAGCACAGAGGGCGCTTCGGGAGAAGGCTAGGCTAGTGAGAGAGCTTACAGGAGTTAGCACAGACCCCCCGGAGCTCGTGCCCCTCTTCGAGGGGGTTAGAGACCATGTCAACGCGACACTGATACTCTCGCAGTACCTAGACTACCTTGAAGAAGAGGGCGCCACCCCAGATCGTGTAAGGGTCTTCATAGGTAAGAGTGACGCCGCGCTCCGGGCAGGCCACCTCGCCTCAATGCTGTCAACGCTCTATGCTCTAAACGCCATGCACAGTTTCTCGCGCGCGAGGGGAATAGACGTCAGGATAGTACTCGGGATGGGCTCGCCCCCCTTCAGGGGAGGGCTGAACAACCCACTTCTAGTCGAGGCAGAGGCCCGGCTCTACAGCGGCTTCCACACGGCAACGCTGCAGTCAGCCGTGAGGTATGACGTGCCACGTGACCAGGCGCTACGCGTCGCAAGAGTTCTCCGAGAGGCCAGCAGCAGCCCTCCGAGAAAGTGGCTTGAGATAGACATGGAATTGCTCGAAACACTGGCACGTCAGTACAAGACTGTAGTGGGGCCGATACTCCCCGTGATTAACAGCGTCGCCGACCGAATCCCCCAGACCCGCGAAAGGGTCAGGCGGGAGCTCTACGGCAGGGTAATTGTAGGCGACTCTCCCTCGCCTGCGCCGCGCGCCATAGCCTTCACCGCTGCGTGCTACACTCTAGGCCTTCCGCCGACCCTGCTTGACGCCGACGGGATACTAGCTGCAATGAGGGCGGAACACAGCCTCCCAGAAGACATACTCTCAGCGCTCAGAGCAGAGCTAGACTTCGATTTTCGTTTCTTCGTAGAGGAGGCCGTGGCCAGGAGGCTGGGCGAGCACGTAGCCAGGAAGGCGCTGGAGCTGAAGTCTACGATGGGTCTAGAGGCTTCAGCCTCAGAGGAGTACTCTCGGAAAATTGCAGAGGGGGAAGTAGACGCCTTATCTCTTGCTAGTGCCCGGAGATTTCTCGGTTAGCCGCCGGGCGCGCCGTGGAACGGGACGTCCTTCCAGAGCATGTCCCAGATCTCAGACTCCTTGATGACCTCCCGTTTTACGATTATTTCGAGGATGTTGAGTAGCATCCTGTGGTGTTTTACTTCATCTTCTAGTATGTACCGGAAGATGTTACTCACTCTTGGATCTCTCGCCTCCTCGATATACGCCTTCAACTCTCCTATCATCTCCTCTTCAAGCCTTATATGCGTTTCAACGACTTCCCTCAGTTTTGAGAAGTCGTCTTCGCTGATAGCCGGGGAAACACCTGTCAGGATATTGATTATCCCTCTGTACATTTCCGCGTGCTTCCTAGAGTCGAAGGCTATGCTGCCCAAGACCCTCTTTATCAACTCACTCTTCAACTCCTTAACGCTTTCCTCAAGCCTCTGAGCGTTAACATTCTCCAGCTCAATACTCTTACGGATACTTTCTACAAGCTTTTGGCTCACACGTGTGGTATGCACAGGACTAATATATCCCTTTCGTGTTCCAAGTCTAAAGCGGGGGGAGTGGGGTTTTCGGCGTGTATGGTCAGTGTTAGAGCCTCTCTAGAGCGCGCCTTGAGGATAAGCCGGAAAATAGTGGCTAGCGGGGACAGGGTTGTCGTGGCAGTCAGTGGGGGCAAGGACAGCGCGGTGGCACTGTATGTTTTACGCGAGCTCCAGAAAAGTAAGTCCTTTGGGCTCAAAGCCTTGCACATAGACCTAGGCTTGATGCACGCCGTGCCGGTAGTAGAGGATCTGGCCGAAAGGCTGGGCGTTGAATTACGCGTAGTCAGGCTGGGGGACTACGGGATAGATATCCCACTAGCTAGCAGGCTGTTAAGGAGACCCCCCTGCTCTGTGTGCGGCGCAGTGAAGAGGTACCTGCTGAACAAGGTTCCGCGGGAAATGGGGGCCACGAAGGTGGCCACGGGGCACAACGCCGACGACATCCTGCTGTTCTTCTTCAAGGATCTGGCGCAGGGGAGAGTGGACTGGGCCTCAAAACTGAAGCCCCTAGTGCCCTCGACCCACCCCAAGCTCCTCCCCAGGATACGCCCCCTTTTCGAGGTGACAGGCGAGGAGACGCTTGCCATAGCTGAGTCGCTTGGGCTACTGTTCACGAGGGAGAAGTGCCCCCTGGCCCCCCTAAAGGGCGACTGGATGAGTGAGCCCCTCAAGTCCTTTGTGCTTAGCGTGGAGGAGAAGCACCCCGGCTTCAGAGTACAGCTCGTGCGGGGCATCGCTAAGATACCGGATCTCTACGAGCCGGGCACTCTGCGTGAGTGTAGAGTCTGCGGAGAGCCCGCGAGCTCAGAAGTTTGTAGCTTCTGCAGGATCCGCCTAAAATTGAGCAGTGTTCAGAGCAAAACAATATAACCCTCCGGGGTAGACACGACTAGGATGTCCTATTGCGGTGAGCTCGAAGAGCTCGTGAGGGTCGACCAGCACATCTATGAACTCGGCGTCGAGATAGCGTACACGGTTCTATGGCTAGATGGCTCGTATGCAGAAATCCCTCCGAAGATAATCGAAAGGGCAGTCAGCGAAGTCAGGAATAAGTACAGGATAGAGAGCCTCCCAAGCGTCCCGGAAGTGAGGGCGTACAGGGACTTCTACTGGCGCATAGGGATTGACCCGACGAAGACGAGGCCCTCCAGCGAGGCACTCGTCAGGCGTGTTCTGAGGGGAGAGTACCCGAGGATAAACGCACTGGTTGACGCGGGCAACGTCGCCTCCATAGAGACTCTTGTCCCCATAGGCATATACGACCTCGAGAAAGCCGCCCCGCCCCTGCTCCTGACTCTCTCAAAGGGGGGCGAGGTGTTCTCACCGCTTGGAGGCAGAGAAGAGCTACTGCCTCCAGGGCTCCCAATACTAGTAGACTCCCGGGGTCTAGTCATGCACCTCTACCCGCACCGGGACAGCAGGCTAACCTGCGTGTTGCCTGAAACAAGGCTTGCACTCGTCGTTGGCGGCGGTGTCCCGGGGATTCTACGGGATAGGGTAGTTCAGGCCGTTAGACGGGTAGTAGAAATACTCTCTGAGGTCAACTGGAAGAACTGCGGGAAAATAGTCCTTAAAGCTAGTTCCTGATAGGGTAAACCCCGGCAGCTCTACTCTTCCGAAAATGCTAAATAGCTCTGAATGAAGTTTGCTGGTGGCATGTACGACGCTATTGTAGTCGGCGCTGGCCCCTCCGGGAGCAGCGCGGCCAGGATTCTGGCAGAGAAGGGGTTCAAAGTCCTAGCGCTCGACTCTGCTAGGTTCCCCAGGCTCAAGGTGTGTGGGGGAGGGATTGGGTGGAGAGTTTTCCGCGACTACCGCGGGCTCGTAGATGTTCCAGAAGAATACAGAGTTAGAGCAAACATAAGCCTCTTCGTCTCGCCGTCAGGGTACACCGTCGAGGTTAGTGCATCGGATCTTGAGGGCTACCTCATACCAAGGACAGCGTTCGACCACTCCCTGGTCAGGGCAGCTGTTAATGCGGGCGCCGAGCTCCGTGAGGGCGTCACGGTTACCGGTGTAGTAGAGGAGGATTCCAAGGTTAGAGTCTTCACGAAGAGCGGCGAAGTGGTGGAGGGGAGTGTCGCCATAGGTGCAGACGGCGTGTACTCGGTCGTAGCCAGATCCCTGGGCCTCCAGCCGGCTAACTGGTTGCGGGACAACGCCTTCTGCCCCGTAGCCTACGTCCCGGCTTCGAGACCTGGGAGCGGCGAGCACGAGCTGGAGTTCTACCTCGGGTTCATGGGTGAGGGCTATGCCTGGATCTTCAGGCACTACGACCACCTTAACGTCGGCATAGGCACCTTGAGGAAGAACTACACGGTGCCACCCGACAAGGCCCTCTACGACTTCATGAAGAACAACCCTATTGCCTCGAGGAAGATAAAACTCGGCGGCGAGAGCGTTAAGAGCAGGTATATACCCTATAACGGCATGCTGAGGAGGCTCTACTCGAGGCGCGTGCTACTCGTGGGAGACGCTGGGGGCTTCGTCAACACGCTCACAGGGGAGGGTATCTGGATGGCCATGAAGACTGGGGAGCTCGCCGCTGAGGCTGTCACAAAGGCCCTAGAAACAGGCGAGCTCCTCAAGAACTTCAGGAGCTACCAACGCCGCGTGGAGACGCACCCAGAGATAGGCGAAGAGCTGAAATACGGGAGAATTCTCAGGGACATGTTCTTCTCGTCGCCGCGGCTCTTCGACGAGTACATACTGCGGGCCCGGGAGGATCAGAAGCTGGCCAAGTTGCTCGGCGACCTCGTGTTCGCGCGTAAACCCTACCCAGAGCTCGTCAGGCAGCTAGCGCGGGAACTGCCGCTAGCCTTGACGTCCAAGGTTCTGGCCAGTGCTCCAGTGAAGTCGATTCAGCTCCTACTAGGCTACGGCGACCCGTACTTCCCGGGCGAGGGGGTAGCGTCTCGCTGCACTTATTACACCGAGAGCTCGGCTTAGACGAGTGATACCTTTTTATCCCCAGAAAGCGAGTATACAAGCGTGGCTGAGAGCCTCGCTAAGGTAGCGGTAAGGCTACGGAAGGCTTTTGGCTCGGCGACTGTCGACACCTACACTTTGAACCGCGTGTACCTCATGGCCGTAACAGAGATGCTCGAGAAGTATGGGTACCCTGCAACTGCCCTCAGGCTGTTCGAGTGGGGCTACGCCATGGGCCACGCCTACATGCTGAAGCTGGAAAGAGAACTGGAGAAGCTCAAGCCGGAGCCCAAAGTGACGCGCATGGTGGCCTGGCTAGCCTGGTACATGTTCTCGGGCACAAAGCCCAAAATTGAGCAGAGGGTGATCCCGGAGCCCGGCTTCCCCTACCCTGTGTCCGTGACGTATGTGAGGGATCCCAACTCCCCCTGGGATCAGGAGATATTCCTGGGCGAGTATAGGAGGGCGTCCCACTACCCTGCGGGAGCTTACGAGGCAGCGGGTAACACTTACGGGGTTCTGGTCACGAAGGGGGCGATAAGAACGCTAGCAAGGATAACGAAGGCTATTTCTGCTGGAGACAAGTACACGGAGCTCGCCTTCGTGACTGTACCTGCCCAGCTCGCATCGGAGGACTACATTGAGAGCCTCGTGCCAGGCTTCTTCTCGGAGATACCGTTCAAGAAGAGCCAGGAGCTCTACGAAAAGTACTTCGGCATCAAGTGGTAAGCCTAGGTAGCCAGGCTACATAGCAGCGGGGGCAGATGAACGCGCTCTATTCTTCCTCTTCTCCCTCCCACTCCGAGACTTCACGCGACTCTGCAGGCTGGGCTCCCGAGAAGCGCCTCTTGGCTTCCTCTGCGTCCCTCTTGACCGTTTCGCGAACTTTCTCCTCCACCTCCCCGTCGGGAACCCTCCTGAAGAGTTCTACCCGGAGCGAGTCGTAGTCCCACTCGAGCTTGTTCTGCGCAGGGTCGTACGTGTACTTTATCCTCACTCTGACAGCGTCCCCCTTATCCGCCTTGAGGCTCTCCACTATGGCCCTGTAGAGAACCCAGTTCAGCTCGGCGCTGGCCCGCGCGATCTCCTTGCTGGCGTTCTTGTTATTTCTCACGAAGCTGCCGAGCTGGGCGAAGAGGGAGCGCCGAACTTTAGAGGCGTACGCACCCGCTATTACGAGCCCTGTGTTAAGCTCATTGGAGATTAAGCCCTCGCTAGACACAATAGTACTGTTCAGCAAGAGGTATAAAGAATTAACTTTCATCAATGTAGCTGACCTCCTCCCCGCCCTAAAGGGCGAGGCTTTCAGTTGTAAAGCTCGCTGTAGGAACCTCGCTCCTGTGTGTTGGGGCCTTCGGGCTAGCTACAGGGATCGAGTACGCGCTCGTGGGTAGGGTACTGCTCTCCGTCGTCATGTACTTGACGGGAGGAATTATTGGAGGGTATCTCAGTTCAAAGCTGGCTTTAAGCGTGAGCAAGGGGGCCCTGCGGAAGATCTACGGCATTGCCATTATCCTGGCTGGCACCTACATACTGCTTAAATCTGCCAATGCCTCCTAGAGAAAAGTTTATATAGTTGTGTGACATATCTCAAAAACGGTGAGGAAAATGGGCTGGTGGAGGCGTGGACGATGGCCTGGGAACGGGCCCTGGGCCCACCTACCGCCATGGGAGAGGCCCGGCTGGATATACGGCCCGGGCTACTGCTGGCGCGCCTACGGTGTCCCGGGGTGGTACTACTGGCGTAGTGTTCTCGGCTCTGCGGCTCCTCAGGACGAAGCCCGGGTGCTCGAAGAGTACAAACGTTTCCTCGAAGAGGAGCTTAGGAGGATGAACGAGGAGTACAGGAGGTTTATCGAGGAGGAGATAGCCCGGGTAGAGGCTAGGCTTAAAGAGCTGAAGCAGGCGCAGAGTTCTACCTAGAGGACTTTTTCTATGCTCTAGGTTTTTAACGAGCAACGCGTATACTGTTTTGTGTCCCGTTTAGACGAAGTCAGGTTGCTGAGGAAGAGGGCTAGATCTTTCCTCAACAGAGCGGTAGATAGCTTCAATGCCGGAGATTATGACCTCTCGGTTTTCCTCTCAGAGCAAGCCGTGCATCTGCATGTCAAGTCTCTGTTATTGGAGAGGCTTGGAGACTACCCGCGAACACACTCCATGTCCCTCCTGGCTGCTCTGCTTGAGAGAGCAGGGCTAGAGGATCTCGCCAGTCTCCTGCGTGAGAAGTGGAGGGAGGCTAGGCTCTTGGAAGACGCCTACATAGCTTCAAGGTACCTGCCACGCGAGTACAGCAGAGAGGAGGCCGAAGCCTTGTTAAAGTTCGCTGAAGAGGTGTTGGCGCACGGATAACTACTTCGACCTGCTCGTAAAGAGGGCCGATATTCTGAGGAACTGGGACAAGTACATCCCTAGGATAGTGCAGGCAGTTAAGGCGCTCCTACCCGACTCGCGCGTCTACGTGTTTGGAAGCGTCTTGAAAGGAGAGGCTGTAGGGGGGAGTGACGTGGACGTCCTCATAGTGTCCAGCCTCCTCCCAGTGGACAACCTGTCCAGAGCTGAAATCAAAGCCAGAGTGGAGGAGCTCGCCTCCCTGCCCCCGTACCACCCGTTCGAGCTCCACCTGGCGGACGAGTCCGAGGCAAAGTGGTACTTCTCTAGGGTTAAGGAACTCGTGGAAGTAACTGACGCTGGCTGAATCCCCGGCACCTCGCATGGACAATGTTCTCGTGTATTCCTGCTAGAAACACGGCACTTTTTGTACCCCCTGCAGTGCAGCATCCTGGAAATGCTGGGGAACACATATGTAGCACAGATGTAGGGTTATGAGTAGGCGTGTACTAGTGTCAGTCGTACTCAAGCATAACGTGTAGAGATTAATCGCGGGATAACTGAGCACATCTAGAGGGCCCGTGTAGTGGAGGCTGGGAGCCCACGGTAGAGTTTTCTCAATGGCTCCTGCTGGAGGGCTGGTGAAAAGAGTTATTTGCTTTCACGCGAGATCCAGCCAATGGCCAGGCTACCCGATGTTTTCCTAGAGTGGAACTACTATGCTAGGAGAGCCTTGCTACAACAGTTCATAGACGGAGTCAAGGTGGATCCGGAGAGGTTTTTCCTAGAGTTCACACGCCACAACCCTGCACTCGTGACTGCGGCTTGCATCAACGGGGAGATTGTGCTCAATGCGAAGATTGTCGGCTGCGGGTATGTCCCACGCGAGGAGTATGCTATGGACGTCGTAAGAAGACTGGAAGAGCACTTGAAGCTTTCAGACGAGGAATATTCGAGAGCCTACGGGGATGGAGAGAAGCTTAGAAGGTTATACGAGGAGCACAGCCTACGTGGCGCAAAGTTACTCTTACAGCTAGTATACCACCCACGCGGAGTTGCTGAAAAGTACATTGACTTCGAGAAGCTAGCAACTGTAGAGCTGGCTAAGAGGCTAAGAGACAGGCCTAGGCAGACGTGGAATATAGTTCAGCATAGCAGGACTGCAAGCCTGCTCTTCTTCCAGCCGCCGAGCATAAGCTTCGAAGTGAAGGGGAAAATAACCATACACACTGACGACATTTACCACAGGCTTGTGACATTGATCCATGATGCCTACCACTATACACCACCAGAAGGCAGGGGCGACAGGCCAGTATATATATTACATGTGGAACAGGTGTACGATAAGAGTCCAACAAAGTCTGGCTTTGGTAGGAGAATAGCCTAACGGTGAAAACAATGTGCTATTAAGGAAAACTGCGACCCGTAATCCGCTCCTAGTTATTCTGCTGATATCTAGTATCCTTCTCCTATCAATTTTTCTCAGTGCGGCGCATAGAGCAAATACCCGCTACGGAGTGCCGCAGACTGGCTCTACCCGGGGCTTTCTGAATGAATCAGTAGGGAAAACGAGTCTAGGCAACTCGCCAACCCCACCTGCATCTCCGTGTAATCTCACAGTATACTTTAACGCATCTTACGCCAGCAGTATGCTACACGCCGCTCTCCAGGTATTTTACTTCACGAAGAACGGGGAGCTCTACGCGATGAATCTGACCGACTGCAGAGTCAGAGTCGTCCGCCTGTACGGTGTTAACTGGTTCGGCTTCGAGACGAGGACTTTTGTCGTGCACGGGCTTTGGGCCAGGAACTGGGAGGACATGCTCAGGCAGATGAAGAGTCTCGGCTTTAACGCCATAAGGCTTCCCTTCTGCACGTACTCTGTTAGAAACGGGACACTTCCATCCAGCATAAACTACGATCTTAACCCGGACTTGAGAGGTCTAACCTCCCTGGACATCATGGAGAAGATTATCGCGAAGGCCAACGAGCTTGGGATGTATGTCCTGCTGGACTACCACAGGCTGGGGTGTGACGAGATCGAGTCTCTCTGGTACTCAGACGAGGTCAGCGAAGACATGTTTATACAGACGTGGCTGGAAGTCGCGAGGCGTCTCTCCAAGTACCCAAACGTCATTGGGGCCGACGTCCGAAACGAGCCCTGGGGAGCTACGTGGTGTACAGGTGACCCAGCTACAGACTGGCGCCTAGCAGTCGAGAAAGTCGGGTCAAGAATACTCGAAGTAGCGCCCCACTGGCTAATCTTCGTCGAAGGCACGTATAAGTCGAAACTCGAGGTAGACTCAAGAGCGCTCTACCCCTACTCGCTCAACTGGGGCGAGAACTTGCGGGCTGTCTACGAGTGCCCCGTGGGGTTGCCCCCCGAGAAGGTCGCGTACTCGCCGCATGTCTACGGGCCCGACGTCTCAAGGCAACCCTACTTCAGCGACCCAGATTTCCCCGAAAACATGCCGGCGATATGGATGCAGAACTTCGGCTACGTAAGGGCAAGCCTCGGCTTCCCCATAGTCATTGGGGAGTTCGGCGGCAGGTACGGGCATGGGGGCGACCCGAGGGACAGGGCCTGGCAGGACAAGTTCGTCGACTGGCTAATCCAGAATAGGATATGTGGCTTCTTCTACTGGAGCTGGAACCCGAACAGCAGGGACACCGGCGGGATCCTGAAAGACGACTGGCTGAACGTATGGACCGACAAGTACCAGAACATCAGGAGGCTCATAGAAGCGTGTAGTACCTTGGAGAATCTACAACCCTAAGTTTATTACATGCTTCTCCCCTGTTGGGGTTGTGGAGCTACTGTGGGATAGAGGCACGATACTGATCGAGGGAGACCCTCCCCGCGAGGCTCTAGGTTTTGCCGTGTTCGACCCCAGGGTCAAAAAGTACAGGTGTATGGCAATCCACTACTCCAGGCTGAAGCGCGTCCTCGAGGAGAAGGGTATACCCTTCGAGGACCGCGTCATGCAGCCGGCTTGCAGTAAAGTCGAGGCTAAGGTGAAGCCCGAGCTCAGGCACTACCAGCGCGAGGCCCTCGAGGCCTGGCTCCGCTACAGACGCGGTGTCATCGTGATGCCCACCGGCGCTGGTAAGACCTTCGTGGCGATAGCCGCTATAGCTGAGCTCTCCACGCCCGCCATGGTCGTAGTGCCTACAGTCGAGCTGGTCGAGCAGTGGCGCAGGAGGCTTAGCCGCTACTTCCCCGGGAAAGTTGGAGCCTGGTACGGCGAGGAGAAAGAAGAGAACTGCCTCCTCGTGACGACCTACGACTCAGCATACCTCTCGGTGGAAGCGTTGGGCCCGAAGTACCCCTTCCTGGTATTCGACGAAGTCCACCACCTCCCCTCCGAGTCCTACAGGCAGATAGCCGAGCTATCGCCTGCGCCCTACAGGCTAGGCCTCACAGCAACCCCCGAGCGCTCAGACAACCTCCACGCTCTCCTCGACGAGCTCGTCGGCCCAGTAGTCTACGAGATGCGCGTCTCCGAGGCCTCTGGACGCTACTTGGCGGAATTCGAGGTCGAAGTAGTAAAAGTCAGGCTGGGAGAGGAGGAAGAGGAAGAGTACAGGCGCCTCGAGAAGATATACCTCGAATACATACGGAGAAAGAACCTGAAGTTTAAGAGCCCAGCCGAGTTCCGCAAGCTGGTCATGCTCAGTGGCAGGGATCCTGGGGCTAGGAGGGCCCTCGAAGCGTGGGTGAGGATGAGGAGCATACTGTTCAACTCGGAAAGTAAAGTCAACGCCGTCGCGGACATCTTGGCGAGGCACAGGGGGGACAAGATACTGATATTCACGGAGTACACTTCGCTGGCGAGAGCTGTCTCTGAGAGGTACCTCATACCCCTCATAACCCACGACACGAGTAGCGAGGAGAGGAGGATTGTTCTAGAGGGCTTCAGGACAGGCGTCTTCCGGGCAATAGTTACTGGGAAGGTTCTGGATGAAGGCATTGACGTGCCAGATGTAAACGTCGTAGTCATACTGGGCGGCACGTCCTCCAGGAGGCAGTTTATCCAGCGGATAGGCCGCGCCCTCAGGCTAAAGCCTGGCAAGGCTAAAATCTACGAGGTAGTAACTGCAAGCACTAGAGAAGTCGCAGCGTCAAGGAGAAGGCGGAGGGATATTTAGTGCTGCCAGCTGAACTGCTCAGGGTATCGAGGAGGGGTAATACTGTTAGGCCGTTATACTTGGAGGACGTGGGGCCGGCAGAGTACGTCATAGACCTGTACAAGCCGGGCCTCAAGCTGGGAGAGGCCAGGGAGAGGCTCAGAGAGGCGCCATTCGACCCCAAGCTAGCCAGGGGGCTAGCCCACGTCCTGGAGAGAAGCCTCAAGGTAGAGGACGTCGACAAGAAACTCGTGACGAGGATCAGAGTTGAAGTGTTCAGGACAGCCTCGAAGCAGTTCCCGGTCGTAGACCCCGTGGATCGTTCACTTGTCTTCGAGAGCGTCGCGTCAAAGTTTGGCATTCCTCCCAGTGAAGTCGAGAGGCTCTTCTCTAAGGCCTTCGAGGACGAGCTCGAGATCACAGATCTACCCTCTATGACGCCTGAAGAGCTGGTAGCCATGTACAACACGTCTCTCGTCCAGACCCTACTGTTCAAGTGTCTAGAGCTTAGCGTGACGTTCAAGGCAAAGGGCTCAGAGGTGAAGCCAGCTATAAGAGCCCTTAAGGCTTACGGGCTGATGTACGTGGCCGAGGACGCGGGGAGCAGGGTCAGGCTAGTCATTGACGGGCCTGTATCTATACTCAAGCAGACTGAGAGGTACGGGACTAGGCTCGCGAAGTTCATACCCCACGTCTTCGGCTTCGAAGACTGGAGCATCGAAGCTAGAGTCCGGCTCCACGGGAAGACTCTCACCTTCAGGGAGGAGAAGAGCACTGCCCCGGGGCTCCTCCCAGAACCCCTGAGGGAAGAGCTGTTTGACAGTACCGTTGAACGCGACTTCTACAGACAGCTCTCAAAGCTCTGCAGGGTGGAGAGGGAGCCGGATGTACTCGTTGTTGGCGGGAGGATATACATCCCGGACTTCAGAGTAGGGGATCTCTACATCGAGATAGCGGGGTTCTGGAGCCAGGAGTACTTAAGGAGGAAGTTTGAAAAGCTAGCGGTGCTCGGCTTCCCGATACTCGTCCTCGTGGACGAGAGGCTAGCTGTCTCAGCGTGGAAAAACCTCCCGCACTACGTTGTAGCGTACAGAGATAGGCCCAGGATAGGCGACGTCTACAGGTACATTAGAGCCTACTGCCGCGAGGGAAGCTAGCAGAAGTCTTTGAGCTCGAAGACAAGGAAACCTCTCTCTTCCAGCTCTTCCCTGCCGTCCACCTTTAACGCCGCGACACCGTACAGCTTCTCTAGTGCAGGCACTGCTCTAGCCTTACTCTTGAGGTCTTCGAGGACTTTCTCAGCTTCGCGCAGTCCCAGCTCACGACATTTTGCCTCGACGACGATAGCCTTCTCCTGTTTCTCGTCCACAGCCACTGCATCAATCTCTTCTCCAGCCCTTCTCCAGCTCCCAACTCTCCACGGCCTAAAGGGCAAGTGGAGCATGTGTAGGCCCTCCCTCACGACGTCCTGGAAGACTACCCCGAGGTACGACTGGAAATCTCTCTTGACAACCTCCAAGACTTCCCCCTTACTCCCAAGCTCCAGGAGGCTCCTATTCGGGTGGACGTACCGGAACCAGAACCTGTAGAAGTTGTCCTTAATCCTGTATACCGGCCTACCGCCCATGACTGGCTCGTCCCGCTCTACTATGTCCATATCCTCTATCAGCACCTTAAGGTAGTAGTTGAGCGACGTCCTAGCCGTCTTAAGGCTCCCGGCGAGCCCGCTAAAAGAACTCTTACCGGAAGCCAAGAGCCTCAAGACTTCAAAGTAGACTAGGCTCCCCCTCAACTCCGTCCTCAAGAGGAACTCGGGCTCGTAGTACAGAGGCGACCTATTGTCGAGGACAAGCCTCTCGGCCTCCACGCCCCAATCCGGGCTCTCCAGGAGGGAGAGGTAGTAGGGGGTTCCGCCGAAGACCGCGTAGAGCTCGAGAGACTCTAGGGGTGTAGCGCCGAGCCTCTCACGTAGAAACTTACACGCTGTCCGGTAGTCGAAGGGCTTGAGCTTTAAGAAGCTCGTGGCCCTGCCGTAGAGGGGTTGCCCACCCTTGAAGAAGCGCTCAACCATGCCTACCGCAGATCCGCTAGCAATAAGCATTAACCTGCTACTAGCAGCCTCCTCATCTATGACTCTCTGGAGCTCTGTTAGAGCAGCCCTATCCACGTCTACAAGCCTCTGGAACTCGTCTACCGCCAGGACAACCCTCCTGTCGCGTGAAGCCCTGAACACGCCGCCGAAAATGTCTCTCCAGCTCGGGTTCCTCGGGACTCTAATACCGACCTTCTCGCGCAGCTCCCACGAGATGCTCTCGCGCAACTCGTCTGGCGGCATCTCAGACACGTATATATAGACAGAGTCTGGTTTATCGCGGAGGAACTGTTTGAGGAGGAATGTTTTACCAACGCGTCTACGGCCGAATATAACTACAAAGGAGAACCTGTTCCTCTCGTACTCCTCTTCTAGGGACTTAAGTCCCACTCTCGGTCAAAGAAGATTGACCGATTAATCATTCCATAATTAAATTATCGCGGCGAGATCTGTGAATACTCACATGTGAGGCTACTTATCGAAGACACCGATGAGTAAGCCTAGAGACGTTCTTGCGAAGATGTACACTCTTGAGCTCCTTTTCGAGGAGGACTTAGAGCTACCCAGGTGGAAGGGCAACCTCACAAGAGGAGCTCTCGCAGCTATGCTCGCAGGCTTCTGCCTCCGAGGAGAGCCTAGATGCTCGAAGTGTGAGCTTGCTCAGAATTGCCCCTACGGCTACATCGTCAGGACTCTAAACAAGGGGAATGTCCTAGGGGGCCGCAGGGCGTCTCAAGACCCCTAGTCCTGAAGCCGTCCCTCAACTTAAACGAGGAGTACAAGAGGGGCTCTACTCTAGTATTTAGCGTAGTGCTGTTCGGGGATGCTGTGAGGTTCGAGCAACAGTTCCTACTAGCAGGTTAGAGAAGGCTCGCTAGCGGCGAGCTTTAGCCTCAGAGAGATCGCGGCCTCTGCAATGAGGAGGTACACGACGATAATGGCACGGTACCAGAAATCCTAGAGAGGACGGGTCAAGCCAGGACGCTGGCAGTGGAGATCCAGAGAGTCAACCTTGTCTACAGGAGCGGAGAGGAGGAATACTTAACTGGCGGAGCAGTGCATCTAGCCAGCCTGACGCGCATTCATGGGAAGATCCTGGGCTTCGCGGAGCTAGCACACGTTGACAAGAGGGCCTTCTTATGGCCCGGGTGGATAAAAGTAGAGCCTATCGCCTGAGAAGTCACTTTACTCCGAGGTACTCCTTTAGGAGCTCGTAGGCGCGGTAGCGGGAAACGTTCCTGGAGCCAGGCGGGGCCGGCTTCTTCATGTAGAAGGCATTAACCTCGTAGACTGTGCCCTTAACCCCACGCGACTTCAGCCACCAGCCGATCCTCGCCAGGTCGACCATGAGGCCTGCAAGCGCGGGGCTGTCGTTTATCCTCATGATTACTACCAGCTCGTCTACAGCTCCGTTGAAGCTCTCCCACCAGATGTGCATCGCCACGAACTTCTTGTCCCCGAGAGGCTCGAGGTACCCCGTGGGCTTTATGTAGTGCGGTGCGTCGTAGCCCAAGATGTCCTTCACGATGCTACTCTTCGTATCCTCCTTCGCCCTACTCCTCTTCTCGTCGGTCAGAGACAGGAAGTCGGTGTTGCCTCCAATGTTGAACTGGGCAATGCTGTACACTCTCCTGTTACGCTCCCTGAGGTGCTCCAGTAGGTCGGCTGTCAGGGGAGTAGCACCTGTCGCGCCGTCATCTCCCAGCACTATGCACCCGCACTGCTCCGCGAGCTCGAGGATTGCTGGCGCGTTGGCAACAGGAGTCGGGTTTAAGTTAACGTAGACTAGCGAACCAATACGCTTCGAGGCTTTCAGGGCCAAATAAGCGTAGACCTGGCTCGGTGCTGCACTACCGCTTGCCACCGCCTTCTCCAACTCTTCTCTACTGCTGAAAGCCGGCGCGCTTTGAGTTGTAGTAACGTCGAGCACGACGTCTGGCCTGAGCTCCGAGAACAAGTCCTCCACCCTCGCTAAGGACTCTCCCCACTCCTCACTTCTTACGGGGAAAATATTCTTCACCCACTCTCCGCCCAGCCCCCTGTAAATGTAGACTTCGCGGAGCGCTCTGGGAGGGTTCTTAAACCCGTAGAAGCCTTCTACGATACTGGCTAGGTCTCTCCCGACTTTCCTCTCATCGACGTCTATGGCGCCCACAATCTCGACTTCGTCGACCCCCACGCCGAAGTCGTAACCAGCTAGTGGAACACCATAGGGCTCGAGCTCCCCGGACTTTAGCCGTTCTAACCCAACCACAAAGTTCGCTGCTACCTGCCCGAAACCAACTACTAGCGTTCTAATCATCATTAGAGTCTAATTAACATTAGATATTTAAGATTTATTATACTGCTCTCCTCTCTATTCTCGTGGAGACAAGGGCTCTCGAAAGGCTGAAGAAGAAGATTCAAGTCGAAGTGCTCTGGCTGTACATAGCCTCAATCTTGTCTGAGGGCGACGCCTACGCATACGACATCTCCAAGAAGATTGAAGCTAAACATGGCTTCAACCCGGGGAAAGTCCTACCCTACGTTGTCCTGGGGAAAATGGAGTCGGAGGGGCTTGTAAAGTCGTATTACGTGGAGAGGAGAAAGTACTATACACTCACGGAAAAAGGGCGGCAAGCCTACTGCCACGCGATATCCATGCTTAAAGCCCTCCTTGAAAAGCTACCAAAGGAAAAGTGTTCCGGGTAAGGCTGGCCCTCGCGCCTAGACTTACGGGCTTGAAGCCGAGGGCCTGACCGAACCGGCGTGTGAAGGCTAAAACCCATGACCAGAGCACCCGGTAGCTCGAATGGACTTTCCCTCGATTATTTAGAAAAAGTTATTTTCTAGGAGATAACGTTTGTATCGTGGCAAAACTCAAAATCGCAGTAATAGGGGCAGGCAGCATAGCGTGGAGCTCCAAGATAATACACGACCTCCTGCACACGCCGACTCTATTTGGTAGCGAAGTCGCCCTGGTGGACATCGACGCCAGGAGGCTAAAGCTGGTGGAAGGCTTCGCCAGGAGGTACGCCTCGGAGCTAGGCGCAGACTACAAGTTCTACTCCACGGCTGACCGCCGCGAGGCAGTAAGGGATGCTGACTTCGTGGTGAACACTGCGATGTACGGGGGCCACGGCTACTACGAGAAGATGAGGGAGGTATCAGAGAGGCACGGGTACTACAGGGGGGTGAACAGCACTGAGTGGAACATGGTGAGCGACTACCACACTATATGGGGGTACTACCAGTTCAAGCTAGCGCTGGAGGTCGCGCTGGATGTCGAGCAGTACGCGCCGAACGCGTGGCTACTGCAGGTCGCAAACCCTGTCTTCGAGCTTACAACTCTCATCTCGAGGGAGACCAGAGTCAACGTTATAGGCTTGTGCCACGGCCACCTGGGCTACAAGGAGATAGCGCGGGCGCTGGGCTACGACCCGGAGAAGGTGGAGTTCGAGGCCATAGGCTTCAACCATGTGATATGGCTCACCAAGCTCACTTACGCCGGCAGAAACCTATACCCCCTGATAGACGAGTGGATAGAGCGGAAGGCCCAGGAGTACTGGGCTAGGTGGAGGCTCACACAGAGGGATCCGTTCGACATACAGATGAGCCCGGCCGCTGTAGACATGTACAGGCGCTACGGCCTCTTCCCAGTGGGCGACACCGTCAGGGGCGGGACGTGGATGTACCACCGGGATCTCAAGACAAAGCAGCAGTGGTTTGGGCCTACGGGCGGGCCTGACAGCGAGGTAGGGTGGATGGTATACTTGGCAAGGCACGAGTGGTACTCGAGCCTACTCGAGAAGATAGCCTCAGACCCCGGAGTACCCATATCCAGCTTCTTCCCGCAGACGAGAACCGACGAGTCACTCGTACCGATCATAAACTCTATTGCAAACGACCAGCCGGCCACCTACCAGGTAAACGTCCCGAATACGGGGGCCATCGACGGCCTACCCGGGGACGTGGCCGTAGAGATACCGGCAGAGGTATCCGGGAAGGGCGTGAAGAGGCCCCAGGGCCTCAAGCTCCCAGGCAAGATACTGAAAGCCGTACTCTGGCCGCGCATGCTGAGAATGGAGATGGCCCTAACAGCGTTCCTCGAGGGCGGGAGGCAGATACTCATAGACTGGCTGATGCTAGACCCGAGAACCAAGTCGGAGAAACAAGCGGAAGAAGTCTGGGACGCTATACTCTCGATGCCCGAGAACGAGGAAATGGCGCGGCACTACAGGGGCTAGGGCGCCTCCTCGACTCTAACCCGTGTTTCCCTGACAGTTCCACGCCTGTAGACTTCGAGGCTGACTATGCTATCAACACCCCTTGCGCGGAGGACGGATATCAAGTCTGATACTCCCTCTATCCTCTTCCCATCAACAGCCAATATGACGTCGCCTGGCCTAACGCCCGCCCTGTGAGCAGGCCCTCCAGGGACGATTCTCACCACGAGGACACCGCCGGGCTCCCGTAGGCCCAGCTGTAGGGCGACTACGGGGGTCACGTCTAACCCGTACACGCCAATCCAGGGCCTAACTATCCTCCCGTACTTCTTGACCTGCTCTAACGCCCACTTGACCTCGTTGACAGGTATAGCGAACCCTATACCCTGGGCGAACGGTATCACTGCTGTCGTAATCCCTATGACCTCTGCGTCGAGGTTCACTAGAGGGCCCCCGCTGTTACCGGGATTTATGGCCGCGTCTGTCTGTATCATGTTCTCGTAGATCTTGCCTTCGACCCGGAGAGTCCTCCCGACTCCGCTGATAATCCCGAACGTGAGCGAGGGGCCTCCAAGTAGCTGGCCAAAGGGGTTCCCGATAGCCAGCACGAACTGTCCTACGCGGATCTCGTCACTGTCTCCGAGCCGCGCTGGCGGAAGGTCAGCCCCCTCTGCTCTAAGGAAGGCAACGTCCCACTGCGGATCCTCTGCCACTACCTCAGCCTGGTAGCTCTCCCCCTCTGGCGTTGTCACAGTAATCCTCTCGAAGCCCTCCACTACGTGCGAGTTTGTAGCTATAATCCCTCCTCTCTCGACGACCACCCCGGAGCCGAAGCCGGTCACCGGCGCTTGCGCGAAGAGGAAGTCTATGACCCTCACTGTAGACACGCCCACAACGCTCGGCAAGACCCTGTTGTAAACCTCTATAACCTTCTCCTGAAGGTGCTCCGCCACAACACGATAGGCCGTGGAGTTTTTTATTAACTTATTCGGTGTTATTTAAACGAAAATAGATAAGCTTATAAGATGCATCGGGGTAGAAAATATTGCCTAGGGGAATAAGATGAATAGGAAGTACGCCGTAGTGGCGATCGTTCTCCTGGCTGTAATAGTACTCTCCCTAGCCCTGGCTCCGCTAGCACGGGCACAGGGCCCCGTGATCCAGGTGACCGACCCGACAGGCGACGACAAGGGCCCGGGCTTCTACGGGTATCCGACAGCAGACGTCTTCAAGCCAGGCGTATTCGACATCGTGAAGTTCGAGGTCTACACAGCTGAGAAGACAGTCACGTTCAAGGTCTACTTCAAGGATTTAGGCGGGAACCCCTGGGGCGGGAAGAACGGCTTCTGCCTGCAGCAGGTACACATCTACATGCACACTGACGCCCCGGCGAACGTGCTGGCACGCGCCAGCGCGATAGCCCTCAACCTGAACTTCGACCCGACTTGGGCCTGGCACTACGCGCTCTTAATAGGGCCCTGCTGGGAGACCCCGCCGCAACCGCTACCAACTGGGCAATGTGCAGTCCTCTACAGGCCATTCGACGAGGTCGTGCAGGACGATAGGATTAAGATCAGCGTCGAGGGCAACGCGATTGTAGCCACTGTAGACCGGGGCTTATTCGAGTACGGGGACGTAGGCAATATCAAGAACTGGAGGATTGCGGTTGCAGTTGCAAGCCACGACGGCTTCGGCCCCCTGAAAGTCAGGGGCGTGGGGCTTAGTAAGGGAGAGTGGAACATTTGGGGCACTGCCACTGCTACAGACGCCCAGAAAGTCCTCATAGCTAATGCCATAAAGTTCGGCATAGAGCCCAGAGTGCTAGACATAGCTGTCTACGCGCCAGAGTACCCCAACGGAATCACGGCAGACCAGCAGTACACGTGGCTCAGCGGCATAGACCTAGATGCCAGGCTACCAGCCACGATCCCACCTCTCACAACCCAACTCGTGGCTCAGTTAAAGTCCCAGCTAGCCTCGGTTACTCAGGAGCGCGACAACCTCAAGTCACAGGTCGCAAGCCTACAGGGCCAGGTGACCAGCCTCCAAAACCAGGTCAGTAGCCTCCAGTCGCAGGTCAAGTCGCTCCAGGACCAGAACGCGAAGCTCTCTGAAGAGCTAGAGTCCCTGAAGGCCTCAACGGTAAACACTGGAGTAGCCGTAGCCATTGCTGTCGTGCTCCTCATAGTGGGCCTTGCTGCGGGCTACTTCCTGGGAAGCAGGAAGCCTAAGGCCGAGGCAAAAAAGCCTAAAGCCGAGACAAAAACTTCTTAAAATTATTTTTTTCTTTTAGGGTGAGTAGCTTGAGAAAGCCCCGGGTCTTATCCCTTGTAGTAGCCCTCACGGTAGCACTTCAGTTGCTAGCACCTGCCCTAGTGGCCCAGCAGGCCAAACCGCTATACGTCGTGTTCATCTGGCACTACCACCAGCCGTGGTACTACGACGTGAACGGGACGGCTTTCATCCTGCCCTGGACTAGGATGCATACTGTTGGCAACTACTACAAGATGGCTTACATCCTGTCCAAGCACCCCGACGTGAAGGCGACATTCACGTTCTCCGGCTCGCTAGTCCAACAGATACTCGACTACAATGCCGGCGTCAAGGACTACAGGTTAATCCTCTCCGAGAAAATAGCAGGCGGGCAACCCCTCACCACCGAGGAGAAGTTCTCAATGCTCTCCATGCCCGGAGGATTCTTTGACGTGAACTGGGGCAGAGTGGTAAACGTAGTTCCGAGGTACAGGGAGCTCAGAGACAGGGCGCAGGCTGCTCTGAGCAAGTACATTGCGCTCCCGGAGAGAGAGTACAAGGAGAAGGTCACGGGCGAGTTCTCGGAGCAGGACTACCTCGATCTAGCCGTGCTCTTTAACTTGTTCTGGATAGACCCCCTCGTGCTCCGCGAGCAGTACCCAGACCTCTACCAGCTGAGGCTCCAAGCACTTAACGGAGCAAAGGGATTCACCAGGCAACAGCTACAGGCTGTGCTGAACGCCCACAGAGACCTATTGGGGAAAGTCCTAAGCATCTACTCGTCTCTAGCGCAGAAGGGCCAGGTCGAGCTCATACCCGTCCCCTACAGCCACCCGCTGGCACCGATACTCGTAGACTTCGGGCTACTCGACGACGTTAGGCTCCACGTATCCCTCAGCACGCAGATCTTCCAGGACGTGTTCAAGTACAAGCCCGTAGGCATCTGGCCAGCTGAGCAGGCCGTAAACAGCTATGTCGTGTCGGCATTCACTAGCGAGGGCTACATGTGGACGGTTACAGACGACACGCTCCTCGTGAAGGCTGGCCTTAACCCGTCTGACCCGTCAGTCGGCATGAGAGCCTGGTACGCCACTTTCAACAGCTCTAAGATATATGTTTTCTTCAGGAACAGCGAGCTGAGCAACCTCATAGGGTTCCAGTACAGCAGGTGGGACTCCAAGCAAGCAGCGCAGGATCTCGTAAACCGCCTACTCGCCCTCGCGGGTAAAAGCGACGGGTCTAGTGTGGTTGTAATAGCCCTTGACGGCGAGAACCCGTGGGAGCACTACCCAGAGTTCGGGGACGTATTCCTGGAGTCCCTTTACTCCCTCCTTAGCGAGTACCAGTCCAAGGGCGTCCTGGTGACTATAACCCCGCGAGAGTACCTGGCGAAATTCGGCGGCACTGCACGGGAGCTCCCGGCTAAGAACTACAAGTACCTCGACCTGGCCGGCCGGGACATCTCCGACATACCCCTGAGCCTCACAGAGGACGCTTACACCAAGCTACCCAGGCGTGACGTTGCGGCACAAATACCCGAGGGGTCGTGGGCTGGGGGCGAGCTCGCGGTCTGGATCGGCCAGAGGCAGGAGAACATAGCGTGGATGCTCCTCATAAAGACACGCCAGGACGTCCTAAAAGCTCTAGGGGTTAACAGCCTGCGGGAAGCACTAGCAGTGAACAGGAAGGCAGCGGAAGACATCCTCAGGGCTGAAGCGAGCGACTGGACATTCTGGTATGGGGGTGACATGGGCGGCGGGTTCCCAGCTAACCCGATGTATAAAGGCTACTTGAGGAGAGCATACGAGGATGCAGGCCTGAAGCCGCCAGACTACCTGCTCGTGCTGTTCAACCCTGATGCCACTCCAGTCGGCGTCTTGAACAGAGACTACCCGAAGCCACCGAGCGTTGAGCCTAAACTAGACGGCGTAGCCAGGGCCGACGAGTGGGCAGGGGCTCTAAACATGTCTCTAGGCGACAAACTGTTCAAGAGCGTGCTCGTCTCGCCGACAGGCCAAGGCATGTACATAGCTCTCATCCCTGCCTCCAGAGACGCGCTGACCGACAAGCGGGTAGCCGTTGCCGTGTACGCGACGTCTACTGTCAGGAGCGTGAGCCCATACCACCCAGGCTTTAACGCGTTCCCCAGGTACTCCAAAGTAGACCTGGGTATGGGGCTGTTCTACGAGGTGCTGGTGTACCCCTCTAACTCCAGCGTTGTCGTAAGTGCAGCTGACGGGCGCGGCGGCTGGATCCAGCTATTCTACCTGAACGCAGCTGTTGGTAGCGCTGTGGAGGCCTTCGTGCCGTGGAATTACCTCGGTCTAAGCCAGGGTGATCTGTTCTACCTTACAGCAGTATCGTACTCAGGCTCTTCCATCGTCGAGACCGCCACACGCGTAGGATCAGTCTACCAGATGATCGTGCCGAGAGCTGTAGCCGCGGCTGCCGGTAAAGTAGTGTTCGAGATGAACGACCCGGAGGGCGACGACGACGGGGCTGGAGGCTACAAGTACCCGAGGGCCGACGTGTTTGTTCCAGAAGTGTTTGACCTGACAAAGTTCCGTGTCATAGACTCTGGGAATACTATGGTCTTCGAAACCTACGTTAAAAACCTCGGAGGCAACCCGTGGGGCGGCCCTAACAGCTTCTGCCTGCAGTACGTGCAAATCTACATAAGGACGACACTTAAGGTGCCTGGGAGGACTGATGCGTTCGGGCTAAACGTTAACCTAACAGACGACTCAGCCTGGCACATAGCACTACTCCTAGCCCCAGGGTGGGGCTCGGATCCCGTACCTAGCGGAGAGAAAGCTGCAATCTACTTCGCGGACGGCTCTGTCGTAGTCCAAGACGAGAAGTTTAAGGTGTACGCCGACCCGGCGAGAAACGCTATTATAGCCGAGGTATCTAAAGACCTCCTACCAGATACGGATAACGCTGACAAGTGGGTATACACTGTTGCTCTTACTAGCTACGACGGCTACGGCCCCATGAGGATAAGGCCCTTCGGCGTTGACCCCGACATATGGGTTGTAGGCGTAGGAGCGAAGCACGCTAAAGCTGTCCTGTTCAACGTGGTGCCACGCATAATGGATCTGCTAGCGCCTACAGCCCAGGATCAGTACTCGCAGCTCACAACGTACGTCGCCGAGAAGAATGGCACTCTCGCAAAGATCCACGGAGTCTCCAAGGCAACAGCAGCACAGCCACCGCCGCAGCAGTGCGTGTGTCCACCGCCGCAACAGCAACAGTGCCCGCAGTGCCCGGAGTGTCCTCCACCCGTACAGGCAGGCGTAAGCCCCGAGGAGCTCAACAGGGCTCTGGCTGTAGGCCTAGTTGCAGGCGTACTCCTCGGAGTAGCCGTTGCACTACTCCTGAGGAGAAAGTAGTAGAAAATCTAGGTGTTTTTTTCTCCTGTATAGTATCCTCCAGGAGTAAGGCTGTAGCTCTACAGACTCGACCGGCTTGTTCCCAAGGACATCGAAGTACTTGTCTCCCAGCTGGATTGCTTGGGAGTCGTCAACGCTAACAACAACTCTTACCTCCTCCCCCCTCCACTCCCTGAACACGCTGATGGAGCTAGGGCCTAGCGGGCTGGTGTCGAAGAACCCGAGCCTGAGAGGTGCAAGCGTCTTCCTGAGCATGGCCAGCCGCCTTACGAGGCAGAATAGGCTCCTGTCCCACTTCTCCTCCTCCCAGACCATGAGGAGCCTGTTGTCCGGATCGTGCCCTCCTCGCGTCCCGACTTCGTCCCCGTAGTATATGGATGGCGACCCGGGTAGCGAGAAGAGGATTACGTAGAGTAGCTCTAGGCACTCGTGTCCACACTTATCGGCTAGAGTGGCTATGCGCGGGGTATCGTGGCTACCCAGGAGGTTGTACATCGAGTTCGCCGCGAACACGGGCACGCTTACGTAAAGTTCCTTCAACCTCCTGACAAACGACTCGGCATCCATGCTCCTGGAGACTACGAAGGCCAGCAGGAGCTCCCGCAGGTCATAGTTCATCGCAGAGTCAGACGTGATCCCATAAGGGTAGAAGGCTACGCCTTTGCTGACTTCGAGTATGACCGGAGCGTCTCTCTTCAGCTCTTTAACCCTGGCGTAGAGCTGTCTCAAGGCGTCGTCCGGTATGGCGTGGCCCACGTCTATTCGGAGCCCGGAAGCCCCCCTCTCAAGCCAGAAAGACGCGACGTCTACTAGCCTCTCGACTACGCGCTTGTTACCGTAGTTCAGCTTCGGCATGCCCCAGTTGCAGAGAAAAGTCTCGTAGAAAGGCCTCCTCCCCCGTAGCTCGCCCGGGAACTCCCTACAGCCCCCGGAGACGAACTTCTTCAGCAGCTCAACCTCGGCACCCCCTTGCCCGTTATAGAACCTGAACCAATCCCTGTACTCGGGGCAGTCGTCGAGCACGGCTCTCCTGAACTCGTAGCTACACGGGGAGACGTGGTGGGCGACAATATCTACTACAATCTTCAAGCCCCTCTTACTCGCCTCGCTGACAAGCCTGTCCCAGTCACCCCACCCTCCGAGGCTCTCATCGACTTCTTTGTGGTCTATGACGTCGTAGCCGTGGTAGCTGACGGACTTGTAGATAGGTGTGAGGTATATCGCGTCTACCCCGAGCGAGGCGATGTAGTCGAGGCTTTCGGCTATGTCGCGGAGAGTGCCTCCCAGGCGCGCGCGGGGCCTGCTGCCGGCCACAGAAACTCCCCTACGAGTAAAACTGTCCGGGAAGACAAGGTAGTAGGTACAGCCTATGTACCATGAAGCTTCGTCAACGCCACAGAGCTTCGCGGGTCTAATAGGCTTCTCGTCGCCAAGCCCCTCCTCTCCGTAGTACACTTTCTCGCCGCCTACTTCGAGTATAAACCTGTATTCTCTGACGTCTCCGTCTAAGATTCCCTGAAAGTAATCGACAAGTTCTGTACCCAGGTACTTCTCCATCTCGACAATCCTTCCAGGCGCAGGTTCAGCGTAAACCCTGCTCAGAACCCCGGCTGGAGCCTTAAGCCTGAGCACGGTATACCCCAAGTACTTGCTGATAAAAACAGGGTCTCTCTCGTCGTGGACTACGAGCTCTGGCTCTAGCCTCCTCTCCCGAACCGACCGAAGATGCTCCCCAACACCCACCTCCGCCAGGGAGAACTCCTCCTCGCTACTACTCTCGGGCCACAACCTGAGCTTAACCCTAGAGGGGTTCTCGTCGTCCAACAAGGAGACTCCACAAGTAGCGGCGTAGCGGTAGGGGTAGAAGCCCTCCCAGAGGGGTACAAAAACCCTCCCCCTCTCACCCTCCCTGGCTAATTCGAACCTTCCCGGGAAAAAAGAGGTGAAGGGTGCAACCAGGTAGAGGTAGTCAGCCCCCGGAGGCCACTTCACTGAGAACTCGACAAGGTACCTCCCAAACCGGCTTCCAGAAATCTTCTCCCTGCCGATTACCCTGTACAAGCCTGTCCCCCTGACTTCCTGCGGCTCCGCATAAAAAGGGTTTATTAATTCAGGGCTGTAGATACCTGCGCTAAACTATATGCTATAAAAAAAGTTACAGAGAAAAGCTTATCAATATAAAGAGGAAGTATAGAGAGTGAAGGGTGAGCGTTATTGAGTAAAGTCGCGAGCCGGAATGTAGTCCTCGCGATAGTGCTGGTTGCAGTCGCCCTGGGAATAGTATTCTTCTACTACCAGTCCACGGCTAAACAGCCAGCCCAGCCGATACAGCCCACCCAGCCACCCCAGCAGCAACAGCCGCCATCCCAGAAACCCCCGACAAACGTTACCCCGCCTACACAGCCCCCGCCAGTTACGCTCCAGACAATGACAATAGGCACTAGTAAGATAAGAGTTCCCAATGACTTCTACGACTTCGTCCAGAAGGCTAAGACCGGACAAGTCAAGGTCACGATAAACTTCTGGACAGGGATGAGCCCGTGGGAAGTGGAAGCTATGAAGAAGGTGGTCGAGAAGTTCCAGCAAGAGTACCCGGGCATAACGGTGAAGTACACGAACGTCCAGAACTTGAAGGAGCAAGTTAAAGCCGGCGTGCTGACAGGCGACGTTGAGAACACTGCCCACGTGTTTACATGGGCCCACGACTGGACGGGAGACTTCGCAGATAGCGGCGCTATAGTCGCGTTTGACCAGTACCTACCCCCAGAAACACTCACAGACCTGAAAGCCCAATACGTAGCCTCAGCGTACACGAGCGGGGTCTACAAACTACACTTGTACGGGCTCCCGTGGGCGGCGGAGGCAATAGCCCTCGTGTGCAATAGAGACCTTATCCCAAGCGCCCCTAAGACTTGGAGCGAGTTCGAGAAGGTAATGCAGCAGTGGTACAACCCATCAAAGAACACGTACGGCATTGCATACCAGATCGACCCCTACCACGTGTACCCGTTCGTGACAGCCTTCGGAGGGTTCTACTACGATGAGGACAAGGACGCTGTTGGCGTCAACAGCCAGGGGACGATTAACGGGATAACATTCTACGTGACGCACGTGATGAAGTACATGTACACTGCAGACGTCGGGATGGAGACCCAGCTCAAGATACTCCTCGAGGGCAGGACGCCCTGCATGGTCACGGGGCCCTGGAACATCCCGACGATAAAGCAGAACATAAAGAATGTAGTAGTCTACCCGATACCGCCGATCAACGGTAATGCACCTAAACCCTTCTCCGGCTTCAAGCAGATGTGGGTAACCAAGGTCATCGAAGGCGACAAGAACAGGCTGTACGCCTCAATACTCTTCACAATGTGGTTTACACTAAACGACGATACCCTCAAGTTCCTTGCGGATGTGGGCTACGTGCCAGTCAAGCTCTCCGTCATCCAGTACCTCCAGGCTAACGCCGACAAGTACCCGGTAATACTAGGGTTCGCGCAGCAGGTGCCTGAAAGCATACCAATGCCTAAGTCCGCGAAGATGAACTACGTATGGGGCCCTGTCGCCGATACTCTCAACGCTATCGTCACGAAGTACAACGAACAGGGGGAGCAGGCAGCAGTCAGCATAATCAAGCAGTTGCTCGACGAAGCACAAGCGAAGATTCTAGCTAAGATCAAGGGCTGAACCTTTTAATAAGAGGTGTTTTTTCTAATGCCTAGGAAGAAGGATTCAAGCCTATACCCGACTCAAGTCGCATTCATGTTGATTTTCTTAAGCCTAGCTCTCTACCTCTTCTTCTCCCTGTGGCCAATAATGTATTCAGTATTCATTGCCTTCACCGACGCGAACAACATCAATATAGCCTCAGAGCCCAGGGTAAGAGAGTTACTCGCCCAGAAAGCCGCACTCACAAGCTACTTGACCTCGAATAAGGACACTATACTAAAGCAGGTATACCAGGCTGACAGGTACCTCGGCGACGCTACCTCCCTCCTAACAGAGATGAGAAACCTTATTTTAACGTCCAACCCCCAGAACTTCTCCCTGGGCAGGCTTTCGTCGCTGAGAAGACGCGTGGACGAAGCCCTCACCTACGCGTCGTCGATTGTTAGGAGCAACACAACGTTCCTCTACTACTACCGGAACCTCGGCAACACCCTATACAGAGCTGTCTCGCTAATAGAGGGAGGGGTCTGGAGCGACTTGGACAGGATACTGGGGTTTAAACTCGTAGTCTCGGACAACGACATAAAACAGCTACGAGAAACTGTTGTCCCGGAGATCGACCAGGCTCTGAGCGTGCTTCGAGAATGCCAGGCCCTACTCAGGGAAATTGAGAGGGACTACAACCTCTTCGTGACTTCGGCGACCGCCGGCCTAGACGAGGAGATAGACAGGATCTCGATGCACTTCATCGGCTTGAAGAACTTCCAAACCCTCTTCACGGACTCGCGCTTCCCGTACTCCATCTACAAGACTATATTATTTGTCTTCACGAGTGTCCCGCTGAAAGTCACTGTAGGAGTACTCCTGGCGTTCCTCCTCTCAAGCCCAATGATATACGGTAGGAGAGTTATGCGCGCTGCACTTCTAGTCCCGTGGGCCATCCCCATCCTACTCTCGGTAACGACTTGGAGGATGATGATGGCACCGGGGATCGGGCCGATAGCGAGCTACCTGTCGAGCATGGGTATAGACTTTAGCATATACACTAGGGAGTGGGATGCCTTCCTGGCGTACAACATCGTCGAGATGTGGCTAGCCTATCCCTTCATAATGACGGTAACTATGGCTGCTATATCGTCTATACCTAGAGAATTAATAGAGTCGGCGATGGTTGACGGGGCCTCGGCCTGGCAGCGCTTCAAGGACGTAATGTTGCCTCTAACTTCACGCCCGATACTCTTCGCCAGCATACTCACAGCTGGCGCCTCGCTCCAGGCGTTCATGGTGCCCCTACTCATAAACGGCGGTGGCCCGACGAAAGAGCTCCAGTTTCTCTGGTTCTCGAGGACGACCGGCGCGGTCAACGAGATGATGGTTCTCTTCGGCTATAAAAGAGCCTACCTCGACCAGCAGTACGGCCTCTCGGCTGCGGCGTACCTCGTGGTAGTACTCATACTGCTAGTCTACGCACTCGCGTGGTACTACCTCATATACAAGAGAACGTCACCGGGTGGTACATAATGGCCAGGTACTGGGGCGGGTTTGTGGCCTCTATTCTCCTCACAACGCTCTCAGCACTCATAGTGTTCATCATGCTCTACCCGGTTCTATACGCAGTCCTGACGAGCCTCGTGAGGGGGCAAATCATCATAACAGACCCCTCCCAGATACTTGCTACAGGGATATCTCTGGAGCACTATTCAAAGGCCGTAAGCGACCCGCGCTTCGTGAACGCTGCTATTCTCAGCCTCCTGGTCGCGATAATCAACATAGTCTTCGCCCTCTCTGTCATCACACCAGCGGCATACGCGTTCTCGCGCTTCAAGTTCCCGGGGAGGGATCTAGTCCTAGTAGCGTACCTCGTGCTGAGCCAGGTGGGCGGGGGCTTCGGAGTCGCCGCAGTGATAGCCCTATACATCATGCTCATAAAGTTAAACCAGGTCGGCGTACCCGTAATCGGGAACCCCGTGGTACTGGCAGCCGTCTACACTGCCGGTGCAGTCCCCTTCCAGACATGGATGGTTAAAAACTACTTGGACGCCCTCCCGAGAGAGATAGACGAGTCTGCCTTCATAGACGGGGCTAGCTGGAGGCAGGTTATATTTGACGTCGTCCTCCCGGCTTCAAAACCTACAATGGTAGTAATCGCGCTCTTCGCCTTCATGGGCGCGTGGGGCGAGTTCATCATAGCCAACTTCCTCAGAATAGAAACCCTCGCGGCCTACGTCTACGAGACAGCAACAGGCCAGACAATCTTTTGGAGTGACTTCGCCGCTAGGACAATACTGTTCGCCATACCCATAATAGCGGTATACGTGTTCACGCAGAAGTACATCGGAGAGGCAATGAGGTACGGAGCCGGCAAGCTCTAGACATCGCTAATACGACTAAAGAGTGCCTTTTCCCTCGCTAAGGCGAGTGAAATCACTCGTGGCACCTTTTTCTGGTAAGACGAACTTTCTGTGTAAAGAGGAGGGCGTGCCCTCTACACGAAGTCCTAGCCTGCGGTTCAGTGGAGTCAGAAGGCATGCGAGATTAGAGATGCCTATAACATGGCTTTTACTACAGAGGGCACCTACCTGCACTTGGTGGTGGGCTCTGGGTTTCCCTTTTCCCCGAAGCGGCTCGGAGCTTGCCGGGTCTAGTCCCGGTAGATGTATATAAGACCGCTGGGTGTTCTACTTGTGCCGAGCTGCCCCTACTGCAGGTCGCTAGTCAGGGCTGTAGTGGCACTACTCCTAGTACAACCAGTATACATTCTGCTCTCGTCAGTGCTCGGGCTAGACCGTATTCTCCCGGCGGTAGCGGTAATGTTAATCTCCGTTCTGTTAGCCCTGCTGGTCACGCACCTCGTGTCTACGCTTACAAGGCGCGTAGCCTCGGCGAGAACAAGCCTCTGAGAAGACAACCACAGATGGTATCCCACGGCTCTCCCCGGCGAAGCCGGGGGCAAGTAAAAGGTTTTTATACTGAGTCGTCCCGTATACTACCTCGTGGGAAGATGCCCGAAGATTTTGAGCCGTATCCGGCTTTCATTAAGAAGGGTTATACTCCAGACCTGGACTCGGAGGTTGTCATGACGTTTAGGGTTATGCCCGCCGAAGACTTCACGGTCGAGGACGCCGCCGGCGGGGTCGCCGCCGAGAGTAGTGTTGGAACCTGGACTATATTGTACCAGTGGTACGACCAGAACCGCATAGACAGGTTAATGGGCAAGGCTTACGAGTTCCACGGCTTGGGGGACGGCTCCTACATTGTACGTGTAGCGTACCCCGTGGAGCTCTTCGAGGAGGGGAACCTCCCAGTCTTCCTAGCGTCGGTAGCAGGGAACGTCTTCGGGATGAAGAGGGTTAAGGGGCTCAGAGTGGAGGACATATACATGCCGCCTGTCTTCCTAAAGTACTTCAAAGGCCCGTCCAAGGGTATAGCCGGCGTACGTGAGACGCTGAAGGTAAGTGGGAGGCCGATCGTGGGGACAGTGCCTAAGCCCAAGGTCGGCTACTCGCCTGAGGAAGTTGGGAGGCTGGCCTACGAGCTCCTGGTGGGCGGCATGGACTACGTTAAAGACGACGAGAACCTCGCAAGCCCCAGCTACTGCAGGTTCGAGGAGAGGGCTAGAGCCATAATGAGGGCTATAGACAGGGCCGAGAGGGAGACCGGCGAGAGGAAAGCCTGGTTCGCCAACATAACTGCAGACGTGAGGGAGATGGAGCGCCGCCTCAAGCTCGTAGCGGATTACGGCAACCCCTACGTCATGGTAGACGTCGTAATAACAGGGTGGTCTGTACTCAACTACATCAGGGATCTCGCTGAAGAACACGGGCTAGCCATACACGGCCACCGCGCGATGCACGCCGCCTTCACGAGGAACCCCTACCACGGCATCTCGATGTTCACGCTGGCGAAGCTCTACAGGGTCATAGGCATAGACCAGTTACACGTAGGCACACCCGAGGTGGGCAAACTAGAAGCTAAAGCCGTAGACGTCGTCCGCAATGCCCGCGTGCTCAGGGAAGACCCCTACGTCCCAGACGCCGAAGACACCTTCCACATGCGGCAACCATTCAACGGGATGAAGCCGGCTTTCCCGGTGGCGAGCGGGGGGCTACACCCGGGAACCCTACCGGAAGTTATAAGGCGGATGGGCATAGACTTGGTCATCCAGGTCGGGGGAGGCGTTGTCGGGCACCCTGACGGCCCGCGCGCCGGCGCGTCAGCCGTACGCCAGGCCATAGAGGCGACTCTCAGCGGGGTAGACCTAGGGGAGTACGCCAAGACGCACAGGGAGCTTGCGAGAGCCCTGGAGAAGTGGGGCTTCGTGAGGCCCGCTTAGAACCCGATGGAGATGGAGACCGTAATATTCGCCCACGGGGACTGCGATGGTGTAGCTTCGGCCGCGATAGCATATTCTGTGTACGGGGGTCGGGTCGTTTTCTCGCACCCAGTGGGGTTGCTGGGAGACCTGGAAGAGTTCGGCCGGGGGGCTGGGAGAGTAGTAGTCCTGGACATCTCCCTGGATGAGAGGACGTGGGTGCAGGTAGCCGAGAAGTTGAAGGGGTATAGCGAAGCAGTATACGTCGACCACCACCCTCTGCCCAGCGGCGCGCTAGAGAGCTTGGAGAGGCTCGGTGTGAGGGTGGTTCACGAGGAGGGCCCGTCCACGGCAGAGCTAGCCTTCCGCTACTTCAAGCCCGCACCGGACATGGAAAGGGTGGCCCTCTACGGGGCGATAGGCGACTATGCAATCGACACGGATTGGTTCAGGGAGGCACTAGGCAGATGGGATATTAGGTCGCTCTATCTAGAGGCCGGCCTACTCACGCTGGGGCTCGAGGCCCTGAGACGCGAGCACGAGAGGAAGAGGGAGGTCGTAGCAGAGCTGGCGAAGAACAGCCTGCCCTCGAGCATGGAGTATCTCGTGGCCTCTGCTAGGCAGGAAGCTAGGAGGATCGAGGAGGCTAGGCGCAGACTCCCGGAGAAAGTAGTCTCGCTGAGTAACATAGCCTACGTCGTGGATCCCGGGGCACCCCTCGGCACGATGGCGCTCTACGCCAGCGTGGTCTCTGGCAGGAGGGTCGGCGTCGCAGTGGAGCTGAGAAGAGACCTGGCAGTAATGAGCCTACGCGCGAGGGATGAAGGCGTTGACCTGAACTCCCTGCTAAGGCGCGTAGCGCCTAAGTACGGCGGCCACGGGGGAGGGCACCGCAAGGCTGCAGGCGCTAGAGTGCCGGCAAAGCACCTAGAGGAATTCCTCCGGGAGGTAGACACTAGTGTTTCCAAAAGCACCGAGTAAAAGGGTGTGGCTGAAGCAGGGCTCTGGCCTAGACTACAAGCTTTAACCTGTCGGCTCTCTTAATCCTTTCCAGGGCTTCCTCCACGCTTGCCACAGCCTCGGCGGACTCAACCCTAACATTGTAGAAGTCCTCTACTCTGCTTTGCGCTAGTAGCTTCTCGAGGCTCAAGCCGTCCTCCAGAACCAGGTAAACTCTGCTGCCCAGGACATGTACGGCCCTGACGCCAGGGGCTCTGAGGAAGTGCTCCTTAGCCGGCGCCACGCAACTCGCGCAGCCAATGCCCGACACTCTTAATACTGCAAGGACAGCCACAACCGAATCAACACTAGTCCAGATAAATGCTTAACCCTGAGGCAAAACGGGATCCTCCAAGCCTCCTATAGCTCAGCGGAACGCTCTCAAGAAGTCCTCCTCGTACAGGATAACTCCCGTGTCTTCCCCGTTCTTCTCCAGGAAGCTGATCAAGTCCCGGTCTCTCGTGAGGAACAAGAGGTTCTGCGTAGCCGCCGTAGCGTAGAGTAATAAGTCTATTAAGTCCCTAAAGCCCCTCCTCCTCAGCTCGAGGGCCTTCAGGTAACCGGGGGTGCTGGGGCTAGCCTGCTCAAATTCCTCCTCTATGAGGGACAGCCCCGTGGATACGGTTTCCAGGTTGTACCCTAGCCTGGCAACTTTTCCCAGCGCCTCCAGGATGTTGAACGCTGTGTAGTAAAAGGTGGCTTTTCTCCCTCTTCTGAGCTCTCTCAGAGTGTTCAAGGCGTCCTCTATTCCCTCGACTCCCACGCCGAGTATAGGGAGGATGTATGTAGAGTCCAGGAGTATCCTAAGCCTAGCCGAAGAGCTCACTCTGCATCTCCTCGGACTCCCTCTCAAACTCCTCGAAGGTCACTCTAGCGAACTTCGGGCCCCTGAGAGCGATGTCAAAGGGATCCAGCGCCGGCTCCAGGATAATCCTAGAGCCTTCGACTCTAACTCTCAGCACATCCCCTTCCCTCACGCCGGCGGCCTCTGCTACTGCCCTCGGAATGTATAGAGTGAACTTTTTCGACACCCGTACCTTAATCTCAGACATGCCCGTTCTCTGATAATTATTGTATTCTCAGATATCAATTTTTCTGGGACTCGTTCCTCAAGAGACCAACTAAAAGTTTTTCTTCTATGGCCTGTTGAAGCAGTGTGACCGAGTGGCTCGTCTCGCTCTTCGAGAGCCTAACAGGGGGGAGTGTCTTCCTCGCAAGCCTCTACGCCGGTCTACTCGTAGCAGGCACTACGAGCCTCGGCTCCCTGGCAGTATACCTCTACCGTGAGGGCGACGTAGACCTCACGCTAGCCCTGGCCTTCGCCTCTGGGGTCATGCTGGTGGCGAGCTTCACGAGCCTCATACTCCCCGCGATACAGCTAGCAGGGTTCGCCGTCGTAGCCGTGGGGATAGCCCTCGGCGTAGTAGCCATACACCTGGCCGACAGGCTCGTCCCGCACGAGCACCTGCTCAGGGGCTACGAGGGCCCGCCCTCGGCCAGGAGGCTTCTCAAGAAGGCCTGGCTCATAGCACTCGCCGTAATAATACACAACCTCCCCGAGGGCCTAGCAGTCGGGACTTCAATAGCGTACTCAATCCCGGTGGGGCTGGCGACAGCAATCGCGATAGGCCTGCAGGACATCCCGGAGGGCCTGGCAGTAGCCCTGCCAGTGTCGGCGATCAAGGGCAGGAGGCAGGGCTTCCTGGTGGGTGTACTGAGCGGGCTCAGCGAGACACTGCTAGCGGTTGCAGGCGCCCTGCTCTTCACAGCCGCCCACTGGCTACTGCCGCTGGGGATGAGCTTCTCAGGCGGGGCGATGCTGTACGTCACGCTCAAGGAGGCCGTGCCAGAGGTGTACAGGGAGGACGAGCCCCCGCTCAAGATAACGCTCGGCTTCCTCGTGGGCTTCTACTTGATGCTATTCCTGGACTCTGCCCTATAGTGCCCCCGAGCACCTTAAGTGGTTCGGGCTGTTCTCCCAGGAGCTGTGAGGCTCTAGAGGGACAAGTTTTATGTATTTAAGTCACTGGGCAGAGTAGTGCCTGATGAAGCTAGCAGAGAACATCGAGTACGAGAAAGGAGTTCTCAAGATAGCTAAAAGGACGCTCACGCCCGAAGACGAGCTTGCAATAGATTTCTCGAGGATATGCGAGGACGCTCCGGTAGAATATGTTTTAGTCGGGGGGTATATAGCGATCCTGCTGGGGAGGGCGAGGAGAACAGAAGACGTAGACGTGGTAATCAGGGCGGACGCCGAGGCTTTCAGGAACCTGGTGCACGTGCTCGCAACCTACGGGTACCGCGCTATACAAGGCAGCATACCCGATGGAGTGGAGGTACTCTATAGGGACTACCTGGCCAGAGGTTTAAGAGTGAGGTTTTACAAGGGAGCTATCATCCCCAATGTAGAGGTAAAGCTGAGCAGCGACTTCTACGACGAGTACACACTCTCCCGCTCGATGAGGGTAGAGCTGGCCGGGCGAACTATTAGAGTCTCGCCCCCCGAGATGGCTATAGCCTACAAGCTGTACCTAGGTAGCAGGAAGGATCTAGAGGACTCTGCCTTCATCTACAGGATTCTAAGGCCTATAGTAAACGAGAGCGAGCTCCTGAGCCTCTCACGCCGCCTTGGAGTAGAGGACAAGCTAAGGCTTGTCTCTCAGCTCCTTTAGTAGAGCGTCCCTAACCGTGGGGTTCTCCTCGAGGAAACACCACGTAGCCTCCCAGCCCCTACGGGACCACTCGTCCCGCATCTCGAACCACTTCTCGCCCAGCTCTAGAACCCTCTCAGCCTCCCACACAGCGTGCCTCAGGTTCTCGGCGAGGAGCTTCTCCAGGTCAGGCCTCCCGGACACGTGTAAAAGAGCTTTCACTGCTTTAAAAATTGTCGGGCTGGGCGGAAACTTTTTGAGCCATGAAACCCTGTTTAAGAGTGTCTGCGGTTTTCGAGAAGCTACTGGAGGCGCCCAGGGTTCAGGGAGAGCTCAGGGACTTCGAGGAGTGGTTCAGGAGGTATGGCGAGCACATACTCGCGTACGAGGAGTCGAAACTCGTGGTGAGGACGGCCTGGCTCGCGAGGGTGATGCTGGACGAGGGCTACAAGCTGTTCCCCGACAGGCAGGGCGAGCTGAAGGACTACGTTGCTTCCCTTCTTAGGGACAAGCTGGTGGAGCTAGGAGTCGACCCCAGGCGTGTCACGAGAGGCGAGCTCCACGGCACTAGGAGCGACGTCCTCGACGTCATATTCAAGGTATACCCCAACGTGCAGCAGACAGAGAGACCCTCTGTTGCCAACATTCTGCGGGAGGAGCTTACCCCTAGGACAGCCCAGAGAGCCCCAGTTACGGTTTACCACGTGGCCCGGGTAGAGTCTTCAAGGCTTAAGCCCCTGCTCGCACTCGCACTCACACTGCTGCTCTCCTCGGTGCTCATATTCCTCCTATCACGCTGAGGCCGAGGGCTGTGCAGCGCTAGTCCCGCAGCAGCCACGGGTTGCCGAGCCATATCCTCCTGAGCCCTGCCCTCCTCGCAGCCTCGATTGCTTCTTGTGCCTGCCTCCTGCTAGTCGTGGGCAGGTCAGACATCATGAAGTCTGGGTGGAAGGCGAGGAGCGCGTAGGGTATGTCCCTGTCTATCGATGCCAGAAAGCCCGCTATCATCTCGACCTCGTAGGAGTCTACGTAGCCTGGGACGAGGAGCGTGCTCGCGCAGAGGAATGGTGGCTCGCGCCTCAAGTCGAACCTCGAGGCTACTTCCGCGAAGTTCTCGAACACTACTCTTGGGTCTCCAAGAGTCAGGGCCCTGTATACGGCGGGTGTCCACGCTTTCAAGTCGAACTTGAGGATACCGCCGCTCTCGTACGACAGCTCTGCTGCCCTCAGGAGGAGCCCCCTGTTCCACATGCCGTTAGTCTCCCAGCAGACCCTGAACACTGTACCCCTCCTAGACTCTAGCGCCAGCTCCGAGGCCCTCAAGGCGTGGTAGGCTAGAGGGCCGGGGTCTCCGCCGAAAAAGCACACGCATGTCACGCTCGGGTCTCTAGCGCGGTCTAGCAGCCTCTTCAGGGGGAGTTTTAAGCCTATGTCAGCCCGCCTGCAGTCCCAGTTCTGGCAGAAGAGGCAGTCTAGGTTACAGGCGCCGTAGACGACAGCCAGGTTGTAGTAGCCCCTCTCAGGGCCCCCCTGGGACACTGAAAACCTCGGGTACCCCGAACCAGTAGCCCCCGGGCAGAACCACGCTGCCACGCAGTTCGTGGGGTGGGGGTCTAGGTAGGCGAAGCCCGGCGGCTCGAGCACGCCCGGGCGCACGAGCCTCCCGTCCACATTCCTGACAAGCCCGCAGAACCCAGCCCCGCCCTCCCCTATACGGCACCTCCTGCCACACATGCCGCACTCCAGCCCCCCTCCCTCTGGGGGCGGCGGCAGCCCCAGCGCCCTGCGCGCTCTCAAGTGGCCTTCGTACGCTACCCTGAGAGACTCTTCAGGTCTCTCCCTGAGGCACTCGAGGCACACTCCTACAGAGTTTGAAACTAGCGGGGACGTCTTCCCACAGACGCGACACGTGCCCACTCAGCCCCCGGAGTGTTAATGCGTCTAGGCTCAAAAATGCTTCCGGCTACTTTCGCCGTACACCCCGGAACTATTATATCTACGGCTCCACGAGATGAATCAGGGATGTCTAGCCGCGTTGCAGGGCTGTGCCTCAAGTGCCGCGGAGCGAAACTACTCTGCGGTCTACCCAGGTGCCCCTTCCTCTCAGTGTGGTCTACTCTAGGCGAGGTAAAACACCCGAGCTCCGCCGAGCTACAGGCCCCCTCGCCGCCCTCAGTATTCGTGGGGAGAGTCGGCTACCCCAGCGTACGCGTGGCCCCTGCAGTGGTTATGGCCGAGGGGGACGTCTCCATATACGACCTCCCCGAGAAGTGGCTGTCCTACAGCGTCGAGGACGTCCTGAAGTTTAGGCTGGGCCTGGTAATGGGCGGCCTGAGGGTAGACGTAAGGAAGCCCAAGGCCCTCGAGGAGGTTGCCCTACTCTCCGCCTCTAGCAGGCCTGTAGACGTAGAGCTGCGCTTCTCAAAGCCCCCTAGAGGGTTCAAGCTAGACCCCTACACGCCCCCCTTCGGGCCCGTGGGCGCCGCTGAGAGGGTTAGGGTTATTGACAACCCCAGCCTCCCGAGGCCCGTAGAGCGGATGATCAGCGGGGATAGGGTTAGAGCGGAGGAGGCCGTGTGGCTACTCTACGAGAACGGGCTACCCGTCTCAATGATCCAGAGAGTGTTCTCGACGGGGCTCCTCGGGAGGGACGCGGGGAGGAGGCTCGTGCCGACGAGGTGGTCTATAACGGCTGTAGACGACATCTTGTCGAGGAGGATTCTGGGCGAGGTCAAGCGGTACCCCGTGGTGGACAGCTACCTCTTCTTTCAGCGCAGGTACTCCGACAACAATTTCGTAGCAGTACTCGCGCCCCAGGCCTGGAGCTTCGAGTGGATCGAGGCGTGGTTCCCCCACACGACCTGGAACCCCGGGGCAAGCGTCGAAGTAGAGGGCGACTGGGAGGGCTTCAAGGGGAGGGCTGAGTACGCGAGCCTAGGTGGGTGCTACTACGCGTCGAGGCTGGCAGCGGCCGAGTACCTCAGGAGGATCCGGAGGCAGGCTACAGTGCTCCTGATACGGGAGATCTACGAGGGCTTCTTCCTGCCGATAGGGGTCTGGTTCGTGAGGGAGAACGTCAGAGCTCTCTTCGCCTCGAGGCCCGAGAAGTACGACGACTTGAAGGAAGTCCTTGAGAGGCTGGGCGGCGCGACAAGGCTACCCCTGTCTGTCTGGCTATCGAAATCCAGGATCCTGAAGGATCTCACAAGGCAGTTGAGGTTAGAGGTGGGAGCTCTTGGAAGTGAGGTACGAGAGGGTTAGGGTGAGCCACGCTCTCTCTAAGTCTGGCCTCCCCGACCTGGACTACGCTTTCAACCCGTATGCCGGGTGTAGCCACGGGTGCATCTATTGCTATGCCAGAGCCTTCACCAGGTACCCTGGAGTCGCGGAGAACTGGGGTAGAGTCGTCTTCATAAAGGAGAACGTAGTCGAAGTGCTCGAGCAGGAGGTTAAGAGGGTTAGGAGGGGCGTCGTGGGCGTGTCGACAATAACAGATCCCTACCAGCCTGTTGAGGTTAAAGAAGAGCTAACGCGTAGGGGCTTGGAAGTCCTGCTCGAGAACGGCTTCAGAGTGAGCGTGCAGACCAAGTCGCCCCTGGTTACGAGGGACATAGACCTGCTCGCCTCGCACAGGCCGCTGGTTGACGTAGGCCTCACGATCACCACCCTAGACTACTCGGTTGCGAGGCTAATAGAGCCGAGCGCGCCGCCGCCCAACGCGCGGGTAGAGGCACTCCGGAAGCTGGCCTCAGCGGGGCTCGAGACTTGGGTCTTCCTCGGCCCCATAATCAGGGGCTTGAACGACTCCAAGGACTCTATCGCGAGGGTCGTGGAGGTGGCTTTCGAGACCGGCTCGAAGCTGTACTACGACTACTACCACCACAGGCCTGAACTCGAGGCGAGCATGGGCCGCCTGCTCGGCCGGTACCCCCAGGCGCTCAGCGCGAGCCCGGGGTGGAGGGAGAGGGTTCGGGCGACAGTGGAGAAGCTGTGCAGGGAGACGGGGGTTACCTGCGCTCCTGCCTTCCCAGCCGCCGAGAGGAGTAGGAGCATAGCCGAATTTCTCGGGCGATAGAACCAATATTAGAGGGGCTGGCGCTATACTCTCTGTGTCAAGCCACGATATTGCTAGTGTATTCGACCTGCTTGGCAAGGTGTCCGTAGAGTTAGTGCCGCTGCTCCGCGTAAATGGCCACGCGGTGACTCTACGCGAGATTCTCGTCCTCGACGCTGTCTCTAAAGCCGGCTCGCTGAAGAGGGCTGCACTGCTGCTGGGCGTGGACTACCGAACCGTGTGGAACACTATAGACGCGCTCGAGAAGACCCTGGGGCTGAGGCTCGTCGGGAGAGAGGCTGGGGGCGCTGGCGGCGGAGGGGCGCACTTAACCCTATTCGGGGAGGCATTGCTGGCTAAAGCCAAGCTCGTCCAGGCCAGGCTAGCCTCACTCCTAGGCGGGGTAGACGTCGGGAGGCCTGATGTAATCATAGCCGGGAGCGACTGCGAAGTCATGGACAGGCTCGTGACAGAGCTCGCGGAGAAGGGGGTCTACGCCCTCTACTTAAAGGTCGGCTCGACGCTGGGGGTAGAGGCCCTGAAGAAGGGCCTGTGCCAGGTGGCAGGTGTCCACATCCTCGACCCTAAGACCGGGAAGTACAACGAGCACCTGCTATCCGACCCCGAGCTGAGGGGGAGAGTCGTGCTGGTGAAGGGGTGGAAGAGGGTTCAGGGCCTAGCATTTAACCCGAGGATACCCGACCCGCCGGGAAGCCTGGCCGGAGTCGTCGAGAGGGGGCTCACGGTTGCAAACAGGGTTAAGGGTAGCGGGACGAGGATACTCCTGGAATACCTGCTAGAGAGAACTGCCAAAGAAAGAGGTGTCCCCCTTTCAACGCTAAAGCGCAGGCTAAAGGGCTACGACACCGAGTACACTACCCACGACGAGGCCGCCAGCGCTGTGGCTGCGGGCAGAGCAGACGTGACTCTAACTGTAGAGTGGGTTGCGAGGCGGCACGGCCTTGTCTTCAGGCCCCTCGTGACAGAGGAGTACGACCTCCTCGTGGAGAGAGGCCTGCTCGACAGGCTCCCCCTGCGAGAGACGACGATATTCAAAGGGGGGATTACCGTTGTTCAGTAGGCGCGTGATGTACTTTTCTAGGCTTCCAGAACTTTCTTAAACGTTCTTTAGGATTTACCTTGCATAAAGCCAGTCATAACAGCGTAAAGAATTAATTTTCATGAATATAAACTTTACACGATGTCCATAAAATTTGCACCTTGCAAGTCCGCAGGGCCGAGTACGGGCAAGAGAGTAGCAATCGTGGGTGCAGGTCCAGCGGGCCTAGCTGCAGCCGGGACTCTGTGCTGCCAGGGCTTCCGCGTCGACGTGTTCGACAGGCTCCCCGAGCCGGGCGGCATGCTAGTATTCGCCATCCCTGAGTTCAGGATACCCAAAGCAGGCATCAGGGAGAGCGTGCGCGAGCTCGCGGGCCTAGGGGTAGGCTTCCACACGAACACTGAAGTCGGGCGCGACGTCAAGCTCGGAGAGCTCCTCGAAGACTTCGACGCCGTACTACTGGCGACTGGAACCTGGGAGGGCAGGAAGCTCGAGATCCCGGGCGAGGACAAGCAGGGGGTCTACAACGCCCTAGACTGGATCACCCAGTTCATGAGGGTCAAGGTCGGCTACCAGGGCGTCGAGCCCCCACCCCTAACCGGGAGGGTCGCAGTCGTGGGGGCGGGCTTAACGGCAGTAGACGTGGCAGAGCTAGCAGTCAAGGAGTACGGGGCGAGCGTCGTCATGCTTTACAGGAGGCCCATGAGCGTCGCCCCGGCTAAGCACATGCTCAAACTACTGGAGAACCTCGGGGTAGAGTTCGTGGAGAACGTCGTACCCCTGGAGATACAGGGCGAGTGGAGGGCCGAGAGGGTGAAGCTGGCAAGGGTCAAGCCCACCACCGACAGGAAGGCCCCCACCGAGATCATCCCGGGCAGCGAGTTCGAGATAGAGTTCGACGCCCTAGTCGTAGCCGTGGGGCTCAAGGCAACGCCCCCCGAGAGCGTTAAGAGCCTCGGCGTCGAGCTCAACAGGGACGGCACGGTAAAGGTTAAGGAGGACTTCTCGACGAACATACCGAAGCTGTTCGCGGCAGGCGACGTCGCGCACGGGCCCTCAAACATAGGCTTAGCCATGAGGAGCGGGAGGCTCGCAGCGGCAAAGATCGGCGAATACCTGAAGAGAGGCTAGAGGCTCGAGCCGACGCGGGAGCAACTCCTGGAGAGTTCAGGGCAGGACGTGAACCCCATGTTCTAATGCTTTTTCGCGGAGCACCTCGTCGAAAGTGGCTAGACTCGAGTTTCTCAGGATGGATGCGGCTAGGTAGAGCGCACCGTAAACGGTGATCCCGTCCCGCACGGCGATTTCGAACGCATCACGTGCAACATCTGATGACGGGATAACATCTAGCCTCGACCACAACTCGGTTAGCTCGCCTACCGCACTCCTGCACTCACCCTCGTCCAGGTCTTTCAGCAGGACTCTGTGCTTCCAAAGAGCATTCAGGGCTTCTGGCAGAGCGGTGTCTACTGTAAGGATTCTCTCCCCGGCTTCCAGCGCCTTACGCAGAACTTCTCTAGCCCTATCCGACCCCTCTTCCTCCAAGAGGACTTTCACCAGGAAGGAGGCGTCAACTAGGATCATCTGCGGTCACGATCCTCCCTAATAAGCCTGGCAGAGTCTACCCGAGTCCTCCTCTTCTCGGCGTTCCTCTCGATTCTATCGAGGGCCTGCAGCAACTCCAGGCTCCTAATCCTCTCCAGTATAAACTTCCTAATCTCCTCGTTCCAGTTTACATTGAACGACTTCATCCGCTCCTTGACCTCGCGGGGGACACGTACTACAATGAAATCTTTCGTAGAAAATATAAGATTGTGCCATCCGGGAAGTTTTGAATAGATTCTTTCATGTACACTTATTCGACTACAATGACAAAAGTAATGAAGAAGATAAGTCAGCTGAGTGGGGATATTGGTGATGTCTGCTACATGCCTGTCCATAGGCTAAGCATCATATATACGTGTCTATATAGTTTCACTAACTCTCTTCTAATCTCCTCTTCACTTGAGCCCGGGTTCAGAGCCTTTAGGAATCCTATATCTATAGAGAGCCTTACCGGATCTGGTTTGTCTGGGTTAAATTGCTCTGGAATCGTACGTAGCGGCTTGTCGGCGTTTTCATCTAGCACTCTAGCTAAAGCCATTATTTTCTCCTCACCAAGTCTTGAGACATCTAATGCCTGCGTTAATCTCCACTTGGTTATCGTCAGTCTAGACCATGGCCCCTCGGTCTCAGTTCTGTTGGCCAGTGTTGAGACTATGCCCCACGTCGTGTTGAACCACAGTATTATTGCCTTCATGTGCTCCTCGGTCAGGCCCTCCTTTGGCTTCAGGCCAAAGAATATGTTGGAAACAACTTCCTCCGTGGAGTACAGGGCTAAGGCGTGTGCTGTATTCACCCTAATCCTGTCAGGAACTAGGAACTTGCTTCTAGTTTCTAGGTACCTTTCATTCAGGCACGCAACACTAGCGTTTGGCCTAACCCTGATTTTAAACCTAACTTCCTCACCACCACCTATTAGGGCTGGGATTACGGGCGCGCTTATCGGGTATGGCTCCTTGCCCACTATTTTGAAAACCTCGTGAAACGTCCCGCCCCTAACGGCCAGCCCAACGACGTTGACAAGGTTGCCTAGATGCGTGAGAGGTATCCCGTAAAAGTATCCTGCCATGTGGGCGTAGAATATTCTATTCCAGTTGTCCAGGTTCTCCATGAGAACCCCCCTCTTAGCCTTTATTATCTCTGCAACGCCGTCTACCCGGTAAGCCCCGCTGCCTGTCTTCGAGGCCTGCTCAGCGGCCTTCTCTGCCAGAATAATTGCCTCAAGAGCTGTTTTCGGCTTCCTAAGTAGGTTCACGAACACCGTCTCCTCGTGCTCGCTGTGGGCATCGGTTCTCTTAGCCACTATTAGAGCCTCACTCAAGCTAGTCCCCTCCGAGAAGTTATAGCCGTTCTCGCTGTCGCTGCTGACCACGACATACCTAACGTGGAACTTGCTGGCCAGTAAGGCTCTAGCTAGGAACCACGAAGTCCCAGCTAATACATTCCTGGGCAGGACGAACGCTATGACACCATTCTCGCCGATATATTTGTAAGCCAGGTAGAGGAAGAGTAAACCCTCACCCGCCTGTCCAATAGCTAGGTACTGCTTGTACTCTTTCGGCTCGTTTACCACAATCTCCTTAATAACGCCGCTCAACTCCCTCTCGGCAAGGCGCTTGGCTATTGACTTGAGATCCCTGGCAACACCCTGCCTAAGTTTATCGTATTCGCCGAGAAGTTTTCTCCTCAGTTTCTCGTCTACGATAAAGCCAAACAACCCCTCTCTACCCTCCTTGAAATCCTTTCCAACCCTCCCAGTGGCCCTCGTGAATGGAGGATTCATGATTATCAGGTCGAACTCACCTGGGATTTCGAATACGCTCTCGCTGTTCTCCAGTGTCACCTTCTCTGCGCCACCCTTTATGCTTCCAAGCCACTTAAGGATGCCGCTAACACTTTTACTATCCCTCAACAGCTCCAGGGAGCCGAGCCACACCGTGTCCTTGTCCTCGAGGTAACCGAGGTATACTGTGTATATGTTCTGCTTGGAAACAACAGTTGGAGTCATTAATGCGAGGTTTAACGCCGTTATCTGCGATGCATACTTAAGAGCATCAACCCCGTAAACACTCCTCTCGACAAACCTTCTGCTCACCTCGCTTAAGTCCTCCCCTAACTCGTAATAGTAGTTGAGCGCCGCGGCTATCCTATCAATAAGCACGTATTTAGTGGCTGTTAAGAGGCTTCCTGAGCCGCATGAGAAGTCGCCAACTTTAATGCTCTTAACCCTGCTAATTATTTTTCTCGCTTCATCGCTACTCAGCTCCGTGATACTTCTTCCATCAAGCCCCAAGAGCACTCTACTGGCCAGCGTAGCCAACAGGTAAGCACTGGGGATCTCTGTGTAGTATGTGGCAAAGCCCTTTTTAATGGCAATATCACCTGTAATCCTGTGATAAATCCTGCCAGCCAGATCCTTAGCCAGTAAAGCCCTTCTCCTAGCTATACTTTTAGCCAAGTCTACCAAACTTCTAATCCTCAGTTCAAAGTTTCCGTAAACATCCCTTGGGAGCAACCGGTCAAGAATATCAAGGATTTCTATGGTGCCACCCACCGCCTCCCCGTAGTTTTTCTTCTTCAGGTCAATAAGTGCTTCTCTGAGACCCTTTATATACCCCTGCTTCAAGTAACTGTCTATCTGGCCCACCACTCGCTCAAAAAGCACTGCTGAAAGCATTATTGAGAGGGCCGCATGGCCAAATATTATCTCAGGATCCTCGGACGGCTGTAGCCCGTACAACCTGTAGAGCACGTTATATATTTCCTTGTGAATCCTCCCGTCTATATCACTACGTTCATCAATACTTCTAGTTACATTTATAAAATTGCTGATCTTTTCCTCGGCTTCTTTCACAACACTCTCAATGTCCTCCTCTCTTATCATGAAGTCCGCTACATTATCAATAATGTTCTTCAGCGTCACCAGATCCACGTCGACAAACCACCCCTCTGAGGTAGGTAGTGACTCTCTATACTTCTCTTCTGTGTAGACTCTGGCATCAAACCTGGCGTTTCTCACCGCCTCCCTTAACTCGCTCTCCGGCATGTCGCTGAACCTTTGCTTGATATAGAGCGCCAGCGCAATGTCAACGAGACCCTGTCTGATCCTCACCACAGCATCGTTTTCAGCATCGCTCTTGTTATACGATGATTCGATGCCTATTATCAGACCCTTGTGGTAAATCTTTATATCCGGTCTCCTGTGCTGATACACTCTTTCAGCCCTGGCATCAAGCCCGAGCTCGCTCAATATCTTGGCAATCTCAGTATTAACCACAGGCTCGGAAACAAAGCCACTAGTTGACATTGTTATTACGATAAAGATATCGTGAATTAAAAAATAGCGATTATAAAGAGCTCCGCGCTGCACAGCGACGTTTACAGTCGAAGCTGTAATACGTACAGCACCTTCAAACTATGAGAAACCGAATTGCTACGAATTCAAGCAATGATTTCTAGTATACCTATTTTCGAGTCCCATGCACGTAGTTGAACATAACAGAAACCAAAATCAAGTCAAAGTACTAGAAGATCTCTTATTAATACTCTAAGGCTTAAAAGTTGTGCCTTCTAGGAACTTCTCGTGGGGCTAATATGAGGTCTATGCTCGAGACTCCTGGTGCAAGGTTGAAGCTTCTCTTAGAGCTCAGAAGGCGTGGGCTGTACGTGCACATGCACGCATACGAGTACATCCTGGGCTACGGCGGCAGGATTGTAGGCGTAGTGTTACTGGAGCCGTGGAGGGGCACGGCAGAGCTCTACGCTGGGGAAGAGCTACCCCCTGAGGTTCTGGCTTTGCTTCGCGGGGCTTTAAGAGAAGTAGACCCCCACGTAAAGCTCTTAGTCGTGTCTACGCGCGTAGAGCGGCCCGGGCGAGGCGCGCCAGGGTAGCTGTCGCGAGCCTCCTGAACCAGCCGTCGACTAGGTATAGTGTTGTGAAGTATACTGCCCCTCCAGCGAGGACTGCGAGGAAGGCTTCCCTGACCTTCCACGGGTCTATGTAGGCCGCGACAAGGCACATGGGGATAGAGGCTACAACGTACCTGGCGAGCACCCCTGACACGAAGCGGAGGCTCAAGTGCTGTCTCGCGAGGGCGTATAGGCTGGCGAAGACCATGATCTCGGCGAAGAGCCAGGAAACCCTCGCAAGAGTAGCTATCTCGACATCCCCCCTCACTGTAGACAGTACGAGCACTAGGCCTGTAATGCCGGCTACAGCTCTAGCCAGGCCCACCACCACTGCCTTGAACATGTACGTGCTCGCTAGCCCGGCCGGGCTCGACCCCTCGAAGTCGCGCTTCTCAAGCCCCTGCAACGCGTCCGAGAGGATGCCGTTGAGAACGCCTACCAGCGACGCTATCGAGGCGGCAACTAGGACAGGGGCGGCCACTACGTAGTCTGGGTTGAGGATGAAGAGCAGGTTCGGTGCAAGGGCTACGGCGCCCAGGGCTGTCGGGACTCCGAGCAACAGGGAGAACCTGAGAGTCTCCTCGAGCTTCTCCCTGGCATTCTCGTGCGATTGAAGCAGGCTCGGGTACAGGCCGCGGCCTAGCATGTAGGAGTAGCCCACGAGGTTGGAGTATGTCAGTACCACAGTGTAGTACGCGACAGCCCTGTTGGAGGCGTAGTGCGAGATTAGGGGCACGTCCATCAAGGCTATGATGGATGCTGGGAGGCCGAGGGCATTCACCCACGAGTAGGCCAGTACCTTCTTGGCGAGCTCCAGGCTGGGCCTGTGCCTCATATCTCTCCTCGTGAAGAAAGCGAGGGCTAGCGCCTGGCCTGCATGCCCGGCTAGGACTGCGAGCATCGCGGTTACAAGTGTGACCTTTGACGTCAGTGCGAAGACCAGAGCGGCTAGTAGCTTGACGGTCTCGAATACGAACTCCGTGACGGCAGTGAGGGGCGGGTTGACGGCATACAGGGACGCGTACATGGTGCTGTTCAGGTACAAGAACGGGAGGTAGAACACCGAGACCACGAGGGCCTCATAGGGGACGTCGAAGGAGTCGCTTATAGCCCTGGACAGTATAGCCAGAGAAGCCATTGCCACCAGGGAAAACGCCGACGACAGGGCCAGGCCCGTCGAAAGACTCTCCACCTCACCCCTAGCCCTAAACCTCGTAACCCAGTAGTTCACGAGTGTAGCCATGCTAGCGTAGGTGAGGACAGACGACACCACGCTCCAGGCGCCGAACTCGCTAGGCCTAAGGTTGCGCGTTACCAGCAGTATGAACGCTGCCCCGACGAGCACGCTGTATATTCTCTCGAGGTAGAAGAGCAGGCCAGTCTTCTTCAGACCCACGAGCCACCACGCCCCCTAGCGGAAATGTAGAGGAGAACCCCTGCCACCGTCTTGAGGTCCCCCACCCCGCCTGCCACGCTCTCCAGGTACTCGCCAGGGCCCATCTCGACCACCCTTATGACCTCCCCGAGCTCAGGGCGCGCCCCGACGTGTTCAAGCCCACTAGCTATGAAGAAGTGCAGTACCTCGTCGCTGTAGCCCGGGGCAACGCTGAAGCCCCCAACGTACTCCCACTTCCCGGCCCTGTACCCCGTCTCCTCCTCCAGCTCGCGCCTAGCAGCCTCAAGGGGTTTTTCTCCCTCCTCGAGCTTCCCCGCTGGCAACTCGATTACCCAGCGCTTCAGCGGGGCGCGCCACTGCTCCACGAACACTATCCTCCCGTCGCTTTTAACTGGCACTATGACGACGCCCTGCCCGAAGGCCACCACGTCGCGCACGTAGGTCTTGCCCCCGTACCTCACTTCCCGCCTGTAGAGCCTCACCCTCCTGCCCTCACACAGCAGTGTGTCTCCGACTACCTCGGGGCTAGCAGACACAAGGGCTTCACGCGTCCACCTCATTAATAATGTTTCTACTGGCGGAGCGGGGGCTGCTCCGGTTCCTCGGGCAGCTCATCTGTTCTCCGGCTCTGCAACTTTAGAAAAGTAGAGCGCGAGATGAGGCGCTTCTCCGGCTATACCGAGAGCAGGAGGAAGGGCAGAAGGAAGAAGTAGAGCATCTTCATCTTCACGTTAGACACGGTTATAGGGGTGCTTTCCCGGCGCACCCTGTTTGGCTCGGCTAGACCAGCACGTTATAAAATGCCCGACTTCCTCAATGCCCAGTGTTCGCACTTCCTGAAGACTAGTACGGCTACTGGAAGCAAAGAGATGTAAACCAGTAGTACAGCGGCATGCGGCACTATGTCGCCTCTGGATACTCCGAGCGCTACTCGAATAGCCTCTATGGTGTGCGTGTGGGGTAAGAGCTCTCCAACAGCCCTCAAGTAGGGAGGCAGGACGTCCAGGGGGTAGTACATCCCGCTCACGACTGGGACGAGAGCGTCTATGACCCATACAAACGGGTTCAGCGTCAGCTCCCTGTATCTCACGAAAAACCAGAAAGAGCTGGCAACGAGCACCCCCAGGGTAAACGTCGCCAGGTAGCCTGTTAATAGGAGGGAGAGCGCCAGGGCGTAGGACTGCAGGCTCCCAGAGATTACTCTGAAGACGAAGACTCCAACCACTAAGTAAAGTGCCAGGCTTACGAAAGAGCGGAGGTTGTCAAAGACCATGAAGCCAACAACCGCCACGTACTTAGGTACGCCGGCGAGGCTGTAGTACTCCCAGTACCTCATCCTGAAGCCTCCACTCTCCAGGTAACCGGAGTACAGCCCGTGAATTGCCCAGTAGAGGTGAACCAGAGCAGACCTCAGCACAGTGTTGACCCCCATTCCAAGGATTATGTAGGAAATTATGTCCCCCACCCTGCCAGTCGATGCCAGGTAAAAAGTGAAGAAGTACCAGGTTGCAAGCCCGAGCAATATGTTTAGAAACTCTCCCGGAACGAAGACGAACCACCACGCTCTCCACCCCACTACCGTGTACTTAAGCCTCTTCCAGAGGAAACCGAGAACCGCCCTGGCGAAATCGATGCTCGGCCGCATCACATCACCACGTAGCACCCTGTCACCTCTGAGGCCTGGGGCTTTTTCCACTTGTCGGCATAGAGGTGCATGTACACGTCCTCCAGCGTGGGCCTGTCGACTGAGAGAGAGCTCGGCACGCAGCCCCTGGATACCACTTCTCCCAGTATCACAGGGATCGCCCTCTCAGCGTCTTCGACCAGTACTGTCAATTCCACGGTGCCATACTCTACTCTGTAGCTCACTTTTCCGTAAGACTCTAGGCTTCTAACCAGCTCGCTAGAGAGCTCGCACCTCACACTAATCTTTATCCTATCGCCCAGCTTGAACTTTCCGAGGAGGCTTCTGACGTCACCCTCCTCCACGACGCGGCCGTTGTAGAGGAATAGGAAGCGATCCGCGATCCTCTCAGCATCCCTTATGTCATTCGTAGCCAGTATGACGGCTTTCTCCATCCTGCTGGCTAGACTGTCCCTAACATAGTCCATTAGAGCGTTCTTCGTCTCGAGGGAGAGGCCTAGAAACGTCTCGTCTAGTAAGTACACCTCTGCGTCCCTTATCAAGCCTATGGCTATGGTAATCCTGGCCAGGTACCCCGTAGACAGCTCGTATATGAAGCTGTCCTTCACCTCATCTAGTCCGGTGAGAGCCAAAACTTCGTCGACTTTGCTCCCAGAAGCCCCGCAGAACTCTGCAAACCTCCTCAAGTTATTCCTCACCGTAAGCGAGCTATCAGTGAAAATCCTCGCGCCCAAGAGCCCCGGGATGTACATGCAGAGCCTCTGCCTCCTCTCCGGGAGCCACGTCAAATCCTCTCCGTTCCAGCTTATAGCACCCGAAGTCGGCTCGCTGAGCCCTGCCAGGATCCTGAGAAGAGTAGTTTTCCCGGAACCGTTTGGACCTAGAATTGCCAGCACTTCTCCCTGCTTGACCCTAAACGTTATGTTGTCCAAAACTCTAACAACTTTCCTCTCTATTCCGCCTGTTCTCTCGGCGATCTTGTAGTAGAAGTAGAGGAGTGGGATGTAGTTCATCGGAACCGAGAACTTCTTGTAAGTATAGCTTAGGAAGTCCTTAGTTAGATTCTCTACCACCAGCATTCAAGCCACCGAGCCTCTCGACGAGCGGGCACAGTGGGTCGGGAGCGGTAACTCTATTGTAGAGGAGAAGGGCTGCTGCCCTACAGCCACCATAGCACCTCCTGCAAGACCTGCAGGGCTCTTCGAGCTTTTCGAAGGATAGGCCTCTAAGCTCTCTCAGAAGCCCGCAGCCGTTCCACGCCTCTTTTAAGCTCTCCCAGTCCCTATAGAGCCCCCCGCACGTGAACCTTTCAGGGAAGTAGCTGCAGGGCCTGACTCTTAGGTTCGCGTCGATAGAGATGTAAGATATCCCAGCATTGCAGGTGCTAGGCGGTTCTGCAACGGAGGGCTTGGCCACGTGGAGGAGTCTCTCCTCGAAGCCAGCCTCCATTCTGCTCCCGCCCAAAGCCTCCTTCACTGACCCCAACACTTTTTCATACTCAGAATACAGTACATATACCTTGCTCCAGTTGGGGCGCGCCCTCCCCGCAGGTACAGCCCTATTGAAGGAATAAAAGTCCACTCCAAGCTTCGAGATTAACTCGTAGACCTTTGAAATCTCGTGCACGTTAGCCCTCATCACTACGCTCTTGACAAGCACTGTAAAGCCCAGGCTCTTGGCAGTTTTTATCGCGCCGACAACTCTGTCAAAGGCACCCGGAAACCCCCTGAGAGTATCATGGATCTCGCCGATACCATCGAGGCTGAACTGGATGACTCTCAGGCCTGCCCTGTATAGCTCCTCGGCTATCTCTTCGTCGAAGAGCAGGCCGTTCGTGGACATGTGCACGGCTAACCCCCTAGAAGTAAACGCCTCAACTATCTCGACTATGTCGTCGCGGAGGAGAGGCTCTCCCCCACCGAGGAGAACTCTCATCGCAGAGCCCTCGCCGAGCTCGTCTGCCAGGGTCTCAAAGAACTCCAGTGGCGGGCCCTGTTCTCCAGAGGGCATCGCGTTAGAGTAGCAGTGAACGCACCTCATGTTACACCTCCGAGTGACCTCAACGTCAACATCTACAGGAAACTTCAAGTAGCCCTGAGTGAGTTGCATGGAGTTCTCCAGCTTATCCAGAGGAACTCTCCGGCTCCCTTCCTCTCTAATAAAGCCCTCCCTCAGCCCGGACTCTATGAAGCTGGTAACATCTCTCTCGACCTCCCCCCTATCTGCACCGTACAAGTGAGACAACTCCTCTACTATCTCCAGGGGGGTGAGGCCCTTGCCCAGTAGGACGAGGATCTCAGTCGCCGTCTCGTTCAGGAATACAACCTTGTCTAGCGGAGGGACTAGTATGATGGACTTGACTAGCCTGCCCCTAATGTACGTGTTTTCAGTCCTCGCGTTCGAGAAAAACGGGTAGTACCTCTTGCTTAGCTCGATCGGCATCTTACCTGCTCCCGAACTGGCATGAAGAGCAGTGAACAAAGCATGCCGCCGGCGATACCCTATCGGGGGCTACACAGGGGTCATTGACAGAATAAATAGGCTTTACCCACCTGCCCCTTGATCCTACCCTGCTCGCCTCCATTGCTATCACTAAGTATATCACAGTCTAGCTGATATTTTTTTGGTAAAATTAACAAACTCGCGTCTCGAGTGCTGCCTCTTAAATATTAATGGTATAGCCGAGAGTAGTAAACAATATAGGATCTTATCTGCGGCATTTTTAACTTATTGGAGAAAAACACATATATACGCTATGAAAATATTCATAACGATGGACAGGAGGCTACTAGTTGTAGTTGCTCTAGCCCTGATAGTGGCGGCCTCTGCCTTATACGTCCTCCAGCAGGGCCAGCCTAGAGGCAAGGCTACCCTGAGGATAGCGACGACTACGAGCCTAGACGCGACGGGGCTCCTCGACGCGCTGAAGAGGGAGTTCGAGTCGATGTACCCTGACATAAACGTCACGTGGGTGGCTGTCGGGACAGGACAGGCAATAGAGATAGCTAAGAGGGGCGACGCAGACCTAGTGCTGACCCACGACAGGCCGCTTGAAGACCAGTTCATAATAGAGGGCTACGGGTTGCACGCAGCGTCCTTCGCCTACAACGACTTCGCCGTGCTGGGCCCCTCAGACGACCCCGCGGGGGTTAGGGGCGCCAAGAGCGTCGTGGAGGCGTTCAGGCTCATAGCCGAGGCTGGCAAGCAGGGCAAGGCCGTCTTCGTATCGAGGGGCGACAGGTCGGGCACGCACCTCAAGGAGCTGAGGATATGGAAGAAAGCCGGCGTGGACGTTGCGGGGCAGCCGTGGTACAAGGAGACGGGCCAAGGCATGTCGCAGACGCTCATGGTCGCGGATCAGTTGAAGAACGCGTACACCCTCTCGGACAGGAGCACATACACTGCCTTCAAGGACAAGCTGTCACTTAAGGTGGTCTTCGAAGGCGACCCCGAGCTCTTGAACATATACAGGGCGACGCTAGTGAACAAGACCCGCTTCCCGTGGGTCAACTACGACGCCGCCTACAAGTTCGTCAAGTTCATAGTCTCGCCCAAGGGGCAAGCCCTCATCGGCAACTACTCGAAGGGCGGGGCAAAACTGTTCGTCGCCTGCTTCGGCAACCTGGCGAAGCTCGGCGTCAACGACCCCTACGAGGAGCAACAAGTTGCGTGGTGGAGGGAGCAGTTACAGGAAGACCCCTAAGCCTGCCGGAGTTTTCGGTGACCCACATCAGCGATATATTCCTGTTGCCCCGGGTGACTCGCTATTAGTGACACGACAATAGGCGAGATCCTGTCAATTTCCCTGCTGTCGCTACGGGTATCGGTTACAGCTGTCGCTCTCTCCTCCGCCCTGGGCCTCGTGCTCGGGGCTCTCGTCGCGAGCCGGGAGTTCAGGGGGAGGAACGTCCTGGTAACGGTTATAAACACTCTCATGGGAACTCCGCCCGTGCTCCTGGGGCTCCTCCTCTACCTGCTACTCTCGAGGTCGGGGCCGCTCGGCTGGATGGGTATCCTCTTCACCCCGGAGGCGATGATACTGGCGCAGTTCCTGCTGACACTCCCAATAACGACTGGGCTCACAGTAACGGCCGTCGAGTCCCTACCGAGGGACGTCAGAGAGCTCATATCCTCGCTCAGAGCGAGTAGGGTCTATGAGGCCCTGCTCCTCCTCAACGAGGCGAGGCTAAACCTCATAGGCGCCGTCCTAACGGCACTCGGCAGGGCTGTCTCAGAGGTGGGAGCAGTCATAATAGTGGGCGGGAACATAAGGTACCAGACGCGTGTCCTCACGACGGCGATAGTCTACTACACTAGTGCCGGCGAGTTCGACACGGCCATAGCGCTGGGCGCTATCCTGGCAGTAATATACCTGGCGGTCAACACTGTGATAGTCCTCCTGAAGCTACGGGTGAGCAGGAGTGTCGCTTAAGGCCCAGGAGGTCTCCAAGAGCTACAACGGAGTCCCCGTGCTGAGGCGCGTCAGCGTCGAGGCCCCCAGGGGCCGCGTAACCTGCATCATAGGGCCCAACGGATCCGGGAAGACCACGCTACTTAGGATAGTAGCGTTCCTCGAGAAGCCCGACAGCGGCAAGATGTTCCTGGACGGCGCCGAGCTGACGCCCGGGAGCGAGAGGATCAAGAGCATAGCCTACCTGCCCCAGCGGCCCGTAGCCCTTACCGCGAGCGTGTACAATAACCTGTACCTCCCGCTGAGGGCCCGGGGCCTCTCAGCGGCAGAGGCGTCGGCTAGGGCCAGGAGGTACCTCGGCCTCCTAGGCCTCAGGGGGCTGGAGGAGAAGCCCGCGCAGAAGCTATCGGGCGGGCAGAGGCAGCTGCTCGGGGTGGCTAGAGTCCTGGCCCTCGAGCCCGAAGTACTCCTGCTCGACGAGCCCACGAGCCACCTGGACACGGCTAACGCCTCCAGGGTCAGGGAACTGGTAAGGGATTACGTGAGGGAGCGCGGGGCCATCGCAGTAGTAGTGTCGCACTCCCCCCAGGAGGTTAGAGAGCTGTCCGACACCACGGTACTGCTCGTCGAGGGCTCCGTGAGGAGGGTCTACGCATCGCCGTCCGAGGCCGAGGAAGCCTTCAAACTGTTCTACACGCCCTAGAACCCAGAATCCCCGTACGCCCCGCTGGGAGCGTGAAGTAAGTATCACACCTGCAACTAGGCTGCCCGCTGGGCCACCCTCGGGTACTTTCTCTGTCGTCGCGGCCCAGCCTGCACCCGTGTCTATGCCCAGCACCCTCCGTCCCACTGCCGTCGCTCCAAGCGTTGCAGTGCCGACCACAGAGCGGCTACCCTGCAGGGAGGGTTGCAACCTCATCGGCCGGGGCTTATGCCCAGCACATTACCAGCACCTTCTTCAGCCTCTACGAGCGCCCTCCACCCTAAGGTAGTCTAGGAGGCCGAAGCCCACGACCGCGAGCCAGAGCGCGACGTGGCTGATATCGCCCGTCACGGCGTACATTGCCAAGCCGACAGGAGTGGGCATCACTATGCCCAGGACGACAGCCTCCAGGGGCGGAGGCTCTTCCGGTATGAGCTCAAAACTCAGGAGCGACGCCCTCACGGTGAACTTCCTGCCCCGCAACCCCACGTAGTGGCCTACCTCGTGCAACGCGATCATCGACAGCGCCGAGAACGTAACAGATGAAGACTTTAGCAAGAGACTAAGAAGGCACGGGGCATCTAACCCCACTAGAAATGCGGGTACTAAAACCATGAGTAAGAGTAACAGGGCCCAAGATAGGACAACCCTCAAAAGGGGCCTAAAAAGGCACACTCAACTCACCCCAAGCCACCGAGCGGTAAGAGCCCTGGAAGCACGAGCCCCAGCGTCTTCTCGGGGTGCAGGGCAGTGCTGGGATACGGCTTCGGCTCACATACGCAACCGGCCTGTACGCCGCACTGTTTTAGAGACTTACCCTCAGCGTAGCATCTTGTTGTACAGCTATTGCAGATCGCTTCATGTAGGAAGTAGAACGCAATCGCCGTAGCAACGAGGGCAATCAAGTAGGCTATGAGCCCTGCTAAGACGAGCCTCTTAACTCCACTCCTCGTGTACTCGTGGTAGCCGTAGGCGAGGAACGCGAGGAAGAGTAGCGAGAGCAGGATATAGTAGGCGGGCTGGGGCGAGAACACATACCCATAGTGGCCCGGCGAGACCTCCACCACCTCCACGCGGTAGAACATACTCGTGTCAGCAACGCCCAAGAGCCCCAGAGCAGGCAGAGCACTCGAGAGGGCAATGTGTGCCGCCAGGCCCATCGCAGATGCGATCAACAAGGCCACAGCCAGGGCCCTAGGCCTAACTATTCTGGCAGTCATGGCATGTTCTATACCGGGAACTGGCTTATATTTTGGAACAATACTTACAGAAGACATAAGTGGCATGAGCCTTAGAAACTTATACAACCTTGTGTACGCCTACCTCGTGCAACGCGGGCACTGATACCGCTGAGAATACGGCAGACGAGAACTCGAGCAGGAGCTCGCAAAAGCCCGGATCGTCTGTAGCAGGATCCAGATTAGGATAACCTTCAAGAGAGGCTTAAAAAAGAACCCCATACTTAGTCACGGTTTACACTCACACTTGCAGCCGTCTATGTTTACCGATATGCCTAATATAGATAGGCTAAGGCTCGGCTCCTCCCAGTTCTTTACGGTGCCGGTGCTACATACAGCTACACATTGATTCGCGCAATAGCCTGTCATGATTATTGATCCTCCAATTGCCACCGCGCCGATAATGGCAAGAGCTATCAAGGCGGCAGTTATTGGATCTATTAGTAGTGCTCTCTTGTTGCCTCTTGTGTAGGATGTGTAGCCTCTCCAGAGGTAGAGCGGTGCTGTGGTCAGGGCTAGCGCGTAGAGCAGGGGGGCTGGAGTGACCGTGGTCTTGTAGCCTTTCTCGACCTCGAGGAGTACGGGTGCCCCAGTGTAGGCGTAGACAGCGGCGAGCCCGAAGAAGGCTACCAGCAGGGTCAAGTACACCATCACGGCGGCGTAGGCGATAGACACGAGAACGGCTCCAGGCCTAACTACCCTGGCTGGCATGGCTACAGCCCATGTCACACGGGAGAAAGAGAAAAACTTTACGGCTTGCAGGGGTAGCACTCGCACTTGCCTGGCGAGGTCGAACGCGAGATTGAGGTGATGCTTATGGTAATATTTTCGGAGGGGCCAGTCCAACTCTTCATGCCGCACGGGCAGCTCCTCGCGCATGCCTCTATTTGCGCAACATTGGCTTGTGCTTGTGCAGCACTGGCTAGTGCACTCACATAGTTATAGGCTGCAAGGCCACCCGTAACTATTGCAATAGCTATAGCACCCAGGAGTATTGGTGGCATCAGCAGTTCCCACTTCCTACCTCTGGTGTACAACCTGTAGCCTTGGAGGAAGTAGAGGGGCGCCGCGGCAATAGCTACAGCGTAGAGTGCTATAGAGGGCGTCACTGTGACGGTGCTGACCGACTCGCTCACGGAGATCAGGGGAGTGCTCCAGCCGGCTATCAGGTACGAGAAGCCGAAGGCCAGGAACAGAACCTCGAATGTGAGGAAGGCCATCACCGCGGCGTACAGCAAGGCCACAGCCAGGGCCCTAGGCCTAACCGCCCTGAACCACTTGGCTTTCATGGCCGGTCGAGTTCTAGTTTTTGGAACTAATTTATTTTCCATAGCATGGATAGGAGAACTTCAAGCACGCGGTTAAAAGGAAAAAAAGTATATTAACATCTGTAACAGATGCACACGTGCATCTCCGGCGGTGCAAAACTGATCTTGAGGACTTCCTGCACACCGCACTTGCACACTTGAGGGCACCAATAAGGCGACGTCACCACGTACGCAAGCCCCGCAATAGCCAGTATCGCGAGAGCTATCAAGGCGGCAGTTATTGGATCTATTAGTAGTGCTCTCTTGTTGCCTCTTGTGTAGGATGTGTAGCCTCTCCAGAGGTAGAGCGGTGCTGTGGTCAGGGCTAGCGCGTAGAGCAGGGGGGCTGGAGTGACCGTGGTCTTGTAGCCTTTCTCGACCTCGAGGAGTACGGGTGCCCCAGTGTAGGCGTAGACAGCGGCGAGCCCGAAGAAGGCTACCAGCAGGGTCAAGTACACCATCACCGCAGTGTACAGCAAGGCCACAGCCAGGGCCCTAGGCCTAACCGCCCTGAACCACTTGGCTTTCATGGCCGGTCATGTTTTAGTCTTTGGAACTAATTTATTTTTTTCCGGCGTCATTTACGTAATTTCTTCAAGACTGCCAGCGGAAGGAATAAATAGAGAGTGGTGCCAGCGGCAAGTGGTGGGCGGACGTGACCCCCCGGAACTTCTACGACCTGGCGTACGCGTACCTCAAAGTGCTCTCGAGGAAGCCCTCTGTCCTGTTGTACCTCGCCCTACTTCCCGTAGTCTTCTACACGCTTGACAGGCTCCTCGGCGGCATGCCACCCCTAGAGCAAGAGCTGGCCAAAGTCGTAATCTTCAACACGGCTCTCACTTCGGTGGTATTCGGCCTGCTTTTCCAGAAGGCCTACGCCCCACGCAGGCTACTATGCCTCGAGGCAGTGCCTGCAGCCGGGTGGAGGGTGGACTCCGTTGCCTCAATCTTCTACGCGCCCCTCCTGGCCCTGCTCGTGTACCTCCTCAGGCGCTCCAGCCTAGAGCTCCTGGCCTACATGGTGGCCCTCAACCTCCTCGCGTACTTCTCCGCGAGCGGCTTCCACGTCGCATCCGCGCTCGGGTTCCTGCTAGGCCTCCGCTACGGCCCGGCGGTCAGCGCGGTCTTCATCGCCTCGGGCCTGCTCAGCCTCTCCGAAAGGCAGTTCTTCTCCAGGAGGGTCTTGCCCGTGAGGGTCGGCGGAACCTACGTGGGGCTCACGAGGCCCCTCTACCTCTGGTTCGTACCGCCGATACTGCTGTACATTGTGGCAGTACTCAAGTGGCTAGTCCCCCTGCTAACTCCCGCATACCTCCGCGTGGGCTTCCACATGGCTCCGTTCAACTCCAGCTACTCGTTATCGTATTCTCTATCGTACGCCAACTGCACCGAGATACCGAGGCCGAGCGACGAGTTCTACATCGCCCTGACGCTGGCCCCGATGCTTGGAGTAGCCCTGCTCCTGGCGCTATCGGTGGTTGTCGCGGGGCTCAGGTACTTGGACGTCTACTTCTGGGCTCCCAAGCTCCTCAGGGGCACGTTTAAGAGGGACTTCGCCTACAGCCTCGCGCTGAACCTCGCATACGGGCTCGCCGTTGTCTGGGCCACGTTCTACGCAGTCCAGGCGGCGGGCCTAGGATCCACGCTTGGCGTCGACGCGCTCCTGGCCATCTACGTCCTGGCAGCGTCCCTAACGTCGCCCTCGCTGGACGACGCAGAGTCCCTCGGAGCATTCCTGTTCTCGATATTCGTACTGGTGCCCGGTATCCAGTGGGCGCTCGCCCGCCTGCCTGCTGAGGCCCAGATGAGGGTTTTCACGTCGCTCCACGCCCCCGAGCACTGGTTGCTACTAGCAGCGCTCTTGCTCCTCGCCTATTTAATCCACGTCCTCCACTACTACCTCTAGGTGGGAGGTATGAGGCTCGGGGAGTTCCTGCTGGGCGTTGGGTTGAGGATAGCGCTGGGCTTCACTGTAGTAATTGTACCTTCATTGCCCCTAGCCTGGATCTTGGGCTCCTGGATCTGCTCCCGCGACCCGTTGCTGTTTGTTGGGTTCTTCCTCTTCCACATGGCCGTGATGGCGGCGCTCGCGTTCCTGCACGAGCTGGGGCACTATGTAGCTCTCAGGAAGAGGGACATAGAGCTCGACAAGAGCCTCTGGAACATCAAGATCCTCGTGAAAGACGGCCCAGTGCCTCCCAGTGCCTCTATCCTAGCCATCGCCCTCCCCCTGGCCTTTGCCGTAGCCGTCTACCTGGCCACGGGCTCCCCGTTCGTCATGGCCTTCGGCCTCATCGTCGCGGCCTTCGGCGTGAACGACCTCGTCCGGACTTCGGGAGGTGGCCGGTATGCTTAGCGTGGACTCGCTCGTCGCGGGCTACAGCGGCAACCCCGTGATCGGGCCAGTGAGCTTCAGCCTGCAGAGGGGCGAGGCCCTGCTGGTGACGGGGCCCAACGGCGTCGGCAAGACCACGCTGCTGAAGACTATTGCCACAGTTCTCAAGCCCCTAAGCGGCTCCATGACCCTGTTCGGCGCGGACATCAGGAAGCAGAGGAGGAGGATATTCTTCCTGGAGGAGCGGGTGAACCTGCCCCTAAGCCTCACGCCCGTCGAGTACCTGCGGGTCATAGGCTCTGTGTACGGCGTTGACGCGGACTTCACGGGGCTACCGGCGAGGTTTGGAGTCCCGAGAGGCACGCCGATGTCGAAGTTCTCTCAGGGCCAGAGGCGTAGGGTTCAGCTTGCGGGCGCGTACGTGGCCTCTAAGTCCGCCGACCTCATAATACTGGACGACCCGCTCGTGGGCCTTGACGACTACAGCGTCGAGGCCCTTGTCCCACTGCTGGTGTCCGAGCTCCTGGAGCAGGGCAGGATTGTCGTTGTGTCAACGAAGATGAGAGAGCTGGAGAGACTTCTCTCGGAGAGGATCCCGGGCAGGCTCAAAATCCTGGACGCCCTCAAGTACACCCGGGTGGCGCCCAAACTAGGAGAGGAGGGGGCTCGGGATGGCTAGGCCTAGGGCCTTGGCTGTGGCCTTGCTGTACACTGCTGTGATGGAGTTCTTCACGTTCTTGGTCGTTTACTACCCTTTGGCCGCGTGGTCGCTGACGCGCGGCGGGCTGGAGCCGCTCATCACGCGCGTAGTCGAGGGCGGGTGGACGTACGCCGCCCCCACGCCACTCCTAGCCCTCGCCGTGCTGGGCCTAGCCCCGCTCTACCTCTGGCACGGCTACACCTCCTACACAAGAGGCAACAAGAGGGCACTACTAATACCGCCAGCAATACTGGGCCTGCTCGCCGCGCTGGCACTCGTAGGCGCGGCTGGAGGAGTGTGGATTGCGGCAAACGCTAGCTGTACCTGCGACTGTAAGGCGCAATGTAGCCCCTGTCCCGTAAAGACCGCCCAACGCGAATTTCAAGGCATATCTCTGAACCCGCTCGGCGTTGGAGCGTGTACCTGCAAGTGCGAGTGCTACCCCTGCAAGCCGTAAAGTTTTTCTCTTTCTCCCGTGTGACATGGGCTGTAGCCATGCCAGCCAGGGTAGTTAGGCCTGGAGCCGTTCTCGTGTCTATCGCCTACGCCGCCGTGATGGTGTACTTGACCCTGCTGGTAGCCTTCTTCGGGCTCGCCGCTCTCCACGTGTTCTACGGCGTGACACTGCTCCTGGACGTGGAGAGGGGCTACACCACAACCATCACCCCGACACCCCTGCTCTACGCGCTAGCCCTGGCCACAGCACCGCTCTACCTCTGGCACGGCTACACATCCTACACAAGAGGCAACAAGAGAGCACTACTAATACCGCCGCTAATAGCCCTTGCTATCGCTGTTGTAGCTGTGGGTGTGGTGGCAATTGGAGGAGCTGTGGCTACAGGGTTTAATTGCAAGGCTACGTGCTCGTGCGGCGTGAAGAGCTGGAGTGGGCCTAGCGTGTCTCTTAGCCCTCTATCAGTAAGCATGGGTAGTTGCGAGTGCTACGCGTGTAAACCATAAATAAGAAAATTTTTCTGTCGTCTTTCCTGCGCTGCTGTAGGTTTCGTGGCCTAGGGCGGGGGCAGCGAGTTCCTGAGGAGGCTTACGTGCTCGTTGTTTAGGTTGGACTCGGCGAGTGTCTGTAGCGAGGCTTTGCCAGCGCTGACGGCTACCCGGCTGTAGTAGAACTTCTTCGCGTCCAGGTTTGCGGTGAAGACCCTTATCTCTGGCAAGGACTCTAGGTACCTGGCGAGCTCTGGGTCTGCCAGCACGTTTTCTAGGCCTTTCGTCGCGAGCCACGTGCGCACGTGTATTACTAGCCGGCCCTTGAAGCCCCTGTCCCTGAGGGCTCTGAGGAAGTCTATGGCATACCTGTTCACGTCGCCTAGCCTGCTCTCGCCGCCAAAGAGTATTGCGATGGTGTCTGGCCCCCACTTTAGTACTCTGTCAGCCGTCTCCGACGGGTTACTCTGGTTGTACTCGAAGACTGCCACAACCCCTTCCTTCAGCCCGCTCTTAGACCAGTAGGCTGCAGCTATGGCGGCTGAGGGCGAGAGGCATATTCTGTCGTTGAGCGGGACGAGGGCTACACGGCCGGCGCCGCACAGTAGCTCGGAGCCGACGAGGTAGCCTGTGAGCGCCCTGAGGTAGACTTCCTCGCCTATTAAGGGTAGTCCAGCTGTAGCTCTCTTCTCGGCACCACTTCCAGGCATACGCCTAGTATGGGTCTAAATTTAAAAATATTTGGTTGGAATATCAAACTAACACAACTACGCCTGTCACAGTGGCTTAAAACAGCTCGGCTTTAGCGGGCTCGGCTAGGTAAACTTGTTACTTCGAGAGCATGTTCAGGACTCGCTTCTTCCACCTCAGGGCAGTCAGGGCCGAGGCTAGGGCTAGTGCCGACCCGTAGACTAACCTGTAGAATGCCGGCTCGACTACAGTGCGGATAGTGCGGCTTGTCTCCGTGGCCTCTACGACTACGCGGACTAGGGGTAGTGGGCCGAGGTATAGGCCGCCGCTTCCCGAAGCGGCTAGCGAGGCGAAGTAGGCCGGGATTGAGACCCCGATGAGGGCCCAGACGAGGTAGTCTACGAATACTATGGGTAGCAGGACGTACGGGTTTATGCAACACCCCCGGATCTCGACGGCTGTCCCCCTGTCGAATATCCTTGAGCCCCCTACGGACGCCGCTACTGCCGTGAGCAGGACGTCGCCCGACGCGCCGGCAGTGTTCACGAGCCCGGCCCCGATGAACGCGAGTCTCACTGGCTCAGCTGTGAGCCGTGCTGCAACCAGGGAGAGTGGTGTCAGCGTGAAGAGCGGTGCTAGGGCTACAGCGGCGAACTCCTTGAAGTTGAACCGCCCGTGGGACTTCACGTAGACCCCTAACACCCACTTGGAGTAGAACGGCTTTATCTCGACTTCCCTCACGCCCACGGCCCTGAGGGTGGCTATATGTATCGACTCGTGGAGCAGCACGCCTGCAGCCACGCCTAGGAGTAACCACGCCGTGGCCTCGAGGCCACTAACCCCCACTTCCCCCGCTAGAGCCGACCAAAGGAAGAACATGGCCATAAACATGGAAACAGTCTCCCGCTTGTGCCGCAAGACGTCGAAGTAGACTTCAGCCATACGGCTCACGCACTGCCTACAATCTTCGTCATGCATCAAAATCCAAATAAGCCTAATCTGGTCTTTGAGCTGGGATCCACATTGGACGCCGACTTCCTGGTTGAGATGGCGTCGCGAGAGCCCACGGAGGAGCTCCTGACCCCCGAGAGGCTGCGGGGCCTCGCCGAGAGCGGCGCGAGGCTCGTGCACTACATTGGCTTCGAGATCTCGGGCCTGGTTCACCTGGGGACAGGCATCATATCGATGCAGAAGGTAGCGGATCTCCAGAGGGCCGGCGTCGAGACGCAGGTCTTCCTGGCTGACTACCACAGCTGGATTAACAGGAAGCTCGGGGGAGACCTGTCCACCATAAGGCGGGTGGCGGGAGGCTACTTCAAGGAGGCCCTCAGGGTGTCGATAAAGATTGCAGGCGGGGATCCGGACAGGACGAAGTTCCTGATGGGGAGCGAGGTGTACGAGAAGCTCGGGATCGACTACTTCACGAACGTCGTGAAGGTCTCGATGGACACTACTCTCTCTAGGGTTAGGCGGTCTATAACGGTACTCGGCAGAAGAGAGGCGGAGGCCCTCAGCTTCGCCCAGTTGCTGTACGTGCCGATGCAAGTCGCGGACATCTTCTCCCTGGGGGTGAACATAGCCCACGGCGGCATGGATCAGAGGAAGGCCCACGTCATAGCCATGGATATAGGCGAGAAGGCCTTCGGCTACAAGCCCGTAGCCCTGCACCACCACCTGCTCCCGGGGCTGGGCCTAGACCAGGAAGCCTGGAGGAGGCTCGTCGAGGCCAAGAAGGCGGGGAACAAGGAGGAGTTCTCGAACATCCTGGTCGACGTGAAGATGTCCAAGTCGAAGCCCGAGACAGCCATATTCATCCACGACAGCGAGGAGGAGGTTAGGAGGAAGGTCATGCAGGCCTTCTGCCCGGCAGGCGAAGCCGAGCTAAACCCCGTGCTAGAGATAACCCGCTACATAGTCTTCAGGGATCGCGTGGAGCCGTTCGAGGTCGTCAACAGGAAGACAGGCGAGCGGGTGACCTTCTCGAGCTACCGGGAGCTCGAGGAGAAGTTCAAGGAGAGGAGAGTCCACCCCCAAGACCTCAAGGCAGCAGTAGCCGAGGAGCTCGTGAGAATCCTCGAGCCGGCGCGCAAGCACTTCACCGAGGGGCCTGGTAGAAGCTACCTTGAAGACTTGAAGGAGATAAGGATCACTCGGTGAACCCATTGCTTGGGCCCAGAGACCTCGAGGAGTTTCTAAAGTCCCGCGGGATTCCCTACAGGCTTGTCGAGGTACCCGAGGCCGCCACGTCGGAAATGGCCTCGAAGAGCCTGGGCGTGGACAAGACGCGAATAGCCAAGACAGTAGTGTTCGTGTCCGACACTGGAGACGTTGTCCTGGTTGTCGTCAGGTCAGACAGGAGGGTCGACCAGGCTAAACTGGCGAAACTGCTCGGCTACAGGAAGTTGAGGCTAGCGAGAGCCGAGGAAGTCGTCGAGTACACTGGGTACACCCCGGGAGGCGTGCCTCCAATAGGCCACGCTAGAGAGCTCCCAGTAGTCCTGGACAGCGAGGTTGCCGGCGGCGAGTACTGGTGCGGCGGCGGGGACGAGAGGCACCTACTGCTCCTAGACTTTAGAAACATCTCTGCCCAGGGCTTCAAGGTCGTGGACGTACCGAAGAAGCAATAGCTATTTTACGTACCTCTCCGCCTCTCCTACCGGTGTGGCTCCGTGAGGAGGATATCTGTAACCCTTCCGGATGAGGTCTTCAAGGCCCTCGAGGAGCTTGAGGTAAAGACGGGGGTAAGCAACAGGTCCAGGCTCGTGGGGGACGCGGTCATGCTACTGCATAGCCAGGCCCTCGAGGACGACGCAGTGTACGCTGGGAGCCTCGTAGTAGTCTACGACCACTCTAGGGGCGAGACAGTGTACGGCGTGGTGGACGCCCAGCACGACTACACGGGCTTGATACGCGGTAGCATACACGTGCACCTCACAGAGGAGAAGTGCGTCGAGGTCATCGCGGTGCACGGGAGGGGGGCGGAGATCAGGGGTCTCGCCTCGAAGCTGAGGAGGGTGAGCGGAGTCATAACAGTGCAGCAGAGCCTCGTGAAAGTCTAGAGTATACAGTGTGCTAGCCCTGCGCTGTATATGCACTCGTTGCAGCCAACCTCGTTGCCGTAACAGTCGTACTCGTTGGCGTCTACAAACCAGCACTTCTTCGTGGCAAATGGGCAGTCCGCGCACCAGGGGACGCTGGACGGCAGTTTCCTCCTGACCCTCCTGAACTGCACGTAACTGGGCTTGTTCCACACATCCTCTATGCTCTCCTGGGTGACGTTGCCGAAGCGGACGGCCTTAATGCTCTTGACGTGGAAGTTGGTGTAAAGGGGGTGGTTGTAAGCCAGATCCATGCATGGCGCTACGCTCCCGTCCCACAGTATCATCGTTGCATTCTCGTCTACGTAGGGGCATGTGCGCTTGAGCGAGTCGGCGTACACGCTGGGGAGCCTAGCCTCAATGCCGTACTTGTTCGCGTGTTCTCTGGCTCTCTCGATGTACTCCTCCACGTCCTTGAGGAGGCTCTCGCGCTTGATGGCGTCCCTGGCGATGTCGGCGTTGACGCTGTAGCCCCTTGAAGCTATCTTCTCGACGAGCTGGAGGTAGAGGCGTTGCCTCCCGGAGCTGACGTACTTGTAGTGTGCTAGTAGGCTGTCGTATACGGCTTCCTTGGCGAGGGAATCGAGCTCGCCGCCAGCCTCCCTGAAAAACTCTACGGCCTCCCTGCTCGCTGTGGTGTAGACGGCCTCGCCCACCAAGGCGGGGTGGTACGGAACCATCTGGGAGACTACGACGAAGTCCAGGTCGAGCTCTCCCGCTCTCTCTACGATTTCCGGCAACATCCTATAGTTCCTCTTCATCAGCACTACTGCTACCCCGACTCTTGCGCCGTAGTCTCTCTTGACTCTCGCAGTCTCCCTGAGGTTCCCCAGGACGTTATAGTGCTGAGCGCCGACTCTTATCTCGCTCAAGGGTTTAATGTCGGGCGCGTCGACGCTGAACGCTACCTGGTCAACTCCAGCCTCGAATACTCGCCTAGCAGTGTTGCCGTCCATCAGGGTTCCGTTGGTGACGAAGTGAATGAATACCCCGTCCCCCAGTACTGTCCTCGCGTAGGCCGCGAAGTCCACGAAGCGCGGGTGGCTTAAGGGTTCCCCGAAGCCGTACAGCGCGAGCCTCCTGATCCTGCCTGTAGACTCGTCGACTATCTTCTTGAAGAGGCTCCAGCTCATGTACCCGAAGTCTGCCTGGCGCCAAGTCCTCCTGACGCACATGATGCACGAGAGGTTGCACGTGTTCGTGGGCTCGACTTGTAGAACCTCCGGGAAGCTCATTAAAATTCCCTGCTTCTACCCCCGCTAAAATGCTTTTCGGCTCTCTACCCGTTTAAACAGTCTTTTTTACCCCTCTGGTTGCTTACCTAATAATGCCTGTGAGGCTGCTGAGAGATGAGCTACGGGACTTGTACACCAGGTACCTCAGGGAGCTGGGGGCGCCTGTAGCTGTAGACGTGGGCACAGGCTTCGGGGAGAACCTAAGGGCTCTAGTGGAAGCCTCAAGCAGGGGTGCATACGTAGTAACGCTTGACCTGGATCTTCTGGCACTACAGAAAGCAAAAACCCTCTTCATCCAGGCCTACGAGAGGGGGGTTATGGATCTAGCCTGTGCAGACGCGCACCACCCGCCTCTCCGGAGAGGCTCAGTCAAGCTAATAACCACCGTTGCTACTCTCCACCACCTAGCCGATCTTAGAGTATTCCTCAAGAACTGCCGGGAAGTCCTGGCCGATAACGGTGTTTTCATAGCTGTCGACTGGACTCCAGGCTCGAGGCTTACACCCCACCCGCCCGAAGAGCACAAGAAAGTCCTAGACTCCTTTAAACAGCTATTCCCCTGGTTCTTCAGGCTTGACGACCTGAGGGTGTACAAGGACTACTTTCTCGTCGTCGGCTCGAAGCCCTAGCACCGCTTTCCTCTACTTGCCCCCAGGCTGGCCGTCGTCCCCCGTCGCACTCTTCTCCACCGCCCGCGTGGGGCTCTGAGTGTACTCCGCATAGGGGCGTGCTCCCACGCCTAGGAGCCGAAAACAATTTACCCAGAAGACACTCCCTATTGTAACGTGAGAGCAGTAAGCTTCGACGTCTGGTCGACGCTACTCAGCATAGACGTGTTCTACAGGGCTGTAGCTGAAGCCCTCGCCGAGGCAGTGGGGCGGAGCCCCGAGGACGTCTACGCTTCCATCAAGAAGGCCTACTCGGCCGTCAAGAGGGCCCGGAGGATGGGAGTTGTAGACGAGGACGACATTATAGCCAGTTCAACTAGCATATTCCTCGACTCCCTGGGCTTTACCTCGAAGTACGAGCTCTACTGGGCTGTAGCTAGAGCTGTGAACACTGTAGATGCGGGGAAACTGCCCCTAGAAGGGGCCATGCAGGCGCTCGAATCCCTGTCAGAAGCAGGCTACACGCTAGCCGTCACGAGCAACGTGATATTCTGGCCGGGCTACGTGACGCGCGTGCTCCTCGACAAGGCAGGCCTAGGAAAGTACTTTAAAGTCCAGGTCTACGCCGACGAGGTTAAGGCCCTCAAGCCCGACGCGAAGCCATTCCGGGAGATGCTAGCGGCCGTAGGCGCCGAGCCCGAGGAGTCCGTGCACGTGGGCGACAGCCCACAAGAAGACCTCGCAGGCGCTCTGAACGCGGGGATGGGGGCTGTGCTGGTAGACTGGGGCCGCAACAGCCCCATACTCGACAAGAAGCTGAGAGTGGCGGTTGTAGGCTCCCTCTGGGAGGTTCCCGGAGTACTTGAGAAGCTATTCTGACGCTTGGGCATCACGACGCTACGCCCCATACCACCCAGCGTATAGCTCTTTTTTCAATAACTCCAACACGGGAACAGCCCTCCTAGCCTCCTCGACTTCACCGTAGTCGAGGTCTACCTGGATTGTCCTGTCCGCCTCCCCCAGCTCGACGAGCCTGTGGCCAATAGGTGTCACGACAGTACTGTGCCCCGCGAAAAACTGGCCGGCCTGGTCGACAGCGACGAGGTACGCAGTATTCTCGTGGGCCCTGGCGGCTGTGAGCGCCCGCCACTGCTCGACCTTGTAGGGGCCCTTGTACCACGCAGACGGGACGGTGAAGAGGTCGGCGCCCCTCAGCGCCATGGCCCTGAAGAGCTCCGGGAACCTCAAGTCGAAGCACACGGCTAGACCCACTGTGAACTCGCCCAGCCTGGCTACCGCTAGGCTCTCCCCTGGCTTGAAGATGTTCGACTCCCTGTAGCCGAAGGCGTCGAAGAGGTGGATCTTTCTATAGACGGCTTCCACTCTCCCCCTATTGGCTAGGATAGCGGCGTTGTAGACGCCCTCCCCCTCTCTCAGGAAGGCAGAGAAGACAACCGCAGTACCCCTCTCCCTGCTCTTGTCGACAACACTGCCCACAAAGTCGCCGCTGAGCGGCTCAGAGTTCCCGTGGACAAATTCCCTCGTAACGCCCCTCTCGCCGACCCCCATCAGGTACTCCGGGAAGACGTGCAGGTCGGCATCAACTCTATCGATCTCCGCCAACACTCTACGGAGGTTCTCTAACTTGTCCCCCCTAACCGTTAACTGGTGGAGTGCGACTCTCACGCCACTTTTATACAGCTTAAAACGTATAAACCATGTGCTGGGTTTGTCGCGCCGCTGCCCTCGAGCCCCGCAGACGCTCTACTGGGCTTTCAGGGGAGATCCCCTCTTCACGAGAGTCTTCCGCGAAAAGAGCCGCGTCCTCAGCTTCTTCGAGGCTATCGGAGAGCTCCTCAGGGAAGGAGCGCTGTTGAGCGTCTGCGTCCAGGAAAAGGGCGTAACTGTAGCGGTCGCCGTTTTAAGCTTCGCCTTCCGCTGGACGCGCGTCTCCAGGCGTGCACTCTGGCTGCTCGCGAGAAGCCTGGGGCCAAGAGGACTACTCGAGGTTGCCGGCTGGCTCGGGCAGTCTCTAAGGTACTGGGCGGCTACGCGTGGATTGGAGAACTACTGCCACCTCCTGTTCCTGGCCTCTGCCGTTAGGAGGCGCGGCTACGGCTCGCTCGCGCTGAGCGCTGCCGAGAAGGCCTGCGGTAGGATTGGCGGGGTGGGAATTGTACTGGACGTCGACGCCGAGAACCCAGCCCTACTCCTTTACTATAGGAGAGGCTACCGACCGTTAGGGGAGGCTTTTTTCTCGGGGAGGAGGTACATAGTGATGGCCAAGCTCTTGAGGCCAGAGGCCTAGCCTCCCGGGCTAGCATGTTTAAGCGCTGAGGCGTCGCGGCGAGTGGGAGTTTATAAGGCCCTGAGTGTTAGGAGAATAGGGGGATGAGGAAGAGACGAGCTGATGCGTGATGAGTCCATTTCACACTGAGTTTTCATGGAGAGCGCTAAGCTTATTTAAGCTACAGGGGAGTCCACCTCATGAAGCTCTTAATACTCGACCTGGACAGGACTCTCTGGAGCCACCCCGACATCTCGAGTACGAGTCCTCCCTACAGGAGGGTCTCCGAAGACGCGGTCACTGACTCACACGGGAATACGATAAGGCTGAACCCCTGTGCAAGGGAGCTACTAGCGCTTGCGAAGTCTAAGGGCTTGTTGCTCGCCGTCGCTAGCTGGAATAACCCGGAGCAGGCCCTAGCCGCGCTCGAGGCCCTAGGCTTGAAGGAGTACTTCGACTTGATCGTTGTAGAGCCACACCCCTTCAAGGAGGAGATGATCAAGCGGATACTCGCGTCTCTGGAGCTAGCCCCAGAGGACGCTATTTTCGTGGACGACAATACAGCTATATGCGAGAGAGTGAAGAACGCCTTGCAGGGGCTAAGAGTCCTCAACGTTGGAAGCGATGTCCGGGATCTGTGCGACGTGAAGGCTCTACTCGAGCAAAAACAACTATAACTATTTTGTGAGTATGATATAGCGTGCCCTGCACCCTGAAGTGCCCGGACTGCGGGCGGGAGTACAGGCTTGGCTCCCTCATGTGGAGGTGCGAGTGCGGGGCGCCGCTACAGGTATCCTGCGACTCCTTCGAGTTCAGGCCCGTACATGGCCTAAGGAGCATGTGGAGGTACAGGGCCTCACTGCCCCTGGTAGATAGGGCCGAGCCGGTCACCCTGGGGGAGGGCGGGACTCCAACATTGAAAGTCGAAATGCTCGGCCTAAGGGTTTTCTTCAAGCTGGAGTTCCTGAACCCGACGGGCTCCTTCAAGGATAGGGGTTCAAGCCTGATGGTAACAAACCTGAAGGCCTCGAGGGTTGCCGAGTTAGTTGAGGACAGCTCTGGGAATGCGGGTGCGTCTATATCGGCTTACTCCTCTGCCGCGGGGATAAACTGCAGGATCTACACTCCAGCCACAGCCCCCCATGGGAAAAAACTACAGATAAGGCTCTATGGTGCCAGGCTAGTGGAGGTCGAGGGGGGACGGGGAGAGGCTACCAGGCGGGCCTTAGGCGAGCTGGGCAACGCTTTCTACGCCAGCCACCTCTGGAGCCCTTTCTTCCCCGAGGCCAACGCGACAATAGCCTACGAATTCTACGAGGAGAACGGTGTTCCTGATGCAGTCGTAGCCCCTGTCGGCAGCGGGGGGCTCTTCCTCGGGGTATACCTGGGCTTCAAGAGGCTCCACGAGTACGGCTACTCCGGCTCAAGGCCCAGGATGTTCGCGGTGCAGTCAGCCTCGAACCCCATCCTCTACGAGGCGCTGCACGGGAAGCCTTACGAGAATATTGAAGCGGAACCAGTAGCAGATGGGATCATGGTTCCGAACCCGCCGAGGCTGGGCGAGGTCGTCGAGAGCATTAGGGAGAGCGGCGGGGGGCTGGTCGTCGTAGACAAGAGAGGTATTGTCGAGGGCTTGAAGACTCTCGCGAAGCAAGGCATCCTGGTGGAGCCCACGAGTGCTACGGTTGTCCCCGCGATCCGCCGGCTCGCCGAAGAGGGCCTGGTGGACAGGGGGGAGAGCGTCCTGGCCCCCCTCACGGGTTCCGGCCTAAAGGCGCTCGAGAAGATAGAGAGACTACTCGAGTACTGAGGGGGATTACTCCCGGCAGTACATTGAAAGAGACAAAAAGAGACTATAATTTCTTCTCCATTATCCATAGTGCCTTATCCCCTTTATCCCTGGAACCTGAGTGTAGAAGAACAGGTGGCTAGTCCAGGGGATGACGGCTATTCTCTGGCCCTCTTCTCTCATGCTCCTAAGGCTGTTGAATAGGAGGATAAAACCTATTCCCTTCTGCCTCGACTTCGCCGAAACGCCCAAACCAGTGCGGCTCAAGTGCGCTATAAACTGCGAAGCCTATGAGCCCTGTGTCATCCTCTGCTATCCACACTTTCGGCTTTTCGTAACCAAATACTGCTTTTGCCTCGTACTCCCAGTACACTGAAAATTCAGACCTTATCCAGCTTAATACCCTGTCTTCGTCTTCTCTTCCAGCCCTTCTGACGGTAGCCGGCCCCGTGTCGGCCTCTAGGATTCTCCTCGGCACATAAAAGTCAAGCAGGTCTATCTCGTAGTCTACGGCTTCCCCCACTTTCCGGTAGCCTCTCCTCTGCAGGAACGAGACTCCGTCCTGGTACTTCAAATCCACTCTACAGAATAGATGCCGCAGGAGTAGTCTGAAACCCTCACCCTTTCGCTTTCATCTTCCCTCAGCCTCTCCTCTAATTCATCAAATAATGCGGTAGCAACTCCCTTACCTCGATATTCCTCCTTAACCGCAAAGACCTTGACCCAGGCCAGGTTCCTTTGCACATCAACGAGCTCCTTCGGTTCTCTTCTCCTCCTCACCCCCAGGACGAAGCCAATGGGCTTTCCGTCTTCAACCGCTACTAGCGCGTACTTGCCGTCGTAGTTTGGGTCATCAAATGTTATCCTTCTTAACGTCTTGTCCGGGATCGCGTCCTCGCTTAGAGAAAGGTTCAGCAGTCTTCTAACGTCCTCAAAATAATCCTCTCAAATTCCACGATTTTCATCTTCTTTCCTCTAAGCCTATGTCCTGTGTTCAGGTAGAGATAAATTTTAAGCGTGAGTGAAGGAACTTACACGTATAGTCGCGTATGCCTATAGCCCTTCTCGCTCCAAGGCTCCGACTGGCCAGGGTGAAGCTTGCGAGCACGATAAGCAGGGAGTTTGCAAGCGGCGAGGTCGTTATAGCTCTCCCATACCCCCCGGAGCTCGAGAAGCAGCTGAACCTCTACTCGAAAGGGCTCATTAACTGGACTAGGCTGAAGCTATCCCTCCGGAACCTCTACGGCGACTTCTACAGGAGCTGGCTTTGGGTCGAAGAACCCCTCCTGCGCGCAATGCCAGTAATCGGTGCTAAGGTCAAGTGCTACGGGTCGAGGGCTTCAGAGTACACAAAGCGGGGCGGCGATTTGGCTGTTCTAGCCTTCAAGGCGAGGGCCAGGGGAGAGATAAACCTCGAGGAGTGGAGAAAGGTAGTAGAAGGCAGGCCCTTGCTCGAGCCTGGCCCCTACGACGTCGTGGTCTCCTCGGCTCCAATGGAGGGCTTCGAGAACAGGGATCTGTGGGGCCTGCCGTACCCTCCCAGCGAGGCCCTCGGCTCCTCGCCTCTGACGCGCGAAGCCGTACTCGAGTACGTCGACTACGTCTTCAACTACATAGTCAAGTCCAGGAACCTGGATGAGGCGTACCTGAGGTGGCTTGAAGAGCGCAAAGGGGTTAGAGCGCCCGAGCTGTGGAGGCTCTTAGAACTAGTCAGCCGCTAAAGTATAATAGCGCCTCGACGACTTAGTTTACGAGCGCGATGGGTATCGCGTACCCACACTACGAGGAGCTCGAGAGGCACAGGCCTGTTGCCACGATAGCCCTCGTAGCAACGAACGTCGCCGTCTACCTGGCGACATCTGCGGGGAACGGCTTTGTGGCTGTCGAAGACAGGTGGGTTCAGTCCCTGGCTTTCGTCCCCGCTTTGATACTGAAGCCCAGCCAGCTGTACAGGGTGTTCACGAGCATGTTCCTGCACGCCAACCTAGCCCACATATTCTTCAACATGCTCTATCTCTACTCGTTCGGGCGGCAGGTCGAGGCGGCTCTAGGCTCCAAGCGTTACCTGTGGCTGTACTTTATGAGCGGCCTATTCGCGACAGTGTTCCACACGGCCTTCCTGCCAATAGAGGGCGCGTCCTCCGCCTTTGTCCCGGCTCTGGGCGCTAGCGGGGCTATAAGCGGCATCCTGGGGGCATACCTCCTGCTCTTCCCCGGGACTAGGCTCACAATGTGCTTCTTCTACTTCTTCATACCGCTCTGCTTCACGACGCGCGCCGCGGCCTACATAATCTTCTGGTTCGCGACACAGATACTGCAGGGCTACCTTGGCGCGAGCCTCGGCGTCGCGGTTTTCGCCCACGCCGGCGGCTTCATAGGGGGTATAGCGCTCCTACCTCTATCCGTGAGCTACGAGAGGCTGGGCCTGCTCAGGGTCTACGCCTCCATGAGGCGCTTCTTCTTTGACGTGTTATTCGTTAAGCCGGGGCTCAGCACTATCGCCAAAGCAGTGCTGGTTCTCCTAATAGGCCTCACGGCTCTAGGCGCCCTGTACTCCGCGTACGCTGGGGCCACAGCGGGCGGTGTGAACAAGATCCTAGACTTTAGCGTGGACACGTGTAGCCCGTCCACTGGTTGCACCGGCGTTTATGCTAACGAGAGCGTGATAGTGCAGCTGAACGGCGGGAGCCTCGATAACAGCCCTATCTCGACAGACAGCGTGCGCGTAGTGTTCAACAGGCTGAAAGCGGCAGGACTCGTATACAGCAGTGCCAACAAGGGCAAGAGTGTAGATGTGGTGCTCTCCACTACTGGTAGGGTTCAGGGCATACCCGTCAGGATAAACATTAGCGGCAACCTACGTTTCGACGACTACGGCCTACTGGACTCTGGCTTAGGCGTGCTTACAACAGACGTCCTGCAGTGCGACCCAGTGACTGGCGCCTGTAGGAGAGGCGCTCCCATGACGTACAAGTTCTCCGTCTCGACCTCAGCGGTAATTAAGGGGTTTGAGGGCATCCCAATCTCGGGACTTGCCGTACTCTCGTTACTCGCGTGTATAGCATCCATACTTGTCGTCTGGCAGGCCGAGAGATTCGAGGTAGTTTTTTGACAGGCCTAGGATTAGGGGCCTCAGGCACTGAACATTTTTTATTCAAGATTTGCTGAAAGTGCAAGTTCCGAGAATAATATTCTTAAAGAATCCTCGCTTTACATGGCTACGGGGTATACTCCGGTGAATACGTGTGAAGCCACTGCTTCCAGAACAACTCTTCGAGACACTAGGCACTTCCCCCGCCGGGCTATCCTGGGAGGAGGCTAGGAGGAGGCTCTCAAGGTACGGGCCGAATACGCTAGTAGCTGAGAGGAAGAAGTGGAGGAACCTGAGGAGGTTTCTGAGGCACCTCTCAGACCCACTATCCCTGCTACTGATAATAGCGACAGTCCTGTCCCTGGCTATAGGTTCTACGCAGCTCGGCCTCGCGATACTCGCCCTGACGGCCTTCAACGCCACGCTGAACACCCTCCAGGAGTGGAGGGCAGAGAAGGCGCTCGAGAAGCTAAGGGCGTGGATGCCGTCGTACGCGAAAGTCCTGCGCGACGGGAAGCCTGCCCTCGTGCACACGAGCGAGATAGTCCCGGGCGACGTAATCATAGTCGAGGAGGGGGACAAAGTTCCGGCAGACGCCGTCCTGATAGAGGCCCACGACCTCTGGGTGAGCAACATACCGCTCACAGGGGAGTCCGTGCCCCAGCCAAAATTCACCGATAACCTCGAGGAGGAGTACTCCTCCTACTTTGAGATGCCCAACGTGGTACTCGCGGGCACGACCGTAGTGAGGGGGTCAGGCAAAGCGGTGGTCTTCGCGACAGGCCCCAGGACGGTGTTTGGCGGGGTCGTTAAGCTAACGGGGGAGGTGGGAGAAGAGGAAAGCCCCCTCGAGCGCGAGATATCCAGCCTCGCAAGGCACACCTTCGCGATAGCAATGACTGTTGGGTTCGTGTTCTTCCTCCTGAGCCTTGTGTGGCTACACCAGAGCATCTACGACAGCATGCTCTTCATGATAGGTGTGATGACTTCCCTCGTCCCCGAAGGCCTCCAGATAACAGTGTCGATGGCCCTCGCCCTGGCAGTACTGGACATGGTTAAGAGGAATGTCCTCGTCAAGAGGCTATCTACAGTCCAGGCCCTCGGGAGCGTAACAGTCATCGCGACCGACAAGACTGGCACGCTTACAAAGGGGGAAATGATGGTGTCGAGAGTATGGGTGTACGACAGGGACTACGAGGTGACAGGCCAGGGCTACGAGCCGTTCGGAGAGTTCCTCTTGAACGGGCAGAGGGCAGAGTCGAGAGACCCCGTTCTCGAGAAACTGCTCGTAGCCGCCTCGCTCTCCTCCAGCTCCTACCTACAGCCTCCAAGGGAGGGAGAGAGGGGCTGGCGCGTCATAGGCGACCCGACGGACGGGGCAATAATAGTTGCAGCCCTGAAGTACGGCATTGACAGGGAGAAGCTCCTCGACGAGTTCAGGCTTGAGTACAGGAAGCCCCTAGACCCCGTCAAGAAGACGATGTACAGCGTCTACGCGAGGGGTGGGAAGAAGTACCTCTTCCTCAAGGGCGCACCGAGGGGCGTGCTGAACTCTTCCGCGTACATCATGGTCGACGGCAGCGTGGAGCCCATGAGTGACGGTATACGCGCGAGGATCGAGGAGAAGATACACGAGTTCGGGGAGGCCGGTCTGAGGGTGATAGGCGTGGCCTTCGGCGAGGGCACGGAGAGCGACTCGGAGTTGATCTTCCTCGGCCTCATCGGGATCATGGATCCGCCGAGGCCCGAAGTCCCGGAGTTCGTCGCGAAGGCGAAGAGGGGGAAGATAAAGATAGTGGTGCTGACAGGCGACTACGGCCCAACAGCCAAGGCGATAGCGAAGAAAGTGGGGGTAGTCGGGGAGAGTGCGAGGGTGATACGGGGAGTTGACCTTGAAAAGATGAGCGACGAGGAGCTCTCCAGGGTGCTCAGGGAAGGGGAAGTCATATTCTCGCGCGTGACGCCGGAGCAGAAGCTCAGAATCCTCAGGGTGCTGAAGAAGAATGGGGAGGTCGTTGCAATGATAGGTGACGGGGTGAACGATGCCCCATCGCTCAAGGAGGCAGACGTAGGCGTGGCTATGGGTGTTACCGGCACGGACGTGGCGAGGGAGGTCGCAGACATAATACTCCTCGACGACAGCTTCGCGTCTATAGTCAGGGGTATCGAAGCAGGTAGAGCGATATTCGACAACATAAAGAAGTTCGTAACGTACGTGTTCGCCCACAACTGGGCAGAGCTAATACCGTTCCTGGCTTTCATCACCTTCAACATCCCACTGCCACTCACGGTGACGCAGGTGCTCGCAATAGACCTGGGCATCGACGTCCTGCCCTCAGTGGCCCTCAGCAGGGAGCCGCCGGAGGAGGGGGTCATGGACGAGCCCCCGAAGAGCAAGAGCGAGAGGCTCTTCGACAGGAAAGTCATCCTCAGGTCGTTCATAATAGGGCTTATCGCCTCGACCCTCGCCCTCTACAACTGTATCAGGGCCTGGCACGAGGGCGGCTGGGCTCTTGGGGCAACTCTAGACCCGTCGAGCCCAGTCTACCTCAGGGGCGTGACAATGACTTTCACGGGGATAGTGCTAGCCCAGATGGGCAACCTCCTCGTATCTAGGAAGAAGAAAGGCTTCCCAATAGACGCCTCACTCCTGCGGAACAAATGGATTGCACTCAGCCTCCTAGCCCAGCTCTCCATACTCCTCGCGATAGTCTACATCCCGCCGCTCCAGTGGATATTTGAGACGTACCCGCTAACGCTCCGGGATCTGCTGGGCCTCGCCTACATACCGCTAGTCGTGATTGCCGCTGACTGCATTCTCCGGAGGCTAGGCCTCTGAGGCACTCTACCCCCACGAGCCCGCTCAACGCAGAGCCAGAGCTCTAGGGCTCACGGGGAGTACTGTTTAACGAACTTGTACCTCTCGTACAGCAGTACTACCCTACCGCCCTCCTCGCGGAACTCTGCATACGTCTTCATCCCGCCAGCCCCCGTGTAGAAGTAGTGCCTGCCGCCCTCGCTCTTCTCGTAGAAGAGCGGTACAGTTACGGCGCTATACTTCCCGCCCATCTCCAGCAGGAGCACGTACCCCAGCCTCTTAACCCTAGCCTTGAAGAAGCCGCGGAACCCGGCATAGTCGCCGCTAAGCCTGTCGAGGAGCTCGCCGACCCTCAAGCTCGGAATCTCAAGGGGGTCTTCGCCGAGCAGCACTGCCAACGCGTACATGCCGAGGTTTGACAGAGGGTACCCACTGCCATTCGCGAGCACCGCAACCCCCACCCCCTTCTCCGGCTGGAAGCCAACCCACGCCGTGTAGACGAGCACTGAGCCGCCGTGGCTGACGAGCCTCCCACCGTAGAACCTCTCGGTGATTATCCAGCCGTACCCGTACGACTCGTCGCCGTAGACGCTCCAGGGAGCCCTGACCCTAGGCCTAAAGGCCTCTGCGAGCCTCTCGCGCGAGACGAGACGGGGCTCGCCCCTAATCAGGAAATCCAGGTAGCGTGCCAGGTCTCTAGCACAGCTCCAGAGCCCCCCGTCCGCCTCGACGCCCCACGGGAACCTCCCCTCTTCCAACCCGTCCCCCGCCAGCAGGTAGGGCTTCGCGACATCCCCGTCTGACTCGACGACCTCGCGCCTAAACGTCGAGCGCGCCATCCCGAGGGGCCTCAGGATTTCCTCCTCGACGTAGTCCCTGTAGGCCCTCCCCGAGACTCTCTCTATAACCCTGCCGAGCAGGACGTAGCCCTCGTTGAGGTAGAAGAAGCGCTCCCCCGGCCTAGCTTCAGCCCAGTCGCCCGCCCCCGAGAGAATGGCCAGGACGTCTTCGGGGCTGGCCACTGGTAGCCACGCCTCGGCCTCCCCCTCGAGCCCCCTTATGAGCGCCTCCGCGTAGGCTAGCGCCGGTATGCCAGACGTGTGGGTCATCAAGTGCCAGAGCCTCACAGGCTCGCCCTTGACCCTCAAGTCCAGGGGGACGTACTTGCCCACGGGGTCTTCAAGGCTCAATAGGCCCTGCTCCTCCAGCTTCAGCAGAGCCAGGCTCGTGAAGCTCTTCGTAACCGAGCCGACCCCGTAGAGGGTGTCGGGGCCTGCCGGCAGCGCGCGGCCGGCGTCCCTGAAGCCTACGCTCATGAACGACGCCTCGCCGCCTCTAGTAGCCGCGAGGACGACGCTTGGGAGCCTGGTTCTGGAGGCCTTCTCCAGGACAAAACTCCTAATCCTCTCGAGAGCCTCCGGGGCCATGGCAATCTATTACTCCCAGACCGCACTTATTAGCTTGACTAGCAGTAATTCCAATGCCCGCCGGCGCTCTAGCGGGCCTACCCACCCTCGTCTGGTGCGCGTAGCCTGTCGATAAACTCGCGCACGCTGATAACGTCGGGGTACTTCTTCAGGTCGCTGTCCTCCGATACGAGCACAAGGCCGAGCACCCTCGACACGTACAGGTAGGAGGCGTCGTAGAACGAGAGATTCTCCCTGACGGCCAGGCTGAGTATGCTGCTCCAGTACTCCAGCGGGTCTACCCTCCTAAACTCCCCGAGAATACTGCTGAAAAGCTCTACAACGGGCTCCAGCCTCTTGATCCCGCCAGCCCTATACTCCTTCCACACAGCATTTCCGACTTCGTAGGGGGTCAAGGTGAGGATAGACACTCTGCCAGCCACGTCGAGGACACCCTCCCCCAGGGCCAGAACTAGGGGGTAAAGCGCCGACGAGTCCAGCAGGTACACTGTGCCTCACCTTTCAGCCCTGTCCCCCTCCACCGCCCTCACCCACTCCTCCACGCTTACATCCATTGCCTCAAGAGCCTCCCCCAGAAGCCTCCTAAACTTCTCCCTCTTAACACGCCTAACCTCCTCCTCAATAGCCCTCTCCACAACCTCCCTCAAGTTTATCCCCAGAGCCCTAGCCTCCTCCTTCAACTCCCTCCTCACCCTAACAGATACAACTTCTGTCGGAGCCTCTCTCATCCACACCACCCACTATATCGTGCCTAGAGGTTCTGATAAAGTTTACGCAAATATGTATACAAAAACCAGAATACACCGCAGGAGCCCCCGTTGCGGACACTGCCGGTGAAGCACTAAAGCCCCTTATCCCCGCTAGTACCGATCGAGTACGCTGTAGACCAAGCCGGCTCTAGACAACACTTAAAAGGCAGGTGGCCCACATGAGCAGTCCTCGCGTGCCCGAGCTACAACCCGCTCTTCGGGCGGGTCTACAACCAAAAGCCCTGCTCTCGGGGGTCAGCGTGAAGCTTATTATATAAGCCAAATATCGACTTTCGTAAAGAGGGTGCGATGAGTAGCTCGCTTAAGAAAAAGATGCTCGAGTTGCTGGAGAAGGACGTCGAGTTTAGGTACGCGGTGGCGGGGTACCTCGGCGTACTGGAGGTGCTGAAGAGGCTGGACAGCCTGGGGGAGGAGCAGGCCAAGACGTGGGAAAACCTGAACAAGATATGGGAGAACCTGAACAAACTGTGGGAGAACACGAATAAGCTATGGGAGGAAGTGAAGGCTTTGAGAGAAGACCAAAAGAAGCTCTGGGAGGAGGTTAGGTCGCTTAGGGAGGGACAGGAGGCGTTGAAGGCTGACGTGGACTGGGTTAAGTCTGCTATTAGAGAACTTCAACAGGCTTTGGGTGTTGGGCTTGAGTTCTACACGGCCCGGTGGGTTTCAGAGTACTTTGAGGCGCGGGGCTACACCTGCCAGCCCATAGTACACGCCACTCTGCCTGTAGACGGTTTCAGGGAGGTGGACGTGCTGTGCCTGGAGCCCCTGGCCGTGGCTGAGGTGAAGTCTTCCGTGCCCAGCTTGGAGAAGGCTGAGGAGGCTCTAGCCCAGCTGCTGAAGGCCGTGGAGGCCGCCGAGAAGTTCACCGGCAGGAAGGCCGAGTTAAGGGTACTAGCAGTTCAGACAGCGCCAGAGGAGGTGGCAAGACACCTAGCCAAGAGGGCAAGCGAGCTGGGAGTAACGCTAATACTAGGTAGAGAAACCTAACAACCCCCGAGGACAACCGCCCGGCATTTCTGCAGCAAAGTAGCAACCCCACCAAGCTCCTCACGGGCCACTTTCGCTCTAAACCCCTGAACTGGGGTTCTAACGCCTCCTTCAGCCGAAAGGACAGCGGAGAATAGTCTAGAGCAACGTCTAAACTAGCCCCAGGTGACACCTGAAAAACCACTTTAAGGGTATGCTTTTTTTGTATGAGAAGCCTTTGCTAGATTCGCTGATGCCATTGGTATATTCATCAATAAAAAGTTCTGCACCAGCACTCATGGCACAATCACCCGTATCTCAAGCAATTTTAGCTATATATTTGGTTTCATAGGAAAAAACAATGGCCTATCGCTAGGCGGCAGGCCCATCTGCCCTGGACTTGACTTCGAAGCCCAAGCCTAGCTCTGGGATAACAACGTCGACTTCTATCCGGTTCCTCCAGTACCCAGCCCTGTGAGATCCGTAAAATTTAAATAAAAAATTTTAAAATAAAAAATTAAAGTAATAAAGCGGTGGTGTTTATGTCCCCGTACTGGAGGGAGATACTGTTAATAGTTCTGATTGTCCTGGCGCTTGCAGCAGTGGTAATGCTCGTAGCAGGGCCTCCTATCCTTATCCCGGCCTCTGGGTACTGGGACGCATTGCAGAGAGCATCTGAAATGGCAGCGCGCATCGAGGGCCACGTAAACCTCACCGTAAAGATACTTGGAGAGTACAAGTATGAGGATCGCTACGTTCTCCTGCCTGCCGACACACCCCTAGGCGTCACGCCGTCCGAGGGTTACAGGTTGAGCTACGCAGTTCGAGACAAGCATACAGGCACAATCTACGCAGTGTACATAGGCGCAGGTCTCAACCAAACCAAGCTCGCCATAATCCGGGGGTCAACATGGAAGCTAGTAGACCTCAAGTTCAGGAAGGTTGAGGAGAAGCTCTTGAATGGGACTGTCCGCAGCCTGAAGCTACCCACTGAGAGGGGAGTAGAGGAGATGATAGGCTTCTCGCGGTGCAGGGTCGTCACCTATAAGGGCTACGTGGAGGAGCCCCTCACACAAGAGGTACAGCCACTCGAGGCTGCAAGGGCCTACGTTGACTGTACCTATACGACTAGGCTTGGCGTGTTTGACCTCGCGACTACACACGCACGTGCCTGGATCGAGTATATACCCAATAACGTGATCACGGCTATCTATGACTACTCGTACGAGGAACACAACCCCCTTGTATACAAATGCTCGTTTAACTCGTGGAACTACGGCGTCGGCACGAGGGCTGCGACCGTGCGGGCAGAGGGGAAGTTTATGATATGCTATTTACCCATCATCCCCCCCAACATCGTGTACCCGTCAACTCAGTGGACACAATTCAGCCAGTTCCTGTTCGACGTGTCGGGGCAAGTCCTAAACTGTGATGGCCACCACTCTGCCTCTTACAGCCTATTCTGCAGCTGTTAAAAGGTTCTTTTTTCTTTTTCCCACTCCCACAGTAACTATGGGTTGAAGGCTACCCTTGAAGCCTTGTCCCTGGAGCAGTGTTACAACCCGCCTTCCTGGCTAATGTAACCAATTAGTTCTCCTGGCCTGTCGGAGTACACGAGCAGGAGGGGTAGAGGTATACTCCCCCCTCCGACTCCCCGCAGAGTGGCTGTGTACACGTCTATCTTCCCGAGCCTCTTCGGGTAGCCCCCTGCCCTGGACTTGACTTCGAAGCCCAAGCCTAGCTCTGGGATAACAACGTCGACTTCTATCCGGTTCCTCCAGTACCCAGCCCTGTAGCTGCGGGCTATGTGCTCTGCGACGGTAGCCTCTAGCAGTGCGCTTCTGCTTGGTGGCTGGACGTTAGCCCACTTGGACATCACCCTGTAGAGAAGGGGGTCCACGAAGTGGACTTTCCTCTCCTTCTTTACGTCCTCGACGAGCCTGGCGACGTCTACGTAGAGGAGGCTCCTCGCCAGGAATAGTTTCTCGAAGAGGTCGATGTAGGACAGTACTACCTTGTGCGACCTGAGCTCGTACTCGCGCGCGACACTATTCAGGCTGAAGGCATTGGGCGCCTTCTCGATGATGGCGCGGGCAACCCTCTTCGCGAAGACCTCACTGCGTCTAAGCCTGCTAATGTCAAACACTATGGAATTCAGGAGGTCTCTCTCGAAGTAGGCGTCGACCCTGCCCTCGGACAGGCACGAGACAACGCTCCTCGGGAAACCGCCACAGTCGAGGTACTTCTCGAGGAGCTCACCTAGAACCCCCAGCCAGCCCAGAAGCTTGTCTGGCCCGGAGTCCACTGGTACATCGCTCCTGGCTACACGCACGAAGTCGCGGAAGCTGAGCGGGGCCATCAGGAAGTCGCGCCCGTACCCCCTCCTCCCTGGAAACGCCTCTAACTCCCTCCTGGCGACCATTGAGAGCGATCCCGTAGCGATGACGACGTCACTTGAGAGTAGACCACGGTCAACCAGACTCTTAATAGCCCTAAACCACTCCCGTGGGTATGTCACCTCGTCCAGGAGTATGAGGGCGCTCCTAATACCCCAGCTACTCTTGAGCTTCAAGTACCCTCTAACAACCTCCTCTAGCTCCCTGTAGTCGCTGAGCATGTCACAGCTGTAGTAGAAAATACTCCTCGGACCCCGTCCCCCCTCGACTAACGCCTTAACGAGGAGCTTTAGTAGCGTAGTCTTGCCAACCTGCCTCGGCCCGAAGATGAAGTGCAGGGAAAACGGCCTCAACTCCCCCAGTACGTCCCACAGCAGCCTAGGCGTCCACCTGACAGGGCTCTCCCCCCACTTCTGGAGGTCGTAGTCTTCGCGGAGCCCCCCAACACCCCTCCACCAAGGATTGTACTCCTCCATTCCTGGAATTTCAGATTCCAAGAAGTATATAAACTCTTGGAATCCAGAATTCCAAGGACTGCCGGCCGCCAGCACGAGGCCCTTCAAGGGCTAAACTTATAGCAGTGGCTACCCTAGCCCAGACGTGGCAACGTCTTTTGCCAAGTACGCGGCCATAGTGAAGAACTTGAGGGGCGTCGTCCTGGCGGACTTCTCCGAGGAGCGCGTCGGCGAGGAGGTGGGCTGGCTCACGAAGCGCTTCAGGTACCGCGACCTCGGGGTAGTCCCGTGGGTTCTCGAGAACTTTAAGGACAGGCTCAGGGGCAGGCTGGGAGGGAACCCCTTCCGCGAGCTCTACGCCCCAGTGGACGCGGTAGCAGAGGCCGTTGGCGCCTTCCAGGAGGCCCTCGGCGTCAGCAGGGCCGTGGCAGAGCTCCTCGTGTTCGCCTCCACGTACATATCCCCCGGCATACTCGCTGGCGAGAAGTTCCTCGGGGAACTCCGGGGGCTGGCAGAGGACAGCGTCTATGCGTGCAGGAAGATGGACTTGAACTCCTGGAAGCTGCACCTGAGGGTAGCCGACTACACTGTACTGGACTTCTACGAGGAGAGCGTGGAGGAGGCCATAGCCTCCCGCACGGGCGAGGCGGACGTGGAGGCAGTCCTGAGGAAGAGGAGGTCCAGGATATCCAGGGACAAGAAGAGGTACTGGCGCATAGCCTGCGAGGAGGGCGAGCTCTTCCTGCTATACGTGGACAACCTCGCGCTGGCGTACAGGGAGTCCCTCCTGGGAAAACTGAGGGCAGAGGCGTGCCCGGCGCTGAGCATAGTGCCGGTAGTCTACCTCAACCCCGCACTACTACCCTAGCCCTGCGCCGTCCGTGGGAGCCGGCTGGCGGCAGGCCGCCTCGATTATCTCGCTCTTTATTCCGCCAACTTTAACTCTCACCGAAGCCTGTTTACGGCTGATGGCCTCGCCCTCTACGGCAGGGTGGTGGGGGTGTACAAGGGGCTGGCGATAATATTCGGCTTCCTCCTCCTGGGCGAGTTGACGAGCAACATCCTCGCACTGCCGGTGCCAGGTAGCGTCCTAGGCATGGTATACCTCACGCTAGCCCTCCTGGTAGGGCTCGTGAGGCTTGAAGACGTGGAGAGGGAGGCAGAGTTCCTGGTGAGGAACATGAGTGTAATGTTCATCCCGCCGGGCGTGGGGATAATGCTCTACTGGGGTCTAGTCCAGTCGCAACTAGTACCCCTAGCGCTCGCGCTCGTGGCGAGCTTCCTCGCGACGCTACTACTGACCGGCAAGCTGGTCGAGGCGCTCGGCGGTGAAGGGCCTTGACGGCTCTAGGCGCCTTCTTGACGCTGGCAACGTACTACGCGTACACGAAGCTGTACGAGCGCAGGAGAGCGTTCTACCTCAACCCAGTCCTGCTCTCAATACTCACTATATGCCTCCTCCTACACGCCACGGGGGCCAGCTACTCCAGCTACATGGAGAGCGCCGGGCTGATAAGCTACCTACTCGGCCCCGCAGTCGTGAGCCTGGCAGTACCCCTCTACAAGCAGAGGGCGGTGGTAGCGAGGTACTCCAAGCAGATACTAGCCGGCATAGCAGTCGGGGGCATGGTGGCCATCGTGACAGCCGTGCTCCCCCTACGGCTCTCCGGCTCGCCCAGAGAAGTCGTCCTGAGCACAGCCCCCAAGAGCGTGACGACAGCAATAGCCGTGGGGGTCAGCGAGAAGATAGGCGGGCTACCACCCCTGACAGCAGTCCTAGTCATACTCACAGGCATAATGGGGAACGCCGCCGGAGTAGAGCTACTGGACAAGGCCGGGGTAAAGAGCAAGGTGGCGAGAGGCCTAGCAATGGGCGTCTCCTCCCACGGCCTAGGGACAGCCAGGGTAGTCCTAGAAGACGAGCTCGAGGGGGCCGTAAGCGGCCTCGCAATGGCCCTGAACGGCGTCTACACCTCAGTCGTGCTACCGCTAGTCATAGTCTACCTCGCGCCCTAGCCAGAGAGCCAGCACGGCGACACCCACCGTGCCACCACTTCAAACGTGGAACAGGAAGTAGAGCGCAGGGCGACGGAGAACACGGCGTCTTCAGCTACTCGAGAACCCCTCTACGCACGCCACGCCCCCCACGAGGCAAGCTACCGCGAGCTCGCGTACGCAGTGCCGCGCCCGCGCAAGCCTGGAGGCCAGCGCCCCGGAGCCCTCCAGCGCCGCGGCGCCCCACGCACCGAGAGGCTCCGCAAGGTTATTCTTCACTCCGGAACACTACATAGACTGTATAGTGGCGTGTAGTCGCTAAAAAATGGTAGTATCTGTTTAGAAACAGCACCAAAATAAACAAATCTGGAACCAAAGACAAAACAGGGGGAAAAGTATATAAACGTGTCCCCAGCTATAACGTTGTATGGCGAAGAGACAGGCGATAAGCCCGGTCATAGCCACTGTCATAATCGTCGCGGTCACCATAGCGGTCGCAATAGCAGTAGCCTTCTGGATGACAGGCATAATAGGCCTCTTCACGGGCTTCGAGCAACTCACAATAGACGCCATAAACGCAGTTCCAACAATCCTCCCAGGAGGATTCCCAGGCTGGGAGGTAAGCGTAACGGTCACTAACAGGGGTACAAGCCCGACGAGCATAACGCATATATACATTAACGGCTACCTGGCGTGGGACATCGGTGGTATAATTATTGTAGGGTGTCCTGCTCTATTTGGTGTAGATGTAGATCCACCAGCAGGAGCAGGAGCTATTCCGTTCAATCCGGGTGAGTCCAGGACGATTACTCTGACAATTACAAAAGGTGGAACATGCGGGCCGACAACGCTTAATCCTGGTGGTAGCGTGGAGGTCAAGCTCCACACGTCTGGCGGCAAGGATTACCCGAAGCTCGTAGTCCTGCCCTAAAATACTTTTTCTCTTATCTTCTTCTCTACTAGTGCTAGTACCTCAGCGGCCTCCCTGGCCCTAGTCTGGGGCACCGCGCCGAGGTGCCCGCTGCCCTCCTCTACCCTGAGGTATGCTTCCGCGCCGAGGTCGAGTAGCCTGGCTACGAACTTGAGGGCGTGGGAGGGGTGGACTCTGTCGTCCGCCATGCCCGTGTATGCCAGAACTGTGACGCGCCTCGCCTCGGGCTTAAGGTTGTGGAGCGGCGAGTAGGACTCGAGGATCCTCCTGTCCTCCGGTTTCTCCGGGTCGCCGTACTCCGTGATCCAGAGCCTCCCGAGGTAGAGCTTGTGGAAGCGCAGCATGTCCGTGAGGGGGTAGCCGACGAGCGCGACGTCCACGAGGTCAGGCCTCCTCGCCACGGCCGCCGCCACCAGCAGGCCCCCGTTGCTCCTCCCCGTGGCCACCGTGAAGTAGCCCCTGGACTTGTAGTACTCTAGGAAAGCCTCGAAGTCCTCGAACACTCTGGCCTTGTTCTCCCTCATCCCGGCCCTGTGCCACTCCTCCCCGTACTCGCCCCCGCCCCTGAGGTTCGTCGAGACGAAGGTGGCGCCCTCTTCCAGCAGTACGACTGCCTCCGGGTAGAACCTCGGCTTGATTGGCAGCGCGAAGCCCCCGTATCCGTACACGACTGCCACCCTGGCGTCCCTGGCCCTCCTGCTCCTGACTTCGAAGCCGTGGATACTCGTGCCGTCCCGCGAGGCCACCCACATGTCCCTTACCTCGAGGTCTAGGGGCAGGCTAGACCCCTCCACGAGCCTGGCGCTACGGCCCTCGAGGAGGTAGAGCTTGCTCGGAGTGTCGAAGGACTCGTACCTCACCAGCGCCCTCCCCCACCCCCTGGACAGGACTGTCAGGCTCCCGGGCTTCTCCTCGAGCACCACCTCACCCTCCCTCGCGCCGTCCAGGCTGTAGGCCTCCAGCCTGTCCGCGCCGTCGACCAGCCTGACGGCGAGGATCCCTCTGCGGTGCACTACGGCGTCCCCGATGGGGTGCTTCTCGGCCCCCACCACCACCTCCGGGGACTCGCCGAGCCTCAGGATCTGGCCCAGGCCGTTCTCGTAGCTGAGCAGGTACACGCCCCCCTCCCCCCTGCCGACGGGGTAGGCCCTCGAGTCCCCGGGGTCGTAGAGGAGGCTCCACCCGGAGCCCCTGTACTCGTAGACCCTGGACTTCGTCCACCCGTGCATCGCCACGGCGTAGACGGCGCCGTGCTCGTAGTCGGGGCTCAGGGAGACTATCCAGTTCGTCCCGAGGCCCCCGCCGAACACCATCTCCTCGCCGCCGCCCAGCTCCGCGAGGAAGACCCTGCTGGTCGGCGCCTCCACGCCGTCGGGCGCCCTGCCAGACCTGTAAGTCCTCACGTAGAGGAACCTCCCCTGCCCCAGCCACACGGGCGGGGAGACGTAGCCCTCGGGCCCCCTGAGCCTCTCGCCGCTCTCGGCGTCCAGGATCAGGGTGTGCGTGTAGTCTGAGCCAGCCCTGCTGTAGAGCACTGCCAGTAGCCTGCCGTCCGGAGTAGCGGAGATGGACGTGAGCACCACGTCATCCCCTAATTGTCTGGCCTCCAGGACTGTCTCGGCCACCGTCTCCCCGTACTCGTACCTCTTCACAGTGAAAGTGCCCTTCTCGCGCGTGAGCGTGTAGAAGCCCCCGCTGTAGATTGAGGCGTCCACGGTGAAGGGCATGCTGTAGAGCTCGAGTAGCTTGGGGTACAGCCTGTCCGCCTCGTCCCCGACGTACTCCCTGAACCTCCTGTTCTGCTCCTCTATGAACGCCCTAACGCGCGGGTCGTCAAGGTCTTCGAGCCACTCGTAGCCGCTCGACACGTAAGCCTAGGAGCCCGCCGGCAAATAAAAATTGCGTTTTTGGAACACCAGTACGGCTTGAAGGTGGCTGAATGGATAGCACCCACTACTTAGTTACTTCCAGTGCTCCAGGTGCCTCTCTTCGAGCTCGCTCTCCACAAGCCTCTCGAAATCAGCTCTTTCCCCGTGTTTCTCCTTTGTGACTGAGCAGAACTCTTCTACTGCTTGTCCGGGGTCTCTCCCTTGTTATGACGATTTCCCGTCTCTCGCCTCCATGACTACGGCGTCCCCCTCCTTAATGCCCAGGCTCTCCCTCACGGCCTTCGGTATCATAACCCGGCCCCCAGGCCCGACACGCCTTCTAATCCTCAATCTACCCACCTCACACCTCTAGTGAAAACGCCAACTTATATCTTAAGGTTTGAAGCTCCGGGATGTGGCCCAGTTGCTCGGCCCCCTACTCTGCCAGGAGACAACGTTTTCCGCAAAGGCATGCGGGTTGCCCGCCAGCCCTGTCCCGTGGTATTCCTGCCCTAGCCCGCCGACACTGCCCGGCTTCCCGTGGGCCTCGGGCCGAACCCGACTAGGCGAGGAGCATGGTCACACTCTGCGTGTGCAGGCATGGGGACAGTAGCCTTTTAGCCGTGCTTGAAGAGTAGAGTGGGGTCACTGTCCTCAGAGCCACCTCTCAGGCCTCTCGCTCGCCCTGGGCCTGTCCTCGTCCCTGAACCTCCACAGCCCCTCTCCTGGCTCCTCGATCACTATCTTGAGCCTCCCTATGAGCTTGTCGTTCAGTAGAACCTCGTCGGTGACCTCCGAGACTAGGAAGTCCGCAACCACGCTCTCCGAGGATCTGTCCCCCGCGAGGACGGTGACCGTGCCAGCTCTGGGTATCTTCACGACCCTCATGTAGCCGGAGGCCGAGACGTATGTCTCCGTCCTCGCGTCGCTGGGCGGCGGCCAAAGCCCTAGCCTCTCGGCGGCCCTCAGCGGCAGCAGGATTTCGGCGTCGTCGCTCTCGAAGCCCGTGTTCAGCAGGGCTGTCGTGACGAGCTCCCTGCCCCCGCTCTCAACCCTGACTCTGACCCTCACGGCCATCCTTACCACTCGGCTTTAGGGGCCTGAGGTAGCCTATCCTGCCCGAAGGCCTCAGGGGCCTGAGGTAGCCTATCCTCCTCTCCCCAGCCATCCCTGCGTAGTATCCGGCCTCCAGGCATTTAAGCCTGCCGCCTGCGCGGAGGGGGCATAGCCCGAAACAGCGGAGAAAATATTCGGCGGTGTCTAGGTTTTGCCCGGCTTTGCGCCTTGGTGCCACGTAGTCTCGGTACGTAGCGGGAGTGCGTCAGGAATAAGGCTTTACTCGGTACGAGTACTTGATGACGGCCAGGACTATTGTGGTTGCCGCGCTGGCGTTGCTAGCGGCGCTGGCCACCCTGTATACAGCCCTACAGCTCGCAACAGTGGAGGCGCCCAGGACGGGCGCTGCAAGCCCCTCTGTGCAGGAGAGCGCTGGGGGTCTATTCGAGGTGAAGATACACGTGACGCGGGGCAATGGCTCAACAACGGTCAGGCTTGGGCCTGTCAGCTTCTCGAGGCCCACGGAAGTGGCCTTCAGGGTGCTCGTGAAGGCTGATCCGGACGTGGCGTTTAGGCTCAGCGGGGCCTTGCTCCTCGAGGGGCAGAAGAAGTACTCGGTACTCATGCCGTGTATGGCGGCGCACGGTTTTCCGTGCTACAGAGTCCAGGTCGTGATACCGGGCTACGACCAGCCAGTCCTCGTCATGCCCGGAACCTACAATGCTAGCCTGGACGTCGCCTGGGAGTCCAGCGGGGACGCGACTCTAACGCTAGTCATTGTGGCCGTGAACGAAACTGGTAAGCCACTGCCCACTCAAGGCCAGCCCGAAGCACCGGGCAACGAGACAACCAGCCCGGGTAGCCCCCCAGCTGTCCTGCCGTGCGGGGCGGGTGCGGGAACAGACAGGTTGCCGGAGCCCCCAGGCATGCCTTGGCCAGTCCCGCGGGACGGTAACAGTAGTTGCTTCGTGGCGAGGCTACACATGACCCAGGGTAACGGCTCTGCGAGGCTCAGCCTCGGAGTAGTCAACTTCTCGAGGCCCACAGAAGCCGTCTTCGAGCTCTTCGCGTCTGCGAGCCCAGACGTGGCGTACACTCTCAGCGGGACAGTCTACCTCTACGGGCCTGAGAGATACGTAGTTCACATGCCCTGCGCAGTCTCACACGGCCTACCGTGCTACAGGGTACTGGCCGTAATACCGGGCTACGACGCCCCTATAGTCGTGAGGCCCGGGGTCTACAACGTCAGCCTCCACCTAGCCTGGGAGTCCGCGTGGGACTCAACTCTAACCGTAGCCCTGGTAATAGTCACTGACACCGGCAAGAAGCCCCTCACGGCTACCCCGTAGGGGCCTGCGGGCCAGGCTTCCCCTGGAGCTGAGAGTGCTGGGGGCTGGGTGTGCGCTATAGGTGTCGAGTTTTGTCCGTAAACCTGGGGCTCGTGTGCCGGGTTTAGAGGCTTCTACGGATCACCCAGGCCTAGCCCCTAATCCCAGTATCCGGCGGGCGCAGTGCGGCGTTGTTAAAACATCAGGTTGTTTTTCTTCCCAATAAGGGTTGGAATTCTGAAAAGAAATATTTATCTTGCTAACAAGTTTATTTAAAGTGGCAGAAGTGGTATGAACCTTCTAGAGCAGTGGCTTAGCTACCCTGCGGCGCCCGACAGGGTTCTAAGCACCATCGGCATAGAGATCCACTGGCTGATACTGCAATACGTCCTGGGCTTGCCCCTGCTAATCGCAGTTGCACTGCTAGCCTACAAGAAGAGCGGGGACTCGAGGTGGGAGCGCATGGCTAGGACGATGACCAAGGCTCTAGGCTTAGTCTTCGCAGTGGGGGCAGCGTCGGGGACTGCCAGCGAGTTTGGGCTAGTAGTTGTATGGCCTAACGTGCTGGAGGCCGCCGGCAGGTACCTCTTCTTCCCCCTGTACCTCGAGATATTCGCCTTCCTGACAGAGATAGTCTTCATATACCTCCTGGTCTTCGGGTGGGGTAAGCTCTCAACCAACGCGAAGATAGCGGTCGCCTTCCTGGCAATGTTCGGCGCGTGGTTCAGCGGGGCTATGATCACCAGCGTCAACAGCTATATGGTTGCGCCAACCGGCATCGTGCCGGCATACGACCCGTTCTCGGGGTGGAAGTACGACCAGGGCTACCCCAAGGTGCTCCTCGTCGTCCCGAGGGAGATAGTGGGCGTGCTCGACGTGGGCAAGCTGCAGTCTCTCGGCATGGAAGTCGTGGGCGACACCGGGCAGGGCGTGGCTGTGAAGATGCCGTCGAGGATCGTGGCAAGGCTGGCGGCTGAAGCCTGGGGAGGCGTTAGAGTCAGAGACAGCGTCTTGAAGCTCGTCGTCAAGCCCGAGGCTGTGGGCGCTGTGGGAGACCTCCTCGTAAAGGACGTCGTGGACAGGATCCTACTCCTGACAGTCCAGACAGTGGGCTACACTACCGTGACTTTCCAGTCGCCAGTCTACCCCGGCACCCTACTCCACTCTATCGGCGCAGGCCTCACGGTAACGGCCTTCACAGTCCTGGGCGCGTACTCGCTACTCCTGCTCAGGTCTAGGGACGAGAAGAGTAGGGAGTACTACCTGCTAGGCTTGAAGTTTGGAGCTATCGCCTCGCTCCTGACAGTCTTCCTCCAGGGAGCAGTCTTCGGCCACGTCATGGGCGAGGAGATAGCGAAGTACAACCCCGAGAAGCTCGCCGCCATGGAGGGAACTAGCTCCTCCATACTCAGCATATCCAGGCTCCTAGGCCTGGAGAAGCTCATGGCCTTCATAGCCTACGGGAGCTTCGACGCCAGGCTACCGGGCTACGACGGCATACCCGTTGACTACTGCACTCTCCTCGGAGCGCCGCGCGTCACGGACTGCAGGCCGCCGCTCGTGGTGCACTACCTCTACTACGCCAAGGTAGGGCTGTCCGTGCTCTTGGGCTTGTACGCACTGCTACTGGTACTCCTCCTGTACAGGAGGGCGAACCTCCCAGGCTATCTACTGTGGCTCGGGGCTCTGTCCCCTGTTCTAGCGCAGCTCGTCAGCTTCCTCGGCTGGGCTGTACGCGAGATAGGCAGGAAGCCGTGGACCGTGTACGGCGTCATGACCGTCGACGTAGCCCACACGGCGAACCCCGCAGACCCCCTAGCCTACGTCATCGTGGCCTTGCTGTTCCTGGGCGCGCTGGCAGGGCTGGTGTACGCGTCCTGGAAAGTCCTGTACGAGCCGTCGGTTAAAGGGTGAGGGCTGTGGGCATCTCTATTTTCTTCCTTGCACTCGTCTTCGGGATACACATTGTAGCAGTCAACGTGGGTATTGCCCTTGCAACCCTAGTCCCCATCCTCAAGAGGCGGGCCGAGTCCACGGGAGACTCCCAGCTCGTGGAGGCTAGCAGGGGCCTTTTTAGGATCTACGCGGCGACGTACGCGCTAGCGGGAGTCATGGGGACGGCGTTTACAGTCTTCCTGCTGAGCTTCTACCCAGAGTTCGTGGGGGTTGCGGGCAACATAACGATGGTACCCTTTGGGATCGCGATAGTGGCAATAGTCCTCCACTTCTTCGCCATCGTCGCCTACTGGTACGGCTGGGACGCGTTCGACTCCAGGACGCACTTCTACACGGGCGTCCTGCTAACCGTTACTGCATACTTGATCCCCCTGGGCTTCAGGGCTGTGTTCGCGTTCCTGAACACCCCCATCGGACTAGAATTCGACGGGAAGCCGTCGCTGAACGTGCTACAGGCCCTGGCCAACCCGACGTTCCTGCCCCTGTACCTCAAGAGCGTCGTGGGGGCGCTCGCGCTGGGGGCGCTCTTCGTCTCGGCCGTGTTCGCGTTCAAGGGCCTGAGGAGCGGGGAGCTGTCCGGAGCCGAGGAGAGCCTCTACCTGGACGGCTTGAAGTGGGGCACTGTAGGCCTCTTCGCGATGGCTATACTCGGCGCGTGGTATGCCGTGTCGCTGACGAACACCCCGATAAAGTTTAACAACATATTCTCGTCTCTCGGCTGGGCTATCCAGGGGGTACAGAGGTTCTCGGACTACTCCTGGCTCTTCCTGCTTAAGATGGCTCTCGTAGTGCTACAGGCCTACCTGCTCCTAGAGCTAATGGTGCTCAGACCAGGCGAGGCAGCGACGAAGAGAGGCTACACGTACTCGATTCTGGCGGCTGTCCTCGCAGCCCTAACAGTGCTCACAGGCGAGTACCTTAACGCTTTCAGCCAGTACCCCTACTTCGTCGCAAACCTGCCGCTAGTAGCGTCCAGTGTGCCTGAGCCGTGGAGAACTATACTTGGCAGGTCACTAGACCTCAGGAACACCAGCCCCCTGGCGCTAGACCCTGCACTCTATTCCGTAACAATCCTAGCCCTTGTAGTGCTGTTCGCCGCGGCGGGATACTTCCTTTACGTCGTCTTCTTCAAAAAGGAGTAGCTTTCTTTAACTAGTTTTTACTCCAGGTTCCCAGAATATACTCCGCGTAGAGTTCAACAAGCCTGCCGAGGGCTTCACTGCTAACCCTAGCCCTCGGAGAACAGCCATCTTCACGTGCTGGCGGTCGTGGGGGCTCAGTACGCCGCTTTCACCAGAGCTGGCACGTCAGGCTGGAACCTGTGAGCGTACTCTTCCACGTGTAGCCTGAGCGGCGCCTAGAAACATTTAAAGAAAAAGGTTTTTAGAAGCCTTTTCTAGCTTCTCCCTTTTTGACAAACTGGAGAGTGGCGGCTGACAGGAGTAAGAATGCTATGGAGTATGGCATGAGCGTGGAGTACCCGAGCATGTCTATGAAGAGCCCTGCGATGGGAGGGGCTATTATCGCGGCGCTCTGGGAGGCGAAGTAGTACAGCCCCGTGTATGCTCCGAGCCTCTCGCGCGTAGTCATGTCCACGACCGTCGGGAGGCTGTTGACGTTGACGAGCGCCCAGGCGAAGCCGCCGAGGAAGAACAAGGCCTCTACGAGGGCTACTAGCGAGCCCCCGCTAAGGCTGTGAGCCGCTACGTGGACGCCGGCCAGCAGTGAGACTAGTAGCAGGAGCCCCAGCATCATCGTCCTCCTCCTCCCGAGCCTGGCTCCTATGAAGCCCGCAGGTAGGGAGAATATGAGGAAGCCGAGCGCCACGAAGCCCAGGATGAACGAGCCTGTAGCCTCGTCTATGCCCATGTACCACTTAGCGTAGCTCGTGAAGAAGGTCTCGATCGCATTGTAGCCTACGAACCAGAGGAAGATCGATGAGAGCATGAAGAGCAGGCTCCTATCGGGGTCTGTAACCGCTAGCCTGATGTTGCCTGCAAGCTCGCTGAAGCTCTGCCTGAATGTCTTCCTCAGCACCTCCGAGAAGCTCGGCCCGCTCCTCTCCCTGACTTTGAACTCCTCCGGCTCGTCTACGAGCAGTACAACCAGGAGGCTCGAGAGGAGTAGGACAGCCCCGGAGGCGATGAACGGGTAGGACAGATTCATTCTGTACAGCACAGACCCGGCGAAGAACGCCAGCAGAGACCCCACACCGCCCATGAAGTTTATGATTCCATTCGCCTGGCTCCTCTTCTCGCTCGGCGTGATGTCCGGCATGAAGGCTATGACGGGGGATCTGAACAGGGCCATGGAGAGGTTCATCGCTACTATGACAGCCATCATTGGGAGGAGCTCGCCCCTGAAGAGCGGTATAAGGGCAAAAGTCAGGGCCGCCGGCGGGGCGCCTAGGAGGATGTAGGGCTTCCTCCTGCCGATCTTGGTTCTCGTGACGTCGCTTAAGACGCCTAGGTACGGTAGTAGGACGACTGCGAAGAGGTTGTCTATCGTCATTATGAACCCTACGAGCCACGAGGCTAGCCCGAGCTGCTTCAGGAATATCGGGACGTAGGAGTTGTATATGGACCAGATGATGCTTATGCCGAAGAAGCCGAAGCCCAGGAGAAACACTTTGAAGTAGCTGAACTCTTGCCCTTGTGACACGAGTGCTCTTCTCGCTAGTAGGACTTAAACTTTTTGCACAAAGTTTCCATAGATCTAAACTTCAAGGCCTTAAAATAGTTCCTCAAGAGAGTCAGGCCGTGTTCTTCATCACTCCTCAGGGCTCCAGACCTTCCATCATCCCACTCATAACACCTCGAAACTTGCTAAAAAAGTTCGCCCGTCCCTCTATGGAAAAGCTTAAATAGACATGTATATAGACTGTCTATAGACATATATGCAGAGATCCAGGCTCAAGGCTAGGTTTCGGGGGGCCATGAAGCTACTCACCCTCCACATGCTGAGCGAAGGGCCGAACCACGCTTACGGTGTGATGAGGAGGCTCGGCGAGGTCATGGGCTTCATGCCTAGTAGCGGCGCTTTCTTCCCAGTGCTCAAGAGCTTGGTTCGCAACGGGCTTGTCGAGGTCGAGGAGGTTGAGAGAGACGGTAGGCGAGTGAAGGTCTACCGACTAAGCGAGGGGGGCAGGGCTGTCCTGGAGAGCCATCGCAGGCAGGTTGAAGACGCTCTGAGGCTCGCCAGGTCTTTCAAGAGGTTCAGCGAGTCCGGCCTTTCGCGCGTTTTCCGCGTTGTAGAAGACATCATAGAGAGTATGGGTGGGCTGAGCGACAGGCAGGTCGAGGAGCTCAGGAAAGCTATTCTGGACTTCGAGTATAGGGTTCTCGAGATAATAAGGGGTGGTGGGAGTGGGTGAGGCTATCGTTGTAGAAGACCTCGTTAAGAAGTTCAAGGACGTCACAGCTGTAGACCACGTGAGCTTCAGGGTCAAGAGCGGCGAGATATACGGCCTGCTAGGCCCCAACGGCGCCGGCAAGACCACGACGATCCACATCCTGACGACTCTACTGCGCCCCACTAGCGGCAAGGCCCTGGTGGCGGGCTTCGACGTGGTGAAACAGCCGCACGAGGTTAGGAAGCACATAGGCATCGTCTTCCAGGATCCAAGCCTCGACAACCAGCTCACGGCGTACGACAACATGTACATACACGGGAGGCTCTACGGACTGAGCGGGGAGGAGCTCAAGAGGAGGATCTACGAGCTACTAGACTTCGTCGAGCTTAAACAGTACGCCAACAAGCTCGTGAGGTACTTCTCGGGCGGCATGAGGAGGAGGCTCGAGATCGCCCGCTCGCTTCTCCACGAGCCGGAGATACTCTTCCTCGACGAGCCCACAATAGGCCTTGACCCACAGACCAGGGTGAAGATATGGGACTACATCATGGCTATTAAGAGGGAGCACGGGACGACAATACTCCTGACCACGCACTACATGGACGAGGCTGACCAGCTGTGCGAGCGGATAGCCATAATGGATCACGGCAAGATAAAGGCTGAGGGGCCTCCAGAAGAGCTTAAGTCGAAGCTGGGGGGCGAAGTAATATACCTTAAACTCGACGGCTACCAGGCGCCTGCCCCGTGCATAGAGGCCGACTTCGTCGAGAGCTGTAAGCCTGTGGGGAGAGACACTATCCAGCTTGCAGTGAGGAGCGCGTCCACCGCTCTACCCAGGATATTTGAGCTAGCCAACGTGATGGGCTTGAGAATAGTAGAAGTGACCTACAGGAGGCCGACGCTGAACGAGGTCTTCATAAACCTGACTGGGCGCGAGCTGCGCGACTCCCTTGAAGAGGGTGGCTTTAGGCCCCCGCACAGGAGGTGGTGAGCGTGAGAGGAGTAGTGCCGATGGTATACAGGCAGGTTAAGAGGTTCGTCAACGCGCGCTCCAGGCTGGTTATAACTATAGTCCAGCCTCTAATCTGGATAGTGTTCTTCGGTATGGGGTGGAGCAGGGCCTTCAGCTTCCCGGGGGCCAGGGCCTTATTCGGCGGCCTCGACTACCTCACGTACTTGGCGTCGGGCATGGTCGCCATGACGGTCATGACAGGTTCTTTCATGAGCGGCGTCTCCGTGATATGGGACAAGCAGTTCGGCTTCCTGAAAGAGACTCTAGTGGCTCCAGCCTCGCGCTCGGAAGTTATCCTCGGGCGCGCTCTCGGCGACGCGCTGGTAGTGAACATACAGGCGATGATCGTGCTCGCTCTACTGTTCCTCGTAGCCCCGGGCCTTAACCCTGGAGGCGTGTTACCCGCGTTCCTCTACGGCCTACTGCTCTCCCTGGGCTTCGCCTCTCTCGGGATAGCCCTGTCCGTCAAGATCTCGAGCATGGAGGGCTTCCAGATGGTAGTTAACCTCGTGACAATGCCCCTCCTCTTCATGAGCGGTATCTTCTACCCTATATCCACGATGCCGGAGTGGATGAAAGCTGCAGCCTACTTAAACCCCGCGACGTACGCTGTAGACGGCATGAGGTACTGGCTTACCGGAGTGTCGTACTTCAACCCAGCACTAGACACGGCTCTACTGCTAGCCCTCACGGCAACTCTGCTCTTCGTGGGGACTAGAGCCTTCGAGAAGGCAACTGTAGAAGACTAACATTCGACGACCCACGAAGGCTAGGATTTTTATTTACCCTCCCCTAACACTCAAGTATGGCCAGTGTCTCCGCTAGAGCCCCCGACCTGGGCGGCGGACTACAGTACCACATCAGGTGCAGGCCCGGCGACGTCGCCCCATACGTCCTGATGCCTGGCGACCCGGATCGAGTCTCAGTGATCTCCAGTTTCTGGGAGGAGAGGCGCGAAGTGGCTAGACACCGCGAGTACACGACACATACTGGGAGGTACAGGGGCGCCCCCATCTCCGCCACGTCGACGGGGATCGGCGGGCCAGCGGCCTCAATAGCGCTGGAGGAGCTACTCAGGGTCGGCGCGCACACGTTCATAAGAGTGGGCACTACAGGGGCAATCCAGCGGGACATAAGAGTTGGAGACGTCATAATAGCCACTGGGGCTGTCAGGCTCGACGGGGCTAGCGGGGAGTACGTCAGGGTAGAGTACCCCGCCCTCGCGCACTACGAAGTCGTACTCGCCCTAGTAGAGGCCGCGGAGAGCCTGGGGGCGAGGTACCACGTCGGGGTGGTCGCCTCGACAGACACCTTCTACACTGGGCAGTCCAGGCCCGGCTTCAGGGGCTACCAGCCGAGTTGGTCCCCTAGCATAATGGCAGACTTGCAGGCCGCGGGCGTCCTGAGCTTCGAGATGGAGGCCGCGACGATATTCACCATCTCGGGCGTCTACGGGGCGAGGGCTGGAGCCGTACTAGCAGTCATAGCTAACAGGGTTACAGACGAGTTTGTCCCGGAGGCAGGAGTCGAGACAGCCGTGAGAGTCGCGAACGAGGCGGGCAGGATACTCTACGAGTGGGATCAGGCGAAGCAGAAACGCGGGAAGAAGTTCTTCCACCCGTCACTCATCATCTGAGTACGGTGGGCCTGCATGGGCCCCCTGGACGTTGCACTTGTGAGCCTCTTCGCTGCCCTCACGGCTGTGGGAGCCTACGTGGCCATCCCCCTGCCCTTCAGCCCCGTACCCGTCACGCTGCAGACCCTATTCGTGTACCTCTCCGGGCTCGTAGTCGGGAGTAGGAGGGGGGTTCTGTCCCAGCTCGTCTACCTCCTGCTCGGCACCTCTGGCTTGCCGGTCTTCGCCGGCGGTAGAGGCGGCGTGGGCGTGATCTTCGGGCCGACAGGGGGATACCTCTTAGGCTTTGTCGCTGGAGCGTACATAGCGGGGCTCGTCGCGGAGCGTAGACCCCCCAGCTTCAAGAATTTCCTGGTGGCCTCCCTCCTGGCCACAGCCGCGATCTACGCCCTGGGAGTACTCCAGTTGATGCGCGTCACGGGGATAGGCCTCGAGAAAGCCTTACTCCTGGGGGCAGTCCCGTTCCTGCCAGGCGACTCCGCGAAAGTACTCGTAGCAGTATGGGTGGCACTCAGAGTCCGGAAAGCACTACCCTCCATACGCGGAGTCCCATATGTATGAGAACTCGCCTCCAACCACGCCTCTCCTCTTCAGGTTAGATACCTTCACGGTGGCCCCTTCGCGCCTAGACACGTTGCTTAAGAGCCGGTATGGCTAACCCAAAACCCGTGCCGGGCCCCGTCTACTATAGATGTTGAAAGGCGGAGTAGTGCCCCAAAAGTGCATTGACGGTTCCACGACAAAGGCTGCGCTGGCAGAGCCGCCAGTTACCGCGTGTCCTGGCTGCCGGCTTATCCCTCGTTAGCAATCGGCTCCACCTATCCTCAAAGTTACAAGGTAAGTATTTACCTATTCCGGGCACCCCGAGGGTCAAGGCTTCCGTTTTTACGGCGTGCTCTTGCCCTACCTGGGCCTCGCAATGACTGTCTAGCTTACGGCTTCTTCTGTGGCGGAGCCGGGATTGCGTACGCTGGGGTGAAGGCTATTGTCGATGTAGTGGGCAGACGCCCGAGCTCTCAAACTGCTTCCCCATGGGCTCAGTTGGGCGCAGCCTCCTCACCGCTCGGAGGGCTTTGCCTCATCACCTGCATGTACTCCCCTCCTGGCGGTAAAAATCTCTATGCCCGGGTCTTGAAGAAGAGCCAGCCCTCCTTGAACCTCAGTAGCACGTACGTCCCCTTGAGCCTCGAGCCGTAGAACCTCAAGACGAGCTTGTCGCCGGTGGACTCTAGGATCTCGTACTCCCCCCTGTCCCATACCCTCATAGTCCCGGCCCCGTACCCCTCCTTTATCTCGCCCTCGAAGTCGAGCCACATTAAGTCGTGATCCTCCTGCTGGACGCCGTACCTCTTAACCCCAATTTCGAGTGGCGGCTGCTTCCTGAAGGCCCAGTCCTTCAGCACGCCGCCCATCTCGAGCCTCAAGTCGTAGTGGAGGCCTGCGCGCCTGGCGTCGTGCTCGTGGACTACAAACTTCAGCCTAGGCACGTGTACCATGCTCGGTGCCCGTATTTATTCCTTGGGCGCCGTAGCATTTATATTTGGAGTCTGAGACTTTAGAGTCTGAGACTTATGAGTATGTATTTCATCGACAGAGAGGAAGAGCTTGGAGTCCTAGAAGACGCCCTGAGGAGCGGGAGGCCCGAACTAGTAGTAGTGTACGGTAGGCGCAGGGTCGGCAAGACGTACATGTTGATGCAGCTCCTGAGGGAAGCTGGAGGAGTCTACCTTGTCGTGAACTACACGGATCCCGCACTGGCCCTAAACGACCTGGCGAGGCAGTTTACGAGCCAAGTCGAGCTGCCCTACAAGCCCCTCGTGAGGGACTTCGACGACCTCTACGGGCTGTTCGAGGCCTCGGGAGTCGGCGTCGTGGTGATCGACGAGTTCCAGAGGCTGCACGACACTGGGGCCGTGGCGAAGCTCCAGGCGTTCTGGGATCGTGTGAAGGCCCGCTCGAAGCTGAAGATAGTGCTCTCCGGCTCTGCAGTCGGCATGATGGAGCGCATAGGCCTGTCCCACGAGTCACCCCTCTACGGCAGGGCCTCGAGAGTGCTTAAAGTCGGGCAACTCGGCTACAGGGCTGCGAGGCTATTCGTGGAAGACTACTCCGAGGAGGACAAAGTCAGGGCCTACGCCGTCTTCGGCGGGACTCCAGGGTACCTGGCGCTACTAGACGGCAACGTGGCCCTCCAAGAGAACGTTAGGAAGCTCGTACTCTCGCCTGGCGCCCCCCTGAGAGAGGAGCCGCTCACCCTCCTCTCGATGGAGCTCCGAGAGCCCTCGAGGTACATGGGCGTGCTCGAGGCTATCGCCGGTGGTGCTACTAGGCTCGGCGAGATAGCGGACAGGGCTGGCGTGGGGCACAGTGAAGTCGCCAAGTACGTTAGAGTGCTGGAGCGGGATCTGGACGTCGTGGAGAGGAGGTACCCCCTACTGGAGGAGAAGAGGGGGAGGGCGAGGTACTACCTGAAGGACAACTTCCTTAACTTCTGGTTCAGGTTTGTCTTCCCGAACTACCACCTCCTCGAGATCGGGCTACAGGAGAAACTACTGGAGAATATTAACAGGAGCCTGGACGAGTACACTTCACGGGCCTTCGAGAGTATAGCCATTGAGCACTTCGCGCTCCTGGCGAGGGAGGGGGTCGTGAGCTTCAACAAGGTAGGGGAGTGGTGGAGGGGGGACACCGAGATAGACTTCGTTGCTGTCGACGAGAAGACTAGGACAGCCTACTTCGCGGAAGTCAAGTGGTCGTCCCAGCCTCTAGACAGGAGAGTGCTCTACGAGCTCTCTAGGAAGGCAGAAGAGTTCCCCTGGCACAAGGGCACGCGTAGAGAAGTCTACGTGCTGTACTCGAGGTCAGGCTTCAAGTTCACTGGGGACAGCGACGTGTTACTGTACTCGCTCAGGGACGTGGAAGCCCTCTTCGAGAAGTACAGGCCCACAAAGAGGAGACTACACTAGCACTCAAACACGTAGCGGGGGCTCCTACTGTTGCCCCGGAGTTACTGGGAAGTATCTCCTCAGGAACTGCAACGCGGGGGCTATGACCGCTACTCTGTCCTGGACTCGCGCCACGAAATGGCCTGTGTCCGGCAGGATGTGGGCCTCGAAGACGGCCCCCTTCTCCGCTAGGCGCTGCATGTACCTGAGAACAGGCTTGAGCGGCGTCCTCGTGTCGTTAGCAGGGTGTATGATGCAGAGAGGCGCCGAGACCCTGTCCACGTAGGTTATGGGAGACCTCTCGCGCCACAGATCCCTCCTGCCGGCGAACAACGTGTCTATGAACTTCCTGAAGTATGCGTCGCTCAACTGGTACATCTCCTCCCAGTCGACAACCCCCGCTCCAGCCACGCCAGCCTTCCACACCTCCGGGTGCTTGCCGAGCGCCAGGAACGTGGAGAAGCCGCCGTAGCTGTAACCCATGACCGCCAGAGCGCTAGCCAGCCCCCTCTGTACGGCCCACTTCCCGGCGTGGACAATGTCCTCCAAGTCCCCGCCGCCCGGGTCACCGATGTCTAGGGCTCGGAAGGCCTCCCCGTAGCCCGTAGACCCCCTGAAGTTCGGGGCAACCACGTGGTAGCCGGCTACGACGAGGGACGCGATGAAGGGATCCCACGAGTCCATGACTTCGCTCCAGGGGCCCCCGTGTACGTACACGACTGTAGGGCCTGGGATGCTGTTCCCAGCGCTCTCGACGACGAAGGCCGGGATCCTCCTCCCGTCGAATGACGTGTACCTCACGAAGTAGCTCCTCCTGAATGCGCGCTGTAGGCCCCGTGGCAGAGCGTTGCGGACTACAACGCGGATGGCGCCTGTACTAGGATCTACCTCGAATATCTGGGGAGGCCTAGTGAGAGACGAGGCTGTGACGAAGAACCTCCCGTCTACCTCCGCGAAGCTCGTCGTGACGCCCCTCGGCGTGTTCACTCTACGCCCGTCAACAAAGAGGCTTGTCCTGCCGTCGCGTTTCCCAATAGCCCACACCCTCCCGTCGCCCAGCCACCCGAAGCGGACGTGCTCGACCGGCCGGTAGCCGTCGTAGTCGCGGTGGGTGAAGGCAACAGGCCTCAGCTCGCCGCTGCCGATGTCGTAGACGTAGAGCCTCTTCCTGCCCTCGAAGTCGCTCTCGAATAGCACTTGCTCGCCCCTCAAGACAGGGTTCAGGTTTACTGACCCGCGCCTGGGGGTGTAAGTTGCGAGCCTGCCGCTCTCGACGTCGAATATGAACAGCTCGTAGGCCCGGGGGTCGCCCGAGAGTATCCCGTGCCCTACAGCGTAGCGCCCGTTGAAGTCCGTCAGGAAGGCCACTGCCGTGAAGGTCGTCAGCTTCTCCCAGCCCCCGCTGAAGTCTAGCATGTACAGGTCGACGCTCTCCGCGGTGGCGCCTATGTACACGACTCTGCTCCCATAGAAGGAGATCCCGAGCACACGGGCTGGTGGGACGTCAGCTATCACCCTTTCCTCGGGCTTGTCAACAAAGGCTACATAGGGCTTCTGCAACTCCCTGCCCTTAGATACATCACGAGTGAACACGACTTCCCTGCTCTCTGCCCTCGTGAAGGCAAAGCTGTGAATCGCCTCACGCGTCAGCTTGACTCTCTCGTAGGTCTTGGGGTCTAGCACCCAGATACCCGGAACCCCATCGAGGTTGCTGTAGAAGACGAGCCTGCCGAGAGCCGGCCCGAGCAGGTAGAAGTACGGGCGGGAGGCAATAACTTCAACTACACGGGTTATCCGCGACTGCTCTGACACGTCTAACTCAATACACTCTGTATTTTAAATTCTTTTCATTGGGTAGCAAGCCCGCGTGTCAGGCGCGGTACAGGTGGCATGCTACTTTGTGCCCCGGCTCTACTTCTACTAGAGCCGGCTCCCCCCTCCTACACTTCTCCGTGGCGAACGGACAGCGCGGGGGGCCTTCATGGCGTCGTACATAATCGGGTACACTACTGGCCGCATAACGGGTGCCATTGCCCTCTTTCTGGCATCATACTTCCTTGCCGCGCTGGCAACAGTACAGCTGATTAGGACATCTCTAGACATCTTCCTGGGAACATTCTCAGGGGATCTCGCCGCCCTAGTCGTTGAGAAGAACTTGGCATTCGCCAGCCTCGTCGTAGTTATCCCCCTAAACCTCATATTCCTAGTCATCGGGGTATACCAGGGTGAAACTCTACGGAGAAGAAGTCGGTTGCGCTCCTCCTAGAGGCCATAGCCGCAGCCCTGTCACTCTCCTACGTCTACGGCGTGTATACCAGCTGGTACCGCGAGGTTCGAGCAGTAAAGACGCTGGAAGTGGTGCTAGACAACTGGACTCAGGGGGTTGGCGAGAGGCCCTACGTTAGCGCCAGCTTCAAGTTGTCCTGCCTTGAGCGAGGCGCCCTTAGGGTAAGCTACATAACTGTAGCCCTCTACCAGGGCCCCTCGCTTATACGCGAAGTCACTTTCAGCTACCCCCAAGCCCTAACGATCTCCGACGACTACTCGCTCTCCACGCGCCTCGACCTGCCCCTGAGCGCTGACCCGAACTGCCTGAAGACGCGGGCCTGCTACTTCCGCGTAGAGGTTGGAGTATTGAGCAAGTTTGGGATAGTACCAATAACTTTTACCCTGAAGCCCTAAACCGCGCTGAGTGGTGGACAGGGGTGTCACGAGTACAACTCGAGTACCCCTCAAGCCGCAGAGCTGTAGTGCTCGAGGCCTCCCTATCAGCGGGCACCACGCTCACAACAATATTCCTAGCATCCCGGTCGCCGAGCCACGTGCTAGAGTTCAGCGGAGCCTTTATAACATCCTTCCTGGCCCTCTTTACTACCCTCACCGTATGGAAAATCCTGAAGACAGAGAAGGCACTGGCCATCATATTCTCCAAGGGCGAGTATGAGGAGCTCCGCCGTGGGGGCCTCCAGGAGTTCCTGAGAGGCCTCGCAGTAGTCTACGCCGCGCTAGCGCTCTTTGTAGTCCTACCCCCAGTGGTTGCACTGGGCCTCGTAATGGGTGCCCTAACGGCGAAGGGCTTCGCCGACTCCATCCACTACCTCTACGTCAGAAGGCTTGAGAAAGCCCATGGCACCCGGATGGTAGCCTACATAGAGAGTACTGACCGCGAAGGGTGGTACAAACTATGCATTTCCACGGCGTAGGCGGCGGGGCTGGGCTCACGCCTAAGCTTTAAACTCTCCTGCCGGGTTATTACCCGATGCCAGTTATAGTGGACGAGAGACCCCTCCTATACGCAGTGCCCAGAGCCAGGAGCCTACGGGAGCTCGCCAGGATCGCGGGGGTAGCCGCTACGACTGCTATCAAGTTCTACCAGTCTAGGTCCCGCAGGGGCAGGTTCTTCATAGTGCCCGACGACGCCTACTACGGCCTAGCTAGAGTGGTTTTCATAGCGGAGAGGGCCAGGTGGCCGGGCTCGCTCCCGCACGGCTCCCTCTCGCTGCATGTTCTCAGCTCCCCCTCCGGGGAGCATGCGCTAGTCGTAGGCCTCGTGCCGCGAGTGCTCGCGGATAGGTTCGTAGACGACCTCCACGAGGCCCTGGGAGAGGGGAAGGCTTTCATAGCGCAGGAGGTGCAGCACTGGCTCCCCCTAGAGGAGCTACAGGGCCTCAGGCCCGAGAAGGTTGCAAAGCTACCCGGTATCGTAGACTCTATCATGCCGAAGTTCGAGAAGCCGGAGCCCCTCAAAATGCCCGACTTCTACGACCTCGTCTACCTAACCGGGAAGATGATGCTAGGCCCCTACCCCAGGCCTAAAACTATACTGGAGAAGCTCCAGCACCTACACTGGGCCGGCATCCCGTCGCAGACTGTCATAAGCTACCACTACCGCGTCCACTTCCTCCCGGGCTGGCTCTACACGACCTACCACGAGTACTGCGACCCCGGCAAGACTCCAGTAATAGCCCTAGAGCTGGAGGGCAAGGACGCACCTAGAGTGGCGAAGACCCTGGCCCTCCTGCCGGCGTGGGGCTCCTCCTACATCGCGGGACGCTGGGCCCTCTACGTGGGGCAGGTCGACGGCAGCTTCCTCCCCTCTGTATACGAGTTGCTACACGAGTGGAGGGCCGAGGCCACGAGAGGCCTCATGTTCGCCAAGGCCTCGGTAGAGCTAGGCACGCCCCTACTCTGGAAGTTCCTGAGCGACGACGAGAAGACGTGGGTCTGGGTTGAGGAGAGAGTAAGAGTTCCGAGCCACGCCTAGCCCCAGGCAGACGCTACAGCCGTCGCCACCGTCGCCAGCACTGCCCCGAGCATGTACCTCGGCTCTACCCTCTCGCCCAGCAAGGGGGCCGCCAGCAGTACTGCGAACACGGGGGCCCCGGAGGAGACCACAGCCGGGCCCACAGCGTCAGACATCTTGATGGAGGTGAACAGGGCCAGGGGCCCGAGGCCTATCCCGAGCAGCCCCCCGAGCAACAGCCACCCAAGCCTGGCTTCCCCGAGCCTAGCCCCCTGCTTCGCCAGCACAGGGGCTGTTGCCGCCAGCAGGAACCCAGTCCTGTACAGGTTCAGTTCTACGGGTGAAGCGTACTTGAGGGCGAGGGACGCCAGCGTTATCCCAAGCCCCCAGCCGGCGCCAGCCCCCACGCCGGCCAGGAGCCCTCTAACCGCGAAGCCCCCGCCGTTGCCGTAGACAGCCCACGTGCCGGCCGCCATGAGGGCAGCTGCTACGAGCGAGGCGGGACGCGGGGCTTTCCCGGTGAACAGGAAGCTGAACAACGCGACGAACAGGGGGTACGTGTATGCGACTGGGTACACGACCCCGACAGGCGCCTGCGAGAGGCCGTATATGAAGAGAGAGTCGCCCACGAAGAAGGCTGAAAGCGCCGAGGCCGTAGCGATCGCATAGAACTCGAGCGGCCTGTCGAGGCTCCCACCTGTAGCCAGGAAGGCCAGCAACATCACCATGAAGGCCGGGCCCGCCCTAAGGCCGCTGGCGAGCAGGGGGCTAATACTAGACCCCGATACGCCCTTCCTGTACAAGACACCCGCTAGCGCGAAGAGCAGCGCAGCAGCCAGCGCGAAGAGGCTCCAAAGCATATTTTTTGCACAACTCGAAAAATAATATATTATTTTCGCCCTAGGGAATAGTTATACTAAAAACCCTTCAAGTATCTAGCGTGAATAGATTATAATAAATAATGAGACCAACTATGATTCTACTAATGAGAGGATGAAAAACAGGACTCTCGCTCTAGGAGTAGTGCTCCTAGCACTCTTCTACACGACTTACTCACAGCCAAAGTACAAGAACTTCTTCTCTGGAGCATTTCCATACGAGGGTTCCCTAGGGCCACTTTAACACATTCGTGGTTGGCGCTATAACCCTCGGCATATACTACGACCTTATACAGGCTCCACCTGCCATGTATATTTGGCACAACAATACGTGGATCAAGCCTTCCTAAAACTCTGCTTCAGCTCTTCAGATGCACTTGCATAGAAGCTGTCTAGAGCTATCCACTCGTCACCAATTAAATGTCTCTCTGTAAAGCCGAGTAGGAATCCCTTAAGGTTGTCCGCTATAACTCCCACCCCCAGCTTCTTTCTGCAGTTCAGCACTCTCTCGCTCTCTCCCGTGAGAGCCATCCATGAAAACTCCCACTTCCCATCGCCTTCAGCGTACTCCATCGAGGCGACTAGAAGAGGGTATAGAAGCCTAAAGAAGCATTCCTCACCGTTGTCACCCCAAGCTGTCACCATAAACCCGTGGACTCCTGCTTTCTTCACGGCTTCTAGGAAGTTACTTACATTTTCCAGGACTCTCTCGAAGTTCGGGTAGTACCTGTTCCAGTTCCAGAGACCAGGAGCGACTATCTGAGTGTAGCCTCTACTCTTGAAGTACTCTATTAGCGACGTATAGTAGCTCGCTGGTCGGGGGTAGTAGTACCAGTTCACTATCACTGCCTTCTTCAGAAACTCAGCCTGCGATACACTATGCCAAATCGCGCGCTGTCTCTCCTTGGTGTGCCAAACCTCGAGACATTTAAAGAGGTTCTGCGCTACCTGTTCTTACTGAAGTACAATCACTTCGGCATTTACTTCGAGGATCTTTTCCCGTGGCCACGTCATCCAGACATAGGAGCCACCCGGGGGAGGCTGACCTTAAGTGAGCTCTCACGGATAATTGAGTATGGCCGGTCGCTCGGCATAGAAGTTTTCCCGTCTCTCGAGCTCGTAGGCCACATGGAGAACATACTAAGTCTGCCTAACTACAGGAAGTACAGTGAGTGGTGGTCACCTCGGGAGGGGTGCATTAACCTCTCGGATCCAGATACTCGGCGCCTCGCTCTAGAACTTCCGGCGGAAGCCGCCGACCTTTCCCCCTCGAAGTACATTCTCATAGGTGGAGACGAGACGTAGGCGCTAGGCCGTGGAAAAAGCCTTGAAGGCGACTAGACATTCAAAGGACACCAACTGTACCTGGACTTTTACCGCGAAACTGTAGAGCTTGTAGCTCTCCGTGGCCCCCTGCAGCGATGTCACGCGAAGGCAGGCTCGTGCAGAACATCGGCGGGATAGCGAACTACGACATGCTCATTCTCCCGAGAGTTGACGCCAGCGTCGTGATTCTCAGCGGTGGAGGCGCCAGGAACAAAACCCTTGTAAAGTGGCTCGAGAAGGAGCTCAAGTCAAGGGGGCTGAGGCTCGCCATGAGCGAGGAATACCGACTCTAAGTTCAAGGAGGCGCTAGGCATGGCGGTACTGGCCCACGAGGCGCTAAACTCCACACCCACAAGCGTCCCAGGCGCTACCGGGGCGAAGAAACAAGTAGTACTGGGGTCTATAGCCCCGTGAGCCAGAAGGGCTTAGCGCCGGGCTCAGAGCGGGAGGACGGGCGATGCCCCGAGGGAACCCTCCAGGCTTGGGAGGACGCTGGGAACCACAGGTAGCCCTGCGCGAAACGGTTTTATGCTTCCCCGTTCCTAGGGAGCTGTAGCCATGTACGTTGTCGTCTCCTGCCCGAGGTGCGGCCAGCTCAAGATTGCGAGAGCCGGGACGAAGACCACGCAGTGCCCGCGCTGCGGCTCGAGGTTCAGCGTGGAGAAGAACCTCTACACGAGGCGCGTCTTCGAGAGGCTCGAGGACGCCAGGGAGTTCCTCAGGAGCGTAACTGTCTAGGTATGCTGGCGTGCCCCCGCGTGCCCGGGGCCTAAAGTCTTATACGGCGCGGCGGCGCCGCCGAAGGGGAAACGCGGTGCTGGCGCGATGGAGCCGGACATTGAGAGGGTGGTTCGAGCCCTGAGGGAGGAGGTGGGGAAGCTATCGAGGATGGTGGACGCGCTGTGCGCGATGTACGGGTTGATCAGCGAGGAGGAGTTCCGCGAGGAGATAAGGAGGGCGCTCAGAGAGGAGCACGGGTTGGTGGTTGAGAAGTGGGAGTACTTTGACAGCGAGGGCTACGTGTACTCGGTGCCCTTCCACGTCGAGGTCTACGTCGTGGCGTGCGGCCCAGGGGTAGTGCTCGTGGAGGTTCTACCCCACGCGAGGCGGGGCGACGTGGCGGCGTTCAAGAGGAAGGCTGAGCTCTACGAGAGGGTGACTGGACGCAAGCCGTACAAGCTGGTGATCGCGAGCCCGCACTTCGAGGACAGGGCCATCGAGACTTGCAAGGTGCTAGGCATCGAGCCGTGCACAGGCGCTTAGGCTGGGCTCCCCCGGGCCACCCCCGGCGTGAAGGCCTTTTAGCGGGTGTCGTGGTACTTCCGCGTGGGATAGCCGGGGCAGTGCACGGGGGACAGGAGTAGGCGCGAGCGCGGGAAGGCGCCGGCGCAGTCTCCTCCTCTGTACTACTACGGGCTACTGTGAGTGCCGTAGCTGGGGCAATAGTATTTTAGGCCCGGAGTGTTCTCCTATTGGGCTACATGCTCATATACAGGCTCGCCGACATCGCGCCTGACACCCCCACCCTCCCACGCGACCCCTGCGTCTACGCGGTTCTGTGGTTCAGAGGGGGCAGGCCAGTCCCGATACCCAGGATGCTGGGGGTGGATTACAGGGGTGTACTCTACGTAGAGGCTACGGAGAACCTCAGGAGGAGGGTTGTCTCAGATCTCCTGAGACACCTCAAGGCGGCCAGGAGTGGTGGGAAGCCGCGGGCAAACAGGCACGCCCTGGTAGTAGTCGCAGAGTACTTCGGCCTCCTGGACAAGATCAGGGACGAGGAGCTGTACATCACTTTCAAGGCGTACCCCGACACGCTGACGGCGTGGCGGCACGGGTGGGCCGTGCTCAGAACCTACGCCGAGCACTACGGCGAGCCACCGCCGCTCAACATCTACTTTGACAGGAAGCAACTCCTCGTAGAGCCTGCAGAGCCAGACCCCGAGCTCCTAGAGGCACTGGGGCTCCGCAAAGCCAACAGAGGGCAGGCGCTAGGCGTCGAGTAGCCCGCCAGCCGCCTCACCCCCACAGCACCCGCTGGCTAGCAGGTTTATAAACAACTCTAGCTACTATATCGTGGCAATGCAGGCCGAAGAAGTAGTCAAAGCCATAGTCGAAGACCCCAAAGCCCTCAGGATGCTCGCAGGGGCTATTGTATCAGACCCAGAAGTCAGGCTAGTGCTCCTGCAGGGCGTCATACGCGAGGCCGCCACAAAGCAAGACATAAAGGAGCTCAGAGCCGACCTCGAAGCCAGGATCAGTGAATCAGAGGCTGCCACGAGACAAGAGTTTCAGCGCCTTAGAGCTGAACTAGAGGCTAAGATCAGTGAATCAGAGGCTGCCACGAGACAAGAGTTTCAGCGCCTTAGAGCTGAACTAGAGGCTAAGATCAGTGAATCAGAGGCTGCCACGAGACAAGAGTTTCAGCGCCTTAGAGCTGAACTAGAGGCTAAGATCAGTGAATCAGAGGCTGCCACGAGACAAGAGTTTCAGCGCCTTAGAGCTGAACTAGAGGCTAAGATCAGTGAATCAGAGGCTGCCACGAGACAAGAGTTTCAGCGCCTTAGAGCTGAACTAGAGAATAGAATAGACAGCTTGAAGAGCGACCTCATGCACTACATGGACGCCCACATAGAGGGCATCAACAAGAGCGTTGACCGCCTCACAACCCTAGTCAGTGCAAGCCTCGTAGCTATAGTCGCCACACTGATCACAACTATACTAGTGCCACTCCTCCTAAAAACACTGTCACTCTGGCCCTAAGCCAGCGGCACAGCACACCCGCACAAGCCACAGGCAGACACTAGAAGCCCGCGGAGCGCCAGGTGCGGTGACCCGCAGAGGCTTCTGCTCGCACGCGGAGTAAACAATAAATGATAGCACATACTGTTAACAGTGATGGGCACAGTCACTATAGGCGTCCGCGTACCCAGGAGGCTGAAGGAGGAGCTGAAGGCCCTGGGCATTGACTACGCGAGGGAGATCAGGGAGTACCTGGAGATGCGCGTGCGGCAGGAGAAGGCCAGGAGGCTGGTCGAGGAGATGGAGGGCCTCTCGAGGGAGGTAGGCCCCGTAAGCGGGAACCTGGCCGCGGAGCTCGTGAGGGAGAGCAGAGATGAGGGCTAGCCCGGTAGTGGCGGACGCGAGCGTTGTGCTCAAGTGGTTCATAGAGGAGGACTACTCCAAGCACGCGAGGATGCTGCGAGACGACCACCTCTACGGCAGGGTAACGGTACACGCCCCCAGCACCCTAATGGTGGAAGTCGCCAACGCCCTCCGAAAGTACGTCGCCAGGAGCGTGCTGACGAGGGAGCAGGCCCTGAGGGGCCTACGCGTGCTCTACGAGGCCGGCATAGAGCTGGAGGAGGTGGGCTCGGAGCTACTCCTGGAGGCGCTGGGGTACAGCATCGACAACAACGTCACAGTCTACGACGCGCTCTACGTAGCCCTTGCCAGGAAGCTCGGAACCACAGCCTACACGGCCGACGAGAAGCTACTCGGCGCGCTACGGGGCAGGGACGACGCAGTAGCGCACATACAGTCCTACACTCCCGCGAGGTAGCGCCGCCCAGACTACTTTATAAGCTCCGAGAGTAGATACTACGTGGGGCGCTTAGTGGCCGAGGAGCCCCCCAGGCAGCTGAGAGAGGAGCCCAAATACAGGCGCGAGCTCGCCGAGACAACAGTCTCAGGCCCCGAGGCTAGACTCGTACTCTTACAACTGAAAGCCTCGCCCTTCAGGGCGGGGATGTCGGCGATAGGCTTAAAAGTGCTAGGTAATCATCAATTAATGACGAGATTTGGGAATTGGTGTGTGGCCCACGCTGTGAGTTCCGAGCATGGGCCAACCGTGGTAGGCCAACCACCAATGAATATGTGTGGCGTCCCCATCCCGCTCACTATGCCTACCACGGGATCCATAGCCCCGAGTCCCGTGGGGGATAGGGGTAATGGGCCGGAGACCCGGCCCGGGGCTGAACCCGACGGGGTGTAGCCCCGAACCTCCCTGCCCAAGGAACCCTCGCCCTTTAGGGCAGGGAGGAGGTCAGAGGGCGTTATACGCGGGGTCGCCACTAAACAGGATCTCCAGGACTTGAAGAGGGAACTAGTAGGCTACATCGACGCCCGTATCGGCGATATCAACAAGAGGATAGACGACCTAAACGGGAGAGTCGGCGACCTCTCGGCACTACTCAGGGCGAGCCTACTAGCGATAATAGTGACACTAGCATCAACCATACTAGTACCGCTGGCACTAAAGCTACTAGCGCAGTGAACAGGCCCCCGGAGGCGAAAGAAATTATAGGAGCCGGCCCAGACTATAGCGGGATGGAGAAGCAGTTCATCGGCCTAATAAGAGACCACAAGACGAGGATAGGCCTCATAAGGGCCGGGGCGAGGGAGGCTGGTCGTAAGAGTGAGAGTGAGGGTGAGAGTCGGGGACAGGGCCGAGGAGACACCGGCCCTAGCCAATAGCGGCTACAGCTCCGAGACCCCACAGCTACTAGTACCAGTCGAGCTAGCGAGGAGGCTGGGGCTCTGGCCGCCCGAGAGGGCAGAGGAGACAGTGTTCGAGACAGCGGGAGGCCCTCTAAGGGTCTGGATCCTGCCAGGGGTAGCGAGAGTCACAGTAGCCGAGCCCGACGCAACACCCCCAGAAGTCGTTACAGACATCGTGATCTCACAGCTCGCGGACGAGCCCCTAATCAGCGACGCGCTGATCAGCGAGCTGGGCATAGCGCTCGAAGACCCTAAGCGCGGCCTCTGGAGGTTCAGGTGGGAGCCCCCAGACAAGACCAGGAGGAGTGCCCCGCCGAAGTACTGGCGGGCATAGACCTACTCTGAGTGGATCGGTGCGTGCCCCAGGAACGTGAACTCAGGCCACCTAGCACCGGGGCGCCGCTCGTTGAAGTTAAGCTACTTCCAGACGAGCCTCCTCAGCGGCCTACCAACGGCGTGTTTAGCTATCTCCAGGTTGCAGCTCCTGTGCCGCCTACACCAGGCCTCGCAGCTTTCGGCAAGTTCCCTACTCTCGTACTTGAGGCCACAGTACTCGCAGACCCATAACCCACCTACTTCTTTAACCACAGCCACTACACACGACCCCCCACTAATAAGCTTTCATCGCCGGGAACCCCCGGCAGTCCGAGGCGCCCTGCTCCCGTTTTTCGCTCGAAGAGCCCGCTCTCGTTGCAGTAGGATAGGCTATACTCTGTTGCCACCCCAACCCAAAACACCGCCCACTCGGGCACGGCCAAGCACTTCCCCCGGGGCCCACCCACAGCTACGCCTGTCCCCCACGACTCTTTTAAAGGGGAAGCCCCCGGCGCTGGAGCCTTCAGGCCACCATCCCTGTATACAGCCTTCGCAGCTACGAGCTGCCAGCTACCTACCTTCACGCCTCTCGAAGTGGTCGGGCCGGCGCTGTTAGTGGCGGCGGCCCAGTGGAGTGTCGAGGAAATTCCCGTCAGAGCCTACGCGGTCGCGCCCACTTGATACTCAGCTGTACGTGAGAGGTGAACATATAACTGGGAATACATGCTATTTTTGATACTATGAAGTACCTCAAGGTTATTTCGCGCACATGTCCCAGAGTGCCCCCGGACGCTTACGCCCACCTCGGCTTTCGCCTGCAAGGGGGGAGAGTCGTCCATCTGGTGGCTACCTCCAGGGGAGTAGAGCAAGTATCGTTGTATTGTGACGAGTGCCTGTTCTTCAGGCTGTCTACGTGCGGATACGTCTACAACGTTAAGGTGAGCAGGGGGCTGGTAACCTTCGTGGTGGCGAAGAACAGTGCTGTAAGAAAACTGTTGAGGAACACGCAAGTGCTGAGAGTAGAGGAGGTGTCCCACAAGGACTTGCTACTCACCGAGAAACAGAGGGACGCCCTCCTCCAAGTGGCCATGGGCAGAAAGCTAGGGGATCTGGCCCGGGAGCTCAGCGTAAGCAAAGTAGCAGTACATAAACTAGTTAAGAGGGCACTGAGGAAAGTGGCCCTCCTTATTTAGCCCCGCCGCACTGCGGCCACGCTGGCGCCCACCGAGGCCAGCCATGCCAGCGTGGGGAGTGGACACGGGCACTCGGGTATTACTGCCAGGGCTAAGGGGGAAGGCGCTAGGCTCCAGCCTAGGCCCCCGGTTAACGCCGTTAACCTAAAAGTTAGTATGGAGGATCGACGGTGAATAAGGCGTGACAGCCCTCTGGGTTGCAGGAGTAGTAGGTCTCGCGCTTGGCGGCTACCTGGGGTTTAGAGGGGTTGCGAGGAAGGATCTGGACGACGTGAGCTTTGGTCTAGGCTTGCTCGTGCTGGGGGCTCTATCGCTTGTACTGGCCGTGGCCGGGTACGGGGCCCTCGGCTCTCCAGTAGTGCCGGTCTTGGGCTCCCTGCCCCCGCTGATCCTGTCACTGGGGACTGTACACGCCGTGACCCCCAGGTACTGGAGGTGGTACCTAATCTTCGTGGTCATCGGAGTCATCGTGGCCGCTACGTTTAGGCAGGCGGTCGTGGCGTTCCACTCGGTGGCCGGCCTAATCCTCTTAGTGTTACCTATATACGCCGTAGCTAGAAAGGCGGCACCACCCTACTTTGCCCTCGTCTCAGTAGGCGCGTTGCTCATAGGCATCGGCGGTGTAGCCCTCGCCACAATAGCCGCGGGGCGCCCCCTGCTACCCCTCGACTTAGTATTGACAATACTGCCATACGTGCTCCTCGGAACTATAGTCTTCGTGGGGGCCGGCGCCCTGCTGAGGAGGAAGTAAAGGGTATGTTATCTATGACGAGGGCTGAAAAGGCACTACTAGTCGCCACTTCCCTTGCCATCGCCTTCTTGGCGACGCTCTCGGGCCCGCTAGCCGAGTCCCTCCCAGTTAAAAAGGCAATTCTCTCGCTGGGCCAGGCCAAGGCCACCTTTGAGGACTTCGAGGCAAGGGCGATAATGGCGTACCACGTGGCCGCCGTTGTGGTCATGTCAGCCCTGGCCTACCTGGCTTTGAGGTACGTGGACATGGATCAGTCGTACAAGCCCGGAGTCTCCGAGCTGGTGACTGCAGGCTGGTCTCTCGCGATCCCCTCGGGAATAGTCTTCGCCTACTTCTGGAGGTCGCCGCTCGTCCACACAGTGTGGATAGTCGGCCTGGCGCTGGTGTTCGCGGGCGCCGTGGCGTTGCTGTACGCCATGTCCCCGCTCAAGACCAGCTGGAGGGACAACACCCTTGAGAAAGCCGCGTTCTTCACGACAGGCCTCTGCCTCGTGCTGTCGATCACGCTCGGCGGCGTGTATGCCTCCTACTTCGGCTTCGACAGGGGGGCCAGGCCCGTGCTACTGGAGCACCACTCCACCCTCGAGTACAGGGATCTGGGGCCCGTGGCCACCCCGCTCCAACTAGTCGCTACGGGCCACGCCCACGGCGCAGTGGCGCTCTGGGGAGCGGCGCTCATGCTCATAGGCTTTAAGTGGGTGGGGGCTAGCGGCAGGCTGTACAGGTGGGCCCTGGCGTTCACAACCATCGGCTCGGTGATAACCCTCGCGGGCATCCTGGCAGTAGTGCCCCTGAGGCCTATCGCCCACCAGGTAATATACTTCGGCGTGGCCCCCCTCCACGCGTCGCTCTTCATCCTCTGGCTCTACCTACTCAAGCAGGTGGCGGGAGGCGGGTGGAGGGATTCAGTGAAGTTCGGCTTGTTCCTCTCTCCAGTACTGACAGTGGCCCTCGTGACTTCGACGGGGCCCCTAGTCGCGGCGCAGTTGAGAGACGTGGTGAGAGTCGTGTGGCCCCTGAGAGACGAGATCTCGTACAACGTGGCGCACTGGCACATGCTGGCGCTAATCTTCGCGTACACGACCTTCCTGCTTTACGCGGACGCCCTCCGAGGCCTCCCGAGAAGGCTGATATGGCTCTTCGTGGCCGGCGCCGCAGTCGCGCTAGTGGGAGCCTTCGTGTACGAGCTGTCACCCATGCTCGCCGGGGCCAGGAAGGGGATCCCGCCGGAACTGGCCGCCGCAGTCGCCGACAAGTCGCGGGCGATCAAAGAAGCAGCGCTCGCGCCCATAGAAGTCGGCCTCACCATGCTATTCATCGGCTTCACAGCCGGCCTCGCGGGGCTATTAAGAGCCAAAGAACAATAAAAGTAGAAACTTTCTCCCCCGACGCCGCCGAGCACTCCCGGCTCCAGCCCCCTTCCAGTCAGCTCCGGAGTACTGCGGAGAACACGCCGGCAAGCGTCAAAGGATCCCTCGTGTGAACCGGGATGACGCCCCTCGACCTCAGGGACTTGGCGACCTCCCACACGTCGACTGGAGAGTAGTGGCCCGACACCCTCAGCCTCGCCGTGAGGAAGCCGAAGCCCGAGAGCCACCTACGCAGAGCCGACTCCTCAACCTCGGCCGGAGCCTCCCTGGGCTCGGGATCCGTTAAAAGGACAAGTCCCCGTCCCTCCAGGCACCGTTATTGCCACAGCCGGGTATACACCGGAGAAGCTAGGATACTGTTGAGTACAGAAGGTAAAAAATGGAGAATAAGGCTACAAGCCATGTAGTGGCTTTTTATTCAAGGTACTCCTGTGTAATGTGCAGTCCAGCGAAATAGGGCGTATACAGCCGAGAGAACTTAGAGTGAAGGTGCCTGCAGCTATACTCGTCGGCGAGAACATCTCCTTCTACTCGTATCAATACTCCCTAGTGGTTCACTTGATCGATACCCTGAAGACGGTAGCCGTCTACTACAACACCGGCATAAGAACCAGTGAGAAATTATCACTCATGTGTAACCTGGCGAGCAAGCCCCGCGGCAAATACGTATACTTCAGGTTAAGAGCCGTGGAGAACACGTGGAGCGTTGTCCTAGAGGAAAACGGGACAATACTTGAGTGCCAGGCAGAAGAGCCAATCTACGAGGACGAGCTCGAAAGAAAATACTTCCAGAAAGGCTCCGAGAAATCGGTTCTGACAGCCAGTGACGTGAAAAAGCTACTCCATGGAGTAGTGGAAGACGAGGTCTTAAAGCTCCTTAACTATTCTCCAGCGTGGGTTCTGGAGAGATCAAATTGCCACCAAACCACAGTTCTGAAGATACACTCGGGAAGGATTAGAGTATACCTAGCAGTATAGCGTCTCTTGGAAGCTTAGCCCCTAATACTGAATGACAGGGTATTTAGTGGAAACTCCTCCGGCGACAGCTTGTGCAACCAATCTCTCACTCTCTGCCTCATCTCGACGGCTATCTCAACCACCTGTTTTAATTCTTTCTTATCGAAGGCTTCATCTGGGAAGAGAAGTTTTAGTAAGGCGCTGACGGTCTTCTTGACGGACTTTTCATCCCTCACCGTGATGCTTCCTTGCAATTCCACGTATTTCTCAATTTCTGTGGCATAACTTATTTTCCTCATAGTATGCATTGCTTCTGAAAAGTAGTCTGATGCTATACCATACCCTTTAGATAGGAAGGCTTTCGAGCGACCTATTTTTGGAATTTCCCATCCCGGCAGTACTCCATGAATCCTATCTATGAATGCCGATTCCCTCATAAATTTTGGTAGTTCATAGGTTAGGTCTTCTACAGGCACGTATCCTTCAGGCCTCTTCTCCACCTCGACATTACCCATGAACACTAATGAACAACCCGAAGATCCCTTCTGCCTCCCCCTCTCAAACTGACTGCTCTCCATGTAATCCTTAAGCTTAGCCATCATTTCATCAGGATTTTGAAACCTCACCCTGCTTATCTCATCAAAAACAACACAATCCCTGACGGCTATCTCACCGGGCATGCCTGTCCTCAAGTTGTATATGAGCGCTGCCGGAGATATTAGACCACCAGCTATTATCCTCGTATACGCGCTCACATTCCTGTAAGTATATGTTTTCCCTGTAGCTCTGGGACCGAACTCCATAAGGTTCACATTCTCCTCCACCAGCGGAATAAGCCTCGACAATATCAACAACTTCTGTCTGAGACTGTAGATCTCATGGTTAAGCCCTAAAGTATTCACGAGCACATCAACCCACTCTTCAAAAGTAAAGTATTGCCTAGCCTCCCTGAGAACATTTAAATCTGCTGAAGCTGTCTGAAGAGGCTTAAACTCGGATACGATAATCGGCGATGCCAAAGCCTCCCCCCTCCTGTTCCTTGGGATCTTTGAAGGGTCATAAACCAATGTTAAAAGGCCCCAAGCACCGGTAACCATAGTTATTGGATACGCATTCGCTATCTCCCTAGGAACTACAGCGTCGCTGACGTCTAAAGCCCTTATAATCCCTCTATACTCACCACTCCCAAGCTCCACCCACACCCTCAACTCATCAAGTATCCTAACGACCTTATCCTCGACCAACCTCGACTTTAACAACTCCTTCTCGCCAACATCATAATAATACTCACTTACGAACTCCCGCAACCTCCTTTCCCAATCACCAGGATATTTATGAGAAAAGTACGTAGCAAGATATTCAGCCACAAACCTCGGGAGCTTCGACAACTCTACAACACTAGCTATATTTTTATCCGTAGCATAGTCACCAAAGTACCTCCTAATCTTCGCAAAAAGATCCGAAGACATTAAATATCACCCAAAAATTGCTGAGAAAAACCCCTCTTAGGACTCTTTAGCTCGCCAACGACAATATCGACAGAGCCCTCACCAGAATACTCCCCACAAACCCAACTATACCCTACACTATAATTACCCCTCTCGAGAGGCGGAACCTCAATCTTATGCTCGCCATCAGGCAACACAAGCTCTTTCATACCCCACGGAGCCTTAAGAGAGAGCTTGAGCTTTCCAAGACCTTCAGTAGACACTCTGACAGTTATATAATCCCTCACGCCCGGCCTCACATCAGTTTTAACAAAATAAACGCTTGGACGAGCGAAAACTTCCTCCTCTTCCTCACTCTCTTCCTCAGAGAACTCACCTCTAAGAATGTTGTAAACCCTCTTAATCTCCTCGAGCTCCTCCTCGGTTATACCGTAGAGCTGTGCAACAGCCCTGTCAAGCTCGCTCTCAACTCTTGACAACTCACTTGTTAAATAGTTTCTACCCTTGCCGTAAATCTCCTCAGCAAGTTCATGGGCCTTTTTGCTCAGCTCAGCGATACGTTTCTGAACGTCATCGCCAGCATACTTTGGTATTTTAACGTTCTCTACAATATGTGTTTCCTGTCTCAACTCGTAAGTATATGATGCGATTATGGCTCTAGCGATAGTCGAGTTGAGTACTCCAGCTATATAGTATGCTTCATCAGCATTATCCAACGGTATGAGTATAGTTCCATCGTCAGGTATAACGGGCTTAGGAACATCCAAGATACTTTTAGGCCCCGCTACGGCACAAGCAAACTCTGTAGCTTTCCCAGTTATTGCGCCAGCAATTCTTTTCCAAACAACCTTATATAGAGCAAATGTATAAGCACCAATATCATATACACTATAAAATGGGTTGTCTTTACCCCAAAGCCTATGTATAGAACGATTTTCTAACTCACTTTTGTATGTGTAAAAGTATTCGTATGTTTTTGGACAATTCATTTTAATATTTTCTTCAGGTATCGGCTTGCCTGTCTTCGGATCATGAGGAACGATTGCATATCTATCTTTATAACTTACCCTCCACTTTTTCACGTCTCTCCCTCTAATGAGCGGGTAAACCAGGTCGGGCTCTATTTTGACTGTAACCTGTTTAGCACTCTTTTTCTGCCCAGGCTCTGGCGGATTAGTTATTATTAAGTAACCATCCTTATCTAGCACCTTTACATAATATATTTGGTTAAATGCCGTATAGACACCTGCATGAGCCTCATAAGTCCTGGGTGCCGGATAGTTCAGGACTTTTTCCACAGCTCTTTTAGCTTTCTCCGTAATCTGCATCCATGGTGCGTCTGGAGTTTTACCTAACGGCATCATAACCATCTCTTCTCTCCTTGTTACTTTAAGGACTTCCTCAAGAGGCATGTTTGTGGGTATAGGCCCACCATACTTGTTTATCCATACTACATGTCTAACCTTTAGTTCTCTCGACGGAGTTGTTGGCCTTGATTTTTCAACCACTATGGCTGATGCCCTGTTCACCGCGCCTTCAAATGGATACAGTGTTACCGTATCGTGAATCATATTAATCTTCCACGACGCTATGTAGCTTCTGAAACCTGCACCAGCCTGTGTCTTAAAAACAGTGAATGGTATTAGAAATCCTAAGATACCACCATCTCTTAAGTAGAGGTCAAAGCATCTTGCTAGGAAGAGCATTGCTAGGTCTCTTTTTACTTTTCCAAGTCCTCGTCCTCTACCTAAAAGTCCATATTTTTTCCACAGGAATTCACTTATTTTTCTGTATTCTTCTGGCAGGTTCTCCCAGTTGACCCATGGCGGGTTCCCGACAACGTAGTCGAACTTGCCCTTGACCAGCGGCGCGAAAGTGTTCCTCAGTATTGAGGCCCACACCCTATCCTTGCCCTCCTCCTCCAGTTTCCTAAACGTCCTGTAGAGATCCTTTAGAGCGGAAACTATGTTGCTGTCTTTGCCGAGCTTCCTCCTGAGCCTCGAGGCGAACTCCTCCTCGCTGTACTTGAGCGGAACTGTTTCCTCGATTATGCCTAGAATCTCGTTTAGTAGATTTCCCTCGACTACTTCAACTGGGATCTCGAAGTGGCCGGCCGCTGTCCTCAGCACGTAAACCTGTCCGACGAGCGTGCTCCTGGCCTCAACCATTATGGAGTCAGCTAAGTAAACTGGTAGCTCGTGCTCTCCTTTAACGTGTGCGAGTAGGTCACCTATTGCTAGCAGGTAGTTCGCCCTCGCAGTGAGGACAGCCAGGGGGTTCAGGTCGTAGCCCACGACGTTCTTCAAAGCATACTCGGCAAGCACGTCGAGAAGGAAGTGTTTCTCGGCGTACATTCTCAGCCTTTTCAGATAGGCGATCAAGAAAGTCCCAGAACCGCAGGCAGGATCCAAGACCCTGATGCCTAGCGGCTTCAGGGGGTCGTCTCTTCCCATCTCCTCCAGCTTTTCGTCGGTAAGCCCCACCTCATCTAGGACAAGCTCGGCGAGCCAGTCGGGTGTGTAGTACTCGCCTAGGTGGTGGCGTAGGTCGCCCGGTATGAGGTTCTGGTAGAGCCTCTTGAACAAGTCCCTGGTGAACTCTGGCTCCAGGTGCGGCGTCGCGGGCTCGTAGTTCTCCAGTGTCCTCAAGACCAGCGCTACGGCGTCCGCGAGCTCCTCGTCGAGAACCTCAAGATACCACGCGAAGTAGTCCCCCTCCAGGAAGTTCGTTATCCCCAGGAGTTTCCTGAAGAGGCCTCCCCCCTCGAGCTCTGTCATCATATTCCGTAATGCCTCCGAGCCACCCTGCATGTAGGCGTCTTCGAGCTCAGCTACGTAGGACTTGAGGAACTTCCCCCGGCCATACAGGTACACCACCTCGGCCGCCAGTAGCTTCATGATGAGAGCGAAGTAGGTGTGCACTGAGAAGAGCAACCTGTCATAGTTGACTTTCCCGGCCAGGCTGTAGAGCTCTGCGAGCTCCTTTATCTCTTTGAGCTTCTCGGGGTCGTAGCCGGTAGCTTGCCTAAAGAGCCTGAGCCAGTCCTGGAAGAGAACCTCTACCTTCGCGTGTTTCTTGTCGTTGAGCGCCTCGGAGAGCTTTCTGTAAAGCACCCTGACTACCTGCCTCGCGACGGGGCTTTTAGAGCCGAAGTCCTCGAGCAGGTGGTCGGCGTCCAGGCTCTTCCTTGAGAGGCCCCTGATGGCCTCGATGACCTTGATTAGGGTTTCCCTGGAGATCTCGTATGGGCCGCGCAGTATCCACTGGTTCCTGGGCCTGTCGTACCTCACAAAAGCAATCCTATCGCTTATTATGATCCCCAAGTACCTGCCCCACTCTTCCTTGGAGCGGGCCTCCTTCATTATGTAATTGATTACCTGCTCCTTGGCTCTGGCTATATCTCCCTCTCTTGAAAGCTTTCCCGGCGCCTTGTACTCCACTATGACGTGCCCGTAGAGAGCGTCAGGGCGGACGCCCGAGACGAGAGTGTACTCGTATTTCCCGTAGGTCGTGATCCCGAGAGGCTTTATTATCTTTTCCTCGATACAGGCCGACACACGAACCCTTAAGTCCTCCTCGGTGTGTGCACTGTGCACGGAATCTCGAATACAGTGGATAATGTTATCAATGTCTATGCCTTTAAACGACATAGTCAACATCTTTTTAATATTTTTAGCTATAAATTTTTCACATAAAGAGACTGCGAAAGGAGTCCCATGGTGCACATTCTCGGAGATATTCTCGCACAACAAGCTTGAGTAGCTATTTGGCCCCTGTAGAGATAGACAACTAGAGTCTCTTTTCGGGCTCAATGGACACCTTGACGGAGCAGGCTTATCAGTACTTGCCGTGGTGCTCACTTACGAAGCACATAAGAAAGTCGGGTCTGGTTAGCGACTTCGGTTCTTAGCAGAAGTGAATTCCTAGGGACTCGACTGCCTGCTTTATGCCCGTGTTTCTCTCCGAGAGGCTCTTCAGAGTCCCCAGGCTTTTAGTGCCTTCTTCGAGGGCTTCCAGTGTTTTCCTAGCGGCTTTGAGAATTTCTCCCTGCGTGTCGCGCTTGAGGAGCTTCTCGGGGATCTCTCCTTCATCCGGGTACCTTGTGGCCATGTAGTAGACTTCAACGATGAGGGCGACTGGTATGAGGTTCGCGCAGAGTACATGGGTACTACCTGTGTTAATAGCGGCGCTAACTAGAGTCTTAGTCTTTATACCTTCTTCGTCGAGAGCGAATCCTACTTGTTTTCTCGCCACCTTCATGCATTCCTTAAGGTTAGCGGAAATATCTTCCATGTTCTTTGCTAATGATTGTTTGATGGACTCAACTTCCCTGCTAATTTGAGTAAACCACTGGAGCGTCGAAGACAGCATGTCGTCTATGTCGAGCTTGGGGATAATCTCATCGGCCCCTCTATTCAGCACATCTATCATCTTCTTCCTATCTTCAGGAGAAGAAATCACGGAGTCACGTAGGATAGCCGTATACTCGTCAAAGCTACGTGGAAGGTGCTCGTAGAGCATACTAGTAACTATTTCCAATATACTTTAACACAGGGCCTGAATCGTGGATCATAAGAAGAAAGTTTCTCCAGTTTCATAGTTACGTCCTCTAAGCCTTTGCGTGTTAGGCTCTTCAGGTTTGATTTTTCCCACTCGACATCGAGGAGTTCTATGAGTATTTCTCTCGCCGGTTTATGGCCGAGCTCCCGCAGAACTCTCTTTATCTCTTCGGGGCTCTTGGGGCAGGGTGTCTCGCCGTGTTCGGCTCGGCTTAGCACCCGATTAATGGCGCTGCGTACTTGTGGGAAGTAGAGGAGGTAGTAGGACTTTAGTTCCTTCTCGATGGCCTCTGCTAGTAGGCGTAGGGTGACTCTCGTGTCTACCTGCTCGCTGGAGCTCAGTAGGATTTCTACGGCTTCTAGCTCGCCTCTCGCTTGGTTCAGCAGTTTCTCAGCGTAGCTTATGTACTCGTCGTGTATACATTTACACACATGGGTGTGCTTCTCCATTCTGCTTCGTGATATAAACTGAAAAATAAGAAAATATTGTTAATTTTTCCATGATAAGCCTTATAATAACTAGTAAAATTTAAAAAGACATTAGAAAATATTGCTAGTAATATGTGGCGTCTTGATAGAAGATATGTTACACAACTCTTACTCCACCTCTCACTTTACTGTCTCATTCTTTTATTTCTCATTTTTATATTTCTCCTTTACTATTTCATTTGTTATCTCATTTTTATATTTTTCCCGAAGTGGCCTCTAGAGCTACTTGTGTATTTCGCCGCTAAGCTAAACCCGTGGTGGTTTTCCTACCCCCAATTAGAGATCCTTCGGCAATTATACCCCATTCTACTCGCAGCTCTACTCACAGCTGCGCATCTTACCAGACTGAATCTTTCTGAGTTTAGGTTTGGCGGGAGGCAAACAGCAGGTCTTATACTACAAGTGGTATTCAAGGCATTTAAAACAACGCTGATTAAAGACCTCAGCCTGGTTTTTGTTATTTTCTTCCTTCTGTCGATTGTTCTTATCCCCCTCTTTCTCCAGCCTGTCGACAGTGAGCTGAAAATGTTCATTGCCGAACTAAGGCAGTCTTATGCTCTAACAGACTTCAGGGGAATAGCCCACAAGGTTGCAGGCTTCATCGATACTCACGTAAGAAACTCCTACATGAAGCCAGAGAGCGTGTTTGAATTAGATAACCACTTGTCGTTGCTCGATAACCGCCTACTAAAGAAGTTTGGTTTCAGCAGGGCTCACGTTATAGTTTTCCAGGGCTGGGGCTCCTGTGGCCAGTATGCCGAGGTAGCGTGGTACATTTTCAGCAGTCTTGGGCTCGAGGCCCGCCAGGTCAAGTTTAGGGAGAGGGATCACCGGTGGGCCGAGGTCAGGCTGAACGGGACGTGGTATATATTTGACCCGTGGTATATAGGCCTCCACTATAACGATAAGTATATGGTTCCCGCCAGTGAACTTGCAAAGATACCGAGGTTTTCTGGGAGCTACACTGTTGTCGAGATACGCCCCGAGGGGACAGAGGTAGACGTGTCGCTGGAGCACGGTTACACGAGGGGAGGCTTTGGCGTTATACGCACAGTAGTAGACCTCGCGACGGGTTAAGCAACGTACACGCTAGCTGGTAGAGGCGCGGCATAATGCACTGGCGGGCTCCTAAGTGATCAGCTGCCGGGCGCGGCTCTAGTGAGCTGTCCGGGGACTGTAGGGCTTGCACCGCTTGAGCCGCGTGTAGAGTGTTGCCAGGCCACTGTGGAGGTTGGCTGTGCTTCTCCCAGGTAGTGCTGTCAGGGTGCGTGAGGAAGTCTTTTCCCTCGGGGCGGCTGTGGTGTCGGCATGCAGTTTTGCGCATGCAAAAACGCGTAGAGGAGGGCGGGACGGGTGGGGGTGTATGGGCTATTGAACTTTTTCTTTGTTTTCTTCACGTCTGCTAGTGTGGGAGTTTGGACGGGCTACGGGTTTTGTTTGTCTTTGGGTAATGTTTATTTTGATGTTTCATGCTTTTTCTGTTGATGGGCTTGCTGGGGGAGCTTGCGTCGCTTTTCCGGGATCCGCGCTTCCGCGCCCTGGTGGGGCAGGTTAGGGGTGAGAGGGACTTGAACTCCTTCTTGGCGAACACTGTGGGGGGCTCGGGGAACGCTGTCGTGGGGGGTGCAGGTGGACGTGCACAGGGGGTCTAGCGGGGTCGAGGTAAAAGAAGAATTTGAGAAAGAAGAGGGAATTTCGAGAAGGAGAAAATTAGCACTACTGCTTGTAGGACTATTACTAAGTGGGATAGTTGGGGGAATGTTATGGTTCTATTTTTCTCAAAGAGGAAATCAAACTACAGATCAAACAACTACACAAAACCAGGGGACAAACCAAACAGTTACTGTGCCGCCTAGTGCAACTACACCAGCTGAAGATGCAAAAACTTTACAGCTTTTGAAAATTGGTTTCTCGAAAGAAGAGGCAAACCAATTTAATTCTTTATTTTCAAACTATGCTCAACAAGAATACAATCAAACACACTTAGATTTTGCGAAACATTACCAGAAGAACAAAGATTTGAGCATTGCAGTTTTTAACATAACTGAAAACTTCAGAGACTCAAATTCAGTTTTGAATAAAACTATTGATAAGCCAAATGCCTTGGAGTTTGTTCAAAAATATCCTCCTTTGATAAAAAACTTGAACTTTGAAAACTCTCTATCACTTTATTCAAGAAATTCAACGGTTTTCAACGAGCTTTATAGAAATGTTTTGAATGATCCGAGAGTGACTATGGATAGAGGCAAGCTAACCGAGCTAGCTTCTAAATTGTTTTTGGACTTAGGCTATGGAGACAAAGTAAAAGTCCTTGACCCTAGCAGCGGGAACTACAAAGAAGAACATTTGAAAAAATCTACAATTCAAGCCCTTGGGAATTATAGCGTAGCTATTTATCAGTCGGGCTTGCCAAAACACGACAGAAATTCCTTGTTTTTGCTTGGAAATGCAACTCAAATAAATACCGATATTGTAGATTTTTCGCCTATAGTTTTTAAGAGTGTAGACGGAAAGCACTTCTACTTAACTCCAAATGCTTCGAGAGAAACTTGGCTAACTGCTGAAATGCTTAAAAGGATAAATACTACTGGTTTTAACATTTTAAAACATCCTGAGATGTTTTTAGGGCTAAATGGAAAAATTATAACAAATGCTTACAATTTGTTTGATGAGCCCTATGGGGGTAGCTACTTGGAAAAAAATTAAACAACAGGACCATTTCACCGACTGATGAAGATGTTTTAGATTTGATGATGCTTCAATGGGAAGTATATTCTCGATTTGCTCCTCAGCTTGGCGGAGGGGATAAGCTTTATAATAGAGATTTTCCATGGTACAATTCTACTCAATTGAAAGCACTATATCCTGACAAAAATGAACTGAGAGCTGCTCTATACTTTTTGTTCTATATGCCATTTAGAACTTACCATATAACTGATGAAAGCCGTCCTTTCGATGGAGTATTTATTTATGGGATAGAAGGAGCGAGAGTTGGCTTGCTAGATGGGTTGAAATATTATCAAAAAATTGCTGGTTTATATCCAAATGGAACGATAGGAAAATGGAACGAAGACCCAAGATTAGGGTATTATGGTTGGTTAGATGATAGATTTCATCATAGGGTACATACTATTGTTGGAAAATATCTTGGTTTCTCCGAAGATTTTATAAGGAAACATTTAGTATCTGTGGGGGAGTTGCATAGTTTTCCTGAGTTTTTAGAAGAAGTTAATAAAACATTTGGTATGGATCAATTCCTAACAAGAAACTGGAAGTATTGGGATTTGTTAAAGTTCGTATGTGGATACTGGTATTACACAACTGGTGATAATATTTCGACCGACTTTACAATCCCACAAACTCTCAGAATATTTGGTTTTCCAACCGCTCATATTAATATTGAACCTAGTCCTAAAGGGGCAGGTCCTAGCGACTGGGCTGTTAGTTTGCCTTACCCAATAGCTAAATCTTTACAAGAAGAATTTCCAAACAACAAAATATTGTATGGTCCTGGATATACTTTTGGTTTATTCAATTGTAGCGAAGAAGGATTGATTAAAGATGGTATTAAAAAAGTTTATGTTTTTTACTTTGGAGATGTACCTGTTTACCTCATGAAAAAATCTTAAACAAGTTTGAGAAAAAGTTGTAAATTACATTAAAAACATCTTGAGGTTGGGATTTTATTGTTACTTTATTTGTATCTTGGAACGTCCATCCATTTGGCGGATCACACAAGTATGTTGAAGAATAAATTCCCGTCGCCTAGGACGCTTAGCTAGAGCCCGGCAGTGGATCTAGGTCGACAAGCAGCAGGCGCTTCCTCTGGAGCCTCCCGTAGAGGTGGGCCGCGAGCCCCAGGGCCAGCGTGGTCTTCCCGACCGATCTGGCTATGCTTGAGGGCGAGGCAGTTGCGGGCTCTACGGTAGAGTTCTACGAGTGCTTCATTGCAGTCTTCAACCTCGTGCGCTCGACAGATGAGGGAAAACTTGTCAAGGCTTTCCTCGGCGGAGAAGAGCTTGTGAAGGAGAAGGAACACCTGAAGGATATGCACCGCTATGCAGAGGATCTCAAGAGGATAATAGAAGTCTTACCCGAGTACCTGTCAGAGAGAGTCGAGTATGCTAGGCTGAAGTTTCTGGAAGGGTCTGCGAAGAGTGACGAGATGTCGGGGCTGATGGAGAGGATACATGAGTGGCTCGGGGGCACTCAGTAAAACAACGGTTCTTTTGAATGTAATAATGTTATACTCCAAGTAAACAATATTTTATTGAAGAATAACAGCGTTTTAAAGTAATATAACGCCGTGCTTTAGTACTTGCCGTTTTATCTAGACTTGATCCTGTATTTCGCGCAAAAAATAAATACTCCAATGGGAAGGTAGTATTGTGGCCTACTGGACTCTCAGCGGTACCTACGAGAACTGGCAGTTGGGGGTCAGGCGGGGCGTCTGGGGCGTCAAGGAGAGGGCTAGGCCCCTCTGGGAGAAGGTCGGGCTCGGCGACACTGTCGTGTTCTACGCCGTGAGGAGGGGTGTCGTGGGCTACGGGGTCGTGAGGGAGAAGTTCGAGAGCGGCGAGCCCCTGTGGCCCGAGGAGCTCAAGTCGGGGAAGGCTATCTGGCCCCTGAGGCTCAGGATAGAGGTTCTCGGGGTCTTCGACCCGCCTAGGCCTAGGCCGAGGGGCATGCTCGTCGCGTTCCCGATAAACAGGCTCGAGGAGGGCGTGTTCCGCGAGCTGGTGGGCGAGTAGCCGGCTCTACTGGGGCTCTGCTGGACTCGTGGCCGTGGGGCCTCGGCCCGCCCCAGCGCCTGGGGCTCAGGGGCTGTACAGGTAGCACGGTACTGCAGCCAGGGAGCCTACAGTCAGACGACCGCCTGGAGGCATGACAGGCCGAGGAGTGCCAGGAGGAAGGCCGCGGCCACTAGGCCCTAGATGTTACACACTGCGCCAGCGACGCGCGTGTTCCCGTGCACCCCCACCCTTTCTCCTCTCCCACTCCTCCACGTCCTCTCGCGTATCCTCCCTGCCGCCTCGTGCGCTAGTAGCGCTGCATGGATTTCTCCCGCGTCCGCCCCGCCACCCCCACGCCCCCATTCTGTTAATAAATACAACTTTTAGTATATTGGGCTACCTCACGTGCCGGCCTCTGCTGGGCGACACGTTTAAAAAACGCTCGTGGGTGTGTACTCTTGGGTACTTGATGGCTATCTCTGCGGAGCTCTACGAGTTCATTGTCAAAGTCGTCGAGGACAAAGTCAGGGACATCAAGGTCACGCGGGAGGAGTTTGACAAGCTAGCGGCTAGAGTCGGCGAGCTCGCAGAGGCCCAAAAGAGGACTGAGGAGAGGCTCGAGGTACTCACGGCTAGACTTGACTCGCTGGCTAAGAGAGTAGAAGAGCTTGCTGAGGCCCAGAGGAGGACCGAGGAGAGGCTAGAGGCGCTTGCTAGGAGAGTAGAAGAGCTCGCTGAGGCCCAGAGGAGGACTGAGGAGAGGCTGGAGAAGCTTGTCGAGGCCGTGGATGCTCTCAGGGTTCAGGTTGGTAGGCTCTCCGAGGCCGTGGGTTTCGGGCTCGAGGACATAGCGAGGGTCGTGTTGCCCGGCTGGCTGTACAGGCACATAGGCGTCGAAGTAGAGCTGGAGAGGGGCTTCGTCGAGGTGGACGGCAGGCTGGTCGAGGTGGACTTGTACGGGGAGGGCACTAGGGGAGGCGAGAGAGTCCTAGTAGTGGGCGAGTGCAAGTCAAGGATAGACGGGCGGGACGTCGAGAAGTTCTACAGGGAAGTGTACAAGCCGCTCTCGGAGCAGCGGGCTGGAGTCGTGGGAGTGTTGTTCGGCTACGTGATCTACCCTGACGCCAGCAGGAGGGCCAGGGAGCTCGGGCTCCACGTAGTAGCGTCGTACGAGAGGTAGCCTGTCGGGCCACAATGGCCGTGATGGGGCCTCCAGGCAAAGTTTTTATTCATTATGAGTGATGTCGCAAATCGTTGTTCTCCCGGCGGGTCTCCACTTACTGGAGGGCGAGCAGCCGCTCTGGTACGGGAGGATGAGCTGGAAGGCTAACTGGCTTCTACTGTTATTGTTCGTGCTCACTGCGTGGACTTTTGGGCTGGGCGTGGTGTTCCTCCTTTGGGCCTTCCTGCGCGTGAAGTCTGCAGAATACCTAGTGACGAACATGAGTGTCTACCGGCAAGTACGGCCTGATCGGCAGGAGGGTGTGCGAGGCTAAGCTCGACAGCATAGCGAGCTCCATAGTCACCCAGGGGCTCTTCGGCAGGTTGCTGAATTACGGCAATATCATACTCAGTGTCCCGGGCCACTACGCCGGCTCGGTGCCCCTCTTAGGTGTTGCAGACCCAATAAGGGTTAGGGCGATAATCGAGGACGCCTGCGTGAGGAAGGCTGGGCAAGCGAAATAATACAATACCAGTATTAAGGCCTCCAGGGCAGTCGGTCGGTGGAGCTAGTCATCACTCCTCAGCCGAAACTTCCCTCCTCATCCACTAATACTGGCGCGGGTCGCGGTAAAAAGCCTTCCTCCGGGCGCTAGAAGGAGGCGGGTACACTAGGGGTGAAAAGGTAGCTACCTCTGCAGGCACTCGCGCACCAAGTGTCTAGCCACACATCAACTCCTCTGTTCTCATGCCCGCTACTCTACCCTGACCCTGTCCTTGTACATCTTTTCCAGCCTCGCGAAGGAGCTGGGGCTCAGGAGGTGCACGTTCACCCCCTCCTCGTCTACGAGCCTCCTGGCCACGTCGTAGTACCACTCGAAGTCCACTCTATCCGGTATGCCCTCGGCGACCACGAGCACGTCAAAGTCTGACGACAGCCTATGCTCCCCCCTCGCGAAGCTCCCGACTACGTAGACCTCGCACCTCCCGAACATGGCCTCAGCCCTCCTCTTCACCTCTCTAGCCACCTCCATGGCCCTCCTGAACAGCCCCCCTGAGCTTCTCGAAGTAGTCCTCGTAGACGCCTGTCATACCACCTCCCTGAACCTCCTGGCCAGCCCGACAGCCCTCCTCGCCACGCCCTCGCTGTACTCCACGTCGAAGTATCTGGACGCCACGTGCGAGAGCTTTATCTCCCTGAGCAGGTCCAGGTTCTCCCTGTAGAACTCGGTGTACCTCTCCTCCTTCGTCAGCTCGAACAGGATCCTCAGGCTGTGCGTCTTCGGGAAGTCGCCGTACTTCCTGTAGAGGACGTACTTGAGGGAGAGCTGGAAGAACTGCTCCACGAAGAACATGGCTAGCCCGTAGTCCCCCCTTTCCAGCATCTCCTCGGCGAGCCCCAGGAACTTCAGAGCGTTCCCTCTCAGGAACTCCACGAGTCTACTGGGCACGCGGGCGCAATAAATCTTCCGTGCCTGTAGGCCGAGTTCCACAGGGAGTACCTGAACCTGCGCAGGCTCTCGTCTACCCTCACCCGAGAGGGTGGGATGTTTCTATAGTGATTTGATTATTCTGCTGTATCTTCAAGTAGTGCGCAGCAACAAGCTTGTAATATTTATGTAAATGATGCATGCAATTAGTACTCTTATTCATAAACTTTAACTCTCCTTCTACTCTAGGAACCTATACCTATCAGGGAAGATGCCATGCAGCTTCAAGCTATGATACTTCAAAGTGTGCATATGTGGATAATTCTGTTAGCTGCGACGTACAAGTTGTTGAATGTTTAAAAGATGATGATTGTAGTGGCTACGATCCTGGTACACATACAAAATATGTTTGTGAATGTCCTATACACCAACACGAACTTGCTACTTTACTGGCTCTAGTTATACTTATAGGCCTAAAAAAGCATGTTTAAGCAACGCAGAATGTGATTCGGGATATTGTTGTTTGTATGAAATTGGTCTTGGGTATTCTTGTGTTGGTAAGGGAATTTATTCTTCAACATATTTGTGCGATCCGCCAAATGGATGGACGTTGGAAGATACAAATAAAGCAACAATAAAATCTCAGCCTCGAGGTGTTTTCAACATAATTCATACTTTTTTCTTAAGTAAAGACGTCAATCTATCAGTACGTTTCTTCCCGGGGAAGCTCGATTACTCAAGCGTCGAGGCGGTTCGCGCGCCACGTAGCGCCGCTACTTTAAGCTTTTAAGCCGCGCAGTCAGTGGGCTGTTATGGATGTAAGGCTAGTGCTCCTCGCCTCAACGGCAGCGGTCTTCCTGGTAGTAGCGGTGTTCCTCTCTGGCACGGCACGGGCGAGAGCACTCTTCGCCTACAGGGTCACCGGGGGCCTCGCAGGCCTCGACAGGGAGTACGTCTTCTGCGAGGACGGGGGCGTCCTCCTCCGCGACTTGAAGCTCGGCCAGGAGAGGAGGATCCAGCTCGACCCAGAATCCCTAGGCCTCGTACACGGCATCTACGAGCTACTGAAGACACTCCCGGACACTAGCGTCCAGGCGAAGCAGGGGGCCGCAGACTTCTTCACCTACAGCCTCGACTTCGACGGGAGGCGCCTCGAGTGGGTTGACCCCGGAGTCGCCTCTAGCAGGGTACCCGGGGGCCTCCTCAGCGCCCACAGGCTGCTAGCCGCCCTAGTCGAAGACAAGGTCTCCGGCACGAGCGCAACGTACCAGGTAGCCGTCAGGGAGGGGCCAGTCGAGCTCCGCGTAGAGCTCCCGAGGTACTACGCTAAAGTGGGGGAGCCCCTCACGCTGAGAGTAGCCGTAGCCAACGTGGGTAGCAGTACTCTAGCCTACTACGCGCCCACCCCGTGCGACCCAGACGTGTCTGTGTCGTCAGACCTATCGAGCAGCATAACCTTCGTCGAGCCGGCCCAGCGGGACGTGTGCGCACAGGTCTTGCAGGAGAGGCGCCTCGACCCAGGCGGCGTTGTCGAGAACACTCTCACTGTCGTGTTCCACGAGGGAGGCTTAGCCAGGCTAGAAGTCACGTTCCCCAGAACCGCCCCAGGGAGCGTGCACGCCAGCGCCACAGTACTCGTGCACGTGAGGAGCTAGCGCCACGCCCTCCGGGCAGTAAGCCTAATACCTCTCCGCCGGGTTAGAGCACGGGATGCCGCGGGGGGTCTACCAGCACCTCGGGAGGCGCGACCCGGAAGGCTACTACGTGATCGCCGCCAAGGCAGGCGCAGTGAACCTCCTGCCGCCGGGCGTCGAGTACTCGGTAGCAGGCGACAGGGTGATCATCAGGGTGAAGTCCCGGTCACAGGCAGTGAGGATCCTGAAGCTCCTCCACGAGAAAGGCCTCCTGGCGTAGGAGACGGGGTAACAATTTAGGCGTAGTGCTCGTAGTAGCGATACTTGAAGCATAGGAGCATAAAGAAAGTTATTTAAAATATGACTAATAATGAATTAATTGTGGCGGTGTTAGGTTCTAAAGTCAAGGCCAGACTAAACGTGTGCCTGAACTACACCAAGCCTTCTACAGCACGTGGGCCCGGGCCGGGTATTCACCAGGAACACGAGAACCTCAAGTTTCAGGTAAGCCGGGTATTTGAGGGGATGGGCTACGAGTGTGAGTTAGAGGCAGGAGTTAAGCGCGAAGGCGAGAGCACAGGCCGTGTCGACGTTCTCTGCACAAAGGGCGACGAAATACTAGTGGTAGAGTGTAAGGGCTACTCCTCGGCTGGCCTTAGCCTCGTAGACCTGATGCAGCTCGCGGAATACTATTATAGCTATATTAGGGAGAAACCCAGGGGGAGGAATGCAAAGATCAAAGCCTTTTTAGCCTATCGCGCAGCACCAGGTAAAGTCTTGCTAATCGAGGTTTCTGAACGCGTGCTCAAAGAGTCTAAACCCGATAAAGTCATGAAGGGCTTCAGGGGGCCTGGAGTCTTCGTAGTGGGCGACTACTGTAACTACTGCGTCAACAAGGGGTGCATAGTGCATGCATAGCTGGAGGGGTACCCAGGAGAGCAGGCAGGGACTCAGCCTAGAGGAGACCCCGGAGCTTCTCGACATTTACCACGAGATACTCCTGAACGAGATAGCTGTAGTTCGCGGTAACAGCATTTTTGCTAAGACTATCCCGAGCAGTATCGGCTACATTGCCTACTCCGACTTCCCAAACTACACGTACACTAACGTTGAGAGAGCACTAGACTACGCTACGCTGCTGTACGCTATCCTCAACGCAGTAAGGCGCAGAACCACCGGGTACGATCTGCGGGATCTAACCCGCGTCGAGGAAGAAGACGCTAAGAGAGTGCGGGAGGAGCTCGGGAGGCTCGTAGAGAAGATAAAGTCTAAGGCTGGGTACATAGACGGGTGCGCCGAGGGGCTCCCGACACGACTTGCTGGCACCGGGCACGACCTCCTAGACGGCCTTAACTGCATAGTGCTCGTGTTACTGTATACAGGCCTGGTAAAACCCGTTTTCACGGTGCCAGACGATAACTTGAACTACTTAGAAGTCTCGGAGAAACTAATTAGAGAAGCTAGCGCGGAGAGCGGCAATAGTGTAAAGACCGTTAAAGCTGAGTCGGTCAGTGACTTGATAGGCATTAAGCACTACCACCAACTTGAGCGGTTTTTCTCGTCCTTTGGCCTGAGATCCAGCGATATCTCAAAAGCTTATCAGGATTTAAAGCAAAAGCTTGAGGTCAACAGATACGTCTTCTTCAAGACAATGCACGGCGAGCTCTTCCGAATGGTGTCGTTCGCGCGCTCTCTTCCCGACCGTATTACGAATTACGAGGCACACGTGCTACCGTTCATTGCTAACCCCCGGAGGGACGTTGAAGGTGACGAGGCACCGGATCTGAGCAGACAGGTAGATGAGCTGAAAGGGCTTCTGAAGCAGTACTTTGAAAGCAATAAAGTCACCCGCGCCGATGAAATTGCCAGCGCTGTTGTGAGTAGCTTGAAAGAGGCGGGTTACGGTAGGCTGCGGCTTTTCCAGTACAAGTACCTGAGCGATATCCTGGAGAAGGCTTCTAGAAGCAGTGCGGCCAGCGGCATGGATATAGTGTTATCGTCGCCTGTCGCGTCCGGGAAGACTCTAATTTTCACTGTGTTCATTATAGCCAAAATACTCGCGCTCAAGGCCCGCAGTAAAGAGGGCGGCGACAGCACGCGCTTCAAAGCGATCTTGATCTACCCGAGGAAGTCTCTTGCAAGCGACCAGTTAAAGAAGATTATAGAGCTACTCTACTTCTTGAATAAGGAGCTGGAGAGCATCGATAAGAACCTGAAGCTCAGAGTTGCAATTCGCGACGGTGACTCACTAAAACAAGATCGTGACAATGTGGAGCGGCAGAAGTTAAGAGACTTAGAGCTAAACATTGGTGGAAGAGCAGAGCTATACCACGGCTACTCCGATGAAGAATACTACGTTGAATTGAGGAGAGAAGACGGGTATAGTGAGAAAATAGACTGGTTATTCGATACAAAATCTATAGAAGACTACGGGAAGGTAGACATACTCGTCACGAATGAAGTGATGCTGTACCAGCTTTCGAGAGACTCTATTGTCTCTGGCGAAACCTTCAGAGAATTTGCCAGAAGAGTGGGCACGATCGTCGTGGACGAGGCCCACATATATAGGGATGCTGAGAGCAGGGAGAAACTTTCCGCGTCACTTGTCGCGTTTATCATCGCCGCGCTTGAGGATTCGACAGATCCTACAGGAGAACTTAAAAGGTTTGACTTCGTTATGTCCAGTGCTACTCTTACCAATAGGGCTGGATCCGATAAGAGTTCCGGCTTAAACCCAAGCGGGGTCTTAGGGGTAGTAAACCTGAGAAAGCGACACGAGGAGGGCAAAGAGCGCGAGAAGAGGGTAGTACAGGAGATAAGGAACTTTATCAGGATGATTACCGGGGAGAGACTTTACGATAGGCTTGGTGACAGGGAGCTGGTATACCACGACTACTACGCGCTTCTCTCCGAAAGCTACGTCGGGCCATCGAGTACCTACCGAGGGGGGTACAAGGTGGACATTTCAATGGTTACTCACCCATTCCCGGAGAAATCATCGAAGACAAGCCTCAATAAGAGCTTGGTAACTGTCCTTCATTGGGTGAATGCCCTGCGCTCGCTTCCGGTCAAGGAGCTGAAGCGAAGCTTCTCGATAGCATTTATTGACTCGCGCGAGTCACAGGGAGAAATTTACAGTTATTTCATTAACAGGCAAATTGTAGAGGCGAAGGATCATGTAGATAGAGTTCTTCTGACCTTTACCAGTGTAGGGAGAGGCAAAGACTTAAGCAAAGGTAGAAGGGAGGTCACAGCTGTTGAGGCTATGCTCGCACCTTTCTTCGGAGACAGGCAAGTTAAGCCATCACTCTTCGATATACTCTTCCGATCTCCGCATGAGGATAAGGCAGGTGACACAGTCATGCTACCCTTCCGCTTCCATAATCTTTCCTTTTATATCACGTTAGACAAGCTGAGAGAAGTAAGCAGAACCCCCGTAGAAGATGTTAAAGATGTTAGCAGGAAAGTACAACACGTTTTCCCAGATGTTTTCGAGTTTGTAAGGAGGGTAAGCGAGCAACATAAGTCATTCGTTGATCGTCACCACGGCCTCCTTGGACGCAGAAAGAGGCATCAGCTTGAGCAGAAGATGCGTAATGGAGAATTGCGCCTCGTACTGAGCACGTCGACACTCGAGGTCGGAGTAGATTTTCCGAACCTCGTCTTGACCGTGCAGTATGGCTCTGAGCCAAACCCGTCCGAGCTCCAGCAGAGGTGGGGGCGATCCGGGAGGAGCTTGGACTCGCTGTACGTGAGTACTCTAGTCCTCATTCAGCGTAACACTGGCGAGGACTTAACGTTCCTAGACCCGCTAGAAGCTTTCACTTACGTATTCAACCTAAAGCCAATAGCGACCGGAATGAGTCCTCTAGAAGACCTTATAGTCAGTCGCGTGGCTGCATCAATTGTTATAGACGTGAAAGGAAGAAAAAGCACCACAGAATTCTTATACCTTGGAGAGAAGCTAAAGGAAACTCTTGGGGAAATATTTGGCTACTCGCCCCCATACTATGAAGAGTGGCTATTGGCTGTGAAAAAATTTTCCAGCATTAAGGATGAGCATGCGTACAAATATGATTTTAATTTTCTCATCGATAGGATCATGGACTGTAGAGAAAATTTGCCTCCTATAGAGGAGGTAATATTAGAAATAAAACATGAACTTGAAGAAAATTCCGCTAGAAGACATAATGAGAAAATTAACCTCCTGTCTTACATATATAGGCTAGAAGACATAAGGCGAAAATTCGGACGCGAAATTTCAAGTGAATGTCATAGTATGCTAATCCAACTACGCGTGCGTCTCATTGAAAAACTAATGGACACCCTACCTAGTAGCGTGCAAGGCAAGATTGCTAGTGAAATCCCAGCCAAGATTACACCGCCAGGAGTGTACTCGGATCTTCTCGAACCAGAAAAATTCCTGTATATTCTTCCGTCGAGCAAGAGCGAATACGAAAGCATTAGCGACTTCGTTGAAGCCTCCTACGAGGTCAGGCCTCTTCACTCAGGGTGACGCTCTACATGACTACGGGCAGGAAGGTTAAGTTTAACTTTCCCTTGTTTCCATCGGATAGAAAACTTGCAGTGTACACCTCTAAGCTTTCCATTCGATCTTCAACGCAAGACAGGTTGGTAGAGGTCTACCTTGAGTTTTCTCAAATAAAAGACGTGGGAGGTAAATATCTGGTCAGCCCAGTAGCGGATATTGCAGATACCTTGAGAATTTTAGAAGAGATTAGGAGAGATGTGTCGGACGACGAAATTAATTCTGTAACTACAGAGTTCGGTCTTGGAAGTAAGCACCACGTATACTTTGTATACATGTTCTCAGACGACCTGAGTGGGCTTGTAGCTGTCTCGTTCACGGTTCAACGGGACTCCGACAAGTCTAGTGCTGTATTCTTTCTTTTCGTACCGTTCGAGTACGCAAAGCAAATATTTAGACTTGGATTTAAAATAAGGAGCCTGCGTCGGAGGAATGTAAAGCTCCACGTGGAGGTAGTGCGTAATAACAAGAATGTAACTCATGAGTACCACAGTGATAAGGCGGTTGTCTACCTGTGGAGAATCCTTCCATCTCACAGCGAACCTTACCAAACGGTATACCCATTCATTCTCAGTGTGCCGTATGAGTCACTCTCACGAATACTCGGGGGAGAGTTCTCAGGAGCACTCAATTTGTACATAGTCAGAGACGTGCTGATGCAGTCCCTACTCGGGAGTTGGTTAATTCTCAAAGATAGGGACACCTCGGTTCAGTTTGAATATATAATCCCGACGCCGGTGGTCGGCAGACTTTTGAAGTTAGGCAAAACGCCTAGGCCTCTAAATGTGTTTTCAAGCGTCACTTTCTCGGCTGCCACGTTCGTGCTGAGAATCGACTTGAGCTCCTTCTTCGACGATATTGACGGAAAAATAAGCAAAATGGATCCAAAGGCTATACTAAAAGCTCTGGCACACTCTCAGGCTATCCGGGCTTTCTTAACAAAAGGAGACCAGGAAGCAGATAGGAAAATCTTCAGACTTGTCCCTATAGCTCAGAGAAGCCTCCACATGGACATAAGTGTTGGAGGTGAGGACTTCAGGCTGAAGTATAGGTATCTAAAGACGAGGAGTCTCGAGTTATTCTTGTACTCTCTCTACGAGGAGCTTAAGGAAAGACCAGCTAGCTCCTCTAAACTCTCCTCTGAAAATCTCCTGTCCATGGTGAAAGATATTATAGAGAAAAAGGTGATGGATGAGTTAAAAACACCTCTTAATTCACTAGAGCTCAAGTATAAAAGGGCTGAGACCCGCGAGAAGTACCTGAAGATATTTGTCGTGTTCTCGCTGGCAGAACTCGGACTCCATGCGATCTCACACTTGCTCATGCACTATATCCACGACATATTCAATGTACCGCTGTCCAAAATGCGGGAGATACTGGTCTTGGAGATCCCACGTAGTGGTAGTGGCATTAGTGCGGAGAAACTTGGTATACGTAAGAAGAACCTCGTTATTGATGGATACATCTATGTCGTGAAATCAAATTCCAACACACTCAAGGGTTATGTTCTCATATCAATAGACGACGACTTTTCTTTTGAAAAGATCAAAAATTCCCAGGCTGTAAAGGAAAGTTTTAACATGTTAGACGACACAAAACTTCACCTTAAAGACGCGAAGAATGTAGTTGAGCGGCTCCTGAAATACATAGGCATTGATGAAAGTGGAGGCAATGACCCGTGTTATGATCTGTGGAAACGACACTCTGGGCTGTACCACAGAACTATGAAAGTCATCCTCGAGAACCAGCGCGAAGACGTCAGAGAGATTATTCAACGTGAAATTCTGGACGCCTATGAGGATGCGTTTGGTTTGCACGATCCAGAGAAGGGGGAGCCTTACAGGCAACTATACTACCCTCTGTCTCAATTTAGAAGACTCATAATCAAATTGGCTAGAACCGCTAACACTGGTGATAATACTAGAGACCTCATAGGCAGTATGAAGATTATTGCAAACGCTATTTACATGGCTTACCAGCCTATATGCTTCGACGGGTGCTATAACTGCACGATGATTAAGCCAAGGTACTGCGGGACAAAGAACCCCTTGCTGGGAGAGTGGCTAACTTCCAAGGCTGCCGCCCGCCTAATATTGAGGAGCTATGTTCAGGGTGGGGTATGAGGCTATACTTGCCCCTCATGTACCCTGCAGTTTCCCGAGCTGGCTGCTCGAAGAGCTCTACAACGGGATTTGCTCTGCAACCGACGGCATAAAGGTCGAGAGGCTACTCGTCCTGGAGAAGCCCTGACTAGAGCAGCACGTACTCCCCGTACAACTCCTCTCTTACTCTCTTGAAGTGCCTGATGTTATGTTCTAAAGATGCCACCTGAATCTCCTCGCCGAACTCATAGTTCCTCATGACCTTCCCAGCAAGGATGTCCACGTTGACCTCCCGTCTCATCACGTTCTTTGATCTATTCCACGTGAAGACGCGTGGGCTGAGTTCGAGCAGAGTCTCTGCAAGCGTCTGTCCCCTAGTAGGCGTGCCTCTGAACATATCAGAAATATGACCGAGTCTTTCCCTTATTCTCTCTCGGAGCCTATTGTATACTTCCTCGAATTCAATAAGGGAGGCTTCTCTTCTCCCTTTCTTTACTACGCTGTGCATCAGCTTATGCCACGCAATGTGGATTAGGTACTTGTATAGGAAGTCTGGATGGATGCTCTCTACGTGGAGGATCACGGGTATTGTCGGAAGCCCTTTTAGTTCACCCTTTGGAGACAGGTAGATCGCGAAAGCCAACCCCTCGGCTCTCTCTTCGACATCGTCGGCCACACACACGTCAACACTGCGTGGCCTGATATACTCGGTGTCAGGGCTGTTCGTCAGGACGTAGACCTGCGATGAGGAGCCCTGCACGGCATAGCCCTCTTCCTCACCTCTAAGGAGTTCAGCTATTTTTCTGCACGAAACTCCACCAGGCATCTGGGTAGTGTCTGGCTTTCTGCGAAATAGTCTCGTTATGAAGACGCCCACTCGATAGTAAACTCCTTTTCCCGGGATCTTAATGTTAGTCTCGCTGAATAGCCAGGGCCCATTATCTCTCAGCCCCCTCGTGTAGAAGTGTAACATTTCTCCAGCTTGTACCATGTGGTTTATAACGTAGTGGCTCTGGAAGTTACTTATAACCTCCTTTAGTGAAGTATGGGTCAGTACCCTATCGCCCTTTTCCTCTACCGGAAACTTGTATACCGCATGCTTGAGTTGATCTCGTAGTCGTTCGCCAGAGTGATTGACTGCTAGGACACTTGCATAGTCGCCCAAGTAATTGAAGACGTAGAACACGTAGCGCCAGTAGCCGTACTCTTCGCCACTTCGACCCATGTATTTATCCTTAACGGGTCTAAAGAACCTGTATGCAATTGAGCCGGTTGGGCAAAGGAACTGCGTAGGGTATCCAAGCATATGATCCGGAGGCATTAGTACGACACAAGATAATATTACATGTTAAATATAAAAATCTTCGCGAGAGGAATTGTCGAAAATTGTTACGTTATCAAACTAATTTTTCCCAAATTCTGGTGGCCCTTAACCGCAGGAGCTCGGCGGGCTAGTCCTGCCGTATTTTCCCGTGCTTCCGGAGGGCTTTCACTACGGTGTCGAGTAGCTTCTCGTCGTGGAAGAGCACGTCGGCTACGTGTCTGCCGTCTACGTAGACGCGGAGCCGGTTCCCGTCTACCGTGAAGGACGCGCGCTGGAGGAGGGTGGCGAGCTTCAGTAGTTCCACGTGGTAAAGAGTACGCAAGTGCTACTTAGGGTTTCCGGCACTCCCCGCAGGGCACTCACCTCCTCGCCCGTCAACTAGCTCCAGCTCTGCCGGCTTTACCGCGTGTAGTGGGTATTCAGGTGAGGGGGTTTGGGTACGTGTCGGGCGTGACTACCTTGATGTCCTCTGTTTTGACGTCGAGCCCGTTGTCGCGGGCCTCTGCCGCGATTCTAGGCAGGCTCCTCCTGAGCCTCGCCCAGTCGTCCACGTCGTTGGTTACTACGGTGTCTATGCGTTCAAGAGGAGGAGGGACGCGTGGATGGCGTCGTACCCGATGTTGGTTACAGTGTTCACGAGTGAGGCCAGGAGTAGTGTCTCGCTCGTGACCTCGAGGTTTACTACAGGCATTGCGAGGTAGGCTTTCATCGCCTCGCGCGCCAGCTTCGCGTCGACGCGTGAAAGGGAGCCCAGCAACTCCGCCGCTACTATTGGCGAGCCGTAGGCCCTTACCCGCTCGGAGTAGGCGTCGTAGAGTATCGCCCTGCACTTCTCGTAGTACGTCCTGTTCCTCAGGGCGACGCAGACGTAGATGTCCGTGTCCAGGTACGCGCTAGTCTTCGTGCCACGACTCCTCCACGAGCTTGACCGCGTCCAGGTCGCTTGGCTTAGGGCTGAGGGAGGAGAGGTAGTCAACGGGGTTGCCTACTACGGGCTTCAGGGACTCTAACACGATCCTGTTGCCCTCAACCGTCACTTTGAGCTCGTCGCCAACTCTTACGCCTACGAGCTCTCTGACCTCCTTGGGGATAGTCACCTGGTACTTCCTCGTGACCCTTACCTTCTTCACAGTACTACGTACTACGCACTACTCTATATTTTCCCCTCCCCCCGTGAGACACTGCACGTGTAGAGTCTTTACAACCGAGCTCTCCCCAAGTCAGCCTCTAAGCAGGAACTCCAAGAGGGGGACTACGCTGACCCTCTCCGGCAGGCCCTCCAACTCCTCGGCCTCTAGCGCCACGACTGTGGCGTGGGAGCACTTCAGCTCTCTGCACGCCTGCTCGGCCTTGTCGACGTGCTCCCGCGTCGCCCTGAGCGTGGACTCGTATATCCTCGTCGCCCCGCCCGGCTCCCGCACTATGAAGTCGACTTCCCTGCCCCTCCGCGTGGTGTAGTACGATATCCTCTCGGGGTCGCCTGTCCTCCTCAGGAGGTGGGTGTACACTACGTTCTCCACTCTCCTCCCGAGGTCCATGGGCTGCTCGAAGAGCGTGGCTATCGAGTGGTCGACGAGGTATATCTTCCTCGGCGATACGGCTCTCTCGCGCTCGGAGAAGGAGAACTTCTTGACCTGGAACAACAGGAAGGCCTGCTGCATCGAGTACACGTACCTTATCAGGGTCTTGGTGTCCAGCTTCAGGCCCTCGCCCTCGAGTAGCCTCCTAAGCGAGCGCCAGGTGACCGCGTTGCCGTACTGGGACAGCACGTAGTAGAACACTTCCTTGAACTCGCCCACGCTCCTGACCCCCTGCCTCTCGACTATGTCACGGTAGAACACTGTCTCGACTATGGAGACGAGCTTCTCCCTGCTCCTCGCGAGCCAGACTTCTGGGAAGCCGCCCCACTTCAAGTAGTCCTCTAGCAGGCCCCTAGCCGTGCCCCTGTCCCGGAAGCCCCCAGCGCCCAGAGGCCCCGCGGCCTCCCTGAAGGAGAACGGCAGGAGGACTACTGAGACGTACCTCCCCCTGAGTCTGCTCGGTATCTCTGACGACTGGAGTGTCGAGGACGAGCCCGAGACGTAGATGTAGAAGTCCTTCACGTCGTGTAGCCACCTCAGGTTAAAGTCCCAGTTCCTCCACTCCTGAACCTCGTCCAGGAACAGGTGGATCCTGCCCTCGGGGTACTCTGACTTGGCGAGCTCGGCGAGCTTCCTGGCTTCCATTCTCCTGAAGAACGGCTCGTCCATGGACACGTAGATGACGTTCTCCCCCCTCTCGAGTAGCTCCCTGGCTTTCTGTAGCATGAGGAAAGTCTTGCCCACTCTCCTAGCCCCGACTACTGCCACGATGTCTGTTATGTGGGTGGGGATCCGGGCTTCGCGCTCTACCGCTTTCACGAACTGGAGGGAGCCTATATACTCTCTCGTAACCTCCGACAGCAAGCCCATATTGTGTGGAGTCTAAATCCACAAGAATATATAAGGATTGTGGAGTCTAAATCCACAAGCTTCTCGCAGAGCGCCAACACCGGGAGCTCTAGAACAAGTCTGCCAGCTCCACTTTCAGGCCCTCGAAGTAGCCGTGTATCTTCTTTGCGACGACTCCATAGTAGCCCTCGCGGTAGCCGAGCTTCCTCCTGAGCTCCTGGACTGTTTCCCGCGCCTCGCCGGCGTCGAGCTCGGCCCACTTCACCTCGAGCGCGAGGACTTTCTCGCCTTCCAGGCAGAGGACGTCGACTTCCAGGTCTCTCTCCCAGTACTTCCCGCACGTGCCCAGGAAGGGGAGGACGCCTTTCCTCCAGAGGTGCTTGAGCGACCTCCTGACCATCTCCTCGAAGACCAGCGGGAGGTAGTCCCACATCTCCTGGAGCCTGAACCTGTAGGCCCCGAGTTCGACTCTGTCCTTGTTGGGGAGGACGTAGCGGACCCAGAACCTCAGGTAGTTGTCTCTAACAGCGTAGACGGGCCTGGCCCTGCCGAGGACGGGCTTGACGCGTTCTACGACTCCCATCTTCTCGAGGACGTGGAGGTACTTTGGGAGCGTGGTGACGCTCACTCTAGCCTTGTCGGCTATCTCCGAGTAGGACGTGGCGCCCTCCTCAATGGCCCTGACTATGTTGAAGTACGTGTAGGGCTCTCTCAGCTCGTACCTCAGGAGGTTCTCGGCCTCCTCATAGAGTACACCGCCTTTGCTGAAGAAGAGTGCGTTGATGTTCTCCTCTAGGCTCCTCGAGGGGTCGAAGAGCGAGAGGTAGAATGGCACGCCGCCCACGCAACCGTAGACTGCCACGAGCTCCTCGAGGCTATAGTTTGGGAGGAAGTCTCGCACGAACCTCGGCTCGAGCTCGCCCAGCTTCCACTGCCCGGTTCTCCTGCCGTAAAGCGCGCTCCCATAGGAGAAACTCTTCTCGACGAGCGTGGCTGCTGAGGCGACGAGGAGTAGGAAGACTCTGCTCTGCGCGAGGTACTCGTCCCAGACCCTCTGGAGTACTGTGAGAATCCTGGGGTCTTCCTCGACCCAGTGCGTGAACTCGTCGATCACTACGACTACTCTCCCCTGCTCCGCGAGCCTGCTGAACACCTCTTCAAAGTCGGGCTCCACGTATGTCCCAAGAGCTCTTGAAACGACGCGGGCCAGCCTCTCAGCCTCTAGCCTCAAGTCCTGCCTCACCGCGTGGAAGTAGACGCTCTTCTTGCCCTCAATGAACTTCTTCGCGAGCTCCGTCTTGCCTATCCTCCTCCTGCCGTAGAGGACAACCATGTGAGGCCTACCCTCCCGGTAGAGCCTCTCGAGGTACTCGAGCTCCTCCTCCCTGTCGATAAACCTGCCCGCCATCAACACCACATGATACTAATGATCATGATCATTAGTACCATGATACTAAAAAATTTCGGTGCGTAAAGAAGGGAAATTGGCCTCGGGTATAGAGCCCTTAGTCTAAGGCCTCCCTGACCCTGCCTAGAACCCCGGCCAACGTACCTGAGAAGAGCTCTGCGAGCCTGTCCCTGTCCCCCTCCCGTAGCTGCTCGAAGCGCGGGACGCAGTCGAGGGGCTTCACGCCCAGGGCCTCCTCCAGGCCCCTGCAGTCTTTACACATGTTCGCCACGACCCCCAGGACGGCTACGCCCTCGTGCTCCAGGAACTCCAGGATCCGCTTCGTGGACACCAGGCTGAGCTTGTCGCAGGCCGATACCACGAGAACTCTCGAGCCCCTAGCCAGCCTCAGCATCTCCAGTAGCGCGTCCGAGAGGCCCGGCGGGGAGTCTACTACGAGCACCGTCGAGGACCACCTCGTGATGGCGAGCACCTCTCGTAGCGCGTCCACGACCGAGTGGCCCCTGAGGGGGAGCGGCCTGTCCCTTGTGTAGAAGGCCAGCCCCATGAGCTCCAGGTTCTCCTCCACTCTGACGGGCAGTACGCCTTTCTCCTCCTCAGGCATAGCCGACGCGGTGTCGACTCCGAGCATTATGTGCGTCGTGGGGTTCGTGAAGTCTAGGTCCAGCACGCCTGTCTTGACGCCGCTCCTCGCCAGCAACACGGAGAGGGCTGACGCGATAGTAGTCTTCCCGACGCCGCCCTTGGGGCTCGCGACGGGCACTACGAGTTTTATGCTTGAGAGCCTCTCGCGTATGAGGGGGGCCCTGAAGTCCAGCTCCACCTACCTCACCCTCACCTGCACGCCCCTGCCCTTGACTATCTCGAAGTCCCTGCTACCGCACTTGGGGCACGAGTAGTACGAGTGGACGGCCTCGGGGACGAAGTGTATGGCCTCCCTGAACTCCTCCGCGACCCCCCACTCGTCGAGGCTCCACGTGTGGCCGCAGACGTTGCACTTGAAGAGCGCCTTCTCCCTCGTGATCGTGAAGCCCCCGACGCTTACCCCCTTCTCTGCTCTAAGCGAGCTAAGTAGCTCCTCTAGCGCCACCCGGAAAACCTCCTCGTCCACGGCCTGGAGCTCACCGAGGACGACCTCCACGTGTTTCACGTCCCTGCCGCTTAGAACAAGCTCCTCGACTGTCCTGGCGACAGCCTCTGCCAAAGCCCACTCATGCACGCGAAAAGCTACCCTGCGGGATCATATAAAGGTATCAGCCGTCAAGTATATGAGCCCTCGAACCCTGCACTTCTTAATGAAGGCCGTCAGGCTGTACGGGCCTAGAGACCTGAGAGTAGAGGAGGTAGAAGACCCCAAGCCCCCTGAGGGCTGGGCGCTTGTAAAGACGGAGGCTGTGGGCATCTGCGGCACAGACAAGGCGTTCTACTCCGGCACGTACCCCCTCTTCAAGAAGCCCATTACACTGGGGCACGAGGTCGCGGGCACCGTCGTCAAGGGGCCCGGGGAGCTCCTGGGCAGGCTAGTCGTGAGCGAGATAAACTTTCCGTGCTGGAAGTGCGAGCTCTGCAGGAGCGGCCTGTACACCCACTGCCCCTACAAGAAGACCCTCGGGATAGACTTCGACGGCGGCATGGCCGAGTACTTCGTGGCCCCTGTGACTGCGCTACACGACGCGTCAGGCCTGGACCCGGTGATGGCGACGTTCGCCGAGCCGCTCGCGGCAGTCCTGAACGCGCTCGCCCAGTTCCCCGTGAGAGCCGGCGATAGGGTAGCGATACTGGGGAGCGGGAACATAGCCTACCTCCTGGCCCAGGTTCTCAAGGAGAAGGGCGTGTGGGACGCCGCTGTAGTAGTGAGGGACGGGAGCCCGAAGGCGAAGTACTTCGGCTCCGTCGGCCTGGATGTTGTCCCGCTGTCCGCCCTGGGCGACTACATGCGCGAGGCGTCCATCCCAGGCTTCGACGTAGTGTTCGAGGCGACGGGTAGCACGAGTGCCCTAGACCTGGCCATAGACATAGCTAGGCCCCGCGGCGTCATACACTTGAAGTCCACGCCTGGAGGCGTCTTCCAGGCCAACTTGACGAAGGCTGTTGTGAAGGAGCTCAGGATAGTGGGGACTAGGTGCGGAACCTTCCGCGAGTTCAGGCTTGCTCTAGACATGCTGAAGACGGGGAGGGTCAAGCCTCTAGCTACAGCAGTGCTGGACGGCTTAGAGAACGCGCCGAGGGCCTTCGAGAAGGCCTTCGAGAGGGATCAAGTAAAGGTCGTCCTACGCCTCTAGACGGGGCGCTGAGGCTCTCGTAGAGCCCCCAGCACCCTCTGGATACCCGCTTCAATGCCCTCAACCAGGTTCTCGAGTCCCGACTCTCTCCTAACCAAGAGGTAGTAGTGGCTCGCGTAGAACTCTGGGAAGCCTAGGACTGCGCGGAGGTTCTCCCTGACCCTCTGGAGCGAGCCGCGAGTACACCCGAGCTGTTCTACATAGCGCCTCACAGCAGCCTCGTCCACGTGGCGTAGCAGTCTAAGGTCGAGCACGGCCTTGAGGATGTCGTGAGCAACTAGCGGTAACTCGTCCCCGAAGTCCCTGCAGAGCCTGCCTGCAATCTTGGCAGCCAGCTGGTACTCCACCTCGGTGATGCTGAGCTCGTGCCTCCCAAGCCTGAAGGGGAGATCCACGACGTAGTACTTGCAAGGGTAAGCCTCCCCCACCGAGACCTCAAACCTGACGTAGTCGATCAGTGCGCCTTCTCTCCCGACAGTCTCCCTGAAAACCGCTTTAAGCCTTCTAATCAAGTTGTAGTCCATCTCGACCCCCCGAGACTTTCGAGGCAAAACGGTAGAACTCGAGCCTACTCCACCTCGTGATAACTGGCATTCTCAGTGAGAGTATGTCTGGGAAGAAGTCCTTCTCGGCGTCATACTCGGAGGTATAGAGGGGAATGCTCGCGGTGCTCGAGACAGGCATGTCTACGGAAACCTCACGCCTCAAGTACGCATTGAACCCGGCTATCTCCTCGAGGAGAGAGTGCTTCGCTCTAACCTCCCCCAGCCACCTCGCGTCTAGGTCAAAGGTAAACCTGGGGGCGTAGCCGTAGCTCCTGAGGAAAATGTAGTTGAGTACTGCACCCCCGCCGAAGCACAGTCTTTCGCGGAAGTACCCCCCAGTTTTTTCATAAGCCAGAGGACGTAGTAGACTCTCTCCAGGTCGGCCAGAACGCCTTGTTTCTCACCCGGGCTAAGCCTGTACCTCTCGGCCTCCTCCTCTAGAACCCCCAAGTCTGGGACAGCCCTAGCCAGGTTTTCCCTAAGCAACTCCTCCACAGCCACTTACCCTAGAGCCTCCTCCCCTCGATGACGCTCCGTGTCGAAGCCCCTCGGAACGAGGGGGGTGTCCCGAAAACCTCGGGGCCCCTGCAGGGGTAGGGGCTCTTGGAAACCCCAAGCCTAGTTTTCGGCTCTGCGCCTCATGAGACATACTCTTAAAAGCCATGTACGCCACTAGGACTGAGAGAGCTCGAGTAGTGCACGACACCAGGAAGAGGGGGTTTCCCAAGCTCCAGGCACTCACGTGGAAATTATGAACTCTCCCGCGCTAGCCTAAACGACGCCTAACTAGCTTGAGGATAACTAACTCTGAATTTTCAAAAGGTTTTATAGCCGGCCGGGGGTTAGACCCTTGTGTCAGAGCGCCCAGGGGACAGCCTGAAGACAAGGTTGTTTGCCTATGGGTTCGTGTCTAGCCTTGCAGGCAACCTCGTCTCGCCGTTCCTCCCAGTATTCATATTCGAGCTGGCGGGCAAGAGCTTCCTGGCGACGAGCATTAGTAGCCAGCTCCCAGCGGCTATCACGGCAGCGATGTCACTGGTATGGGCCCGCATCTCAGACTCCACCGGCAAGCGTAAAGCCTTCATAGTCCTCTCCGCTGGCACCGGGGTAGTGGCGAGTGCGGCGCTGAGCTTCGCCTCGAGCATCGAGCAGGTAGTGGCTATACAGTCGCTCGGAGCCTTCACTGGAAGCGCCGGCGGCTCTGCCTTCTCAGCCTTAATTGCGGAGAAGTTCCGCAACGGGAGGGGGGAGTTCCTGGGGAAGTACAACGCCGCAGGGGTTCTCGGGGCTTTCCTTGGCAGCCTAGCCTCAGGCCCGCTCTACTCAACTATAGGATTCAGGAACCTCTTGAGGCTAAACGCGGCCCTGAACGTGATACCACTTTTACTAGTCCTCGAGTTGAGAGAGGAGAACAAGGACTCTAAGCCTAGAGCCAGGGACATAGTCCGGATCCCGCGCGTTCCGAGGAGGTTTTGGCGTCTCTATGCGGCGAGGCTGCTCATGACGCTCCCAGGGGCTATAAGCGGCGGCATACTTGGCATATACTTCCTGAAATACCTCAAGGGCTCGCCCGAGCTCTGGTCCCTAGTAGTCTCGATAACAGTGCTGGCGGGCTTATCCTCGGTACACTACGGCAAGCTAGCAGACAAGCTCTCAACGCGGCAGATGTTCACCCTTGCAGGCCTCGGCTGGGCAGTACTCTACGCGGGCTACTTCCTCTCCCCGAACCCCCTCGTCTTCGCCCTCTTCTTCATAGTCCCGGTGTGGCCCCTCTTCTGGGTATCCTACTCCAAGGCCCTAATGGACATAAGCGACGAGACAGAGAGAGCCACTTTCTACGCGTTCGAGGGCGTGCTCTCGACGATATACGGTTCAACCATAGGGATGGCCGCAGGCTACCTGGCAGACGTAACAAGCCCGAGGCTACTCTTCCTGGCCTCGAGCACGGCCGCACTAGCCTCCACTCTCGCCGTGCGGCTCCTCCTGCCTGAAGACACGGGAGCCCTCAGAACGGGAGAGCCTTAGGGTAGCCCGTGGCATAGCGGAGCCTCAAAGCGGCTGGGAGACCCTCACTCTGAGCTCTGGGCCTCTCAGCTCCACTAAGAGCCTGTTCAGGATTTCCCGCCCCAGGAGCGGCCACTTGAGTAGAGGGTGCATGTACACCCGCGTGAGCAGCGTGAACAGCCCGCAGACGCTCATGCTCGCCAGCGCTACTTGAAGCCTGACAGGTAGGGATCCCGCGTGGACAGCGTAAACATCCTCTCTCATCTCGATGAGGCCGAGGCGCAGTCTCTCCCATAGAGGAGCCGTGAGGAGCAGGGAGCCGTCGAAGCCTGTGTCAACGTAGGCCATGACTTCAACTTTGTCGCCTGAAACAGGGTTCACCAGGGTGACCCTCACCCTCGGCGCGGGAGGCCTTCTCCACGTATCATACTGTTCCTCGCAACTCGTCATACCCCATGCCGACCTCGATTATCCTAGCCCTCTTGGCGCCCAGCGGCTCTATGTACGAGTTCCTCAGCCTCCCCTCGCTGTAGAGCTTCCGTAGCCACGCAAGAGCGTCCTCGAGCCTGTCAAAAGTCTCCTCAAACTCCCCGTCGTTGGCGACAACCCTATACCTCACCCCCTGCTCGTCCCCTACCCCGTGCCCAGCGCTAGTGGGCCCGCTAGAGCAGTGGCCATGTGAGGACTCTAGCCAGGCCTTTAGAGCAATATTCACAGCCTCGCTGACAGTTATCCCCAACTGGGCCGCCCTAGCCTTTGCCTCCGCGTATACCTTCTCGTCGATGCCCCTGAGGAAGACTTTCCTACCCACAGGTAGATTATCGCGATAATCACTAATTAACTTATCCCACAGTCGCTCGCCCCGTACTCCCGCCTCGGCCCTTGAGAAAAGAGTACATTAGCCCTCGAAAGCGCGCTAGCCCTCTATTCTGGAACACTGTTTATTACTATCCTTTCTGTAGCTACCCAAGACGTGAAGACCCGCTAAAAAACACCTTTATTTTGAGTAATACTAATGACCCATTACTTCTATGGCGTAGAAGCCAGCTATAATTATGACGCTCAATGCTGTAAACACTACCACCAAAATGGCTAACCTCCCTATATCCCTGTCCGTCGGCTCATATCTCCTGATAGCGTACCAAGCCAACAGCGTAACCAGTACGAACACGGCAATTGTTAATATCCCGTGACCAAGCCAGTGGTGGCCAAATGTAGCTTTCAGCCAGTCAAAAACGCTTTTGTTTGTTTCTTTGATAACCAAGAGTATTGAGTTAAACATAGCCGCGGCGATGTACCCTATTATTGAGGACACGGCAGCTCTCATGTTCACCCACCTCCAGCCTTTAGTGTCCACGCTATCTTCGCCGATATAGAAACCCAGCCTCCCAGAATCTCTTCCACAATCCCGCCTAAGATCACGAACAATGTAGCCCACAGTAAGAGCTTTCTGCTCTTCTCCAGGTCAGTATACGCGAAAATAGGCAGCAACGTACTCAAGAGCAAACCCGTATAGAATATGTGTTCCTTTACTTCCATGCCAAACTTGTGTGCAAGAGCTGTTTGCGGATACTTCACTATTAATGCTTTGTCTACTGGGTACTCAACAGTGTAAACGTAAACGGAGGCAAGCCACGCAAGCCACACCAGGATCGCTGTGCCTAGTGCAAGTGCTCTTATCATTTTTACATTTGTTGAGCCAGTATGTAGGAGCGCGAGCAGGGCTGATGCTGAGAGTAGGCTGAGCAGCGCGAAGAAGACGTGGATTCCAGCCTCTATGCCCGGGGGCTGCATTTTCTCGTGTTATATATATTCAAACGAATATAAACTATTTCTTATTTCCAAGCTGGAAAAAATTAATGAAGTCGTTTAAAGATGGAAATAAGGTCTCTGGGAGGGGCATTACTAGAGGTATTATTTTTGTTAAATATATCTACCGCCTTGAAAATATAACCCTGCCCGCATCTCTTCACTACCCGCTTATGAGCTCTCGGAGGACTCCTTTGATTTTCCTAATAGCGTATTCGGCCTCCTCCGGGTTGTAGACCCCCTCGTAGAAGGCCTCTTCGTGTGGGGTGCTCGCGACAACTCCGTCGAAGTCCCAGATAAAGGCGTTTCTCGCCTTCATCATATTTACTACTAAAAGTGGTATATAAATAAATTAATCATGTAAAGAAGCTATACACACCAAGACGCACGGCCGCTGTGTTGACTTAAGGCTTATATGTTACAAGTCATTGCCAGCACCGTGGGACACACGGTCGCTGAAGTAAGGCTCTGTAACCCCCGTGACAGGTCAAGGTGCGTGGGCCTTCAGCTCATCGTCGATACTGGCTCCACGTACACGTGGGTCAGGGAGAGTATGCTCGAGTCTATAGGTGTGGAGCGTGTTGTTAAGAGGAAGTTCAAGACCATCGAGGGCAATGTCATTGAGAGGTGGGTCGGCGAGGCCTTTGCAGAGTGCATGGGGGAGAAGGCAACGATAGCGGTCGTCTTCGCCGAGGAGGGCGACGCTGAGGTACTCGGGGTGACTGCGCTCAAAGTACTCGGGCTAGAGGTCGACCCGGTAACCGGGGAGCTGAGAAAGTCCGAGGCACGGCTAGCTCTAATAGCCAGAACCCCCGCGGGGAATCTGGGAGTAACTGCTATATGAAGGCACGGCTCTTGTCCCAGCACCCAATATAATGTTGGGCTAGGCCTTGCCGGGGCGCCTGTTAGGGGCTATAGGTCTAGTTTTCTCAGCCCTTCCCGTGGATCTAAGTAATAAGCACAGGGGCTCGCCAGTTCCCCTAACCCAGACATTGGGTAGACAGGTACTAAACTTTTTAAAAACCCTCTATACGAGCTCTTGTTGTGGGCCACGTTTACGTTACTGCTAGAGTTGGTGACCCCCTGAGGACTCGCGTAAGAGAGGTTAGGACGCTTGTAGACACTGGAGCCACCTACCCCTGCCTCCCCGAGGATCTAGCGAGGGAGCTGGGCCTCAGGCCCGAGTTCAAGACTAGCGCGGTGCTCACAGACGGGAGGGCTGTAGACGCGTGGTACACAACTATATACCTGGAGGTGCTCGGCAGGGGTGACCTGGTGCCTGCGAGGGTATTCAGCGTAGAAGAACCGCTCCTGGGAGCCTTCGCCCTTGAAGCCCTAGGGCTAGCCGTAGACCCCTCCACTGGGGAGGTAAAACCCACGCGGAGCTTCATAGCGAGGGCATAACCCTCACACCGATAACCCCCAGCTCCCAGAGCCGGGATCCAGAGGGGCGGAGTTAGCCCTAACTGGTGTAGGTGGCAGCGCCCTGGGCCCCTCTTAGATGTAAACCAGTGTCTCCCTGCTCTAGCGACTGGGAACAGGGGGCTAGCCTTGTAGATGAACTTCAGTGCTACCCGCTCGAACACCTGGCCCATGTAGTTGTCATAGTCCCTGGAGAGAACCTCTAGAACCTCGCCCCCCGCGGTCTGCCTCGACGAGATCCCTATTGGGGTGTACGTAGCGGAACCAGAAGTTGAAGTAGTTGTCCTTGATGTAGTAGAGCCTCTTCTTGGTCTTAGGGGTCTCGAGCACTGGCGCCTCGTGCCCGACGACGCCGAGTAGCTCCAGCGTGTCCAGGTACTTGCTCACAGTAGTCTTGTCGAGGCCCATGGCAGCAGCTACCTCCGACACCCTCCTCCTACCCCCTGCTACAGCCTCCAGGACGAGCTTGTAGTTCCTGGGCTCGCGCAGCTCCTGCCTCAACAAGTTCTCGGCCTCCTCGTACAGGACTGCCCCCCTCCTGAAGAAGAGCCTCTCGACGTTCTCCAGGAACCCGAGAGAGGGGTCGAGGTGCCTTAAGTACGCGGGGACGCCCCCGAGCGCCCCGTAGACCCTGAGGACGTCTTGGGAGGCGTAGCCGGGCACGAAGGCCCTCAAGTAGGGTATTTCGAGCTCGTCAACCCTCCACTGGCCAGTCCTCCTGCCGTAGAGAGGGCTCCTGTAGGAGAGGATTTCAGTCTCCATCATGCCGACACTCGAGCCGCAGAGGATGAGCACGACGTCGGGCCTGCGCGACAGGTACATGTCCCACACCTTCTGCAGGAGCGATACAACACCGGGATCCAGCTCCACAAGGTAGGGGAACTCGTCTATAACCACCACTGCCCTCTCCCCGGGGGCTTCTACTCGAGAAACTCCCTGAAGAGATCCTCGAAGTCGGAGAAGCCTATCCTGGCGAAGCTCTCCCGCCCGAGGTACTCCGCCATGCGCCTCGCGAGCTTGGGTATGTTAGCCCGCATGGAGGTCTTCTCCGCTAGGTAGTACACGTGCTTCTTGCCCCGCGCAAACCTCAACAGCACCTCTGTCTTCCCGACACGCCTCCTACCGTACACTACGATGAGCTGCGCCCCCTCCTCCCTGTACTCCTCCTCCAGGGAACCCCAGCACGTCTCCCCTGTCGGCGAAGAGTTGGCCACGAGTATTATACTCCAACAACTATAAATTGGTCCTCACGCCAACTCCCGGGAGGCCGGGAGGGTCTGCTCGTGGAGCAGTAGTTGCCCCGCCGCGGGCACGGCTCCTAGTAGTGGCGCCTGGTAACCCTCTCCCCATCCCCCCTCTCCTTCACAGACTCCAGGAGCTCGACGACTTCTTTGTGCCCCTTCTCCCTCGCAAGGTCTAGGGGCGTCCTGCCATTATTGTCCCTTGCTTTCGTGCTTGCACCGCTCTCGACGAGTAGCTCCACGACTTCTAAGTGCCCATTCCAGGCGGCGAGGTGTAGGGGTGTCTGGTCACTGTCATTTTTAGCGTTTACCTTTGCACCACTATCTACCAGCAACTTCACGACGTCTAGGTGCCCTTTCTCAGCAGCCTTGTGTAGGGGTGTATTGCCAGAGTTATCCCTGGCGTTTAAGTACGCACCACTATCTACCAGCAACTTCACGATATCTGAAAGCCCCTCTCTAGCAGCGACGTGCAGAGGCGTCTCGCCATCCTTGTCCCCGACGTTTACGTCTGCACCACTATCTACCAGCAACTTCACGACGTCTAAGTACCCATTGCTGGTAGCAACATGTAGTGGCGTCTCACTGTCCTTGTTCCTCGCGTTTACATCTGCACCATTTTCGGCTAGTAGCTTTACGACGTCTAAGTGCTCATACCTAGCAGCGACGTGCAGGGGTGTGTTGCCAGAGTTGTCCCTGGCGTCTACCTCTGCGCCACTCTCAACTAGTAATCTCACAACATCCAAGTGCCCATTCCGGGCAGCATAGTGTAGCGGTGTCCAGCCACTCTCGTCCCTGGTCTTTATGCCCACACCCCTATCGAGCAATTCCTTGACTCTTCCCAGGTCGCCCCTCTTCGCGGCCCTGAATAACTCTACTACAGACTCAAGGAGCTCGACGACTTCTTTGTGCCCCTTCTCCCCCGCAAGGTCTAGCGGCGTCCTGCCAAACTTGTCCCTGGCGTTCGCGTCTGCGCCCCCCTTCAACAGCAGCCTCGCGACATCCAGGTGCCCCTTGAGAGCAGCATAGTGTAGCGGCGTATAGCCATGCTTGTCCCTGGCGTCCACGTCTGCGCCCCTCTCCAGCAACAGCTCCGCGACCTCCAAGCGCCCATTGAGAGCAGCATAGTGTAGCGGCGTACCGCCAATTACGTCTCTGGCGTTTACATTTGCGCCTCTCTCCACTAGTAGCCTCGCGACATCCAGGTGCCCCATCCGGGCAGCATGGTGTAGCGGCGTCCAGCCAGCATAGTCACTGGCGTTCACGTCTGCGCCCCTGTCGAGTAGTTCTTTTACCCTCCCGTAGTCGCCCCTCCGTGCTGCCTCGATCAAATCCTCAGACACGGGGGATACTTGCAGGACAAAACTATAAGCGTTGCCGCAGGGCTACGTGGGAGGTGGAGCCGTGGCTCAGCTGTGCCTGGCCGTTCCCCCCTCGTTCCAGTTCTTCTCGCTCCATAGCCTAGACATTCTTTCCGCCAGGTTCTCCATGCTCGGCCTCTCTGAGGGGTCGTCCCTCAGGCACTCCAGGAGAATAGCCTTGAGGGGCTCTGGGATTCTCTCTTCTGCCCTGATCCTCCTTGCGAGGTCTAGTCCGGACTCTTCTCTGGGCGTGTACCCTGTGGAGAGTTCTGCGAGCGTTAAGGCGAGGCTGTAGACGTCTGTTGTCTGAGCAACCCCTCCTCTTAAGACTTCGGGCGCGGCATACCTCCGCGTAAACCTCATCCTCCCGTAAATCTCTAGCTTAACCATGGACTCGAAGTCTGAGAGCTTGACTAGGCCACTCCCGTCGACGAGAATATTCTCGGGCTTTATGTCGAGGTGCTGTGCTCCACCTGTTACTTTGTAGAGGTATATTAGCGCGTCAGCCACCTGGATACCTACTTTCACGACTTCGCGGGGCGCCAGGGGGCCAACTCTATTTAGATAGTTCCTAAGCGAGCCGAAGGGGCAGAACTCCCAGACTGTAGCTAGGTGCTTCGGAGAATAGTCTACAAACTTCACAACGTGAGGGTGGCCTAGACCCTCCGCTAACCGCTGGAACCCAGCGACCTCTCTTTCGAAGCGCTCTCTATCCTCGCCGCTTACCTCTCCTTCTGTAATCCAATTTATGTGCGTGACGGCCAGGTCTAGGGGGCTCTTGACGACTACAGGGCCGCACCTAAAGACTGCGAACTTTATCCTCTTGCGCATTAACTCGTCACGCAGTGTTTCGCGGGTAGGATATATCAACTCGGTGCACTCGTATCTCCCTTTCATACCCTCAACGATGAAAGGCCTGAGGGGCTCGCCGCGTATCTCGTTAAAGTGCGGCGGCAGCAGAATAGGCTCCTCGAGTAGATCCACCCAGGGCTTCCGGGCGCCAGGCTCGACCCTCAAGACGTCTTCTCTCTCGAGAAATCTACCTAGGCTCTCGTGGTAAACTCTCACTCTATAGGAGCCGTACCTCAACCTCCTCCTGAGGTCGTGGCCCGAGTAGCCTTGGAGCTCTACCCCCAGGTCTATCTTCTCGATAACCTTCCCCCCAGCTATAATTAGCATGGAGTCGAGCCTAACAGGCCACGGCTTCCTGTTCAGAAGCCTTATTACAACTGAAGCCTCCTCAACACTCAAAGGAACAGTGTAGGGGAACTTTATCTCCACTGAGGGTGACTCTACGTCGCTCCGCACCTCCTCTAGGAGCTGTCTCGCGTCCCCCAGGCTGGAGATTCTCCTACTACCGTAGAAGACTCCCTCAACACACTCGTTCTTTATGCTCTCGAGTATGCCAACGAGCTCGCTCACAAGCTCCTCTGCCCTGCCGCGCCTCCCGCTGTCCTCTGAGACCAGCCCGGCTTTAACCTCCTCGATAAACTTCTGGCTCAGCTCAATACGATAGCACCTTATGCTTCGCGCAACTTCCTCGATGCTCTCTACGTACCTTTCTGCGAGTTTCTTCAGGAAGGCATCCCGTGACGAATACACGAAAATAAACCGGGGAAAAAATATATTCATTACTCCTCCTCAGGTATAATTTGATGAGCTACGTGTCCGATTATTCGTACAGGTTTAGTGGAATTGAAGACAGAATTAGTAGAATTGAAAGCACAATAAACAGTATAGGCAGGGAACTGGAATTTCTGAGCCGGGCCATATCAAGTGTAAGTAGCGAAATTAAGGAGATCCGGCGTCAGATATCAAGCATAAGTGGCCAGTTAAACAGCCTCTCTTCTCTTCAAAAGAAAATGGAGGAGAGAATAGAGGTTCTGTCGGGCATTGTGTCGAAAATCCAGAAAGATGTGCCTGAGCGGCTCGAGCAAGTCAAGAGGGATTTAGCCCAAGAAGTCTCTGGACTCGCTGAAGTCTTTGCCCAAGAGGTTACAGGTATCAAGAAAAGTCTCTCTACAGTTGACCAGAAACTTAGCGAAATAGGGAGGGAAGTGAAGAGCAGCAGAGAGGAAGTGAAGAAGATTCTGAGAGACAACCACATAGAAGTTCTGCAAAATCTCGGCAAGACTGGGGAACTCCTAGAAGGTATTGAGAACAGAGTAGACCTTCTAGGCGGGAAACTCGAGGATCAGGCCAAAGACATAAGAGTAACAATTGAAAACGCGGGGAAGAAGCACATCGAGGCGCTAGATGGGGTTAGAGGGGAGGTCGCGGGTAAGCTCCGGGAACAGTACATGGCTCTAGCACTTCTCTCCGAAAACGTAGACTCCATCCAGGGCTCTCTGATCGATCTCACCTCACGCCTACAGGCGCTAGCGACTGAGTTGGCAGGGAGCATCCAAGACCTGCAGACAGTTCTCTTCAGGATAGATAACAGTCTGGTTCAGGGTGGTTTGGATGGGTCTACCCGAGCTTAACAAAATCCTAAACGCATCATCGGAGGAGAGATCCAAAGCCATCAGGAAAATTGAAGAGGGCAAAAAGCTAAGTAAGGAAGAGGCAACACTCCTCTTCTCCGCATACATCTCGGAAAAATACGAGCATTTATCTTCAAAATTCGCCGAGGATTACAGAAGCCTGCAGGGCAACTACGAGGATCTCAGGAAAAAATTTGAGAGCATGTTTGCCGATGCCCTCAACTCCCTGAGGAAACTACACGATGAGTTTAGGGGTAGAGCCGAAAACCTCCTAAGAGTCCTCAGTGAGCGCGAAGAACATCTAAAGGGCCTTGAGAGGGAGCTCGCGAGCCTCGAGTCTAGAATACAGGACGTGGAGAAGAGGGAGATGCAGGTCGATACACTGCTGGGTGAATCCCAGAAGCTCAGGGACTCCATAGCCGAGCAACTCAGCATCCTAGGGAGTCAGAGGAAGAGTCTAGAGGAGTTTATGGCTTCAGTCGAGAACAGGATGGAAGATATCTACTCGAAAATCTCCGAGTACACAGATACAGTTAAAACGCTCTCAAACACCGTCCAGAGTACTATCAAGACATTAACAGACATGCTCTCAATGCTACAACGCGAAAGAGAGGGTCTGAAAGTACTGGAGCAGCACCTCAGCGGGAGACAAAAAGAACTCGATGCCAGGGAGGCTGCTCTCAGGGGGCTAGAGGAGAGAGTTAAGGGCCTCAGAGGAGAAGTTGAGAGGCTTGAGAAGAGGAGGAATGAGCTCGAAGAGTATGTGCGCCGGCTAGAGGAACATGCCGGCAAGATGGAAAAGGCCTGGGTGGCGCGTGAGGAGAGCTTGGCAAAGCTGGAGGAAAGAGTAAAAAATGAGCTAGGAGAGCTGGAGGCTCGCTGGAAGAGCATTGAAGAGCAGGAGAGGAGACTGAAGGAGTGGGAGAGCAGTCTCTCAAAGTTACAGGTCGAGCTCAGTGCCCGCGAGAAAGAGGTGTTGAGGAGGGAGAAGGAGTTAGAAGTTCTTGAAAAGCGCAGGGCCGAGCTAGCCGAGATGGAGAAAGCCTTCAAGGAGAACTCGTCAAAGCTCTCGGTGCTCGCGGCCCAGCTCGCAGAGAAGGAGAAGAGGCTAGCCTCGTGGGAGGAGGACTTGAAAAAGAGAGAGGAGGCTTTAAGAAAGCTAAAGTCAACCTTAGAGGCTGAACAGTCAAGACTGGAGAAGGAGAGGAGCAAGCTCTCGCGGGAACTCGACGACCTTAAGCACGAAGCAATAAAAGTAGAGGAGGAAAAGAGGCGAGTAGAACAAATGCGCGCTGAAGCCTCGAAGCTAAGAGAGGAGGCCGAGAAATCCCTACGGGAAGCAGAAGTAGTTAGAAGAAACTACGAGTCCCTCCTCGCGAAGCTCAACGAGAGACTTCTAGCACTACAACAACGCGAGAGGGAGCTTGAGGTGAAGGAGGAGGATCTGGAAAAGAGGGAGGCCCTCCTCAGAGAGAGGATTGAGTGGTACGAGAAGGCCCGCGAGAGGATGGACGCCTGCGAGAAGGAGAGGGAGGAGCTCGCCAAGCAAGTGAGAGAGCTGTCTGAGACCTTGAGGACGCTAAGCGAGGAAAAATCTACTCATTCTCCGTGATTGTTGGTACTCCTCTCTTAGGGACTCCAGAAACAACCTCAACCCTAATGGGGACTTTCAGCGCCTCCTTACCCACCTCCAGTATGACAAGGTTAGTCCGAACTTTTATCTCCTCAAGCGTCCTACCGCCTGGAATGAGTCTCTCTGAACCATCAACCCTAACGAGCGTAGAGTTTTTATTCAGACAAAATACGCTAAAAAAGTTCCCAGACGGGACTATAACAAAGTGTGCCATGCTAAACTTCCTAGGTACGGGGGTACCGGTCTCTGCTAGGACTCTCAAGTGCTCAACTGCAGAGTAGTAGTCCAATCGAGCTTTCTCCAGGAACTGTGAAATGGGGAGTAGCGGCTCGTAGAGCACAAGATTGCCTTCTCCACCCTTATCACGGCCCAGGACGACTGGGCCTAGTACTGCTCTCTCAAAGCTACCTGCCCTCACGACGATGCGTGTTTCCTCGGACTCAACTCTCACTACTGCAGTTTCCCGGGCTTCAATGAAGTTTTCCTTAGTTACTCTCACGGTTAGAGCATACTCTCCCGGCTGGAGAGGGCAGAGCTTAGCCCGGAAGTAGCCCTTAGAGTCTGTTAGACCACTAGCCGGATCCACAGTGCCGCCCGCCCAGGAGAGCGTTACCTCAGCGCCGGCAACGGGAGAACTGCCATCCGTCACTTGCACGACAACACTGGCGCAGGTGTTTACCTTTACGACCTTAGGGCTATCTAGGTGTAGGTATAGCTTTGGCAGTTCCGGTGTAGGCCTCACCCCCCTGATAAACTCTTCCTCGATTACCTTCTCAATAACCTTTAGCCTCTCGCGGACATCGTTAACATGGATTTTTATCTCCTCTGCAATGCCCACTGGAACACGTTTGCCTTGGAAGTCCTTTAGCCTTTCAACGCACGACTCAACGCTCTCGAATATGTTCTCTATGTTCATCGCCAGGAGGTGCCCCGGCGGGAAACTTCCCCGAAGGCTATGCATATTCTCGACGTGAACCCGAAGCCTGGAGAAAAGATTGAGGAGCTCTGTCCCGTCAATCTCTTCGCGCCCAAGGAGAACGAGTATGTCCCCTAATACAGCACTGGCCTCTCGGGCAAAATCCTTAACTATCCGTACAGAATCCCCCATACGCTTTTATTAGCTTGTGCAGAGGCTATATACTTTTCTTTAATTGAGGATCAGAAAGTTTTTAAGAGTAAGTAGGAGGTGCTATAGCGTGCCAGGAACTTTCAAGCTGAGGCGCGTCGCAGACTACGTTGTTGAAACCGCCTCAAGTATACTGCCGTATGCCAACCTCTTCTTCTTCCACTACACGTACCACGACCACAGGCATAGCAAAAACCTGGAGATGTACTTTAAGTCCTTGTACAATGAGACGTGGTATGGGAACATTAACGGTGCAGAGCACGAAGTAATTAGGATGGCTGTGTACCTGCACGACATAGGCATGGCTTATAACCCGCGGAACTGGGCAGACCTCCAATTATCCAAAGAGGAGGTGGAGACATGGGCTGGGAAATGGTGTGCAGAAGACCCGCTCAGGAAGATAGAAGACTACTTTGTCAGTAGCATATGCAGGGGTGACGCTGAGAGGAAGCTACTGGACGGGTTGCGGGAAGGGAGCAGGAGCATAACTGACGTGTTCTTCCCGAGAGGCGTACTAGAATTCCCCCATAACCTCAAAGACAAGGCTTGGGACGATATCCCATCTTACGCGAAGGAGACGCTGAGGGCGGTCATGAGGAAGCTACACCCATACGTCTCCGCCGCCTATTCTCGGGACTTCATATTAAAAGAGTGGCCTGAATTGGGGCGGGTTCTCGCGCTGGTCGTTGAGTCTCACGATTTGGAGAACCCCAAGTGTTACCCGCAGGAGTTAGAGGGCGGGGTAAGAATCGAGGCTGTAGACTTCCCAGACGAAGTCGACGTGCTCAAGGTTGTGGGGGTACTAAACCTCCTAGACTCGATCGACTGCGCGGGGAGGAGTAGGGGGGACGAGAAAACACTCAAGAACATTGTCGAGGACATAGCGCTGTTGGGTGCCGGATACCTAACCCACTGGGTTTTCAAGATGCCTATTGAGAGTGTAGACCCGAAGCGTGACGGGATAAAGATCAGGCTCACGAGAAACCTCTACACCGACAAGCTGAGACTAGCCGACCTCGTGGGCGCCCTCCTCTTCGAAGTAGCCCAGAACGTCTACCCAAAGTACCGGTTTGCCCGTAAAATCCTCGAGAGGAGAGGTGTTGGAGTCCCAGACCTCTACGTCGCACTGCCCGGCGGCGAAGAAGTGCTATTCGACGACAGGCTCTTCTCGACGGCAAAGATCTACCAGGACGAGAAGGTTCAAGTTGACGGCGGGACATTCAGCTTGTTTGACGGGCTAGCCTTACTCGTGGCGAGGGGGAGGTACGCAGAGGCCGACAGTATTGCGCGGAAAATCGCCTGTAGCGATGATGTGTTGAGAAGAATTAAAATGGTGAAGGAGAACTGTCCATAAGTACTACAGCTTCAGGGGGCACGGCTACAACCCCGGAGGACGGGGTAGTAACAGAACCCTGGCCACTACGCCCCAGGCACTTCTAACCCAACTTCTTCAGCGCCAGCCAAGAGAACCCTAACAGCACCAGGTTCTAGCCTGAAGTGGAAAGACTGCTGGGGGTTAGAGCCCTGCAGCCTTACCGAGGAGTCACGTATGTAGAGCGTAGACCCCCCTCCCCCCAAGTTGACGTAGTAGAAGGAGCCCCCGAGGTAGTACACGAGCCCGTGGAGTCTCGAGACACGCCTGCTACATACCTCGGAGAGAACCTCCACCACTGGGAACTTTTCGTCCAAGAGCTCTGGCTCAGAATATCCAGCCTCACGTGCCTCGAAGATTTCCTCGAGCAGCATGCCCCTCTGCAACCCCCTCACAACAAGGCTCCCCCCTTTCCTCCCGACAATGAACGGCTCGTATGCCCTGTAAATCCTGTCTCTAGCTCTCACGACAACAGCCCCGGGAAACTTCACGTAGGGCACGAACTTCGGCAACGGCATAATGGTGGGCCCCTCCCCTGTGGGAGGCCCTGGGCTTCCAGGCACACTACCCCTTAAGTCGCCCTTAGGATCCCATATGGTTACGGCTCCCCCATCGCCAAGTATTAGCTGGGTCTCATCCCTCCCCCGGTTTATTATAGCGTTGGAATAGATGAAGATATTATTCCTAATTCTATTATTTAAAGCCCGCCGCCACGACTGGAGCTTTATCTCTAGATTTTCGACCAAGCGGGGAGGTACTCCCTCTTCTTTAAAGTGCTCGATGTAGTATTCTACCTCTTTTTTCAAGTCACTGACTGGTTTTACAGCAAGCTCGGGGCTCCCAATGTCCGACAACATATAAGATAGGTCATCAAGTAAGGCCTTGATCCCTCCGGGTTCTCCTAGCTTCTCCATTATTCTATCTATATCCCCCTGTTCAAGCGGCTGTTCGAGTCGTCTCAGAAGATCCTGGAGTTCTCCTATTATCTGGTCTATATTTTCGATCTTGAAATTAATTGCGTACCAGAGTAGCCCCTCCTTACCCACATTCTGTCTATTCGGCACCAATGTTAAAAACCTTCCGCAAGCCTAGGGTCGCATGCTCGCGGGGTTAGGCCACACCCAGGTAGTGCCGTCCCGACGCTATTTATGTAGCTTGCCTCTAAGCGCGTCCATTTTCAGCCTCGCGTCCGCGATGAGCGCGTCTACACCCCCGCCCTCGCTCTTCAGGGCTTGAACTGCTCTTTCCACGGTTCCTTCAAGAGCCTTTAACTCCTCGAGCTCTCTAGCAGACAACTTGGCGCCTTCCTTCCGCATTTTCCACCTCAGGTTCTCGAGGAGGTCGAGGTACTCCACGACTAGCCTTACTACCTGAACCTTGTAGTTAGTTGCCTCGAGGTAGTCTTCGAAGAAGGGGATAGCCTCGGCAACACTAATCCTCCCAGTGTAGACTGGATCTACCATCCGCCTAAGAGCAGCCCTTAAAGGGATGGGAAGCTTCTCCAAGAGCTCCTCGCGAGACGCGAGGATGCGTGCCCTGAGCCCTCTCCTACCCTCTACCAGCTCGAGGAATATTACTCCAAGCGCAAAGGCGTCATACGTCTCGAGAAACCTCTCGTCTTGCAGGGCTTCCTCGCTAGCATCAGGCGGGGCGTAGTCGAAGTGCGTCCTGAAGGAAGAGTAGCTGATATCTGCCCAGTAGGCGCTGTCAAAGTCCGAGACTTTAGCCGTGCCCTCCACTACGAAGATGTTTGAGGGGCAGAGATCCATGTGCGCCTTTATGTCAAGTACCTGCCTAGCAAAGACTAACGCCTTCATCACGTCGTAGACTATCCTAGCCGCCTCCTCGAGCTCCACCTTCCTCCTCCCGACGACCCCCCCGAGGTTGGAGCTGGGGTCGATGTACTCTAGGAGTATGTAGGGCTCCTCCCCCGCCCCCACCTCGTACACCCTCACTATATTCGGGTGCTCCACATTCAATAGCTTCCTGTGAACCCCGAGCACCCTCCCCAAGTACCCGCGGTCTACGCCACTCTTCGGAACCTTCAACGCGAAGACTCTGCCATCGGAAACCCTCCTAACCTTATAGACTTCAGCAAAACCGCCCTCACCCACTTTCTCTAGAACCTCAAACCCCCCTTTAAGGCGCCCATAAGACACACTACTCTAGCCTCTGGGGCCTTTTATAGCTTTCTGCTGGAGGTGCCCGGCCCTCAGTGCCCGGGACTGCTCGAGCGGCAACGTTTATATGCCTGCCCCGCGAGTACTCCCCCGTGCAGGGCTCGGTAGACATGGAATTAGTGAAGGCAGCGAAGGAGGGCGACTACAGGAGGGTAAAAGAACTGCTCGACAGAGGCGCACACGTGGACGCTAGGGACTATGATGGCTGGACGCCGCTACACCATGCTGCTGATTCCGGGCACTTGGAGGTCGTAAGGCTACTAGTGGAGAGAGGTGCAGAAGTAGACGCCAGGGACGAGCTTGGCTGGACACCGCTACACTATGCTGCTCGCGATGGGCACTTAGATGTCGCGAGGCTGCTGTTGGATAGGGGCGCAGACGTGAACGCCAGGAACAAGTTTGGCTGGACGCCGCTACACCTTGCTGCTTTCAATGGGCACCTGGGAGTCGTGAAGCTACTACTCGACAAAGGCGCACACGTGAACGCCAGGGACAATGAGGGCAGGACGCCCCTAGACCTTGCGAGGGAGAAGGGGCACAGGGAGGTTGTCGAGCTCCTGGAGTCTGTCAGAGGGGGCTCGCGGGCCAGAGTGGGGAGGGGGGAGGTTGCTGGAACCCCTCCAGCCGGGGTAGTAGACTTAGAGAGCGCGGTCTTGTGGGTGGAGAGGGCGATAGAGAGGGGTAGGGAGCTGCTGAGAGAAGCCACGTCCCACAAGCCCTAGCAGGAGCCGGGGCTAGAGTGCCCCAGCCATACTGTAAGAACTCCTCCCGCCCCGCTCACTGCACTCCTGAGCCCAGGGCTAAGGAGGGCTCCACACCAACAGCACCTGGATTTTATCACTTTAAACCCCAAGGGGTTCATGGAGGGGCGATCCTGGGCTGTGGCAAGGGACTAAAAATGGTTGCCCGTTATTCCATTTCTGCCTGCGCTGAGGCTACTGAGGGCGGAGTGTCTTGTGGCAGCCATATCCCTCTTTCTGGGATCATTGCACGGACTCATTCTCCTTATTACGCTGGCTTGTTCACGCCTATACCCCGGAGTACACCACACCCCGTACACCTATTTTAGGTACTACCTCGTTAACATCTCTCAGTGCACCCTCTATTGCATGTTATGATGTAGTGAGAAAGGGGCGCGAGGAATGTGGTGGGCTTGAGGAGTGAAAGCCCAAATGAAGAGGGGGGTCAGCCTACTACGTGCTGGCTGATTCTACCCTTCTCGAACACGGCGACAGAGGGTGTTTTAACCTGCCTGTAGTACCTGCACGTGAAAATCGATAAGAGTAGACCCGGGTACCTAGGCCCTGCCCTGAAGGCCCTGCGGATCAGCGAGGCTAGCCTGCCGCCGGGCTTTTCCTGGCCGCCTGTCGGGAACATGTACCTGAAGCCCTCGGGGTAGGGGTAGTGAGACCTCACAACCAGGCTGATCCTGTTCCTCCTCATGAACTCTTCGAGGGGCTTCCTCCCGAACACGTAGCCCCCGCCCCTCACGGCGTTCGGCGCAAAACCCTCTACGTCCTCGCTCGGGTCGTTCCACAGTAGCTCAGCCGCTAACCCCTCCTCGGCCTCCAAGTCCCCCTTGGGGATTGCCTCGATGTCCCTGAGCGTTCTCAACTCTCTCGCAATCCCCCCGTGCACGGCCAGAACTCTGCCGATGAGGCACGCGTAGGGCATCTTCGAGAAAACTCTGTTGAAGTCCGTGAAGGCCTCCTGCGCCCTCCCCCCATACCACTTTACGAGCTCCGCGAAAAAGCCATACGAAGAGTTAACCCTCGCTGTCTCGTGGTTCCCCCTAAGCATGACGACCCTACCCGGCTCCTCGGCCTTCAACCTGAGGAGCGTGACGATACACCTGAGCTGCTCAGGCCCCCTGTCCACGTAGTCCCCGAGGAACACGAGCGAGTACTCGCCCAGGAACCTCTTGAGGACGTACTCCACCGAAAGGTAGTCGCCGTGAATATCGCCGACAAAGACAGCCCTCCTAGCCCCCAACTTTACGAGGCTCCTCTCCCTCTCGAAGGCAGACTCCGCCTCCTCGAGTAGCCCCCTCAGCTCACCCAAGCTAGGAGGAGAGAAAACGCCCATCACGCACACCCCGCGGACAGACAATAAAAACCTATCGCTGGAGGCTACCGATGCAGCCGGGTCGGGGTCTCCCCGACCTCCTCCGCAGCACCCTCAATGTAAACCTCAACATAAATCTCATCGGAGGATTCATAACAACCTCCGCGGCACCTTAACCCGCAGACGTAATCCCCTTCCTCTCCTACCTCAAAGTCGATTGTGCGCTCATCGCCCCTCCCTTCGAGAGTGATCCGGTAGACTGGGGGGAGTACTACGCCGACACCCCTCTCCTTGGCAAGTTCCAAGACTTTCCAAACGTCCGTCTGGGGTTCGAGAATAATACCTCTAAAATCCTTTAAATCCTCTAGCTTGCGGAGCTCCCAGGCCCCCTCGATCTTTACTAGTGAATATGCAAATATTTCACTGCCAAGCCCAGGTCCGACGTATGAAGCTATTATAAAGTCATATCTACAGTAGCTCACACTACAAAGGAGAATTTTAACTTTACCTGATATCTTTGTGCCCACCTTTAAGTGCCTTGGGGGGAATGTAATGTCTCCATACCTTACCGTCTTTATCCAGGGTTTCTTCACTGCAAGCCCTCTAATGTACTCCAATGCCACGAGATAAACATTACCCCGGAACCCCCAACTCGCTAACAGTCCCAATACAGGAGCGGGTAGGAGCCGCTGTTGCCCCTGTAGCCGGGAAAAGTGGAAGCCGGGGGCTGGGGAGCACCGGAGTAACTCCTGCCTCCGCGGCTAGAGGCCTAGCCAGACGAGGCACACTTCCTCCACGCTGACCCCCTGGGGCTTGACAGGTACTATTTGCTCGCGCACGCGCCTCCGGGCCTCAGCCTTCTCCCTCTCTACCTCTGCGCGGAGCTCTGCTAGTTGTGCAAGTAGCTCTGACTTCCTCCTGGCGAGCTCTCCCGCCCGGCCACCGCGTAGCAGTGGCGCGAGGTGTGCTAGGGCTCTCGCCCCCCTACCCGAGAGGAGCGAGCTCGCTAGCCTGCCGAGCGCCTCTAGCCTGCGCGTCCTCTCCCTCTCCTCTTCCCGGGCTATCCTCTCCTCCAGCCTGCGTATTGAGCCTTCTAGGGCCTTCACCCTCCTAGAGTACTTCTTCTCTACGTCTCTGTATAGCTCCACGGCTACTGCGTCGAGGACTCTCTGCTCGAACTCTTCTGGTTTTTCACCGGGCTGGGAGCAGAAGCCCCGGTAAACGAGGAACGCCCTGCTAGCCCAGTACTTCTCGAACATCGCCTGTACGTCCCTGAGCCACGCCTCGTAGGCCTCGGGGACGGGCTCCCGCTCCGCGGCCTGGATCAAGTGGCGTACGCTCTGGAGCGGGACGCCGTAGGCGGCCTTAGACTCGAAGTCCAGCCTGCCCGCCTCGAAGAAGGACTCCACCCTCGCGGTGCAGGGGCCGGCGTGTACTCTGGCGGAGATGTACACTGCTGGCTTGAAGCCGTAGCCACCCAGGGGGATGTACACGCTCCCAAAGCTGTGGCCCTGCGGGAGTGGCCTTCCCGGGGGCAGTGCTCTGGCCAGGGTGCCTACCTCGCCTAGAGTCAGTGGTGGGCCCAACCTCGTATACGTGTCTCTACTCCTCATGAACTCCACTCTACCCTCTCTCACGAGGAGGAACTCCCTGAACTTGAGCTCTCTGAGCAGGCCTGGCTTATCGAGGCCCACGCCCTCCGCGACAGCCCTCCTGTCGCGCTCGGACTGGAGCCTGCCGATAATCCACGTGCCGATATTGGACAGGGCCTTGTAGTCTATGTCCCTGGCGTTCTGCGTCGCCAGGACTACGGAGGTGCCGAAGGCCCTCCCCTGCTTGACCAGGAGGAGTAGGGGCTCCTTGGAGGGTGTCCTCCTGACAGGGGGTATGAAGCCGTACGCCTCGTCCAGGTAGAAGAGTAGTCTGAGCCTGCCAGACCCGCCAGTGCCAGTCATCCACCTGTAGACTGCCTGTGCGAGAAGGGACGTGAAGAAGACCTTCTCGTCTAGAGTGAGGTGTGCCAGGTAGAACACTGCGGCCTTAAACCTCGATATCCCGTCCATGTCTAGGGGCACCCCCCTGAGCCACTTCCCGAAAGAGGGGGAGGAGATAACCGCGTTCAGCTCGGAGGCGAGGCTCTTCCTGAGGCCCTCTGGGGCAAAGTCCTCTAGGCCCATCGGGCCTATGCTTGTAAAGGGGGGAGACACTACGAGCTCTACGAGCTCGTGCAAGTCCACAAAACCGCGGCGCGACCACTGCTCCAGTATTATGTGGGAGAGGAGCGTGTGCTCGACAGCTCTCCCGGGCCTGCGGACCAAGCTGAGGAGGGAGAAGGCGAGGTTTGAGGCGCACTCCTCCACTGACTGGGCGGGCCTCGACAAGGCCCCGAGGATGTTTACAGGGCTAGGCTCAGCCCCCGGCGTGAATACCGCGGTCTGGCCCTGCGTCCAGTGTTCAGCCCACCTGGCAATGTTAGACAAGTCCCCCTTGACGTCTAGGGCTACGACATTCCTCCCGTCCATGAGCACCTCCTCCATTAACGCTACCCCGACGCCCGTCTTCCCCGACCCCGTCATCCCGAGTATGACCACGTGCTTGAGGAGCTCCTCCTCTGCCAGCTCGACAGCCCTGCCCTCCCACTCGCCGATCCTGAAGGACGAAGGCATCTACTCCACCGCCAGCTCCATCTCTAGGTACGTCGTCCCCGACACTTCGCCGTAGGAGAGCGCCACCCTCTCCCTAAGGCCTATCGCCTCCTCGCCTCGGACTACAACCCACCTGCCACCCCTGTATAGCGCCGGCTTGTTCTTCCCCAGCCTGACCACCTTCATCCGGGCCACGTCTACCAGGAGGTGCCCTTCGGGGAGCCTGGAGATGTACTGCTCCACGTCATCTGCCAGGGTGACCCTCTCGTCCCCGCACACGGCCACCACTCTAAGTGAACTGCGATCCCTCCCGATGAGTATCTTCCCCCCGCACTTAAAAACGTCGAAGGTGTATTCACTTCCTTCCACTCTAATCCTCACCTTCCCCCCCGGGAGCACTATCTGGCTCGTGTGCCCTAGTCCCCCGAGCATGCACTTCTTAACGACCTCTGCGAAGACGCCACACTTCCTGAATTCTGGGTTATTCGGATGCTCGCCCGTGAGGGCGTAGTAGAGCGTGGCACCGTAGGAGTACACGTCGTAGTAGAACTCCACGCCCCCCTTACTGGATAGGTCGGGGTGCGTGTAGCTACCACTGGATATCCTCCAGTCAGGGTAGTTCTCCGGGAGCTGCGTTACTTCGTGGTATAGTGCGCAGCCAAAGTCTACGACTACGGGGTCTGACGGGTCACCACCCCTGAGTATAATATTGCTGGGCTTAAGGTCGCGCAAGACGTAGCCCTTCTCGTTCACGCTCCTAACAGCCTCGAGCAGGGCCCTCGCGAAGAGGAGGGCACTACGCCCCTCCAGCGGCCCATTCTTCTCAACGTAGTCCCGTAGCGTAGGCCCCTTGACGAACTCCATTATAATTACCGGGAGCTCGTACCCCTGTACTCTGACATACCCGAAATCAACAAACCTGACGACGTGCCGCTCCCCCTTCACCGTTTTCAAGACGCCCTTCTCGGTCTCGAACCTCCCCCTCACCTTCTCAAAGCCTACCTGAATTACGACGTCCAGCCGCGGGATCTTCCCTATAAGATCGCCGGAGAGGAGGTAGAGCTCGCCGAAGCCCCCCGTCTTAAAGTGCCTGAGAACAGTATACTCTCCGTGCTCCCCGCGTATCCTGTAGCCTTCGGCGAGCATCCCAAGCATCTAGGCGTGCTCCCGGGATTAAAGCCTTTCCCCCGGTACAGTGCTGGGCCCGAGGCCTAGTGGTGGCTCCTGGTAATCATCTCCTCACCCCCTCCACGCCCCCTCTTCTCCTCAAAGAGTATGACATGCTCATCTTCCCCGCGGCAGTAAAAACCTATCTTAATAACCTCGTCGTCAACGTAAATATAGGGGACATGGCCATCACACCATCTATCGTCACATATTATCCGACCACCGCATAATGGGCACCTTCCTATATGAGAATCAACATATTTTTTGAGAAGCTCACTGGCCTCCACATATTCCTTAATTCTGTCCATAACTGTGTCTAGAGACATGCCCCCTTATGTATCCTTTTCTCCCCTTATTTAACGTTTTTTGCTGTTAACCCGCACTTACTAATGAGGAGCTGGCGGTTAGGGACGCTACTGGCCAGGAGGAGCCCACGTAGTGCCGCGTACCCGTGTGCCCCCCCATCAAAGAACATAATAACCGTCCCCCCGTGGTGAAAGGGGTTGCCGTGTTTGGCTTGCAGCTGGGCTTTACCGGTAAGCACGGACAACGGCCGACTCTTGTAGAGCCCGCTATATGGGGGTCTGGCGGCACTGGCCAGCGGCAGGCGGGGCCTGGCCGAGCCCGGGAACCCCGGGGGAACTGCTCTCCAGGTCGGGGCGCCAGAGCGCAGAAAGGCTTGTTTCAAGGGGGTGAAGTGTCTTTATTTTTAGGGCCAGCCGTAGGCCATTCTGTGGATCTTAGCAGTGCTGTCTTTAAGGTATGCTAGGAGGTCGCGGGGGGCTCCCCCGCTCTTGATAACTTCATCTGCCCCCCTGAGAAACTCTATAACTATTCTCTTGAGAGCTTCACGGGCGTCTACCGCCGCATCTACAATAATGCCATGTACTTCTAGGTGGGATTGGGAAACTTCTCCTTTGAATATAGCTTCAAGGTTCCGGAAAGTCGTGAAGTCCGAACTAATCTTGCCAAAATCTGGAATATAGTCCTTGAAGTGTTCGTCAGTGTCAAATTTGTAGGCTTCGCCTCTAAGGGACTCTACGACCTGGAGAGGTAGCCCGGATTTTTCGAGGCGCGTTAGTAGTGCTCTCTTGAACTCTCTCTCGAAGATAATGTCTAGTAATTTGCTACTAAACTCAAACCACATAAAAGCCTCAGTAAACGCAAAGTCCTTAAACGTGTGGGCTAGATCCCTGCAAGCTCTTAGAGTCCTCATTAACGCAACAGCAGGATTAAGGTTCTCCTCCTCTATTTCACGTATTATCCTCAAAATCTCGTCTCTCAGTCTCTCCATCCCGCTGTAACGGCATCGGGGCACATATAAACATTGTTTCAATGAAGGTAAGCAATTGCCAACCCCGGGGATTCCCATCTCTACGTGCCCAGCCCCCCGGCTCCAAACTCCAGGACGCCCTTTGCCAAGCTCGGGAAACCCCCGGCCTCTGAGCCAGCTACGAGGGATGTGAGGAACGTGCAAAAAGCTGGGGTAAGGGAGATCCACGGCTGATGTCTGGAGGAGCTATAAGCCCTTCGTAACTCTCTTCGCCGAGTCATCCACCCCGCGACTGCGAGGGTATTGGGAATAGAGGGTGGGGGTACGTGGGGTGATCGGGGCCCAAGATTAGCAGAGTCGGGGCTGTAGACGGCTACATAGGGGCGCAGTCCACGGCCTCGTACGCTCCCAGCCTGGAAACAACGCCCAGCCGAGCCCTCTCCGTCCCAGCGGGCTTACTCCACGTAGACTGATACCTCGACGCAGGAATTTTCTTCTAACTTACTCTTAACCACCAGATTTAACAGCCCGACGACAGTAGAGACGGCGAGAGTAACAAGAATAATAGTGTTAAGCATCTCCAGGAACATATCCAGGAACATTGCCAGGAACATTGAAGTTAGGCGCGCGCCTAGTTTCTCGATAGGAAACGAGGAAACGTAAAGAAAGAAGAATGTGATGAGGATGAGGAGAAATGTGATGAAGAGGAATGTGATGAGAGCAGTAAGAGCTGCAGTTTCTGCGAAGATCTTAAGCCTCTTACTGGCCGTGAGCACCGGTCTTAACTCTAGGGAACATGTATACTCGCCTTCCTCGATAACGCTGAAGAGTACATCCTCTTCACGTCCAACAACTTTGCTGTAGACGGTGGTTTCGCCAAGCAACCTTTTTCTGCTAATGAAAAGTGCTGCTCTATGCTTACCCTCTCTAACTATAATCTTCCCCGTAACCCGAGTGCCTGGCGTGAGGTATTTCGGAGGAAACTTAATCCTATAACCCTCTGAATACTTCAGCCTCTTACATACCTCAGTGCTAACCCACTCCCCTCTACTAGAGGCCCCCATACCCCTTGGTAGCAAATCACCCTCATTTATTTAAGGATAGCCCCGCGGAGCAGCAGCTGCCCGTCTTCAGGTGCCTGCCCGGGCTGCTGGACAAACAGGATCCCCCTCCCACAGGCCCCCCTCTAGAACTCTCTCCCCTCACTTTTATTCCTCCCGCAAGGCCTGGGGGTTCCCGGTACGCCTCCCACCATACACCGCGACGGGCCGTGCCCTGTACTTCTCCTCAGGGGAACCCTAGTACGTCTCCCCTGTCGGCGGAGAGCTAGCCCACAGTATCGTGCTCTAGTGCTGACTATAGACTGGTCGCGCCAGCTCCTGGAAATCCCTCGCTGCCGCGATCAAACCCCAAGACACGAGGAGTACTCGCGGGGCAGGCCGGGTCTCGCCGGCTACCCGCCCGGCGGGGGCCTTCCTCCCGGTACACGCCTTCCCAGAGTGCGTCGTGTAGCCCCCGCTAATTAAGTCCATGGTTCCGCTACGGCGATGGAGTTTGCGGCGCTACTGTCTGTCCCGGGGGGTAGCAGGCCCCCGCCCAGAGTTAAGTTAATAAGTGGGGGCTCTGAGTAAGAGCACGTGGCGGGGAAGGGCAACCTCCTCCTAGGCGTGCTCGCAGGCTTCATCGTACACCTACTCCTCGGCGGGCCCCTCCCCGTAATCGGGGACTTCATCGCGGGGCTCGTCGCCGGCTACATCGCTGTGGGTGCGGGTAGGGGCGCCATAGCAGGCTTCCTGGCAGGGATGCTCGGGGGGATCATCCTGGCATTCGCCCTCTCCCTGCTCGTAGCTCTCCTCGCCCCATACATACCCTTCCTGGCCCCCTACATCTCCCTCCTACAGGCCAGCCTAGCACTACTAGTCTTAATCCTCAGCGCTAAGGGAGCAGTTATAGGCCTCATCGGGGGGCTTATCGGGGGGCTACTAGCAGCCAGGAAGTAGCCGGGGAAAGCGCTACACCCGGCGCGCCCCAGGGAGTAGGCAGGCTCCCCAGGGATCCTGCTGGAGTTGAAAGAGCCCGCCCCCGGCACTACACCTGCGGGACACCCCCCGGCAGGGGGGACTAAGGCGGGCCGCCAGGCAATCGCGTAGAGCCCCCTGGAGAAGAGTTTGAGCACGGCTAGCACGTAGTCCGGGGCCCAGCTCCCCTGGAAACTGGGGCCTGCCCCGCGTAGTGTCGCTTTGCAGCCTACACGTGCCGCCTGGTGACCGCCTCCTCGTCTTCCCCGTGGGTGTGGGGCTCTGCCTCCCCGCCCTCCCCCCTCTTGGACTTGAAGACTAGTATTGGCGTCCCCGACTTTGGGCAGTGGTAGCCTAGGGCCACGTACCCGCCGCCCACCTCGATGTAGGGTAAGTGGCCGTGGCTCCAACCACTACCCGACACAACCTCGCCCTGGCACACAGGGCACCTCACGCCGCTCAGCCTCCTCCTCAGAGACTCCTCAAACTCCTCCCACGGGGGCACTCCGGCTGCGCCGGCATACCCGGCTACAGGCTCCCCCACTCTGGCTCGCGAGCCCCCTCTAGCAGACTCAAGGAGCTCGACGACTTCTTTGTGCCCCCCCTTTTTCGCAAGGTCTAGGGGCGTCCTGCCAATCACGTTCCTGGCGTTTACGTCTGCACCCCTCTCCACTAGTAGCCCTACGACATCCAAGTGCCCCTTCTCAGCAGCCCAGTGTAGCGGTGTATTGCCAGCCTTGTCTCTGGCGTTTACGTCTGCACCCCTCTCCAGTAGCAGCCTCGCGACATCCAAGCGCCCCATCATAGCAGCAAAGTGTAGCGGTGTATTGCCACCCTTGCTCCTGGCGTCTACTTCTGCGCCCCTATCCAGTAGCAGCCCCGCGACATCCAAGCGCCCCATCATAGCAGCATAGTGTAGCGGCGTCAAGCCAATCCCGTCCCTGGCGTCTACTTCTGCGCCCCTATCCAGCAGCAGCCTCACGACTCCCAGGTGCCCACCGCCAGCAGCAATGTGTAGCGGCGTCAGGCCAGCCTTGTCTCTGGCGTTTACGTGTGCGCCTCTCTCCAGCAGCAGCCTCGCGACATCCAGGTACCCATAGAGAGCAGCACGGTGTAGCGGTGTGTCGCCATCCTCGTCCACGGCGTTCACATGTGCGCCTTTGTCGAGTAGTTTCTTTACCCTCCCGTAGTCGCCCCTCGCCGCTGCCTCCAGCAGTCCCCTGTCTAGCGAGCCCCAAGGCACGGGGGAGTACTCGCGGGGCAGGCCTATAAACGTTGCCGCAGGGCAGTCCCGGGCACTGGGGGCCGAGCACCTCCAGCAGAAAGCTATAAAAGGCCCCGGAGGTTAGAGTAGCGTGTCTAGCATCGACCCCTACGAACTACTCGGGGCTGTTGGCTACTTTCTAACACTATCCCTTGGAGGTGCGCTATTGTACATAGGGAGGATGTCTGGTAACGCTAGAATAGCATCGCTCGGCGCCTCACTCGTGTTCGCGAGCGTGCCCGTAGCACTCCTAGCATGTGCCTCCCCCTACTACAGCGCTCTTCTCGCTATACTCCGTTTCCTGGAGAGCTCCCTGGAGGCCCGTGCCGCCTTCTGTATTCTCGCCGTGGTATTCCTCCTGCCTACAGTCGGAAAGGTAACATATGAAGTAAGCTATGAAATGCTAGGAAACTCATTCTCCGCAGCTGTAATGACTGGAGTAGTTATAGCGTATGCTGGAGTGGCTGCGTGGGAGCTGGTACCGGCCCTCGTGGCGATGTTTACGGCTCTCAGCGTTTTTCAGGTGGTCTTTGTAACGGCTGCTGTGATAGCCACAGCAGTTGCCGCGACAGCAATTCACGTTTCGCAGAGGACTAGAATTTAGAAAAGTCCGGCGTAACATGCCCCCTGGGTAACTGCCACAGCTCTTGCAAGCACGGCGGCTTCACTCCAAGGAGACTTCTCCTCCTCACTTCTTGGCTTCTCCCGGCGGAGGAGGCGGAGCTGGGGGAGGGGGCGGGGGTGGAGGCTGTTCCTGCACCTTAGGCTTTTGAGGGGGTGCGGGTTTCTCGGTGGGCGCTATGAGGAGGCCAACTAGGACGGTGGCTATCGCGACGGCAAGTAGCATGGAGCCTGTGAGTAGAGAGATTGCGAGGAGGACTGCTGTGAGCACGAGCCACGTGCTCCGGGTGCCGTGGGGTATGGGTAGGGTGTCAGGTAGCTTCAACATCCTGTAGCCGAGGTAGGCTAAGACGAGATAGACTACAAGCATGACTGCCAGTAACGCTGAGCCAATGCCCACGAGAAAGCTGACAAGCGGCTTTAACCACGGTATGGATGTGAATACTGTAGTGAGTACATCGACTAGGAGGGGCGGGAGAACCCAGATTATGAAAAGCGAGACCATGCTCTTCACAGCCTCCACTAGGCTGAAGATTAGTACGAGGATGCCTCCAACCCGGATCAGGAAGGCTCCTAGTTCTTCTGCGATCTGCTTTGCCGGCTCACCGAAAACTTTTCCGGCCTGCACGCTTTAACTAGTGAACGCCCCTAATATTAAACTTTTCTAAGGCTATCTTTTAGCGAAAAGTTTAACTCGCAATCCTTTAACTCTTTTTACAATGGACGTCTCGTCCCGCCTTAGGAGCTTAGTGCTAAAGTTGAAAGCCAGGAAGTGGCGTGTTTTCCTCGAGAGGCTTCCCGAAGACGAGCGTAGTGCACTTCTAGCCAAACTAGGCGTTAGCAGCATTGAACAGGCTGTGCAGGTGCTTCTGGAGATCCCTGGGGGCAGGGTCTTCATACACTTCCGGGGAGCCCTAAAGCGCATCCCCGGGGTCGAGTATGTGAGAGAGTTCCCGGACATGAACATGGCTTCAGCCTACGTGTCTGAGAGCTCCCTCAGGGAATTACTCCTAGACAGAGACGTTGTAAGGGTGGAGCCTGTCCCCAGGGTGCGGGCCCTGGGTAAAGACGCGTCGCTTAAGGAATAGGTGGTGAGCGTGAGGGTTGACCCGCGCCTCCTCGAGAGGAGATCGGGGGTGGAGAGGCTCTTCTTTCACACTACAATGAGGGTGGATGACTACTACATACTAACGTATAAGGCTAGAGTACGGGAGGACATACCTGAGGCTCTCGGGGTCAAGCCCTCATATGTAAGAGCACTAGACCTCACGCCAGTCCACCTCTTCGGGCCAGAGGCGATGTTCTCGGCTTATGCTAGATTGGATAAATTCGGGGAGCTCGTAAAGAGTGGCATCCCTGGGGTAGAGGCAGTCGAGCTAGTCCCAATGACCCACCTCCTCCTGCACGAAAGCGTCCCCCTCATTGGGGGGAGGAGAGCCCACGAATTGGGCTACACGGGGAGGAGGGTGAAAGTAGCCGTGCTAGACACGGGCATCGACAAGAACCACCCCGACCTGCGTGGCTGCGTAGTCGAGGAGAGGAGCTTCACGTCTGAACCCCCCGGCGACTGGAATGGGCATGGGACACATGTTGCGGGCATTGTTTCCAGTAGGGACAGCTACTACACGGGAGTTGCCCCAGGCGCAGAGCTTGTAAATGCAAAAGTCATTGATTCTACTGGAGAGGGGAGGCTTGACGACACCATAGCTGCGGTAAAGTGGGTTGTAAGTGTAAAAGCAGACGTCATAAACCTAAGCTTCGGCGTACTTTTACCCCCCAGCGAGTTCGAGTCCCCAGCGCTGAACAAGTTCGCCTCCGAGCTCAATAAGTTAGCGAGGAGCGGCGTCCTGGTGGTAGCGGCTGCCGGCAACGACGGTGAGCAAGGCTCAAACTCTATCAACTACCCGGCAGTAGTCCCAGGTGTTATTGCTGTCGGCGCTACTGACAAGAGAGGCAAGGTGACGGCGTACTCTTCTGAGGGGAGCCCCCAGCTTGAAGGTCTCGTCGGCGAGCCCAAGCCCAACCTCGTAGCCCCCGGAGGGGCCCCCGGCTCCTCCCAGGAGGGGATAGTATCTTCCCTCAGCACGGAGATCTCCCGGAGCCGGAGGGAGGAGCTGGCAGGCAGGATTGTTGACGAGTACCACGTATCGCTGGTCGGGACTAGTATGGCTACCCCGCACGTCTCCGGGGCTATAGCAGTGTTGCTCGAGAAATTCGAGGAACTCGGGGCAGATAGGGCTCAGAGGTACCCTCTCGTTTTCGGCGCACTTGCTAGAACTGCCGCAGACACGGGCGCTACGAGGTACAAGCAGGGCTACGGCCTTATACAGGTCGACAAAGCCCTCAAAGAGCTTGGGAGGCACTCAATACCAGTTCCGGGTTTCAGGCAGATCGGGAGGGTTCCTGTGGGCAAGCCGAAGGTCGACGAGGTAACATTGGCTGTCGCGTCACTACTGGGGGCGTTCGCTGCAGAGGTTGTCGGGACACTCCTCACGTACAAACGGGACAAGGCGAGGGAGCTCGTCGAGAAGCTCAGGGCCGCAGAGTATCTCCTCAGGGTTGGGAGGATATCCGAGGAAGACTTTAAACTCTACAAGGAGTTTATAATCAGCGAATTAAGGAGGATATACCAGTCTTGAGCTACCAGTGGGAATAGTGGACTGAAGAGCTACTCCCTAATCTCGCATAATGAATAGAGCTGAGTTTTCGGTCGTGGTGGGACTCAAGCCCAGAGCCGTGCCCAGGGGGGATGTAGCTCAAAAACCCATTGGGAACCCCTTGAGGCCGGAGGCATAGGGGATCTTTAGGAGTCGAGACCTTAAGGAAGGCGAATTACTTCCTTTTCATCCTCTAATTTAAGGGTATACATGATTTCCCTCGTTTTTCTACACAAAGTAAATATATGTGTTGTTCATATTATAGCTCGATACGAATGGGTAGCTCATCAATTGACTGGAATGCGGTGTTTAAAGAGATAGCAAAGACAGTCGGCACTGAGACTGCACGAGGCCTCTTCTATGCTGCATTAATAAATACCCTTTACCCTGCTCTATCACAGAAAATCGCGGATTTAGTTTCACAGGCGAATAGAGGCAAAATCACGCAAGATGAGCTCTTAAGGAGGATCGAGCAGGAGATAGCTTCGCTAAAACAACAGTCTCCCCCACTCGCCTCACCTCAGGTCGACATAAACGCCATAATACGCGAACTAGAGAGGAGGGGCTATCCTCCGGTGCAAACCCCCCAGCAACCGCTTTACCCTCCGTCCCCAATTCCCCAGCAACCGCTTTACTCTCCGTCCTCCGTTGAGGTGGAGCTGCAGAGGAAGAAAATCGAGAATGAGATAAATACTCTCAACGAGATAAGGGGTGAATTAATGCGGAGAGTGTACTTAGGGAAAGACCCCCAGGAGGTGGAGGATGCTAAAAAGAAGCTTGAAGAAGTTGAGAGAAAGATAAAAGAGAAGGAACTGGAGCTACAGAGGCTCTTATATCCTCTCAGGTAGCAGGCACAAGGAAAATAAGAGGGAAAAAGAGGGATATTTCTAGGATGCTACTTTAAGTTCTTCAATCATTCTCCTCAACTCGCTGTATTTCCTGGCGTCTATTTTGCCCTGGAGCATAAGCTCCTCCAGATCCCGTTCAATCTTTCCAAGCCTCAACATCTCTTCTTCAGTGAGTTTTCTCTGTTTGCGGGCCTCGAGGAGACCTGCCAGGAGAAGACCTATAGCCGCCGCCGTCAATACCCCTGTTGCTGTGGGCTCGGGGAGTGCTAGCTTCTTGGGCTTCTTCAGCTTTGAGCGTAGCCACGAAATGGCTAGGTACGCAGACAACACGAGGGAGATTATCGGCAGTACGGGAGGGGCCGTCCTCATCCCCCCGGAAAACCACTCATAGAGCCCTGGGAGGGCTAGAATAGCTAGGATTAGTGCTATGAGTAGGCGTACACTCACGCTTATAGGAGAGCACCTAAGGGTATTAAAACTTTTGCCTCCGTGTGTTCAAGTTTTTTCAGGCAGAGGGCCGGCGAGAACTTTCTCCTTCCTCTGCAGGCACACTTGCACCTCCTCGCCTATCTTCCTTAAGTAGTCGTCCTGAGTTATAACTCCGTTGAGCAACGCGTCGTCTAGCCTCTCTACTGTCTCGAGGCACTCCTCTGGGACTGGCTGGACTAGCTTGCCGAAGTCCGGAACTAGGTCTACGACTTCTTGGACTAGGCCCTGGGGGTTGTAGTAGAGCTCCATAGTCTTCAAGTCGACTAGTAAAAGCCCGATTCTCGGGTTCACGTAATGGCGGGCGAATTTCTTAGCTTCTTCGTCCCACCCAGTGGGTGACCCCACGATCACTATGGCAGGCTCGTCTTTTCCTTCAACAACTCCTATAGCTCTGCTGACCTCCTTAGTACTCAGGGGGTAGTGGTCTACGCCGTACTTGGAGAGTTTGTCACGCCTAGAGTACGTTAGCACGTACACTCTACTGACAGCCCTAGGTACGAGCCCTCCCCTCAGATAGGTGTAGACTACACCTAGACCATTAGGGGGGTCTGAGATACTCTCTTTCTTAAATTTCTCCGCTTCTCTAGGTCTCCACGCGCTGAGCCTCCCCTCCATTATCCCGATGAAGGCTGACTCGAGCCTCTCAGCTGTTGCCGCGTCTACGGCGCTCGAAAGCTCAGCTGGGCTCGCTCTCCTGAGCCGCACGAAGTCGTCGTGTTCCTCGATCACGACGCTTATAGGGTGCTCTAGGACGTACAGTTTCCCCTCATCCCTCTTCTCAACAGCTCTAATGTTCTCGACGATGGTCTTCTTCGGGACTTTAACCTCCTTCCCCCTGGCGACGAGGTACCCGACCATGAAGAGGAGCCCCTTCTGCACAACTCCGTTCACGAGCTGGTCAACGTCTATCCTCTCCTCCTCCCTCGGGAGAACATTAACGCTCACACTGTTACTCCTAAAGGTGTACAACTTACCGTCGACGTAGCACTCCGCCACGGCTGGCTCCAAGGTGATAACACCCCTCTTCTCGGCTTTAACTTCGTAGCTCAGCGTGTACTCCTCGCCGGGCCCCAGAGTCCCAGACCAGCTCGAGTCCCCGCTCACCGCCTTCTCGTCATTCCTGACAGCCAGGGGGGTAGCGATGTTGCCCCTGTTGCGAACATGTACGTTGACTCTGATACTCTCGCCCTCAAAGACTTTATCCCTTTCGACGGTTTTCCTAAGCTCGATTTCGACTCGGGGTGCCGGGGCGGCTTCAACTAGCGGCTTCTCCACGCCAGGTTTTCTCTCAGCACCGGGAGCTCTGACGATGACCTCTATGAGGTTTATCTGAAGTTGTCTCGACGCGCCCCCGCCGCGTGCGTGTACGAACATCCCACCAATAGCATGTCTCCCCTCTTTCTCAGCACGGTAAGTGAAAGTGTATGTTGCATCCTCTCCCTTCCCCAACGGGACTTTGAATGGCTTGGGGGGCTTCTGGGGGGCGACGAGCTCGAGCCCGTCTGAGACTTTGTCAGGCCAGGATTCTGGGAATTCTAGCTCAACGTCGAAGAGGCTACAGTTAATAGCCCTCAGAGTGACTTGTACCGTGTCACCGGTAACGACGCTCCCCTTATCCGCTCTAATTTGTAACTTAACGCATATGTCCCTAGCCTTCTCGTATGCACTCCTCACTTTCTCCTTATACCCTTTTACTCTCTCGAGTAGATGCTTCATATCAGAGGACAAGAGACGAGCTCTTGAGATTTGGTCTTCAATGCCGTCCAGCTCCTTGAGTAGATCTCCCAGGAAGCTTGGCCCTCTCTCGGCGAGCTCGTCTACGGTTCTGTGCTCGATGTACCCGTACCGCTCTCTCAGCATTTCCTTGAACTTCTTGAAGTTTTCGTACTCCTCTCTGAACGTTACGCCTCACCCGTCACTAACTTCACGAGCTTGTCTACGTAGCGCCTACGCATCCAGACGTAGAGCCCGCTGTCAATCTTACCGTTGCAAAAAGCTTCCTGTATTTTCCTGAGCTTGTCCAGACACTCGTAGATCTTCCTCGTCTTGTCCGACGGGCCCTGAGACCTCTTCTCAAGCTCCTTAATGACGAGTCTCAACTCCTCCTCTGTGGGCTCCCGCCCCATGTTCTCCTTAAAGGCCTCCCTAACAATGTCCTCCACTCCCTTAGGCCTGCTGCTTAGAGCATCAATCACGTCGGTGGTGGGTGAGACGAAAACTATTGTCGGCGAGACTATGTACTCTTTCCTCTTGACTTCCCGCCCTACAGCCCACCCGCTCGCCAGTGCAAGAAGGGAGTACCAATCCACGGGGAAAATACTCTGAAGAGCTCTTTTAAGCTTTTCGACAGCATTAATCGTGGATTTTCGACGTGGCTGATACAAGGCCCTAAAAGAAGAAAAGGTAAAAGAATTTAATAGCAAGGAATATATATAAAAAAAGACAAATAGTATCGGGGCGGTATGGAAAAAAGCCCTAAAGCTAGGCTTCTAGTCGTCGAAATGCCCTCCTTGTTGGAAGAACTTGCAGCAAGACTCCTAAAAGAAATATTAAACAGGAGACTGGAGGAGTTCCGCAACCTTAAAGAAGAGCTTTCTAGGAGCCTGGAGCTCAAGAGGGAGAGCGAGGCGAAGTACAGGCAGAACTCTGAGCGTATATCCTTTATCGAAAAGAGGCTAGTCGAGCTCGAACCCCAGAAAAACTTTGCGTCGATTCTAGTGTTCATCTTCTTAATCATCTTCGTTATTTCTCTCGCCTCCAATAACGCGGGGTTTATAATTCTAAGTCTACTCCTTCTTATTATATCTGGAACTGTTGCCCTCGCTAAAAACGACGAGTTTAGCAGGTTGCAGAGGGAAAAAGAGGAGCTTCAGCGGGAGAATAGGGGTTTGGAGAGCCAAATAGAGTTCTTGAGCAGAAAAATAGCTACGCTAGAGGGGGAGCTCAAAGGCTTCAGGTTGCCCCCCGTACTCTTGCGGGCCTTTCGCGCGTACGCGCCAGTCTCCCTGGCCAGAGTAGATGGCGGTTTTGTGGCCTTCGCGCCCTGGGCTGACGAGGCTAAGTTCGAGCTCTTCATCGTCTCTAACCCCGACCTCGTCAACGAGGCTATTAAGAGGCTCCGTGTAGGAGAGAACATATACCTAGAGGCGACTATCCGCGAAAAGGATACAGGCTACAAGGTCGTGAAGGGGCTTAGAGAGCTTAACTTCTGGGAGAAGGTTCTCAAGAGCAGGAACCCGGAGATAATCCTAGACGAGGTTATCTCGGAGGTGTCTAACACTGTCTCGGCGTCTATAGAGTATAGCGAGGAGACCTTCAGGCCTATAAAGCCAGCACCCAATACTCTGGAGTTCTTCGGGAAGCTTTTCTCCGACGGCATTGCCCGTGAGCTGGACGTAGAGGCTTTAGGGGGGCGTTTACCTGTGGGCGGCGCGGAGGCTATTGAGGACGCTGGGAAGTTTAGAGAGCTGTGCTCTGTTATTGAGAGTATGCAGTACATTCCCGACTTTACCCGTGAAGCTCTAGAGTTCACTGAAAGACAAGAGATTTACACTACTCTAATCGGGAAAGCTATAAAGGAGCTCATTGAAGCTACTATTCCCTTAGAGGGCAGAGCCATTGAATACATGTACTCAAGGTATTTCTGCAGGAAGTGCGCAAGCACGTCCCTACGCAGGTACAAGCGCGACATCGACCTCAGGAGATGGGTTCTAGACTACATTCTTGGAGGTGTAGATAGGGATCCCGACATTCTTTTCCCACACGAGTCTACGAGGCATATTGTGGAGGAGAAGTGGAGGAGCCTGAACGACGAGCTCACCCGGTCTCTCCCCCTCCCCAACGTAAAGGGCTCGGAGAGCCTAGACGAACTCCTAAAGAATTACGAAGAGGGCCTAGAGATCTTCGCTCTCCCACTAACAGGCTCGGACGAGCAGATAACCCTAAAGTGGGTATCTGTTTTCAGCGAGCCGGAAATCACCTGTGGGAGCTGCGGCTCAGTCCTGGGAGCAGGGGATTACTACAAGCTATTTAACCTTGAGCTTCCGGCCGTCAAGGGCTATATAGCCCTGCTGAACGAGAGAGTGGAGCACCTCGAGAAAGTGAGTTCAGAGATCATAAGATCCGTTAATGAGGCAAGGAACCTGAAGAACGTGAGCAAAACAGGTATAGGCGCTTACGAACAAATCCTGAGGGACTTCGAGAAAGAAAGAGAGAGCATCCAGAAAGAAATAGCCCAGGCAGAGTCCCACCTGAAGATGCTGAGAGAGTACTCGGCTGTAGTCGTGGCAGGAGCTGCGGCTCTGAACATAGAAGACCTAGTCAAAGAGAGGCCGGAGCTGAAGAGCCAGGTTGAGAGGGTATTGAGCATTGTAAGGGGTGAGGGGAGATGAGCTCGGAGAGTAGCATCACTAGGCTTGAGAGTTACCTGCGTGAGCTCATTCACCAGAACTCCCAGATCCTGGGCTTACTCCAGTCAGTCCGCGACTCAATAAGTGGATTGAGGAAAGATGTTCAGAAGGTAGACGGAGAGCTGCTGAAAATTGACTCTAGTATCAATAGGATGCGCAATGAAGTGGCACTAAGGCTTCTACTCACCAACGCTTTGGACGTGATGCTCGACTATGCTGCAGTTAAAAGCAGGCTCGAGGCCTTAACGTCTTTCCGGGACGTTATAGCAAAGAAGCTTAAGGAAGTAGAGGAGGTGTTCGTAAAGAAGTACCAGGAGATAATCAGCGACTACCTTGATGCCATAAGGGACTACGCTGCTCAATTCGCTAGGAGGGCGCAGGGAGACTTTAAGCTCCTCAAGCTCGCCTTAGACGAGCGCGAGCAAGTTCGTACATTCTATGACCTCGCCCAACCGGAGTACGTCGACCCAGAGCTGCTCGAAATAGTTACCCATGAAGATATAAAGAGGAGGATCGAGACGCTCAAGGAAATTAGGGAAAAGCTTGCCGGGGCGTCCACTAGGCTCGAAAAAGCTAGTGGCGTGCAGAAAGCCTTCAAGGAGAGAGTCTCGCAGTTCCTGTTTCCCGTAACACCCCCTGACGGCACAGATGTGACGTTGGTCTTGCTACCTGTGGTAAAAGTAGTAGTAGAGCACGACTCCGCTAGCCTAGAGGGGACTACAGGCCCCCTGCTCGCCTGGGAGAAGCCCCTCGAGATAAACAACAAGCTAGTGTCTTTTGCTTCAAGCTATATTGACAACAACCCTGTAGCACTAAGCCAGGAAAGCGTCCACAAGCTCAAGCAAATGCTGTTAAGCCTTGCAAGAGACCCCTCTGAGAGACGCCTCATCGAGGAATGGGAGATAAGGGTGTAGCCGATGCCAGGCCTGGTTAGGAGGAGGTTCGAAGCGGGGGAGAAGGTAAAGTACGACGAGACTAGGGATGCTGTCTACCTCGAAGGAGGGTATCGGGGCGTAAGCCCGATAGTCGGAGTTAGGAGTATTTACTCGGATCCCGACGTCGCCCATTTCAACGACCTCATGGCCTTCGACGAAGTCCTCCTCAACGGCGATGCGCTCGTCAGGGGGTCTGTGCTCTCCGAGGCGAGGGTACGTTTTAGCTCTACTGTTGAGGAGCCGGCAGTCGTCTTCGGAGACGTCGGTACTATCCCGAGTAGGACTGAAGGCGAAGAACACGCGCGTGAACGCTCCCTGCAGATAGAGGGGAAAAGCCCGACAGTGATCTTCGGGAACGTCATCACGGGGAACCTCTACATACGGTCACCTTCTGTGATTGTAGGGAACGTGCTAGCCCTGAGAGAGCTCAAAATCGAGGCTGAGAGCGTCATCTTGGGTAGAATCCTCGTCGGGAGTAAGGTCAGTAAGGGGAAAGCCTATATTGAAAACTCAACGTTCTACCACGTCTACGCGTACGGTGACGTAACTCTTGGGCCCGGGAACACCACGATGCTCCCGATAATCGCGTCGAGGGGCGGGAGGATAGAATTAAAGGCAGACACTATTAGAGTCCTCGGGCTTCCTTGCATATACTGCCCTGTTGAGCAGAACCCGTTCCTGTGCTCACGCTACCGCGAGCAGTCGTGCCCCCTAGTCGAGAAAGGCCTGGGCTTTGACTACCTCAGCGAGTTTGACCTGGCGAAGTCCGGAGAGTACGAGTATGTAAGCTGGTTCTGGAGGTCTTCTCCAGCAATGGTGCTCCAAAACGTTCTAGTCAAGAAAGTCCTGTACACGGCCCTAGCACTGAGCAAGAACGTCCTTTTCGACTTGAAAGAGAAAAGGATTAACGGGTTGACCCTCAGCACCTACGTAAGCCAGTACCTTAGAGACGTCAGAGAGAAGGCTGGCGGGGGCATGAGCGCCTCTATTGAAGAAGTCCGGAGGAGCTTCTTCAAGATACTCGAGGAGTACTTCCAGTCTAGAAAACTACCCTACGTTACCTGCTCAAAGTGCGGCATGCCTAACCCCCCTGGGGTAAAGATTTGTATATACTGCGGGAGCAAAGTCTCCTAGGATGGCATGATGGAGCTAGCAATACAGAAAGCCCAACTCATTGACGCCCCTGTGAGGAAGCTCTTCCTGTCTTTCGCAGTTGACTCCCATGGCCAGGTATACAAGTTGCACCCCTCCCGCCCCCCTGAACGCCTCACAGAGGCTCTCGGAGAGCCGGTCTATTTCCACGAGGCTGGAGAGAGACTAGTGTTCTACACGAAGTCAAGGAACCTAGCAGTACTTTCTCCCCCCGCAAGGCTGGAGAGGTATGTCCTTGAGTCAGTACCTGACCAGCTTACCCTAACAGGGGAGGGTTTCGCTATGTCCCAGAGGCACCCGAAGAAAGTTGCAGCCAGCCTTGTTAAAGTCGTAGGCAGTGGTTACACCCTTGAAGTTGAGTCTCCCAGGATTCTCTCAATGGCGAGTGTAGACAACAACCTCTACGCTCTGACGATGACAGGCGAGGTTATAGGCTTGGCGGCTAGCGGCTCCCAGTTAAATGAATTCCTGAGGATTAGGAACCTGCCTCGTGGGTGCACCCGGGTAGTTGCAGTGGGCGACAAGATAGCTGTTAAGTGCCAGGAGAACATTGCGTGCTTCGACGCGTACACGGGCAAGGCCCTGTGGATGCAGAGGGTGAGTCTAGGGTCGCTATTAGCTTGGGGTAACTACCTCGTCCTCTGGGAGCCTGAAGAAACGAGCCTAGAGCTACTCAGTGTTGAAGACGGGTCTCTACAAACCTTGTCCTTCAAGCCAGTATTCACGCTCTTCACTGCCGGGGGGAGACTGTATGTTGTCCAGCGCTACGTGGTAACGGCTTTAAGTGCGGGCCTGGCGAGGGAAAACATGCTGCTACCCATCCCCATCCCTGAAAACATGTCTGTTCACAACGTGGACTTCTACTTCTCTGTCTCAAGGTGGATTGCCTCCTGCTCGCCCACGCCGCCGTCAGTAGTTGTAGAGAAGGTAAGCGTGAAGCCAGCCGAGGGCAAGCACAGAGTGTACATCACTCTCTCGGCTAGGACGCCGTCGAGTAACATCCCCATCTCTAATGCTGAGGCTGTAGTCAAAATAGGAGGTATAGAAGTGTCGAGCGTATCCGACGAGAAGGGGAGGATAGTCGTTGAGACCGAGCTCCCGCCGGGCTCCCACTCCCTGCAGGTGAGGCTAAGAGGCCTCACTCCGACGGAGAGCGAGCTAGGGGTGGTAGAGACTGTGACAGAACACGAAGTCGACGTCCCAGAGGATACTAGACCTTTAGGCCTAAGCGTAGGCGATTTCCTAGACGATAAATACTCTGTCCGGGAGCTCCTCGGGGAGGGAGGTTTTGGGGGAGTGTTCAGAGCCCTCGACATCCTCCTAGAGAGGCGGGTCGCCATCAAGGTGCCGCACGGCCACTTCTCAGACTACTCCGTCCTCCTTGAGGAGGCGTCGAAGCTCGTAGAAGTCTCGAAGAGGGTGAACAGGGAGTCGCACGTCGTCACGGAAGTATACGACGTAAAGTTGTTCAGAGTCAAAGATCTAAGCCACAGGGAGAAAGGGGAGGTCTTCGCAATAGTGATGGAATTCGTTGAGGGGGGCTCTCTCAGAAACCTACTAGCAGGCAGCAGTCTCACCAGCATGGAGAGGAGGAGCATTGCCCTAAAACTAGCGGAGAAAGTGGCTCTCCTGAACGAGAGGAAAGTGGTGCACGGAGACCTAAAGCCAGAAAACATCCTCCTCACAGGCGAGAAAAACCCCATACTAGCAGACTTTTACACTGCAACACTCCTGGGTAGATTCGAGAAGATGAGGAAGCTCAGGAAGCTAGTATTCAGCAGGCTATACGCCCCGCCAGAACTCATAAACTCGGGGATAGTGAGCGAGAAAACAGACTCCTACTCCCTGGGCGTAACGCTAATAGAGCTACTGACGGGCAGAGCACCAGCCCCAGGCTCAATACCCGCCCCACTCCTCGAGGCGAAAACAATCCCCGACAAATGTAAGAAAAAACTCATAGAATCACTTTCACCAGACCCCCACGAGCGCCCAACAACAAGGGAAATCTACGAAGCCCTACAAGATACTCCAAGCACCTAAGCAGGCGCCTCCACACGGGCCTTGTGGGAGACCTCGCTGGACGCCCCCGGCCTGTCGGGGCACTCTAGCCCCGGCTCCTGCTAGGGCTTGTGGGACGTTGCTTCTCTCAGCAGCTCCCTACCCCTCTCTATCGCCCTCTCCACCCACAAGACCGCGCTCGCTGGGTCTACTACCCCGGCTGGAGGGGTTCCGGCAACATCCCCCCTCCCCACTCTAGCTCGCGAGCCCCCTCTGGCAGACTCCAGGAGCTCGACGACTTTTTTGTGCCCTCCCGCCCTCGCAAGGTCTAGAGGCGTCCAGCCAGCCTTGTTTCTGGCGTTCACGTCTGCGCCCCTATCCAACAGCAGCTTCACGACTTTCAAGCGCCCACCGCGAGCAGCATGGTGTAGTGGCGTACTGCCATAATTGTCTCTGGCATCTACTTCTGCGCCCCTGTCGAGTAGCAGCTCCGCGACATCCAGGTGCCCCATCCAAGCAGCATGGTGTAGTGGCGTCTCGCCATGCTTGTCTCTGGTGTTCACGTGTGCGCCTCTGTCGAGTAGTTCTTTTACCCTCCAGTAGTCGCCCCTCGCCGCTGCCTCAATCAAATCCTCAGACACGGGGGAGTACTCGCGGGGCAGGCCTATAAACGTTGCCGCGTGCCCCTAGGGAGCACAGCCCTCCCCGCCCCACAGCCTTGCTGTCGGCCTCTGCGTACCTCCCCCTCGCCACGAGTAAGGCTAGCCCGTCGAACAAGCTGAATGTCCAAACGCCATCTCCGCCAGTTTCTCCATGCCCCCTGGGTTTCTGACCACGCCTAGAAGGCAACTCCTTCCCCAAGTAACCTAGGACTGAGCCACCCTTGAAGGGCAACCACCCGGTATCCGCCCTCGCTCGTGTCCTTTCACTGCCGTGCCCCCGCAATAGTACCAGAAGCTCTGTGTTGGAGGCGGCGGGGGGGGGTGTTGCTGGTTGTGGAATCGCTGGGCGCTCTTGGCCCCCGACGTGACGGCTCTAGCCCAGTGCCCCCTCCCGCTCTTAGCCGTAGGAGCCTAAACTCGGCATTACTCCAGGGTTAATTAGGGTCTAGGCGTGAAGAGGCGGAGAAGCCCCTCTAGAGGTAGACCCGGTTAGGCCCAGGGCCGCCACCGGCGCTGGGAGAGCTGTCAGGGAGATGGGGGGGGGTCGAGGCCGCGACGGTGGCTCTCTCGTACCCTGGCTCGAGTGTTATTGTGGGGCTTTGCCCGGCTCCCACTCTAGTGGGTGGGCTTTCGGCCGTGACCAGGGGAAGACCTGTGCTGTTACCCACTCTCTACAAGCGGGTATTGCAGGAAAGCAAGCTCCAAGGTCAAAAAGGCAACCCCCTGACGTTTTCGTCAAAGTTAATATTTTAGTGTTTTTCTCCTGAAAGTAGGCATGGGAGTATTTAAGGTTAGGGCTAGAGTGTGGAACGTCTTCGATAGGAGTAAGAGCTCCGAAGTAGAGCTCGTAGTGGACAGTGAGTCTACTTATACTGTCCTCCCCGCGTCCCTGCTTGCTAGGCTCGGGGTTACCCCGGCAAGGGTCGTGAGGTTAAGAGTGGCTGACGGCAGGGTGGTGGAGAAGAAGCTAGGCGAGGTAGGCATTGAAGTAGAGGGCCATGCGCTCTCGGCGACGAGAGTCGTCTTCGGGGACGAGGACGTATACCTCCTCGGCTCTCTCACGCTAGAAGACCTCGAACCAGCCGTAGACCCGGTGAAGAAGAAACTCGTGCCAACAGAGGCTCTTTTAATGGTCGCAGAGTCTCCCTAAACTCCGCCGCATGCTGAAAGCCCCGCGACCGCCGCTACTACTTCTCTTGCCGGTTGGGCTCTTGACCGTAAAAGATTAAATACAGCATTACTCCCAGTTAATAGGGTCTAGACATGAAAAAGGTGAAGACTAGCGTAGTGATCGACGGGGAGCTGTGGGAGAGGTTCAAGTCGAGGGTGGGGGGCGAGGGGGGCTTGAGGAAGCTGAGCCGGGCTGTCGAGGAGGCCCTCGAGGAGGAGCTCTGCGAGAACATGGTTATCGAGGCTATAGAGAGGCTTCTGGGGTCGGAGAAGCCCCCTCTAGAGGTAACCCCTGTTAGACCAAAAGTTGCTACTGACGCTGGGAGAGCCGTCAGGGAGATGAGGGAGTCAAGGCTGTGACGGCGGCGCTCCTGTACCTGGACTCGAGCGCCATAGTGAAGCGCTACGTGATAGAGCCCGGGAAGAACCTAGTCGACCAGGCATACTACGAGGCGCTGAGAGGAGACGCCCTGCTATCGTTCTCGATGTGGAACATTGGCGAAGTACTGGGCGTTCTCGACAAGTACTACAAGAGGGGCTGGCTGGATCGCGATGACTACTTGCTCGCCAAGCGGCAGTTCTTGTTTGAAACCCTAAGGCTACTCAAGCTGGGTGTTCTTAGGATAGTACCAGTTAAAGCAAGGCTTCTAATCGAAGCCTGGGACTTGATAGAGAAGTACCACTTGTACGAGGCAGACGCCCTGCAGATACTCTCTGCGAAACACGTAGGTGCGGAGAGGCTCTACACAGGAGACAAGATCCTCCACGAAGTGGCGTTAAAGGAGGGGCTGGAGAGCGAGTACGCGGGCTAGCAGTTTTACCCGGGGGGTGCAGTAGGCTCTATTAAATTTATTGGTTTAGCTTCCTCCTGGACGTGGTTCTCATAAAGTAGTAAATAGCTATGAGGGCTAGGATACCGACGCCTAGGGTGTCTAGTAGCGGCGCGTGGCTCTCGATTACGGCCCAGTTCTCCCCGAGGTGGTAGCCTGCTAGGACTAGTGCCGTGTTCCAGGGTATGCTCCCCAGGAATGTCAGGACAGAGAACTTGGCGGCGTCCATCCTGGCTACGCCGGCCGGGAAGCTTATGACTGTCCGCACGGCGGGTAGCATGCGTCCCAGGAAGACTGCCAGGCTACCCCTCCTCTGGAAGAACTCCTCAGCGCTCGCGACGTGGTGCTCGCTGAGCAGGAGGTACCTGCCGTACTTGAGGATGAACGGCCTGCCCGCGCTTAGGCCTAAGTAGTACGCTACCAGGGATCCCACGAGGTTCCCGAGAGTCCCCGCCATAACGGCCTCGACAAACCCGAAGAGGCCTTTGTACACAAGGAACCCGGAGAACACCATCACGACTTCACTGGGGATCGGCACTAGAGCGCTCTCAAGCACCATTAGCAGGAACACTCCCGGTAGCCCGAGCCTAGACAGGACGTCTACGGAGAACTCGCTAACTGCAGTCGTCAGCGACACTGGGGCACTACGGCCAGCGCGCTAATAAGCTTTTCCCGAGACCTAAGGGACTTGCAAGCTGATGGGCTTCTCGGCCACGGGGGGCGCGGGCGGCGGCTTCGCAGTCCCGAGCTTTATCCTCGCCTCTGCGATAGCAGTGCCCAGCTCTGTGAGCCTGACAGACCTGTTCCTGCCCTCCCTTATCCTCTTCAGCAGGCCCCTCTCCTCCATTGACGCGACGATGCGGCTGTACGTCGCCTTCACCACTGGATCCCTCGGGTTCTCCCCCATCCACTCTATCAGCTGCGTGATGCTCTTAGCCGACCCGTTCTTGGTGTAGAGCATTACGAGTATGTCGACTTCTTTCTCGTCCTCTACGACTTCGACGGGCCTGGAGGGCACCTCCACCTCGAACAGGCTGCCCAGCTGGAGGCTGTCCTTCCTGGCTATGAAGTCGGCGAACTCGGGCGTGTCCGGGTCGGGTATGAACTCGCCGTGCTGTTGTGGCTGGACGGCGTATATCCTGGCGTTGCCGGACATCAGGGCTACAACAGTAACTGTCGAGGCCATGTAGGGGGGCATGTCCGTGATGTCTATCAGAACCTGCTTGTCCCTCTCGACGCTCAGGATGGCGTAGAAGGCGCTGGCGACGCTAGAGTAGCTCAGGGGGTTCACCTTGACGGCTACGGGCTTGAAGAACGAGAGGGCCTCCTGCAGGCGTTTAAGGTTGTGCCGCGAGACAGCGCCGTACCTGTCGGGCTTCGCGTCGTACACCAGGTAAACCTTCTCGATGGGGTAGCGTAGCCTGACCTGCTCGAACCCCTGGAACACGAGGTTCGGGTGGAAGCCCACGTAGTGTACTGTGACTACCATCTACCCCACTGTAACAGCTCTGTGCTACAGTAATACGTGCTCACTACTAGTATTTATACTTAGTGTAACTGTTGCGAAGAAGGTTAACAGTAACATTTTCTTGCAACTTTCTACCCATGCTATAGCCGGGACAAAGTAGCAGTAAAATGTTACCGTTATACCCCCTTAATACCGTTGCTGGACGCGTGTTTTGTAATAAAAACGGGGTTATCTTCGAAACCTATTATAAAAAGTAAAAAGCCAGTATATGCGAGGAGAAATGGCTCTACTCCAGAGGTCTGGGTACCTGGATCCCGATGTGAAGATGCTCGTGGAGAAGCTGACAGAGATGCACAAGTACGGGCGTAGAGGGGTTCAGCTCACTCTCGAGGGCACGCCCGCGAAGCCCTACCCTGTCGTGAGGATCAACGGCTACAGGCTGAGGGGGCCCCCGGTGTCGGAAACCCGCTTCAGGGTTATCGACGAGCTCCCGCACGACTTCTACGTAGTCTCTGTAGACGCCGCAGCTAGGATACTCTTCGACGCGGGGGCCTACAAGATCCTCGCCGCGAAGGTCGTGGCGGGTGTCTGGAGAGGCGTCGAGAGAGTGAGGCTCGTCGGCCCGTACAAGAGGATACAGCTCTTCGACGACCTGAAGCAGGCTGGAGACTGGCTCGCCGAGGTAGAGCTCGAAGCGGCCCTGAAGCTTGTCCGGGAGTACCCCGGCGCCTTCGTACTCTTCGACAGGCCCCTAGTCTTCAACCCCGAGTCGAGGTCTGCCCGCGCGTACTCGATGCTGGTAAAGCGGACGTGGAGGGTGGTAGGCGTCCCGAAGTCCACCTCGCTCAGGGTCTCGACCGGCGAGAGCCTAGCCGGCTACCTCTACAGGCTAGGCGAGAAGTACTTCAAAGGCCTACCCTGGGTCTACCACCCAGTACTCGAAAACCCCCGCATACAGCCAGGAGGACTCGCAATCTCGGTCGCCAGGCTGTCCCCCAACGCACCCCCCTTCAGGATCGACACACCATACACGCTTGCCGAGAGGCTTGACGCGGAGGAGGTTTCAGGCGTGCTGGCGTACCTCCAGGACTTCTCCTCCCCGGGCTACCCGTTGCCGCTGAAGATCGTACACGAGCTCTCGAGGATACCGAAGAACGAGCTGGATCTTGACAGAACCCTGCTCCTGGAAGACCTCTCCCTGAACGGCGTGTCGTCCCGCATCCTGGAGGACGCGGCGGGCTCGGAGTTCAAGAGCCGCTTCATCTGGGGTGTCGGGGACTAGGGTGGTGGCCTTGAAGCTGGGTGTAGTGACCTGGGTCGAGGGCACGACGGTGAGGTTCAGGATAGCCGAGGGCGCTAGAGTAGAGAGGGGCATGCTAGTCAAGGTGGAGGACGCCGGCAGGAGGTTCGTCGTGAAGGTTGTTGACTTCAAGCCCGAGAGCCTCCTGAGCGCCGCGGAAGTCGCGGTTATAACCAGCAGGGCCGACAAGGGCGAGAGAGTCCAGCTACGGGACAAAGACTTGAGGCTCTACGACACCGCCATAGGCGTGATCGTGGCCCAGATAGACCCCGACGGCGAGGCCCACGGGCCCACAAGTGTCCCCTCGATTTTCTCCAGGGTGGAGTCCCTCGACAGGGATGACCTGGAGAAGCTCAACCTCCACACAGGGGACATACCGATAGGCTACGTCAGGTTCGGGCACGAAGCCGTGGATGTCATCGTAGCCCTCGACGGCTCGCGCGTGATCCCACACCACGTCCTGGTAGTGGGTGGCACTGGCGCTGGCAAGAGCAACTTCGGAAGGGTGTTCGCGGCCTCAGTCCTCCACAACAGGGGGAAGTACGGCCTCGTAGTCTTCGACTGCGAGAGCGAGTACCTCCTGGGCTCGAAGCCCGGCGAGATGGGCCTCGCGCACCTGCCCTTCTCCGAGGAGTACCTCTTCCTCGTGACCGGGAGGGTGAGCAGGCCCGGCAGGCTGAGAATAGAGCTCCCGGAGCTCGGCGAGGCGAGGAGCATCCCGGCCTACCCCCTGAAGATGGACGTCAGCAGGCTCAAACCCTTCGACTTCATAATGACCGGGGAGTTCTCAGGGCCGCAGGAGGAGCTCCTCTGGCTCGCCTACAAACAGTTCGGGGAAGACTGGGTCTACTCGCTCCTGATGGCGGACAGCAGGAGCATCTACGCGAGGCTCGGCAGGCTCTCGGGGGTGAACACCATAAACGTGACGAAGAGGAAGGTGAAGTACCTCGTCGGGGACGGGGACATCTTCTGCAGGGAGTGCGGTTACGACCTCGCCTCTGCAGTCCTCTCAATGGTGGCCAAGGGCAGGGTTGTCCTCATCGAGACCCCATTCGCCACAGAGGGCGAGGAGAAGTTGCTCGCAACAATAGTCGCGGAGAGGGTTTTCAGGAGCTACGAGGAGATGCGGAAGAAGCTACCCGAGAAGTGGAGCCAGCTCCCGCCAGTACTGATAATGGTCGAGGAGGCCCACAGGTACCTGTCGGCGCAGGCCCTCGGGGGCAGGGGCGAGGTGCGGGAGAACATCTTCTCGGCCATAGCCAAGCGCGGAAGGAAGTACAAGGTCGGGGGGCTCTACATAACCCAGATGCCGAGCGAGCTCATAGACGCTGTCGTCAGGCAGTCCCTCACCAAGGTGATACTCTCACTCCCAACCAGGCCGGACTACTCTACAGTGATAAACCACAGCCCGTACCTCGACGAGGCGGAGAGCGAGATAAAGACGCTAGACAGGGGCGAGGCAGTCGTCGTGAGCCAGCCGAGCGGCTTCCGCTTCGCTGTCTCTGTGAAGATCTTCAGCTACGAGGAGTACTGTATGCGCTTAATCGAGCAGGAGAGGGCAGAGCAGGTTCTGCAGCAACAGGAGGCCGGGGGTGTGGACTAGCCCCCTCGGGGATCCTGGAGCCGGGGGAGTGGCTAGACTAGCTTTTCCTCTATCCTGAATATCGAGATCATTTCGGACGCAACGTAGAAGAGTAGCCCTCCCATGATGAATAGCACGCCGGAGACTGGGGCGCTTATCAGGGTGATAGCCCCAGCGAGCAGGTCTGCCAGCCCGAGTAGCCTGAACTTGGAAGCCAAGTACCACTTGTCCATGGCCACAGAGATTGTGCCGGCGCAAGCGAGGTTCAGCGTTATCAGGAGGACGTTCTCGGCTATTTCGCGGAAAGTCAGTAGCCCCCTTAACGCAGGCTGCGCCATGTGTGCCGCGAGGTAGATCGCGGTCACTATTGATAGGAGGACTGCTATACGCGTTATTACTTCTCCGGCTTTAACGAAGTACCTGGCTGTCTGTACTATGGAGGGGGGTATGCGCGTCGACTCCAAGTGGATCACTGTGACTAAACTAGGTGAGGCAAAGAATAAATTTTTTTCTTAAGATGAGACAGTGAGCACAATGTTTGTAAGGGATCAGACTGTTCCCAGGCTCGTAGCAGTGCTCTTCACAGCGCTAGCCGCCGCTTTCTTCTCCTACCTCGCAGGCTTCCCGCCCAAGGCAGTTCTGGCGTTGAGCGTGTTCTTCGCCGAGATTTCAGCCACCCTCCTCCTGTGGGCCAACAGGCTACCTATAGCGTTCATCGGGACGGGCCTCCTCTTCTTCCTCGGAGCCCTAGACGTGAAGTCCTTTCTAGAGTTTGCAAACCTCGACGTCATATTCTTCCTCGTAGGCATGATGGCGTTCATAGGAGTCCTGGAAGAGAGGATGTTCTTCGAGCACCTCGTCGCCAAGGTTCTTGACGCCTTCCGGGGCAACGGCGTCCTAGTAGTGTTCTCACTCATGGTACTCTCGGGGGCGCTCGCGGCACTGATCGACGAGGTCACGTCCATAGTTATCATGACCTCGTTTGCCCTCGCCCTGGCCAGGGCTGCGAGAGTATCCCCAGTGCCGCTCGTCCTCTTGAGCGTCTTCGCGACAAACATAGGCAGCAGCGCAACAGTCATCGGGAACCCCGTAGGCGTGCTAGTGGCGTTCAGAGGGGGCCTTACTTTCGGGGACTTTCTCCGGTGGGCGACGCCCATCTCTACCCTTGCTCTGGCGATAGTAGTCGTCCTGTCTTTCCGCTTCTTCAGGGGGTACATCTACGAGTTCTCGGCGAACATCTCGCGGGGCGCTACCCCCCTAGAGCCAGAGGGGGGAGGAGTGGGGGGCTTCGGGCGCGATGCTGTGCTGTTTGCCTCTACGGTAGTAGCCCTAGCCCTCCACCACCAGCTTGAGGAGCTACTCCACCTGGAGAAGAATACCCTCCTCATGGCGATACCCTTTATAGCCGCAGGGATTAGCATAGTATTAGACCTAGAGGTCGGGATGAGGGCCTTCAGGGAGAAGGTGGAGTGGCCGACGGTAGTGTTCTTCGCCCTGCTCTTCGCCTCGGTGGGAGCCCTAGAGAGCTCTGGCTTCACGGAATACTTCAGCCACCTGCTAGCCCAAGCCGGGGGAGGAGTCTACGAGTCGACTCTAGTGGTATACACAGTTGCGGCGACGCTCATGTCCGCGTTCATGGACAATGTCCTCGCAGTCGCAGTTCTCCTGCCAGTCGTAGAGAAGTTCCAAGGCACGGGTATACCGGTGTTCCCGTTCTACTGGGTCACTCTCTTCTCCGCGACAATAGGCGGGAACTTAACGTTCATAGGGAGCACTGCGAACATAGTGGCCCTGAGCCTGCTGGAGAAAGCGGGCCACGAGAAACCCTCTTTCAGCGAGTGGGTGAGGCACAGCTCCTGGGCATCGCTCGTCCCGCTTGCCGTGGCGGTGCTCCTGGTCTACCTCCAGACTCCGCTGATGCCATAACGTTGAAATCTGTTCTCCACGTTGTTACACTCGTGCTGGTCGTGGTTGGGACGCTCAACCCCTCGAAGATAGAGGGCGTCAGGAGGGCATTCACGAGAGTCTTCGGCGGGGCGGAAGTGCTCGGAGTCAAAGTTGAGGGCCTGAAGCCCCAGCCGGTAGGAATAGATGAGATAGTAGAGGGGGCTAGAAAGCGCGCTCTCTACGCGAGTAGCAGGCAAGACGCAGACTTCGCAGTCGGCGTTGAGGCAGGAATAATCCCCGTGGGGGGCCACGCTCTAGACGTCCAGGCCGCGTACATCGTCTCTCGCATGGGTGAGGAGTCAGTGGGCTTCAGCCCGGGCTTCCCGCTCCCGCGGAGGTTCGTGGAGCCCCTGTACAGGGGCGTGTACAGCGAGCTGGAGGAGGTCGCGGACAGCTACTTCGGGACAGAGAACATCGGGGAGAGGGGCGGTGTCATACGGCTACTGTCTAAGGGGAGGGTCACGAGGGAAGATCTATCCTACTACGCTACGCTGATGGCCCTCATACCGTTCGAGAACAGAGAACTTTACTTCAAGCCTGGGTAGCTGCAGGATAGTTAACAAATAGGGATAAAACAGGAAACCAGTACTTATTCGCGTGCCCAGTCTAGCCGCAACTTACTACTATAACGCGAGCGTTCTCGCAGAGGTGGCGGAATTCCTGAGGGGCAGGTGGGTCGCAGTTCACTGCGAGAGGAGGATGAAGGATGGGAGGCCTCTCCTGGTGAGGTACTGGGAGGGGGAGCCCCTGAAAGTCGGCTCTAAGGAAGACTTGGCGAGGCTCTACGCTCAGCTTAGACGCCTCAAGCCTAGAGCTTTCTACGGCACTGCGAACATCTACCGCAAGCTAGACTCGAGGGAGGACGCCCTCGACTACACTGGCAATGTCGCCCTGCGCACGCTCACGTGGGACATTGACTCCACGCCTGAACACTGGCGGGCCACAATCGAGGTCGCTAGGGCCATAGTCGGCGAGCTCGAGAAGGAGGGCGTCGTTAAGAGCGTCTGGCTGAAGTGGAGCGGTAGGGGGATGCACGTACACGTCCACGAGCGGGCAATACCGGAAGACTTCCTCGCGCAGAAGGGCGTCCTGGACGCGACGTGGTCTGCTGTCCAGCTGGTGCTCGAGAAGGTTAGGGACAGAGTCCAGTCAATCAACGCCAAGTACGGCTCGAAGATAAAGGTCGAGAACCTCATGGATCCACAACGCGTATTCACGGCCCCCCTCAGCCTCCACAGGGAGCTAGACGCCGTCTGCGTAGCACTGAAACCCGAAGACCTGGACGACTTTGAGCCATCCTGGACAAACCCGTCGAGTTTCAAGCACAATCCCCGCTGGAGGGAGTTCGAGGATGGCGAGGCAGTAAGCCTAGCCGAGAAGGCACTACGGAAGGTTGGAGGCTACCTCAGGAAGAACAGGCAGGGCGCGGCAGCGGGAATCGCAGTGCAAGCCGTGCCGGCGAGGCCCGGGGCAGTCTTCCGCGAGGGCCTCACTCTCTCCAGTCTCAGGCTGAAAGAGAGGCCAGGGCCGCTCTACAGGAGGAGGCTCCTCTACAACCCTAGGCTCGCGGTAGAATTCCTCGAAGACATACTCAGCCACTACGTGCTCGGGGACATTACTCGCGAGGAGGTAATCTCCCTGGTGAGCAGCACCCTGAACGTTACGCTACTCACCCAGGGCTACGCCCCCGAAGACCTGGAGAAGCTACAAGACCTCTACGGCCAGGCCCTCCAGATCCTGAGAGCGGCAAGGAGCCCGGAGGACGTCAAGAGGGCCCTTTCAGGCCCCAGAGAGCAGTAAATCAGCTATATTCTGATGAGGGTTAACTCTCGAGGGCAGTTCAACCTGACTGGCAGGAAGGCGGCTTCGCCGAGCCCTCTACTCACGTACAACCTCCTCCCCTCTACTTCGAAGAGCCCGCTGGCGTACTTTGTCCCATACCTGCTAGGAGTCCAGAGCGGCCCTATCAGGGGGAGGCATACCTGCCCGCCGTGTGTGTGCCCGGCTAGCACTAGAGAGGCCTCTGGATCCAGGCCTATCACGTCCGGCGTGTGCGAGAGCAGTACGTCGACCTTTCCAACCTCCCTCAAGTACGACCTCCCCAGCGAGGCTTCGTCGTGGTACCAGTCCACCCCGCCGAACTTAACCCCCATAAGCTCCAGGGATCTGTTTGTAAGTATCTCGACGCCCGCCTTCCTGTAGGCCTCAAGCCCTTTCTCCAGGGGAAACTTGTCAGACGCCCAGTGCTCGTGGTTACCCAGTACTCCTAGCTTCGGGAGGTCTAGGTCGGACAAGAGCCTGGACATTATCTCGGGGCTGGGGGAAAAAGAGTCGTAGCCGTCTCCGAGGAAGACCAGTACATCGGCTTCCCTAGACCCCTCCTCGAGTGCCCTCTTAACGAGCTTCTCCCTCCACCCCCAGCCGTGCAAGTGGGTGTCCGTGACCAGCATTAGAGTCAGGCCGAAACCCAGGTCTACCTCCACTCTCCTGACGTCGATAGCTGTAGAGTCTCTCAAGGCGAGGCCAGCTAGCGAGAAGAGTCCTCCCGCCACGGCTAGGGAGAGGAACCTCCTCCTATTTAACATCACAGTAAAGGAGTTATAAGGACTCTATTAAACATGCCTCCACACTAAAGGGCGATACTTCCAGATTGTAGTCTAGTGTTCCTCGTAGGGCTCCTGCAACTCCTCCAGTCCCCCCTACCAGCTTTAAGACTGCTTCTATAGCCTCTCTGTCTGTCGACCTGTATACCCTCACGCCCCTAGACTTCAGCCTGTAGAAAGCTCCGCCGCCGATCGACCTTACAACGGCTACGTCAGGGTTTAGGCTAGATACCAGCTCGAGTACTACACGCCCGTGCCCGGAGTGTTCCTCCGACTTCGCGTAGGGGTTCTCCACAAAGTGCGTGTCTACGATCCTGCCGCCTTCCACCTCGTAGACCGCGAACTCTGGCGCGCGACCAAAGTGTGGCGAGAGGAAGAGTTTATCACTGACCTTCACAACTGGGATCAGTGCCTGCACACCCTCCGGGGTACAGGCATTGCTTATATTCCTTACTCAGGGGCGTCTCTGGGCCCACGAGCTATTGAACTAAAATGCTTTAATACTCGTTTCGAGTATGAGAGAACAGGTGGCCACCTTGCTCCAGCAGGCCATGGCGGGCATAGTAGTGGTTCTCTCGCTCCTCACGCTCAGGCTCTACAAGGGGAGGCCTTCGAGCAGCGAGGAGTGGAGCGAGCTACTGTACCTCGCCGTCGTCGGCTTTATGGACGGGTTCATGGTCGCACAGCTTGTACCCTTCTTCCCGACGTTCGCGGCAAAGTTCACTTTCCACCTATTCTTCTACCTGCTACTCGCCTCCATCTCCATCCTCTTCTACCTCGCGTACAAGGGCTACTACGACTTCAGAGTCCTGGCAATCGCCCTGGCACCGTGGTACCTAGCCCTACTACTCGTACTGTACTCGAGGATAGTAGGTGTAAACACTATCTTTATCTTCTAGCCCTCTGACCCAGAAGCAGGGTTTTTCGCAGAAACAATTCAAGACATAAAGCCACAGTGGATATTTCAGCCGTAGAGGTGGCACGCGACTAAATGGCCGTTGCCAGCATCGAGTAAGCTTGGCTCTTCTACCCTGCACTTCTGCGACGCAAATGGACAGCGGGGGTGTAGCCTGCAGCCGCTAGGTATATTGATGGCGTTTGGAACCTCCCCGCTCAGCAGGAGTTTCTTGCGTAGCTTCTGTTCCGGCGAGAGTGAGGGGACAGAGCTCAGCAGAGCCCTTGTGTATGGGTGTAGCGGGTTTGTAAATACGTCGTCGACGCGTCCGTACTCCAGAATCTTGCCGAGGTACATTACTGCGACTTTGTCTGCTACCGCCCATGCGGATGAGAGGTCGTGCGTTATGTAGAGTAGCGTGAGGCCCATCTCTTCTCTGAGCTCCTTCAACAGGGAGAGGATCTGTGCTCTAGCAGAGACGTCTATGTTCGAGATGGGCTCATCGGCTATGAGGAGCCTTGGCCTCAAGACTAGGGCTCGCGCAATCGCTACTCTCTGCCTCTGTCCCCCGCTGAGCTGGTGGGGGTACCTGTTGTAGAAGTCCTCTGGGGGCACGAGCCCCACGCGTTTAAGGGTCTCAAGCACTATCTGCCTGCGCTCCTCTTTGCTGCCTATCTTGTTCACGTCTAGTGGGAACTTAACCTGGTCACCGACCCTCATGCGCGGGTTTAGACTCACGCTAGGATCCTGGAAGACCATCTGCACACTACGCCTGAACATTGCAAGCTCTCTCCCCCTGAACGCCGCTACATCGTACCCGTTGTAGGTTATCCTGCCTTCCGTGGGCTCCACGAGCCCCACTATGGCTCTCGCCACCGTCGTCTTGCCTGACCCGCTCTCGCCTACGAGTGCCAGTGACTCTCCTTCCAGGATCGAGAAACTCACGCCGTCAACTGCCCTCAGGAACCTCCTAACCCCTGCTAGTATCTCCTCGAGTGTCCTCCTAAGCGGGTAGTAGACTTTGAGGTTTTCGACTCTGAGTAGCTCTCTACCAGAGGTGGCAGGCGACATACCTATCACCGATACCCTTCAAAACAGGCTCCTCTACCCGGCAATTCCCCGTCGCAAAGGGGCACCTTGGGTGGAAGCGGCAGCCGGGGGGCGGGTTGTGCATGTCTGGGGGCTCGCCGGGGATTGGTTTAACGTCTTTCGGGCCTCCAATGCGCGGGACAGAGCTTAGTAGTGCCTTGGTGTAAGGGTGCATCGGGTCTCTAATGACCTCGTCTACTCTCCCAGACTCGACCACTTCCCCCGCGTACATTACAGTGACCCTGTCTGCGATCTCCGCCACGAGCCCCATGTTGTGGGTTATAAAGAGCATTGAAGTCCTATACGACGCCTTGACCTCTTTCAGCAACTCCACTATCTGTGCCTCGACGAGGGCGTCGAGAGCCGTTGTTATCTCATCCGCGATGACTAAGCGGGGCTTCAAGGCCAGTGCGAGCCCTATAGCCACTCTCTGCCTCTGCCCCCCGCTGAGCTGGTGGGGGTAGTCGTTGAGCCTCTCTCTCGGCACGCCCATCCTCTCAAGGATCTCGCCAGCCTCTCTCAGCGCCTCCTCCTCGCTTGACGCGGCGCCGTGCTCGAGGAATAGCTCCGCGAAGTGCTCCCCGATCTTCATGACTGGGTTCAGGCTGGCGTAGGGATCCTGGAAGACCATGCTTATTACGCGTCCACGCATCTTCCTCACCTCCTCCTCTGGGAGCCTCAAGAAGTCCACTCCGTTAAAACGCACTGAGCCCGACTCTATCACAGCGTTCCCGGGCAGTAGGCGTATGACCGTGAGCCCGAGGGTACTCTTGCCCGAGCCACTCTCCCCCACGACGCCCATGACTTCCCCCTCGCCCACGCTCAGCGAGACGTTGCTCAGGGCTTCGAGCCTGCCCCTACGCGTCCTGTAGGAAACCCTTAGGCTCTCCACGTTTAACAGGCTCATGCCTCCACCCTCCTCGGGTTCATAACCTCGTTTAAGCCCTCCCCCAGCATGAGGAAGCCCAGGACGCTCAAGACTATCATCAAGCCCGGGAAGACTCCTATCCACCAGTACCCTGCCAGGAAGAACTGCCTCCCCTTGTTCAAGTCAAACCCCCAGTCTGGAGTAGGGGGCTCGATGCCGAGGCCTAGGAACGTCAGACCCGCCTCCGTTATGATGGCGTCTGCAAAGCTGACTGGCAGGAGCGAGACTATCGCGGGCATGGTATTCGGTAGCACGTGCTTCGCGACTATAGCCCACGGGCCTGCGCCTGCAACTCTGGCTGCCTCCACGAAGGGGCTAGACTTCAGAGACAGCACTACGCCCCTAACCATCCTGTAGTAGCTCGGGATGTACACGACGGCTATAGCCACCGAGATGTTCAAGACTCCAACGCCCAGGAGGGCAGCTATGGCTATTGCCAGTACAAGCCCGGGCATAGCGTACATACTGTCCATTAATAGGCTTACCGCGCGGTCGAAGAGCCCGCCTATGTACCCTGAGAGCAGGCCGAGCAAGACGCCTACGACTGCAGAAATTGCCGTTGAGAGGAAGGCTATTGTCAGGACAAACCTCGCACCGCCTACAACACGCGCAAAGACGTCGCGGCCTAGTTGGTCTGTGCCCATCAGGAAAACAATCCTCTTCCCGCCAACTTCTAACGTGTAGCCTGGAGGCATCAGGGGCGGGACTTCTACTCTCCTCCCATCTACTACTACATAGCTCTCAGTGGCGTTGCCAATGGTGACGAACGTGCTTGCAATAGCCATGGCTACGAATATTGCTGTGAGGAGCCCGCCTACCAGTATGCCCCACTCTCCGAAGCCCCTGGGTAGCCTCACTAGTCTCACTAGTACCTCACCCTCGGGTCGACATATGCGTATGTAATGTCAACGAGTAGGCTGACTAGCGCCACAATAACTGCGTAGATTGTGACTGTGCCCTGCACTATCGCGTAGTCCCTCTTGAGTATACCCTCGTAGACTAGGAGGCCGAGGCCGTCCCAGTTGAACGTGGTTTCGGTCAACACAGCCCCGCCCAGTAGGGCTGCGATCTGGAGGCCGCCCATTGTCAGGAGGGGTATGAGGGCGTTCCTCAAGCCATACCTCAGCACGACGCCCCACTCTCTAATTCCCCGCGACCTAGCAGCCCTCACGTACTCCTGTGACATGGAGTCTTCAACGGCGAGGTAGGTTACGCGTGTAAACACTCCGGACAGGTAGAGCCCCAGTGCTGTCGCCGGTAGGACTATGTGGGATAGGAAGTCTAGGGCTATGTCTGGCCTTCCCGCGATTATAGAGTCTATGAGTGTAAAGCCGGTTCTAAAGGGGAGCGTGTCTAGGACTACCATGTTAACGGGGGAGAGCCTGCCTGTTGTCGGGAGGCCTATGCTCTTAGAGGCCACGAGTTGTAGGAGCATCCCTATGTAGAACACTGGTATAGAGTAGACGACGGAAGAGTACACTCTAACTGCTGTCTTTACAAGGGCTGACTGGTACCTAGCTGTAAGTACCCCCAGGGCTACGCCGATAGCTACTGCTACAATAGAGGAGGCTATAGCTAGTTCTACGGTAGCTGGGAGCCTCGTGGCAATGAGGTATGAGACAGGTATGCGTTCGAGGGCAGTATAGCCCAGGTCAAACTTGACGAAGATAGAGTAAATATAGTCGACGTACTGCTGGTAGAGGGGCTTGTCTAGGCCTAGCTCTGCCCTCCTCCTCGCGAGCACGTCCTCCGGGATGTTCTTGCCCTCGAGCATCGTTATAGGGTCTCCCGGCAGGACGCGCATCAAGACGAAGACTACCGAGAGGAGGACGAAGACCATGACAGGAGTCAAGAGTAGGCGAGAAAGAACATATTCTTTTAGGCCCATTTCCAAGGGCACCGGGGCTTATCCTTTTACCTCAGCGTATATCAGCCAGTACCTGAATATCTGCGAGTAGTCGAGAACAATGCCCTTCACGTTCTTCTGCGCTACCGCGAACTGGCCCTCCTGCCACAGCGGTATTATCGGGGCGTCGTCGGCTACTATGTCCTGTATCTGGGCTAGAGTCTTGAGGCGCTGGTCTGTCGGCTGGAGCACCTGCTCGTCTATTAACCTGTCAACTGTCGGGTTCTTGTAGTTCACGCGGAGCCAGCCGTTCGCCTTGGAGTGGTAGAACGGCCTCACGTAGTTGTCGGGGTCTAGGAAGTCTGGGTACCACCCGAGTAGCCAACACGCTATCTTCTCCTCCTTGAACAGACTCCTGTACGTGGCCCAGTCAGCACTCTTGAGCTCGACTTTTATCACGCCGCTCGCCTCTAGGTTCTGCTTTATTATGGCGGCAATGTCTGGCTCCGCGGGCGTGTACCTGACCGGGGTGTACCACAGCTCAATCCTCAGAGGGTTGGCCTCACTGTAACCGGCTTGCCTCAGGAGGTTCCTCGCAGCCTCTATGTTAGGCCTGTCCCCATACTTCTCCTTGAAGGAGTCCTTGTGGCCCAGGAAGCCTATCGGAACCATACTGTAGAGGGGCTGCGCGAACTGCCCCATGAACACAGTGTTGACTATCTGGTTCCGGTCTATGAGGTACGCTATGGCCTGCCTGACTCTCTTGTCGTTGAAGGGCTCCTTGGCGGTGTTGAATACGAGGTACCTGATAGGCGCTATACCTGGGCCGCTAACGACCTGTAGCTGGCCCTTCGCCATGATGTCCTTTATGTCTGCCGGGGACAGAGTCCTGAACGCAACGTCTACCTCCCCGTTCTCGACGGCCAGCCTGAGGCTCTGCGCGTCCTTGTAGAACTTTATGATGACCCTCGGTGTTTTCGGCGGATCCCCGTAGTAGTTCGGGTTCGCCACGAGCTCGATGTACTCGCCAGGCTTCCACGCCCCCAGCTTGTAGGGGCCTATCATGTCGAGCGTCCTCGGGGGCTTCACGACCTCCATGGGAGAGGTCTTCGGGTTCACGGGGAAGGCTACCCACGTAGCCAGTAGGGACTTGACGTACGTCTCCTCGAACGGTTGCTTCAGGTAGACTCTAATAGTGTCGTCGGATACTGCTTCAGCCTTTTCGATGAGATCTGCGATGAGAAAGGCTGGGTCTTGGTTCAGGGTTATCGTCCTGTTCCACGACCACACTACTGCTTGTGCTGTTAGAGGCGTGCCGTCCTGGAACTTGGCGTCCCTCCTTATCTTTATCTCCCAGACTTTCCTATCAGCGCTCACTGTGTAGCTTACAGCGAGCTTGTTGACTATCCTGGCCGTGCCCGGCTCGTACGCGAAGAGGCCCTCGCCCATGTTCTCGATTATGTTGACCCCGAGGTAGTCGTAAGCCTCGGCCGGGTCGAGCGTAGTCTGTATGGAGTCCGTAGTGCCGATTACCAACACGTCCTTCACTTTGACAGCGGGGGCTCTCGGAGCAAGGAAGTACACAGCAGCTCCGGCTAGGATTATCGCTACTACTGCTACTGCCAGGATGTGTACCGTTTTAAGTCTCATATTGGGTACCAAACATTACTCAGGCTTTTTAAAGCTTTCTAGTCAAATAATGAATGAAATAACTACGTATCCCAGCCGGGTCTAGAAATCTAGCACCATTCATGAGACCTAATTCAAGACAAGTTTTTACTCAATAAGTAAAAATAATGCTGCCTGGGTTTTCTAGCAGGATATGAGGGTACTTGTAGCAGGCTTTGAGCCGTTCGGCGGGGACAAGGTGAATTCGTCCTGGGAGGCCGTGAAGCTCCTGCCAGGGAGCACTAGTGGCGCCGAGGTTGTGAAAGAGCAACTGCCAGTGAGCTTCAGGCGCGTGAGGGAGTTGATACCAGTGCTCCTCGAGAAGTACAGGCCTTCACTCCTGCTGCTCACGGGCCAGGCCACGGGGATAAGCTCGCTGCACGTTGAACGCGTAGCCATAAACGTCATGGACGCGAGGATAGAGGACAATGACGGCTACAAGCCCGAGGACGAGCCTGTGTTCCCGGGGGCGCCTGCGGCGTACTTCGCGACGATACCCCTCAAGAGGGCTGTAGAGGCAATCAGGAGCGCGTCAGTTCCAGCCTCGGTGTCTAACAGCGCGGGCACCTTTGTGTGTAATGCCGCGATGTACACGGCGCTGCACTACGTAGCCGTAAACGGCCTAGACGTAATGGTCGGCTTCGTGCACGTGCCCAGTCTCCCCGTACAAGCCCTAAGCGGGAACACGCCCTCGATGCCGTCGGAGCTGGCTGCCAGGGGGCTCGAGGCCTGTATAGCGGTTTGCCTGGGAGAGCTGGAGAGGAGGAAGGCGCAGGCCAGTGCTAGCCGCTAGAGGGCTCTACGTGTATCGTGAGGTCGACTCTGCCGCCGAGCCTGGCGCTAACAGCTCTCTCGATGTGGTCGCACAGCTCGTGTGCCTCGTCGACCGGGAGCCTGGGATCCACCTCGAGGTGTAAGTCTGCGTATATCTTGTCGCCGGCGACTCTAGCCCTGAGCGAGTGTACGCCCCTAACGCCCCTGACTTTGAGGGCCTCCTCCTCGATTGCCCTCAAGATCTCGGGGGGCGGGCTCGTGTCGATAATCTGCCCCTGGAGCTCGCGTAGCGTCCCGTAGATGAAGAACGCCACGATGCCCAGTATCACTACGGTGGCTGCGAGGTCGAAGTACGCGGAGACCGTAGAGCCGAGGGTCACTCCGGCGAGCGTGGTTACTCCTTCTGCGACGTCCAGGCTCGTGTGCCTCGACTCTGTGAGCGCTATCTGGCTACCCCTGCCGTACGCCCTGAGGAGGCTGGAGACTCCCAGGTTCAGGAGGAGGGAGAGCACCGCGAAGGCTACCCCAATCGGGGACACTTTCTCGGGCTCGCCATGGCTGAAGCGGTCTAGGGCCGTGAAGCCTATGAAGCTGAACGTGACAGCCATAAGGAGGAGTATCACTATAGACCCGTAGGCCTCGAAGCGCGTGTGCCCGTAGGGGTGCCTGTCGTCCGGGGGCTTGAGGCTCCTCGAGTAGTAGCAGTAGCTGACCGCGGCGCTAGCAACGTTGAGCATGGAGTCGCTCCCGTCAGCGAGGAGAGCAGTGCTACCCGAGACTATCCCCCCAAATATCTTCAGGAAACTTATAGCGGCGTTCCCGACCGACGAGAAGATTAGCACGCGCTTGACACGCTCAGCGTCCACCACGGGGCACCTACAGAAAAGCGGGTTGCAGAAACAGCGGTTTATACTTTACGCTCCTCAAGCAGACACGACGCTCCACCCTTACTGGAGAACGCGGATCAGAAACGCTACCTGGGGGTTGTTGCTACGTTCCGTGGTAGCGCAATCCTTAGTGAAGTTCTTCATTTAAAAACAAAATTTAAATAATACTTTAAAGCTGAACTCTTGTGAAAGAGAAAGTAACTTCGATAAGGGTAGACCCGGAGCTCTGGAAGAAAGCCAAGATTCTCTCAGTGAAGAGGGGGACAACCCTCAAGAGCTTGGTAGAGGAGTTGCTGAGGCTCGAGGTTGAAGCCGACGAACTTGCAAGCGAAGGCGCCGGTGTTTCGGAGGAGCTTCTAAGGGCTCTGGAGGAGAGGAGGAAAGCTGGGTTAGTACCCTTTACGATTAGGTCAGGCAAGTCTGCTGTCGAGCTACTGACGTCCTCCCCGCTCTAAAGGGCGGGGGTTCCTCGGGCGGGGAGGTTCCCTCCCTCGGTCGGGGCTTCATCCGTCAATGGGAGGGCAGTCGGGGCCGTCAGAAGTCCCCCCATCCGTATATTTAGGGCGGCTATCAGATCCCTATCGGCGGCGAGGCCGCATTTTGGACAACGCAGTGTCCTATAGCTGGCCTCGGCCAGCTTGTGGCCGTCCACCGGGCACCTCGACGAAGTGCCCCCCGGCGGTACATACTCTACTGGCACGCCGCGCTTCCTGGCCTGGTGGGCTATCCAGTGCTGTATTTCGCGGTAGGCCAGGAACGCCAGGCGGAGCCTCCACTCCTTCGGGGCCCCCTGGGCGCGCCTCTTTAGCCCGTTCAAGTCCTCCATCCTGATTTTCGCCTTCCTCTCGAGGGCGTACTCGGCCACCTTCTTGCCTATTTTGCGGGCGGCGTCGAGCAAGATGTTCCTAGAGCGCTTGTATAACTTGCGGATCCTAGCGAGGACTTTATGCCTCCTCCTCCAGCTCCTGCCGTGCCTCCGCTGAAGGGCCTCCGCGTGGCGGCGGACGCGTACCGCGTCCTCTATGCGCGTCTCCAGGCGTATTGAGTCCTCCATAGACGTGGCCGCGGCCACTTCTCGGTAGTTCACGTCGACGCCGACGGCGTCCTTCGCCCCAATCGGGGGGACGGCCTTGGCCTTTGGCACGTGCAGGAATACGCCGTCCTCTCTGACCGTTAGAACGGCGTCCCCCGGCTCCCAGTCGGCGTACTGCATTTCGTGGCCCGGCCTGCCGATGACCGGTATATCGCCTATGGCGGCTATATGCACAACACCCCCCTTTAGCCAATAGCTGTATTTATGCGCCAGCCACACGGCCCTCCGCCTGACCGTGGGGAATTCGCCTTTGTGCGGGTTCCTCAGCCAGCCCTTGTACACCGCGATTGCGTGGCGGTAGCAGTCCTGCGCCATCTTGGAGGGCAGGCCGTATCTCTCCTTGAGGGCTTCGTACACTCCCCTGTGCACTTCGCCCAGGCGAGTGGTCTTGTGCTCCCTAATCCAGTGTAGTACGTACCTCAGCCCCTGCGTGTACCGATCGGCCAAGGCCAGGAGGGAGGGCTCGGGGGAGACCTTGTAGACCAGGGTGACAATGGTCTCCGGCCCCTCACTTGCCCGTCCCCCGGCCTTGGCCTTCCCCACACCCCCCTCACGGAGTGGGGGAGTATTTAAGCTTGCCGGCATCCCCGCCCTGAAGGGCAAGGCTTTCAGTGGTAATCATCGCTAGGTACAAACCTTCAGATGACCTTTATAACTACTCTAACACACTGTTCGGAAAAAGACCTGTACTTTATAGCATCTCCACTAACGCTCGTCGAGCTCTACTGCGCCCTTTCGAGAGTCAAAGATGAGTCCCTTTTCGTTCAGAGCCCCTGCTAGACACTCTGGTGGAATTCATAGTCAGGGACTGTAGGCTCCACATCCTTTCTACGGGCTACACTGCAGTTGCAAATATCGCGGGTTACAGGCTCAGGACAGGCCTAGAGTACCATCTTGCCTGTAAACTGGCGGGGCCTCTCAGGCTCAGGACTCTCGACGTGCTACACCTGGCCTACGCGAAAGCGCTCAAAAGAAAGCTTAACGTAGTAGCGTTCATTACAGGAGACAGCGAAATTCTGGGGAGAGCTGACTCAATAGAGAGGACTGTTGGGGTTAAAGTCCAGCACCCGAGAGACGTGTTGGAGTAGCCGGGCATATTGAGGCGCCTTCATGGGGACTCACGGGTGGAGAAGCTAGGACGCCGTTCCGGCAGTCTTGCTTCAACGCGGCTCACGGAGAACAGGGCGGCTGTCAAGTTAATGGTCGCTAGGACTTTGAATGCCTCGCCTATTGCTAGCGCCAGGGAGCGCCTGCCTGCGGCTATCTGGGTGGCGTCGAGCTCCGCGTTCAGGAGTAGCCTCGTTATGAGCTCGTAGGAGAGCCGCTTAGAGAGCAGGAGAACCGAGATGTTGAGGCTTATTGTCAAGCCGAGGTTGAACAGCACGTTTCTGAGCGCCGAGGCCACTCCTCTCCTGTGTTCTGGCACCGAGGACATTATCGCGCTCGTGTTCGGCGACATGAACAGCCCGTTCCCAGCGCCTAGCACGGCGGCGCCTAGGGCTACGCTCCAGTAGGGTGTTTCTAGAGTTATCCCCGACAGTATAAAGAGGGCCAGGCTGCCCACGAAGAGACCAGCAATTGCAAACCCTACGTAGCCGTACTTGTCTGCGAGTCTCCCGCTTATGAGGCTGAAGCCCAGGAACGCGAGCTCAAATGGCAGCAACGTGAAGCCCGCCTCTGCAGGCGGCGCTCCCTTGCACAGCTGGAAGTATAGCGTCAGGAGGAGCATGACTGAGCCGAAAGCTATCGCGTTCAGGAACTGTGCAACTACGCCCCCCGTGAAGCCCCAGTTCTTGAACAGCCTTAGGTCTAGCAGGGGGCTGTGGAACCTTAGCTCCCACACCGTGAAGGCGGCCAGTAATGCTACAGACACTAGGGCCATTATGCCAACCAGCCTCCTGTACGACAGCCCATAGCCCTCGAGGGTCAGCGCTACTAGTGCTGTGAAAATGAAGGCCGTGAAGAGCAGGAACCCCAGCCAGTCTACCTTCTTCTGCTCCACGGGCCTGTAGGTTTCTCGAAGAGCCCTAGTGCCCCACAGTATGGCGAGAGCCCCCACGGGTACATTTATCCAGAATATGTAGCGCCAGTCAAGGAGGCCGATTATAACCCCTCCAAGGGTCAAGCCTAGAATTGAGCCCAGCCTGAAGGCGAGGGAGTTTATACTGAGTGCAAAAGCTAGCGGACCGTAAACGGCTGCGTCCGTCACAATTGCCGCGCTCACAGTAGTCAGTATGCCCCCTCCCAGCCCCTGGATGAAGCGTGACGCTATTAGCGCCGCCGGGCTGGGCGACAGCCCTGATAGAAGCGACCCGAGGGTGAATACGGCGAAACCAGCTAGGTACAGCTTTACGCGGCCAAATAAGTCTGCGAGCCTGCCAACCAACAGGAGCATTAGGGTGCCCCCGAGCATGTACGCCTGCGTAAACCAGAGTGCCTGCTCTATGTCCGCGTGTAGGGCACTTGCAACCCTGTCAAGGCCTACAACAACTACTCTAGTGTCTAGGCCTGCCATGAATGCCCCAAGAGTTGTCACTGACAGCACAGTCCAGAGGTAGCTAGACGGGTCGTTTACGCGGCGACGACTGTCCTCCACTTGTACACCAAAATACCTTAAAGGCTAAAAATTTTTACACTCTCTAGCAATTATAGATCTATGACTAGCCCTTACACTCTACTCGTAGACTCTCTTCTCATGGCTTTCCAACTCTACGCAGTACTTAACCCCGTGAGTGTTATACCGACTTTTATGAGCCTCATAGGTGATAGGAGTAGAGCCGAGAAGGCTGTCGCCGTCAGGAGGGCGAGCCTGTACGTCGTTGTCCTAATGGCTATCTTCTCCATCCTAGGTGGCACGATGCTCAAGTTTTTAACGTGAGTATAGCGTCCCTGCGCCTCGCGCGCTGCTAATGGTCATAGCTATCGACATGCTGTCTGGGCTCAGTAGGACTAAAGCCCTTGAAAGCACGGAGGAGGCTCTAATAGTCCCGATAGCTACGCCGCTCCTGGTCGATCCCGGGACTATAACTACACTAATTGTCGTGGCTGCGGCGCACGGGGTGCTTCCGACGCTTATCGCGTCAGTCTTGGCCTCCACAATGGTTTACTTGACTCTGAGGTTCGGGAAGCTTCTACTGGAGGTTGCAGGGAGAAACGTTGTGCGGAGCATCGGCAGGTTTATGTCCGTAATTATTGCTTCGATAAGCGCTGAGATGATCCACTCAGCTCTCCTGGAGTGGGGCTTCTTCGCAAGATAACATTTTTTCCCTGGTCTGTGTCGTGTAGTTGTATGAAAGAGGAGGTTCTGAGGCTGGCAAGCGACAATGAGACAGTTGTCCGCTCCTGGCACTACAGCGGAACACCCAGGGCCGTCGTCGCCGGAATCCACGGCTTTGCAGAGCACAGCGGCCGCTACAACCACTTTGGAGAGTTCCTAGCCGAGAGGGGCTTTGACCTGTACATGTACGACCTACGCGGCCATGGTCTTTCTAGGAGTGAGAGAGGCTACGTAGACTCTTTCAACGATTTTATCCACGACACAGTCTCCTTCATAGAGTACGTGAAGAAAAGGTCTGGGGCTTCTCGAGTATTTCTCTTCGGACACAGCATGGGAGGGTTGATAGCTGTGAACGTTGCGGCTATTCTGGGAGATGACCTGGAAGGCCTAATCACTAGTGGAGCAGCACTAGAGGTCAGAACAACACTTGCGCAGGGACTGCTCCTCAGCATCCTGGGCTCTGTTTCGCCAAAGAAGAGGATTAGACTCCCGATTGCTACAGAATGCTTAACCAGCGACGAGAGTGTGGTGAGGAGGTACATCGAGGATCCCCTGGTGTTCAAAGACCCCACCGTAAAGCTACTAGTGGAATTCGGCAGAGCTGTGCAGGAGGCTTGGAGGAAAGTCGACGCTATACGCTGTCCAGCTCTAATACTCCACGGCGAGGGGGACTGCCTAGTCCCGGCGAGTGCCTCTAGAAACCTATACGAGAGACTCAGGGTGCCGGATAAAACCCTCGTGGTCTACAAGGGGATGAGGCACGAGATACTCAACGAGCCCGAGTGGACGCGAGTAGCCGGCGACATCGTCGAGTGGCTGAATAGGCACCTGATTTAATTGCTAACTGTTTACCCACACGCATGGTCGAGGCAGGGCTTCCTAGAAGACATCGAGAAGATACTCAAGGTTGTAGGGAGTAGCGTTACCCCATTTTTAGCCCTGGTTTTTCGAGAAAGCCTTGTAGAAGTAGAACCATGTTATAGACAGTGCCAGGTTCAGTAGGCCGGCCAGTATTGTCGCGGCGCCTAGGCTGAGGGCGAGTGCGAGGCTCAGGACTGCGCCGATGTATGCGTGGAGCGGTACTCTCTTGATAGCGTAGCTCTTCTTCGGGCTACCTATACCGTGGAGCTTGATAGCCGCGATGTTTGTCAGCATGTGTGTGAAGAGGACGCTGAAGCTAGTGAGGGAGGCTAGCCCCGAGATGTCGACCGTGAGGGCTAGAACCAGCATTATAGCGCCTGAGAGTAGTATCGAGTTCACCGGCGTCCCAAACTTCTCGGAAACTCTTGCTAGACTGGACGGTATCTCCCTGTTCCTGGCCATTGCGAAGAACACCCTTGACTGCCCCATTACAGACGTGAGGACTACGCTGAAAGTCGCCAAAAGAGCCCCCGCCTCGACTACAGCCTTCACGCCTAGCTGTTCTGCGGCAGTCGCTATGGGGGCTGTTGAAGACGCCAGCGCCTCGTAGCCTACGAGGCCGACAGCCACAACAGCTACTGCGACGTATATAGCCATCGATATGAAGAGGGCCGCTAGGATGCCGCGCGGAATGTTCTTCTCCGGCTCAACTATCTCCTCGGCCATAGTGCTTATACGCGGGAAGCCTATGTAAGCAAAGTAAAAGAGGGCGGCAGCAGTAACGACTGAGCCGAAGCCCCCCGGCATGAAGTTCTGGAAGTGGACGGGGTTTACGCTGGAAAGGCCTACAAGCACAAAGACTACTAGGGCGAGCACCTTGCCTGCGACAATAACGTTATTGACGCCTGCCGAGAGCTTAGCGCCCAGGATATTAACGACAGTGACCGTGGCTATCAGTGCAACAGCGCCGAGCTTAGGGTCTACCCACGGGAAGGCGCTCGCGAGGTAGAAGCCGAAGCTCAGGCTCGCAGTCGCCCCCAGGACTATGTTCCCGCTGACCCATATCCAACCCATTACGAAGCCCACGAGTGGGTGTAGGAGTGTGTGGCCGTACTCGTACACCCCGCCAGCCTTCGGGAGAGAGGCCCCGAGCTCGCAGAAGCTGAGAGCCGTGAATGTGGCGCTAATGCCTGCAATCACGACTGAGAGTACTACAGCGGGCCCGGCCAGGCCGGCCGCAAGCCCTATAACCACGAATATTCCTGCCCCTATTATCGCCCCCAGGCCCACGGAGATCGCGTCGATGAGCGTGAGCTCTCTCCTGAGTTTAGGCTCAGTGCCCTGCGACGACACGTCCTCCTCTAAGGAGTCTAAACAATAAATATTTTTTGAGAACTAAACTTCAGATGCTAGCCTGAGCATCTCGTCTATACGCACGATGTCCCTGATGGAGATGACTCCCACGAGTTTCCCCTGGCTGTCGACGACCACTAGGTGCCTAATACCCTTCTCCAGCATCAGGCGTGCTGCCTCAGCGACGCTCGCGTCCTCGCTTATCGTGACGACGACCTCCATCGTCCCCACGTCCTCGACGTTCATGTCCTCGATACCCCGTTGTGTCGCCAAAGCCTTCACGAAGTCCCTCTCGGAGATAACCCCCAGAACCCTCCTCCTATCGCCGGGGGAGACTATCGGCAGAAGGCCAATTCCCTCACGAACCATGACCTGCGCCGCCTGCCTCAGGGGAGTCCCAAGCTCGACGACAATGGGCTCCCGCTTCAGCAGCTTCTTAACCTGCATCAACCTCATGAATATTCCGCGGGCCGAGCCTATAAGCCTTTGCCCCCTATACTATACCTCGGCTTCTGCGCGTTACTGTTTCAGCCCTCTAGCAGGCGCCAAAACCATAGTACACCGCCAAGAAGCCTTTCACAAAAAAAACAGCTATTCAGTTAAAATTGGCAAATTATAGCCCGGCCGGGATTCGAACCCGGGATCTGCGGGTCCAAAGCCCGCCATGCTTGACCGCTACACCACCGGGCTTCTGTACAACACTACAGGTGCCGGGATTTAAACCTAGCTTTAGCCCCTAGGGAGTATTAGTCAGGTTGGAAGAATCCTCCAAGGGTGCGTGACCGGCCTAAACCCCCTGCCCCCCTCGCGATGCCTGGCGACGAGCACCAGCGTGACGCCTAGCATCTCGGAGGCCCTTATCCCGCTCATTAGCGGGCCCTTGAGGGAGACTAGGACGGGCACCCCGGCTCTCGCCAGGCGGACGACGATGTCGCTCGACGCCCTGCCAGTAGTGATCGCGACGGAATCTCCCAGCTTGAAACCCCGGGCTATTGCCGAGCCTATAGCCTTTACCATTGACGTATGCCTGCTCGGGTCGTGGGCTAGGACACCCTCGCCGCGGCTGGGCTGGACGATAGCTGAAGAGTGGACGGCGAGCAGTCGGGCTGTGGCTATGGAGGCCCTGTCGAACTCGCCCACGAGGCCCACCAGCTCCCGGAGGCTAAAGGTGGCCCCGGAGTAGACGTACACCCCCCTCGCGGCGGCCGCCCCGCAGTCTTCCACCCGGTACGGGCTGACGCTGACGTCCCTGTCCAGGTATACGTCGATCCTCCTCGAAGACCTATCTACCTTGACGTCGAGGATGTCGCCCGGCCCCGACGCAACGCCGTCCCCCACGAGCAGGCCGAGGGCGAGTTCGTAGAGCCCCGAGGGGCTCGCCGAGATGCTGACGTACGACTTGCCGTTGACGTAGACTGTGTAGAGCTCGTCTACTGCCACTGCCTGGCCCTCCAGCGTCACATACTCTGGGGCTAGCTCTGAGAACCTAACCATTCCCAGCTTGCCTGATGAAACAAGGTATGGAAAAAGATATTTTTTATTCTCCGAAGTCAGAGTAGGGATAGTCTTCTGCAAAGACTGCTGGCGTGTGTGTCTTTACGAAGATACCGATCAGGTCTACGACTATCTCGCCTGGAGTTCTGCCTGTAGCCTCGGCTATACGGGCTAGCTCTTTGTAAAGGTCTTCCGGTACCTCTATTACTTGTCTCTTGCCAATCATTATCTTGACATGAGACAAGTCTTATATTTAAGTTTATCTAGGCAAACCATGTAAAAAGTTCAATTAAGTCTCCCCGTTGAAGTATCGCTTATTCTATGTAACGAGGCAACTTGGCCTCATTCTCCTCCAGCACTCATCAAATCAAAGCGTCAACGAAAGCCGCGTGCCTCGAGACGTATTGGAGCGCAGAGGAGACAAACGAGGACTGGCGGAACTACCTCCGCCAGTACAGCGTGCCTAGGTCTGCCTTCCTGTGGAGCGCGAGAAATAACTCCCTGGCTTTCGAAGCCCCCTGGCCTACTCAGAGACTCCACAAAAGAACACTAGAGAAGTTTTCAGGTGTTAAAAAAGAAAAAGACTATTTATAAAAAATCATTTAATTTTCCTCTTGAGCCACTGGGGCATGTGCTGTTTAGCTTCTTCTAGAGTCACTGTCCCGTCCCTGAACATGGCCCGCAGTATCGGCGCGTTGGCTGGGTGTAGCGATGCGAAGAGGTGGAGGTAGACGAATAGCAGCGAAAGGTAGAATCCTATGTCGTGGAGTAGCAACATGAGCCTGTACTGCTCGATAGTCAGCGGGAGGAACACCATAGAGGCCCCGCTGAAGGCTAGGAGCGCGAAGGCCACGGCGAGTAGTAGGGCGAGGTACGCCACGAAAACGTTATGCCTGTCGAGTTTCTCCTCGACTTCTTTCGGCAGGGGCTTGCCGAGGATGTACCTGCCTGCTAGCGCCTTTACCTCAGCTACTTGCTCCTTGAGGGGTTTCCTGAGTGGCCTGAGTACTTCCAGCTTCCTGAACCCTACGAGATAGATACCGTAGACTATTATCATTATACCCCAGAGAACCCCGAGTATCCTGTGCAGTATCCTTAGGATCTGGACGCCTAGAGTGACGGCGTCAACGGCGGGGTCTAGGCGTAGCAGGACAGCAGCGGGGTAGCCGACTGCATAGGCGAGCCAGCTGAAGTACTGGATCGCGAGCATTACGGCACCGCTAACTGCGAGGAAGCTCCAGAGGTGTAGGTTATGCGCGTGCACTAGCCTGTAGCTCAAGCTTATTATTTCAACGCGTTTCTCCTCGGACACGAGACACCACCCCCCTTACTCTTCACCCCCCTCTCTGGCAACTTGTTCTACCCGTTTAGCGCGCCAGAATGCGAACCCCCCTATGATTGCTAGCGCTACAGCGCCAGCCGAGAAGCCGGGGATAGCTATGTTCTTTAGGAGCTCCTGCGTCTGCCGGATAGCGACTACAGGGTTCTCGGGGAGTTTCTCCTTGAAGGCCGCAGAGGCTTTCTTCTCGGAGGCTACGTAGATCCACCTCGTGCCGCCCCCGATGTAGCTGTTCAAGTCGAGCCCGTAGACAACTTTGCCCTGGGATTGGGCCTCTCTTGCCATCTCGACAGCCTTCTGGATAGTAGTGAAGGTGAATACTCCCGTCGGGCACGCCTCCACGCAGGCTGGCCTCAAGCCGTTCTGTATCCTGTCCACGCAGAACGTGCACTTGTAGAACTTCCCGTCGGAGCCCCTCCTGGGGACGCTGTACGGGCAGGCTGTCTGGCAGTACCCGCACCCTACACACTCCTCTGCCCTGATTACAACAGCCCCCTCGGGCGTGACTTTTATCGCCCCGACAGGACAGGCCCTCGCGCACGGAGAGTCGTAGCAGTGCATGCACTGGAATGGTAGCGGTGTCCACTGAACCTGCTGGAAGCTGAAAGAGCCCTCGGGTATACTCAGCGTTACCTGGGCCTCAGACTCGTAATAGAATACGACCTTCCACGTGTCTGCCGTTAAGTCTGGCGGGTTTGCGAATACTCCGCTGAACGTAGTCTCGACGGCTTTCCTGCCGTTCCAGGCCTGGCACGCTATCTCGCAGGCCCTGCATCCTATACACTTGTCGATGTCCACGACAACTCCATACCCCTCATTCTTAGAGGGTAAGACCAGTCTCACCATCCCCCATCACCTCACCCAGAAGCTTTCCTGACAACACCGATCCAAGCCTTAGACTCCTGTATAGTTGTCACAACGTCCACAGCGTCTGGCGTGATGAAGTTCCCCTGAGGGCCTGTAGCTTGCCCTAGGAAGCTGAAGTGCCAGACAACGTTGACTACTGGTAGTTCAGAGCCTCCCATTTTGAGGTAGGCCTCGCCCTTCGTGACAAAAGCCTTCATTCTTATCGAACCTCTAGCCGTGACGATCTCCACTAGGTCGCCTGACTTGATGCCGAGCTTCTTTGCGAGCTTCTCATTAATGTAGACGAAGGGCTCTGGCACGAGCTGTACGAGGTAGGGGATATTTCTCGTCATGCTACCGCTGTGCCACATCTCAGTAAGCCTGTTGCTTGTGAGAGCGACGAGGACGCCCTGCTCCCCAGACAGATCCTTCGGCTCCAGCGCAAGGCCCACGGGCTTGCCCTTGACGACGTCGGGCTGCTCGTTTAGCACCTGCAGGTTAAAGGGGTTTAGGAAGGCCAGTGTCGGGTATTTCAGCGCCAGCTCGATGTCCGGGGACTCTGCAGGCTCAGTGTGTATCGGGTAGGAGAAGTTGTACCCCTTGTACCAGCCGCCCATGTCCCTAATGACATTCAGGACTGCCTGCTTGAGGCTTCCAGTCTGATCGTAGTAGGCCTTGAGCTTCTGCCTGAAAGCCGCGTAAGTGTCCTTGTACTTGCTCCAGCTGTCGCCTGGGAAGAAGGAGTACTTCACGGCAGCCTTTGCCTTGACTGTTGTGTCCTCGTCCCAGTAGAGACCGTCGTTAGCCCACACAAACCTCATCCCAGTGAGACTGGCGAACTCCTCAAAGGACACAGGCGTCGGGGCTCCATCCTTGTCTATTACGAGGCTCTTCTCTGGGAAGACAAGCTCGCCAGTCCTGATGAACCTTACCATGTCGAGCCCCGCCCAGAGATCCGATATGTTGCTGAGTCTCCTCTTGAAGTACTTGGGCAGGCTCCAGCTATGGCCCGGCAGGTATGCAGGCCTGTAGCCACCAGTGTACTCGTCGACGACCTCGCCCGTCTCGCCTGTCACGGTGTACTCCTTGCCGCCCACGACTACCTTTACGGGCTGGCCCTCCATCACTGCCAGGGCGTCTAGGGCGTACATTATCCGCACGTTCTGGGGCCAGCTCCAGCCCCAGTCCTTGTACAGAGTGAACTTCTGGGCAAAATACCCGTCGATCTCGCCTACGTCTCTAATCCTCTTGTCTCTCCTCATCGGGGTAAACTCGTCTCTAACGGGGTTGTACATCCCGTCGTAGATTAGGGTTGCAAAGTTGATCTCCTTGTTTATAATCCTGGGGTTAACCTCCGCCTCAATGGCGCTAACAGGGCTCGCCGCTCCAGTGCCACCGCTGTAGTCCCAGGACTTCTCTGGCGCAATTTCGCGGTAGTACAGCTCGAAGATCCTATCGCCCCTCCTTATTGCTACTCTCTCCTTCCTCTTGCCGACGAGCTGGCTCGGGAGCTGTATGACGCCTGCCCTCCAGAGGTACTTGAAGAGGTTTACAATTATCCAGTAGTCTGGCCTGGAGTTCCCTTTAGGCTCTAGGGCCTTAAACGTCCACTGAATCACTCTGTTGCTGTTCGTGCGCGTGCCCTCCTTCTCAGCGAAGCTAGCTGAAGGTAGCAGAACGTCGGCAAACCAGGCGGTCTCGGTCTCAAAAATATCTGCGACGACGAGTAGCTGTAGGGACGCTAGCGCCGCCCAGACTATTTTCGCGTTGGGGTTTGTTACGGCCGGGTTCTCGCCGAATATGAGCGCCGCCCTGATCTCGCCGTTGAGAGCCCTCCTAGCGAATGTCGTCTCAGTGGATCCAGCGCCGAACGGAATATCGCTTATAACCTTCCCGTTCTGGGGGTCTGTCTCGGGGTCTGTACCTATGAATATGCCCCAGAGTAGCTCGTGCCTCCTCCACCCGTAGAACTTGAAGACCTGCAACAATTTCGCTGAGTTTGCCTGGCCTCTCTTGGCAGCATCCTTAAGTGCTGGGAATGCAGCGAGAGCCCAGTCTGGAACCTCCCAGTTCCAGGCGTCGGGCATGCCCTGTAGTTTCCAGTCCTGGTAGAGCCTGACTTCCATTGCTTTAGCTGGGTGTGCGTGGTAGCCGCTTAGTGCAGCGTTCCCGGCTCCCTGGATGTCTGTAGCCCCCTGAACGTTGCTGTGCCCCCTGAACGGGTGCGCCCCGCCTCCAGGGTACCCGACGTTCCCCAGAAGGAGCTGGACTATGGCAGCAGCCCTGATAATGTTGACCGTAGCGTTGGTGTGCTGGGTCATGCCCATGGCCCACTGTATTATCCCGTGCTTCTTGTGGCCCGTGACGACGCCGCTCCTCTCGACGTATATCTTGGCGACGTTCCTGAGGGTCTCAACCGGGACGCCCGAGATCCTTGATACCTCCTCGGCTGTGTAGTTGGACAGCAGGTCTTTGAGCTCGTCTAAGTCTGCTTGCGTTATGTTCCACCGGGACATGAGCCTCTTGAACTCGTCTAGCTGGTCTATTGGCGGGTTCCTCTCGAGGAAAGCGTAGTGCAGTATGTAGAGAAGTATTGCCGTGTCGCTACCGGGCCTGAAGGGCACCCATATGTCCGAAACCATCGCCGTCCTCGACAGGCGGGGGTCGAACGTGATGAGGATTGTGCCTCTCTCCTGTTTAGCCTTGAGGAAGTGCTGGAACGAGAGTGGGTGCGCCTCGGCCGGGTTCGAGAAGAACAGAATGACGTCCGAGGAATACAAGTCCTCAATAGCGGCGGTCTCGGCGCCCCAGCCGTAGGTAGCGGCTAGAGCGGCGACCGTAGATGAGTGGCACTTGCGGTACTGCGAGTCCATGTTGTGTGTCCCGAGGTATATTGAGAGCTTCTTCGTGAGGAATGCCTCCTCGTTGACGAGTATTGAGGAGCCTATGATTTGCACCGGGGTTGCACTGCCGATGTAGTACGTGCCGTCTTTCTGGAACGGCGCGCCCGTCTTGGAGCGGTACTCGTCCATGATGGCCTTCAACCTGCTAGCTATGTACCTGAACGCCTCGTCCCAGGAGGCAACTCTCCACCGGGGAGGATACTTCTTCACGAGCGCTACTAAGTCGTCCCACGACTTCGCGCTAAGTATCTCTTCTACAGGTGGTTTAGGCCCTGTCCTTATAAGCGGGTAGAGCACGCGCCTAGGATTCTCGACTATCTGGAACGCCGACACACCCTTTGGGCACAGAGCCCCTCTATTGATGTAGGAGTCCGGGGAACCAGTAGTCCATACAATTCTATCGCCTACCGTGTAGAAGTCTATGCTGCAGCCAAACGAGCAGTACGGGCATATCACTGGAGCGACTCTAGCCTTTACAATGTCCGTCTTGCCTCCAACCTCTCCTAAACCCCACCTAGTCCTCCACTCCTTGAAGGGAACCGGCGTGTCAGCCAGTACAGGAGTAGATGAGAGGGATATTGCCGCGGCGGCTACTGTTGCGAGCTTCAGGAACACTCTCCTATTTAGGACAGACTGCTCCAGGCTCATGCTAGAACACCTTCTCGCTGCAACCCTTCTCGCGTTTGCCCCTAATGGCCTTGAGCGTTAAACACGTGTAGTCCTCTGTTTCCTCGTACAAGGCCATTAAGCCGTGGGCTACGTCGGGCTCTGTTGCCAGAATCTGCTCTATACGCTCTTTTATCTTCGAGATTTGGCCCATGCTCGCGCGAAATAATCTGTTTCAATACTATTATATAAGTAATTATGGTTTAATTTTAATATAATTAATTTTAACATATCTACAGAGCATAACGCGTAATTAATTTTTATAGGGTCGGGTGAAAACACCCGTGGCTGAAAAACTAGCCCAGGTGATATGTCCAGACGAAGAGTGTGCAATGGAATTGAAGGAGATTCTCAGGGCATATAACGAGATAGAGAAGAGCATTGTCGACGTCAGGTTTAAGCCCAGATTCATAAAGGACGGGCCAGTCTACTTGGAGAACCTCGAGAACGTCGACGAGCTACTAGCGCTAGCGCTCAACGTGCTCGGTAGGAACGGCATTGAAATCGACTGCTCTAGGGCCACACCAGAGGCGCTTAAAGAGGGCTTCCCGCAGGATCCGAAGCTCGCACTCCTCTCATATGTTGCGCGCAGGATACTCTACAAGTCCCTCGTAGGCAGAGTAGAGGGCATCGAGTGGAGCGGGGGCCGTTGCCCGGTCTGCGGTCTAGTCCCCTCGGCAGCCGTGTACTCGGAGAGGCAGGGCTGGATCTACTCCCAGACAGCTCTCGTCCTCGCGTGTCTCTGCGGCTACTCTTGGGAGTATGAGAGCTTTAAGTGCCCGGCCTGCGGCGCTAGCAGTAGAGAGAACTTCGACGTGTACATTCAAGGACAAGTCGTGTACTACAAGTGTAGGAAGTGCGGCCACATTCTGGGAACCGTGAGGACTAGCGGGGAGTCCTTCGAGAAGGAGCTACCTGTAGCCATCAACTACGGCGTTGTTAGGCTAGTTCTATCGGGGGCGCTCGCCAGTAAGGACGTTTATTAGAGTGGTGTACTGGTGGCCTGCCAAGCTATGCAGTGCTGGGAGTACTAGAGGCTGGCTTGCAACAAAAGGTATTTTTCCCGGCGCTACGTGCCTAGCTCGTGGGAAGGAGGTTCACCAGGCTTGATGCACTACTTGTGGCTCTGCCGTGGTTGCTCTTCGCGGTGCCCTTCCAGCTCGCGAGGCCTAGGCTCGTAGAGGCGATGTCCGCAGTCTCAATCCTGCTGGCTCTAGGCGTCCTGGCAACTGGGAGGGCTAGCATTAGCCTGAAGGGGATCCGGTGGGTGCCCTACTCGCTGGGGAGCGCTGTTGCCCTGTACCTGGTATTCCTCGCTGGTGGAGTCTTCGCGAGGACTACGGGGATGTGGTGGCAGGTTGAGGCCGTGTACAGCTCTGTGAGGCCTGGGGCGCTGCAGCTAGCCGGTGTGTTTTTCCTCGGGCTGGCAGAGGAGGTGTACTGGAGGGGCTACGTCCAGGGTTACGTCGTGAAGAGAGTTCTGGGGAAGGGCTGGTGGCTCTCTACAGTACCGTACTCTCTAGTGCACTTTGTCTCGGGGATGCCGCTACTAATCCTGGCGGCCATACCCGTCGGCCTCATCTTCGGCCTCGTGGCCGAGAGAGCAGGAGTAGTCGCCTCCGGCCTAGGCCACTCACTGTGGCTGTACCTTGTCCTCTACGTCCTCCCAGTAACCGTGGTACTGAGCTAGACCCTCGGCTTCTTGCCCAGAGTGCCCCTGAGGGCCTCGACCAAGTCCTGCCTCCCCCTAGCTCTGAGGGCCTCCTCAAGCTGAACCCACCACGCCCTCCTCGCCTCAGGCTTTGCTGGGAGCTCTACTATGGTCTCCGCGCTCCCGAGCCCGAAAGTCGACTCGACTCTCACAACCACGAGCCCGATCCCGTTTTTCTCGAGCTCCCGAGGCCTGCCCAGGGCGACGTACGCGTCGAGGGTCGCCGCGAGCCAGTGTGTATTTGCCACTCTCTCCCCCCTAACTCTGACTAGCGCGTCAATACCCTGCCTGGCCTCGCTGAACGCCGCGGCGGCGATCACGGCGTGTACAGAGGGCTCCGGGAGCGTTGACACGACCGCGAGATCCACGCCTACCCCTCCGGGCGTCTTCAAGTTCTCCAAGACCACGTACCTCTCCCCAAACACTACGTGCCCGCACATAGCCAAGTGCCTGGCGAGGATAGGCCTTGTCAGCTTCGGGGGAGACATGAGGCCAGCCTACAATTAATGTACGCCGCCCAGGTAATTATGCCTAACCACGCCAGCCCCTGGACTCTGGAAATGTTTTTATGATTGGGCGAGGTCAATTAAACAATGATTGTCACCACGACTCCAAGCGTCCCGGGCTATAGAGTCAAGAGAGTGATAGGAGTCGTCACGGGGATGAGCATAAGGACGAGGGGCCTCCTCGGCAGAGTCGCAGCAGGTCTCGAGGCCCTAGTCGGGGGAGCGTCAAGCGCGTACTTGTCAGAGCTGAAGAAGGCCAGGGAAGAGGCCTTGAACGACTTGATCAGCTCTGCGAGGGCTCTCGGCGCAAACGCTGTTGTAGGCCTGGACTTCGAGACCTCCGAGGTACTGGAGGGGTTCATAGTAGTCACGGCGACAGGCACGGCAGTGGAGGTCGAGCCCGAGCAGTGAGGCTACAGCCTCAGCCCGAGCTCTGAGAGCTCTCTCAAGGCGGAGTGCACTGCCTCAACCCAGCTCGGGTGGGGCTTAGCGGTTCTGGGATCGTAGAGCTCCCAGAACGGCCTCCCGTAGTCGGGGCTACGCAACTTCTCCCCGTACTTCTTGTACAGCTCGACTACGATCTCGCACGCCGAGCTCGGGCTCAGCCCTGCAGACGCCCTCCCCACCTCGGCCATGAACTCTGCCTCTAGCCCGCCTCCGTTGGGCGCTGAGCCGTTAGCCGGAACCGGACCCAGGAGGTGCATGCCCGCGGCGGTCGCAGCTATAGTATTGGCGGCTATCTCGTAGAGGTATTCGGTTGTGCCGAGGCCGAAGGCGGGCCAGATGTCTGCAACTAGGGGCAGCCTCATGTGCGTGTTCGAGAGGCCCACGGCGACCTGAACCCACATGCACTCGGCTGTCGAGGTGGCCTTCTTCACTATGTGCGTTGGGTGGACGAGTATGTAGCCGGCCCTGTACGCGACTAGGGAGAGGACAGCCTCTGCGACTGACACTATTGCAGAGCCAGCAGGCCCCCTCGCGAAACCGCCGACAATTGGGTCGACTAGAGCGGCGCCGAGCACACCCCTCTCGAGGCCTACGTGCGCCTTAGCCAGCTGGGAGTAGTCTGTCTTCAGCTCGTTGAGTATCGGGAGGAGGTGGGCGTCACCTTCCTGTAGTAGACCCGTAGAGATCGCTGCTAGGCTACCCAGAGACGAGACACTACTCTCCCCCGCCAGTAGGTGCATCCCCGGCCTACCCGCGTCCCTTAAGGCTCTACGCAGATAGAGCAACTCTCTGGTGCCAGCTACTGCCTCACTGGGAGCGCCTGCTCTAACTCTCACGCCTGAAACCTCCTGCATACTGCCGTGGTCAAGTGCGTCTACGAGTGGCTGTCTAGCGTAGGAGAGAGCCGTAATGTAGAAGTACTCCTCCGGGACAGGCGTCCCGGCGAGGCCGCCGAACACGAAGGGTTTCTGCGTGTCCCCCGGCAACCTAACCCTAAGTACGCGGGAGTCCATCCCTCTCCCGAGGACGAGCTCGCGCGGCGCGCACTGCAAGGCCTCCTTTAGCTCCTCTTCCGAGAACTTTGCCACTCTGCTTTCATCGACAACGTACAGCCCAGCCTCGAGCGCGAGGACGAACCCAGCCTCGAACACAGACTTGCCCAGGCCCGGATCACTGGGGACAGGGCACTCCGGGTCAAATACAACGCCGTACTCCCTCTCGAGCTCCGCCACCCTCCTGGTGACTATCTCGAGGTCGAACTTCCTCTGCTCCACGTATTCCCCGAGCCTAGCCCTGCCCTCGACGTCTAGGGGCGTGAGCACGTCACCTCCCCTCTAGTAGCTTCCTGCACTTCTCTACAGCCTCGACAGCATCCCTGGCGTAGGCGTCGGCGCCTACCTCCCTTGCATACTCCTCTGTGACCGGGGCACCGCCCACTATCACCCTAACTTTGTCTCTAAGCCCCGCGGACTTCAAAGCGTCTATCACGTTCTTCATCTCCAGCATCGTTGTCGTGAGTAAAGCGCTCATGCCGAGTATGTCGGGCTTGTACGTCCTAACAGCCTCGACGAACTTCTCGGGTGGAACGTCGACGCCCAAGTCTACGACCTCGAAGCCGTTAACCCTCAGCATTACAGCTACGAGGTTCTTCCCAATGTCGTGTATGTCCCCGCGTACAGTGCCTATAACCACTCTCCCCGTCCTAGAGCCGCTCCGCCTGCCCTCGATCAGGGGGAGCAGCAGGCTGTGCATAACGCTGTTGAAGATATCAGCGGCGACCATTAACTCGGGGAGGAAGTACTCGCCCCTCTCAAACCTTTTGCCGACCTCCTCCATCCCGGGCCTAAGCCCCCTCTCCGCGACTTCGAGCGCGTCGCAGCCAGCCTTCAAGGCCTCCTCTACCAGTAGCCGCGTCGACTCGGCGTCTAACTCTGCTAGAGCCGAGCTCACCCTAGGGAGAATGTCTTCACACTCCACGAGGTGTAATAGCCCGGACACCCTATAAGGCTTGTTATCTTCACCTTGAAAAACCGGCTGCCAGGCGTGTGTGCAAGCTAGTAGAGCGCTCGGGGTAGTTAGGCTAAGCGGGCTATGAGGGAGGTCAGGAACTTGAAGTCCAGGTACTCCTTGACGGCCCCCTCAAGGATCCTGAGCCTTAACTCCTCATCCCTGGAGAAAATGAGCCTGCCTCCCGTGAAGACGTGGAACTTGAACGGGAGGGGGGCCTCGTTTAGAACCTGGACGTCTACCGGAAGGCCTAGCTCCTCCTCAAGCCTCACAGAGAAATCAACCGCGTACTGGAATGCTTCGCCCTCGTCCCTGATCCACACGGCCACGTCGACGTCCCTGAAGAACTCCCTCCTGAGGAAGCCTCCGTGGACGTAGGCAAAAACTATTCCTCCGTCTGCCGAGACTCTATCCCTCAACTTCTCCATCAAAGCCTCCCTTTCCCTCCAGTCAAGCCTGTAGTACCTCATTCAGAGCCCCCTTACCCGCCTCACAAACTCCTCGAAGTCCGCCAAGCCCCTCTTTACGCTCTCGAAGACCCTCCTGTCATCCACGCTCCAGTACCTGTGGACTAGCAGGTTCCTGAGCCTGGCTGAAGAAGCAAGCCTTGACGCAAGCTCGGGTTCAAGAACGCCTTTCTCTCCCAGCCTCGTGAAACAGCCGGGCATGCTGTCAATAGCCTCGCCGAACAGCTCTATAAGGATGTGGAGGCATATGCCTGAAGCCGCCTCGACGAGCTGTATCACTAAGTACCTCATGGACAGCCTCTCATATAGTGAGAGACTGTCGAAGTCCCTAGAGGAGAGATCCCTGAGAAGAGATATAGCGTCGTTGATCTCCCTAACTCTCGCCTCGATGTAGTCCCTATTTAGAGGCACACCCTAACGACTACTATCTAGTATTAAATTTTCCCCGAGGCCGCGCTCGACGCGAAAACGCTGACGCTTGCCCCGGAGAGCGAGGTTCCCCGGCTCAAGGGTTCCCCCTTTCGCCAGGGCTTCAGGGAGTGTTCTCAATCCTTGTACTTCGCTGAGAGTCGCAGATTTTCGGCTCTTAGTCCTTCTCACAGCACTCGTAGCAACTAGCCGGGGAGGAAAGCCCGTATTATTCTATGTTCAGACTGAATGCAAATGGTTTATATAACTGTTTTCAGTTACAATGCACATGGAGTCGTATAACCCGTGGTGGCTGAAAGAACCTGACCCGGTGTACGAGGAGTGGAGGAGAGCCAGGGTTAAGTGGGTTCCGGGCGAGATTGAGAAGATATCACTAGAGCCCTACTCCCTAAACTTCCTCGTCGGGCCTAGGCAGGTCGGGAAGACGACCGCGCTGAAGATACTAGTCCACAGGCTCCTGGAGCGGAGAGACCCGAAGTCAGTGTTCTACTACTCGTGCGACGAGCTGTCGGACTACGAGGAGCTCGGGGAAGTGCTAGACGGCTATATCTCGGCGAGGCGGGCGTGGGGCGTGAAGAGCTCCGTCATACTCCTGGACGAGGTCACTTTCGTCGAGGAGTGGTTCAGGGCACTGAAGTCCAGGATAGACCTTCGTTTGTTCGAGAACGACGTCCTAGTTGTGACAGGCTCAGCCAGCGTGGAGCTCGTAGCAGGCAAGGAGATGTTCCCGGGCAGGAGGGGCCGCGGCAGGGACGTCTACATGTACCCCCTCTCTTTCTCGGACTACGCCAGGCACTTCAGCGGGCTAGAACTCAGGACAGCCGGGCTCGATGACTCTACGTTGTTCGAGGAGAGTCTAAGAGCTAACTCCGTGTACGCGGGGCGCCTCCAGGAGCTCTTCCAGTCCTACCTGGAGACGGGGGGCTTCCCGATACCAATCCGCGAGTTCTTCGAGAGGGGACGAGTCACCTACGCCTCTATCAAAGCCTACTTAGACTGGGTGAGGGCAGACTGGCTGAGGGCTGGCAAGAGCGAGAACGCGATGAAGGAGGTCGTATCCTACATACTCGAGACTACACCGACGCCTGTGAGCTGGCACTCAATCGCGAAGAGTACCTCGGTGTCCTCGCCGAACACTGCCAGGGAGTACGTGGAGACACTCGAGCAGCTAATGCTAGCCAGAGTGGTGCACTGGGCCGACACCTCGGGCAGGCCGGATTACAGGAAGAACAAGAAAGTGGTCTTCACGGATCCATTCCTGTACAGGGTCTTCTCTCACTACACCCGGGTACAGGTCGACGAGCCGGGAGTAGTCGAGGCTACGGTTATCTCGCACGTCGCGAGAGCCTACCCGACGTACTACTGGAGGGACAAGACAGAAGTAGACGCTGTAGCCGTAGTCAACGGCAGGCCGCTGGGCCTCGAGGTCAAGTGGAGGAAGAGGCCACCCGGGGGCAGGAAGCCCTTCAAGACGCTCACGCTCGACAGGGACAGCACCCCAGTATTCCTCGCGACGCTGAAGACAGGCTAGCCCAGCCCCTCTACGGCCAGTAGCCACGCTACTCGAGTATCAACACGACGCGCTCAGGCGTGAAGCGCCACTCCTCCCCCTCCCTTAAAAGCCTGTACTCTACGACTGCCCCGTCCTCTAGCTCGTCTACAGAGACTACGCCAGCCCTGAAACCCCTGCCCGCGAGCAGGTAGGCGAAGTCCTCGAAGTAGTCGTAGAAGCCGCAAGTCACGCAGAAGCTACCCCTGAACTCCACCACGAACCTGTCCCCCTCCACCCTCAGCACTCTAGCCCTCCCCTCGGAGCCGTGGTACCTGTTGAACTCCTCGACGGCCTCGCGCAGAGCCTCCTCTAGGTTCACGACCCCACGATTAGAAAAGCGAAATATAAAGTTAGCGCCCCGAAACTAGCCATACACGTACACGTCCCCGCCCACCACGTCCACGGGGCCCAGCGATGCGACTACATTACCGCTAGAGTCGAGAACCTCGAGCACGGCACCTCTAACTATGAACGCGTAGTCCTTGCCAGCACTAGAGAGCCACAGCAGTACTGACGCCACGCCCCCGCCCCCGGCAACAGCGCTCGAGACAGTGACGGAGCCAGCCCTTATCCTGGCAACCCAGCCCTGCTGGAGCCCAGTCACGTTCACAAACCACGGCCTAGCGCCCAAGGCCACGACGAGGTTGTCGAAGTACACGGTCAGGGCCCCCTTGTACACGTACGCCCCCACGCCGAGGGAGTCGACACTTATGGAGGCATCAGCTATGGACACTCTCCGGCTCCCTGAAGCCCACAGCTCTATGACCCCGCCCGAAGCACTATAGAGCGCCACGAGGTCGTACCACACGTTCTCGTCGACGCTGCCAGTAACTGGTGCCTGAGCCAGCTCCTGGAAATTGCCGGCATACTTCCACACCCTGTAGAAGTTCGGCCTAGTGTAGCCTGCCTCGTAGAAGTACCCGGTGCCCGAGCTGAGCAGGATAGCGCCGAAGTGGTCTCTACCACTCTTATCGCTGGACACGTAGCTGAGGACGGCTGCGACGTACACCCTCCCCTCCACCCTAATGTTGCCTATCTTCGCTATGCACTCCCCGCCGTAGCTACTGGGCCTCGAGGTAACGCTCACGTAGACGAGCTTCCCGGCACCGTCGTACTGCCAGCTACACGAGAGCGGCAGGAGGCTGGAGCCGAGGGGGTTGGAGTCGAAGGTGTCGTAGTAAACAGCCGACCTACTCGCCAGCCTGAGCCCACCCGCCGACACCCAGACAGTCACGGTCTTCGAGTCGTCAAGCCTGCCCGTAACGTTGTTCCACACTGAAATACTCCACTTATAAGTGGTCGGCCCTGCTTTATATTTTGATTATTTTGGCTGTTTTGGGTACAGGCAGGGCCTTCCCCCTCGCCGGGTCATGGTTCACCGGGTCATGGGGGGCTTCACCGGAGGACACCACTGGGGCCTCCTCGAGAGTTAGGAGGGCCTCCTGGCCCGCGGGTCTGGCCACTACGCCCTCACACCTGCGGGCCAGGTTTACCGTGGGGACTAGTTGGGCGTGCAGCTCGAAGCCACACTTCGTGCACCTGAACTCTGTAGTGGACTTCCGGTTCTTCTTGTCCGCGTGGCCGCAAATAGGGCACTCTACCGACGTATTCCTGGCGTCCACCTCGAGAACCCTTACCCCGCGCTCCGCCGCCTTATCCCTTATCGATTCCACGATCCTCCTGTAGGGGAGGCTCCTCAAGCGATAGTTCAGCTCGCCATTGCCCCTAGGCCTCCAAGTCACATCCTTGAGCTTTTCCACGACCACGTCGGCGTTATACGCCAGCGCCAAGTCGGCCATGAGTTTGGCGGCCCTCCTCACCGCTTGGTTCACCCTCTCCCTCTCCCTTTTGCCGTATTTTCTGAGGAGCTGATTCCTTCTCCTTATCTCGCGCACCTTCTTCTGAATACTCCGCCTTAAGATGCGGTACCTCCTCCTGATCTCCTTGCCTTCATGCATCACGCTTAAGAATAGGCCGAGGCCGTGCCCCCAATCGGCAACAAGCAAATCGATGCTGGACTCATTGACGTCGACGTATATCCTATTGGGACGGGCCTCGGGCTCAACATTCCGCCTAACCGTTAGGAACAAGTACGCGCTTCCCTTGTCCACTAGGATTTTCGAGTTGCCGATGCGCCACCCGGCGTATTTGGCCAAGAGGGGGTTCGGCATCGCCAAGAACTTCATGGTCTTCCCGCCGCCGTAAGATACCTCCAACAGAGGGGGGCTTAAGCGGAATGCGGAAATATGTAGGTCGATGACCTTATTGCCCTCGGCCGAGGGCGGCCTCGGCTCCTCGAAGCCTAGCCTCCTCAATCTCTTCTCCCATTTTCTCTTGAGCTTTAGGTACGAGCGGTAATTGGCCAAGGCCCTCCTGTAGGCCTCCTCGGCGTATTTATTGTGGAGCTCGCGGTGCATCTCCCGCAAGAGCTTATATAACGCCTCATGGGCCCTTTTAACGCTCCTAATGTCCAGCTCTACGACGAGCCTCTGAGCCTCGGCCAGCAACTCGGCGTATTTCTTGAGCAAATCATGCAACAGCCTCCTGCTCTCCGTATCGAGCGGTACCAGCTTCAGCTTAATCGTTCTCTCCAATAACATTCCTCACGTACCTCTTGACTTCTTGAAATTTCCTAGACCTCTTCCCGTATATCTCGGCAGCGAAGCTGGTAATTATCGAGGCGAAGTCCTCAACGAGCTCCTCCATATAGCTTTTCTCCTCGCCTTCCTCAACGGCCTCCACCCTCACACCGAAGGCCTCGAAGTACCTCCTCAAGTACTCGAAGCCGAAGCGGGCGAGCCTGTCCCTAAACTCCACGAGGAGAATATCGAATTGCTTGGCTTTGGCCATCTCCATGACCCTCTCAAGACCCTCCCTATCCTCGTTGAGCCCGCTGGCCACATCAGTCACGACGCCCACGACCTTATACCCCCTCGCGGAGGCGTACAGTCTAAGCCTCTCCACCTGCCGTTCGAGGTCGCCATCAATTTCTTGTTTCCTACTGGAGACTCTAGCGTAGATTACCGCGCGCCCGCCCTCAGGAGACCCTCCACCCAGTATGCGGATTATCTCGCCCTCGGGGATCATCCAGAGCTTACCAACCCTCTTAGCGGCGATTTTTCCCTGCCTAATCCAAGACCTGAGAGTGACCCGCGAAATGCCCAGCCGCTTGGCCGCCTCGCTCACCTTATACAACCTCTCCTCCACGAAATAACCAAAAAAACCAAAAAAGCCCAAATATAAAAACCTATCGTAAACATTCAAACGAGGTAACAGTCCCGCTCGACGCAGGGAGGACAACGTCGAGGACGACTGTCTGTTGGCTACCGGGGCCCAAGGCAATGCCGGTCGTGTTGACCGTGCTACCCGTGTGGTCATAGACCCGTACTTGGCCGTAACCCTGCAGGAGCCCCACGTTGCTGACTGTAACAACAAGCCTAGCCCTGCCCCCAGGCGGCCCTGTAATCGAGGAGTTGTACCCCGTAACCCCGAAGACAGGGTAGCCGCCCGTAAACACGAAGCTAAACCCTGAAGCGACGACACCGCTAGCACCCGCAACCTCGATACTATACCTCTCGCCGGCCCTCAGCCTGCTAGCGTTCAAGGGGACTCTAGCGAGCCCCCCAGGCTCCAGGGCTAGCCCCAGCCCGCTCGCGTGCCAGACAAGCCTGCCCGAGCTGTCGTAGACGTAGACGGCGTCCACGACCTCCCTCCTCTCGCCGAGGTTCCTGACGTATGCGACGAGCCCGCCCTCAAGCCCAACACCCTCGACCTTCAGCAGGGAGAAAGACCCGCCTGGCGCTGGCCTAAAGCCAGAGACAAGCAAGTAGAGGAGAGCGCTCCCGGCCACCGCGACCAGGACTAGGAGGAGGGCCGAGACTACCGGGGAGAGCCCGCTAGACATGGATCCCTTAAGAAAGAGGAGAAAAACGGTAATTTAAGGCTAGCCTCTAAGTCCTGTAAGTCCAGGTGTACGTGGCCTCAGTGCCGCTCTTAGTGACAACCTTAGCAACGTAGGTATAACCTGGTTGCAACGACACGCCTGTTATAGAGAACCCTAGAAGCTGTCCTGGCTGCAGCTCATTATTTGAAGTAAAGTCAGTTGTAGCTATGGCTGTCCCGCTTGGGTTTAGAACGTATGCGCTAGCAATTGTTACACTAATATCCCCGATGTTTCGAACATATACACTAAGAGTATTTGTATCTGCTGAATAACTGACGGCCTCGATCTTTATCTTCTCTTGGAGTTGCTGTGCGCTGGCCTGCTGCGTGAGCGTGCCCTGGTAGCCTATGATCCATATGTAGGCTAGGACTGCCGCTGCGACTGCGATTACTATGAGTAGTAGCGTCGCTATTACGGGCGATATTGCTCTCCGCTTCATCGAGTACTACAAATTTAACACCCCGTTATATGTTTAACCATTAAAATAAGAGGCTAGGCGTAGTAGTCCCTCCTAGTCAGGCTCAGGAACAGTTCCCGGAGATCCTCCACCTCCCTCCTGACCCCCGGATCCTGCAGCTCTCTGAGCCTCTTCTCGTTCGACTCGAGGACGAACTCTAGGAGCTTGGACTGGGCTACGCTGTGGAGTATCTGGGTGTTGGGTATGAGGCAGTGGCCCCCGATGTAGTCGGGGTAGTAGACAGGCCTGTCGCGCAGGACGCTGTGAACCTCCGCCGTGAACTCCGCTATGGTCTTGAGGCCCACGCCGTACCTGCGGGCTATTCGGTCTATCTCCTGCCACGCGGCTATCATGACAGCCCTGTAGACAGTCTCCCAGAGCTTCGCGAGCTCCAGGGCCTCGGGCTCTTCCTCGCACACCCTGACCTTAAGGCCCATGTCCTCGAGGTGCCTCCTCGCCTCCCCCGCGAACTCCCTGGGCAGGGCGGCGACCCACTTGGGCCAGAAGTAGAGGTGCTCTCTTATCTTCGGGTGCTTGCCCCGCACAGGGGAGAAGGCCACTGGCAGCTTCAACGCGGCGTGGAGCCTCCTCGTGGTGCCCGGGGCCACTGTGGAGTGGATTATGACGGCTCTGGGCTTGAACTCCGAGGCGTACTGGCTTACAATCTCAACGAACTTCTCGCTGTAGGGTATTGCGACGTGCAGTATGTCTACGGGCCTGGGTATCTCCTCCAGCCTGTGTGTAGTCTTAGCGGTATCCACGTCGTAGCCGTAGACCTCGAACCTGCCCGAGTCGCGTGCAACCTCGTACACTGCCCGCCCGACTTCGCCGAGCCCTACCACCAGCAGCCTCGTGGCCAGCACCGGCCCGGTAAGCCCGGAGTCAGTAATAAAAGTTTAGGCCTACTTCGAAGCCCAGCTGTACGCGTCGACAAGCGACACCAGGACAGCCCCGGCGAGCAGTACCGCGACGATAGGGCTTAGGTCGAGCTGAGCCTCGACCCCCTGCAGGGACAGCTTGAGCTCTGTGCCGCCTAATCCGAGGAGGAAAGCGTACAGCCCGACGAGCCTCGAGAGCAGGGAGAGGACTACGCTCACCGGAGACTCCTCGAGGAGCCTACCTGCCACGGCTAGAGAGGAGGCGAGGGCTACCGTGAGGAGGACTAGCTCCAGCTGCGGGGCTCGCACAGCGTAGACTCCCAGGAGGCCGGCGACGTAGCTGCCGGCGAGTAAGAGGGCTAGTGCCGTCACGGCCGAAGATATGGCCGAGAAGACAGCGGCCGCCACTCTAGTGCCCCACCCCCGCCCCTCCTCAGCCTCGAACGACACCGAGCGACACCTCCTGCCTAGCTCTTAGCCTGTACAGGCCGCCCACTTTTCCCTCGACCACGACTTCCACGGCCTCCGCTGTTGGCGGCACCCGCGCCTCGACTACGCTCGACGCGCCGCGCACCAGCGTAGCAGGATTGCTCGAGGCCTCAGCGCACGCTACGCCGCCGCACCTAGCCCTAAGCGTCACCGTGAAGTCAGTTAGGGGTATGTTGCCGTTGTATACTAGGATCAGCCTGAGGGTTATGCGCCCGCCTGGCTCCAGGGACACGTCCGGCACTACCTCGAAGAGCCCCGGGCCCAGCCTCACCGCGTCGCCCGCGAAGACGAGGAGGGGGTATAGGCACAGCAGGAGGAGGGTTGCTGAGGCGGTGTACGCTATAAGCTTCAGCGGCAGTGTCAAGCCTCTCCTCCCGGGCTGCCCCTCTTCAAGCCGTACTTGAGCAGTTGCGTCGCAGCCAGGAGTGCTACCCCGAGGAAGGCTACCTTGCCCAGGAGGTACACTGCCTCGGACGCCAGGCTCGTTATGGAGGACACCACGTCAGCCCCGGGATGCGGTCTCTGATAGTTGTAGAAGAACTGCAGGGCGATGGCGAAGACCACAAGGACTAAAACTATCCCGGCGAGGGCGCTCAGCGTCCTCAGGCCCTCGGGGCTGAGCCTTAGGGAGTGCATGTGTGTAGTAGGGGGAAGCAGCAATATATTCCTTATTGGCCTAGACCAGCAGGAAGAGCACGTAGACTGCTGTGTTGACGGCCGTGACTACTGCCCCGACCTTCAGGGAGTCCTTGAAGGTCACTGTCGTGCCGTACCTCGACTCCAGCACCTCCAGTATGATAACGTTGGAGGCGGCCCCCCAGGAGTGTGAGGTTGCCGGCTATTGTGGAGGACGAGGCGAGGGCTAGCCATACCCTCTCCGGAACCTCTACGTTCTGGGATTACAGGAACGTTATGTACAGTTTGACAAACGGGACGTTGCTGAGGAGCTGGCTCAAGAGGAGAGAGAGGAACACCACCCACAGAACCTGCTCCCCTGCGGAGGCCGGCGCGTAGAGGTACAGCACTTCGCGGCAACGTTTATATGCCTGCCCCGCGAGTACTCCCCCGTGCAGGGCCCGGTAGACAGGGAACTGCTGGAGGCGGCGGCGAGGGGCGACTACGGGAAGGTAAAAGAACTACTCGACAGGGGCGCAGACGTGAACACCAGGGACAAGTATGGCTGGACACCGCTACACTATGCTGCTGACGGTGGGCACTTGGAGGTCGCGAGGCTGCTGTTGGATAGGGGTGCAGACGTAAACACCAGGGACAATGATGGCAGGACGCCCCTAGACCTTGCGAGGGCGATGGGGCACAAAGAAGTCGTCGAGCTCCTGGAGTCTGTCGGCGAACACGGTCGGTAGTAATGGGTTGACAGCAGATAATAATTACTGCTGAGCTAGACGACTACGAGTATCCTAGCCCGAGTCTTCAGCTCGTTAAGGGCGTGTAGCCCCAGTCTGCAGGCTTCCTCCAGATCTCCCTAGCCTCCCTGTCCTCCGCGGCCTACTTCTCGAGAAGGCGCTCCAGACTCTCCGCGCTCTCTACTACTGGGACATGGGTAAAATATTTAGCCGTCGCGGCCGAATTCCCCGTAGTGGCGGTTGGCTGGCCTATGAGGCGGAAGCTCATCGTGCTGTCTACGGTTCTCTTCCTCTGGGGGTTCGCGGCCGGGTACGCGCTCCCCCTGGTCTCCCCTGAAGCTGCCAGGGCTCTTTACAGCCTGATACGCGAGGCTGTCATCGGGAAAATTGGGGGCAGCATTACGCCCGGGCCTTGGCTGTCCCTGGCTATCTTCGTGAACAACGTTAGAGTAGCACTAGTCACGCTAGCGCTAGGCCTCACGGTGATCGTACCGGCCATCGTCGTGGCGGGCAACGGCGCCCTCTTAGGGCTGGTGAGCTCGATGGCTATATCCACGGGCAGGCCCCTGCTAGTTGTCCTTGCCTCGATTCTCCCGCATGGGGTCTTCGAGATCCCTGCGTTGATATACACCGCGAGCGTCTCCCTCGAGCTGGGCGCGCTGCTGTGGATGCGGGTGCTGGGGAAAGCTGGAGGGCTAGAGGCGGCTCTCCGCAGGCTCCCGCGCGACGTGGCAATCATCGTGGCGCTCTTCCTATTGGCCGCCCTCCTCGAGGGATTAGTCACGCCGGCTGTCGTGGCGCTGGTGCAAAGCTTATAATAAAATTTGGAGTTCGTCATACTCTAGTCTGTGGTCTAAGTGGCGTACGACAAGATAGTCGAGCGGGTAATCCTGCTGAGGAGGTTCCTCCCGCAACTCGAGCAGCTCACGGGGTGGGAGTTCAGGGCGAGGGTCTACAAGGGCGTCCTAGGGCTAGACTACGACTGGCCTAAGAGCATAGAGGAGCTCGCGAGGATGGTAGACGACTCGCAGCTAGCCGAGGTCTTCAAGCTCTCCCCCTACAGGAGCTACTACTCCTTTAGGGGGCACTACTACACGGTGAGGGGGGGCGAGCTCTACCTCGAGGACTCCTGGAGCGAAGTCAAGAAGGCCGTCTGGGAGGCCTTCAGGCTCAACGGCATCAAGGTCTACGCGCTGCTGAAAGCCCTGATGGAGCTCGGCGAGGCGCCCTTCGCCGCAGTGGCGGCTAGGGCCAGCGAGATCCTGGGCTCCAAGTTCAACCCGGCCCACCTCCTGGCCCAGCTCCGGGACAGGTGGGAGATCGTCTGGGAGTCTGGGGCAGGGCGCGAGAGGAGCTGGACTATACCGGAGGAGATTAGGCCGGTCGTCGAGGACTTCATAAAGACCGTGGAGTCCAAGCCTATCCCCAGGCTCAGCACGAGGCAGGCAGAGGACGAGTTCGTCCGCGTCCTCGAGATGGAGTCCGAGTACAACTCCTACCTTGGGGAATTGCTCCGCGAGAGGCTCGACGAGACCATAGAGTTCGGCAGGGGTTTCTCCGTCCAGGGGCTCGTCGAGTACCTCGTAGACCTCTTCGGCAGGGAGATATACTTCGACGAGCTCCTGACGCTGGCCCAGCAGTACTCGCTAACGGACACGCCCGTCGTGACGGAGTCGGGCCACAGATCCATGACCACGGGGTTCAACCTGGCACTGTTCGGCGAGCCCGGCACTGGCAAGACTTTCGCCACGAAAGACTTCATAGTGGGCAACGAGTCGCTGGGGGTGCTGGCCCACGGCCTGCCGGGGCTGAACAGGTACTGCGGCGGGATGACGCCCGCCATGTTCATAGCAATCGGCGAGGCCTACGCTGGGAGGCGCTTCAACTTCATAGTGACGGAGTTCAACGACTGGTTCAAGCACAGGGGGATGGTGGAGCCGCTCAAGCTGGCACTCGAGGGCGGCGTCATAGCGTACGAGACCAAGACCTACAGGGTCGGGCCGTACAGGTTCTCGTCCTTCTTCAGCGTGAACTACAACACGAGGGTCTTCGAGAGGGGGTACCAGGTTACAGTAAGCGACCCGAACTTCAACGCAATCGAGGACAGGATGCTCTGCAGGCTCCACAGGCTGACGAAGGAGAAGTACAGGGAGCTCGCGGAGAGCCAGAAGAGGCTCATGCTCGGGGTAACGACCGAGAAGATGGCGAGGATGGCGCCGAGGATAAGGGATCACCTCACGCTCGTGCACGCGATCCAGACTGGGCACCCGGCTACTAGGGACTTCAGCCCGAAGAGGATCATTCTTAGGGAGAGCGACCTCGCGGCAGTAACTAGCGCCCGCGAGGCGATGCTGGAGGCTATGGGCGAGTTCAAGGTGCTACCCTTCTCCATGAGGCTGGAGCGCAGGGCTGTCCAGCTCGCGTCCTCGCTGACCCTCGCATCGTACTTCAACTCAGACTCGGAGGAGCTGGCTATAGACCCGGACGCACTCAGGCTAGCCGTGAGGTTCTACGTGGAGGAGGCCTGGATAAGAGCCGGGGAGAGGTTCGACGTCAAGGAGGTTCTTAGGAGGCTCAACCTGGCCTGAGCGCAGACACAAGGCTGTTGACCTCTGCGAGGACGCGGTCCATGTTCCAGTAGTGCCAGGATCCCCACCTCCCCAGGCTCTTCACGCCACAGCTCTCGAGGTACCCGAGAACCCTGCTCCTGGCCTCGGCGTGGCCGTGGGTGTAGACGGGGTAGCCGTACTCGTGAACCCAGGCATTGGTGAAGACTACCTCCTCCTCAGACTCGCTCACGACGCCCAGCTGCTTCAGCCCCTCGATAGTCTCCTCTATGGCTTCCTCCACCCTGAGGCTCCTCCACGGCTCCACGGTGATTTCGGCGATCAGGGACGAGTGTCCGGGGGGAGCATTCAAGGGGCTGTAGTTGGATATCCAGGCGTACCTGTGGAAGATTATCTCCTTCTGGGGCACGTACACCCAGTGCTCCGGCGGGGCCCTCTTCCTGAGGGCTACCCCGACGACGATGACCCTGTTGTACTGGAGGCTCGCCGCCGCCCGCTCGACGTCGCTTGGCAGGTCTAGTATCGCCGGCAACTCTGTTATTGGGAGCGTGGAAAACACGCTGCGGGCCTCTACCTCCCCGTTTACCACCCACATCCCCTGCTTCTCGAGCCTCGTAACCCGGTAACCCCAGAGGAACACTACTCCAAGGTTCCTCGCTGCAGATACCACTCCCTCGTACAGGCTCTGTATGCCCCCGGCGCGGGGGTAGTAGAAGATGGCCTGCTCCCTGTAGCCCGTGGTAGGCACGCCGGCACCGCTCCTGACGACGTCCCGCCAGTCCGGAAGGGGGAGGCGGCCGGGGGTGTAGAGCCAGTCCGAGGCAATGCTCTCCGCTGGCCGCTTCCATATCTTCTCGTTGTAGGGTACGAGGTACTCCCTGGAAATCGCCCTACCGAAGAATGTCTCCGCCCACTCCCTTAAGTTCTTCGGCCCCCATCCAGCCCTAGCACCCTCCAGCAGGGCCTCTACGAAGTCTACCAGGATCTCGGCCCTGAGCTCAGGCGGCAGCACGTATATCCCGTTTTCAAACGGGTATGGAACCTTGTACCCGTTGTACATTATGAAGCTCCGCCTCTCGTGCGCTACGACGTCGCCTGCAAACCCCAGCATCTCATCCAGGAGCCCCCTGTCCCGGGAGAATATTATGTGGCTCCCCCCGATATCGAAGGTAAAGCCGTCCACGACCGCCGTCCTAAGAAGCCCCCCGGGGCTACTCGAAGCCTCCAGGCAGGCGACCCTAGCCCGTGGGAAACTCTCCTTGAGCTTGTACGATAGGAGCGCTCCAGCCCAGCCACAACCGAGCACTACGAAATCCACGGCGGCCATACGCTCACACCGCCAGCCGCTGTTTAAAACTGGTGTTCTCCCAAGTTGCAGGGCCTACTGTTTCGTCAGGTTCCGCAGGTAGACTGCCGCCGCTATAGCAAGCATGGCGCTTGTCCAGGCTGTTAGGAGCACGACACGCTGGGCGACGTCTACAGCCGCGTTATACCGAAAGGCCCACCTGTAAATGTCCGCCGCGAGCGACACAGGCGTATAGCCTATGGCCTCGACTACTGCCCCAGGGAACCTCAGTTCGAGAACCTGCCTCGGGTAAAAGACGTTCGAGAAGAAGAAGAGAATGTAGTAGGTGAGAGCCCTGAACGTCGCCTGGAGGTTGAAGTCCTTCGTCGAGGACGAAATCGCTATCGCGAGCCCAGACATTGACGCCGACAGCGCGAAGGAGGTGTACAGGACTAGGAGCCACCCGAATAGATCCGGGGTGCCCACGAGGACTGCTGCGAGGGCCACGAAGCTCGACTGGTAGACGACGCCCCGGAGCATCCCGCCGAGTATTCGGCCCGCAACCAGCTCGCCACGAGAGAGGGGGAGCCCCAGCAGGTAGTGCGTGTACTCCCTCCTGATCTCGATCCCGACCTCCCTGCCTATTGAGAACGCGGACGCGAATGCGGCTATTGCTATGACGCCGGTCGTGAAGAACTTGAAGTAGTCTGGTATGAGTTGCGTGTTGATCATGTTGCTGAACACGAGCGCGTAAATGAGTATGTCCGCGAGGTTCATCCCGACCTGCCCCGCGAGCCAGAACCTGTACTTCCAGAACCTCGAGAGGTCTCTGTACACTACCAACCAGACGCTCCTCAGACTCCTGAACACCATTACCTCCACCCACCACCCTCTACGGCCTTCTCAACGACTAGGATGGCCAGGCTGGAGAGCCCCACGACGAAGCCCAGCAGGTAGCAGGCCATGAGATCCGGGCTAGCTATAGTTATCGCCCTGAACTCCTCGAAGAAGAAGACTGTGCGCAGGAAGTCCACGAAGTGCGATATGGGGTTCAGGAGGGCAGAGTAGTAGTAGGGTGCTATCTTGCTCAGGACGACTGCAGGGTAGAAGACTGTGCTGAGCCTTATCAGGACGGCGTCCAGCAAGCCGAACACTATGTCTGTCGTATCGCTTGACTTCAGGCTCAGCACCACTGAGAGGACGAAGCCCACGACGCCCACCGAGAAGGCCAGTGCCGCGGCTAGGGAGATGAGCACGGCCCTGGGGTCGTAGTCCCCCAGGAGGTATATTATGAAGGCGTACATTGGGAGCGTGAAGATGAAGGCCGCTAGCCCCCCGCCTAGTGCTCTCCCGAGGGCAAGTGCGCGCCTGGATATCGGCAGGGACAACAGGTACTCGATCGTGCCCTCCTCGAACTCCTCTGCAATGTCGTAAGCCCTGGAAACGCTCACTGAGAACAGCATTGAGGTGTAGACCCCGAATAAGTAGAAGTGGTAGTAGTCGAGGGTCGCCCCGGCTATTTCCCTGAACCTGACCATGGCCGAGAGAGCTAGGCCGAAAATAGAGACCTGTATGGCGAACCACGTGACGCGCATGACCACGAAGAGCGTTCTGCGCTCCATCCTGTTGAGATCCCAGAGTACTAGGAGCCAGAGCCCCCTCAAGTCTTCGCGTAGCGACATCTAGCTCACTCCCTGAGAGTTGCACCCGTGAAGTAGAAGAAAACGTCGTCCAGCGTCGGCTCCTGTATCATTATCTTCTTGATCTTGAGGTTCGACCTCGAGAAAGAGCTTATTATCTCCACAGCCTTCTCCTCGCCCTTATTCAGGTATATCCGGACTCTGTGGTCGCTTATCTGGTACTTGCCAACATCCGCCATGGACTCGAGGACTCTCCTGACCGTGCTCTCGTCGCCCTCGTAGTGTATCTCGACGACGTCTCCCCCCGGTATCTTGTCTTTGAGCTCCTCCACGCGCCCTAGAGCCCTGAGCTTCCCCTTGTACATTATCGCGAGGCGCTCGCAGATACGCTCAGCTTCGAACATGTCGTTAGTAGCTACAATCACCGTCGAGCCCTCGTCCCTGAGCTCACGTATCATGTCCCACAGCGCGTGCTTCGTGATGACGTCTACCTGGGCTGTCGGCTCGTCGAATATCGCGATTCTAGGCCTCTGGATGAGCACCTTAGCTATCTCCAACTTCTTCCTCGTACCGCCGCTGAGCTGGTAGAACTGCTTCTTCCTGTGCTCCCACAGGTTTAACCTCTCCATGACCTCCCTTACGACCTCCTTCGCCCCACTCGAAGAGTAGCCGACCACCCTCGCGTGCCACAGCAACAGCTCGTAGGGCGTGTCTATCCACAGGGCCTTGGGCTCCTGGAATGCTATCCCGACGAACCTCCTGACGAGATCCCCCTCCCTCGTGACGGAGTGCCCGAAGACGTAGATGTCCCCACTCGTCGGCCTGTAGACCGTCGCCAGCGTGAGCAGGGTAGTAGTTTTGCCAGAGCCGTTGGGGCCGAGAAGGCCGAAAATCTCGCCCTCGTATATGTCGAGGTTTAGGTTATCCACGGCGACAGTAGGGCCGAAGCGCTTAGTGAAGTTCCTTATCTCGACAGCATACCCACCCATAGGATAGACCTTGAACACGTAGCTACAGGGAAATAAAAAGTTTCACTTTCATCAGTGGAGGTGAGAAAGCCCTAAACTTTAATATACTGTCCTATGCTAGAAAAGTCTCGGGGCGTGTATGGCTGACAGCAAGAAGTCACCGGTCTACGAGGAGGCTCTCCTCCAGGAGCTTATCTACGCCATAGCGCACATAGCCCACGCTGAACAGCACTTGCTCGAGATAGACTCGCAATTAGGCGAGCCAAGGCTTGTAGCACACATAGACAAGCTCAGGATGAGTAGGAAGGCCCTGGGCGAGGTTCTGCTAGAGGTTGCCGGGATAAGGCAGAACGGGGGCGGGGGAGAGGAGAGGACTGCAGCTGAAAGCCTCTGGTGTACCTTCAAGCACCTATCAATGGCGGTGGTGCACTGCGACGAGTGCGCCGAGAAGGTCGCCAGGAGGCTCGTAGAGAGGCTGAGCAGTGGAGACGCTTCGGGGCCAAGGGAGCTCTTGAGCCAGCTGTCCAAGATCTACGAGGCGCGCCGCGAGGCTTTCAGCACGCTGGTAGACCTGCTCAGGAGGAGTGAGCTGGAGGGCGAGAGCGTAGAGGCCGTCAGGTGCCGCGAGGATCTCTGCGCAGAGTAGGGTGGTTGTACGGGTAGCGAGGAGCGGTTACCCGAGAAGCCTCTCCTCGAGCACGTCTCCGAGCTGCTTGAAACCCTCAGGAAAATACTCATACTTCACGTTGTCCTCATCCTGGCGCTCCTAATAGCCCCAGCCCCCAACGAGCTCCCCAGAGCCTACGACCCGCTCCTGTTCTACGCCATGAACCTCACGAAGAACTACATGCTGGACTTCGAGCACAACATCTTCGCCTACCCCTTCGCAAAGCTCTTCGGCGTCAGTAGCGCCAAGGTCACCCTAATAGCCCACGGTTGGTTCGACAGCCTAACGGCCGCTCTATACCTGGCGGCGCTGATAACGATAGCCGCGCTGAGCCCCGTGACGACGATCCTGATCTACAGGTACGTAGAGCCCGGGCTGTACTCCCACGAGAGAAGAATCGTCCGCAAGTACGTGTTCATGGCCCTGGGGCTCTTCCTCTCCGGCATACTCTACGGCTACTTCGTCGTCATGCCTATCGTTTTCGCAACGGCAGTGTGGATAACCACCCTAGGCGGCGCTAGCCTCCTCTTCTCGATCGAGGAGTTCTACAACGACATATTCCTCGGTAGCCTGGCGACCGGCGTGTTCTTCATGTTCCCACTCGCAATGCTCACGCTACACAAGATAGGCGTAGTGAATTACGAGACACTGAACAAGAACTGGAGGTATATAGTGTTCGCCGGCTACGTCATACTGGCCCTCATAACGCCAGACCCGACGCCCTTCAGCGACCTGGCTCTAGGCATACCCTTCGTAGCCCTCTACTTTCTCTCAATGTGGCTCGTGAAAAAGTCCGAGCAGAAGAAACAGTAGTCGGCATCGGATTTTTATTTTAAACATTGAAGCCTGTAACACATCCGCCGTAGAGGGCTACAAAGCATGCGAACAAGACTGCGCCGATCCCCTAGAAGCAGCGCCTGGGAGGGCGGGCAGTGGAGGAGGAAAAGAGGGATTTTTCGGTTCAGGGCGTTGATGGCATAACGAGAAAGTCCTGCCATCAGCTACTACGAGCTTCCTCCTAGCCACGGGAGACAGGGCGAGCTCCTCGGCAGTGCTAGGTTGCAGAACCATGTACCACGAGCTGCTATCCACTAGGAACTCAACTTCTTTCAGCCTGGTCTTGTCCGGAGAGCCTACTAGAGCTTTCAGCCTCACAAACCCCCAAGCACTCCTCCCAGAGCATTCACTAGCGCTCAAGTATATAAACTGGTATGTGGCAAGTTACTGTGATGAGCCTAAACATACCCGAGATCGAGAGGAGGTTTTTCGACCTCCTGGCCTCCACTATCCTGGACTTCAGCGAGCTCGCCAGGTGGATGCACGAGGGCCTAGAAGTCGCCCTGCCTTTCACGCGCACGGTATCCCCGGCGAGCGAGCTAGCGTTTGAGACGAGGGCCAGTTTAGGCGAGGGGCCTGGAGCCTGGCTCTTGAGGCTGGACATTACGGGCAACGGCGAGCTCTACGTGGACGGCGAGCTGTACCAAGCTGTCGACGAGTACCACAGGCTCGCCAAGCTGCCTCCCGGCCTCCATGCGTTGCGAGTGGTGGCTACTCCCAGGAGGCTCTTCGGGGAGAGCCCGTGGGTCTTCGGGTTCATCGGGGCTGGCGTTGCATCAGTCCTCTGGGAGGAGTTCACAACACTGTTGGCGGTCATTGATCTCGTACAGCTTGCACAGACAGACGCTACAGTTAGAGAAGTCCTGTCAAGAGCGGCCTCGAAGATAACAGTCTCCCCCTCGCAACTGCAGGTATACGCGGCTTCAGTCATGCTCTACGGCTTCACGCTCCAGGAGAGGAACCCGGAACTCAGGGCTCTAAGGTGGGACTACGCGTACAACTCTTCCGTCTACGGGCCCGCCGTCTCGCGGGGGCTCGTTCCTGACACTCCACGCCCAGACCCCGAGGCTGTCAGGAGGGAGCTAGAAGCTGTGCTGGAGGAACTCGAGCCCCTCTTCGCCGCGGAGAAGCCCGAGGGGGAGGTCTTCTTGTTCGGGCACGCGCACATCGACACTGCGTGGCTCTGGCCCTTCAGCGAGACGAAGCGTAAGGTCAGGAGGACTTTCAGCACGGTAGTAAGGCTGGCAGAGATGGGCTACAAGTTCACATACGTGCAGAGCGGGGCGCAGAATTACTCCTGGCTGGAAGAGCTAGACCCCGGGCTGTTCTCGAAGGTCAGGAGGCTCGTCGAGGAGGGGCTGTGGCTGCCCGTGGGCGGGATGTGGGTTGAGTCGGACACGCAGCTCCTCACAGGGGAGTCTCTTGCCAGGCAGTTCCTCTACGGGCAGAGGTACTTCCTGGAGAAGTTCGGGAAGAAGTGCAGGATCGGCTGGCTACCCGACAGCTTCGGCTTCTCGGCGCAGCTCCCGCAGTTGCTGAGGAAGTCGGGGCTGGAGGTCTTCGTCACGCACAAGGTCATGTGGAATGACACGAACGAGTTCCCCTACCACGCGTTCGTGTGGAGGGCTCTAGACGGCTCCGAGGTCATACCACACATCTTGGTTCAGACCTACAGCGGCGTCTTGACGGCCGAGAAGTTGCGCGCGCTCTGGAGTAGGTATAAGCAGAAGGACGTCTTCCCCGTAGCTGTACACGCCTACGGGTTCGGCGACGGGGGCGGAGGCCCCACCTTCACCATGCTGGAGAGGGTTAAGCTCCTGGAGAAGCTCTCGCTGGTTCCAAGGCTCGCCGCAGCTCCAGGCGAAGACGAGTACGTTGGGAAACTGATGGAGAGCAGGGACAAGTTGCCAGTGTGGACGGGCGAGATATACAACGAGTTCCACCGAGGGGTCTACACTACCAACCTAAGGGTTAAGCAGTTGATGGCTATGGCTGAGAACGAGGCCGTCTGGGCAGACTTCCTGGCTGCAGTCTCGCTACTCCACGGATTCGGCGGGGCGAGGCGCTTCAGCGAGGAATGGAAAGTCATTCTCAGGAACCAGTTCCACGACGTCCTGCCCGGCTCCTCGTGCTACGAGGCTTACCAGGAGTCCTACCGGGAACTCGAAGAGGCGATCAAGTCCCTCGAGGACGCTAGCCAGGAGGCGCTTGCCAGGATCGTAGAGCACGTATCTGCGCCCGAGGGCAGCATCGTGCTGTTCAACAGGCTCTCGTGGCCGGTAGTGTTGCCGGTGGAGATCCCCTCCTGCGCCTACGCCTCGCCCTCACTCGTAGCCTGCCAGGAGGCGGAGAGCAGGGCTATTGCAGTCGTGAAGCTGCCCCCGCTCGGCTACACTACGCTCTACCCCGCACCTGGAGGCACGGTCTTCGGTGAGGCGAGGGCCTACGAGTCTGGAGGTAGGGTAGTCTTAGAGAACGGTGGGATCCTCGTGGCTGTCGATAGGGGCGGTAGGATATCCTCAGTCTACAGCAGGCGGCACGGGTTTGAGGCCCTCAGGGGCCTGGAGTTGAGGGTACACGTCGACAAGCCGGGGAACTTTGACGCGTGGGACATCGACAAGTCGGCGCTCCTCCTGCCGTCGGAGGAGCCGGCTCTGGTTGAAGGGCCCAGGATAGCCTCTACGGGGCCCGCCGTCGCGAGTGCGGCTATGGCCTTCAGGTATAGCAACTCGACTATAAGGCTGAACGTGAACGTCTACTCGGGGCTGGAGCTCGTAGAGCTGGACTTCCGCTTCGACTGGCACGACAAGTCGAGGCTGCTTAAAGCGTGGGTAGACACTGTATTCGACGTAGACCGCGCCTACTGCCACGTCCCCTTCGGGGTGGTGGAGAGGCTTACAAAGCCGCTAGACAGACGCGCGGCGGCAATGTTCGAGGTTCCAGCCCTCCACTGGGTAGACGTCAGCGACGGAAAACGCGGCCTGGCCGTCATAGCAGTAGACAGGCACGGCTATAGCTTCGAGGGCGGTAGGGTCGGGCTCAGCCTACTCAAGTCCCCCAGCATGCCTAACCCGTGGTCAGACTTGGGGGAGATGGGCACGAGAGTCTACCTGTGCCCGCACGCCGGCGACTACAGGAGCGGGAGAGTCTACGAGATGGCGTACGCTCTCTTCTCCGGCGCCAAAAGAGCCGTAAAGCAGGGGTCTGGCGGGAGCCTCCCACCGGAGAAGTCCCTGCTCGAGCTAAGGGGGGCGGTTCTAGAGTCACTCAAAGTCTCGGAGGACGGGCGTGGCGTCGTCGCTAGAGTATACGACATTACGGGGGCTGGAGCCGAAGTCGAAGGCTTACTTCCCGTCGAGGCCACAGTGTACGAGTCAGACATACCCGAGACAAGCCTAGTCGCCGTATCCGGGGGGTCTACGTCGTTTAGGCTCAAGCTCTCCCCGTTCGAGATAAAAACGCTAGTGGTAAAGGTTCTTTGACCTGCCCCAGGAACTATCTGCGCTAATGATATAATGGACTGGAAATCGAAAGATATGGGTGAGATTTATGAAGTGGTATAGCAGCAAATTCCTGTTCCCCCTCTTCATACTCATCATTCTCTTTTTACCCCCTATCACGAGCGGGAAAGGCATTGTTTGGGGTGTTGAGACAGGAGAGGTTATTCGCAGGGTCCTGTCCACGACAGGTGGTAAATACACTGCGATAGCCATAGGAGCGCACGTACTTGCAATCACTCTTATAATCTTGTTAATAGGATATGGCAATAGGTTCAGATGCCTTTTCAATGCCTTCGTGGCTGGAGATTACATTCTCATAGCTTTCCTTCAAAACATCGCCACCATCAAGGATTATGGCTTCTCCATCCTGACCTCAAATGTTGTGATATTCCTCATAGTGGGCATGGTATGGGCGAAAGAGGCCCTTAACCCTCAAAACGATTTTGCCTTCAGAAGACATCCTTGGTGGCGGTATTGGGTAATACCTTTTGCCTTCCTAGCTTTCTGGTTTCCAGCTGGTCCCCAAGGCGAGATAGACTTTAACCCCATCTACTTGCTGACTTCAGATTTTGGAGTTGCCTTTTGTTTGACAACACCGGTGATTGTAGCAATCTTAACTTTAATTTATCCTCAAGTGAACAAGAAAGTTCTTAATGTGACGTGCTCTGCGGGTCTTCTTTACGGATTTTTTAATATATCAGCAGTAGTGGTTTTCCCAGAATTATGGTGGTTAAGCGGCGTACTTCACACCCCCTTATTCTTAATCTCCCTTTACGGTTTGCTTCTTCCTAGAATCCTAAAGATCAGAACAAGTCGCGTCCCAATGGGAGGATTGAAATCGGGTAAAGTTCCGGGCTTCCCAAATCTACCATTAGCAATTATAGGTTTTATATCTATACTACGTGATGATTGAGTAATGAGAAATTGTAGAAGGCTGGTGACATCTTTTATCCACAAAACCATAGGCGAAATCTCACTTCAAAGCACAAGAATAATCAAAAAGAACACGTTAAGAAGAGGTTCATAAAAATGAGGTTGCTCAACTTGTTAAAAAATCCAACTGAATTTTTTGAAAGCGTCAAAGATGAAAACTGGAAGCCTGCTTTCAAATTCTTTTTAGTAATCACAATGGCTCTCTCTGCCGTTACGCCGATCGTGAATTATTTTGGAATTGAGAGTACAGATGTTAGGTTTCCTTGGTTTTTTAGGTTTCTCGGGATTTCAAGCATTTAGATTTCATGATCCTTGGCAGTTATTCTTGTTTTGTCTATTCAGTCTTTTTGGAAATTTTAAATACTACAATGAAAAACTAAAGTATCTTGGGTTGCTTGGAATAATAGGTTTAATCGTGGCTATTTTCGGGATTGTTGGTTTAATCAAGGTATAGAAAAACGATGAAAGCAAGACTAATTTATGAAGAAAGGTCGCATAGGTTACTCCTACAAGTTACTTTAGGATTATGAAGATAGGGTGAAGGCTTATAGGTATACAATTCCCACATCGGACATAATAGAAGTTGGATTATCGAAAGGATGCCTTGGTGTGTTGGATGGAGGGTTGAGGATTAATCCACTTAAAAGGAGGTTGTGCTCCCGATAATTTTGATAAGCTGAGGGATTTTGACAAATTCATTTCAGATTTTCACGAAA